>NZ_AFPO01000028.1 GCF_000218785.1 Idiomarina sp. A28L
GTCGTTTCCATGTAAGTAGCGATTCGCGCCAAATTAACCGGTGTTTGCCTGACTTCATTGATTGAATTTCGTGACTCGCTATCAAGCGGTTAATGGTTCGCTCGGTAACACCAGCGACATCTGCAGCTTCCTTAATGGTCAAGAGTGAGTGCTTCGTGTCGTGACTATGTCGGGAATTATTTCCTGACATAGTCGCGTGGTTAACCGACATATTGAACCCTCCTGCGCAATCGATATCCGAGTTGCTCTTCAAGTGCGAACAACACTGGCTCGAGCATGTTTTCGAGAAAAGGCAGTTGATCCGATGAGAACGGAAGTTTGAGGCAGGTGCAGACCATGTAAACCCAACTCTCAATGGCTTCGAGATTATCTTCTTCAGTGCCACATCCAAGATGCGGGACTAAGTCGCCACCAGGTATAACGTGGAGCGATACCATCAAGTTTTTCGCAAGCGCTCCCGCAAACTCTCTAGCATCACTTCGAAGCTCAATTGTGTGAGCAAGGTGGCGCGTGTGATTATGATTCATCATGGTAGGCCTCCAAGTCGTGAATATCGAAGTTTTGCTTTAAGAGGCGCTCAAATGCAGAGCCATCTTGACGTGTGAGATTAGGCACGTAGCGCGAGTACACGCGAAACAGCATCTCAGTAGAGCTGTGGCCCATTTGCCGCGCTATCCACTCAGGGCTCTCGCCAGCCGCGAGCCACAAAGTCGCGGTCGTATGCCGTGTTTGATACAGCCGACGTTTGTTAAGCCCCAGATGAGCGAGTAGGGGGTACCAGACTCGCTTTCTTACATTTCCGTGAGAAAGAGGAGTGCCAACGCGTGTGCAGAACACATAATTAAACTCATGCGTATGCTTGCGTTGTTCGAGTAATGCTTTGTAGACAATATCGCTCATCTCAATCGTGCGATAAGAGCCATCTGTTTTGGTGCTCTCGGTTCTTCCATTCACAACCGTGCTTCGGATATTGATTTGCCGGCGTTCGAAATCGACAGAATCCCAAGTAAGACCATCTACTTCAGCGGTCCGCATCCCCGTAAAGAAGCGCACAGTAAAATACTGCCGAAAATCTTCACGCACGCTTTTTATGATGAGTTGAACCTCTTCGAGTGAAAAAGGCTCAACATCAGAGCGCGGCACCTTTAATGATTTAATCCCAACGTAAGGTGAGCTAAAATTAAATCGGTTGGCTGCTTCATTCATAATCATTCGCAATGGCGTCATGATGTGATTGATACGAGATGGTGAGAGTCCTTTGTTGTTCCGTTGTGTAACTTTGGCGAGTGATGAACGGAACTGCATAATCTCTGTCTTCGTAATGCGGCCAACCTCTTTTTCACCGAAATTAGGTATAAGGTATCGGTCGAGCGTGTTGCGTACCGTATCCGAATGCGACTTACGCCATTGAATTAGCATTTCTGCGAACCAATCCTCAGCGAATATACGAAACAGTGGTGTTTCGCACGTTTGGCCTACTTCCATCCGGTCGAACTTGTGTGCCCTCGGGCTATCGGGGAAGTACCGTGAATACGAAAATGTACCCAAGGTGATTTCTGCTTCAATACGCTCCAGGAGATTCTCTACTTTTTTACGGTTTGCTCGCGTATCCGAAAGAGCCGTCATTTCTTTACAGCGAACCCCTTTGTAGCGAAAGTCTACATACAGTTTTCCGGTTTCTGGTCTCACATTTACACTACCCATGGGCTGCACCTCCTCGGGCCATCGGAATCGAAAGCGAGTGGCTGGAGAACTTGCCCATGTCATCGCGAATTGTTTCCCATAGGAAAAGAATCTTTCGTCCGCCAAACGGACGGATATAGTGAACGCCTTCAAGAAGTACAGAATCTTTTAAGCGCTCGCGAATGGTCCGTGGATCGTATTTGATTCGCTCAGAGAGCTCCTCAGTAGTCAAAAGTGTCATGCCATTTAACATGGCAACCTCCTTAGTTAAGTGATAGATTAAATAACAATAAGCATTTCTGAGATTCAAATTGCTATCCTAAATGACATGTTAGCACGCAAAAATACATTTGCAACCGCTTTTTGTCATTTTGGATGACATCTTTGTGAGGTGGGTATGATTAAGTGTCATTTGGCGAGAATGATGGGGGAGCGTAAGCTCAAGATAATGGATGTTGCACGTGAGACTGGTTTGAATCGCAACACAGTCACTTTGCTCTATAAAGAGACGGCGCAGCGTATTGATTTTGTTGCGTTAGATGTGCTTTGTAAATATTTTGAATGTGATGTGGGTGAGTTGTTGGAGTCAGTGAGTGACTGACAATCAGTTGAGGCAATCACTTTTATAGGCCTCGCTCTCAGAACAATAAACGCATCAACACGGCATATGATGCTTCACTGTCTAGATGCGGTATAACAAGAACAATAAGAAATGGCAGTAACGATAAACGAGTTAGAACAATATTTATGGGGTGCTGCCAAAATCGTATGGGGAGCTGTTGATTCAGGTGTCTGTAAAAATCACATTTTTCAAAAATTAATTGAGCGGCTTCTAAGCGAAATTCGTGGCTGAATGCTGGTTTTAGTTTATTTGTCATTACGTCACCTAATTGTCTATGTAGTGTACAATAGCACTTCAAATTAGATGGCCAAGTAACTATTCAACTAGAGATCGGCAATGGCTCACGGCGTAAAACTATGATTTCTCAAACATAATAAGCTTGCCTTTTGCTCGGAAACGCAGTGGAATTTTGCGGATAAAAAGTGTCTAGAGCACTCAGGCTCTCCTACACAGTCAGAATGAATAGTAATGGTCAATAACACTGAGGTATCGGCTACTCAAGATAAGGCAAATAATTTAAACGGCTAGTAACGAGGAAGCTAGAGGAGTGTTAGAGATTGGTATCCGGAAAGCTAACCTACAGAAAACAAGGAAATGCTTTTTATATCAATTAACTTTCACATCAAAGAGCGTAGTGCAGTCGTGATATCTTTATAGGGTATATGCTGCGTATTAATACCAAACGAAACACGAATCGCACCGGCAATACGATCTGTATCCAACCCCATAGCAGTTAAAACATGTGAAGAAATATAGCTGTTAGACGTACAGGCCGATCCATTTGATACAGCAACAATTCCCTTCAGCTTCACCATCGCCGCTTCTGAGTTAACGCCAGGTACAGAAAAATTGAGCGTGTAGGGCGAAGTATTCTGGCCATTTACTTCTGCGCCAAGCTCATCGAGAGCAGAAATAAACTCAGCTTTTAGCTTGCTGACATGTATCAGCCATTTTTGGGCGTTCTTTTTAGCCAACTCACAGGCAAGCCCTAAACCAGCAATCAGCGGTGTCGCTAATGTACCTGGCCGTAGACCTTTTTCTTGCCCGCCACCGTAATAAATTGGCTTCAATGGTGGCTTGATAAAACCTCGGCGACGCATGATCAGGGCACCAACGCCTTTTGGTGCATATAATTTGTGTCCACTGACACTGATAAAATCAATACGAGAATTATCGAGGTCAAACGGATATTTACCGAAACTTTGCGCGGCGTCTACATGCAAATAAGCGTCATGCTCTGAGAGTAATTCACATATTTCGTCAATTGGTTGAATAGCGCCAGTTTCGTTGTTTATGTGCATAATTGACACTAATACCGTGTGCTCACGCAGCGCAGCTTTAAGCTGCTCTGTATCTACTTGCCCTTGTGCTGTTGCGTCCAGATAGGTTACCTCAAAGCCTTGTTGTTCCAAATGCTCTATTGGTTCAAGTACTGCTTTGTGCTCAATTTTGCTTGTGATGATGTGCTTTTTACCAGCTTGCTCAGCGAATTTTTTGAGGCCCAAAATGGCTATGTTATTACTCTCAGTTGCACCACTAGTAAATATAACTTCAGTTTTATCTGCTGCTGCAATGTTCGCAACCTGGCTTCTAGCCAACTCAAGTGCTTGCTTTGCTTTCACTCCATACTCATGAGTACGGCTACCAGCATTGCCAAATTCTTCAACCATCATTTGATAAACTAAATCAGCGACCTCAGTGGAGACAGGTGTGGTTGCATTGTAATCAAGATAAACAGCCATAAATACAGTCCAAAATAACAAAAAAAGAGACAAATAACGTTAGCTTTGATAGGATATGCGATATTGTTCGTACGTACAATGCTATTTTTCGTACGTACAATGCTATTTTTCGTACGTACTAAGTTTTGGTTATCAGGAGCCTCTACCATGGGCAACATTGTATCGGGTTTAACTTTTCCTGCGATTCGCGGTATTCAGGCAGGTACTGAATACTACATTGTAATGTGTCCACTCAAAAGGCTAAAAAAGATTTTTACTTTTGACGAAGCAGCTTTTAGTCCAGAAAATCGGGCACAACGGGTACTGAACTTAAACCGAATACCGCAGATCACGAAATATATCCATCAAAATCGAAGTGATTATACTTTTTCATCACTCACCGCTTGTATCGAAGGTAATACCCTTTTTGAATCGATACATGCGCAAGGTCACGGAAGCAAAATCGGTAACCTGCATGTCGATGCTGATGCCGAGTTTTACCTAACTGATGGGCAGCATCGCAGTGCAGCAATTAGTCGAGCACTGGAAGAAGATCCGACACTTGGTGATGAAACTATCTCTGTCGTATTTTTTGTTAACAAAAACTTAAAGCAAAGACAAAAAGTATTCCGTGACCTTAACCTTTACCCAGTAAAAACAAGTAAATCTACAGCCGTGTTATATGGCGATAGCCCTGAAGAGCTTCTTACAAACAAAGTAGCAAAAGAAAGCTCATTCTTTAACGGTGTTATCGATTTCTCTGAGAATAGTATTAGCGCGCGCTCTGCCAAATTGTTTAAACATAGCTCTCTCTTTGCAGCTTGTTTAGAACTAACAAAAGACATAAACAATAAAAATTGGGAAGCCAAAGCCAAGAAATCAATTATGTACTGGGATGCATTGGCAAGTAACTTGCCGTTATGGCAACAAGCTAAAGCTCATCAAATCAGACCACAAGACCGAGCTCACTATGTGCTTTTCACCGCTATCTTGCTTAAATGTTTCGCTATTTTGGGGCGAGAGCTGCTTGCCAACCACAAAAACTGGAAGTCATTATTAAAAAAGTTCCAGGGAATTAATTGGGACAGAAGTAATTCAGTTATGTGGGACAGACGTTGTTTCAATAACGGGAGAATGGCGCACAATAATGCAGCTGCAATTCTTACCGTAAATGCTTTGAAACAGCACCTAGGTTTAGCATTAACAGCTGAACAGCAAAAAATGGAAGATAAGTTCTTAGGGGCAAATAATGAAAGTTAAACAAGCTGTCGAAACCTACTCTGCATTTAGCGACCGAGGTTTGAAGACTACTATCGAAGATGCCAAAACGCATGTTAAGAAGCTTTATTTGTCTGACGAGGTACCGTGGGTTATAGGCTACAGCGGTGGCAAGGATTCCACAGCTATACTTCAGCTTATTTGGTATGCCCTGCTCGATTTACAAGAGGAGGGCAAGTGCCATAAAGACGTGCATGTCATTAGCACAGATACCCTAGTAGAGAATCCTTTCGTTGCTATGTGGGTAGAAAAGTCACTGGAACGTATGAAAGAGAGCACTGCAAAACAGGGCTTACCGATTATTCCTCATCGTCTGACCCCTGCAGTAAAAGATCGTTTCTGGGTAAATCTCATTGGAAAAGGGTATCCCGCTCCACGCTATAAATTCCGCTGGTGCACAGATCGGTTGAAAATTGCGCCCTCCAATACCTTTATCAACAACTTAGTTGATAAACGCGGGGAGGCGATTCTGGTGCTTGGTACACGCAAAGCGGAAAGTAATGCTCGCGCGACGTCAATGGAGCATTACGAAAATATTGAAACCAATACCCGCAAGGCTGACGGCTTAACCGCCAACGGTAGCTTAGACCGCGTCTGGGTTTACACCCCAATAGCAGATTGGACTAACGATGACGTTTGGATTTACCTGAACTCTGTTGCCAACCCTTGGAATTTCCCTAATCAGGATTTAATGGGTATGTACCAGGGCGCTACAGAAGGCGGCGAATGTCCGCTAGTCGTAGATAAAAGCACACAAAGCTGTGGTGATAGCCGCTTTGGCTGCTATGTCTGTACCATGGTGTCTGAAGATAAATCTATGACTGCTATGATTGCCAATGATGATGAAAAAGATTGGATGCTACCCCTGCTAGCACTACGAAACGAGATCGACGTCAACGACGCGAATAGAGAGAAAAAGCTCGACAAGTTACGCCGCGATAAAGCGCGCCGCGACTTTCGTAGAATGAATGGCCGTCTTACAGTACATATCTCAAAACACGGTGCTGATATTGTGCCCGGGCCCTATATTCAAAGTTTCCGTGAGCAGTTATTAGAGAAAGTTCTGCAAGCACAAGTGGCCGTGCAGCAAATGGGGCCTGCCGAAGTTAAAAATTTGGAGCTACTCCCCCTGGAAGAGCTCGAAGAGATCCGTAGGATTTGGCTGGAAGATAAGTTAGAACTTGAAGACAGCTTGCCTGCCATTTATGAAAAAATAATAAAAAAACCTTATCCAGGCAGT
Organism: Idiomarina sp. A28L; assembly: GCF_000218785.1. GTDB lineage: Bacteria > Pseudomonadota > Gammaproteobacteria > Enterobacterales > Alteromonadaceae > Aliidiomarina. The sequence goes on from NZ_AFPO01000028.1 coordinate 6,545, forward strand.
AGTCGGGCCCATCACCCAGTTTTGAATAAACTAGTACTGGATAAACTAAAAAACTTTTGTGCAGAGCAAAACGACAGCGATGGTCTAATGTATCAGCAAATTCGTGCCGTCATGGCGATTGCCAACAAACATAAAAATCAGCTACGACGCGCTAATTTAGCCAAAGAACTGGATGATAGCCTAGAGAAAGGCGCTTTTTCTTCGTTGGAAGATGCAAAAATCTTTGCTTTAGAGCGTAAACGACATGAGCTGCAAATTCAGTACGATAACTCACCAAACTTATCTGATGAAGAAAAAGAGATCATTGCTGAGCAGATAGCTATTATTACCCGTTCGATTAAAGAGCAAGGATACAGCTCATTGCTGATTGAAACAGAGGTCCTCAGCGATGATATTTAAAGAGCTGCAAATAAAAAACTTCGGTATCTACCAGGGCGAGCATTCCATTAACCTTGAAGTAAGCGCTGATAAGCCTGTTATTCTGCTAGGCGCATTAAATGGAGGTGGTAAAACAACCTTTCTCGATGCCATACAATTAGTTCTATATGGTAAACATGCTAAGTGCTCAAATCGAGCTGGCACCGCTTATGGCGCATTTTTAGCTAGCTGCAAGAATCGGTCCGCGCCAGCCGATGCAGAAATAATGCTTAATTTAAGCTTTCTGCACCGTACAGAAAATCGCGTTCGCCACTACGATATTAAGCGTAGTTGGCGAGTTAAAGGCTTGGAAGCAAAAGACAAAGTCAGAGTGGAAGTAGACTATCAACATGACGAGCACTTAAGCCAATACTGGGATGACTTCGTCAACGAGTTTATTCCTCTTAGTTTGTCTGATTTATTCTTCTTTGATGGCGAAAAAATTGAGAACTTAGCGCATCCTCAACGCTCCTCAGATCTGGTTAAAACGGGCATAGAAAGCTTACTTGGGCTTGATTTACTCTCACAGTTACAAATTGATCTTTCTCAAGTAGACAAAAAACGCCGAGCAGGCAATGTAGATCAAAGCGTCATGTCCAAGGTCGAAGCCTGTGAAGATGAGATGGGGCAACATAATATAGTCATGTCCGATCTAAAAAAAGAACTGGCAGAAATTGAGCAGCAACTGAGTGATACCAATATTTCTATCAACAAAGCGCGTCAGGCAGTACGTAATACCGGTGCCCATCTGATAGAAAAGCGCGATGAGTTCAAGTTTGAACTCGGTGCTGTTGAAGCCAAGCTAAAGCTGAATAAGACAGAGCAAATCAAGCTAGCAGCCGGTGTTGGGCCCTTGGCTTTAGTTAAAGACTTGATCGAGCAAACCAAAGAACAAATTCGTTTGGAAACTGATGCTAGGCAGGCTAAAGTGCTTGATCAAGCCATAAGCGTTTATGATGAAAAAATTCTCACTGCACTTAAGACGAGCTCTGCGCCAGAACAAGCTATTGAGTATGTCAGTCACACTATGGCTGAACAAGCACAGGCTCGCCAACAGCTGACGAGCGTTGAGTGTTACCTCAATACCGAGCTTGGTATTTTTAATGGTTTGGATGAGCGTATTGAGCAGGAAGAAAAGCAGCGCCAGCGTCTAAAGAAAGAAGCTACACAATTACTAGAACAGCAAGCTTTGCTACAAAAGCAGTTAGATACCATACCCGCGTATGAATCAGTTAAACATTTAATTACTGAGTTAGCGGAATATGAAGCTACTTTTAAAAACCTACATACACGGCTGAATCAAAAACAGAAATTGCTGGAGCAAGCTACAGCAAAAAACAATGTGCTGTCTCAGCGCTATACCAATCTGTTGGCGCAACAAAATAAAGATACTTTTGAGCAAAAACGTACTATTCAAGTCAGCCAGCACATCAAAAAGCTGAAAGCGACGTTGCAAGGCTTTGCGGAGCAGCTGGTTAGCGAAAATATTGAACGCCTACAAACTCTGGTAAAACAAAGATTTGATGTTTTAGGTCGTAAATCACAGTTGATAAGTGATTTAAAAATCTGCCCTACCAGCTTCATTATTACGCTTTTTGACACCTCAGGGAATGCGCTAGAGCCAGCCAAGTTATCCGCCGGTGAGCGTCAGTTACTCGCTATTGCGATTCTGTGGGGGTTGGCGGAGGCATCAGGTAAAGAGTTACCGACCGTGATTGATACACCACTAGGTCGATTAGACGGCAAGCATCGTAGTAATCTTATTAAGAGCTACTTTCCCAAAGCTGGACCACAAGTAATCCTGTTATCAACCGATGAAGAAATTATTGGCAATTACTACAAGCAGCTAAAACCGTATATAGCCAGAGAGTTTCATATCAGCTACAACGAACAAGACAAAACATCCAGTTTTAACGAAGGGTATTTCTGATTATGCAAAGCATCGACATTATTCGTTTATCAGAGAAACAAAAGCAGCAGTTGATTATTCTGAAGCGCAAAACTGGTATCGAAAACTGGAACGTACTCTGCCGATGGGCACTATGCATGTCACTGGCCGACGCAACATTACCACCGAAGGAAGATATTCCTTCGGATAGTAATGTTGAAATGACCTGGAAGACTTTTGCTGGTGAGTTCTCTGAACTGTACTTAACTATCTTAAAAGAAGCCTACCGTAAGTTTGCTAAAACCTCTGGTAATACAGAACTATCAACTTTCGTGAAAATTCATTTGAATAGAGGTATAAATCTCTATAGTAAATCCCTGTAAAGAGTCATTATGAACGAAAGAAGTGATATTGAATTTCCAATCTGGAGAAAAAAGGTAGATCAAAGCTTTCTATTTGAGAGTGTCACGCCAATACCTAAGTGGCTATGGTCTGTTTGGGACATAGAACACACTTTTTCAAATGTTCTTTCAAAGTTAGATCCTCGTTCTGCAGTATCAATTACCTTCAAAGGCATTAAATATTCGGGACACATATTTTTCTCTGAACGAACAAATGGCCAGATGTGTCGCTTTGCGTTCGAGAAATCACTTCACGCCCAGCTTAAAGATGCATTTCTGATGTCATATATGAGGGCACTGGAAAGCCAAATTCGCAAACAAGATGGCGAAAAAGCAGATATTGAATTAGCCATACCCTTTTGGGAATTCATTGATATTGAATTTAATTCAGAAAAGAAGGAATTCACTTTCACCTGTCATTACAAGCAGTTACCAACTTTCCCTAGGCTGTTCGAAAAACTGGTTTCCTCCCCAGCAATCAAACAAGTCGATGATTTTTTAGCTGGCAAAGGTACCGACAGAATCCATAAACAAGATTGGAAACCAAGAGTTGAGTATAAAAACGAAGTCGGTGCCGAAAACGTTATTTATACTCTGCTAGATACAGAGAGAAAGCTTATCTATGTTGGTGAAGCTACAAAGCTGATAAACCGTTTTGACAACGGACATCCAGACATTTCCCAATGGGACTTTTACCGTTATAACGTATTACCAAAATCACTGGAAGTACACAGACTTACATTAGAACGAATGGCTATTCGCGATATGGCGGCTCTGATGGAAAACAAAGTAGGCATTATCAGTTTCAGTCTATCGGAATATAGGTTGGTTAATAGAAAAGTTGATAAATAGCACCTTCAAATTTGGTCTCCCATAAAAAACTTATCAAGTATGATTATATAGCTGAACCAATGCAATATTTAGGTTTCGTTTGAATTCGAACAAAAAATCATTCAAAAGCCAACCTACTAGATAATAGTCTTTCTAAAACTAAACTATGTTATTCACAGTATCTTCTAGTAATTTAGTCAGTCTCCTCAACGAGGCCTCGCTGGCATTGAAATCTCTCGAAGTAAGAGTGTATTCCGTTTTTAGTAAAACATCTTTGAACTCTCTAAAATAGACTCTAAAAAAATCCCTAGATAAATCTTTTTTACCGAGGCCTACATTGTGAATACTAGGATAAGCCCTAATTATGGCAGTAAAGCCAATTGATTTTGACAAAATGAAATCTTTCGGATTATTCCACTCGTTTGGGAAAGTGTCGCTAACTGCATTAAATAAGTTTATTATTATCTTAAATATAATTTCATCTTTACCTTCAATAAAATACTTACTAAAAGGAAGGTCTTCATAGGTTAAATCGGCATTATTCTTAATATCAAGAGCTAATTTATCAGGATTCTTACTAATGAGTGGCAATAGCGCTTTAACAAAAGCTCCTTGAGAAAGCGAAGCATTTTCTCCACCTCCTTTTCCTAACATTTTCAGACGGTCAAAAAATGGAGATTCTTCTGAAGAATTCAAAGATCTCGCCAACTCGTGGCATGTCTTGTGAGGACTTCTTGATTCGACCACATCGAATAAGTCGTATATTAATGAGGGAGATACTCTGGTTTGCTTGCTGTTGATAATAGAAAATATATATGCTTTTTGTTCTTCAGTTGCATCAATGACAAACACAACAGGTAGAGTAAACTGATCTATTTTTTCAGATTTGGCTATACCTTTAATTCTGTGCTGACCGTCTAGAACTTCCGCATAATGGCTTTCATCTTCAAACTCTACAGAACCAGCGGAAATTTTTATATTCTTTGAATTAACAGAAAGAATTATAGGGGTAGGGAAGGTTGCATCAGGATCATCACAATATAGGGTTATTTCCTTTATTCTTTTCTTTGATTCTTCTCTCTGAATACCACCGTTTACTCTTTCTTTTACCAACATGATTTGGGAAACAAATCTAGCTGGCATTGCTGTCATGAAAAAATTACCTATTGGTTGTTCAAAGTTTATCACGTTGAAATTCATAATTTATTAACTCCATCAGAGTCTAAATTATCGACTGAATTACGTAGAGCCTTCACATCATAATTTTCACGGTAAAGATAGTCGCTATCTAGGTAATTCCTATTTATACATGTTGTAATGGTAATGGATTGCTTATATCTATCAGGATTATTGATGATTTCAGACCACTTTGACGATTCAGCTTCTTTTGGGTTAGCAGCTATAATAATTTTACCGTCATCTTGCTGCTTTAGAACAACTCCCAAAGCAACCTCTGTCTGACCATGAGTGTTATCTTCAAGACATATTGAAACAACAACATCTTTATCTATTCTGATACTTTCATTATTTTCGAGAATAACTCTAGCACCTTCATTGTCATTATTCTTTGTTATCATGATAGCACTAGGCAGGGATCCAACATTAAACTTTCTTGCCTTTAACAAAACAATGTCATTGACAGCTACACGAAGACCAGAGTAGATAAAAAACAAGCTGGATAAAGCGATGAGGAGCAACGGCCAGAAGATTAGACCATGCACAGTGTGTACTAACTGCACTCCAAATGACGGAAGTAAACTTACAGAAAGTCCTATAACTGCAATTACAATAGAATGCTTTTTTCTGACCGCACCTGAAATATACTCACCTGTACTAAGCATTATTTAGCTCCCAAAAGGCTTTATCGCGCATTTTTGTTAGTGTCTTTTTACCATCGATATATAAGCTGTAATGCTTTTCCAGCTTGCGGATCGTTTCCATTAAATTCTCTTGCTCGCCTTTATCATCGACATTAAAAATTGCCTTAATATCAGCATTGCGGATCTCCGCTACGCGGTGGATCACCCAAGTGAGAATGTACGAGGCGTAGTTATTCTCACTGGTTTTAAAGTGGGTAATGTCCTGCGTGGATAGCACCACGCCTACACCGTATTCGCGGCCTTCTTTTAAAATTCGGCGCAGGCTACTGAAGTTTTGTGACATAAAGTTGTCAGCTTCATCTACTAGGATCATCTTGGTGATTTGTCTGAAATCACCCTGCACTTCAGGCTTCCCTCGTTTTTGCATTTGCGAATAAAACAGATCCAGTGTTAAAGCGACAACCAAGTTTTGTATCTCTGATGGGTACCCAGCCAGCTCAATAACCGTAACGCCTGTGGTTAGCTCGTAAAGACTGGTCATATTTTCTGGAACAGATTCAAATATCTTAAAGCGGGCTAGCTTGGATAGCGCTGCATAGAGCGAGTCTTCTTCTACTTTTTCCTGAGCCATAAACAGCGCCCAGATATCCTCAATAGTTGGAGCTGGCTTTTGCCAGGTGGAAGCGTCTTCAAGACTGATGCCTGCAGCGGTATAAGCTTCTAGGATTAAGTTTTCCAGTTTTAACTGTTGTTTAGGCCCTAAACCATAGGCTTTGGCCATGGTTTCTGAGAACCCAGCTGAAGTATGGATTGGCAACATAGGCGTATTGCCGAATAAACTGAGCGGGTTATAGGGCAGCTTAAACAGCTTGTACTTTTTAGCTTGAGTGGCATTGATAAAAGCATCATCCACATAGTCGGATTTGTAATCAAAAATCAGCATCCCAATCGGTGCACTGTTGACGTTGTTATGCTGATTTCGATAGAGCTGGGTTATCATCGCCTTAGTGAACTGGGTTTTCCCTGTGCCCATAGTGCCAATAATTCCGGTATTGGTATTCATGAAGCGAGCCGTATTGGTTGGCTCCCAATAGAGGTGCTGATCCGTTCGTGCATCGTTACCGAACAAAACTTGTAACGGCCCATCGCTGGTTTTCTCAATCGGTTGCGGGGACTTCTCTGGTTGCTCATCGCTACTTACTGAAGGGGGCACCAAAGGGTCAATTGGCTCTGCTGGATGTCGTAATTCGGTTTCGGGCTCTTCTTGGTACTCAGATGTTTTAGTTTGTGGCTGCAATAAATACTGTGCTGGTACCCGAAACAACGTTTCGCTGCTTGCCGAAGCCAGCATCTCTTTTAACGGCGTTCGAATTAAATCGCCCAACCAACCGCTTGGCAGTTCAATCTTTAAAATATCCTGCTCTTCGCTATAGCAAGCATCAAAGAAAGTACCATCTTCCACATTAACGAACAAAAAGCCCTTCGGATAGTCGTTCAGCTCAGTTAGCTGATACTCACCTTTTAACCACCATTCTCTCTGCTCGTCCAAGTCTTCAAAGTAGTCATCCTTGTACAAGTTGTACAGTTTGTACTTCTCTACTTGCATCAATACCTGACGAGCAAATAGCCCTCGATATAAAAGCCCTGCCAGGTCTTGCTTCCCTAACAAATCTTCAGTCAGGTAGCGCTTTAATTCCAACGCTTGTAAAAAGCCTTTGCTATGTGTTTGTCGTTTGCCGGTTTTAACCTCTACCGGCAGCAAATACAATTTATCGTCTTTAAAGCCCGCAAAAAGCACATCATCAGAGATAGGGCCTTGCTTGTAGCCCTGTACCGTTCGGGAGAAGTCTGACTCGCTGATTTTAAGTCCAGTATTTTTGGCAACACGAATTATTTCATCAACTGACAACGGAACCCAAGTAACATCTGAGTGAGCAAGCAATGCATTAATGAACTTGTAGGCACCGATAGTACCGCGTTTGGCTTTACGCTCGTTGGAATTATCAGTGATCATCCGAAGTAGCCAACTTCCATTGAAGGCATTGAGCTCTTCAATATATCCACCTTGTTCGTCACGCTCCAATACTTTGCGGTACAAGTCGGTTTGCTTAGTTACCGTGATGGCATCGTAATTGGTTGAGTTGGTGTAGTTGTCGGAGTAATGGATCAGCACAACATCTTTGGAAGACTCAAAGAAGTCCAGCGTTACTTTTGGATCAATGATACAAGTCCAAATAGACGAGTCGTAAGAACGTTCTAATAATTTTCTGAAGCCATCATTCACAGCCAGCGCGGTCGATTTTGCTTTACCATGCTGCTCATTCGCTTTATAAGCTGGCTTCACCAGCCGGTTGTATTGCTGAGCCAGGCGCAAATGTGGCCGGTTTGTCGTATCAACACCTTTTAAACCAAAAGCCGTAAAGTAACTATCTTGCTTATTGGCGGCGGCTTCACCAACAATTAAACCATTGCAAACCACGCCGCTTAGCTCTTGATCCGGGTCAACATCGGTACGCTCGACCCGCTGGTTGTTGCGAAAGAAACTGATATGTGCGTATTGCTGAGCTGTTACCTTTTCATTCTCATACTTGCTATAGGTTAATCGGGTTCTGAGTAAGTCGACTACTAAGTCAGAATACTCTTTCGCCTTACCTTTATTTAACTCGTACCGTAATTTAAGTTCTTCATGCTTGCTCATATCGGCAAAACGGTCAAACTCGTTATACATCAACTCATCGTCATACAAACAGACATGGATATAGGGCACTTTGTCTTTTAGGTTTTTTACCAAGTCAACTAACCCCATAAAGAGATCAAAGTTGTCGTGGTTGTTGACTGAGTTAACCAGCAGCTTGGCTCTTGGACCACAACTAAACAGCATGCTAAAAGCAGCTTGGAATTCCCCAACTTTTTCAGAGACTAACTTTCGTACATAGCTAAAGCTGGTTTCTTGCTGCGGGACTAATTGCATCCAAAAGCTATTCTCTCGATCTTTTTGAACGTAACTAAATTCGAACTTTGGGTGGTACAAATACGGAATAAGCCCTTGGGGATTCAAGCGCTCTTTGGTAATACGTGGCAAACCAGAAAAGCTTTGGGCATGCTGCTTATCGGCCAACATCTGTTCGGCCAGATACAAGTAATACGACAAAACCAGCGGATGCAGTGGAGTTATGAATTCATCACCATCAAATACTGCAAAACCAACGTGCATGAGCTGCTTTTGTGCTTTATTCAGCAAATCATTTTCTTCAATGTCACTGATGGCACCCGAGAAAGCGTTAACGACTGCACGCACTAAAGCGATGTAATCCGGATCCCAGCCGCTTAGTGAGGGTAAACTTCGCCTTTGGTGCAACTCATCCAACAAAGCAGTGTACGCTTGCTTTAATTCCGGAAAGTGACAGAAAGAAGTAACATCCAAATTGCGTCCAGCCTCATCATGGCGATAGAGCAACTGGCCTTGAATAAGCTGATCCTCCCACTGCAATAAGGTTAAACGTCGCCCTTTTGGTGCTACTTCTTGATTATCAAGAATGATTTTGTTCTTAGCTCGGTTAAAGACACCGCAGTAATCTCGATCAAATAAACGCGAGTAACGCTCAGAATCAAGTAGCAATGGCAAGCCTAATGCTTCTGATGCCACAGCACCTTCCACTTCAAAATCTAGAGTGTAACTATTAGTTATAACGGTAAAGCTAATCTCAGACGACTCATTGGCTAAGGTTTCAAAATCAATAAAACCAATATCCGCAGTTTCAAAAACCTGACCTACTTGTTCTAACGCTACCTTAGTGAAATTTTCTGAAATCTTTAGAACGTTTTCATCCGTTTGCAGCAACAATCTTTGCTGCTTAACCTGGACTAAAAAGCTGTGTGCAATATTCTGTAGTGGGAAATCTGAATCTGGTAAAATAACGACTTTAAAGCCGAAGGTTTCAGCTGTTTTTTCACGGTTGAGTTTTATAAAACAAAATACCGGTGTTTGGATATCATTACAGCTAAACTTCACCCGGCTGCGCTTACCGCCTGCATTATTAATACCAGTCAGTTGCACTTTATCTTCTGATGCGTCTTTGATCTCGACCTGATTCTTTTCAATGGCATCACCAATAAAAACAAGCTCAAAATCTGCCGCTGTCTCGCCAGCATGCAAAACTAAAATTAAATGTCTTTCGCGTTTCCCCGCTTTTGTGGGAGCTTTATCTCTACCAGTTAGTTCAACAGTTAAACCCCACTCTTCACTTTCTAAACTGAGCCCTGCCTTACGGTTTTTCTTTTGTTCTTCAAAGCAAGCACCTAGCTCAAGTGTCTCACGCCAGCAGTCGGGCTCAGAAAAATGTTCTTCAATGAATTTTTCGCCAAAGTCTAGTTCACCTAACTTTTCAACTAACTCAGCTGGAAAGCGTTCAGTAATTTCAGTAATTCTACGATGAAGTTGCTGATTCTCTTCTAGACGTTTTTGGATCTGTTCGCTCTGACTTTCATAGCGTGTCAGGTCGCTATCTACAAGCAAGTTCAGCTCATGAAAGCGTAAGTCACCATTTAAAATTGCACTGTATAACTTACTAAAACCAAAAACAGTACCGCCATTATCAATGATCTGCTCATAGACTAAATCAAGTAAAATTTCAGACACTGCACGCTGTTTATCCAATGGATTAATTAGCGTTTTCAAATGTTCTTTTAAAGTAAATGGATGCCAAACTTTGCTTGGTTGAGCCAGATCTTCCGCTGAGTTGACCAGCGTATCTAGCATACTGTTATGAACAATCAATAAGGCTGTATTCTTAAAATCACCTTGCTGTGCAGCCACTAAATCACGTAAACGGGAAATGTAATTCTCTGTATATCCATGCATGTTATCAGCATGCAAGACTGGAATTAATCGAACAGCATTTAGTTCTAAAAATGGTAACGCAGTAGAAAAATCAGAAAAGCTCGCCGATTTTTTCTCTAATAGGGCTTCTATGAGTAATTCGCTATTCTTACTATCAGGTGATTTAAACTGATAACGAAAACCAGCTTTAAACTCGCTCCGCCCCCAATCAATTAATCGCTCAGCAAGAAAGCTCTCAAACTGTTTTTCTGACATAGACTGCATCCCCACTGTCACTCATACGCTCAACATTGCCGATACGCTCATAAAATTGCACAATTTCAGCTTGGCTGTGTTTATCGAAGAAAACACCACGCTGGTTAAATCCTTTTATCAGCTCATTCAAACGCAAAGATTCTTTCGGACCGATTACCAAGTTTGTCAGCAGCAGCAGATAATCCTGATTCATTACCAATACAGAGCCAGCTGCGCCTCGTTGTTGAATAAAATCAGCGCACAGGTGTTTGAGTGTCGCTTTGGCAAAGTTACTGTTGATGTCATCTTTGTCTTTATTGCCGGTTTTGAATTGCTCGCTAGACAGCTTTAATACTTGGCTCAACGCACCTATCGGTTCTGGCTTGTCAACAAGCTCGGCTTTGGTCAAGTTACGCTCTGCCTTGAAGCTATGCGAAAATTCATTCAAATGACTTGTGACTGAGTCACAATCGCGAATGCCATCAGCCAACTGCCATAGAGGCACAATTTCTTCATGATCTGCCTGCAGCATTTCTGACATAGTTAGATAAGGAAAAATTCGATGCACATGCTTATAAAGCTGCTTGTAACCCGCATCTTTTAGGTAATGTCGCTCTGCACTTGCTTTTTCGGTATCTAGTATCAAGTAGTTTTCACAAGGCTTTGGTTCACCTTGAGACCAATTTATTAAATTGTGAGCCAACTGACTGGTATACAAAAAACCATACAAACGAAGGAAGCTCTGGAAGTTATCTAATAAATAGCGTGGTTTGGTTCCTAAGAAAGCCAAATCCTGTTTAAAACATTGAGTCATAAATGGCAAGAATGATTGCTCTGCTACCTTTCCATGCTTTTTAATTATCTTAGCTTTAAGGCCATTTTTTTCGAGCACTTCAAATAAAACCTGCTCGATAAAATTCAGCCGCATCGGAGTGAAATTCAGTAGTGTTTGACCACCCATAAGTTGCACAAACATCTCACCAATGCGTTGATTGTGTTTATTGTCTTCAGCTTCGTTGGAGCGGAATAAAAGAAACTCAGGAGCAATTTGAAGAATATCCTTTGTATCAAAGTACATGGTCTTCAACGTCGACCAAAATGATGCATCATCAATGCGCTGTTTAAATTCAGCGGCCGACAAAGCTTCAAAGGCTGAAAGATCTGGTACTGCTAGTTCTTTACGGTACACTTCACCGATCACAATGCCCAGAATACTATCCCAGTCTAGCTCTTTGCGTTCATCCTTCGTTCGTAAGGGAAAGAATCGACTCAACCGATTCTTAGTAACGACTAAATTCCGGCTCAAATTCACTTTTTGACTCCCCCGCTTACTTCTAACTCACTTCCATCTCCCTCAGCGTCATATACTCGGAGGCGAGTTGAGTCACGAAGGACCAGCAAAGTTTTCGCCTTACTAGCTCTTTCATGTAGCTCTTCAACTAGTTCATCCAGCAGTACTACCGCATTTTTGTCATGCTTATTCGGTTGATAGCCTTCACAGATTCGATACAACAAACCAAGCAAATTGATATTAATAGCGACTTTTTTAATAGGCTGCTCATCAACCTTGAGGCAAGCATGGAAAAAACCGACATGCTCCTGTTCAGCTGCCGCAGCGAGCTTGATTGCTGAATTGTCCTGCTTAATATCTACATGAGCTGCGATATGAAACCCGCCTCGCGTTGCGAGCAGCAACTCATCCTTACTTAATTGTGGCGCATTACGATTATTAAACTTGCTAATAGCTGTTAATAAAACATCACGGTAAAAAACTCTTATCTCATGCTTTGCTTCAGGTGCCTCTGGTGTGCGATGCAAGCGCCATATCGTTGAGTATTTATCAAGCAAGCTGTCACTGAAGTCGGCTTGAAAACGGTGATGGTAGTTATTGCCAATGTCTTCGTGCTGAAGCACATAGAATAAGCGTATATTACTTTCTGGCGATCGTAACTTTCTTAGATCAAAGCCTCTATCTTTTAGAGTGCTTTTAAAAGACTCAAACTCATTATCATTGATCCCTAACTTGTGGCTTAGAACAAACTGATCAATCAACTTTGTACGCAACAATGCCGGATCAAAGTCTGCAATCTTAGCTACGATTTCACTTTCACTGCAGGTAAAAAGGTTCTCTGAAAGATAGCTATCACCAGAGAACAAGTGGTACACGAAGTCAAGTAATGCCCTGGCCGTTAAAAATTGATCTTTCATCAACCTAGCTTTAAACAGCGACTCCACCACAATTCTTTGCACAGATGGGATTGATAACAGCTCGAAGTTTAAACAAAGCGTAGTATCGTGAATTGGTAGTACTTTTTCTTCATCAAAAAACTGCCGGATAATATTGTTATCTTGTGCTGTGATTCTCTGCAGTAATTGCTCAGTAAATTTTGAGCTGTAGAAATGAGCGTCCATCTTAAATTTTGGATATTGTTCAAAGTCTAAGAATACAAATTCATCATTAACTTCTGATTTTTGCAAAAAACTTTTTATGGCTTGTTTAAACTGCTCATTTGCTCCTTCTTCTGAGTAGTTACCTAGCATGCCAGTATTAATACCAACCACCAAAGATTGAGTGCCGATATCGTAATCAGAGAAGACTTTGTCTAATCGCTCAATCGCGGTCTCTTTTGGACCAAAACTATGGGTGGCATCGAGATGAAAGTGTGCTTTGTGTTGATATTGTTTACTATAACGAGTCAGGATTTCGGATTTACCATCACCACTACTACCACAGAGAAAAATGACCTTTTTTTCTGCTGCTGCATTAAGGGATTTAAGCTGATTATGAAAGTCCTGCTCTATATCGGTTTCAACATAGAGGTAGTCTTTAACTGCATCCAGGTCATCGCTTTCTACAGGCTCACGATCTGTTTTTACAGCGTAAGGTGAGGATTTAGAGAGAACACTTAAAACTTCACGAAGCCGCATCAAACTTATCCCTTAAAAGCGGTTTCACAAAAACCACTCCTTGGTAAATAGATAAAATAACCTTATCATAATAATAGCTTAGGGCAAGAGTCAAATTTGCTGAAACTTCTCATATTTAAGTGCTTTTAATGGTCTGAGATATTAGCTACCACCTACTTATAGCAACATACGGTAAAGATTTTAATATTTGTTTTCATTTGAGCTTCATTGCAACATAGTATAACTATGTTTCCTTGATGCACGACACAGACTGGTAGAGTCTGAGATTTATCGACACAGCTTTAGGTGAAAATATAAACAGGACTTCACTAGTGGAGCGATAGAAAGAGGCTCACTAGGAAGGAATAGATACTGTAAAATACCTACATACCGTTGAGCTACTTCGCGATAGAAGCTAAGTTCCAAAACACATCGGATTAGATAATATTTGCCGTGGTTTTTTGGACTGATAGACGCAAATGAGCATTTGCGCTTTCGTAGATAAGATCAATAAAAAAAGCGTTACAAAAATAGCATATTTGTATGTGGCTAAATGTCAAAATATCGGAACCGAAAAACCAGAAGAAAACACTTGGTCCCCAAATGGTCCCAGATTGGTCCCAGCTAAATATATGATACGGAACATTGATTTTAGCTAAAGGCTTACAAGAATTCGTTATATGAGCTTGTCGTGATGCAAATTGTTCCAAGATTTGTCATTGGGAAGTGCCGATAGGCGAGAGAAATGGCGCGCCCGAGAGGATTCGAACCTCTGACCTCCGCCTCCGGAGGGCGGCGCTCTATCCAGCTGAGCTACGGGCGCATTTTTTAAATTTTGACTTCTAGCTTAAACACCAATTATACGATTGACCTCCGCCTCCGGAGGGCGGCGCTCTATCCAGCTGAGCTACGGGCGCATGTTTGGTGCTTTCAAAGCAGGCGTGGATTTTAGGGAATTTCCGGTTGTATGTCCAGCACTGCGGGGAATTAATCTAATTTGTAACTGGTTGTTAAGAACGATTGCTTAAATGTTAATAACTAGTTAAATTAACTTTCCGTATTCGAGTATTTTGAGAAATGCAGTTGAGTGTGAATGAAACTACCCATAAGCAAGGTTTTGAACCGCTTGCAGTTGCTGAACAACCTGCCGTAACGCGTTCTTATACGGGTTCTTTACGCGCGGTTGTAAATGTTGCGGCATGGGCATTGTTTGGTTTTTTCTTGGTTATTTGTGTGGGTTTATGGAACCGCTCAGTAACAATGAACCACCATGAAATAAAGCATTCGGCGGAAATGCTTGAGCAAGGTGTGAAATCATACTTTGCTAGTACCGAGCTGTTTTTAAGTACGGTTGGAAATGATTTAGTTTACAACAATGTATTTGCTGATCGCGAACAAGCAATGCACCACCTGCAACGAATTACGAAACGCCAAGCTGGCGTGGCCGGCTTAGCGTTTATTACCCTTGAGGGCGAGTTTTGGGTAACCGATTTTGCACCTATTAATGAACCTCTACCTTCCTTATTAGCTAATGAATTTGCAGCGAGTGATTTTGTTACCTTTGTGGCAGAGCCTCAATTCCATATTGGCCGCCCTTATTTTTTCCAATTTTTCGATACGTGGATAGTTCCTATCCGTGCGCCTATCTTTGATGAAGCAGGGGTGCTCCTCGGTTATATGGCTATGGGTGTGGAGCTTGAAGAAGGCTTACCATTGTGGACAAATATGGTTATCCCTTCAGGTATTCAAGTGTCGCTGGTGCGGCCGGATAATCATTTAGCCTATCTGCATCCATTAATTTTGGAGCATACGGCTGATACTCTTGCGAGCGTTTACCAAGCTCAGATATCGTCGGAGCTGCAGCAATTAATGGGTGAACCCGAAGGTGTGTATCAATATCAACGAGAAAGGCTAAGTGATTCTGGCATTGAACAAGCATATGCATACCTGAAGCCGTTACCTGATTACAATTTAACGGTTATTGCCATGCGTAGCCGCTCAAAAGTTATCACCGATTGGCTCTACAGTTTAATCATTCCATTTGCGGTGTTGTTTGCGGCGTTTTTAGCGCTTTGGTATGCCGCTCGGCGGGCGAAATTCTATCTGCAAACAGCCGAGCAAGAAATTAATATTCGGCAGGGTGCGCTAATTCATAGTTTAGAACAATATGGCAAGTTAACTGCGCTCACGCCGGCTGGTGTTTATCAAGTTCGAGTTCGTAAAGATGGCGAGCGTGAGTTTATTTACTTAAGCGAGCGTGCTCGCGATTTGTTCGCGGTGCCTTCAACGGTTCCGTTATCAGATACTCTCACTTATATGGTAGAGCTAACCCACCCCGAAGATATTGAGAGTTTCGTAAATGCTGAAGAAGAGGCGGTAGTAAATAATCAATCGTTTCGTTGGGAAGGGCGCTTCCTTATTGATAATAAAACAAAATGGATTAGCGTTGAATCGCAGCCAGGTGAAGCGGATGACGAAGGAAGAATTTGGCACGGTGTGATGCTCGATATTACCGAGCGGCGAGAAACTCAAGAGCAAATAGAGGAGCTAGCACATTATGATGTGTTAACGCATTTGCCGAATCGCACGCTTTTACAAAAGCGCTTGCACGAAAGTATTTGGGATGCACGGTACAGCCAGCAGTATGCAGCGGTGCTCTCAATTGATTTAGATAACTTCAAAATCCTCAATGATAGTTTAGGGCATGAAGAAGGTGATAGAGCTTTGCTTATCGTTGCACAGCGGCTTGCGAACGTAGTTCGGGAAGAAGATACCGTTGCGCACATGTCAGCTGATGAGTTTGTGATTTTACTTACTGATCTTGGCAGCACCGAAGAAGAGGTTATAAGCAAGTGCCATGATTTTATTGCCCAGTTAAATACACTGATGCAAGATCCGCTCGTGTTGGCAAACGATTCTTACCTGTTAACCGCGAGTATTGGCGTAACATTAGTGGGGCCAGCTTCAGAGAGTATGGAGCGAGTATTGCAACAAGCTGATCAAGCCATGTATGAAGCGAAAGATGCAGGGCGAAATACCAGTGTATTTTTTGATGCTGATTTAGAAGCGCGATTAAATAGCCGGCTGGAACTTCAGCGTGATTTACATCGGGGTATAATGAACAATGAACTTGAACTGTTTTATCAGCCAAAAGTGAATTGTCAAAAAACCTGCGTTGGTGCTGAGGCACTTGTTCGTTGGTTCCACCCTACGAAAGGAATGGTTTCTCCAGCCGACTTTATTCACATTGCCGAACAATCGGGTGATATTCTTATACTTGGTAATTGGGTGCTGCGCACCGCTTGCGAGAAGCTAGTAGAGTGGGCTGAGCATGCGGAAAAATCAGATTGGACCATGTCGGTAAACGTTTCGGTGAAGCAATTAAAGGCTGATAACTTTGTAGAAGAAGTAAGCCGAAGCTTGGCCGAAACCGGTGCGCCCCCGAATAAATTAATTCTTGAAATTACTGAATCGATGCTTCTAGGTAGCACCGAAGCGGCTATTGTAACAATGCAGCAACTACGAAACCTAGGTGTACGTTTTGCGCTAGATGATTTCGGTACAGGTTATTCCAACTTAAGCTATTTACACCGTTTACCTTTGGATCAGCTGAAAATCGATCGCTCCTTTGTATCCACCAATGCAGATAAGCCCAACGCTGGCTTGGCGCAAGCGCAATTAACGCAAAGTATCATTTCACTTGGCCACACTTTAGGCTTGATTGTTGTAGCTGAAGGCGTAGAAACTGAAGAGCAGTTAAAGGCGTTAATAAACCAAGGCTGTGATATCTATCAGGGTTATTATTTTAGCGCGCCAGTTCGCTCCAGCGATTTGCCCTAATCTTCTGTTGATGCCGTTTCAATAGTTCGCGCTGTATCGGTTTATTCTTACGATTGGTCGGCTTTCACTTGCGTGGAAGCCTTTTTTTTTGCACCCTAACGCCCGATTATTTGCTAAATAGGGAATTTCTATATGAAGATTTTACGCTGGTTTGCAGTGGCAATCATACTGATGTCAGTATCTATCGCCGCCTCGGCCGAGTACCTTGAAACCAAAGTGAGTTTTACTGAGCGTTTAAATACAAGTGCTGAAACATTAGTGGTATTGGTTCCAGCTGATACTGAAGAGTTAAGCTTAAGCGGTTGGAGTAATGAAACGGCAGCTCAAGTGAATCGTGCCATGAGTGTGCGTGAGTTCACCGGTGCAGCGAAGCAGCAATTAGAAATTATTGCACCGGCCGGCTTGGCGGTAGAGCGTTTGGTACTCGTAGGTGTGGGTTCGCCAAGTGAATTGCGCCGTACTGATGCCGAAGAAATTGGTGCAGCGTTAGCTAATCATGTGAACAGTACGAAAGCTGAAACTATTCATGTGGACACACGTTTAGTAACTGATGCCGCCGATAATGCGCGCGTTAGCGCGAGCATTGCGCATGGTGTTGATTTACGTAATTACCGCTTCGATCGCTTCAAAAGCCAGCCCGATCCACGCCCGAGCCAAACCTACGAATGGTTAACTGTTGGCAATAGTTCAGCGGCAGCTCATTATGAAACCTTTCAAGGCCTTGCCAACGGCGTATTTATTGCCCGTGAATTGGTGAATTTACCGGGTAGCTCTGGTTACCCAGCAGCCTTTGCTGAAATGGCACGGGCCGCATTAGAGCCACTAGGTATTGAAGTAACGATTTTAGGCCCTGAGCAAGTGCGCGAATTAGGTATGGGTGCGCTTTATGGCGTGGCTCAAGGTAGCCAGCACAAGGCCCATCTGCTGGTTGCGCACTGGAAAGGTAGTGATGATCAGCCTATCGCTCTAGTAGGCAAAGGTAACACTTTTGATACTGGTGGTTATAACCTAAAAACCGCAGCTGCTTCTATCTTGGCAATGACTACTGATAAAGCGGGCGCTGCCGCAGTAGTTGGTGCTGTTGCAGCACTTGCTGCTGAACGCGCTCCTGTTAATGTTGTGGCCGTAGCACCGTTATCGCATAACCTGATCTCTGGCGAAGCACAATTACCCGGTGATGTGGTTACAGCTGGCGATGGTTCAACTATTGAAGTTGCGAATACGGATGCAGAAGGCCGCTTAATTCTTGCGGATGGCATTTGGTATGCACGCGAGCACTTCAACCCACGCGTAATTGCAGATATTGCAACCTTAACGGGTGCCAAAGTTGGCGCTTTAGGTACTGAATATTCAGCCATTTTCAGTGAGCAGGACGATATTATTCGCACCTTGCGCGCAGCTGGCGAAAACACTAACGAATTGGTGTGGCAGTTACCATTGGGCCCATACAGCAATATAACGAGCAGCCGCATTGCTGATCGCCGCAACACTGGCTCGCCGGGCGCTCAAGCGGGTGCTATTTTCTTACAGCATTTTGCGGGCGATACGCCTTGGGTTCATATCGATATGGCCGGTAATGCTTTAATTCAAAGTGCCAGTGGCATTCACCCTGAAGGCGCAACAGGCTACGGTGTGCGTTTGCTTACTGAATGGGTAAAAATTTACTCAGCTGAGTAATGTTACTGAGTAATGTTACTGAGTAATGTTACTGGGAAATGTTACTGGGAAATGCTAAGCAAAAGTAGTGTAAGCCTCACATTGTGATTGAAATAATGTATTATCAAAGCCTCGGTTAATCCGGGGCTTTTTTATAAAGCATAGGGCTCCAATGTGGGGCATGAGCGGAGAGCATTATGAGTAAAGAAGTGAACGAAGGCTGCGTGCGCGTAGAAGAAAAAATGGCGCCGTACACTAATCAGGTAACTACCTATAATCATCGTTGGCTGGCTGATGAGCCAGAGAGCTTGGGCGGTGCCGATGAAGGCCCAGCCCCTATGGAAATGGTGTTGGCAGGCTTAGGCGCTTGTACATCAATGACACTGCGTATGTATGCAGCTCGAAAAGAATGGCCATTAGAAAAAGTTACCGTTGATTTGCGGCACGATAAAGGCAGCAAGGGCGCAGAATCCATATCCCGGAAAATTAAATTGGAAGGTAACCTTTCTGATGAGCAACGCCAACGGTTGTTAGAAATTGCCAACAAATGCCCGGTACACAAAACACTTTTAAATAGTGAGTTAGAAATCCCAACAGAGTTATTGTAACGGGCAAAAATATTTCAAGTATTGCAAGACATAGGATTGAGAATGAGTTTATTACCTTGTGTAGAAGTTGAACCAAAGCAATCAGCTAATGCCGCTATAATTTGGCTTCACGGGCTTGGCGCGGATGGCCACGATTTTGAACCGATAGTGCCACACATCAAGTTTGCCGAAGGCGTTCATGCACGTTTTGTTTTCCCTCATGCGCCAAAAATACCGGTAACTATTAATGGTGGCATGCAAATGCCGGCTTGGTACGATATCTTAGAGATGTCTATTGAACGAAGCGTTGATGAAAAACAATTACGAAATTCCGCTGCTCAAACGATAGCTTTCATCGAGCGCGAAATTGAACGTGGTATTCCGGCTGAACGTATTGTGCTAGCGGGTTTTTCACAAGGTGGTGCGGTTGCTTATGAAGCGGCGCTGAGCTTCAACAAAAAGCTTGCGGGAGTAATGTGCTTTTCCACCTACTTAGCTACTCAGGGTTCTGTAGAATTGAGTGAAGCACAGAAAACTACGCCATTTTTGGTGCAACATGGTAGCCAAGATCCGGTTGTACCAATGCAATTAGGTGAGCAAGCAAATGCTTGGTTGCAAACGCGTGGATACGCCGTAATGTACCAAACTTACCCAATGGCTCACCAGGTGTGTGCTGAACAGCTACAAGATATTAGTAAGTTCCTACAACGCGTGTTGCTCTAGTAGTTGGCTTAGCTATCTAGCGGCAACACGCTGAAATTGAATAAAAATAATAGAGGAATCAGAGTATGCGATCACGCTCCATATTGAATTCAATGCTAATGTTGGCGTTGTTATTAACGGTTGGGTTTAGCACCGCTCTTGCTCAAGAGCAAAGCAATCGCCAACCCTTCGCCGCAGAAGATATCTTTGCTCTTGAATATGCCAATGATGTACAAGTGAGCCCAAATGGTGAACACATTGTATATGTGCGCCATAGCAACGATATCATGCAAGATTCTACTCGCCGCAGCTTGTGGTTAGTAAACGTGAAAAGTGGCGAACAAACACCACTGTTCGCCGATGAGTATCAACATAGCAGCCCCCGTTGGTCGCCCGATAGTAAACGTATCGCGTTTGTTTCTAATCAATCCGGTAGCAACCAAATTCATGTTCATTGGCTGGCAGAGAATAAAACCGCACGGGTTTCAGATCTGCGCAGTGGGCCTGGTAACTTAACGTGGTCGCCAAACGGCAAGCATTTAGCTTTTAGCATGGAAGTGCTTGCTCCAGTAACTGATTTTGCCCGCAGTGTATATCGGCCTAAGCGGCCAGAAGGCGCGCGCTGGTCTGAACCTGCGATTATCTCTGAGCGCGCGTATTACCAAGCTGATGGCCGTGGCTTTTTAGAAAGTGCTTACCGGCATATTTTTGTGGTGAGCTCGGAGGGTGGTGCCGCTCGCCAACTTACTTCTGGTGATTACAACCATGGGGGTACGCTTGCTTGGCTTCCCGATAGCACTGCCATTGTATTTTCGGCAAACCGCCGCGATGATTGGGAATACCGAGGGTTAGAAGCAAACCTATATCAAGTAGAAGTGGCCGATGGCCGTTTAACTGAACTTACCAACGAGAGTGGCCGGCAAACTAGCCCAGCGTTTTCTCCTGATGGTCGCAGTTTGGTGTTTTTGCACAGCTCAGGTGAACGTAAGCCTTACCGGAATGCGAAGTTACGGGTAATGAATTGGCGCAATAAAGAAGTAACTGAATTATTAACTGATTTTGATCGTTCGGTTGAATCGCCAGCGTGGCTTAATGGCAACACTATCGTGTTTCAATATGCAGATCGTGGCCAACTTAAGCTCGCGCGAGTATCAGCGCGTGGTGGCAGAATCAGCGATTTAACCAGCGATGTTGGCACTGGTAGCAATGGCCGGCCTTATTTGGGCGGTATGTTCAGCGCCTCTGGCGATGGTGTTGTTGCATTTACGCACGGCAACGCGCATCAGCTCGGCAACGTGGGTGTTTGGCAAGGCGGCAACGCACAAGTGCTTACCCGCTTAAACGAAGATTTATTTAGCCAACGCGAACTAGGTGAAGTGCACGAAATCACCTATAACTCGAGCATTGATAACACGGAAATTCACGGCTGGTACATTACTCCACCGGGCTTTGACCCAGAAAAAGAATATCCGCTATTAGTAGAAATTCATGGTGGCCCACACTTAGCGTATGGCCCATATTTCGCTGCCGAGTTGCAGCGTTATGCCGCGGCAGGATATGTAGTTTTCTACAATAATTACCGTGGTAGTAGCTCTTATGGCAAAGATTTTGCCATGTTGCTCGATGGTAAATATTCATCGCCGGACGATTTTGCTGATCACATGTCGGGTGTTGATGCCATGATCGCAAAAGGCTTTATTGATGAGCAAAACTTGTTTATCACCGGCGGCTCAGCAGGGGGTATCGCTACTGCTTATGCTGTGGGTTTAACCGATAGATTCAATGCAGCGGTAGCTACTAACCCTGTAATTAACTGGGTATCGAAAGTGCTTACAGCTGATAGTTATTTGGGCCAAATTGCCAATCAATTCCCTGGTATGCCTTGGGAAGAGCACGAGCATTATTGGCAGCGTTCACCGCTTTCTTTAGTAGGGAATGTAACCACGCCCACGTTGATGTTTGTGGGTGAAAGTGATCGGCGCACGCCATTATCGGATAGCCAGCAGTTCTATCAGGCACTTAAACTTCAGGGCGTTGATACGGCACTTGTGCGTGTGCCAGGCGCTTACCATGGTGTATCGGGTAGGCCTTCACGCATGATCATGAAAATTGAGCATGCCTTGGCGTGGTTTGAGCAATACAAAAAATAAAGAATAGGCCGCTACTGGCGTGGTAAGAAGCTTTTACCATAGTCAGTAGCCGGCAAACCTAAGTGGCTAGCAATGCTTTGGCCGATATCGGCAAAGCTTGTGCGCCGGCCTATGTTGCCGCCACTCTTAGGTATGGTTAAATCAGGCCCAAAGCAAATTACGGGGATATATTCCCGAGTGTGATCGCTTCCGGGCCAAGTTGGATCACAGCCGTGATCAGCCGCAATAAACACTCGATCGCCAGGCTTTAAGGCCGCAATTAATTCCGGTAGGCGTTTATCAAAATCTTCTAGCGCTTTCGCATAACCGGGTACATTTCTGCGGTGGCCATACTCCATATCAAAATCGACGAAATTTGGAAAAATAATGCTCTGCGCTGGCGCTGTTGCAATGGCATCAAGTGTGGCATCAAAAATCGCATTGTTGCCACTGGCTTTTACTTTTTGAGTAATACCTTGGTGCGCATAAATATCGGCAATTTTGCCAATACTAATTACTTCGCCGCCAGCTTCCACCAATTTATCGAGCACCGTTGGTGCAGGGGGTAATACTGAATAATCGCGGCGATTCGGCGTGCGCTTGAAGTTTTCGGCATTGCTACCAGAAAACGGCCTAGCAATCACGCGGCCTACTCGCAAACCATGGGCATCAAGTTTTTTGCGTGCCAATTCGCACAGTGCTAATAAAGGCTCTAGCCCAAAGGTTTCTTCGTGCGCCGCTATTTGCAACACACTATCTGCAGAGGTGTAAAAAATCGGCTTGCCAGTGGCCATGTGCTCATTGCCAAGGCTGGCAATGATTTCGGTACCCGAGGCATGGCAATCACCCAAAATACCCGGTAAATCGGCTTCCTGAATGATTTCACTGATGAAATCAGCAGGGAACGTGGGCACTGTAGGAGGAAAATAGTGCCAATCGAATAACACGGGCACACCGGCTATTTCCCAATGGCCGCTGGGAGTATCTTTACCGCGGCTTTGTTCTTGCGCGTAACCATATAAAGCTTGGCATGGGCCATTAAAAGCAAAGCCAGCGGGGCGTTCACCACCGCTTTCTTCCGCTAACAACCCCAAACCAAGTTTTTCTAGGTTTGGTAACGTTAATGGCCCTTGCCGTTCTACATTTGCTTTACCTGCCGCGCAGGCCTCGGCGATATGCCCAAATGTATTGGCACCTACATCACCAAAATCCTCGGCATCGGCGGAAGCGCCAACACCAAAGGAATCAAGCATGAGAATAATTGCACGAGCCATAAGTTACTCCTTACACATCATCTGCTGTAAGTGTCTCATAAACTACCGGATCTAGCTCAGGCAAAGTTTCGCTTAAGCCAATCGAAGCTTTCAACTCTACTGCTGCAGCTGCAGCGCTTACTTCATCGCGCGCATGAATCATAGCCAGCGGGCGGTTGTTATCCACAAAGGTACCAATAGGTGCAAGCTCGCTTAACCCTACTGCATGATCAATAGCATCCGCTGGGTTGGTGCGCCCACCGCCTAGGCTTACTACCACTAAACCGAGATCTCGTGTGGCAACTTCAGCTACATAACCGGGCATATCAGCATAAACCGGCATAATTACTGGTGCTTTCGGTAAATAACCTTGCCAGTTTTCTAAGAAATCGGCTGGGCCGCCGAGTGCGTGAACCATTTTGCCGAAAATTTCAGCCGCCCGGCCGGAATCTAGGGCATCGTTTAATTTCGCCGCAGCTTCTTCTTTGCTTGCTGCAATGCCGCTGAGCAACAACATTTGTATTGCTAATGTCATGGTTACTTGATGCAAGCGCGGGTTCCGGCGCACACCCGTTAAATACTCAATCGCCTCGCGCATTTCAGTAGCGTTGCCGGCGGTATCACCAAGTGCTTCGTTCATATCAGTAATAGTAGCTGATGTGCGCACGCCCGCACCATTTGCTACCGCAACAATACTGCTTGCCAGCGCGCGTGAATCTTCTAGGCTCGTCATAAACGCGCCGTTGCCAGTTTTCACATCCATTGCTAACGCTTCAAGCCCAGCTGAGAGCTTCTTAGAAAGAATGGAAGCGGTAATTAACGGAATGGAATCTACCGTAGCGGTTACATCGCGAATACTATAAAAGCGTTTATCCGCTGGCGCTAAATCGGCAGTTTGGCCAATAATGGCAACCCCAATTTCTTTTACAATACGCTGAAAATCAGCAAGCTCTGGTTGAATGTTGTAACCTGGAATACTTTCGAATTTATCCAGCGTACCGCCAGTGTGGCCCAAGCCACGGCCGGCAATCATCGGCACGTATCCGCCACACGCCGCTACCATTGGGCCGAGCATTAGGCTTACAGAATCGCTTACACCACCGGTTGAATGTTTATCAACAATGGGGCCACCGAGATTAAAGGCATCCCAGTTCAATACGGTGCCCGAATTCATCATTTCTTCAGTGAGCGCAACCCGCTCAGGCATAGCCATACCGTTAAAATAAATCGACATCGCAAATGCGGCTACTTGGCCATCGGTTACGCTTCCGTTGGAAATACCTTTCACAAAAAAGGCGATTTGCTCGCGGGT
The DNA here is from genome assembly GCF_000218785.1 of Idiomarina sp. A28L. Lineage (GTDB taxonomy): Bacteria > Pseudomonadota > Gammaproteobacteria > Enterobacterales > Alteromonadaceae > Aliidiomarina. Next base: position 31,362 of record NZ_AFPO01000028.1, read on the forward strand.
AAGGGTTTTACCATCACGTTTTGCTTTAATAATCTCTTGTGGCAACATCTCAGTATCCTCCTGATGCCGTGTGTTCTTGGCCACCTTCCAAGGTGGCCACTAAGTTCGCGCGTACCGAGCTTGCTCCTAAACGAAAGCGGCTCGGCTGAATACTTGCTTTACCCAGCACGTTTTCTGCAGCGTGCATGTAAACTAGGGCATCATCTAAATTGCGAATGCCACCGGCTGGCTTAAAGCCTATCGCATGGGTAGCGTGCGCTGCACTTTTGTTTGCGCGCTGCTGTTCAATATGTGCCTGAATCACCGAAATCATAATTTCAGCGGCTGCTGGGGTAGCATTTTCAGCTACTTTGCCGGTAGATGTCTTTATAAAATCTGCGCCACCGGCAATAGCTATCTCGCTTGCCTGTTGAATAAGCTCGGGTGTTTTAAGCTCGCCAGTTTCAATGATTACTTTTAACTGCGCGTGGTGCCCACACTCGGCCTTGCAGGCCTGCACCAATAACAAAGGTGTTTTGCTATCACCAGCAATGAGCGCTCGGTAGGGCAGAACCACATCTACCTCATCGGCACCATAAGCAATTGCCGCGCGAGTTTCTTTCACCGCGATATCAATATCATCATTACCGTGCGGGAAATTAGTTACTGTGGCTAGGCGCACCGAATATAAATCCTGTTCATCCAGTAGCTTACGGGCAAGTGGCAAAAACCGCGGGAAAATACATAAAGCAGCCACATGAATACGCTCGCCATTCGCACTACGCCAACTCGCATTGTTTACCAAGGCGGCAATATCATCTGCACTTTCTTGATCAGTAAGGCTGGTTAAATCAAGCAGTGAAAACGCCTTGGCTGCTGCCTCTCTTGTGCTATCTGCCGCGGGCGTAGGTTTGGAATCGTTCATGCCGTTATTCCTTGCTAGCTAATACATGTTCAGGGCCAAATGAATTTGGTAGTAGTTCGTGAAAAGCGATCACAGCCCTCACACCCTCTGGGCCGCAGATATGAACCGTGGTGTTGGCGTGAGCAAACTCGCGAATGCGTTGGCGGCAACCGCCACATGGAGAAACTAAACCATCGCCGTTGCCAATAACGTAAATTTCATCAATTTGGGTTACACCGGCCATTACCATGGCAGCAATTGCACTAGTTTCGGCGCAATTACCTTCAGGGTAAGAGGCATTCTCTACGTTACAACCACTAAAAATTTCGCCATTTGGGCCAGCTATAGCGGCGCCAACCGGAAACTTTGAATAGGGCGCGTAGGCCTTTGCTTGAGCCGCTTTTACGGCGGTTAACATTTGCGTTTCTGATAAAGCCTTGGTTGAACTCATTTATGCTACTACCATGTTGTTGAAACACTGAGCTAAAACACTTCATTAGTAAACGTGTTCTAGTGCCATTATGGGTTGCTGCGCCGCAATTCAATTTACTTTTCGGACCAGCAACCATTGTTTTAAAAAGGGCAGTTATCTTACCTGACTTTCTCCACTGCTGCTAACCAACGTTCATACTGTTGCTGGCGCTCTGCCTTTGTGCTTTGCGGGCTAAATGTTCCCTTGCTACCGCACAGTTTGGCCAAATCATTCAGTGAACTAAACATGCCTACCTCCAGCCCGGCTAAGAAAGCCGCGCCGCGCACACTAATTTCAGCTGTATCGGCTCTCACTACTGAATGTCCGGTTATATCGGCGAGCGCCTGCATAAACCAGCCATTGTCGGTCATACCGCCATCTACTTTTATGGTATCGATTGTTTGCCCATCAGCCACCATCGCTTTCAATAAATCGCGTGTTTGCAGTGCCACACTTCGAAGCGCTGCCGCGGCGAGTTGTTTCTTGCCTGTATCTCTAGTCATACCAAAAATTGCGGCGCGCGCATTCGGATCCCAATAGGGCGCGCCAAGGCCAGTAAAAGCAGGTATTAATATCTCACTTTGCTGGCTATCAACGCCCTCTGCCAATTGCTCCGTTTCTGCGGCGCTCTGGATAATGCCTAGCTTATCGCGGAGCCATTGCACAATAGCGCCAGCCATAAAAATGCTGCCTTCAAGTGCATAAGTTGGCTTGCCATCGATTTGGTAACCTAAAGTACTCAATAAACGGTGTTCTGAGCTTACGGGTTTATCCCCCGTGTTTACTAGGGCAAAGCAACCTGTTCCGTAAGTGCTTTTTATTTGGCCGGGCTCAATACAGGCTTGGCCCACAAGTGCACCTTGTTGATCGCCTATCATGGCGCCGATGGGTATTCCGGAATCATTGTTGTTGGCAAGGGTTTGCGGTGCAAACTGCATAGGTGCGCCTTGGCGGAAAAGTTCAGAATTGGCTATGCCAAAAGCGCTGGAATTATCACGAATTTCTGGCAGCATTGCCGAGGGTATAGCAAAGATTTCGCATAACTCAGTATCCCATTCGCGCGTGCGTAAATTCATTAGCAATGTTCGCGAAGCATTGGTGGCATCGGTTGCATGCACTTGCCCGCCACTTAAATGCCAAAGCAAAAAACTATCGATAGTGCCAAACGCCAGCTCACCCGCCTCAGCTTTTTGTCGAGCCCCTTTTACGTGGTCAAGAATCCAAGCAATTTTGGTAGCAGAAAAATAAGGGTCGAGTAGTAAACCGGTGCGTTCTCGCACCAGGGATTCTAAACCTTTATCGCGGAGTTCCTGACAACGAGCGGCGGTGCGTCGATCTTGCCAAACAATAGCACGGTATATTGGTTTTCCGCTGGCCTTGTCCCAAACAACGGTAGTTTCTCGCTGGTTAGTAATTCCGAGCACAGCAATATCATTGGTTTGTATTCCTGCATCTTTGATAGCTTGGCGGCAGGCAAGTAACGTAGTTTCCCAAATATCACTAGGGTCATGTTCAACTTGGCCGTTGGCTGGAAAATATTGTGGAAATTCACTTTGGCCGCGGCCTTGTGCGCGCAACTGGGCATTGTAAATCATGGCGCGGCTTGAAGTGGTGCCTTGATCGATAGCCAAGATATATTGGCGCTGAAGCTTGGCGGCATTGCCGCCAGCAGAAGCAAAAGTACTCATAGTAAACTCCCGAGAGGTCAGGCGATTACGATAGCACTTGTAGTGAAGGTGTCCAGTGTTCGCATAAGGCTTGTGCACCTGAGCGCGAAGAAATATTTACGTTAACATGGCCAACTTTTCGGCCTGGCCGTGAATCTTTGCCATACCAAAATGCTTGCACACGTGCATCTTGCCATAGCTCTGTGGGAATTTGAGTACAGCCGATTGCGTTTAACATAAGTGTAGGTTGAACCGCTAATTCTGGAAACGGCATGTTAGTGAGGCTGCGAATATGCAAATCAAACTGGCTAGCGTTGCAACCCGTTAAAGACCAATGGCCAGAGTTGTGCACCCGTGGTGCAATTTCGTTTACTAAAAGTTCGGCAGCATCGCCTTCACCTACAACGAAGAATTCGATAGCTAAGGTTCCCACATAACCAAGGTGTTCGGTTATACGGCGAAATGCTTCTTCTGCGGTGGCTTGCAAGCGTTCATCTACCGCTTCAAAGCCGGCAAAGGTGTGGCTTAAAATGCCATTTCTATGCACGTTTTCCACTAGCGGATAACAAAGAATTCGGCCATCTTTGGCGCGTGCACCAACAATGGAAACTTCTTTGTTAAATGGAATCATTGCCTCAATAATACCTGGCTGCACACCCGCGGAATGAGTTAGTGCCTCGGCTTCTGCGGCAGCCGAAGCGCTTTTCGGATCCCAACGCCATTGGCTTTTACCATCATAACCACCAAATGCAGCTTTAATCACCACAGCTTCTTGCCAGTTTTGCAGGGCTTGGCGAAATTCATCGGCATTTTGAAATGATTGCCATGGCGAAGTTGGAATGCGTAAATCATCACACATCTTTTTTTCAAGTTGACGATGGGTGAGCGGACGAATTTTATCAGCATCGGTGAGTAGCTTATTGGCAGCTAGCGCAACATGCTCCGGGTCGAGTTGCTCGTGTTCCCAACTTACAACATCGGCCCAATGCATGGCTTCTTCGATGCTTAAACTCAGTGCAACGTGGGCACCTGCTGGCATTACTGTGTTTGTGCGGGTGTTTACCAATAAACATTCATGGCCAAGTTGAATACTGCTTTGTGCGAGCATTTGCCCAAGCTGGCCATTACCGAGTATCAGGAGCTTCATGAATCAAGTTCCAATTTACTATTGGCAATAACAGATTCCCGTTGCTTGCTTCTAAATTGACGAATCTTATTTTGTACTTCGGTATCAGTGGTGCCAATTACTTGTGCGGCAAGCAAACCTGCGTTCGCAGCACCGGCTTCGCCCACAGCTAAAGTACCCACGGCAACGCCCTTTGGCATTTGCACAATGGATAACAGGCTATCAAGGCCTTTTAATTGTTTGCTGGCAACTGGTACACCAAACACTGGAAGACAGGTGAAAGCGGCTAACATGCCAGGTAGATGCGCCGCGCCGCCGGCTCCAGCTATTACAACCCGAGTTCCGTTTTGTTCTGCTTCTTCCATAGTGGTTGCCAGTAAATCTGGTGTTCGGTGTGCAGAAACTACACGCGCTTCCCAACTTACACCGAAATCTTCTAACATGCGGGCAGCTGCCTGCATTGTAGGCCAATCAGAGGTTGATCCCATTAAGATAAGCACAGTGGCCATTTACAGCTCCTGCTATTCTTCGCGAATAGGTAAATATGAGGGTTGTATTTCATGAAAGCCGCGGATTATAGCAGAAAAGTGGTTACTTCGCATACGTTTAATCGTTAAACTAATGGAAGATCAACAACAGCGTTATGAAAAAGGTCTAAACTTATAATAATTGCGTAACCACCGATATTCACATTTATGGAAAAGTGAGAACAGCGTTGAGCAAACTGCATCATCATGGATGGCCAAAGCGGTTGTGGAATTACCTACACAACGGTGATGTTAAGGCATTAAAATTCCAAATTAAAACTTCATTCGCATGTGTTTTCCTTTGCACAGCATTCTTTACTGGCGCCCAAGCATCGGAAGGGCTTTGGCTACCAGAACAACAACCTGATTGGCCAACCCAGCCACATGCTTCCGCGGTGTTAAAAGTAGGTGGCTGTACAGGTACTTTTGTATCTCCAGATGGGTTAGTGCTTACTAATCACCACTGTATTCTAGATCTGCTGCAATATCGTTCTACCCTTGAAAACAACTACTTAACTATGGGCTTTTTGGCCATCAACCGTAATTTAGAATTACTCGCACCACCCGATTTTATCGTAGCGCAAACATTGCAGCGTATCGATGTGACCAGCCAGGTTTTACAGGGAGTGAACGAACGTATCACCGGCAGTGCGCGGTTTAATTTGATTGCCAATAATCGCAACGACATTCTGCGCCGCTGCGAAGATGGCATTAATATTAGTTGTCGAGTAGTAGAACACTATGATGGCCTAGGATATTTGTTGGTTCGTGATCAAAATTTTCCCCAGATTAAATTAGTTTGGGCACCGCCTGCAAATGTTGGGCATTTTGGCGGCCTAGAAGATAACTGGCAGTGGCCTCGGCATAGCGCTGATTTGGCATTGTTGCGCGTTTATAATGCCGATGGCTCGGCATACGAACCAAGCCACTGGCTACCGCTCTCACCTGCAGCGCCCGCTGATGGCGAACCGGTTTATGTAGCTGGGTTCCCGGGCACTACTCAGCGTTACCGTTTGCTACAAGAAGCTGATATGGCGTTTGCTGAGTTCTATCCGAATCTGGTTCTTTATTCGGAACGTTGGATGGCTATTATTGAAACGGCAATGCAGAATAATCCGGGTATCGCGCTGCGCTATATTCCTAACTTGGTAAGGCAAGGTAATCGCTTGCAAAATATTATAGGAATGCTGGGTGCGGTGGAAAAATATGATGCACGTAGTTTATTACTTGAACAAGAACAGGAACTACGTGATTGGGTAGCTGCAACTCCAGATAATGAGCGGTTCACCACGGCCATAGCGCAAACTGAAAGTGCGCTTGAATTCCGCCAAACTACCTTGCAACGGCAACTGTGGTGGAATTTCTTCCAAGAGCTGCAATTGCCATTAGTAGCCCAGCGGCTCTATCGATTGGCGGAAGAATCTGGGCGTGCAGAAGAACGCCGTACTCGAGGCTTTCAAGCGCAACAAGTACCTGCGATTCGTTCACAGTTAATTAGCCAAGTGCGGCAATTTGCTCCGGAAGTAGAGATAAAGCTTTTGGTAGAGCTTTTAGTGCTTTATCAGGAGCTACCGGAAACTCAGAGGATTCCATTTATTGAAACCTTTTTTGAGTTAAATAATAGCTCGAGCCCTGAAACTATTACTGCTCGGGTGGAAGAAATATATGCAAATAGTAAACTTGGTGATCCTGCTGTTGTGGAAACGTTGATGAGTACCTCGTTAAGTGATTTCCGCCGCTACAATGATCCATGGATTCAGTTTGCCGTGAATTCTGCGGAGCAACGGTTACAATGGGATTTGCAAGAACGCGAACTGCGTGGTTTAGAGCAACAAGGGCGCTCGGTGTTAATGGACGCTTTTCGCCGCCAAGCTCGTTCTCAAGGTAAGCGGTTGCCTGATAATGCCAACCGAACATTTCGGTTAAGCGCAGGTTATGTGGCCGCAGAACAAGAGCCTTCAGCGCTGCAAAATGAGCCTTCAGCTGCAGAACAAGAGCCTTCAGCGCTGCAAAATGAGCCTTCAGCTGCAGAACAAGAGCCTTCAGCGCTCGAAAATGAGCCCTCAGCTGCAGAACAAGAGCTCTCAGCGCTAGAGAAAGAGCCTTCAGCGCTGGAAAATGAGCCCTCTGAGCACCATAAAGCCCCTCCAGCACGCACCACGTTACAATCGTTGCTGGCTATTGCAGGCACTGAAGAACGTTATGAGTTGCCGTTCAACATGCACGCTGCAGTAGCCGTACATGGTGCTGGCTGTTTAGCTGAAAGCGCAGAGCAACTAACCTTGAATTTCCTATCAACCGCTGATGGAACCGGTGGTAGTTCCGGCAGCCCCACAGTAAATAACCGCGGTGAGCTTATCGGTTTGGTGTTCGATTCCACCACCGATGCTATTTTAAGTGATTGGCATTTCGATGATTCTCGGCACCGTATGATACACGCCGATGTTAGGTATATTTTGTGGTTGTTAAGATATGTATATCAAGCGCATGAGCTAATGGCTGAGCTGGGCTTTAAAGAAGATGAAAATGGTTGCAGTTTAAATGACCAGCCTATTATTCCAAGGCCAGCTCGAGCTGGCGATTTTCATCAGGATCCGGCAGAGTAAAGCCGATACCAATAAGCCGCACAGGCCGGTTTTTGGCGCGTGGCCAAGCCTCGGAAAGTAGTTGATAATACAAAGATGGCGAAACACGGTTGCTTACTCTAGTTACCGTAGTTTGATTGAAATCATTGAACTTCAATTTCAGGGTTTGCCCTTTAGCATGCAAATCTTGCCAGCGTTGCCCACCTGCTCGGCGTTGCAATGAAGGCAGCAAAGTATTTTCCAAAAATCGCTCAGCATCTTTAATTTGCTTGAAATCTCGATGCAGTGTTTCTTCAACACTAATCTGCTTTCGTAAGCGAGTGGTTTGCACTGGCCGATCATCAACACCCAAGCACCGTTGAAATAACAGCATGCCAGAATGTTCACCCAGCAGGCGCTGAAGTTTCACCGGATCGGCAGTTTGGATATCACGCACCAACCGAAACCCGGCGGCATTTAAGCGTTCTTGGCTTTTTGGTCCCACGCCCGGAATGCGCTTTAACGGCAAGTTGGCTAAATACTGAATAACCTGCTCTGGCGGCACTACGAATTGGCCATCAGGCTTAAGCTCTTCAGAAGCAATTTTGGCCACCATTTTTTGGCAGGAAATACCAGCTGAAGCAGAAACACCTAATTCGCGTAGTTCACTTCGAATAGCTTCTAGCGTTAAGCTTGCGCTACCGTGGTAGCTTTGGTTTTCAGTAAGATCGATATAGAATTCATCAATTGAAGCGGGCTCAATTTTATCGGTATAGCGTAATAGTATGCTTTGAACTTGTTTCGACATCGCTTTGTAACTTGCCATATCGGGTTTTACGAACACTAAATCGGGGCATAATCGGCGCGCTTGATGCCCCGGCATTGCGCTACGAACTCCAAATTTTCTGGCAAGATAATTTGCGGTTGCAACCACACCGCGCTCGCCTCCACCGCCAACAGCAAAAGGCCTATGAGCAAGTTTGGGCTCTTTGAGTACCTCTACGGCAGCAAAAAAGGCATCAAGATCTAGGAGCGCTATTTTTCGGTTGCTGGAATGATTTGACAAAGGATGCTCATTAATCGAATTAGGCTGATCAAAAAATGATTTTTTTAATCTAAATCAGTTTTATTGCGTATATACCTAGGTACACTTAATCTGCTGAAAGTGTACCACAGCGAAGAAAATCAGCGCACTGCAAAGGCAATCCTGGATAATAAGTGCGCAAGGTAGTTTCACGAGAAGCTTTTTCTCGTTATAATCGCTGCACGTATTCAGCAATCGAATTATTTTTCGCCCTAGATGTTAATCGCATTAGTTGCGAACAGGAGAAAGCCGTGAAGTTTTTAAATCAATTAAAGTGGAAACAAGTATTGGCCGTGTTTGCGGGTGTAGCTGTAGCCGGCAGTGTAATGGCCGTTTCTGTAGATATGTCGCGTGAAGCTATCGCTGATCGAATCAAACCAAGCGCAAAAGTTCGCTTGGCTGGTGCGGAAGTAGCCCAAGCAAATGGCGCTGCAGCACAAGAAGGCGAGCGCTCAGGCGAAGCGGTATATAACCAAGCGTGTGCAGCTTGCCACACAAGTGGCGTTTTGAATGCACCACGCAGAAATAACGCCGACGATTGGGAAGCTCGTATTGCCCAAGGCATGGATGTATTACTAGAGCACTCAATTAACGGCTTCAATGCTATGCCACCACGCGGTACTTGCATGAACTGCTCAGACGATGAGATTTTAGCTGCTATCGAATATATGATTGAAGATATCTAATCTTTACAGCTCATTTTCAAAGCCGCCTTTTTGGGCGGCTTTTTTGTTTGCAATCAAGGTGCTTAGATAAATTAAAGTTGCTAGCTTTTCATTCATTAAAAGTAGTAATATACTCGGATGTTGACAATATAATAACATTTCGTTTTTGCAGTACTAACGAGATACTAAATGTAACATCGAAAGTGCGGTATTTTTGAATGAATAAATACCAGCTTGCGGAATGAGTCTGAACTGAGTTTATTGCTATATTTGTAAAAGCAGAGTAGTACTGGTGTTGCAGGATAGTTTCCTCGTATACAGGGGGTTGCTCAAGGGTGAGCGAAAAGAACCAAGGTACTCCAGAACTGGAACCCGCTACGCAAATACGTCGATTAGAACGTGTTGTGGCGCGGTTAAAGGTTTTAACACAGAAGTATCGGCAAGCTGAAGTAATTCAGCAGGCCCTTTTCCGTATTTCCGAATCAGCATCTTCTGCGCAAAATATGGAACAAATATATCGCGATGTGCACCGAATTATCGGCCAGCTCATGACCGCGAAGAATTTCTATATTTGCCTCTACACCGAAGATCGCAAATCGTTTACCTTCCCTTATTTTATTGATCAATACGATGATGCGCGAATGGTTGCCGAAGTTCCTGCTGAAGCACTAATGCGTGGTATGACAGGCTATGTATTACGCAGGGGCGAACCAATACTTTGTACCAAGCATGATATTGAAGCGCTGGTAGAGGCGGGGGAAGTTAATTTTCTCGGCTCGCTGCCGGTAGATTGGCTTGGTGTTCCACTCATTGCTAACGATGAATTTATCGGTGCTATGGTGGTGCAAAGTTACGTAGAAGAAATGCGTTACAAAACCGAAGATCTTGAATTATTGATGTTCGTTTCTCAACACGTAGTGAATGCTTTAGAGCGTTTCCGACACCGCGAATATCTAGAATCGGAAGTAGCCAAACGCACAGCAGAACTTCGACAAACCAACGTTGAACTTCGCAGTGAGATTAAAGAGCGCGAAAAAGCAGAACTGCAAAACGCGGTATTGTTTTCTATTTCCGAACTTACCAATACAGCTGAAGATATGTCTACCTTCTATCGCCAGTTGCATATTGAGGTTTCACGGTTAATCCAAGCAGAAAACTTTTATATAGCGTTGTTAACTGAGAATCGCCAGCAAGTTTATTTCCCTTATTATGCTGATGAAAATGGCTTCCAAGCGCGGCAGCGCAGTTTGCAGAAAGGCTTAACGGAATACGTATTGCGGAACCGCAAGCCGGCATATGTAGATGGCAAAATTCGTGATTCTTTGGTGGCTAAAGGCGAAGTAGTGTTATCTGAATCGCGCGGTATTTTAGCGCATCAGTGGTTAGGTTCGCCGTTAATGCTTGATGGCAGAATATTTGGTGTTATTGCTACGCAAACTTACGCAAAAGATAAACCATTCTCGCGTGAAGATTTGGAGCTACTTAACTTTGTTGCGCACCATGTTTCTGTGGCTATCGATCGTCGGCGCGCATCGGAACAATTAGCCAAGGCAAATAGCTTCCTAGAGAAGCGGATTACTGAACGTACTGAAGAACTGGTAGAAGAAATTGAGCGCAGAAAAGAAATTGAAGCTCAGCTTTACCATGATGCTCATCACGATAATCTTACTGGTTTGCCTAATCGCGCAATGTTTTCCGAACGTGTTAATCAAGCACTGGCAAGGCAAAAACGCCAGCCCAAAGACAATTTTGCGTTATTGTTCGTGGATCTCGATCGCTTTAAGAATATTAACGATACCTTGGGGCACTCGGTGGGTGATGAGTTCTTACTAGAGGTAGCGCGGCGTATTCATAGTGCTATTCGAGAGCCGGATTTTCTTGCGCGTTTGGGCGGCGATGAATTTGTTATTTTACTGGAACCGGTTAAAACAATAGATGATACCAAAGATGTAGCAAGCCGCATTATTGAAGTTATGAAAGCGCCATTCCGATTAAACGGCCAAGAACACTTTTCCGGTGCAAGTATTGGTATAGCAACTTGCCGAGGCCCTGATGATACAACCGATCGATTATTGCGTGATGCTGATGCCGCCATGTATGAGGCTAAAAACCTTGGCCGTGGCCGCTATGTGGTGTTTGATGAAGCGATTCGTAGTGGCCTTGTAGATGCGCTGAATCAAGAGGCCGCCTTGCGGCATGCAAAAGCGAAAGAAGATTTCCGGCTTTGGTATCAACCGATCTTTTCTTTAGATAGCGATACAATTCAAGGCTATGAAATGCTTGTGCGCTGGCAGCGTGGGAAAGAAACCATACTACCAGGTGATTTTATGGCACTGGCTGAACGTTCTGGTGCGATTATTGATATTGATCAATGGGTTTTATCGGAAGCGTGCCGATTAATGAAAACTCGTAAAATAGGCACTGATGCTAAACTGCCATTACACGTGAATTTATGTGTGCAACATCTACTCCGGCCGCGCCACGTACAAGCCTTAATCGATTTGGTTGCACGAAAGGGAGTTCCACACAAAAGCTTAGTGTTAGAATTTGATGAAGATGCTCTACAAAAGGAAGATTCCAGAAGAGTTTTAGCGAGCTTACGCAAGCTTAAAGAAGCTGGGTTCTTATTGGCGCTAGACGATTTTGGCAGAGTTACAGGGCCGCTTCATTTTATTTATAATTACCCCTTCGATATCATTAAGTTGGATAGAAACTTTGTGGCGCAAGTGGATCGGAAAGACCGTGCGCAAGCAATGGTTCGGCACATCGTTACGTTGTGCAAAGAACTTGGTATTGAGCTCAGTGCCGAGGGTATTGAAACCGATTCACAGCGCAAAGAGCTGAAAAAACTAGGGGTAACAAAAGGCCAAGGTAATTTGTTGAGTGCCGCACGTACAATTGAAGGTGCGAACAGTATGCCCCTAACGAAAAAAGAAGAGATATCGAAAGCGAACGATAGCGCAGAAGAAGCGGCTACCGGCAACGCCTCGAATGATATTACTTCCGCAGCATCTCGCGTAACTTCGCAAGATTAGATTCAGTTTTTTCTAGCTGTTCTTCTTTACTTACAGGTTTGCGCTGATCTTCCCAATCAATATCATCTTGCGGTAATTCCATTAAAAAACGGCTCACTTCTGGGCGAATAGTTTCACCATATTGGCGGCGCTGTTTGGCCAACGTAAATGTGAGTTTGCGCTGAGCTCGGGTAACGCCAACATAGGCCAAGCGCCGTTCTTCCTCAATATCATCATTATCAATACTGGTTTGATGCGGCAGTAAGCCCTCTTCCATGCCCACTAAAAACACATAGGGGAATTCTAAACCTTTGGAAGAATGCAGCGTCATGAGTTGTACTTGATCGGAATCATCTTCCTCATCTTGGCGCGAGAGCATATCGCGAAGCACCAAGCGGGAAACAACTTGATCAAGCGACATCGCATCATTTTCGGGGCTCCCCATGAGCATATCACTCACCCAACGGAATAGTTCGTTCACATTTTTAATTCGCATTTCAGCCGCGGTAGGGCTGCCGCTACTTTCAAATAACCAATCTTCGTAATGAATGGCTTGAATCATAGCTTTAACTGCCTGTGTAGCGTGCTGTTCGCCTGAATCACTCTCGCGTGCCGTGTGTAAAATTAGCTGAGTGAATTCTTGTACATCATGGTATGCCCGAGTAGCCAACATGGTTTTTAGGCCCGAGTGTTGGCAAGTTGCGAACAAACTAAGGTTTTCTTGGTGCGCGAGTTGGCCAATGCGCTCAATGGTGTTCGGGCCAATACCCCTGCGTGGTGTGTTAATGATACGCAAAAAAGCATTATCATCGTTTGGGTTCACCACTAAGCGTAAATAAGCCAAAATATCCTTTACTTCAGCACGAGCAAAAAATGATTGGCCACCAGTTATTTTATAGGGGATGCGGTTGTTCATCAGCGCTTTTTCAAAAATTCGCGCTTGGTGATTACCGCGGTACAAAATTGCGTAATCGCCATAACGAGTGCTATCCATAAAGCGCTCTCGGATGATTTCGGCTACTACCCGCTCGGCTTCATTTTCTTCATTTTTACCGAATATTACCCGCAGCGGCTCGCCGTATTCCATCGCGGAAAATAGCTTTTTCTCAAAAACGTGTGGGTTATTGGCAATGAGAATGTTGGCACTTTTTAAAATGCGGCCAACTGAACGATAATTTTGCTCAAGTTTGATTACTTTTAAGGTAGGAAAGTGCTTCTGCAACAACGCCAGGTTTTCCGGTTGCGCTCCACGCCAAGAGTAAATACTTTGATCATCATCACCCACCACGGTAAAACGCCCGCGCTCGCCAACTAGCAGGCGAACTAATTCATATTGGCTGGTGTTGGTATCTTGATATTCATCAACTAATAAATAGCGAATGCGTTGTTGCCAACGCTGGCGAACTTCTGGCACTTGCTTGAGCAGCAGAGTGGGCAAAAGAATGAGATCATCAAAATCAAGTGCGTTGCAGGCTTTCAAGTGGCGTTGATAGGCAACGTAAAGCTCAGCGAAAATCGCATCATCGGGCATGTTGCTATCAGGTTGCACATGCTCCGGTAGCTGCATGGCATTTTTCCAGTGGCTAATGCGCTGTTGTAAACGCTGCAGCATGGCTTTATCGGCATCTATGCTATCTTCGCTGAGCGCACTTAGTAGCGCAAAAGAATCTTGATCATCAAACAGCGAAAAGCCAGGTTTAAAGCCAAGCATTGCCGCTTCGCGGCGAATCATATCTAGGCCCAGCGTGTGAAATGTAGATACTCTTAGGCCACGGCAGTTTTTTCGGCCCAACCGTTGCGAAATTCGTTCGCGCATTTCGCGAGCGGCTTTATTAGTAAAGGTAACGGCTGCAATGTGGTTTGCTTTATAGCCAGCTTGGTTTACTAAATATGCGATTTTCTCGGTAATTACGCGAGTTTTACCACTGCCCGCGCCCGCGAGCACTAGCGTAGGGCCACTAATATATTCTACTGCCCCTTGCTGTTGTGGGTTTAATTGCATGCTTATGCCGCCGCCAAAAAATAAATTTTAATGCTGAGTGGGAAAGGGCGCATTGTACCCGAATTAGCCAATATGCCATAACCAGAATTTGCGGTATGCTGTAGCCATAGGTGCTGCCCGTTTTCAAAGCAGCAATAATAAGTAAACAGAGTAGGATAATTAATATGATTGATGCGAAAAAAATTGAGCAAATCGCGAAACAAATCACCGAAAGCATTCCACCGGGTGTGCGTGGTATGGCTGATAATTTGGAACAAAAAGTAAAACAAGCGGTGCAAGGCCAGCTGAGCAAACTTGATGTGGTAACGCGTGAAGAAATGGAAATTCAGCAGCATTTAATTTTGCGCTTGCGCCAACGTATCGAAGCGCTCGAAGCAAAGTTAGAAGAACAAGAAAAGAAATAAAAATTCTATGGGTTGTAGCCCTGTTGGCTTTGCAACCGTTTTAAGGAATTAGCCGTTGGTTTCATTTTGGCTACAGCGATTTAGTACGCGTACGCAATTTTTTATTGCCATTGCCGGCACTGGGATATTCTTGGTGGCGGTTGTTTTGCTGGGCGTGCGTAGCTATTTTTTGAGCAACTTTACGAACTACATTGCTGAGCAAGAGCAACAGCGTTTACAACCGGTAGCAGCAGTTTTTTCGGAGTATTACAGTAATCTTGTGGAACAGCTTAGCAATCGGGGCGTTGCTCAAATCGATGAGGCCGAGTTGTGGCGTATGGTGCTAACGAACATTCAACGAGATCTGCTGATAAACCCTAGCCGGGTTAATTTAGATCCGGCACTTAGTTTTAGTGAATTGAATTTAGAAACACTCGGTGGGTATCGCGTATTTGGTGTGGCTATTGAAGATCCGGTATCGGTGGCGGTGCTGAGTAACGGCGCGATTATTGCCACTTTAAGTACAGTAATGCCTCGAGGGCAAATGCAGCCAATTGATGCAGTATTTAGCCAGCAACAAGAAAAAGCACTTTTGTGGGCCGGCGGTTTTGCTCTTGCGGTTGCAGCTTTAGTGGCGTGGCTGCTGGCCATACAATTGCGCAAACGTTTATTGCTATTGCGGCAAAATACTCAGGAAATCGCGGCGGGAAACTATCAATACTTTAAACAGGGTAAATCGCTAACCGAAAATGGTACTGCAAACGATGATATTGGTGAGCTATCGCTGGCTATTAATAGTTTGGCGGAAACCCTAGCTAATACGGAAAATAATCGCCGCCAATTTATGGCCGATATTGCCCATGAGTTGCGCACGCCACTCACCATTCTGAAGGGTGAATTAGAGGCGGTAGAAGATGATATTCGCACTCCAAGCAAGGAATTTTGCCAACTACTGCTGCAACAAACCGATCAACTTAATCACCTTGTGCAAGATCTGCAATCACTCGCTCAAGTTGAAACCATGCAGTATCAATGGCAGCCGCTAGATTTAAACCAACTGTTGGTGCGCATAGCGCAGCAAATAGAAACACAAACGGAAGCTGCGGGTTTAAATATTGTATATCGCGGGCTAGCCAACCCGGTATGGGTGCAGGCGGATTCAAACCGCTTACAACAAGCGCTCATGAACCTTTTGCAAAATAGCGTGCGATATACAAAAGCGCCCGGTTCAATTGCCATTGAGCTGCAGCTTGATACGGCTGCAAAAAACGTTTACATCATTATTGAAGATAGCGCCCCGGGAGTTTCTGCGGAACATATTCCACATTTGTTCGAACGCTTTTACCGCATTGATGCGCACCGGCAACGAGCAACCGGAGGGAGTGGTTTGGGCTTAGCAATTGTGGCGCAAATTATTCGAGCGCACTCAGGTACTGTGCAGGCAAAACCCAGTGAAATGGGCGGTTTAAGTATTCAACTTAAGTTGCCACTACTGGCTAAAAATGAAATACAGCAGAATTAATTATTTTGATTGTGAATAACTAGGGAGCGCGCGGGTGAGCTATTTGCTAGTAGTGGAAGATGAGGCCGCCATACGCCAACTATTGGTTGATTATTTGCAGCAAGCTGGCCATGTGGTTAAAGCTATTGAGCGTGGTGATGATGCACTAGCGCAAATTCGTAGAGATCCACCTGAACTTGTTTTGCTTGATGTAATGCTGCCAGGCATCGATGGCTTAGAAGTATGTCGGCACGTGCGCGAGTTTAGCCATGTTCCGGTGATTTTCTTAACGGCTCGGCATGATGAAATAGATCGTATCGTTGGTTTGCGTTTAGGTGCCGATGATTACATAGTGAAGCCGTTTAGCCCTCGCGAAGTAGTAGCCCGCGTTGAAGCCATGCTCAGGCGGAGCCGATGGCATAACGAAGTGGCAGCGCAGGAACCTACTCTGGGATTACACTTAAACGTAAGTGATTACCAAGCGTTTTGGGGCGAGCAATTGCTTGACCTTACACCGGTAGAGTTTCGTTTGCTAGTGGCTTTGCAGGAACACCCAGGCCGAGTGTTCCGCCGAGATGAACTCATCGATGTAGCCTATGATGATCACCGAATTGTGAGTGATCGAACTGTTGATAGCCATATTAAGAACCTTCGGCATAAGTTGCATGCAGCTGGCGCCGAAGAGGTAATTCAGGCTGTTTACGGCGTAGGTTATCGTTACCTTTTATGAAGCTCCACAATTTCTCCATATTTAACGCATATTCACTGCACCTTTAATGGGCATACTGATTGCGAGTGATGAGGCCAATGTGGCTTATAAGGAGTGAGTGATGAAAAAATTAAATAAAATAACGAATACCTTAGTTTGTATGTTGCCAGTAATTGCAATGGGCGCAGCCATTGCTGTTGAACGTAACGCGGATGATGCTAGTGTTTCACCTACACGCATGATTTGGAGTGAGGCCCCGCCAGCACCACCTGCACCGCCAGAGCCATCAAAGCCAATGCGCATGATGTGGGTTGATCACATTAATGTAGAAGGTGATGTAGACCGTGCAGAACTTCGTGCAAGGGCTCAAGAAGTGCGTGCTGAGGCCTTACGTGAGCAGTTTCTGCAATTTGATTTAGATGGTAATGGTTTTATTACCCAAGCTGAATTCACTGAAGTTATGGTGGAGCATGCACGGAAAAATGCCGAGCAAATGTTTCAACGGTTTGGTGATGATGGCACCGGAGTTATCAGTGAAGAACGCTTTATTGAAAACTTCCAAGAGCGTCGAATTCATGGGAACCGGGGCCACGGAGCTCGCGATATTTCACCAGAAGATCGCGAACGTATTCGCCAAGCTCGAGAGCTAGCGCGCGAAGCTGCAGCAGAAGGGCGGCACCGTGTTATTGAATTACGCGCTAATGAGATGGAAATGGAATTTCATGATGGCGAGCGTTTAAGAATGCGTGGCGGTGAAGTTACCCGCACCGTTGATGAGGATGGTAACCAAGTAATTATTATTAAGCGGAAACAGAAAAAAGAAGATTAAATTTCTGTGCGTTTAACAGCAAAAGAGAGCTTTTGAGCTCTCTTTTTTATTTTTAAAATGAAGAAACTGCGCCGGTGTTTAGCTTTCCAGCTTTTTCAAAGCTTCTCTAAGATTTTCATCGTTTTCGGCGCTAACTTGAGCCTCAGCTTTCATGGCATTCGCTTCTTCTATGCGATCTTGGTGAAAGTAGATTTGCGCTAAGCGATATTGTGCCCAACCTGCTGGGGTAGTTTCAGGCACTCTGTTTTCCGCTAACAATACCTGTAAGTAGTGGGCTCCGTTTGCTAGCTCCTCACCCGATTCCGCCGCTAGCTTTCCCCACTGATAATATACTTGTGCGGCTAGCGCTTGGTGTTCTTCGTTGTCGCTATCGGTGTTCGCTAATACATACTGCATTTGGCTAAGTGCTTCGGCATATTTTTGGGCATTTACGCGCAACGCTATGTAATTTATTCGAATGCTTAGGTTCTCGGGCTGATCATTAAACCAAGCTAACCATGCGGCTTCTTCTGCCTCAGTATCTTCGGCCATTGCAGCCAAGGCAATATCAGCCTGAAAGCGAAATGGGCTATTTAGTTGTTTCAGGCGCTCGGCGTGAAAAGCAGCCTGATCTTTATCACCGCCTGCGATACCTGGAGCGTTGGCGTGAAATTGCAATAGGCTTAAGTGCGCTAGTTCATGATTAGGTTCTTTTTCCAGCGCCTCATTCCATTGGTTACGCATACGGCGGGCTAAGAAGGGTAAACGAATAGCGCTGGCATCGTTCATGGAAAGTACCGTGATAATGCCTTCAAGAAAATGATAATCACCAGTATTACCAAGGGTTCGGCGCAACTGCTTGAGTGCCTTATCGGCTGCTTTATGATCGTTTTCGCTAAGCGCAGCAACTACCGGTGCGAAGCCTTTATCAAGATGATCAAAATTAAAGCGTTGCTCTTGTGCGCTTGCACTCGTTAAAACGCTGAGCCATAGCAGGGCCACCACAATGAGTTGCGGAACCCGGAGGCTTTTTATAAATATCGTGTGCATAAATACCCTTAGCATCAACATCTTTCGCCTAAGCGCTCTTACATGAGCGATTGGGAATAAAAAACAACCAAGGGTTAGCATAGCGTAGAATATTTATGCCTAGTTAGCGAAAATGTGTTTCAGAATATTTTTAGCAAGCTAGATATGAAGTTATCAGGGCCTAACTAGGATCTTAGCAAGGCTATAACATCGATTAGAGGCATTGGTTTATAGAAATAGAAGCCTTGAATTGCATCACAATGAAGCGCTGAACTAAATTCGGCTTGCTCCTTCGTTTCAACGCCTTCCACAACTATTTTCTTATCCAAGCTTTTTGCTAAATAGATTACCGATTCTGCAATTTTGCGGCTTTCAGAGCTTTCGGAAATATCTTTGATGAATGAACGATCGATTTTAATAATATCTACCGGTAGGCGGTGCAATAGGCTCAGGCTCGAAAAGCCGGTGCCAAAATCATCTAAAGATACTTGTATACCGAGCGCACGTAGCTCGTTTAATTTTACAGATAAATGCGCATGATCTTTACTCAAAACACTTTCGGTAAGTTCTACATTTAATGTATCTGGCGAAACTTTATAGCTGTTTAAGGTGCCAATAATTGAATCAACCAAGTTACCTCGATCGAATAACTGTGCCGATAAGTTAATCGCCATAGTGAGTTCAGGCGTTATTTTCTGTAGTTTTGCAAGTGAGGCAACGGCTTCTTCCAGTACAAGGGCCGATAACGCAATAATTTGCCCAGTTTGCTCGGCAACTGGAATAAAATCTCCCGGAGGGATAAAGCTTCCATCAGGTTGCGGCCAGCGTGCGAGCGCTTCGAAACCGATAATTTCATGATTGTACGTAGAAACTACTGGCTGAAAATGAACTCGGAACTCTTTATCTTCAATAGCGCGCTGAATTTTAGCGCGCAAGCGATACTGTTTTTCATAGCGCATAGCCATATCATGGCTAAATATTGAATAAGTATTACCACCGTTAACCTTCGCTTCCGACATTGCAACGTCGGCATTTTGAATCAATTTGGTGGCTGTTTCTTCGGCATCTCCCACTGAAGCTATACCAATGCTTGCAGTTAAATGAATATCCAAAGCATTAATATCAAAGTTACGCTCTATTTCTTGATTCAGTTGAATTGCAATTTGTACTGCTTTGGCTTCCGAAGCGTTCGGCAGAAACACAATAAATTCATCACCACTGAAACGAGCGGCTAGAGCTTCATTTGGAAGGCAGCTCTCTATTCGTTTGGCCGTTTCAGCAAGAATACGGTTACCAACGGTTAAGCCAAGGCTATCGTTTATGGGTTTAAAGCCATCGAGATCGATGAAAAGAACACGAATACTATGCGCGTTGTATTCGGATAACATTAATCTAATGTTTTCTTCGAGTACATCTCGGCGCAATAGCCCTGTTACACCATCAAATTTTGCTAAACGATCAAGCTTCAAGCGCTCCACTTTGAGTTTATTGTTGGTATCAATGATGAAAATAAACAACAACGAGAGTACAAACGAAAAAATTAGTACTAGCTGGTTTGTCCGCGCTTGTGTCCACAGCAAACTGTAATCGGAAATAACAACAGTGAAGTTTGGTGTGTAGGCATCCATAAGGTTACGCGAATTCGCGAACTGGAATGGGTAATTACTATCGAGTTGGTTTTGCGTGAGCACATCAAAATTTGGCGTGTTAATAGCTATTAGCATGTTATCGGCGAGCTCGAGGTATAGTTGGAAGTACTTTAAGTGCTCAACCTGCCGAAACGTTGCGAAACTATTCAAATCGATAGCCACCAATATTTGCGCGTGCAACGATTCATTCTCGAAAACAGGTTCGGAGAAAAATAGGATAGGGTATCTCTTATCTAGCGAAACGCGAGAAACCGAAAACGCTTGAACGCCTCGGTTCTCTTCAAACCAATGGCTCACTAAGCTGGTTATCTCTTGATCAGCAAAAATACTAGCATCAAGTTCATCGCTTAAATCTGATTTACTTACGTGGGTTGTTTCTCCATCTGCATCAAAAATTGTAATAGATAAAGCATGGCTGTGATCGCGAATGAATAAATCTAAATCCAGTTGTTTTAATGAGGGGTTGGTATCGGTGAGTACCCAACGCGTAGCTACTTTTTCAATAGAATTATTATATGTATAAAGCTTTTGCTGTAATTCATGGGTAGCCTGATTAATTAGAGATAATGAGCGCTTTTCTAGTTCCTCGGTATTAATAATCGATAGTGATAGCCAAAGTAATAATCCAGCTAGAGATACAAGTACAGCAGGCATAACGCTATTTTTTATTTCACGGAATAGAACGGTGTGGCAGCTTCCGCGTACCAAAGAGGCTAGCCCTAGCATGCCGATGATAACGGCCAATAAAGAGATACCAATTGGATTATCGAGTGTAGTTTCTGGTGTGAAATGAAATACCCAGCCAGTAACGATAACAATCAACGAAAATAGCAGAGAAGCAGAACCAAAAATCAGCCATGCAATATCGCTCACTTTGCTTTGCAGTTTTAATAAACTGCAACCACCAAGAAGCAAAATAAATGTGGCAAGTGCGCACGGTGCAATACCGTAGCCATTGGTTGCTACAGGAAAAAGGGTAGGAAAAAACAAACCAAGGTATAGAAAGCTCGCATACCCGATAGAAATCAAAGCACCTAATACCCGAGTGTGCGCACTACTAGATATACCCAACAACATAGTGGCGCCTATCACTATCATAGCGATACCGGAAACCATCATAAATTCGGGTCTGAGCAAGTCAACCTGGCCAAAAAAGCGATATGTAATCGCAATGATGCCAGTTAACACTGCTGTAAGTGCCGCAGTTGCATAATATGCAGCTGATACCTCTCGGTTCTTGAGTATGAGCACTATGAATTCTTCTGTGTTGAACTATTAAAAGATAATCACTTGTGGGCCCTATAATGCACGAATTTGCAATCGCTAGAACAAGTGGATACAAAAATAAAAGTAAATTTCATATAAATTTTAGTCAAGAATAGCAATGAGGAATTGGTTTGCACAAGCGTTTTAGTGGTCCGATTACAAAATACCCCGAAGGGAGTATCTTTCTCATGTGTTTCCTAGCGTTGCGGGGCGAAATCGCATTCTTTTTGAAAGCCCCTAACGGCGTATAACGACGCACGTTTGTGCTTAGTTTACTTTGGGTTTGATAGGTGTTCTTCATTAGGCGTAATCGTTCGTGCGTAATCACTGAAATTTTAGGAAATAGTTAGCCCCTTTGCTGATTCGAGCTAAACTTTTCGTTTTGCAGGAAGCAATCGAGGTAGCTATGGGATTAGCAGTGGTGTTAACGCGGGCGCAGTTGGGTATGGAATCGCCATTGGTGCGGGTAGAAGTAAATGTGGCCCGTGGGGTGCCGGGCTTTCAGATTATTGGTATGCCGGAAACTACGGTGCGTGAAGCGCGAGATAGGGTAAAAACCGCAATTCTCAATAGTGGCTTGGAATTTCCGGTGGCGAAGATAACTATCAACCTATCGCCGGCCGAATTACCCAAACAAGGGGCACGGTTTGATTTGGCCATGGCTCTTGGGATTTTGGTGGCTGATGAATCAATTAATGAGGGTGAGCTCAGCCAACTCGAGTGTTACGGCGAACTGGCGCTTGATGGTGCGGTGCGGCGAATTGATGGCGTTTTACCGGCTTTGCTTGCCGCAACTGATGCTGGCCGCCGAGCGTTAGTTCCCGCTGCAAATACAACCGAAGCTGCGCTGCTGCGTAAGCCAGGTGCTTATGCGGTTACTTCGCTCGCTGCGGCGGTAAGGCATGTTGAACAGAGCTCATTGCTGAGGCTTATTGAACCTGTACAGTTGCCTTCGCGCCCTGCGGGCGTTGCCGATATCGCTGATGTGGAAGGGCAAGAACAAGCAAAACGAGCCTTGTTGTTGGCGGCCGCAGGTGGGCACAATATATTGTTCGTGGGGCCTCCAGGCACTGGAAAAACCATGTTGGCAAAGCGTTTAATTGGCTTAATGCCGCCGTTACCAGAGCCTGAAGCGCTCGAAGTTGCCGCCATAAGTTCGCTTACAGGTGAAAAATTTGATCCGGAACGTTGGCGACAACGGCCATTTCGTGCGCCTCATCATTCTTGCTCTGCCGCGGCGCTAGTGGGGGGCGGTTGTGAGATACAGAAATAAATGAGAATTTACAGAATAAAATGATACTAAATTTTGGTATGAGTTTTTCCAGACGCCCCTCAAGAAACCCAATGTTAAGTAGTCAGCCATGAATTAATCTCGTAAACAACTCGAAAGAGACTCCTCAACCTTACTTTAATGTGTTTGTTCTATGCGTGCATAAATTGTCGATTATGAGCATGAATTAAACCGTTAGCTAAGCTCACCGTGCTTGTGATTGCGCCAGCGCATGCTCATATGAGAGTTAAAAAAATGTTGCGTAATTTTTAAAACTCCGGTATTTATCAAAATAACTACTCGCTATTTAGCAAAGGACTATGCGATGACCC
>NZ_AFPO01000027.1 GCF_000218785.1 Idiomarina sp. A28L
AACCACAACATCACCAGCATTACTGATGGGGTTATCAGCGAAAACTCGATGACGATGAGCTACGATGGGCTCGACCGCTTGGATACTGCCAGCGGGTTCTGGGGCAGTGGTAGCTTTGATTACGATGTGCTTGGAAATATCACGCAAAAAACGCTGGGTAACGATACGTTGACCTATCACTACAGCAATAATCGTTTAACCAGCGTGAGTGGCACATTAAACCGCTCGTTTAGCTACGATACGCGGGGCAATGTTATCAACAACGGCGCACGCAGCTTTACCTTTAACCGCGCAGGCAGGCTCGCAAGCTCTGGTAGTATTAGTTACCTGTACGATGGCCATGGCCGCCGCATCATGAAGAACAATAATGGCAGCAAAACCTATAGTTTATATAGCCAGCAAGGCAGATTAATCAGCACCATTCACAATGGCACGGTTACCGACTATATTTACCTAGGCAGCCAAATGGTGGCGCGGCATTCGAACAACCAGCCGAACGATAACCAGCCCGGCTACACCGGCCACTTGGAAGACGACGATTTGCAGTTGACGTATATGCAGCAGCGGTATTATGACCCTGTCATCGGTAGGTTTTATTCGAATGACCCAGTTGATATGCTGGGGCATATGCAACGCGGCAACCCTGCTATGGGCTTCAATCGGTATGCTTATGCGAATAACAATCCATATAAGTATGTAGATCCCAATGGTGAATTTGGAATTATTGGAGCATTGATTGGTGGTGGGATAGATGCCGCCATTCAAATAGGTAACAATATGAAGAATGGACAGGGATTTGGCGATGCTGTTATGAATATTGATCTTGGTAGTGTTGCTGTTAGTGCTGCTCTGGGTTCAGTGACCGGGGGAGCAACTACACTTCTGAAAGGAGCCGCAACAGGAACAACTAAAGTTGCAGGTTCGACTGTTCAACTAACAAGTAGAACCGAAAGGGCTGTTGTTGGTACTTTGGGGGCGAATAAGGCTGCCGCCGTAGGATTTATTCAAGCTGAGAGAAGAGGTAATGACGGAATGCAAGGAGCCGCCGCTCAAGTAGTCAATGGAGTAACAAGCCCTATACCAGTTGGTACAATAGTAATGGAGGGAGCTGCAATGTTGACGAGTTCCGATGAACAAAAAACTCCTCCACCAGAAGTTGATAGAGAGCGACAGTAATGAATGACAACGAATCAAATAACAAAGGAATTTTGAATCTCAACGTTTTTCTTCATTCGATAAAAGCTTCAGGCATCCAGTTAATATGGCCTATTGGAGGAATTGGTATACCAGCAATTTACTTCGGGTTCGAGGGTAACTGGTTGGAAATGCTTTTGTTGTTTATTGTTTGCTTTGTATCCATACAGTTTTTTTACTTGATTAGCTGTATATTGGTAACAAAGGTGAAGCTATCTGATAAAGAGGCTGCATTGCAATATTCATCCCTCACAGATGAAGAGAAAGGGAAATATATAGCTGATACGCTAATTGGTTGGTAAACAAGGCTTTTTGTTGAATCCAAAGCCTTTCCCTCACCAGCAACTTGGTGTCGGCGGGGCTTTTTGTTACCAAAGAAGGCAAGCGTCTTCTACAAACTCACCATTGCGCCATTGGCCAAGTGACTTTTTGCCATCTGGCGTGATGCGTTCAAGATAATCGGGGAATAGAGGATTCTTACCATAAAGCGTCTGCCCCTGAGCCAACAGCTCACGGCATAGCGTTCCTGATTGGCTGTCACGCTCAACCTCCTCAAACAAAGCCAGTATATCAAGTTGATTGGCCACAAGAGCTACTCCCGTCGGTGTTCGAATTTAGCTGTTAACTGGTGGAGGTTGAAGCAATGCCGTGCTTAGCGGCAAAGAACTGAAGCTTATTGTCGTAGAATGCCATTTCTCGTTTATGGCGACAGAAAAACTTTATGGCTGCATTAACATGGTCGTAGATAGCCCGAACATCGTTTTCCCCTGCATCAATCGAGAAAGTGCCATCGTCTAGCTGATAAGCAGCCTGTCCTCCAATGAAGCATTCTTGCGTAAACGTAGTTGTAAGAGTGCAAAATAAATGATAATGAAGCGAGATAAGTGATAATGGTAGGTGTGGCGACTGGAGGTCTCGTTGGGGGATTGTGGGTGAGAGCAACAGCATCGGAATGTCTATTCTTATGTTTGGAGAGGGGATTCGTTCTTTAAATGTAAGTTTAGCTTCGATTATATACGGCTCTTGGTAGCAGCAGTTCGTCGCAAATGCAGGAAATAGGCAATTTCATGTGCCAAACTCCTTAAACATTCTTCTAAACTGCAGGTCGAGGTGTTAGTGAATTTTAACAAGATAAGAGAACGTATAGTGCGAGCTAGCTTCCTGAGCTCAAAGGTTTCGCCTGCATCTGTTGAAAATGCATTGAAACATCTGCGAGTTAACAGCTCTGGGACACTTGAGTTAGATCTTACTGATGATTACGTACTCGAAGCTTTGATCGAACAAGTAGAGGAAGCTTACATTATTGATCACAAAATTCTTGGTGATGCTGATATGCCCTCTATGAAAAACCTCCGCCATTTTAAGCCGACTTAGGATTTTGTTTTGGTAGGGATGGCTCTAACCCCGTTTGTATTAGTTGGCTTCTTGCTATTTGGGTATATTCACTATACTACCCACCCCTTACTGAAGCCTTTAGTTGACAGAAAAGATGCTAAGTTCTTATACACGTCGATGGCTGTTAAAGGCATGGTTTTTGTTGTCGTTACTGCAACAGTTTTATATGGTATCCAACACCTCTTAGAGTTTGCAATCGAATCAAAATCCGAGCAATCGACATCATTAATGTGGATTCATGTAATAGCTTCATCTCTTGCATTACATGAGGTTTTTAATCGTGAGTCTGAGCTTCCTTTCGCGTCTTTTTTGAGCTTCTTAACTCCAATACTAACAGTATACCTTTTTAATTTTTGTCGACCGAGCTACTGGGCTTATAGAAAGAAGCCCATTTATTGCATTTGGCATGCTTCAAACACAATGGAAAGGTGGGTTATACAGGAGTCAGGGAAGCTGACTCGGGAGTCTGCGAATAAGAGTGCGCATGAGATTACTCAAGAGCGGAGGTTGTCGAGAGTAGTACTTGATAATGATAAAGTTTATATCGGCGTTATACTATCGATTGATATGGACAACGGCGGTATCACTCATATTCATATTGCCCCTTATTACAGTGGGTATATCAACGAAAAGCGTCACCTGTGTATTGAGGAGCGGTATTCCGCGTATTACAAGCAGTTAATTGATAGAATAAGATTGGAGTCTCCGCATTTAAAAGAGAATGGCCTCTACGCAAAACTGTTTAAGGAATTTGCTGTAATTGTCTGTATAGATAATGTCGTTGTCGTGAGCTCATACTCACGCAAAGAACATGCCGAGCTCGAGTGCCTCCGCGTATCCAACGAAAAACCGAAAGAAAAAGAGGTTAATTAGCTTCTGCGTCAATTTTACGACGTCGATTGTAGAGAAAACTCGGTCAGTGCACTGCGAACGGAAACCTGAAGTAACGGTTATTGTCGACAATAAATATTCCTAGGTTTCCATAAATGATGCAGAACGAAAAGCTCAATCAGTGGTACTAGTAATGATACTTAAGGGTGGGAGTTGCGCAAGCAAAATCATCAGGCACTTTATAGAGGATGCGGCATAGATAATTAGGTTTAATAAGTTTTTTAAATACATTCATACCGCGGTGCAGTCGCACGGTTCGGGGCGTTAGCTAAGAATAAATTGAGACCAAGGAATTCTGAACAGCAATTAAAACCTGTCTGAGTTGAGTCAACCACAGGGGCTGGATATTTAGTCTAAGCAAGGATCTACCGATGGCAGAAGAAAATGAAGAACAAAAAGTAGAAGTTAGTAAGCCAGAGATATCAGAAGCTTCAGATGAAGCACTGGACATACTTTTTTACTGCAGTGATATTGACCGCGCTGGGTATCGCTAGGTTACAAGAACTTTAAAAGACGTAGATAATCGTGCTAAGCACCTTCTACTTATTCTAACAACGGCTGGCGGAGACCCTCATGCAGGCTATCGGATAGCGAGAGCTCTCGGGCACTATTACGATGATGTGACCTGCTTTGTGCATAGTTATTGTAAGTCTGCCGGGACGCTCGTTGCACTTGGGGCGCAGCGGTTAATCATCTCGGACACTGGAGAACTCGGCCCTCTTGATGTTCAAGTGAATAAACCAGATGAAATGTTTGAACTATCTTCGGGCCTTGATATATCTACGGCAATATCCTCATTACAACAAGAGTCTCTTGCAGCATTTAGAGATTACGTTACTGATATTAAGATTGGAGGCAAGGTTAGCACGAGATTGGCCTCAGAAGTTGCGACGCAGCTTACTCGCTGTTTGATTGAACCAATCGCAAGCCAGATTGACCCAATGCGCCTCGGAGAGCAACAGCGCGCAATGCGAATCGCTTTGGAATACGGTACCCGGTTAGACAGTAAAGTAGGTAACCTAAAACCGCATGCTTTACGTAAACTAATCGCCGGGTACCCGTCACATGGATTCGTGATAGATAGGAAAGAAGCCTCTGAACTTTTTAACAATGTTAGAGCTCCAAATGACAAGGAAATTTTTGTGATGGATCACATCTTGGATGAATTACCAGAAAAACAAAATGGTGCTATCATTAGCTTTTATCAATATCATCCGAATAGTGCTGAGGCGGATCCGGATGAAAGTGACGCGGATGATAAAGATACACATCCGGAAGCTGTTGATATGGAGGACCAGAATGAAAAATAAGACTGAACTACAGAAGCATATGA
>NZ_AFPO01000026.1 GCF_000218785.1 Idiomarina sp. A28L
TTGAAAAAATAAAAATAGCGATTGGTAACACGAACGAACAGACCTTTAAAAATGCGTGGTATTAATTAGGGGGTTTTACGCGGTAAGTATAATCCCGTTAAAGAGCCGATCATCGGACACATGGTCTAATGATCGGCTGAAGAACCGATTCTACTCGATAGCAATTATTAATAGTTATTTTCAGGCTTGCTTTGAAGTGCAAACAAAACGATCAGGAAAATCATTCCCAATGGTGGAATAAAAGCGCAGATAAATCCAATTATCATAGCGTAAGAAGGTGGTTTACCAGCCTTTTTCGCCAACTTCCCTGACATCAAAACCATGAATGGAATCCAAACAATCATAAAAAAAACAATATATGAAATAGGCATCGCTATTTATCCTTACTAATTTGGGATTACAGTCTCTTTTTTTCCTGTAACCGTACACGTATAAACATCGCCAACCCAAGCGCAGTTCATGTCTACTTCGGTTTCACCAGAGAAACAACTACCCTGTCGACATACTCCAACACCATACCGACTTGCAGCAGCCATAAATTCTTGTATCGCTGACTCACCACCCGCAGTAAACCGATAGAGGCCATCTGTATATCCAGAGGCTTCTGTAGAGATCGTATTATTGTCAACATCCTTTGCGCTTGCCAATTCTAGCTCGATATCACCATTCGGTAATATGGACACTATGTTAAGGATTGCGGATGACCCATCCGCGAAAGATACTTCGACATGAAGTGGTATATCTATAATTTCTCCTAAGAGCGATAAGGACGAAGAAATAAAGACTGTCACATGCGTGAGAAGAGTAGCTTCTTGACTGTAATGGTCAAACACATCATTCATAACGAAGCTTGCCCCCATCATACTGTATGCGCTCGGAGCAATGTGCTCAGGTACTTCTTGATAACCCTGAAGGTACTGCGTTAAGCTGTTATAAGCACTGACCACATCATCGAACCCTGATTGCGTTGCTGAGTCCACTGTTATCTCAGACACAAATGTTTGATTCAGTTCAGGTTCATAAAATGTTTGGTACTTTTTAATTGTATTATCAGCCACGTTCAGAACATACACACTTGCGTTCGCGCCCTCGGATGCTGATTCAATTGCATTAGCAGTATAAGACGAGTTACTTGAACATGTATGACAGACTCTAAAAGTATCAGAAGCATTAGCTTTAAGAACAGTTAAACTCACCGCAGAGATAAGTAAAATTACTAACAATATGTTTTTTTTTCATTTTTATAAATTCCTTATTATATTTAGATACAAAACTTAATTATGATTAAAATCATATTAAATTATAAATTATAATTATTTAAGAATAATAGCAACCTTTTAGTCAATCACTGCATTTGCACATGCGGTGTTTTTCAAGCTAATTGTCACCATCAGCTCGTTTAAGCTGCCTGTTTTTGTTCCTGCTTCACCTGTTCTTTTGCCGGGTTAAGGGTTGTTGGTCCAACCGGCGTGCAATTACGAACCTGACGCTTGCCCCAACGAACTGAATGTCTTGCTTTCGCGGCTTCCATAACCGTTTTGCGTTGCGCGAGTATCGCTCTATCTTGGCCTGTGTGGCGCTGCTCTGGTGTTACGAGGCGCAACTTACTATGCTTGTGCTCGTAGTTGTACCAGCGAGAGAACTTCAGTACGCAATGCCTTTCGTCATCAAGGCTTTTAAATCCCGCTGATGGCCATTCAGGGCGGTATTTGCAAGTCCTGAACAGCAACTCAGCGAACGGGTTGTCGTTGCTGACTCTGGGCCTGTTGTAAGATGTCGTAACACTAAGCTCGTAGGCTTTTTCACGCATCGTTTGTGCTTTCATCGGCGCGCCGTTATCTGAGTGCAGGACCAGACAGCTGTGGGCGCATTGTTCACGTAACAGCGTGCGTTGCAGCAACTGCCCGAGCGGTGGCCAGTTTTTCTTGACCGCTACACACCAAGCAGCTCCCAACAAACCCGCTCCAGATCTTGTTTTCCAACTGCCCTGATATCGTCAAGGAATGAGTCACGCTTCACCGAGATCGCGTGGAATGAAGTATTCCGGGTGCTGCCGGACTGCTTAGTTAAAAGGAAATCTGTCGTTATTATGACTGCATCTTTCGAAATTGGATGTCTGGGGTGCTCAATTCCAATAAGTTCAGCAACTTTTTGTGTGTAGGTTAATGGAAAAATAGGAAATTGCTCTCTGATATCAATTACGCTGTTAGCAAACTCAACCAGATAGAATAATTCGGATTCACCAGATGATAATAAGTGATGGGTACGGTCTGTTTTTAGTCCATGAATGGCAGATCGTTTACCCTTTGACTTAACATCTTGAATTCTTAGCCAAGGCTTATAATCTTTACCACTCCCTAGACCATACCCTTGGCGCAATGCTCGTTGAAAGTCACTTATCGTCTCAAGATTCCTAGTTCTACCAATTGAGGCCCCAATTTCTTTAGAAACTTAACCTACATTAGTCCAAAAACACTAAGGGGCACACTTTTTTGTCGCTAGACATCAACCACCGATTCGCCACACACCCAGCCGGAGCTCCATGCCCATTGGAAATTGTAGCCGCCGAGCCAGCCGGTAACATCGAGCACTTCGCCGATGAAGAACAGGCCGGGCTGCAGTTTGCTTTCCATAGTTTTCGAACTTACTTCATTTACGTTCACACCACCGATGGTAACTTCGGCAGTACGGTAGCCTTCCGTGCCATTTGGCTTGATCGGCCATGCAGCAAGATTGTTGGCTACCCGTTCGATATCTGTATTGCTTAAATCTGCTAAGTTTTTCACGGGCCAATTGCCGTGTTTCGCCAGCACTTGCACCATTCGCTTTGGTAAATACTTGCTGAATATACTTATCAAACCGCTGCGTGGTTGCTCTGCTTTCGCCTGCTGAAGCAGCGCGAGCGCATCTTCGTTTGGCAACAGGTTTACCGCTACGGTTTCACCTGGTTGCCAAAACGATGATATTTGCAGCATCGCCGGGCCACTTAAACCGCGGTGCGTGAATAACATCGCTTCACGAAAAGAAGCTCGATCATTATTTGCTACTACATCGCTGGCTACACCGGAAAGGTCAGCAAAGGCTTCTTTGTCGGTATCGTGCAGGGTAAACGGAACGAGCCCGGCACGCACTGGCACAATGCTATGGCCAAATTGCTCCGCCAGCTTATAACCGAAGGGTGTGGCACCTAGTTTCGGCATGGATAAACCGCCACAAGCCACCACTAAATTCTTACAAGAAAACTCGCCTTGCGAGGTTTTTACGAAGTACATGCCATTTTCTTGCTGCACCGAAAACACCTCAGTACGCAGTTGTACTTTCGCACCAGCAGAGCTGCACTCTTGCATTAGCATGCGCACAATATCTTTCGCCGAATCATCACAGAACAACTGACCCAGAGTTTTCTCGTGCCATGATATCTTGTGTTTATCCACCATAGCTACGAAATCCCACTGGGTATAACGGCTTAGTGCTGATTTACAAAAATGTGGATTCTCCGAGAGGAAATTTTCTGGGCTCGTATACATGTTGGTGAAGTTACACCGGCCGCCACCGGAAATAAGGATTTTTTTACCAGCCTGTTTTGCATGATCAATAACAACTACAGATAACCCCCGTTTAGCCGCCGTAGCTGCGCACATTAAGCCAGCCGCACCGGCACCAATAATAAGGGTATTAACATTTACTGCATCGTTCACTGGCATGTTCTACACATCCGCTGGGTAAAAAATAGAAAAAATCGCATTAGTGTACGAAATAGTCTGTAACACTTTTAACATGGATAACGTTCAAATTTTGTTATAGGGTATAAACAAGGCTCCATATTATGTTCTTTTGGAGCGCGTTATTCCGCTCATGTTAAGGATAAACTCATGAAAATGAAACATTGGATACTCGCAGTAACAATATCTTTTTTAAGTACACAGGCTTTTGCTGAAAATGTTTGTGAAGAGAATGATTGCTCCGATGCAATGAAAAGTATACATCGCGCCGCTGATTACGGCTCCGCTGAAGCCATGATCATTTTGGCCGTGGGCTACGCTAACGGTGAAGGCGTTGAAGCAGATGAACGTAAGGCCAAGATTTGGATGCAAGAAGCGATTCGCTTTCGTAATCCACAAGCCTACCACGTAAAATCTCAATGGCGCCGCAATGGTACTATATTTGCGCAGAGTGAGGAACGAGCAGATTATTGGTTAGATAAAGCGATTAAAGCCAATTATGCACCTGCATTTTATGAGCGCGCAGTTCGAAACCTTCGAGCTAACGTAAATATCGATGAAGCAATGAATTTGTTGCAAGATGCCTCGGTATCTGGCCACCCGGAATCAATGTACTTACTTGCTCAACTATTTGAAGAGAGTAATGAACATCGAGAGGCTGCTCGTTTATATATGCATTTAGCAGTTAAAAACTATCGTGATTCTGCCGAACGCAATCGTGGCTACGCTCGCCACTTTGAGCAATCGGACAACGAAGAAGATCGTGAATTGGCAGCTCAATTGCGTGAATACGAATCGATGGAAGTGATTGTAGTAAGATCGATTGAAGGTTCGCCGATGGATACCTTTAACGATATGTCGGCACGCCTAGAAGATAGTTTTTATCGCCGGAAAACAACCGGTACTAGTTTCCGTCGTGTTCCTCCTTGCGGTAGCTTTGTTTCCGCATGCAATGTGATATATGACAGAGAGAGATTAGATGCAGCCGCATCAACTGTAAGAGAGTTTCTGTTCGGTATGTAACACTCGTTTACACCATGAACAAAAAACGCTCAAAGTAGAAAGCTTTGAGCGTTTTTTTAGTACCTAACTAAAAGTACTTAGAACTAGCTAACTTGAACAGTGTTAGTAACTAGCGCTGATGCTACTTCCAAATCAGCGCCATAACCAAATACTACCGCGAGTACGAGAACTATTGTGGCAAATAACATTAACTTGCCAAGCAATGGAATACAGAACCGGAACCAACGATCATATGGCACCCCGGCAATACCAATAATACCCATCAATACGGCGTTAGTAGGCACAATCATGTTCGAGAAACCATCACCAAATTGGTAAGCCAATACAGCAACTTGACGCGGAACACCCACTAAATCACTGAGCGGGGCCATTAATGGCATGGTTACAAACGCTTGCCCTGAGCCGGAAGGAACAAACAAGTTCAAGATAGTTTGAATTACTAGCATGCCTACTGCAGAAATCGCGGCTGGCACGTGTGATAACGGCATAGAAAGGCCGTTTACAATGCTATGTAGAATCTGCCCATCTTCGAGAATAAGGGCAATACCTCGAGCTACACCTATCAGCACGGCTGTGGTAGTTAAATCTTTTACCCCTTCAATAAAGCTATCGGCAGCCTCATCAAACTTCAAACGGCCCAAAACAGTAATTATCAAGCCCCAGCCAACAAAACATGCGCCTAATTCATACAAATACCAACCGTGCTGAGAGATACCATAAATGGCAATAACGATTGTAGCCAAGAAAGTGCCAAGAATAGTACGATGGCGGCCATTCAACTCCGGGTAAACCGTGGTTTCTTTACCTTCCAATGGGCACGGTAAATCTGCAACCAACGATTGGCTTGGATCAGCAATTACTTTTTTCGCGTATGTCCAAACGTGATGGAAGGCTATTAATATGAATGGGAAGATAATAACTGCTCGCAGCCACCAACCTGAGTATAGCGGCACTTCGGCGATGCCTTGAGCTATAAGAACAGTAAACGGATTAAAGGCAGAAGCACCATAACCAACGCCATAACCCGCTACTGTCATACCTACCGCTGTCATGGCATCGAGCCGCATAGCTTTACAGAGCCCAACTAGAATAAGTACAAAAGGGATGTATTCGCCAGCTGTACCAATTGCACCGGAAGCCAATGAAAAGAAAAAGATAACCATAAAGATAAGCTTCTGTGGCTTATCACTATGCTTCTTAAGTAAACGGCCAATTAACGCGTCAACTGTGCCAGTGCGCCGAGCAATAGCTAAAACACCGCCCACTATAAACACGAAGAAAATAATATCTTGAGCCGCCGCAAAAGCACGTGGCACAGCCGTTAACAATTGCCACGGTGTGAGATATTGACGCTCATCAACTAATGAGAAAGTACCTGGAATAACTACTTCACGATTCGCATCATTGATGAAAGTTTCAAAAAAGCCTTGTGGTACCACCCACGTAGCCAGCATCGCGATGATCATCATGCCAAATAGCAATGTCAGGGTATGTGGAACCTTGAATGCTTTAGCCATAAGAGAGACCTATATATTGTTATTGTATGAAAAACTGTGGCTAAGAATACCTGAACCACGTAAAGCAACCAAGATTATCTTTGTTTCAATGTGTTTTACCGTTAACCTAAGCGCACTTTCAGCTCATTTTTTAGTATTTCAGGAGTAGCCGTATGAAACGTTGGTTTATAGTATTAAGCGTATTTTTTCTCTCTGCTTGTGCACAATTTACCGATATGCTCAGTTATCGCATAAACGAAAGCCAACTCGAACAGCTTATTTTGCAGCAAGCTGAATTGCAAAAGCCAGAAGTGCGTATTATGGGCTTTTCGGTACCGTTAGAAATCACCTCGTTAACTGCAGAAATTGGCCCTAACCAAACTGATATTGTGCGCTTACAAGCTGGCTTTAATCTTCCAATTGAGGTGTTTGGCCGCAGTTACCCAGTAGCCTTGAACCTTGGGGTGGAAGGTGCGCCAATATACGATGGTAATGAGAAAGCTATTTATGTACGCCGTTTAAACGTGGTGAATTCATCAATTAACGCCGGTGGTTATTCAGGCACTTTAACTGGCCTGAATGGGCAGGTTTTAGAAATTCTCGATGAGTTCATGAGCCAACAACCTGTGTATCGTTTAAATCCAGAAGATCGGACGCAACAACTTCTAATGCAGGTTCCACTCTCATTAACCGTGGAAGAAGGCGCCTTACGAATTTCTCCCTCACGTTAAGTAGCCGTGTGCTTGAGCAGCCTGTTAAGCGGTAATTTTTGGATAAGGCTGCTTAATATACACATCGAAACGATGCTTTTTACTGGCAATTTGAGTGCTCGGTGTTTGCCCCGCTAAAAAAGGAGCTTTCGCTGGGCGTTTCACTACCACACGGCAACTCGCCAATGCTAATGCAGCAGGTAACAGCCCATCGGCATCAAGATCCGCCCCTACTAAATGTTGCAACACCTGCATATCTTTTTTAACTGCCGCTGATTTTTCGCGCTCTGGAAACATAGGATCTAAATACACTGCATCCGGCTGCAGCTTCCTAAACTCCCCATGTAAACTTTCTTGATCAAGCAAACTACCCGCTGGCAGAACATGCAAGCGCTGCGCACTCCAATGGCTTTCACCCTGAAACTGCTGCAAATGCAGCACAGCCTGATGTAAAAGCGCATGAATTGCGGGGTTTCGTTCTAATAACCACACTTCGCAACCGGCATGGGCTAGCATTAAGCCATCGCGGCCAAGCCCCGCTGTTGCATCGAGCACTTTTGGCCGGAAACCTTTGCCTATGCCCAACGCTCTAACCACAGCTTCTTGCCGGCCACCACCAAGCTGTTGCCGCCACGCTTGCCTTCCTCGGGTGTAATCGAGCACTAAAGGTTGGTATTCAGGCTTGCTACGCCAACGTAGTTGTAAGCCTTCGCGGGTAAGTTCCAGAATAAAATCAGCATGGGTATCGGCTGCTGGCAAACCGAATTCTGCGGCCAATGCAGCCGCTGCCGATTGCAGTTCTGGTTCAGCCGCCAAAAGCGGAACTGGAAAGCTCACGGCCGATATTCCATCAACCGATGAGGAATGCCATCTTCGAGGTATTCTTCACCAATCGATTTAAAGCCAAGAGAGCCGTAAAACTCTAGTAAGTAAGTTTGCGCGTTGAGTTCAATGGGTTGATTCGGAGCACGAGCAAGAATTTCAACTACAGCACGCTTCATTAATTCACGGCCATAATTTTTGCCACGTCCACGTTCATTCACAACAACACGGCCAATCACTGAAGTTTCGTTGCCGGGGCAATGTAAGCGGGCGTAGGCAACCAGCCCTTGATCATCAAACCCGCTTAAATGTAGCCAAGTAGCATCGGTACCATCGATATCTGGATAAACGCAGTTCTGCTCAACAATAAAAATATCTTGGCGTAGCTTAAGAATATCGTGCAGCTGAAGTGCATTAAGCTCTGAAAACTGGCTCGTGGTGAATTGCAGCATCACTTCCTCCGAGGAATTAAACCAGGGGCGAAATACGCGAGAAGCTCACCCACTTTTTTACGATTTGCGCCATTTTGACTGATAAACCGATGTACCTGCAAGGTAGTGAGTTCTGCGTGCTCATAAAAAAGCCGCGCAGTATCGGTATCATGATTACTAATTAACACTGGAATATTGCGCTTTAACGAGGCGTGCCGAGCTTTTTGCGCCAGCAATAATTGCTCATCTAAACCAAAACCATTGCCAGAGTAACTGGTAAAATTTGCAGTGGTACTCAATGGCAAATACGGCGGGTCGCAATAGATAACATGATTCTCGCGCGCTCTTCGAAAGCTATTTTGGAACGGCTCACAGGTAAAAGTAGCTTTTTTTGCTTTTTCTGCAAAGAATTCCAGTTCAGCCTGAGGGTAATAAGGGCCGTTATAGCGGCCAAATGGCACATTAAAAGCACCGCTAGCATTGTAACGGCACAGCCCGTTGTAACCGTGGCGGTTAAAATACAAGAACAGCAATGAACGAAAATAAGGGTCGCTGCTGGCGTTAAATTCTTTGCGCAAGGCGTAGTATGCTTCGGCATTATTATTACCGGGCACAAAAAATCGCCGCGCATCTTCAATATAAGTTTTCGGCCGCCGCTTCAGGAATTTATATAAATTTATTAAATCAGCGTTAATATCGTTTAGCAGGTATTTATCATAATCGGTGTTCAGAAACACTGAGCCAGCGCCCACGAATGGCTCTATGAGCTTATCTCCGGGGGGAAGCAAGCGTTTGATAGGCTCGATTAATGTGTATTTTCCACCGGCCCATTTTAGGAACGCGCGCTGCTTCTTCATATATTATTATTTTGCTGGTTTGTGAGGTTAGTGTAACTAGAAGTTATGCACAATAACACGCTTCAAAGCGCATCGATAAGCCTTGTTAACGCTGCGCTACTGATATTACTAAAAATATTCGCACGGCCAGGGCCCGTTGGCAAAATAAACCGCATTTTCCCCTGTTTCACCTTTTTATCTCGCGCCATAAGCTCTAACCATGTGGTCTTAGTCATACCTTTCGGCGGCCGAGTAGGTAAGCCAGCGCTTTTAATTAAGTTTTCAATGCGCTCCGCGTGCTTGCTCTCAATATAACCAAGCTGCACGGCCAAACGTGCAGCCATTACCATACCTACTGCCACGGCCTCACCATGCAACCAAGTTTTATAATGAGTGGCGGCTTCTATCGCGTGGCCAAAGGTATGGCCAAGGTTCAGTAGCGCACGAATACCATTCTCATGCTCATCGGCGGCCACAATTTCAGCTTTTATTTCGCAGCTGCGCGTTATTGCATGCGCGAGCGCTTCTGGTTGGCGTGCCAGTAAACGGGCCATATTTAGCTCTAACCACGCAAAGAAATTACTATCGGCCATCACGCCATATTTGATTACTTCGGCAAGGCCAGCTTGTAGTTCGCGAACCGGCAAACTCTGCAAGGTATTAATATCGATAACAACCGCTGAAGGCTGATGAAAGGCACCTATTAAATTTTTACCACCCGGGTGGTTTACTGCAGTTTTACCGCCTACCGAAGAATCAACCTGCGCCAGCAAAGTAGTGGGAATTTGAATAAAGGGAACGCCACGCTGCCAAGTGGCGGCCACAAAACCGGCCATATCACCTACCACGCCACCACCCAATGCAATAATAGTGCAATCGCGATTGAGCCGATGTTTTACCAACAAATCCATGATTTCGCCGTAAATAGTAAGGGATTTATAGGATTCGCCATCAGGCATAAGTGCGTGATAAATGTTGTTGCGCGATATGCCGTGCACTTGCAGATTATCGGTTAAAGGCTTGAGATAATGTTCCGCAACGGTGGCATTACTGATAATCACTACTTGCTCACCGGCGTTTGGCAACGCCTGCTTTAATACAGCGGCTACTGAATTGCTCAGTAACCCGCTACCAACATAAATTGGGTAACTACGTGCACCAAGAGAAACGTTTAGGCTCTGCGTTGGTGCATTCATATCATAACCCCAATTTAGCAATAATTTCGTTGGCGACTACTTTTGCGCTTTGCTCATCGGTGTGGATAACCACATCGGCGATTTCTTCATACAGAGGATCGCGCTCTTCGGCTAAATTTTCAAGAACTTCTCTCGGGTTATCGGCATTCGCTAGCAGTGGCCGGCGTTTATCACGCTGAGTGCGCGCTACTTGCTTATCGATATTGGTTTTTAAATAAACCACAACACCGCGTGCCGATAACTTCAGGCGATTTTCTTTGCTAATAATCGAGCCGCCACCGGTAGCTAAAACAATACCGGTGTTTTCGGTAAGCTCGCTAATCATTTTTTCTTCTCGATCACGAAAACCTTCCTCACCTTCGAGCTCAAATACCCAACTAATATCTGCGCCGGTACGGCGTTCTATTTCGGTATCAGAATCAAAGAACTCTAAATGAAGAGATTTGGCGAGTTGCCGCCCGATGGTGCTTTTGCCAGCCCCCATTGGGCCAATCAAAAAAATATTGCGCTTATCAGCCATAGCTTGAATACATCACTTCTTATAAAAACTGTTTCGAATCAAATGAGTGGTGGTTCACCCCTGTGCCCCAGAAAAAAAGACAGGCGATTATCGCAATTTGCGCCCGCTATGGCAACCAGCGCGGTTTGTGTGCACCGCTTTCATTTACCTGCAATGCCGCTGGGAGGCATTCAGTTACTATGTTTTTTGGCGAAACTTCGGTGCCCTCAGATATTTCACTTTGTTCACTGGCCTGCGCAAAACTAAGTATTACTTCACCGTTATTCACTCTCGAAAACATTAACCCGGTGCCAGAATGAATATCTCCTTGCTGATATTGCCATTGCCGCATGCCATCATCGAGCACCAAGCGAACTCCCAATGTAGCCGCCAGTTTTAGATGCGCTGGCCACAAATTCAAGCAACTTTGCAGTGGTTCTGGTTTAGGTTGCTGTGGTTTTGGAAAAGGGCTTGCCTGTGCATTAGGTATATTGGTGATTTTATGCGCCCCTGCTGCCAATGATAAGCTCAATTCAATAATATCGCCCTGCCATTGCCAATTCGCTTGTTGTGGAAACCATTGGCTATCATTTAACTGCTGCAACCAACGATACAAATCGAAAAACGAGCCCGTAATAACGTATTGCTGTGTGCCATTATCGTTACTGAATTTTGCCAATTTAAGTTCATTCACTAACTCCGGGAGTTCCATTTTTCGGGCCTGTGGTGATTCTGCTCTCGGCATATTGAGTAACGCCTGCAAATTGTTAAAGCTTACCTGTTGCTGCAAACGTTTTTGTTTTTCCGGTTCAATAAATACTAGCTCGACGACCACGAGTGTTATCAATATAAACGCCAAGAGAACAACCGAACGCAGAGGCGCCGCTCGCAAAATTATTGAGCTTAACCCTTCGTTGCCAATTCGAGCACTGCTATTTCTGGCGCTGCTAATCATAATGTTGCTCCGAACTGTTTATCGGCTTCAGGTTTATGCTTAATTCCCATTCGTAAGGCGGGGAGGAAGTAAGCTCTTGTAAATCTGCATGGGTGATTTCCCAATCAGGAATTTTCCCGTTCGTGAGCTTTTGAACATTTTGAGCCGATTTTATAAATAGCGTAAGGCTGGCTGTTTCCTGCAGAAACTGAACCCTATGCAAGTGTATCTGTGGGTGTTCATGCAAAGGCTCATCTTCCAAACCGGCGCCCTCGTTGAGCTGAATTCCCAATGCATTGAGTAATTGCAACTGCCGATATAATGGGTGGGGTGCTAATGTGGGCGGTAATTGATAGCCTGCTCGCAACTGCTGCTGCTGACCAGACGAAAGCTTTACGGGTAACGCAGAATACTGCCAAGCAACAAAACCTATCACTACCGTAAGCGCGCAACACAACTCGATGCGATACCGTTTTCGTTGTCGCCGCACTCGCATTGCTAACGGAGATATAAAATCAACCACCGAAACCTCCTTTTTTAAAAAGAGCAGCTGAGATAGCGAGCACTAACTCACTTTTATTTATTTCTGGTGTAGCTAAAGGCTGCTGATTAGAAACCGCAAATAGCTTTTGCTCACAATCCTTTAGTAAACGCTCTGCCTGGGGGTGTAAAGGTTGAGCTTTGGCCGCGGGTTGCCAACTGCAGAGCTGTTTTTCCACAATACCAAAACACTGTAACTGCTTAACTAAATTCGTGTGTTGGGCTTTTGCCAAGAGCCAAAGTTTGCTGTTCTGCCCATCCAGTTCCACATCCCACAACCAATCCTCTGATTTCGGTTGTTGCTTCACTTTCAACTCGGCACAAGCTACTGTTTCCATGTTGTTAATTTCAGCAGGCAACAGTAGTGGCAATACTTGGAAAGTATCACTCACAACATGAAAAGAAACATGCTTAATGCCATTGGGAATATCGAGTTTCGCTTTTACGGCAACGTTAGCTTCAACCAGAGCTGGATCGAACGTGGAATATTGCGCAAACACAACCTGACAGGCGGATTGTTGTTGATTGATTATTGCTAAGGCAAAACTACTGGAATTGCAGTAAATGCCGCCTACTAAAAAAGGCCGCCGAAACCACCTAGCCCAGTGTTTTTTCGAGAAAAACATATCAACGGCCTCCGTGCCATTGTTAATATTGCTTCAAGTAAATGTGTATTGGTTAAATTTAGCTCATAATAAGCGTATAATGCGGTTGTTTTATTTAGGTGATGGCGGAAATTCTGTGATTCGATTTTTGAAGTATTTCTTGCTTACCATTGTGGCGCTTATATTCCTCGGTTTCGCCACGGTAGCAGGGCTCTATTATTATGTGAAAGACGACCTCCCAAGTGTGGATACGCTAAGAGATGTGCGTTTTTTAACGCCTATGCAAGTATATACTGCAGACGGGAAATTGATGTCGCAATTCGGCGAACAGCGCCGTATTCCTCTCACCCTCGATGAAATTCCGCAATCGATGATCGATGCTATTTTAGCAACTGAAGATTCTCGTTTTTACAGCCATCGCGGTGTTGACCCGATCGGCGTAATGCGGGCTTTTTGGGTTTTGGTAAGCACTGGCGAAATCCGTGAAGGTGCAAGTACTATTACCATGCAGTTGGCCCGAAATTTCTTCCTGACACGCGAACGTGTATGGATACGCAAAATTAAAGAAGCCTTTATTGCGCTGCACATAGAGCAATTGCTTAGTAAAGATGAAATTCTCGAGTTGTATCTAAATAAACTTGAGCTCGGCCACCGCGCATTTGGGGTTGGTGCCGCTGCACAAGTGTATTATGGCCGCGATCTTGATCAGCTTGATCTTTCGGAAATTGCTACCTTAGCGGGTATGCCACAAGGCCCCTCGATTCTGAACCCGATATCGAATCCTGCTGCATCAGTGCAACGCCGCCGTATCGTTTTGGGCCGCATGCTTGCGGAAAATTACATAACGCGAGACGAATACGATGTTGCTTTCCGAGCGCCTGTAAGCGCACGTTATCACGTTGCCGAGCTGGAGTTGAATGCGCCTTTCCTAGCTGAAATGGTGCGCCAAGAAATGATTCAACGTTTTGGCGTTGATGATGCCTACAACGGCGGTTACAAGGTTCACACCACAGTAAACTCAGAGCAACAACTCGCTGCTGAATATGCCTTACGGGAAAACTTACACGCTTACGATGAGCGCCACGGTTACCGTGGCCCGGAGATGCGCTTGTGGGGAATAGATCCCGAAAGCCTATTTAGCGATAGCAAAACACAATTACAGAAGCTTCCAGATGAAGCAACGCTTGCCACTATGATGCAAAACCGTGGCGAACAATGGCCGGAAGCCGATATTATTCAATACCTTGAAAGGCAACCACGCTTTGGCCGATTACAGCACGCCATTGTTAGTGATGTTCACGAAAAAACAGCAGATGTTATTTTACGAGGTGGCATGCGCGCCACCATAGAATGGAACCAAATGGATTGGGCACGGCGCTATATTGATGCTGAACGACAAGGATTTGCACCGAAAAGCGCTAGCGAAATTTTAAACCGAGGCGATCATGTTCTATTGCGCCCAGTTGAAGAAGGGTATCGCTTGGCACAAATGCCTGGGCCAGGTTCCGCAATAGTTGCATTGAATCCAAATAATGGTGCGCTGCAAAGTATTGTTGGCGGCTACAGTTTTAATCACAGCCAATTTAACCGTGCTAACCAAGCAAAACGTCAGGTAGGTTCAAGCATTAAGCCATTCATTTATGCTGCTGCATTAGATCGAGATTTCACCCTTGCTACATTGGTAAACGATGCCCCAGTTACTCAGTGGAACCCTGGCTCTGGCTCTGCCTGGCGGCCGCGCAATTCACCGGAAGTATACGATGGGCCAATACGTTTACGGGAAGCGCTAGCGCGTTCGAAGAACGTTGTTTCTGTGCGCTTAATTCGTGAACTCGGTGTAAATCAAACAGCTGATTACATTGAACGTTTTGGCTTTCTACCAAATGATGTGCAACGCAACGAATCGCTTTCTTTAGGTGCCGCATCATTCACACCATTAGAAATGGCGCGCGGCTTCGCCGTTTTTGCCAATGGTGGCTATCTCGTAACACCTTACTTTATCGACCGTATTGAAGATTCTGATGGCAATATTATATTTCAAAGCCAACCCGAATACGCTTGTGCTCGCTGTGCCGCTGAAGCGGTTGGTATTGAATTCACAAACGATGATTATGCCAATGAAGCGATTCTTTCGGAAAGGAACCAAGCACCTCGAGTAATTCCTGAGCAGGTGGCTTACCTTGTTACTGAAGCCCTACAATCTGCGGTTTGGGGTGGTGGTAGCTGGGCAAACCAAACTGGCTGGAATGGCACCGCGTGGCGTGCTCAGGCGTTACGGAATCGTAATCTAGCCGGGAAAACGGGTACTACCAACGATGTGAAAGATACTTGGTTTGTGGGCTATACCCGCGATATCGTTGCTGCAAGTTGGGTGGGATTCGATAATCTCGAATTTGCCCTTGGCCGCACTTCGCTAAATAGCAACCTTGGCCGCCAACGTCAGCCAATTGTAGGTTCTGAGGCAGGCGCAACAACAGCACTTCCTGGCTGGGTAACCTATATGCAAACCGCACTTTCACAACTTGAAGAACGGCCATTTGAATTACCACCAAACATGGTTTCAGTGCGCATTGACCAACCTTCTGGGCGCCTCACGAATCGCACCGATCACACGAGTATGTTTGAATATTTCATTCGCGGCACAGAGCCCAAAGAATTTGCCAACCCTGATCGACGGCCGCAAGAAGTGTTCGAAGACGAAGAAGGTTTGTTTTAGCCCTCTAATTGTTGGGTACAAAAAAGGCCGTGTTCATTTGAACGCGGCCTTTCTTATTAACAGTATCGGCTCTGAGTTTATTAGTGCGGTTGCACGCCAATACGTGCCAACAACTGATGCAAATCAGATTGCACTCCACCGGCGGTAACCTTCCGCCCAGCACCTGGCCCGCTAATAACTAACGGCATATCGTGATACCAATCACTATAAATTACGAAAATATTTTCACCTGGAATTAAGTTGGTAAGCATATCTTCTACCGAAATATTCTCGATACCCACGCGAGCATGGCTGCGGCCATCGGCTACCGAAAAACTTGCCATTAATCGCGGAACCTTGCGCTCTTTCTGGGCTTCATCCCAAAGCGCCTGCATTGGTGCATCGAGCTCGGTTAACCGCTGCATAAACTCCGTCAACGGCAGGTCTTTCAATGTCTCGGGCACCAAACCGTTTATATCAATATCATCCCAATCCAGTTGAGCACCAATTTCTCGCGCCACAATTAAGAGCTTGCGAACAATATCATGACAGGATAAATCCTCTCGTGGATCTGGCTCTGTAAAGCCTTCTGTTTTCGCCTGCAACACCAAATCACTGAACTTCACCTTGCCATCGAAATTTTCAAACAACCAACTCATGGTGCCCGAAAATATTCCAGAAATGCTTCGAATTTTATCGCCTGAACGAATCAAATCATTCAATGCGTAGTTTAATGGCAAACCCGCACCAACCGTAGTGTTGTAGAGCCATTCGCGTTTATATTCATGTTGAATAGTGCGAATTTCGCGGTACAACGATTCTTCAGCTGAACCCGCGCGTTTGTTGGCGCTGATAATATGCATGCCATTGGCAAAAAAGCTTGGATAGAGCTGGGCAATAGAGTTTGCATCGGTTAAATCCATTAAAATTAGCTCATCGCAGGGAGCATTCGGCAGTTCGCGTAATAGCTCGGTAAGCACATAGGGGCGAGCCAATCGTTCAAAATTATCTTGCCAATCTTGCAAATCAACGCCGCTGTAATCGAGCCAAAGCCGGCGCGAATTAGCAATACCAAGAATACGCACATCAACGTTTTCATTCATTCGAT
Organism: Idiomarina sp. A28L; assembly: GCF_000218785.1. Classification (GTDB taxonomy): domain Bacteria; phylum Pseudomonadota; class Gammaproteobacteria; order Enterobacterales; family Alteromonadaceae; genus Aliidiomarina. The sequence continues at coordinate 16,618 of NZ_AFPO01000026.1, forward strand.
CGCTTTGTTGGCGATACAATTCTATCCATTCACTACCGATATTACCGCGGCCAATAACCAATACACCAACACTGCGGCGGAAGTTAAATAGCTGGCTATGCAAGCGGTTCAACAACCGGTTATCGAGCTTTTGCCCTAAAATTGCTACTGCCGACGTTTTGTTTTCAGAAATTGAAAAACGGCGTAGTTCTTGTTCGCCAACTTCCCGGCGTAATACTGAAAATTGCTTCGTTTCCTGAATGCGTGCCCCTACTAAGGCAATCATGCTGTAACCGCTTACTTCGTGCACGTGATGTTCAGCATCGCTAACAGCAATCCAGTTGCGAATATAATCTAAGTGGTTTTGGTGAAACGCATAGAAACGTTCGCTGCCGGTTTCTTCATCCCAGCTTACTAAAGGTTGTAGCTGGTTGCTTTCAAAGCGCGCAATTAAGCCTCTATGCTCTAAACCGATACTGAATAAAACCACATCTTGTAGCGAGGTAAGCACCTTGCCCTGAGCTTCGGTAAAATCATATTGGCCGATACGAGTTTGCTGGTTTTCTACTTTTAGGCTAGAGCGCACACTAATCACCATGCGATCACGATTAACCGGTTGAAAAGTTCTTGGGTGCAATACAGGGCTACCTAATCGTGCAAGCTCTTCAGCTTCGCTCCAATCGAGAGAAGGTAGGCTTACTACTCGCTCTACTTTGCGCGGATCGGCTGAATACACACCCGCTACATCTTTCCAAATAGTGGTTTGCCGGCTATCGATTAAGCTGGCAATTAAGGTTGCTGAGTAATCAGAGCCATTGCGGCCGAGCAATAGGGTTCTGCCAGTTCCAGTTTCGCTACAAATAAAGCCGGTAACTATAAAACGAGTGCCCGGATAAGGGCCTAAACGTGCAAGTAGCTGGCTGCGTGATGTTTCGGTATCAATTACCGGCTCAGCAGCATCTGTAGCTTCGAGGAAGGTGCGCGCATCGATATAATCGGCCCGCGTGCCTTGCTTCTGAAGAAGCGCAGCGAGTAGGCGAGAACTCCATAATTCACCATAGGCACATAGCTCGGCACGCTCGATAGATTCCGCACCAATTAACCATTGCTGCCAACGGGCGAAATCAGCTTCCGATTGCGCCATTACTTGGTTCAACAAACGGCCCGATAGAAGCTCTTCGATCAGGCCTTGTTGAAAGCGTTGTAACGAACTGAGAAGAGTTGCAGCATATTCAGGTTGTGATTCACGCGCATCAGCAATAGCAATGATACGATTTGTAGTATCGCCGGCAGCAGAAACTACTACTAAATCACTCACACCCGCATGTTCGGTAACAATTCGAGCCACACGGCGGTAGCAATATGCATCGGCTAGGCTGCTGCCCCCAAATTTGTGCACATGGATCTCATCTGCTATTGCGCGAACACGTTCGGGTGTGGGATTTTGAGGTTTATTCATGCTAACAGCCTACTAGCCTTATGTTTTATGATTAATAAAAAGCATCATAACGAAACTTTATTGCAAATAGAAGTTTAGATGGCCAAATGCTTCAAAAAAAGGCATAATATAGAACATTCAAATATAATAACGTTTTTTCGGCGGCTTGAAACCGCATTTACCGGAGGTTTTCAGTATGGAATGGGATGGCGAGTATATTTACCCGTATGCGGAGCACGGCAAAAAAAGCACTCAGGTAAAAAAGATTACCGTATCGATTCCGGTGAATGTTTTAAAAGTGCTTACCGATGAACGCACTCGCCGCCAGGTGGCAAATTTGCGCCACGCTACCAATAGTGAATTGCTCTGTGAAGCATTTTTGCATGCGTTCACTGGCCAGCCACTCCCCGACGACGAAGATCTACGCAAAGATAACCCACACAAAATGCCAAAAGCGGTGCGCGAATATTTAGATACGCACAACATTCCATATTCCGAAGATGATTTGATTGAAGATTAAAGCTGCTTATCGTTGTGGGCGCTAGCGCCAATCTAGGGTGATTTGAGTTGCTCCCTCATCTTCTAAGCGTTCACGCAATGCGGCCGTTGGCTCGCGAAGTGATTTCACCCGACGATCATGCACTTCTACAAAGCCAGCAACGATTTTCTCGTGCAAGCCTTTATCAAGTAAATCATTGAGAATCCCGATTTCAGCGCCTTCGACATCCATTTTTAAAAGCTTAACCGGTGCATCTAATTGCTGAATAAATTCACTTAACACAATGCCTTCAACTTCAAAAAAATCATTGCGATTCACGTTTGATTTTGCTGACATCAACGAAGAACTAACAGAATAAAGCAATGGATCGCGCTTCGCATGACGATGCGAATACAACTTAAATGAACCCGGTTTTACCGTGCTAGCTGCTTGGAATAATTTTACATTCGGGAAGTTAGCCACACGTTCCTTCAGGGCAGCAAAAGCCACTGGATTCGGCTCAAATGCATATACGGTAGCTCCACTGCGGGCCATGATTTCAGTATAAATACCTACATTAGCGCCACAATCAATAGCAATATCATTTGGCTTCAAGGCCGCCGCCGCCGCCTCAAAGGCTTCTGTTTGCGCTTTATAACGAGCTTTTCTGCGCGCGCTATCTAAGTTCTTCAACCATGTGAAAATACCCACGAACGTTTCCTTTTGTTTTGTTCTTTCGCCGAGTATGCCTTAGAACCAACATTACTGTAAACCTAGCTCACTCTTGCACAAGCTGGCTTTACATTTGTAACGTTGGTAGGAATGAAAACGTAGATGATCAGGGGGAGTGCCGTTTAAAACAGTAATGACTAAAAAATAGAGCGTGCTTGCGCAGTTAGTTGCCCATGCTTTTCGCATTGGCTAACTAAATGGCAAACACACTCTCATGAAAGTGCTTTTTACTTTCAAAAGCAAACCGTTACTTGTATTTAAAACTTAAACGTAGCACTCAAACTAGCCGCGGTTCCGCGCTCGCGCATTTGTACTATTTGCCCTTGCTGCAGGATTTCAGTTTTCTCATTCAGTAAGTTCTTTAAACCCAACTTCACAGCTAAATTCTCACGAGGATAATAGCTATATGTGAAATCTAACGAGTGAAAAGGCTGCTCGAACGCATCGTCTTTACCATCTACACCAGCAAATGAAATTCGAGGCCCGAATACATTATACGAAAGCGTAGCCGAATGGCGTTCATTTGGGGCATCATACCCTAACTGCGTATTCACAACATAACGCGAGTGGCCACTTAAGCGGCGGCTAAGATTAGTGATATTCGATTCACCTAAGCGCTGAATCGAAATATCCGAATCACTCAACGTAACATTACCGGCAAGGAAGAAATCGCTAGCCCAGTTCGGAATGAATTCAATTTCTGCAAATGTACGCACAAACTCAAACTCTACGCCGTAAACATTACCTTTTTCAGCGTTCCGGAAACTTACTTGCAAGTTACCATCTGAACCTTTTATTTCTACTGTTTCAATTGGGGCATCAATATCCTTATAGAACGCACCCACGCTTAAACTACTGCCTGATTCCAAATACCATTCCCAACGCGTATCAACGTTGGTGATTTTCGAAGGCGCCAAATCTTGAAAGCCAACCACGAAAAAATCTGTGATCGGGTCAACGAACAACACCGGAGTTACTTCTCGAATATCGGGCCGCACCACGCTTTCACTAATACCAAAGCGTAACTGCATATCCGGGTGGAACAACCAAGTTGCGGCTAACGAGGGATACCAATCTTTATCCACTAACGGATAATCTTCAAGGTTGCCCTCCACTTCACCAGTAGCAGGATTTAATGGAATGGAGATTTGCCGGAACGATTCATACCGAGCGCCTAAATTAAAACGCCAGGTATAATCGTAAAGCGCATCAATCGCTAAATAGCCTGCATCTAATGTTTGCGCAGCAACATAATCATCGGCCTGAGCCGTTACATCAGAAATGCGGAAGCGGTTGCTTGCATCACTAATATTGGCATCAGAAAAGAGTTCCGAGAAACTTTGCTGCAGCTCTTGATTGCTGAAGCCTCGGCTATCGAGCTTAAAGCGATCGTTTTCCGCAGTACGTTGCCGTTGTTGCCAAGCGTAACCACTTTGCAGCTCAAGCTCCCACTTCGCTAAACTTAACGGCAATTTAAAATCAGTGGTGCCGTATTCCATATCATCGCGCATATCACCGAATTGAATTAACGCCGCGTTATCGCTGCGCCGCATAGTAAGTGCAGTTTGATTCCCTTCGCTATCCATGTTGCGAATGTAACGATAATCAACTTGGCCCGGTGCATATCGGCGTGCCTGTGAATCGGTGTACTGCCACTTCACGCCCAAATCAGCAAGAAAATCGAAACGGTGCTCACCGCGAATTTGATTACTCACTAAACTACGTTCTTCATATTTAATTGAGTAATCAACGTTCTCACGGTTCAATTCATTGATAGTTTCAATGGTATCGCCGGTTTTGATTTTTACTTCATCTTGGGTATCTAACAAATACAAACTAGTAGTTTGTAAACGATGATTACCATCGTATTCGATACCCAAATTAAGGATTCCAGATAGCTGAACGTTATCACTGGTGGCCTGTATATCATCGTAACGCACTAACGGTGTTAACTCATTGCCACTGGTAATCGAGTAATAGCGTTCTTGTTCTTTGCTGTTCGATCGGCTGCGATCATAGCTTGCGCTCGCAACCATACCCACAACCCACTTATCCGTGAGTTCTAAACGATCACCAAAGGTAACACTGGCATCCATATCCGGCTTTGATGAATCGGGGGTAATATCGTAGTTACGATTTAACGCTAAACCTAACCCACGGTTAATTTCTTCCGCTCGGGCTAGGTTGGTTGGTGTTACACCGCCTAATGCTTGCGCAATTGGAATTGGCTCCAAGGAACCATAGGTATCCAACGCATCTTGCAGCGTGCTCGACATTGAACGCGTACCATCGTCGCGGCCACGCCAATCATCACCGCCGCCTGCATAACTTAACCCATCTTCATCATGCATGGTGCTATAGCCGGTGCCTACCGAAACTTCGAAGATTCTTTCACGCGGTATACTCAATGTTTTAATATCAACACCGCCACCGCCAAAGGTTGCAGGCTGATCAGCCGAAAGCGTTTTTTGCACCGCTAAACGGTCTAAAATACCGGTTGGGAACATATCTAAAGGCACAACATTACGCGTTGGATCTGGGCTTGGTACCATAGCGCCATTCAGCAGGGTGCTAGAGTAACGCTCGCCTAAACCACGAACGTAAATAAACTTATTATCCACTAAAGTTAAGCCGGTAATTCGGCGTAATGCTGCGCCTACATCTGAATCACCAATACGACTAATCATCTCTGCATCAAGAAAATCTGCTACCTGCGCATTATCCCTGCGCTCAGCAGCGGTTATTGCTGCAGAGCTTAATAGCCGACCACTTACCTGAATACGCTCAATCCGTGAGCTTCCTTGTAGATTTTTGTTGCCAATAATATCGTCGGCTTCGGCTTCTTCGGTTTCAGCAGCCCCAATAACTTCCTCAACTTCAGCAACGTCTGGAGATTCAGTGTCTGCAATGGCCGTTATCATTGAAGCGCTAAGGGCGAAAAGAACCGCTGTTGCCAGCGGTTTCATTACCATAGATTTCTTCATAATCAGCAAGCCTTATTGGAAGTTTTGCAAGCTGTAAACCCAGCCACGCGTCCAATCAAAATCGCGGTGAACTGCGCCAATAAAAGGTACATCCATGAAGAACGTGGCATCGATTTCCGACATTGCTTTAGCTTCGGTGGTATCGATGGTGTAGTAGCCATCAACCACATCCAGCATGCTAGCAGCAACGCTGTTACTTTCTTGGGCAAGGAACCACTGCTCAGTAGTGGTTGTTCCGCTCACACTGCCTTTAAACGGTTCAGGGCAAGCAATAACAGTGTGCGTCATTACCGTTGTGCCATTTGCAGCCAACTGCTCAGATTCAGCAGAGTTGAATTCCAAACACTCACCCATGCCTTCTGGGCCAGTAATTACGAAGTTGTGCAATTGTGAGGCTGCGCCAGCACGAATCAACACGCCTTCAGAATCTTGATCCGCAGAAGTATAATCGTTACCAATAATGGTCATGTTCGCTACGATAGGGTTTGTTAATGGCGTAGCGCTGAAGTTACCCGATTGGTTATCACCTTCAATACCACGGTTCGCTACACCGCTATGGGCAGCTAACATAAACTGCAGGCGTCCTGTCCAGCCATCAGCATAATCTAGTGAATCATCACCAGAGCCGGTAACCACAACAAACCGCGCATCTACGTTGCCACCGAAGAACTCGATACCATCATCAAGGTTTTCGTGTACTTGGATGAATTCAACTTGGGTACCTTTACCAATACCAGCAAAAGTAATGCCGTTTAGCTCGTTATCAGGTAACACTTCGTAGCCGGCATAACGCACTTGTACAAATTTCAGCTTACCTGAATTATCTTCAGGATCGGCACCGCCATATGGCCCCGCATCACCTTCCGCTTCGATAGAACATGCCGCTAGGTTGTTTGCATCACATTTATTACTTGGTGCATTACCGAGCAATACTATGCCGCCCCATTGGGCTTTTTCACCGGTTGAGCCAATAGCATTTTGCAGTGAGGTGAATACGATTGGTGCATTCGGCCGGCCTTCCGCCATAATTTTCGAACCACGTGCAATAACTAGGAAATCGGCACCTGATTGGCCAAATAAACGAACGCCAGGAGCAATGTACAGCGTTGCATTATCTGCATTGTCGTTACCAATGCGCACCAGCCCATTCAACACATAATCCGCACCAACTGGAAGGTATAAATCTTCGGTGATAGTGCCGGTTAATTGGCAATTCATTTTGTCGGTTACTGAAGTAACTTCTACCGTGTTTTCCGGGCAGTAGGTAAGTTGCGCAGTAGCATCGTTATGTAGGCCGTATGTCCAGCCAATCGTCCAATCATTCTCACCATCAAATGCGCCAATGTAATCTACTTCATCGAACCAAGGATCGATATCATTCGCTACATTACGTCCAGCGCCAAGTGCCTGAGAAACCGCAGAGGGCATATAGCCACCCAACAGCGGATCTACAAGCATGTTGCCTTCTTGTGCTAAAAACCATTCTTCCGCGTTGAAAGTTACGTTTCCTGCATCATCAGTGGTGTTTCGAAAAGGCTCAGAACACGAGATAATCGAATTTTCAAAACGTAAATCGCCGCTAGTTGCGTTATTTACAGTTTCTTGATCATTAAGCTCAAAGCACTCTCCCATCGCCGGATCACCAGTAACAATGAAGTTGTAAAGCTCAGCGCTAGTGCCTCGGCGAAGTAAAATACCTTCTGCATCTTCATCTGCATCGTAGCTATTGCCAAGAATTGTCATGTTGGCAATGATAGGGCGGCTCATTGGCGTTGCACTGAAGTTTGAAGAGCTGTTATCCGCCTCAATACCACGGTTAGCTTTTTGATTGGTTGGGCTGTGTTGCACTAATACGTGCTGCATACGGCCATTCCAGCCAGAATCCCAATCTAAAGAATCATCTTGGTTACCGGTTAGTACGATATATTTAGCATCCACAGTGCCACCGAAAAATTCGATACCATCATCTAGGTTGTTATGCACTTGAATATATTCGAGTGTAGTTCCGCTGCCCACACCACCAAAAGTAATGCCGTTCAGTTCATTATCAGGAAGAACCTCATAGCCTGCGTAGCGCACTTGAAGATAGCGAAGAGTTCCGCTGTTATCATCTACAATAGCACCCCCGTAAGGGCCCGCATCGCCTTCAGCTTCAATAGAACAGTTTGCTAGGTTAGCTTGATCACAGCCATTCACCGGTGCTTGGCCGAGGAGCACTAAACCGCCCCATTCACCGATAGAAGTATGGTTTGATAAACCGAGCATATTTTGTACCGACGTCATCACAATTGGAGCGTTAGCTTCACCATTGGCTTCAATTTGCGAGCCGCGGCGCACTACTAAGAAATCAGCCCCTGATTTACCAAACAAGTAAGTACCTGGCTCAATTGTTAACGTTGCCGAATCTGCTTTATCGTTACCAACAGCCACGCGGCCATCGAGAGACCAAAGAATATCATTGGTTAATGTACGATCTTCAGTAAAGGTTCCAGTGATTTCACATACCGGCTGTTCATAGCCACTTAAAGCCTCACCGGCCGAAGCCCACGTTGGGCAGGCACCAGTTGGAGGTGGTGTGCCGCCACCGCCATTACCGCCGCCGCCGCTCGTTGGAGGCGCTGTTTCAGAAATATTGATGTTGATATCACCACCACAGCCGCTGAGGGCAACAGCAGCTGCTAAGGCGCTTAATTGAAAAAAACGATTGAAACGCATGATTGGGCTCCGAATTAGTATGCAACGAGAATTAACCGGCACACTATGAGCTGCTTTCATGACTTTAAATTTACGGGAACATGACAACTTGAAGACAAAAAAATAGGGCTAGAGCAAATAGCCCTAACCCTACCTTCTTTCTATAGGTGCACACATCCTTGTGTGCGAAACTTCCAACACTTGTTGATTTGTTGATGTGTAATTTAACACAGGGCCGGATAGTGAGAAACCAAGCAATTGTTACAAAATGTTAACGGTAGAGAAACACCGAAAAGCCCAAGCTCTCGCGCTATTGCGCGCTCCTCAGATTACGCCTACTCCTGTAAAAATTGTTGTATAAGATCAGCCTGTTGGATAATGCTTACTACGCCATCTAAATGCCCCCAAGGGCCATCAATTTCAGCATAGCTACTATCTTTACCTTGCTCTACAAGTAAGTTGTGCACACGTTTTGCCATGTAAGGCTGTAACAACAAATCGTTAGTGGCTGGTAAAAAAAGTGATTTTGCTGTGATATTTGCTAGGCCATCTGCAAGTGAATCCTGAAAACCTGCCATAAACAATTGATTAGCGCGCACCAAATATAGAATGTGGTTGGCATCTGCATAAGTTGCCCGTAAGTTTGCCGCGGCTTCAAGCTGGTCCACTACAGCAAAATTGGCACGAATATCTTGCAACGGAGCTTTTTCACCAGCAGAACTAGCTGCATACATTTGGTTAACGATTTGCGGGTGCAACGAACCTAAAGTAATCATTCTAAGCGCCTGCACTACGCCAGCTGTGGGTGGCGCAGAACTATAATAATCGCCATCGTTCCAATTTGGGTCGTTTATGATTGGGTTGGCCCAATGCTGTAAGTTTGCAATTGTCCATGGGTCGGCTTCACCCATTCCTATCACCGAAATCATGCGTTCTACACGATCTGGATAGGCAGCTGCCCAATCCAGTGCTTGCAATGAACCCATTGAAGCGCCCACAACCGCATGCAATGTATCAATACCCAACGAATCAATCACCAAGCGTTGCACGTTTACAAAATCACGAATGGTAACCACTGGAAAATCTAAACCATAAGGTTTACCTGTTTCTGGGTTAATGGTTGCCGGGCCAGTGGTGGTTACATTCGGGTTAGATGGCTCTTGGTTTACTAAAGTATCGATACTAATCACATAAAATTCATTGGTATCAATCGCTTTACCCGGGCCAATGATCGTGTCCCAGTAGCCTGGCTGCGCATCCTCATGGCTATATTTGCCGGCGGCATGGCTGTTACCTGAGAAAAAATGGGTAATCAAAATTGCATTATCTTTTGCCGCGTTGAGCTCGCCATAAGCTTCCCAACCTACCTTTACCTCAGCAATAGTTTCGCCGCCATAGGTTTGAAAGTTCTCGGTGCTGAACACTTGCTTTTTAACCAGCGGCAGTTCCGCTGCATTCACTAACCCAAACTGACTCATTGCGATAACTGAAGCAACTATCAGCCATTTTTGTAATTTTGCACTAACCATGGTTAGGCTCCTCGCTCAATTAAGTAATTCAAATATTCATCGCGGAGTTCATTTTTACGTACTTTTCCAGTGCCCGTTTTCGGCAGCTCAACCACAAATTCAACCGCATCTGGGGTCCACCATTTAGCAATTTTGCCTTGTAAATGATTCAAAATATCTTGCTGCTCTGCACGTTCACCCTGATTCAGCACCACTAAGAGTAAAGGCCGTTCATCCCATTTAGGGTGTTTAACTCCTACAACCGCGCACTCATTCACCAACGGATGCAAGCTAACAATGTTTTCAATTTCGAGCGAGCTAATCCATTCTCCACCGCTTTTAATTACATCTTTCTTTCGATCCACAACACGCATATAGCCATGTTTATCAATAACGGCGATGTCACCAGTGCCAAGCCAGCCATTTGGGAAACTACTTAAATCATCATTTTTATAATACTGATTACAAATCCAAGGCCCCCGCACCCGAAGCTCGCCGGTGCTTTCACCATCATGAGCTACGGCCACATCATCGGCATCAAATATTTCCATTTCCACGCCAAAGGCAGCACGGCCAGCGGTGGTTTGCAGCTTGTAGCGCTGCTCTTTCGGGAGCGCCATAATCGCTGGCGTTGGTGGCAAGCTAGTAGCCAAAGGCGCGGTTTCTGTCATGCCCCAAATCGGTTGCCAATAAACGTTATAACGCTCTGCATAAGTACGAACCATGCCTATGGGTGATGCAGCGCCACCCACGCAAACCCGCTCTAACGGTGTATCGCTAATTTGTTTCTCTTGCAGATAATTGTGCAATGTTAACCATATGGTAGGCACACCCAAACCCACATTCACCTTCTCGCTATCGATCAGCTCCCACATGCTGGTGCCATCCATGCCACTGCCTGGCAATACCAATTTAGCGCCAGCAAGCGGGGCGGCATAAGGCGCACCCCAGGCACTTGCGTGGTACATAGTTACCATAGGTAATAAAACGGTATCGGCACGCAAATCAAGTAAGGCAGCCGATACCGTAGCTTGCGCATGTAAAACCAACGCCCGATGCGAATAGCAAACACCTTTAGGATTACCCGTAGTGCCAGATGTGTAACAAAGCGAAGCCGCATGATCTTCATTGAAACGCGGCCAATCATAAGTATCTGGTTGATTGCCGATAAGCTCCTCGTAACAAAGTAAATTAGGAAGCGATGATTTCGGCATGTGCTCGCGGTCGGTTAGCACAATGTAACCCTTCACTGTAGGAAGTTGCTCTTGAATATCTTCGAGCATGGCTACAAAACCAAGATCAACAAACACATATTTATCTTCGGCGTGATTAATGATGTATTCAATCTGCTCAGCGAATAGCCGCGGGTTTACTGTATGCAAAATGGCACCTACGCCAGAAACCGCATAATACAATTCAAGATGGCGATAAGTATTCCAAGCCATAGAAGCCACGCAATCATCCATGCCCACACCAAGCCCATCAAGTGCATGCGCCAGCTGACAACTGCGGCGCCAACATTCTGCATAATTGGTGCGGTGAATATCACCCTCAAGCCGCCGGCTTACAACCTCCTGCTCTGGAAACTGCTGCCGGGCATAATCAAGCAAATCAATAACCAATAATTGGGTATTCATCATATTGCCGTTTAGATTGCCATGCATTCCACTTCTCCTACTGCAATTCGTTTTTTAGGTAATGTTTAAATAACTTCCGAAGCGATTTCTAAAAGCTAAGGTTAAAACAAGTTAAATAACAAGATGGCAATACTTAAACCAATCACCGGCACTACTACCGTTACAGCGCCAACAGCCCAATAGGCATCTTTGTGTGTTTCATTACAAATACCGCGAATAGTGGTTACTACATAACCGTTATGTGGCAGCGAATCGAGTGCACCAGAGGAAATAGATACTACCCGGTGTAACTGATCTGGGCTCACGCCAGCGGCTAAGTAATGCGGCCCAACTTCGGGCAATGCAATGACCTGCCCGCCCGATGCAGAGCCGGTTAACCCCGCAATTACACTTACCGCAACGGCTGCACCCACTAATTCATTACCAGGTAGCGATGTCATGGCTACCACTGCTTGTTCAAACGCCGGTGTAACGCGCGCCACGGCTCCGAACCCTACAACTGCAGCCGTATTACCAATCGCCACTAAAGCGCCAGTAGTAGCTTGCCCAAGCGCATGTTGCATATCATTAAAGAACTTCCAGTTAATCGCCATAATGGCTAACACACCACCGGTAAGCGCGATTATTAATGCCATTTGCGAATACTTCTCATGAAATAAAAATGAGAGTGTGAGTACAACGATTAATGGAATAAGGCCGGTAATTGGGTGTGGGCGGCGGCGATCTACTAGTTTTGGATCGCTAGCACGCTCAACAAAGTGCTCGCCCCGAGCTACTGCCTTATTAATGATTTTCATCAACCACCAATAGCCGATAATTGCCATGATAATGGCTACTACCAAACTCACTTCCCATGCTGCATAGGGCGAAGTGCCTAAGTATTGGATTGGAATCCAGTTTTGAATTTCCGGTGAGCCTGCCGATGTCATAGTGAAAGTAACAGAACCAAATGCGAGTGCTGCAGGAATAAAGCGACGTGGAAGGTTTGCATCTTTAAATAAGCTTAACGCCATTGGGTATACTGAGAACGCCACTACGAAAACGCTCACACCACCATAGGTAAGAATGGCACAAGCAAGCACAACCGCCATTACCGCTTGTTTTTTACCGAGCTTATTAATAATCCACTCAGCCACACTATCAGCAGCCCCCGTATCTTCCATAAATTTACCGAAGATAGAGCCGAGCAAAAACATAAAGAACCAAGAGGCTACAAAGCCAGAAAAGCCATTCATGTAGTTCTCAACAAAATTCACATCACCAAGAAATACCGGAATGCCACTACATAGTGCTACGATTAGCGCACAAACGGGGGCGCTGATAAAAAGATTCCACCCGCGTAGAGTGAGCAATATAAGTAATATAAGCCCGCCCACCAAACCAATCATACTCAGCATAAACACCTCTTTTTTTATTATTCGATGCGCACATCAGCGTTTTCGTAATTGAGCGTTATTGTCGGCCAAGAACTAAATTCTACCCATAGTACTATGGTACAGGTCACAAATTCCTCAACTTAGGCTAATGTTGCATCCGTAACAAAAATATAACGTCTGGAAAAGACAAACCCTTGGGGGAAGCAAGATGAAATCAACTACATTTACAAACCAGCAGTTTCGCCGCAACCTATGTGCCGCTGCTGTAGCCAGTGCTCTACTTGGTATAGCCATGCCAGCAGTAGCGCAAGATACAGATGAAGAAGAGCAAGCCACGCGCCTTGAGCGCATCGAAGTAACCGCTCGCCGTACTACGGAAAATCTACAAGAAGTTCCAGTTGCCGTAACATCGGTGAGTGGTGCAGAGATTCTTGAACGTGGCATTTCCAACATACTGGAAATTGCTCAGTTTTCACCGAATACAACATTACAAACAAGCCGTGCTACCAACTCAACTATCACCGCTTTTATTCGTGGTGTTGGTCAAGAAGACCCACTCTGGGGTTATGAGCCTGGGGTAGGTATCTATATTGATGATATCTATGTGGCTCGCCCGCAAGGTGCAGTGCTTGATATTCTGAACGTTGAACGTATCGAAGTGTTGCGCGGCCCACAAGGCACCCTTTATGGGAAGAACACCATTGGTGGTGCAGTTAAATATGTAACTCGCCGGATGTCTGGAGATCGTGAATTTTCGGTTTCCGGTACGGTAGGTAGCTACAATCAGCGTGATCTTAAAGTAACTGGTGAAATGCCACTTATTGAAAACACATTGTACTTTGGATTTGGCTACGCAAATCTTCAACGCGATGGTTATGGTTCATTCTTAACGAGTGATTTACCAAACCAAGATCGTGAAAACTACAATAAAGATGTGCAAGCAATGCGTGCAACATTGGAATGGTATCCATCAGATACTACCTTTGTGCGTTTGGCTTGGGATAAAACAGATGATGAATCAAACTCAAAAGGTGGCTATCGCTTACTACCTAGTTTACTAACCGATGCACCTGTTCCAGATAGCTTTTATGATTCTTACACCAGCTTACCTACTGAGAATAAAGTTGAAACAGAAGGCCTAAGCTTACTGATCGAACAAGAAATTAATGAAGAATGGCAATTCCGTTCGATTACCGCGAATCGTGAAAACTATTCTCCGGTAAATATCGATTTCGATAATACTTCGCTACGTATCTTTGATGTTCCAGCCATTTATGATGATAAGTGGTTCACGCAAGAATTCCAGCTCAACTACAGCTCAGATAACTTAAGCTTTGTATCCGGCTTGTATTACTACGATGCTGATTCATGCGGTACCTTCGATGCCATCCTTGAGGTGCTTGGCCAAGCTGCTTTTGGTACACCTGGCTTAACACGTGAAGTTTCTGGTTGTTCGAACAGCAAAAGCCAAGCGATTTACGGCCAAGGTAGCTACCAGTTAAACGACCAATGGTCTTTTACTGCCGGCTTACGCTACACACGTGATGAGAAAGAAGCGCTTGTACGTAACGGGTTAATTTTCGATACCGTATATCCAGAATCAGGCTGGATTCCAGGTTATGTTCGTGGCCCAGAGGTTGGCACACCAGTAGTGTTAGATGATAGCCAAACATGGAATAAAGTTACCCCACGTTTGGGTGCTGAGTATCGCTACAGTGCAGATACCATGTTTTATGCAAGCTTTGGCCAAGGTTTCAAATCAGGTACGTTTAACCCGCGTGCTGAAACTGCAGAGCCTGCAGCAAACCCAGAAGATGTGTATTCATATGAAGTGGGTGTGAAAAGCGATATTACTGACCGCCTACGGGTAAATGCTACGGTATTTATGCTCGACCATGAAAACCGCCAGTACGTTTCAGTAATACCAGATCCAAATGATGCAACTGTTCTGAATCAGCGGTTAGCTAACGTTGGTGAATCAGATGCAACCGGTTTAGAGCTCGAGTTCACTTGGATCGCAACCAACGATTTAACCATTTACGGCAACGTTGGCTTGATTGATGCGAGCTTCAATAACGTTTTAAGTTTTGATGCGCAAGGTAATCAAATCGATATCACTGATCAGTTTGTTATCACTAATACACCTGATACCACAGCGAATATTGGCTTTAGCTATGATCTTCGAGTTGCGAACGGTGATCTCGTGATCAATGGTAACTACAGCTACCGCAGCAGCTACGGTTTAACAGAGCTAAATAACCTGTTAACCCAAGATGCGTATGGCGTTTTGAACCTTGGTGTGAACTGGTACAGCGGAAGTGGTAAATGGCGTGTAGGTGTGCATGGTAAAAACCTAACGAATGAAAAATTCCTCGTTGGTAACTATGCATTCCTTACGCCAGATGCAAATAACCCTGGCGAGTTCTTACCTGGGTTAGGTGGCGATACTACACTGATTGGCTACTATGGCGATCCACGCACAGTATCACTCACTGTTGGGTACCGTTTCTAAGTAGTACGGTAACGTTAAAAGTACTTCTCTCTGGTACTCTTATTGCCACCGTTATTGTTCAATAGCGGTGGCTTTTTTCTACCAATTTTGAAGCTCGGCTTGCAGGTTTGCCATGCATCCGGTACAACAAGGTTCCATGCCCAATGAAAAAGACGAATAGCATGGCTAGAGCCATTATTGCTGATGATCACCCACTATTTCGGTCAGCCTTAAAGCAAGCATTAGCTGCTACCCTTGGCAGTGATGTATTGGAGGCAGAAAATTTTACCGAACTGCAAACTGTGCTCGAGCAAGAGCGGCAGGTGGAGTTGTTATTTCTTGATCTCAACATGCCAGGAAATCGCGGGCTTACAGGCCTTACAGCGGTTCGCAATCAATTTCCTGATGTATTAATTCTTATTGTTTCTGCGAATGAGAGTATTGATGTTATTCGCCGCGCTATGGCGTTTGGCGCCAGCGCTTATGTACCAAAATCGGCACCACTACCCATGCTGATGAATGCGGTTGATGCCGTATTGAGTGGTGATAGTTGGCTTCCCGAACACTTAAAAGATGAGCTTAATCGGCCTGCAAATGCCGCCAGCCAGGATTTTGCCAGTAAACTTGAACAACTTACACCACAGCAATTCAAAGTACTCACCTGCATTGCCGATGGGCTATTGAATAAGCAAATCGCCTATGAACTGGATGTGCAGGAAACCACTATTAAGCAGCACGTATCGGCAATTTTACGAAAGCTCGGGGTAATTAACCGAACGCAAGCTGGGGTTATTTTCCACGATATGTTGAAAGCGGATGAGGAAGAATAACTTTGCCGCGCTAATTGAGCCACTTATTTATCGGCTACGATTAAGCCTTACGAAATACCGCAACATCTTTATGCAGTTCAATGAGCTCTATTTCCCAGTGGGTTGCTATCCATTGAAAGGTTTCATCGCGGAAAAAGGTGATGTGCGTTGGATCAAGAATATAGTTCCACTTTTGATACCGTTCGATGGTTTTCGGTCGTTGTGTCATGATAACCAGCAACCCACCTGCGTTCAGAAGCGGCACTAATTGATCTAACACTTGCCGAGGTTGAGGCAAATGTTCAAATACCTCGGTGCTAGTAATAAAATCATAATTTTGCTGTAAGCGTTCAGGAATATTAGCATAAAAAATATCGTAATCTAGGCAGTGCATACCTGATTCATTGAGCATTATTGATAACGTTGGCCCCGGGCCGGAACCAAAATCGATACCTTGCGAGCCTTTCGGCAACAAACGTAACACTGGTTCTGCTGCCCGTGATAAAAACTTCCGGTAGCCTGGATCGTTTGGCTTATTATCGTGTTGATCGTAAATTGCTAGGGCTTCATCATCAGAAACATGAAACTTTTCGGGCACAAAAACAAGCTTACAACGCTGGCAATTATAGTGTTCACGCCCCTGCAAATACTTGCGGGTTTCAACAAGCCAAGGTTCATCATGAGTGGTTTGTAAGCAAAGTGGGCAGCAAATAGGCTGGTGTTTCAAGGTATCGCTCCGAGTGCCTGAGTATAAATAGCGAGGCTCTATGGTAAAGCCTGAGCGCTCAGAAGCAATAAATTTCAAAACCTTGGGTTAGAAAAAAAGAGAATCATTTATGTTGCCAGCTTACCTCGTTATTTTTGTTGCCCTCGCATATTTAGCGGTGCTGTTTTTAATTGCATCCCGTGGCGAAAAGCAACAGCAAGATAAGCCTCGGCCATGGCGCTACTCGCTAGTTCTTGGCGTGCATTGCACCACTTGGGCATTCTACGGCACGGTAACGCAAGCAGCTCATTATGGCTGGTGGTTTGCCCCTACTTACCTTGGCGGCATCCTTATTTTCTTGTTCGCTCATGGCTTCTTAATGAAGCTTCTAACCGTGGTGAAGCAACAAAACCTTACCTCAATTGCCGATTTGCTCGGTTCCCGCTATGGCAAATCGCACAGCATTGCCGTGTTCGTAACCTTTATTTCATTGGTTGCTTTAGTTCCTTATATTGCCCTGCAATTGCGCGCAGTAAGCGCGAGCTTTTCTGCCGTTACTGGTGTTGATGCCACGCGTATCCCCTGGTTTACCGATGTAAGTGCGGGTGTTGCGGTGGTGATGATTCTGTTTGCTATTCTATTTGGTGCGCGCAAGCTGAGCTTATCAGAAAAGCACCCAGGGCTAATGGATGCTGTGGCCTTTGAATCGATTATAAAGCTTCTTAGTTTTGCGCTCGTTGGCCTTTTTTGCACCTATCAGTTATTCAACGGCTTCACTGATTTATTCATACAAGCGGCAGCGGCGCCTTTGGCTCAGGAGGCCTTAGAAGGCTTACCGAACGGCACTTACATTTACATTACGCACATGCTGCTCGGTGCTTTAGCAATGTTTTTGTTGCCGCGGCAATTTCATGTCAACTTCATTGAAAATACTCACCCGGATGAATTAAAAGCAGCGCGTTGGGCGTTCCCTTTGTATTTATTCGCAATCAATTTTTTCATTCTCCCTATTACCCTTGCAGGCATTTTACTCGTGCCCGAAAGCCGCGGCGAAGATATGTTCATGTTGGCATTACCGGTGCTCATGGATCGGCCCGATATTAGTATGATTGCGTTTATCGGTGGCTTAGCGGCGGCCACTAGTATGGTAATTATGGCCACATTAGCGCTTAGTATTATGATTTCGAATGATGTATTCACGCCGCTGTGGTTGCGCTGGCGTAAAGCCAAACAACAAGAGTTTAAGCTTACCTCTGGCGTTGTGCTTACCATTCGCAGGCTTACCATGGTGCTCATCATTTCATTGGCCTATTTGTACCATGAGGCTACTGAAAGCGGCGTTCCATTAGTAAGTAATGGGCTGATTGCCATGGCATTACTTGCACAGTTGGGGCCTGCACTTATCGGTGGGTTAGTTTGGCAACGAAGCAGCCGTATAGGCGCCATAGCCGGGCTAAGTGCGGGTACGATTATATGGGCAATTCTGTTGCTGCTACCTTCGCTCAGCAGCAGCCAGCAACTTACCGATTTAGCCATTAGTAACAGTATTCTTATTAGCTTATCGACCAATATTCTGCTGTTCGTTTTGGTTTCTTTATTCCTTCCTGATAGCTCGGTTGATCGTAAACATGCGCAGCGGTATTTGCAGCCCAATGCCGATTACACCGATGTGAGTTCTCGGCCACACGTAAGCTGGGGTAAGCTCCGTTCGGTACTCAGCCGCTTTATTGATGCAAAAGATACCGTGCAACTAGATAAGCGGTTGGGCCTCACATTAGCCGCAGCTCCCGCTGAAGGGTTGGTGCCTCCGGTATTGTTGCAGCGCGTTGAACGTGAACTCGCCGGCGCCGTTGGCAGTGCCGCAAGCCGCTTGATTTTGCATGGGCTGGCACGCACATCGGAAGTAAACGCGGAAGCAATGGCTGATTGGGCCACCGAGGCTTCCCGCCTGTATCGGTTCAATCGTGAGCTATTGCAAGCCAGCGTAGAAAATATTCCACAAGGCATTAGTGTAATAGATAAAGATCTTCGATTAGTTGCCTGGAACCGGCGCTATTTAGAAATTTTCAATTACCCCGATGGTTTTATTCATGCCGGAATGCCGGTTGTTGAGCTGTTGCGCTACAACGCCAAACGAGGCCTATTTGGCGACCCCGATGCAGATATCCAAGAAGAAGTTAACAAGCGCTTAAATTACCTCCGCCGTGGTAGCAGCTATCGCTACCAGCGCCAGCATGAAGGCCGCGTTATCGAACTACAAGGCAACCCTATGCCCGAAGGCGGCTTTGTTACGGCATACACCGACGTAACGAAATTGGTTAAGGCACAAGAAGAACTGCACAGCATTAACCAAGAGCTAGAAAACCGCGTAAAGGAGCGTACTCAGGAGCTTACGGAAGCCAACAGCTTAATGGAGCTCGCAAAGCGAGCTGCAGAAGAAGCGCATTTGAGTAAATCACGGTTTTTTGCCGCTGCAGGCCATGATCTTATGCAACCGTTTAATGCCGCATCATTGTTTTGTGAAATGTTACAGCAGCGCTTAGAGCACGCTGAACAACAAGAAGAGTTTGCTTTAGCTGCGCAAATTCAGCAATCACTCAGCAATGCTGAAGAATTACTTACCATGCTATTGGAAATGACCAAGCTCGAATCAGGTAACTTGAAACCCGATATTCAGCAAGTGCCATTAAACGATGTATTACTGCCGCTCGCTGAATCATTTAGTATCTTAGCCAAAGAAAAGGGCATTACGCTTCGAGTAAAGCCCACCAAAGCATTGGTAGTAACCGATAAGCGCCTGCTTTCGAGAGTGATTCAAAATCTTATTTCTAACGCCATTCGCTACACCGATAGTGGCCGAGTTTTGTGTGGTGTTCGCCGCCGCGATAAACATTCGATTGAGCTACAAATTATCGATACTGGCCGTGGTATTCCGGCTGATAAACAAAACGAAATATTCAAAGAGTTCCACCAGCTCGGCGATCAAGCTGATAATCCTGGATTGGGGCTTGGTTTAGCTATTGTTGAAAGGATGTGCAGGCTATTACAGATTCCTATCACCCTCAAATCAATCGAAAACCAAGGCACTTGTTTTGGCGTTTTACTGCCGGTTAGTGGATGGCAAGGCGATGTTGCAAAGCCAATAGTAGTGCAAGGCACTCCGCAGCAAGGCGCTGTATTGAACGGCATTCACGTTATTTTATTAGATAATGATGTAACTCTGCGATTAGCGATTGCCAAACTTCTCCGTGGTTGGGGCGCCGAAGTTACCGCTTGCCATTCAATTGAAGAAGCCATGGCCGTGAGCAAAAAGCCCAATCTACTTTTTGTTGATTATCACTTAGATAATGATGAAGTGGGTGTTACAGGCATTCGCATGCTGAGAGAAAAATGGCACAGGCAGCTGCCCGCTATTCTCAGTACTGCCGACCCAGATGAGAGTATTCGCGAGCAGGTAATTGAAATTCAGGCCGCGTTCTTGCCCAAGCCCGTAAAGCAGGCTGCGCTTTTAAGACTATTAAAAAGGCTTCTATAAAACCAACCGACAAAATATTAGCTTGCCGGCTGGTTTACATGGAGATTTTAATTAATTAACCATCATTCAGCGGTTAGCTTTCTTTCACCAGAAAGCTCTTGGCCTGCTTGATAAAGCGTTACCGAAGCTACTTCGCCTGCTTCGTTGCGAGCAAACACAAAGCGTGCTCCAAAAGCTATATTCTCAAACACATCTTCCTCGCTATAGGTTACTGGCGCAGAAGGTTGGCCTGTCGCTTGAATCATCAACCTACCATTTTCTTCAAACACGTGCACAATGAACCCAGGCACTAATTCGTAATAACCCAAATAATCAGCAAGGTTCACTGAATCTGGCATTGCCGTTGGTATGTAAGGCGTGCCCGGCGGAATATTCGCATCGAGCAAATGCAATGCTAACGCTTGCACATCACCTGTTTGATACAGAGCTCCATTACTTAATACAATTGCAGCCTGTTGCGCTTCGGTATCAATGGCCACCATGCTCGCAAACCCGCCTGTGCCGCCACCGTGAGTAAGATACGTGATGCCTTGTACTGGCGCATATAACCATGCCCAACCCACATTTACTTGCGCGGTTTCTGCTAATACCTCATGGCTAGTGGCAAGCGCTGCGCTCAACGATTCTGGCCCCCAACCAAGCTGTGCCGCCACCCAAGCCTCCATATCACTTAAGCTTGCGCGCACACCGCCAACCCCCTGCATATCTTCAGCGAAATTCCAATTCAATACCGCCTCACCTTCAGCACTGAGTGGCGGCATGGTATCGCCAGTAAAGCTGGCATTAGCCATGCCAAGCGGTGCATAGAGTGTTTGCTCATAAAGTTCGGCTAACGATAAGCCCGAGGCTTTAGCCGCTATCTTTGAAAGCATCATAAACGCAAAGTTCGAATAGCCGAATTGTGCGCCCGGTTCAGCTACTAACTGCGCCTGCGCTAGTGATTGCCAAAGCGCTTCTTCAGTGAAATCAGCGTAAGGGTCGTTTACTTCAGCTGGCATTAACAATGCAGGTAAACGGGGTAAACCGGAAGTGTGCGTAAGCATATGCCGGAGCAGAATCGGCTTTTCGCCCATTTGCGGCACCTCAATACCTTCCGGCACCCAATCTTGTAAGGGTTGATGGATATCAAGCTTGCCGTCCGCCACCAGTTGCGCATAAATACCTGCAAGCATAGGTTTAGAGATAGAACCTATCTCATATCGCGAATCAGCATCAGGCAGGTTACTTTGTTGATCGGCACAATAAAATCCACGTTCACTGGTAAAGGTGCCGTTTTCATTCCGTTGTAATCGCGCGGCGGCAATACATGCTGTTGATGCATCACTTTCAATACGTGCCTTTATTGCATCAGCCACACTTGCCGATGATGCAGCAGTAATGCCCTGTGAAGGGGGTATCTCGGATTTTTCGGAACATCCCAGAAGTAAGCTGCTCGCTAATACCAGCGAACTCAAAAGCGAGTGCTTCATGAATTTTTGCATGGTTCTATCTCCTAAGATCTGTAGAGTAAGCTACAGTAGTAAGTTATAACTATACCTTAAACGTTCAGTTTTTGAATTTATTCCCCGAATTGGAGCAACGCACATGATTCTAGATCTTTCCGAATACAACGGTACTATTCTTTGGTTAGGCATTTTGCTAGGTATTATACTGTTGCAATGGCTCGTTGCCTCTTACTCAAAAGCCTCACAACCTGGCGCTATACCTGGATTACCCCCTCGCGATGCTGGCCATAACTACTTTACTTTTCGGGCGTGGAGAACGCACCAAAACACATTAGAAAACGCTGGCACTATGATCGGCGGCGCTATTTTTGCCGTGCTCGCTGGCGCTAACCCACAGTGGCTGCAAGGCCTAATGGCGATTATGGTAGTGAGCCGAATTGCCCACATGGTGCTTTACTACGGTATCGCCACCAATAAAAACCCAAGCCCCCGCAGCTACTTTTTTATGCTGAGCTGGTTTGCCAACGTAGCTATTATCATTCTAGGTATCAGCGCTGTAGTATCTAGCTAAGTTATTCATTTAAGCTAGTCATTTAAATTATTCACCCAACGCCTACAAGCAATAAACTAAGTTAGGCAATAAGAGAAAAACCATGAAAATTGTTATTCGTAGTTTATTAAAAGGCTTGGCTATCATTTTACCCTTGGTGATTACCATTGAGGTTATTCGTTGGTTTTTGATAACTATCGAATCTAGGCTTGCACCAGTTTTAGAATTGGTGCTTCGCCCTGAATGGTATATTCCGGGCATGGCCACGCTTGCTTTTCTTAGCATTTGTACCCTTGTGGGCTTCAGTGCTCGTTGGCAAAGTGCTGATTGGTTATGGCAAATGCCCGGCCGAATACTGATGAAGATTCCGGGTACGAAACAAATCTATGGCATGCTGCAAGACATCATGGAAGTTATGTCTGGAAAGAACTTTGCTGATGAATCGGTAGTTCTCGTTAAACTCCCACAATCAGACGTTGAACTGATTGGCATTGTTACCAAGAAAAGCGGTATAAAAGATGATCGTATGTCTTCGTTACTCGAAGAAGAACAGTTAGCTGTATTTTTACCCATGGCCTATAACGTTGGTGGTTATACCGTAATTGTTCCCAAATCCTGTACGAAGAATATTGATATGAAACCAGCAGAAGCTTTGCAGCTGGTAATCAGTGGTGGCCTAGGCTCTTCGAATATACCGGACAAGAACTAACTCTAAACGGTAATTCTGCTCTAGGCCTTTTCCTAACTAGAGCGGAATTACCCCATGAAAATGCACACATTCTCACTTGGCTTAATTACGGCCGCCTTGCTCAGTGCTACCGCGCATGCTGAGCAAGGTTATTATCGCGCGCCTGCTATTCATCAAGATCACATCGTGTTTACTGCTGAAGGTGATTTATGGCACAGCACCGCGGAAAGCACCAAACGCCTTACCACTCACCCCACTGAAGAAATCGGAGCCGCTATTTCCAATAATGGCGAATATGTTGCCTACGTGGCGAATTATGAAGGGGCCGCTGAAGTTTACGTAATGCCACTTGCCGGCGGTATTCCCAAGCGCGTGAGCTTCGAAAATAGCCGTGTGCGGGTGCAAGGTTGGACACCAAATGGCGAGGTAATGTATAGCACTGATAACGTGGTTGGCCCGGCTAATCAATGGGTGTTGCGTACGGTTAATCCAGAAAGTTTAGCCACAACCACATTACCGTTAGTGGATGCCATTGAAGGTGCAACCAATAGCAACGGTGCAGAGGTTTATTTCACTCGCTTCGGGCTACAAGCCACGGGTGATAACGCCCGTGTATATCGTGGCGGAGCTAAGGGCGAAATCTGGCGCTATAACATGGGCGCGAACCAAGAAGCCACCTTGCTAACGGCTAACCATGAAGGCTCAGTGAAGCGGCCCATGTATTATGAAGGCCGCATCTATTTTATTAGTGATGCTGATGGCACACCAAATATTTGGTCGATGACAACCGCTGGCCGCGATTTCCGCCAACACACAAATTATGATGATTGGCAGATTTGGTCGGCGAGCCTTAGCGCAGGCAATATTGTTTATCAACGGGGCGCCGATTTGCATGTGCTAAATATTGCTAGCGGCAATTCGCGCACATTACCTATCGAACTCACGAGCGATTTTACCGAACGGCAAGAGCGGTGGTTAGAAAACCCGTTGAGCTATATCACCTCTACACGCTTTGATAGTAACGATCAGGTTGTGATTACCGCACGAAGCCAAATAGCTGTTGCTAACACGGGCCCTCGCCGCTTAGTGCAAATTGCTACGCCCGCCGAAAGCCGCTCACGTAATGCCGTGCTTAGCCTTGATGGCAAATGGGTATATGCACTTAACGATCACACGGGTGAAAATGAGATTTGGCGCTTCCCGGCTGATGGTTCAGAGGGTGCTGAGCAGCTCACCGATAATGGCACTACCTTTCGTTGGAATCTTTCGCAATCACCTGATGGCAAATGGTTAGCCCATGATGATAAAAACGGTGATCTTTGGTTACTCAACTTAGAATCAGGGGAAAACCAGCGAATTAACCAAGGTGCTGTGGGCCATTCGGGTATCGCTGATATGGTTTGGAATGCGGATAGTGAGCTATTGGCCTTTGCGCGCAACGGCCAAGATAATACACGCCGAGAAGTATGGGTATATTCTCTAACTACTCAGGAATCAGAGGTTATAACCTCTGCTAAATATGAATCAGGATCGCCGGCGTTTAGCCGTGATGGCAACTGGTTATACTTCCTTTCGGATCGTAATTTCCGTGCCACGCCAAGTTCGCCATGGGGAGATCGCAATTTAGGGCCTATGTTTAACAAGCGCTCGTTGATTTATGCTGTGGCACTGAAGCCCGATGCCTGCTTTCCATTTGCGCCGCCTCAGGAAGTTGCGAGCTGTAATAACGAAGCTGCAAAAGAACAAGGTGTAGATTTAGCGGGTGCAGCTGAACGTTTATGGCAAGTGCCAGTAGCTGCAGATAACTACTACAATTTGAGTGCTAACGATGAGCGCCTATATGTGCAAACGCGTGCGTTTGATTGGAGCACACCACCAACGTTACATAGCATTGCATTTAGCCAAACCGATGTAAAAACCGAGCCCTTTGCAACCAACGTAAGTGGATATCAGTTATCGCTCGATGGTAAACGTTTATTCTTCAGCCAAAATGGTGCTAGCAATATGTTTATTGTGAGCGCCAATGCAACTGCGCCTAGTAGTTTAACCAACGCAAGAGTGAGCACAAGCGATTGGCAGTTGGCATTTTCGCCTACCGAAGAGTGGCGGCAAATGTTTCGCGATGCCTGGTTAATGCACCGTGATTTCTTATTTGATAGCAATATGCGGGGTATTGATTGGGAAGAAATGCGCAAACGCTACGAACCTCTATTGGATCGCCTAACCGACCGGCATGAGCTTGATGATGTATTTTCACAATTACTTAGTGAGCTCAATGTATTGCATTCCCAAGTGCGCGGTGGTGAATATTCAACACCTCGGGAGCGCGCCAGTGGCGCAAGCTTAGGCGGGCAGTTCAGCATGGCCGCTAACGGGCTTCGTATCGATACCATTTATCGGGTGGATGCTGATTTACCAGATCAAGCGGCGCCTTTGAGCGCACCCGGAGTTGATGCGGCCGTGGGTGATGTTATTACCCATATTAACGGCCGCTCAGTTAGCCATCTTGGTGAATTAATCACCGCATTGCGTGGCCAAACCGGTAAACAGGTATTATTAAACATTGCTCGTAATGGTGAAACGCATCAAACCGTGGTTACTCCTGTGAGTACTGGCCGCGATCATCGGTTGCGTTATGAAACATGGGTTGAAAATAACCGCGATAAAGTTGCCGAGGCAAGTGATGGTAAGTTTGGTTACTTGCACTTATACGCAATGGGTGGCGGTGATATTGCCAGCTTTGCTCGTGAGTTTTATGCAAACTACCAAAAAGAAGGGTTGATTATCGATGTACGCCGGAATCGCGGTGGCAACATTGATAGTTGGATTATTGAAAAGCTCTTACGCCGCGCTTGGAGCTTCTGGCAACCCCGTTTAGGTGAAGGCTATACCAACATGCAGCAAGCCTTTATGGGACAACTAGTAGTGCTCACCGACCAACTAACCTACTCAGATGGTGAAACCTTCGCCGCAGGTGTTAAAGCGCTGAATTTGGGGCCGCTCGTTGGTAAGCAAACTACCGGGGCGGGTGTATGGCTCTCTGGCCGCAATAGCTTAGCCGATCGAGGAGTTGCCCGCGTTGCCGAAACGCCACAACACGCAATGGACGGCCGCTGGGTGCTGGAAGGTTTCGGTGTTACCCCTGATATCGAAATTGATAACCTACCATTTGCTACCTTCAATGGCGGTGATGCGCAATTAGATCGCGGCATTCAAGTGCTTCGCGAACTTCTCCGTGAGAACCCGTATCCAAAACTCGAAGCGCAACCTATGTCGGCGCCCCGAGCAGAAGATATTAATCGCTAGAGAATATTAACCGCAAAAAAAGGGCTTTCACTACTATTCAAGAGTGAAAGCCCTTCATTTTTTACTTTGCGAGCCACTACGCTAACTAGCAAACAAACTTCGTAAACCTTCAACACCTTCAATATCGGTTGCTTGCAAAGGCACTCGATAGCGCGGGAGTTGTTTAAATATCTTATCAATTTCAACTAGGCGGTGCTGCTCAAGCTCTCTACGCTGTGCTAAAAAACCACCATCAGCGTTTGCCGGCAATACTCGGTTTACTAATAAGCCTGCTATCGGCAATTTCGCTGCTAATAACGATTTTACGGCGCGTTCTGTTTCTAAAATCGGCAATTTTTCTGGCGTCAGCACAAATAATAAAGCTGTATGTTCAGCATCTTTCAGAATACGCCGAGTGCGCTGAAAGAGCCGCTGCCGATTTAGTAGCGTTTCGGTAATACCTTTGCTGCGCTCACTCATTTCGGCGGTAGCTAGGCTCATAGGTTCCACCACTGGGTTATCAATATCTTTCCCAGATTTTGGCGCTAAGTGAGCCAATACCCCAGATAATTCCTGCGATTTTTTATCGTGCTTCAGCATTCCTTGGGTCCAGGCGGCCATTGATTCCGGCAAGCTCAATAAACGCAACGTGTGCCCTGTTGGCGCGGTATCGAAAATTAGCACATCGTATTTATCAATGCCTTGATCTATTTCACGGCACATACGCTCTAGTAAGGCGGCTTCTTGCGCACCCGGTGATTGTGCCGAACTACGCAGCTGACGCTCTACCTCGGAATACATCTGTGGGTGAACAAACTGCTTTGTTTGTGCAATAATTTTATCGATGTGAGCATTCACTTCGCTTTCTGGGTCTATTTCTAAAGCATCGAGATTATCATGAATCGCTTGTATACGATTCCCTACGTTGCAGCCTAAAGCATCGCCTAGGCTATGTGCAGGATCTGTAGAGATAATTAAAACTCGCTTATCTTGCGCTGAGAGTTCAACCGCAATGGCGCTGGATAATGTGGTTTTACCCACGCCACCTTTGCCGCCCACTAAAATTAGCTTTTTATTCGTTAGTTCATCTACTAACTGATTGATAGAAGGCATTAACAGCACCGCATATTATCAAGAGGCGAGTGTTCCATACCCATACGAATATGCCATTCGTGAAAACGCTCGAGCATTAGCGGTTGTAACTCCATAGTATAAAAAGTAGCTGGGTTTGGAATACCCATCAATTCTGAATAAACCAACAACATAAATAAATCGTCTTGGTCTCGTTGTGCGCGAGCAATAGCCGAGCGATAAGGCGCATTATAAGCCTCTTCGGCGAACGCATTCGCCTTTTTCCAAAACGCTTTTATTTGACCAAGTTTGCTACCTTGCTTATCGCCCCGCGCCATAACTTTATACCTCGAATACTTATACACCCAAAATATAGACATCTAGTTAAAACATAGCCCTAACTTCGCGCTATTTGCAAAGTTAGGGCTGCAACACAAGCCTATAGCGTAAATCCTATCCTTACTCTAAGTTCTTCTCGCCTTTCCGTAAACGTGTTAACACAGAGCCACACTCGAGTGCTATTAGTATCGCGGCAATTAACACCACAATATCGAGGCCAAACAAGAACCAATCTTGCTGATTATAGAAAGTATGCAACTGCAGAACTAACGCCGCTACTGTCATTACCAACAAGAAGATAAGTGGAATCAGGGTTACATACATCGGCCGGCCATAACGCACGAGCATTACAGTTATCACCAGCAATGTAAGCCCTGCAAGTAACTGATTAGTTGTGCCGAACAACGGCCAAATAGTTAAACCACCGGAACCATCGGCACCGCCCGCACCAAAGGCTAATAACAAACATGCGCCAACGGCTAGCAAGGTAGCAGGCACCACGCGCTGCATCCAACTTATGTTGTAGATTGAGCCCCACTCTTGAAAAATATAGCGTTGTAAACGCAGGCCGGTATCCATGGTTGTACCCGCAAATAGTACCGCCATTACTGTGAGCAGGGTTTGCGCGAGATTTTCACTCAAGCCAATGCCTTCGCTAATAATACTAGCGCCCCCGGCCACAAACGCGTTTACACCGCCTTGGCCGAAGCTGTGATACACCGCTTGCCAATCTCCGAAGGTAGCAAAACCTGCACAGGCTGCAATAATTGCCGCCAACGCAAGCGAGCCCTCACCTACCGCACCGAAGTAACCAACGAAACGGGCATCGGTTTCTTTATCTAACTGCTTCGATGTTGTACCGCCGGCAACTAGGCCATGGAAGCCAGAAATAGCACCACAGGCAATGGTTACAAACAGTAGCGGAATCATTGACGGCGTATTCGCCGGTAGATCGGTGTTAAACGCGGGGGCAACCATGTTCGGGCCCGCTATTAAAACCGCAGCGTATAGAAGAATTAAGCCAATGAACAACTGCAAACCATTAATGTAATCGCGTGGTTGCAACAACATCCACACCGGTAATAGTGAAGCAATAGCAGCATAGCCGAAGAGAATAACAATCCATTGAGCACGATCAGATAGGCCCATAAAAGTTTCTGGTAGCGCTACAGGAAACACCGGCCCAAGCCCGATTAATGCATACAGGGCTATAACACCAATAATCGAAACCGCTATTAGCCCAACTAATTTTCTATAGATAAGTTGGCCAATAATGAGGGCTACAAATATTGCCCCCCAAACCGGTACTACCGCACTATTAAAATCAACCAAAAGGCCAGCAATAACCACCGCAAATACGGCGTTTACCATCAGAAGCACAAGAAAAATAACGATCATAAATAAGCTTCGAGCACGTTTGCCTACGATATCGCCCGTTAATGCACCGATTGATTTTGCTTTATTACGGTTGCTCGCCCAAATTGCGCCAGCATCGTGTACACCAGCGAAAAAGATAGTGCCGAAGATAACCCAAAGAAACGCCGGCACCCAACCCCAGATAACAGCGATTGCAGGGCCAATGATAGGTGCAGCACCAGCCACCGAGGTGAAGTGATGGCCCCATAATACGAATTTGTTCGTGGGCACAAAATCTACACCATCTTCGAATTCGTGTGCGGGCGTGCGGAAGTTTGCGTCGAGTTTATAAATTTTTTCAGCAATAAACTTGGAGTAAATAAAGTATCCAAGTGCCATTGCCACAATACCTAAGATCAACACGAAAATAGAATTCATCAGCATTTCCTAATTGTTGTTATTCGATACTCATCATATGAGCAAAAACCATGCAATGCCAAAACCTCAGTAAGGCACCGAAGCGCATGAAGTAAAGCAGTTAAAAAAAGCAACCATCTATTTCTTTATTCTATTCGTCTATCCTATTTATCCTATTCTTCTATCCTATTTAAACCTTAGCAACTTACATACCACTTTCGGATTAGACTTTAGCCTTAACCCAATAAAAAAACCGGCCATTGTTTTCACAATGACCGGTTTTAATTCTTCTATTACGTAGATTCTATAACATATAGGGATTATCCCAAGTTATTAGAACTGGTAACGAATACCAATTTTAGCAGACCAAGTTGACGCACGAGCGTTAAACCGGGTTGCAGAAGCTGGCGTTTCATCGAAGCCACCAAACGGTGCGCCATAAATGTATTGTCCAGTTTCAGTATCGATACCTACTGAAGCTAAGCGAACACCTGTATCAGCAAAGCTCACAGTGTGGCGTTGGTTCTTCTGATCTAATAACGCTAACACGTTACGGATATCAAGATAGATTGCGCCTTTATGACCTTCCATGAAACCACGGATTTCTTGCTCGAAGCGGAAATCTAGGTTGGTGTTCCAAGGACCACGGTTACCTTCGTTACGTACTGCGTAGCCACCAGCAAACTGCTCTAAGTTTGCAGATTGAATCCACTCAGCGAACTGTGCGTAAGTTAACCCACCAGTATAGCGTACGTTCGGATCATCAGCACCACTTGGAATGTAAGGCAAGTAGTTGGTAGAAGACCACAAGTTGCTCGATGAACCGTCACCAAATCCACGGAAGCGGAAGGTATCAAGTGCATAGCTGTAAGGACGACCAGAAGTGCGGTCCCAGAACAAGCTGAAGTTAGAACGATAGCCAGGGAAAAACTCACGGCTGTAGTTAACAGACGCCATCAAACGGTGTTCGATTTCGTATGAAGCACGGCCCACAGTTGGGTTTTGCTTATCAATAGCTGTTTGGAAGTTGTAGTTTGAATGCGCTGTAGATGAACCACCAGATGTAATATCTTTCACATCTTGGTTAGTGTAGCTAACGCGAACACTTAAACCGTTATCCCAGTTGTTACCCAAGCTCAAAGTAGAAATTAAGCTACGGCCACCAGATACGTTGGTTAACAAAATATCGAAACGGTTAGTGTTAAAACCACCAACTGTATCAGGGCGCTCACCTGCTAGCGGATCCCAACCTACGTATAATGGACGACCACCAGCAGTAGTTACTTGGTTACCCGCGTCATCTAACAATGGGGCTTTAGTGAGGTTGGTCCATGCAACTTCACGGTCTTTCTCAGTGTAGATAAATTCCGCAGAAGCAAACCAGCCTTCACCCAAGTAGCCTAAATCTAACTCTTCGTAATCAACCGCTAAGCTGTAACGAGTGTCGTATGGCATTTTGAAGTTAGGGTCGATTGGTGTGGTGTTACCATCACCAGCCGCTAACGAATCACGCATTTCTTGTGGAACAGAAGTGATGTCTACATTCTCAACATTAGATAAGTTAGGAGCAGCAACAACGGTTACACCATCGTTAGAGTATGCGTTTGAAATCCAAACATTAGGACGTCCACCTGCGAACATACCGGCACCACCACGAATAGTGATGTTATCGTTGAACTGGTAGTTAAAGCTAAAGCGTGGAAGCAATAAATCTAAGCCATCCATGTTGTTCGTGTTGGCAAAGCCGTAACGATCAACAAAGTTCTGATTCAAGGCAGGAACGTCATCAGTGCTGAAACGCTCATAACGCAAACCAAAGCTTAGTGTAAGGTCCCAGTTAACATCCCACGTATCTTGCAAGTACAGCGCCATAGTGCCGTAATCGAAGTTCGCAGCGCCATCAGCAGCTACGTTAGTGAATGCATTTTGGTATTCAACTGAAGCAGCAAACTGGTTTTCAAAATCAGCAATGCTATCAAAGTAGAAGTTACCTAATGAGTTTTGTACGAATTCATTGAATACATCAATATTTTGGTATTCAGCACCAAACTGAATTTGATGTTCATTCAACAGATATTCACCGTGCAACTGAATTTCAGTTGTAGTGGTTTCTAAGCTGTTAGCGTGGCGTGAACGATCTGGGCCTATGTTGATTTGGCCGCCGTCACCACCTGCGTTTTCTTCATCAGTGAAGCGAATTTGTACCTGACCAAAATTACGGCCAAGCATTGGGTCTTGCCCAGTAGCTACATCTTTAACCGATGCTTTAAACTCAGTACTAAAGTTGTTTGTCCAGTTTGAATAAATTTGCGTTGCAAAGTTATCCATCTCTTGGGTACGCAAGTACCAATAAGAGTTTAGGTTCAAGTTGGTTCGACCACCAGTTGTGGTGTTGTTCGCACCAACATCTTGAGCACTTTGATAAGTAAATGATAAACGGTGATCATTGTTAATGTTCCAATCGATCTTCGCTAAAATTTTCTCATCTTGCTGTTCTGGTTGAACGTTCCAATCACCAGCATCAACACCGTAAACATTGCTAGCAATGCTTTGAATGCGGCTAATTACGCTCGGATCGATATTTTTAGTTTCAACAGCAGAAGAACCAAGTGGGCCCTGCGCAATTGAAGTTGGTTCTTTATACTCTTCGTAGTTCACAAAGAAGAACAAACGATCTTGAAGAATCGGGCCGCCTAAACTAAAGCCATAAGATTCTTCTTTATAATCTAAATTAGGGCGGTTCGCATTTGGCGTATAACGGCTTGGATCTGGCGTTCCCGCTAATTCATCATTTGCTAGTTCATAGAAAAGTGAACCGAAGAATTCGTTAGTACCTGAACGAGTTACAGCGTTGATGCGAGCACCAGTGAAACCGCTATAACGTGCGTTGAATGGTACCGATTGAATTGAAACCTGTTCAATTGCATCGATTGAAATTGGTGAACGATTAGTTGGGTAACCACCACTGTTCAAACCGAAATCATCGTTTTGGCCAATGCCGTCAACTGTAATACTGTTATAACGTGGGTTATTACCACCAACAGTAAGTGAACGGTTATTGTCACCTAAATCAGTTGCCAATGGGTTTTGACGCACAACATCTTTCAAATCGCGGTCAAATGTTGGCATGTTACGGATTTCGTTTTCACCCCAAGTGCTCGAAGAGCCAGCTTGTAATGAAGTAGTATTAATTGTGCGGCCAGTTACTGTAATACGCTCGATGTTATCGCGGCGCTCATCTAACTGTGCGTTTAAACGATAAGCATCACCTAACTGCAGGAAGATATCTTCTAAGGTTTTGCCTTCGTATACATCAGAATCGATGATGACAAGGTAAGGACCGCCAACGCGCAAACCCGTTGCGGTAAAGATACCCGCTTCGTTAGTTGTTGCTGTGGTAACGGTACCTGATGGAACGTGCTGAATGATTACGCGAGTGCCGGCCACTACTTCGCCTTGTGGACCAACGATCTGGCCGCGCATTGCAGATGACGTATCTGCTATTGCGATTCCAGACATACCCAACGTAAGCGCTACTGCTGCTGCAATGCGAGTCAGTTTCGTTGTCTTAGTCATGCCAATTTTCCTGCATAGTTAGTGTGTGAGAGTTTTCTAATAAGCTTGGACGCACAACGATAATACTGAATTATTTCAATTCAATGACAATCGTAAATTAAAGCGCGCGTATTCTATGACAAATTCGTGACAGTTTCATAGGTTTTTCGCTGAAAATTGCTTCTTTTTTGTTACCTAATTGTAATCTGCCTGTCATTTTTCTGAGTATAGATTATACAACAAATATAACAATATAATTACAAGTGCTGGAAGATTATTCAGTTCTCAGCAGCAAGGTAATCGGTGATTTCGGTTATAAAGGCTTCGCCATAGCGTTCAAGCTTGATTTGCCCTACACCCGAAACACGCAAGAACTCACTCTCAGTGCTGGGTAGCAGCAGCGCCATCTCTTGTAAACTGACATCGCTGAATACTACAAATGGCGGTTTGCCTTCTTTTTCGGCTATTTCTTTACGTAATTTCTTCAAGCGCCGGAACAACGCTTTATCGTGCTGGCCTTGTTCAACCACACTGTTTAACTGTGCAGTTGTAGCTAAACGCGGCTCCGCCAAAGTAAGGGCAACCTCACCCCGCAGCACCGGCCGCGCTTCTTCGGTTAGTACTAATGCGCTATGCCGGCGAATATCTTGCAGCAGTAAACCTCGGTGAATTAACTGCCGTAACACCGAAACCCAATATTCAGCCGAATGATCACTGCCGATTCCATAGGTAGAAAGCTGCTCATGATTGAATTGCTTAATTTTTTGATTCTGGCTACCACGAAGTACATCAACCACATGATGCACTCCAAACTGCTGGCCCGTACGATACACGCAACTTAACGCTTTCTGCGCATCAACGGTACCATCGTATTGGCGTGGCGGCTGAATACATAGATCACAGTTTCCGCAGGCTTTATCGCGATATTCATTAAAATAATTGAGCAGAACAACACGGCGGCAAGTTTGCGCTTCGGCGAATGATGTCATGGCCGAGAACTTCTGTTTTTCTACCCGTAACTGCGGGGTTTCATCGTGTTCTTCTAGGATTTTCCACACCCAAGCTGCATCACTCGGTTCGTAGAGCATTACAGCTTCCGCTGCAGCACCATCGCGGCCAGCACGGCCAGTTTCTTGGTAATAAGCTTCTACGCTACGGGGTAAATCGTAGTGCATTACAAAACGCACATTTGGTTTATTGATACCCATACCAAAAGCCACAGTAGCCACGATTACATCAATATCATCACGAATAAAGCCCTGTAATGCAGCAGCTCGTTGATCGTGAGGCAGCCCAGCGTTGTATGCCGCCGCACGAATGCCTTCGCGCATGAGCATTTCTGCCAGCTCTTCGGTGCGTTTACGGCTGCCACAATAAATAATGCCAGAAGCACCGCGTTGGCGTTTAACGTATTTAAGCACTTGCGTGCGCGGCTTATATTTTTCTTGCACTAGATAACGAATATTTGGGCGATCAAACGAACCTTGCACTAGCGCAGAATCATCGAGGTGTAGGCGCTCTATTATATCTTGCCGTGTTACCGCATCGGCCGTTGCTGTTAATGCCAACACGGGCGCTCCCGGTAACTGTTCGCGAACTTCACCAAGCTGCCCGTATTCTGGGCGAAAATCATGGCCCCATTGCGAAATACAATGCGCCTCATCAACAGCAATCAGTGAAACCTGCACCTCTTGTAAGCGTTCTTGAAACGAGCGTTGCAACAATCGCTCGGGCGCCAAATACAGCACTTTCAATTCGCCACTGTGTAGTTTGCGAAAGGTATCCATTACTTCTGGGGCATTTAACCCCGAGTGAATGGCGCCAGCCGCAATACCAAGTTCACGCATAGCCGCTACTTGGTCGTCCATGAGTGATACCAGTGGCGAAACCACAATGGTTACCCCTGGTAACAACATAGCGGGCAACTGGTAACACATAGATTTCCCCGCCCCAGTAGGCAGAAGCGCTAACGTATCCCGGCCTTGCAGTACATTGCTGATAATCTCTTCTTGGCCGAAACGAAATTTATCGTAGCCAAATACATCACGCAGTAACCGGCGAGCTGAAGTTAAATCAGGTTTGCCAGAATCACTGTTTGCAGATTCTGCGGCTCGTTGTGCATACGTTTCGGCGGAATCGGTAGAAAACACGAAAACTCTCTTATTTGTTGCGAAAACTAATTAAAATTGCGAACTCTGCAAGAAAATACTCAGTATTACTAATTAGCATGGGTATCTTCGTTGACTCAAAAGCGGTTGCTGCCTATTGTATGCATCCCAGCCACAGATAACCATGAGCTTATGACGCATTCTACCGTAATTGACCAACTTTCCGCCTTTATGAACGAACGAATTCCTTTCCAGAAGTATTTAGGCATCAAAGTAACCAAATTCGATGGCCAAGAATCGGAAGTTCGCTTCCAATGGAAAGATGAACTGGTTGGTAATGCTCCCATGCAAATTTTACATGGCGGCGCTACCGCAACAGCTCTCGATACAGCCGGTGGCGTTGTGATTATGGCCAGTGTAATCGAGCGTATGGAAAACAACGTAAGTGCCGAAGAAATAGTTGAACGCATGGCCCGTTGCGGCACAATTGATTTGCGAGTTGATTACGTGCGCCCAGGCCGTGGCAAAGAGTTTATTACTACCGCAACGATTATTCGTTCTGGCAGCCGCGTAGCTGTGGCGCGTATGGAAATGCATAACGAAGAAGGCATGTTAATTGCGTTTGGCACCGGCACGTATATTGTTGGTTAAAGGCCCGTTAAATTTGCTAAACTAGCGGCCTGTTTTTGCATCCGCTCAGCCCATTAATTCAAGGACCTTGCGTGAACCCAAATGATGAACAACGCACCGCTCGCCAAGGTGTTATCTTTGCTTTATGTGCCTACTCAATTTGGGGTTTTGCCCCCATTTATTTCAAAACGCTAGCACACGTTCCTGCTTTCGAAGTACTTGCCCACCGTATCGTTTGGGCTTTTTTGTTTATGCTGATTCTTATTCTAGGTACCGGCCGCATGCAGCAGGTTATTCGCGCCTTCGATTCGCCGAAACTGTTGCTGCAACTTGGCGTTGCCGCCTGCCTCATTGGCTTTAACTGGTTTTTATTTATTTGGGCGGTAGCCAATGATCATATTCTCGATGCCAGCTTAGGTTATTACATAAACCCATTATTAAATGTGGCGATTGGCATGCTCTTCTTTAGCGAGCGTTTACGGCGGTTACAGGTGGTTGCGGTAAGCCTTGCAGTTATTGGTGTGGCGATTCAAATCATTACTTTTGGTTCAGTGCCATGGGTGGCTTTGGCGCTGGCAGCTTCGTTCGCAACCTACGGCGCTATCCGTAAAAAACTTCCTTTTGATTCACTTACCGGGCTCTGGTTAGAAGTTATTCTATTGCTGCCAATGATGCTGGTGTATTTCTTCTTTTTTGCCAATAGCAGCGCCAGCAATATGCTAGAAAACACTTGGCAACTAAATGTATTACTCATCTTGGCTGGTGTAATTACCACCGTGCCCTTATTGTTCTTTACTGGGGCAGCTAAACGCATTCGTTATTCAACCTTAGGCCTATTTCAGTACATTGCCCCAAGCTTAATGTTTTTACTGGCGGTATTGCTCTACAACGAGCCGCTAGCCGCCGATAAACTGGTTACTTTTGTGATTATTTGGTTGGCTTTGGCTATCTATAGTTACGATGCGGTACGTACCCACCAACAAGTGCGCCGCGCGGCTAAATTATTGTGAGTTTGGCGTAGGCTACTACTAACCACTTACTGCCCACATCATCAAAGTTGATTTGAATCCGGCTTTGCGGCCCAGTGCCTTCATAATTGAGCACTGTGCCCTCACCAAACACTTGGTGTAACACCCGTTGCCCAAGCTGAAAGCCGGTTTGCGTAAATGCTTCATGAGAAGCGCCAGTATGAAACCGGCTGCGCTGTGCTGATGGTTGCTGAACTCGCGTTTGCACCCGCACTTCATGAATAAATTCAGAAGGAATTTCGGCAATAAACCGGCTCGGTGTATGGAAATTTTCCTGCCCATATAAACGGCGGCTTTCAGCGTAGGTAATAATTAACTTTTCCATCGCTCGCGTCATGCCTACGTAGCAAAGGCGGCGCTCTTCTTCCAACCTGCCAGGCTCACCAGTAGACATCTGCGAGGGGAAAGTGCCTTCCTCTAACCCGGTCATGAACACTAGCGGGAATTCCAAACCTTTGGCGCTGTGTAGTGTCATTAACTGCACTGCATCTTGATAGGCATCGGCTTGTTCATCGCCGGCTTCTAGAGCCGCATGCGCTAAAAATTCAGCCAATGGTGTCATGCCTTCTTCCCCTGTGGGTACGAAGGTTTCGGTAGCACTCACTAACTCTTTTAAGTTTTCTACTCGAGTTTCTGCTTTATCGCTTTGCTCGGCCTGATACATCGCTAACAGCCCGCTTGATTTCAGCACTAAATCGGTTTGCATTGATAAGGGTTTATCCACACACTTATCTTCGAGGCCATTAATAATTTCAAGAAACGCGGCCATAGCATTCTTCGCGCGCCCTGAAAGTAAGGAATCACTTACCATCGCACGGGCGGCATCCCACATCGTTAGCTGCCGAGCTCTTGCCAGTTCGCGCACCAAACCTAAAGTGCGCTCGCCAATGCCCCGAGTTGGTGTATTCACTACCCGCTCAAAGGCTGCATCATCGTTACGGTTGCTCAGCAACCGTAAATAAGCCACGGCATCTTTCACTTCTTGGCGATCGAAGAAGCGCAAGCCCCCATAAATTCGATAAGCCAACCCGGAGTATAATAAACCTTCCTCAAGCACTCGCGATTGCGCGTTGTTTCGATATAACAGAGCTACATCGCTTAATGCGCCACCTTGCTCTTGCCAACGCTTAATTTGACTCACAATGTAACGTGATTCTTCTTGTTCGTTGAACGCGGAATACAGCGAGATAGGTTCGCCATCGATGCCGTCTGTCCAAAGATCTTTACCCAAACGATCACTGTTATTCCCGATTACTTGGTTCGCTGCTTTCAAAATAGTAGCGGTAGAACGGTAATTTTGTTCCAATCGAATTGTTTGCGCATTAGGGAAATCGCGTAAAAAGTGCTGCAAGTTTTCTACTTGCGCGCCGCGCCAGCCATAAATCGATTGGTCATCATCGCCCACAATAGCAACATGGTTTTCTTTGCCCGCTAATAAGCGCACCCAAGAATATTGAATCTGGTTGGTATCTTGAAATTCATCTACCAAAATATGCCGGAAGCGGCGCTGATAATGCTCGCGCACGTGCTTGTTATCGCGCAGTAATTCGTGCACTCGCAATAGCAGCTCAGCAAAATCAACTAAACCGGCACGATCACAAGCTTCTTGATAAGCGCGATAAATTTGTACTTGGGTTTGTTCGGTAGGATCGTAAGTATCAATATGCTGAGGCCGTAAACCATCATCTTTTTTGGCATTGATATACCAGCCCGCTTGCTTAGCTGGCCATTGCTTTTCATCGAGGTTCAGCGCTTTAATAGTGCGCTTCAATAAGCGTTGCTGATCATCAGAATCAAGAATTTGAAAATTCTGCGGCAGGCCTGCATCTTGATAATGAGCACGTAGCAAACGATGCGCCAAACCATGGAAAGTACCAATCCACATGCGTTGAACATCGCGGCCCATGAGCTTTTCAACGCGGCCACGCATTTCTGCTGCCGCTTTATTGGTAAAGGTTACCGCCAAAATAGATAGCGGCGAATAGTGCATAACTTCAATAAGCCACGCAATGCGGTGTACCAGCACCCGTGTTTTACCACTGCCCGCACCCGCAAGCACAAGCATATCCTGCTCGCTTGCACTTACCGCTTCTCGTTGGCGATCATTCAAGCCATCTAAAAGATATGAAACATCCATCGCCAAACCCCTACCAATTACTATCAACTCATCATTTTACTGTATATAAAACCAGTAGGCAATGCAGGTACCTACTCATAGCAAATCGTACAGCGCCGCAAGCTTGCCAATGCGCGCATGAGGCAACCAAGTGGCTTCCACAATCGGCTTATTTGGCACATACCAAAGCGCCTGAGCGCCAAAGCGCAACGCCCCTTGCACATCACTTACCGGATGATCACCAATATGTAGCAACTCACTCGGAGAGCTCAGCTTCAAACCATTGCTCGCGGCCACAAACAAATCATCAAAAGGTTTACCGCGTAAACCATTGCCGGGCTGATAAGCCGCTTGAAAATACTTACCTAAACCAATGCGATGTATATCGGCATTACCATTGCTTACCGCTACTAAAGGATAACGCTCGGCAAGTGCCGCCAATAATTCATGCACTTCTGGGGCAATATCAACCTTGTTACGCGCAAGCAAAAATTCAGCCATCGCTGCTTCCGCATATTGCTTCGGGTTTTTAACTGAATATTGGGTTAAACCATGCTCTAAGGTAGCCAAGCGCAGGGCTGTCATGTTGCTGGCAAGCTCGCTGTTTTGTAGCGCAATTTTATCACGTAGAGCACGCCAACCATGTACATCGAGCTCCGCGGTTTCTGGGCATTGCTGCGCTATGAAATCAGCAACATGCCGCTCAGCAGCTATCATCACCGGCTTGTTATCGTATAGCGTATCATCGAGATCAAAACTAATAGCGGTAAAGGGGCGCAGGCGTTGGTGAAACTGCCACATAAGGAAACCTCATTATTTTAAAATTCTTTTTCAATCGAACAGTTGCAAACCATGATGAAACTTAACGAGTGCGTTTAGCTCTCGGGTGCGCTGCATCATAAACATCGGCTAAGCGTTGAAAATCAAGGTGGGTGTAAATTTGTGTGGTACTTAAATTTGCGTGCCCGAGCATTTCTTGTACCGCACGCAAATCACTACTTGCTTCCAGCATGTGTGTAGCAAAACTGTGCCGTAACTTATGCGGATGAAGGTTATCAAAGAGCCCTTGTTCAACACCCCATTTTTTCAAGCGTAATTGCACCGAGCGCGGTGTTAACCGCCGTTGTTGTTTACTTAAAAACAAAGCGGGTTGATCACTTCCTGGCCATGAGCTTCGTTCTTGCAACCACTGCGTTAACCATCGAGCCGCTTCTTTACCATAAGGCACGATGCGGGTTTTGCTGCCTTTACCGGTAACGCGCAGCTCGCGATCTGGCTGAATATCAGCCACATTCAACGATACTAGTTCCGCTAACCGCAAGCCGCTGCTATACAGCAACTCAAACATCGCTCTATCGCGTAAAGCTAAGGGCTCTTCGGCGGGAAATTCGAGAAGCTGCAAAATACTATCAATATCTAAATTCTTGGGTAGGCGTTTGGGGGCTTTGGGCGCTTTTACTACTTTCGCTGGGTTTGCTTCTAGCTCACCCCGGCTAACCAAATAATCAAAGAGTGTTCGCAAAGCGGCTAAACGTTGATGCAAAGTGCTAGAGCCTGCACCTTCGCGTCGCCATTGCATCACTAAATTTTCCACTACGGCTACATCAACTTGGCGCCAATCTGTTATTTCTAATTTCGTTAAGGCTTTTACTACTTGCGTTAACTGCCTTTGATAACTGGCAACGCTATGAGCTGCATAACCACGAACGTCGCTTAAATATTCGATAAAGCGGCGAACGTCGTTGGCCAACATTATTTTTCGCCTTGTGCTTTCAATAATGCCGGCAGTAAGAAGCCAAGCAAGCTTTGCAGCTGCGAAAGCAACAAGAAATCCATAGCGGGATCAAAATGCAGTGGATCTTGGCTACCTACAACTAATAATCCTAAATCACCCTGCTCACCCAATTGCACCAGTGCAACCGATTGAATATTCGCTTCATCAGCGAACAATAACTTGTGCTCTTCTTTGGTAATTCTGCCCAAATAAACTGAGTTTTCGTTAAAGCGGCGCGATAACAATTGCTTATGGGTATCGGCGTGGAATTGAAATTCTTCGGCAATTGGCAGAGTATTATCAAGGAACTTGAGCTTTAACGCTGAAAGGCCCATGCGCTCACAGAAGCCCTGCTCGAGTGCAACTGTGGCGGCAGTAAAACTTTTTGCCTGTAACAGCGCTTGATACATTTCGCTATATTGTCGAAATAACCGTTCGTTGTGCTGTGCACGGCTCATTAATGTAGTGATTTCATCTTCAAGGCTAGCCACTTTATCGCGCAGAACTCGTTGTTGCCGCTCAATCAAAGAAACCGAACCGTGCTGCTCATGCTTCAAATTAAGCCGTTGCAATACTCGTGGGTGCTGCTCAAAAAACTTTGGATTACTCTCTAAGTAATCCACCACTAGTTCGGCATCAAGTTGCGCAACGGCAATATCTTCAGCTAATAAATTATCTTTTTTCATAACGCAATTTGCCCATCGTATACATGCTCTGCAGGCCCCCGCATCCAAAGCGAATGCCCTTGCTCCCATGTAATATCTAAAGTGCCGCCTGGTAATGTAATAGCCACAGGCGACGTTAGTTTATCTTGTAAAATCCCCCAAACCGCGGCTGCA
Source organism: Idiomarina sp. A28L (assembly GCF_000218785.1). Lineage (GTDB taxonomy): Bacteria > Pseudomonadota > Gammaproteobacteria > Enterobacterales > Alteromonadaceae > Aliidiomarina. Next base: position 58,186 of record NZ_AFPO01000026.1, read on the forward strand.
CAAGCGCCTGTGCCACAAGCTTGGGTTTCGCCAACACCGCGTTCGAATACGCGTAACCGCGCTCGATTGGCGCCGGTGATTTGCATAAAGCCAACGTTTGCGCCTTCCGGAAAACGCTCATATTGAGTAAGCAGCGCACCTACTTCGGCCACAGGCGCAGTATCCACATCATCCACCAACATAACGCAATGAGGGTTGCCCATACTTACCGCACCCACCAAGAACGTTTGCTCATTGGCACGTAAAATATAGGTGGTTTCTGCTTTATTCGCCCGAAAGGGAATCTTGCTCGGTTCTAGTACAGGTTTTCCCATATCCACATTCACCATACCATCAGCTTCTAAGCGAATACGAATAACGCCTTTTTTAGTACTAACACTAATTTCTTCTTTATTGGTTAACCCTTTCATCCGCACAAAGCGGCCAAAACATCGCGCACCATTGCCGCACTGCTCCACTTCACTGCCATCGGCATTGAAAATTCGATAATGGAAATCAACATCAGGATCGTAAGGCGGCTCCACAATAAGAAGCTGATCAAAACCCACACCGCAATGTCGATCCGCTAACTTTGCAATCTGCTCACGGTTAAAAAAAATATTTTGGGTAACACTATCAATCACCACAAAATCATTCCCTAACCCATGCATTTTTGAGAAATGAATCAGCATGCTGTTCCTTGATTATTCGCCATTGCGTTCGCCTTACTGAAAACCTACTACATCTTAACGTAATTCGTATCGGCATATTGCCAATATTACGGAGCGCTTATTTTAGTAGTGCTTAAGGAATAAGGGTTTCGCCACGCCATACATCTTCCAGCGTTTCCCGCGCCCGCACCAAATGCATATGTTCACCGTTAATCATTACTTCGGCAGGTTTTGGCCGCGTGTTGTAATTCGAACTCATGGTAAAGCCATAAGCACCAGCGCTTTTAACCGCCAATAAATCTCCCGGTTGTACACGTAATGTTCGGTTTTGCCCCAAGAAATCACCGGTTTCACACACCGGGCCAACCACATCACCAGTAATTGCTGCAGCTGAAGAATTACTCGCAACATTCACAATATCGTGATGCGCTTGGTAAAGTGCTGGGCGCAGTAAATCGTTCATCCCTGCATCTACCATAATAAAATGCTTGTGGCCGTTAAACTTTAAATATTCCACTCGGGTTAACAAAACACCCGCATTCGCAACAATTGCGCGGCCGGGCTCTAAATAAAGCGCCAAGTGAGGGTAATCTTGCAAGCGCTTCAACATGGCCTGAATATACTCAGCTACTTGAGGCGGTTGTTCATCGGTGTAGGTTACGCCTAAACCGCCCCCCATATCGATATGCTTTAGCGTAATGCCATGTTCAGCCAAGCTATCCACTAACGCGAGCATGCGCTCGAGAGCTGCTAAAAAAGGCGCCAACTCGGTAAGCTGTGAACCTATGTGGCAATCGGCGCCTACAATTTCAATGCCTGGTAATTCAGCGGCACGCTGGTAAGTAGCCAGCGCATCCTGCATTGGAATACCAAATTTGTTATCTTCTAAGCCCGTTGCAATGTAAGGGTGGGTTTTGGCATCCACATCGGGGTTTACCCGCAGCGATATCCGCGCGCTAACCTTCATTGCCGAGGCAATTTCACTTATCCGCTCTAATTCAGCATCAGATTCAACATTGAATTGGCCTATGTTTTCGTTAAGTGCATAGCGAATTTCCGCATCTGATTTTGCTACACCCGAAAACACTATATCTTCAGCTTTACCACCGGCACGTAAAACACGTGCTATTTCGCCACCAGAAACCACATCAAAACCGGCTCCAAGCTCTGCAAGCACCTGCAAAACGGCCAAATTACTATTCGCTTTTACCGCGAAGCAGATTTTGTGGGGTGCTTTTAATTGTTCGCTGAAGGCCTGCCAATTGGCAGTAATAGCGGCACGTGAATACACGTAGCAGGGCGTTGCGAATTTCTCGGCAACCGCCGGTAAAGCAACACCTTCAAAATGGAGCACACCCTTTACTTCTTTCATTATCGACATCGACTACCCGTTTTACCTGTAAAATGCTTTGCAGCTGCAATTGCCACTACTACGATTCTTGCTGTGTTTGTTCTGCTGGCATAGCTGGCGAGGCCTCTTCGGGCTGCGTTTGCTGCTCAGGCTCTGGAATAAATAATGGCCCTTTTTGCCCACACCCTGCTAACAAAAACATGCCACAAACTACGCTTGCTAGTATCTGTAGGTTCGTTCTCGTGCGTTTTTTCATGAGTCACGTTACACTAAAGCTTGAAAGAGCTTTATAATCGCATTCGCGTGCGCTTTTGTCACCCGTCAGAAGCAATGCACGCCAGATCTAACTGGTTAAATTGGATAATTAATGAGTAATTCACAAACGCTAACTATCGCCACACGAAAAAGCGCACTGGCACTCTGGCAAGCTGAACATATTAAAGCTCGCTTAGAGGCTCTGCATCCAGGTCTTACCGTCATATTGCTACCCATGAGTACCCGCGGTGATGTGATTCTCGATACACCTCTTGCGAAAATCGGTGGCAAAGGGCTTTTTGTAAAAGAACTCGAAGTAGCAATGTTAGAGGGCCGCGCAGATATCGCCGTACACTCAATGAAAGATGTGCCGGTAGGTTTTCCTGAAGGTTTAGAGCTTGCCACCTTTTGCCAACGCGAAGATCCGCGCGATGCATTTGTTTCCAACGATTATGAAAGTTTAGCTGCAATGCCAGCAGGTTCAGTTGTGGGTACTTGCAGCTTACGCCGTCGTTGCCAAGTGGCGGAGCAATACCCGCAGCTAATCATCAAAGATTTGCGCGGAAACGTACAAACTCGTTTACGTAAGCTTGATGACGGTGAATTTGATGCCATTATTTTAGCTGCTTCCGGTTTAAAGCGCTTAGAGTTGCACGAACGTATTACCGCATGCCTTGATCCAGAAACCTCTTTGCCAGCGAACGGCCAAGGCGCCCTAGGTATCGAATGCCGCAGCGATGATGAGCGCGTAAAGGCTTTGCTAGCGCCGCTAGAAGACGCAGAAACGCGCGCTTGTGTTAGCGCAGAGCGGGCCATGAACCGGCGCTTAGAAGGCGGTTGCCAAGTTCCGATTGGTGCCTATGCTGAATTGAACGGCGATAGGTTATATTTGCGCGGCCTAGTTGGCGCCACCGATGGTTCTCGAATTATCCGCGATACTGTAGAAGGTGATGTTAAAAACGCAGAAGCGTTAGGCATTCAACTAGCAGAACAACTTCTAGCCGCAGGTGCAGGTGAAATACTCGCCGAAGTTTACGCTGAATCAGAGGGTTAAACTATGCGCCCTGGAGTACTCCTAATACGCCCCGACCAGCATAGCGATCCGCTAGAACTGGCCTTGCGCGATTTGGGTTACCCGGTTTATCAGCAAGCGGTTATTCGCATAGAGCCGCTTGCGGTTGATGAACAAACCCTGCACAGCTGGGTTACTCCTCATTGGCACGGCGTGGTGGTTATCAGCCCTAATGCTGCGCGCATTTTTAACAAACAGCTGGGTGAAAATCCATGGCCGAGTGCCGATAACTACTACACTGTAGGTTCCGGTACTTGCGAAGTTCTTTTGCCGTTTTGCCAAAAACCTATTACTTATCCGGCTGCGGGTTATACCAGCGAAAATCTATTAGCGTTACCGGAGCTGGCCGATTTACAAGAGCAAAACTGGCTTATTATAACGGGTAAAAATGGCCGGCAGCTTTTACCTGAAAGTTTAACCGAGCGTGGTGCAACGGTTACCGTTGCTGAAATTTATGAGCGCCAACCAAACTTAGATGAACTGCATAGCGCGGAACCTCTATGGTTAGATAACGTCGAATACATTATGGTATCGAGCGTTGAGCAACTGCGCTTGTTTTACCAACATATTTCCGAACCCACCCAGGTGTGGGCGCAGCGCGCACAATGGGTGGTTCCTAAAGGCCGCGTTGCTGAACAATTGTTAGAATTCAATGTGCCAAAAAAGAATATCCATGGCGCAGAAAATGCTACGCCCAAAGCGCTCACGCATACTTTACAGTTAATCAGGGAATCGCAAGCTATGACCGCAAGTAAAAGCGACGAAAAAACAGCAACTCCTACCGCAAGCGCCACAAGTGGGAAAGAAAATGTGCGTTCCAAAGCAAAACCGAGAACGGCCAGCAAACGCAGCTGGTTTGCAAGTTTCCTTATTTTTATTCTTCTAATATGCGTGCTAGTGCTAGCTGCCGGAGGCTATTGGTTGTGGCAACAACAACAAGCGTTAGCAAATCAAACAACAAATCAACTCACTTCGATTCAAGAGCGTTTGCAACGTGCTGAACGCGAAGAGCCCTCGCAGCAACCCGATGATTTAAAACGTGAACTTTCGGTAATGCGAGAAAACATACAACAGCAACTAGATGAACAATTCGCCAGCGAACGGCGGGCTCGCGAACTCGGCCTACAGCGTATTGATAATCTACGTGAAGATTCGATTGCTAGCCTACAAACCGCCACTGATCAGAACGCGCGCCAAATCACTCGGGTTAATGAGGAGTTGCGGGCCAGTAACGTGCGGCAATCTTCCCATTGGCACTTGTTAGAAGCCTTTGATTTGGTGGGTGCAGCCATTCAACGATTAAACTTTGAGTATAACCGCAACGCGGCACTAACACTTTTGCGGCAAGCAGAAGCCGTGTTGAGGGATACCAATCCTGATGCATACCAGCAAATAATTCGCCAACTGCAAAGCGATATTCAAATGATTGATGAGTTACCGCAGGTGAACACACAAGAGATTGGCTTGCGTTTGCAAAGAATGCAACCTGTTGTTCGCAACTTACCGTTGGCTCCAAGCTTTACACTAACAGATACCGATGAAGAGCGGGAGATTAGCGCTGATATGAGTAATTGGCGCGAAAATCTCGCTCGTGCATGGGAATCATTTAGTAGTGATTTAGTAAAAGTTCGGCGCCACGATGGCGTTCCTATGCGCTTAGATAATGATCAAAGAGCTTTAATTCTTAGCCGCATTGAACTGCAGTTACAAATAGCCCAACAAGCCGCCATGAATCACCATGGTGATTATTATCGCAATACCATTGATGAAGCTCTGCAACACATTGATATGTTTTTTGATTTAGAACACCGTGATGTTGTTCAACTACGAGCAGAGCTTAACGCATTGCGCGGTTTACCTATTGAGCCGGATTATCCAACCGGTTTGCTTTCGCACGCTATGCTGCGAGATCGGGTTGATAGTATTCGCAATTCTGGCAATGGAGGGTAATGCTGAGTGTTTAAAGCCTTGTTCGTTATCATCATTATTGCTGCCGGATTAATTTTGGGGCCTTTGTGGTCTGGAAGTACAGGCTCATTAATTCTTTTGATTGGCAATTACAGCATTGAAATGAGCCTAATTGTTGCGGCTATTTTGCTAGTGCTCGCCTTACTCGTTTTTTGGTTATGTGAAGCGTTACTTCGCAAAATATTTTCTGGCCGTGAGCTCACTGCAAACTGGTTTATAAAACGGCGCGAGCTAAAAGCCCAACAGCAATTTGAAACCGCCCTTACCGAATGGTTAAACAAGAATTATAAGTTAGCGGCTAGTGCCGCTGAAAATGCTGCACCCGGGCTCAAACGGCCACAACAAGGCTATCTACTCGCAGCCGCCGCATGGCAAGCATTGAATAACAACAAAGAGCAGCAGCGCCTGCTGAATCTAGCGCAAAATCAAGCTACCGATGCGCTTTCAGTTCAGCTCGCAACGCTTGAATCTACCACTGATCCGAAACAAGCATTACAACTATCACAAGCTTTATTACAAGCGCATCCAAAGCAAAATAACGTGCTACTGGCAGCTGCTACTGCGTTATATAAACACCAGCATTTGCAATCGTTACGTGAACTTTTACCAGCCTTGCATGACCGTGAAATATTGCCAGGGGCGCGCCTTGCTGAATTTACTCGTGCTAGTTACCGTGCCTATTTCCAAGCATCTGGCACCGATAGTGAAAAACTAAACCAAGCTTGGAGCGCGCTACCGAGGAAAAGTCGCCGTAATGCTCCAGTTCGGTTAGCCTATTTAGATACACTTACACAACGGGGTTTTGGCGCCATTGCAGCGAAAATAGCAGCTCGAGGCATACAACACCAAATGCTTACTGCTAGTGATTTAATTCAATACGATGCGCGCGATTGGCGACAAACAGCTGAACTGCGTGATGAAATTGAAAAACAAGTAAAAGCACACCCACAACACCCAAATTGGTTGTTATTATTAGCCATTGTGGCTATTCAAGAGGGTGATGCATTGCTTGCACAGCGAGCTGCAGAAAAAGCGATAACAATTCGGCCTGATCGCCAAACGTACCGCATTTTGGGTGAAGCACTTATAGCAAACCAACAGAAAGAAGCCGCGTTGCAAGCTTTTCGGCAAGCCGCTAGTTTTAAGCAAGGGTAATAGAAAAACGCGATGAATTTATACCGGTTATGTTGTCTGGTGGTGGCCACAATAATAAGTTCGATACTTATTAGTAATCCAGTTTTGGCCAATGAAAACTCGCAAGCCCGAGTAAATGTAACTATTGAAGGGGTATCTGGCCGTTCAGAAACCAACGTTCGCAACCGATTAAGCATTTACACCTATCACCAACAAGCTGCCCCAGGTATAAGCCGTTTACGCTATTTGCATGAAATGGCCTATCGCGATATCCGAGCCGCACTTACACCCTATGGCTATTATAAATTCGAAGTCGATAGTTCACTAGAGCTTATCGATGATGTGTGGCAAGCCCATTACCGTATTACCCTCGGGCCTGCGATTACCATTGCCAATATTGATATTCAGTTTAGTGGTGATGGCTCGAATGATTCTGCATTTCCAAGCTTAGTAACTCGATTGAATATAAGGCCCAACGCCCAGTTATTACATGCAGATTACGAGCGTGCCAAATCCCGAATTCGCTCCTTAGCCGCTGAACGGGGTTATTATCGAGCCCGTTTTGTAAAACAAGAACTTCGAATTGATTTAGAAAGCTATACGGCAAATATTTTACTCGAGCTTGATACTGGGCCTCGTTTCCGTTTTGGCCGAATAACCTTTAGTGAGGGGCATCTTGATAATGATGTAATGGAGCGCTTCGTGAATTTCGAAGAGGGCGATTACATCAACAGTAACGAACTTTTAGAGCTGCAGCTTGGCTTATCCGATAGCGATTACTTTAACCGCGTAGAAGTTCAACCTTTATGGCAAGAAGCAGATGATGAATACCGAGTGCCTGTTGAAATCGATTATGAGCCTATTCTACGAACGAATTATCAAACCGGTATAGGTTATGGCACCGACACCGGCGCTCGTGTGCGTTTTGATTTGAATCGCCGCTGGGTTAATAGCCGTGGGCATCGGTTTAATTCCCAAATACAGCTTTCCGAGATTCTTTCCAGTGTAGCCGGAAGTTACATCATTCCTGGCCGCAGCCCGCAAACAGATCAATATGCAATTCGTGGCCTTTGGACCGATGAAGATACGGGCAACACTCAATCTGAACGGGTTTCATTAGGCATAAGTTGGCAAACTCAGCTGAACCGAACACAACGAATTCTTGCCCTTGATTGGCTTAACGAGCGCGATAGGCTCGATGGTGAGCGCCGAGATAGTTCGTTCCTGCTCCCTAGCGCCCAATGGACAAGAGTGCACACAGAGAATCGTTTAAACATTAGCGATGGTTTTCGTATCGCGCTTACGCTTCGAGGCGCAGCTGAAAATGCCTTTTCTGACGCTGATTTTGCGCAAGCCACATTATCAGGAAAAATTGTACATCGCATGTCAGATCGTTGGCGCCTTCTTAGCCGTGGTGAAGCCGGCTCCTCACTGAGTAGCAGTTTTGATAAAATACCTACCTCACTGCGCTTTTATGCCGGTGGTGATACTAGCATTCGAGGTTACTCTTACCGCTCTGTAGGGCCCAGAAATGAACTCGATGAAGTAACCGGTGCGCGGCATTTGCTTACCGGCAGTTTAGAAGTGGATTATGAATTCAGACCCAACTGGCGCTTCGCCGTATTTGTTGATAGCGGCAATGCTTTCGATGATATCGCAGAGCCGATGAAAACCGGTGCCGGCTTTGGTTTTCGCTGGCAAAGCCCTATTGGGCCAATTCGAATCGATTTAGCCCATGCCTTTTCAGATCCCGGTGATAGCATACGGCTACACCTCACAATAGGGCCTGATTTATGATGTTCTGGCGCTGGTTTAAACGAAGTTTATATGCACTCTTAGCCTTGGTAATTATTATTCTTACCTTGGTTACTCTCATACTTACCACCCAAACCGGTGGCCGTTTGGGTTTATATGTGGCGGAGAAATCGCTGCCCGGTGATTTCGAATATGGTAGTTGGCAAGGCGCTATTCTTCGTGATTTTGAAATAACTGATTTGAGTTATCGTGATGGCGAAATAGACATTGAAATTGAATATTTACAGTTACGGTGGCGGCCTTGGCAGTTATTAAAACGCCAATTGCATGCACGTGAAATCGAAATCAACGGTGCGCGCATTCATCTTCCTGCGGGGGAACCAGCGCAGGAACCAAATCAACCGCTGTTTCCGATACAACTGCCTGATATACAATTGCCGGTTTCAGTTCGCTTAGATCAAGTGTTGTTAACCGATATCACGTTTCAACAAGGTGAATTGCAACAGCACATTAAACGCATTCAGCTGCGCGGCCGAACTCGCGGCGATACCATTCATCTGCATAGTTTTAGCCTCACTACCGATGATATCCACGCGCAACTGCATGGAACATTAACACCTGTTGGGAACTATCCCTTAAACCTAAATACTTTGGCGCGTTTTGAACTGCCAGAATACGGTTTCACCACTGTTGTGGGAACATTGCGTGGAAACACCGATGCGCTGGCATTGAAGCAGCAAGTAAGTGGGTTCGTAAGTGCCGAAGTTGATGTTGAAGTAACACAACCCCTCACGGAAAATTTAGCTTGGCGAGGTGTTATTCGAGTTTTACAAAGCACCTCCGAAGGGCTTATTCCTGATATTGATTGGCTAAACGCGAGTATTCAAGGATCAGGTACACTTAAAACCGTAGAGGGTGAGTTTCGGGTTGAGGGTAAACATGAAGCGCTAGGCATTTTTGTTGTTAATTCTGAAGCCGCCTTCGCAAATGAAACCTTCAGCTTAGATTCACTTTTTGTAAGGGCGGAAACGCTAGGCTTAATGCTCGATTGGACAGGTGAAGCAAGCATCATTACGGCTGAAGAAATCGGTGATACCGATATTGAACTCAGTATGGGTGGGCTATTTCGTTACCAGGATTATATCGATGCCGATATTTCTCTTGAGCTAGAAGGCTCTCCAGCAGGGCTAAGCCATTTCAATCTAAGTGCACAATCGGCAGAAAGCAACATTTCATTGACGGGTAGCTTAAGCTGGATAGATGATATTCAGTGGGATGTGGCCTTTGATATTAGCAACGTTGTACTCGAGCGCTTCAGCGCTCAATGGCCAGGGCTAATAAATGTTTCGCTCATAAGCTCCGGCCGCTGGGATACCGATGGTTCCAATGAAAACACCGATATTACGGTAAATTTGAATCGCCTTCACGGTGAGTTACAGGGCGAACCAATTTCTGTATCGGCTAATGGAACTTGGCGTGGTGAAGAAGTTGCTGTTAATGGATTAAACGCCCAATGGGGAGAGCAACAACTAAGCGGTGATATTCATGCGAACCTCGCCAACACCTCTATTACTCTTGATGTTACAGGCAAAAATATAGCTTATGACGCGTATTCGATTGCTAACATATCTGCAAATTTAATTGCCGATTGGTCGTTAAATACCTTACCTACTGGAACGCTGCACGTAAGTGATGTTATCCAAAATAAACAACAAGTTATAACAGATTTGAGTTTAGAGCTTTCGCAAGAAACTGATGCTCATCGGGCAACGCTACATGGGATTGCATTTGAAACAGAGGTGGCCATCGACCTTTTAGGGCACTGGCAAGATATGCAATGGCAGGGGCAAATAGAAACCTTTAGCTTTGCCCATGAAGAATTTGAAAATTGGCGTTTGGCGAACGCTGCACAAGCTACTTTTAGCCAAGAATTACTGGCTATTGATCAGTTTTGTATTAACAACGAAACACGCAATGCTGGCTTTTGTTTACAGGCTGATTGGAATCTAGCAACTCAAAACGGAAATATTGAGGCGCGCATAGATAGCCTGCAGCTATCGCTATTGCAGCCTGCATTGCAACCATTGATGGCTGATGAGCTGAATATTGAGGGATCGGTAAACGCTAATATTTCAATTCTAATCGAAGATAATCAATTAGCGATTAATAGCTCAGTAAATATCTCCGATTCGATAATAAGGCTACCTGAGCAAGATTTAGATTTCCGTATCAGCGCCAGCGAACTACTCCGAGTTCAAGGCAACCAAGAAACCCTAACCGCGTATTTCGATTTGCGTACACTTGATTTAGATGGCGGTATTAAAGGTGAATTCATCGTAAACGATGCACTTAACCTTGGCTCGATTAATGGGGATGTGCAAATACAGCTTGATAATCTCGCTATCATTTCAGTTCTAGTTCCACAGCTACAAGCTGTAGAGGGCCGGATTACCGGCGAACTTGGCATTGGTGGCGTGCTTTCTGCTCCGGTAGTTACTGGCTACATAGAAGCCTTAGAAGCTGGCGGCGAAGTACCTGCCGCAGGCATACGTATTACCAATCTAAATATCAGGCTAGATGCGCCTGGAGAAGTAGGGGAACCCTTTAGCCTCAACGCAGAAGCACAATCGGGTGAGGGTTTTTTAAACATATCCGGCCGCTATTTCTTAGTTGAGCAAGAGGCTGATGTACAAATTCGTGGTGAAAATTTCCAGGCAGTACAAACTCGTGATTTGCAGGTAAGTATTAGCCCGAACCTAGAGCTCAATTATAATAAAGACGGCATTCGAGCGCGGGGCGAACTTACAGTACCAAACGCGCTAATTACGCCTCCAGATATAGAAACAATTGATAGCTCATCGCGGGATACCATTATTGTTCGCGGTGACGAAACCGTGTTTAGTTTTGAAGAAGATAACTTGCCCATTGATGCCGATGTGCAAGTGATTCTCGGTAGTAACGTGCGGGTTGAAGCGTTCGGCTTTGATGGGCGCCTAGAAGGAAGGCTGCGCGTACGTGAACAGCCAGGGCAACAGACTTCAGCCGTAGGCACGATAAATGTCGCTACGGGCCGCTATGAGATTTTTGGGCAACCTTTAAATATTGATCGAGGCAACTTCACATTTACAGGTGGCCCTATTGATAATCCTGGGCTTGATTTACGTGTTTCCCGTTCGGTTGAAAGCGAAAACGTTACTGTTGGTGCTCGGATTGGTGGTTCATTACGTGAGCCAAACCTTACATTCTTTTCTACTCCAGCAATGCAAGATAGTGCAATTCTTTCCTATTTGATTCTTGGCCGGGCGCCAGGTTCAGATTCCGGCGAGGCCAATGTATTTGCGCAAGCAACATTGGCGCTTGGTATGCAAGGCGGTAACTTCCTTGGCGAGCAATTAGGCCAAGCGTTTGGCGTTGATGAAGTACTACTCGATTCTACCGGCGAAAACCTAGAGAACACTTCCCTGTTTATCGGCAAACACCTATCTTCTAGGCTGTATGTAAAATACGGTATTGGTTTAATTGAGCCCGTTAATACTTTCTTTATTCGCTACCGTTTAACAGAGCACTTACATTTTGAATCACAAACCAGCGGTGAGCGAAGCGGTGCCGATATCTTTTACAGTATCGAACGCTAACCAAAATAAGAAACGGCTTAACGCAAAAAGGCCTGATGCTGTTATCAACATCAGGCCTTTCACTTAAAGCAATTATTTATAGGTGCTTTTTAATATTCGATACTATCGATATCTTCAATCACACCACAAGCAATACGTGCACCAGCATTCCCTACCGGCTGCGAAGATAAATCATCAGCCTGAGCATGAACTACTACCGCTTTACCTAAAATCCGGTGTTCACCAGTTAAAGAAAGCTTATGATCAAGCTGCTCTAAATGCGCCATACCTGAAGCATCGGAATCCAAATTACCTAAATCACCTACGTGACGCTCATCACTATCGGGCGCCCCATGATCGCGATCATAAGGGTTGAAGTGGCCACCCGCGGAAGTTGCATCGGGCGCACTGCAATCACCAAACTCATGCACATGGAATCCATGCGTGCTATTTGCTGGCAAGCCTTCAACATGTGCCATCACCATTACGCCATCAGCATCCTGGGTAAATGTCACGGAGCCATAAATATTTTCATTACCTTCAGTTCCGCGCAAAACTGCAATATAACCGCCACCAGTAGCTGCTTCAGTATCAGCAGAATGGGCTTGATGATGATTCATTTCTGGCGCTGCACTTTCTGGAGCATTTGCAGGTGCAGTATTTGGCTCACCACCACACGCAGATAAAAAAACTGCCGCAGAAGCGGCAGTTAGCATAGTTTTTAATTTCATGCCGTACCTCCTTTGTTAGGAGATAACCTTACCATGAACTGGGCTGATAGCCATAGGCTGTTGACGAATTCGCGCTTTCTTTAACTTCTGCAAAATCGCTGGTGGCATTCCTTTTGGCAACTGCACAGTAGTGTGTGTTGCAAAAAGTTGAATTTCACCAATGTAACGGCTATCCATATCCGCTTCATTTGCAATAGCACCAACTACATCACCCGGGCGCGCACCATGTTCAGTACCTACCGATAAACGGTACGTATCGAACTCAATGTTCGCATCACGGCGTGGTTTCCGTTCACGGCGCTCTGCACCAGCACGGTCACTTCGCTCGCCTGCACGCTCTGGGCGTTTTCCGCGGGCATTGCGGTCACCACGATCACTGCGTTCGCTACGGCCACGTTCTGCGCCTACACTACGCTCTTTGCGATCAAACTTCGGCTTAGGCTCATCTTTTACAATAAGTGGGCGCGTTAATTGGTATTCATATAGAAGCGCTGCTGCCATTTCCTCAACAGTCATTTCTGTTGCTGCTGTCATCTGCTCAACTAATGAAGCCATAGCTTTCATTGCTGGCTCTTGAGCGCGGGCTAAAATTTTAGCTTGCGCTTGCTCGATACGTAATTTCGATAACTCACGGCCTTGTGGCACGTTAATCATCTCAATTGTGCCGTTAGTTGAACGCTCATAGCGCTTCAACAAATGCATTTCACGTGGGCGTGCAAATGAAATTGATTCACCTGAGCGGCCAGCACGGCCAGTACGGCCAATGCGGTGAACATAAGATTCAGCATCTTGTGGTAAATCGTAATTAATAACGTGAGTAACACCTGGTACATCTAAACCACGGGCCACAACATCGGTACCAACGAGTATACGAATTTTACCAGATTTCAACTGGCTAACCGTAGATTCACGTTGTTCTTGGCTCATATCGCCGTTCAAACCTGCGGCTTTAAAGCCTTGCTCACGTAACCCGGCAGATACAGTTAAGGTATCGTTACGAGTACGAACGAATACTAATACCAACTGGTAATCTATTGATTCAAGCAAACGCTCAAGTGCTGCGTCTTTCGTCATGCCTTGAACTTTCCAAGCTTTCTGAGCAATGTTTGCTTTTGTAGCTTGCGTAGATTCAATTTTCACATGAACCGGATCCGTTAAGAACTTGTTCGCAATTTTACGAATTTGTGGTGGCATGGTTGCTGAAAACAAAGCGCGTTGAGCTGTATCTGGAACCTGCTCCATAATCCACTCAATATCTTCAACGAAGCCCATATTAAGCATTTCATCAGCTTCATCAAGTACTGCCATTTTCAAAGCGCTTAAATCTAGGCTACCTTTGCGGAGATGATCCATTAAACGGCCAGGTGTACCAACAACAACTTGGGCACCACCGCGAAGTGATTTAATCTGCGGGCCATAAGAAGAGCCGCCATAGATAGTAGCTACGTTCAAACCCTTCATGTATTTACCCATAGCTTCGATCGATTCAGCAACTTGAATTGCTAATTCGCGAGTAGGAGCAACTACTAAGAGTTGAGCACCACGCACGCGGGTGTCGATATTAGCTAAGGCTGGCAAACCAAAAGCTGCGGTTTTACCGGTACCGGTTTGCGCTTCGCCAAGTACATTTTTCTTAGCCAACAACCCAGGAATAGCCTGCTGCTGGATAGGAGTAGGGGTATCAAAACCTAACTCAGAAATGGCACGTAAGATTGGCTCTGGTAATTCCAAAGCAGAAAAAGTATTAAATTCAGACATATTTGTCTCACTATCAAAGCTCCGCGCTAAATTGGCGGAAACATTTTAAATAATCAGACTCGGTAAACAGATCGCACACTCATGTACATCAACATGTTTGCTTGCGTTGTTACTTGCGCAATGCAAGCTTCTGCAATATTGCGATGGCAGACCAAGGCTGGGCATTGGCGTTATCTTTGAAGATAACGCAACCGACAACTGCCCCTTAGACCCTGTTCTCATGTGAACGGATATAGCGTTTAAACCATATCGTTTTTAGTGTTGTCAGGCGTTTAAAGCCTGCAAGATAGGGGACCACTGTCAATCAAATTGCTTAGCTCTAGCTAAACAGGTGCGGAGTATAACAGGATTTATAAAGAAGTATTGTTGTTTGTTTGTTAGCAGGAACAACTAGGTGCCCATTCTTTCACGAAAACTAGTGGAATTTGGATTTTCCTAAGGTTTCTCAAGAAAAACAATTAACGTTTTTTCAATGTGTTAAAAAGAAATCGTTCGTTCTTTGTGCGTTAACGCACAGACCCTTTTTGAGTAACAGGAGGAAAGTACTTATTCCACGGACTCTCCTTTATGGCGAGGCGGAATCAACCCAACAAGTATACCCTAAGGATTTGTCTAATGTATCCTAAATTATCTAACACCTACAAATGGCTAATGCTGGCATTAGCTGGTTCGTTCCTAATCGCCTGTGGTGATGATGGCCGTGATCCGATTCTTGGTAATGATGGTAACGTTGCTCTATCGCCGACGGTAACCGTTGTTATTCCTGCAAACAATGCAACTGATGTTGCCATAAATGATACCGTGATATCAGCTCAGTTTAGTGAACCAATGAATTCACTAACTGCGGCAAACTTCACTGTCACCTGTGAGAGCCCGTGCAGCAGCCCATCCGGAACTGTTAGCATGAATGCGGCGCGTACTATCGCTACTTATTCGGTAACGAGCCCCGACGCTCTCGACGAATTCACTGTTTATACAGCAAGAATTCAAAATGTCACTAGCAGTAGCCATAATCTACCTCTAGCACAACCTTATGTTTGGGAGTTCACAACTGGTGAAACCCCCGATACTACCCGGCCTCGAGTTACTATAACCCAGCCAGCGACACCCACTGTAGGGGCAACCGAAAACGTACCGGTAAACACAACTATTTCCGCTGTATTTAGCGAAGACATGTTGGCTTCAACGTTTACCGCGAGCAGTTTCACTGTTACCTGTGCCGCACCTTGTGTATCGCCAGAGGGAAGTGTTTCATATGAGCCGGAAGCACTCACTGCGGCGTTCTTGCCCGAAGTGGCGTTAGATTTCAACACCACCTACACCGCTACAATCACCAGCGCAGTTACTGATCTTGCTGGTAATCAACTAGCTGGCAATCAAGGTAATGCAACCACCGCAAGTGATTACATTTGGGAATTCACTACGGGTGATGTGGCCGATACCACTCGCCCGCGGGTTACTATTACACAACCGTTAACGACAAGCCCAGGCCCTACCGCTAATGTGCCGGTGAATACTTCTGTTTCTGCGATTTTCACCGAGCCAATGCTAGCTACTACTATTACCTCTGCTAGCTTCACTCTTACCTGTGCAGCGCCTTGTGTATCGCCAACCGGTAGAGTTTCATATGAAACTGAAACCCGCAGTGCTGCATTTACTGCAGACGAAATTTTAGATTTTGAAACAACATACACAGCAACGATTACCACTGCAGCAACTGATTTGGCGGGCAATCGCTTAGCCGGCAATCAAGGGGATGCATCTACCGCAAGTAACTATGTGTGGCAGTTCAGAACTGGCATTGAGCCTGATACTATTCGCCCGCGGGTTACGGTTACCCAGCCCCTAACTACTTCTCCGGGCCCAACAACGAATGTACCTATAAACACCACTATTTCGGCTATTTTTACCGAGAGCATGTTGGCCACAACGATTTCATCAAGAAGTTTTACACTTACCTGTGACGCGCCTTGTGTATCCCCGGTTGGAAGTGTTTCCTATGAAGCTGAAACGCGCAGCGCTGCATTTCGTCCCGCTGCCGAGCTCGAGCCCAGCACAACCTATACCGCTATCATACGCAGCACTGTAACTGATTTAGCCGGCAATCAACTTGCTGGCAATCAAGGTGATGCAACTACTGCAAGTAATTATATCTGGCAATTCACCACCAGTACTGAACCCGATACAACTCGGCCACGGGTTACTATCACGCAGCCGTTAACAACATCCCCAGGACCTACAGAAAATGTGCCGGTGAACACCAGTATTTCTGCTATCTTCACTGAGGACATGCTAGCGACCACTATCAACAGAAATAATTTCATTGTTACATGCCAAGCACCATGCGTATCTCCGGTTGGCACTGTTTCCTATGAAACTGAAGCACGTACTGCCGTTTTTGTTCCTAGTGAACAACTTGAATCTGAAACTACGTATACAGCAACGGTTACCTCATCGGTTACCGATCTTGCAGGTAACGAGTTAGCTGGTAACCAAGATACCGCAGCGTTCGCAAGCGATTATATTTGGTTATTTACTACTAGCGATGCTGCAGATACAACACGGCCTTTGGTAACTATTACGCAACCACTTACAACAAGCCCCGGCCCAACAACGAATGTTCCGATAAACACCAACATTTCGGCTGTATTCAATGAAGATATGTTAGCCTCAACGATTACTTCAAACAGCTTTACGGTAACTTGTGAAGCTCCTTGCGTATCGCCATCAGGCACTGTTTCCTATGAACCCGAAGCTCGTAGTGCGGTATTTAACCCTACCAATGATCTTGAGTTTGAAACTACTTACACCGCAACAGTAACAAGTTCGGTAACTGACCTTGCTGGCAATCAATTAGCCGGAAATCCATCAACACCAACGGTTGCTAACGATTACACATGGCAGTTCACCACCGGTATTACACCAGATACAACTCGCCCACGAGTTACCCTTACTGTGCCCGCTACCAGCGATCCCGGCCCTACCGATGGAGTTCCTGTAAATACCGGTATTAGTGCGGTATTTAGTGAAGAAATGCTCGCTACCACTATTACCAACAGCAGTTTTACAGTTACCTGTGAGGCGCCGTGTGTATCTCCTGTTGGCAGCGTAAGCTACGTGGCTGCATCACGTACCGCGGTATTTACCCCGCAGGAGAATTTGGAAGAAGGGGCTACTTACACGGCAACCATACTCAGTACAGTTACAGATGTTGCGGGTAATCAGTTGGCGGGTAATCAAGGTCCGGTTAGCAGCGCCAGTGACTATATCTGGTTATTCTCTACTGTTGAGCCTATTCCAGTGAACAATATATCAGTGCAATCAACTGACCCTATATTTAATGGAACCATGGCGGTTTGCCCAAATGCCAGTATTAACGCAACCTTTAATATTCCTTCAGGGACTCGGATTGACCCTACAACAATTAACGATACAACGTTTTTGATTGCTGAAGATGCCGATCCTTTAAATACAGCGGTTGCTGCCGAATCAATTCAGCTTGATGTTGATACCGGCACCATAGCTACCTTTATTCCGCTTAACCAACTCCCTGAAGGTGTAGTCTATCGGGCCACCATTATAGGCGGTGCCGATGGCGTTAAAGACCTCGCTGTTCCGGGCAACGAAATGCTTGAGAATTATGTATGGACCTTTACCACCACTCCTCCAACCGAGAGCTGCCTTGAAGGGCCTAACCTCAGAACCGCCGCACCTTTTGGTAGCTTTGGTGGCACTGCAGGTATAACCAACCAAGGCTTACTAACCGTTATTAACGGTGATATAGGTACCACCGGAGCCTCCACTATAGTAACTGGCTTTGTTTCTGAGCCTGGCTGTGAATACACCATTACCACTCTGAACGAAGGTCAAGTAAACGGTAAAATCTACACCGCTCCACCACCGCCTACCGTTGCGTGCCCACAAGATGGAACGGCCGTAACCGAAGCTATCGCTATTCAAGCTCGCCTTGATGCAGAACAGGCTTACCTATCCATAACACCAGCAAACTTGCCAGGTGGCCAAGATCCAGGAAACGACAACCTTGGCAACTTAACCTTAGCCCCGGGCATTTACACCGCCCAAAGTGGCTCATTCCGCATCCAAGGCGGTAATTTAACCTTAGATGGGCAAGGCAACCAAAATGCGGTGTGGGTATTCCAAATGGCAACCACATTAACTGTTGGTGGCCCCGGAGCTGATTTCCCACAAAGTGTGATTTTAGTTAACGGCGCGCAGGCGAAGAATATCTTCTGGCAAGTAGGCAGCGCTGCAACGATTAACGCTGCCGGTGGTGGCACCATGAAAGGCACCATTATTGCCCAAGAAGGTGTGAGTATTTCTACCGCTGGAAACGTCAATATTGTCACTTTAGATGGCCGAGCATTATCTCTAGGCGCTTCAGTTACCATGGTGAATACCGTGATAAATGTACCTGCAGAATAATGGCTAACCCTAATCCGATTTCAGTGGAGAGTATGATGAAAACGAATAAAATCACACAAGCGATTGGTACAGCGATCGGTACACTTACCCTCTTCGGGCTAGCTCTACCCGCTGTGGCAAGCCAAAAAATAGAATCTGGGTGGTATCTGGGTGTTGGTGGTGGTAGCTCGCAAGCCACCATTGCTCGCGCCGATATTATTGCCGATCTATTAGAATCAGGTTACACCACAACTGAGTTTAATTCTGATACCAAAGATTTTGGCTTTAAAATTTATGGCGGTTATCAGTTTAATCGCCATATCTCGATAGAGGGCGGTTACTTTGATCTTGGTGAATTTAGCTACACTGCCACTACGATACCAGCCGGCACTAGCTTTGGAGAGCTGGAATTCGACGGCTGGAATCTTGATGTAGTAGCCATGCTACCGCTCACCGAGAAATCATCGTTGTTCGTCAGAATTGGTGCCCATAGCAGCAAAGCATCGGTAGATTTTGTGGGTACGGGTGCGGTAAATGTACTTAATCCGCGCTTTCAAAAAACTAGCACCGATTACAAATTTGGATTTGGCTATCAATATGAAATGACGGAAAGAGTTACGTTTCGAATCGAAGCGGAGCGTTACCGCATGGACGACGCAGTAGGCAATCATGGTGACTTAGATTTATTCTCAGTGAACCTTATCTATCGCTTTGGTACTCGTTCACGCCCTGAGGCAACACCTGCTCCAGCACCAAGAGCTGTTGTTGCCGCGCCAGTACAACCGGCAGCAACAACGCAGTATTGTGGTGTTCTAGAAATTCAATTCGAAATTGCCAACGATGATATTCAACGAATTAATCGTGAACATGTTTTAGTTCTTGCT
The DNA here is from genome assembly GCF_000218785.1 of Idiomarina sp. A28L. Taxonomy (GTDB): domain Bacteria; phylum Pseudomonadota; class Gammaproteobacteria; order Enterobacterales; family Alteromonadaceae; genus Aliidiomarina. The sequence goes on from NZ_AFPO01000026.1 coordinate 77,780, forward strand.
ACTTTCTTGGATAAATACCCGGAAACTAAAGTTGAGATTGAAGGACACACCGATAACGTTGGTACACGAGCCGATAATCTTCGCTTATCACAGCAACGCGCAGAAAATGCCGTTGATTACTTAGTTCGGGAGCATGGCATAGATAGAGATCGGCTCAGTGCCACCGGCTATGGTGAAAGCCGGCCCGTTGCTGATAACAGTACCGAAGCAGGTAAGCAAGCGAACCGCCGCATCAACGCTGTTATCGATTGCGCAACGGATATCGAGGGGTTAACACCATTGCCCGCACGGATAACACTAGCAATGGAGCTTGAATTTGATACTAATAGCTCAGTAGTTGACCCGAAATATCATGATCAACTCGGTACAGTTGCGGAGTATTTGCGCCGCCACCCTGAACTCACCGCTACACTGGAAGGCCATACCGATAACGCGAACGCTGATAGAGCGCAAAGAGTATCTCAAGAGCGTGCGCAGAGTGTTGCCAATTACTTAGTAACGCACTTTGGTATTGATCGCTCTCGGCTTACAGCTGAAGGTTTTGGTGCTACCCGCAGAGATACTTACAATATTACTGCGTCGGGCCGTCAGGAAAACCGCCGAGTTACTATTATTCTAGATTATCCGAAATAGGTATACAGTAGAGCCCCCCTTAGGTGCCTGGCAAGTTTTGTCGGGCACCTTTTTTTATGCCTAAAACAACCGGGAGTTTCTCTGATCATTGAAATGATTAAGCAAGCGATCGTATTCTTTATTTACCACTTGGTAACATTCACAACTAAGTTTCTCAAGCCTTGGCCGATCTAATATGATCAGTTTCCCTCGATGATACTCAATCACACCTTGTTTTTGCAGTTTCCCTGCGGCGAGTGTAACCCCCTCCCTGCGAACACCCAGCATATTTGCGATAAGTTCTTGGGTCATAATCAGCGTATTTGATGGAATTCGATCTAACGACAAAAGCAACCATCGGCACAATTGTTGTTCGATTGTGTGGTGGCGGTTACATACGGCAGTTTGTGCTATTTGCGTCATCAACGATTGCGCGTAGCGAAGGAGAAAGAATTGCAGATGGCTATGTCGATTAAATTCCTCTTTTAATATGTTCTCCGGCAACTGATATGCATTTCCCGCGCTTTGAACTATCGCCCTATGAGGCATGCTTTCACCACCCATAAAAATAGCAATACCGAGTATTCCCTCATTACCCACCACAGATATTTCAGCGGAATCACCGTTTTCCATTATATAAAGTAAAGAGATAACAGAATCGGTTGGAAAATATACATGTTTTAGTTTGTTGCCTGATTCATACAAGCACTTCCCGAGCGGTAGTTGTACGAGGTTATAGTGCTTTGCAAACCTAGCTCTAACTTCAATAGGAAGGGAAGCAATTAAATGATTCTGTTCCGGCGATGCTGATCGAAAATCATCATTCACCACTAGCTTTTTTGAGTGCAAGCCATAGCTCCCTATGTTCGCGGCGTAAAGTAACTAAAACATTAACTGTTATTAATATATATGCAAAGAATCAGAAAAACTCCAGATTATCGCCAAAATAAAATCTATTTATCAGGGTGGAATTTAATAACTTAACTAAAAGTTCAGTTATAAGCGCGATATCGTACAGACGCATTTTAGGAATAAGTAAATAGTGACACCCTGTCCGTTCTGAACACTATGGCGGGCTGAACTAACTTGCAAACTTACACCGAGAGGAATGACCAAATGCACCCCAAATTACCTAGCTTTTCCAGAGTTCACAAATGGCTGATGTTAGCAGTAACCTGCTCACTATTAGCCGCTTGTGGTAGCGATGGCCGTGACCCTATCCTCGGTAATAATGGCAATGTAGCGCTACCACCAACAGTGACCGTTACAACACCCACAAACGATGCCACGGGTGTTGCAATCAATAATACCGTGATAACGGCTCAGTTTAGCGAAGCCGTAAACCCATTGACCATGGCTGATTTTACAGTAGCTTGTGCAGCTCCATGTACCAACCCAACCGGCACTGTTACCATGAATGCAGCGAATACTATTGCAACGTTCACAGTAACAAGCCCGGCTCAGTTAGATGAGTTAACGCAATATACTGCAACGATAAACAGCGCCACCAGCAGAGCGACTAGTTTAAATTTAGCTCAACCATACGCATGGCAATTCACAACTGGTGAAGCACCGGATACCACTCGCCCACGCGTTACCAGCACCAAACCGGTAACAAGTTCTCCGGGCCCAACTCCAAATATTCCAGCAAACACTACCGTTTCTGCAGTGTTTAGCGAAGCGATGTTAGCTTCCACTATCACTACCAGCACGTTCACAGTAACCTGTGCGGCACCTTGTGTATCGCCTACTGGTAGTGTTTCCTATGATAGCGCTACATTAAGCGCTGTATTTACTCCAAGCGAAAATTTGGATTTGGAAACAACGTATACGGCTACTATTGAAAGTACAGTTACTGATCTTGCTGGCAACGCGCTTGCTGGTAATCAAGGTTCGGCTACTACAGAAAGTGATTACACTTGGCAGTTCACTACCGGTACAACAACCGATACAACCCGCCCACGCGTTACTATTACTGTACCGGAAACCACTACTCCTGGGCCTACTAATGAAGTTCCAGTAAATACCGGCATCACTGCGATATTCAGTGAAGATATGTTAGCCACCACAATTTCTGATAGCACCTTTACGCTTACCTGTGAGGAGCCTTGCATATCACCAGTAGGTGATGTTACCTATGTGGTTGCTTCACGCAGCGCAGTGTTTACGCCTGAAGAGAACTTGGAAGAAGGCGCTACCTACACAGCTACTATTTTTAGCACCGTTACTGATCTAGCGGGGAATGAGCTTGCTGGTAATCAGGGGCCGGTAAACACCGCCAGTGATTATATATGGGTATTTACCACTGTAGCTGCAATTCCAGCCAACAATATCTCGGTGCAATCAACCGAGCCTATGGATAGCGGCACGATAGCTGTATGCCCAAGCGCTAGTATTAACGCTACGTTTGATGTTCCATCTGGAACTCGATTGGATCCAAACACTCTAAATAATGCAACTTTCTTAATTTTTGAAGATGCAGCTCCAGAAAATACAGTTTCTGCTGAATCGATTTTGCTTGATGCTGATACTGGCACCATTGCTACTTTCATTCCTGAGAATCAGTTAGCAGAAAACGTAACCTACCGCGCTACGATAAAAAGTGGTTCTGAAGGCGTAAAAGATCTCATGGTTCCAGGTAACGAAATGGTGGAAGATTACGTTTGGATTTTCACCACCACTCCTCCAACTGAGAGCTGTTTGGAACCTGCAAACCTGCGAACTGCAGCCCCTTTTGGTAGCTTTGGTGGTATTTCAGGCGTAACAAACCAAGGCCTATTAACGGTTGTTAACGGTGATCTGGGTACTACAGCGGCATCTACTTTGGTAACTGGCTTTGTTTCTGAGCCTGGCTGTGAATACACCATTACCACTCTGAACGAAGGTAAAGTAAACGGTAAAATTTACACCGCTCCACCACCGCCTACCGTTGCGTGCCCACAAGATGGAACGGCCGTAACCGAAGCTATCGCTATTCAAGCTCGCCTTGATGCAGAACAGGCTTACCTATCTCTTACGCCTGCAAATATGCCAGGTGGCCAAGACCCAGGAAACGAAAATCTAGGTAACTTAACCTTAGCCCCTGGAATCTATACCGCTCAAAGTGGTGCATTTAGTATCCAAGGCGGTGATTTAACTTTAGATGCACAAGGCAATCAGAATGCTGTGTGGGTATTCCAAATGGCAACCACATTAACTGTTGGTGGCCCCGGAGCTGATTTCCCACAAAGTGTGATTCTAGTTAACGGCGCGCAGGCGAAGAATATCTTCTGGAAAGTAGGCAGCGCTGCAACGATTAACGCTGCCGGTGGTGGCACCATGAAAGGCACCATTATTGCCCAAGAAGGTGTGAGTATTTCTACCGCTGGAAACGTCAATATTGTCACTTTAGATGGCCGAGCATTGTCTCTAGGCGCCTCAGTTACCATGGTGAATACCGTGATAAATGTACCTGCAGAATAATGGCTAATACTAACAAGGTTTCAGTGGGGATTAAGATGAAAAAGAATAAAATTACACAATCTATTAGTACAGCTATTGGCGCACTTGCCTTAATGGGCATGGCAATGCCTGTAGTAGCTGAAGAAGATTCGGGATGGTATCTCGGTGTTGGTGGTGGTAGCTCGCGCGCCACCATTGCTCGCGCCGATATTATTGCCGATCTATTAGAATCAGGTTACACCACAACTGAGTTTAATTCTGATACCAAAGATTTTGGCTTTAAAATCTATGGCGGTTATCAGTTTAATCGCCATATCTCGATAGAGGGCGGTTACTTTGATCTTGGTGAATTTAGCTACACTGCCACCACGATGCCAGCCGGCACTAGCTTTGGAGAGCTGGAATTCGGCGGCTGGAATCTTGATGTAGTAGCCATGCTACCGCTCACCGAGAAATCATCGTTGTTCGGCAGAATTGGTGCCCATAACAGCAAAGCATCGGTAGATTTTGTGGGTACGGGTGCGGTAAATGTACTAAATCCGCGCTTTCAAAAAACTAGCACCGATTACAAATTTGGATTTGGCTATCAATATGAAATGACGGAAAGAGTTACGTTTCGAATCGAAGCGGAGCGTTACCGCATGGACGACGCAGTAGGCAATCATGGTGACTTAGATTTATTCTCAGTGAACCTTATCTATCGCTTTGGTACTCGTTCACGCCCTGAGGCAACACCTGCTCCAGCACCAAGAGCTGTTGTTGCCGCGCCTGTACAACCGGTAACCATGGTACAGTATTGTAGTGCTCTAGAAATTCAATTCGAAATTGCCAACGATGATATTCAACGCATTGATCGTGAGCGTATCTTGGTACTTGCAACGTTTTTAGAGAAGTATCCAGATACTAAAGTTCATATTGAAGGCCACTCCGATAGCGTTGGTACACGAGCCGATAATCTTCGCTTATCGCAGCAGCGCGCGCAAAGTGTGGTTGATTACTTAGTTCGGGAGCATGGCATAGATAGAGATCGGCTCAGTGCCACCGGCTATGGTGAAAGCCGGCCCGTTGCTGATAACAGTACCGAAGCGGGTAAGCAAGCGAACCGCCGCATCAACGCTGTTATCGATTGCGCAACGGATATCGAAGGATTAACGCCGCTACCAGAACGCATAACTTTAGCGATGGAGCTTGAGTTTGATACTGATGGGTCAAAGATTGATTCTAAGTATCATGATCAGTTAGCTAATGTTGCTGAGTATCTGCGTAGCCACCCGGATCTTACTGCTACACTTGAAGGGCATACTGATAATACTAGCCCAGATAGAGCACAAAGAATATCGCAAGAGCGTGCGCAGAGTGTGGCCAATTACTTAGTAACGCACTTTGGTATTGATCGCTCTCGGCTTACAGCTGAAGGTTTTGGTGCTACCCGCAGAGATACTTACAATGTTACTGCGTCGGGCCGTCAGGAAAACCGCCGAGTTACTATTGTTCTAGGTTATCCAAAATAAGATCAAAATAGGATCTTTCTGTGTGCCTAGCAATTATATTGCTAGGCACATTTTATTATTTGTTACGGTTGCTTTTACTTAATGTAGTTAGTGTTCAAAGAATGTTTCTTCAATAGCTGATTTTTTCGAGAACTCGCTTCTGCAAGCCGCTTTTGGCAAATAATGCAACAAGCGATCGCATTCAACTTTCACCACCTCGTAGCATTCACAGCTTATCTTTTCCAATCGTGGCCGATCTAAAACAGTTAACTTCCCACGATTATATTCAATAATGCCTAACTTTTGCAGTTTACCTGCCGCCACCGCCACGCCCTCTCTACGAACGCCTAACATGTTGGCAATAAGCTCCTGGGTCATCGTAAGCACATTCGATGGAATACGATCTAACGACAATAATAACCAACGGCATAACTGCTGCTCTATCGAGTGATGGCGATTGCATACAGCCGTTTGCGCCATTTGTGTCATCAGCGATTGGGTATAACGCAAAAGCAAACAATGCAAATCTCCATGACGATGAAATTCTTGTTTTAATATATGGCCTGGCAACTGATACGCACTGCCAGCACTCTGCACTACCGCTCGGTTTGGAGTACTTTCCCCCCCCATGAATAAAGCGATGCCCAATACACCTTCATTCCCTACCACTGAGATTTCCGCCGAATCCCCATTCTCCATAGTATAGAGTAACGAAATCACAGAGTTAGTTGGGAAAAGTACGTGCTTAAGTTCGCCACCTGATTCGTATAAACACTGACCTAACGGCAATTGTACTAAACGAAGATGTGGCGCAAACCGTGCGCGAACTTCTGCAGGAAGCGATGAGAGTAAATGATTTTGTTCTGGTGATGAAATTGGATGTTCACCGTTTCTCATTTTTTTTATTGAATGCAAATTGCGCTCCTTGCCGGATTAGCCATAGATGCGCTCAATAGTAGTTCGTTAATTTACATTTGTATGCAAACTTAGGCAGAAGAAAGTGTAAAGAGCGATTACATCACGCCC
>NZ_AFPO01000025.1 GCF_000218785.1 Idiomarina sp. A28L
TGTAGCCCTCACTCTTCAATTATTTCTATACAATCTTAAACATTACTCTCAACCTAAGAAACCCCATACCCCGGCGCCACCGCCAAATTGCTGGTATTCACCAAACTAACTCGGTTACGCAGCCATAGCTGGTATTCATGCCCTTCCAGGATGCCATCTTCGGTGCAATCCACGTTCCAGCGGCGCAGCAAGTAACCGGCCATGGCGGCGCGCACTTCAATGGTGAGTAGGCCGCTAACCATGCCGTAATCCATTTCAATGGCGGCTTTGTGTTTTACGTTGTGTGGGTGTGGCACCAGCTGCAATGGGATTATGCGCTGCCATTCGTGATCGGCTTCGGCTTCTTCGAAGGTGTCGGCAGCATCAAGAATATGCACTTCATGAATTCGGGTGAGAACAAAATCGCGAAAGCTCTGCGATTTACGATCAAATGCACGCACGTGCCAGCGCAAACCATTATCTACAATCGAATGCGGCACCAACTCACGCTCGTTTTCGCCACTGCTCAGCGAGGTGTAGCGCACCAGCACCGCTTTGCCATTCAATGTAGCCTGCACCATACGCGCCACAATGAAAATATCGGGCACGTTCAACGATGAAGGCGCCTCTACCGGAAAGTGGGTATCGCCAATCGCATCGAAGCCATCGGAAATATCGTTAGCAAGTTTAATAAGCGTACGTTTGGGGTCGTGCTGGAAAATAGGCGCAAAGGTTTCCGCCTGAAAGTAGCGCTTTTCTTGGGAATCGTAATAGAGGTTATTCGGCGCCAGCTCTTTGTACAAATTGAAATCACGTGTGCCGGCCGAAAGGCCAACCGAAAAGCGCTGCACTAAATCGTTGCGATAAATGCTGCCTTTAAACAACAGGCTAAAATCAATGTAGGCTAGCCGCTGCCGTTGTGCGAAAGATAAGTTTTCAAGCATATTCCGTTGCCACTTTCTATTGTTGTTGTGGTTTTACGAGCGTATCTTTGTACGCATAGTTTTTGTAAGCTAAAACCTAGTGTGGTTTATTTTGGTGGGGTTGTAAAGCGTTGTTAAAAAACACAACCCACCGTATCTGTTTGACCCCTCAACAAAGATTGATTAGAGTACGCAGCAACAATGGTTGGAGTAAACATTGAACCAGCAGCAACGGCAATCTTTAGCACATCGTTTTTTATACATCGCCCTTTTGGTGATGTTTTTGTGTTGGGCGCAGCAATCATCGCTGGTAAACCATTGCCCTTTAAATAACACCTCTGTGGCGCACCAACATACAGATGCAGGTTCCAGCACCGCCGCTGCTGCAGATTGTGAATTAACTGAACAACTCCTACAAAATAGCCAAGTTGATATCGACCATATTGCACTGGTTTTGGTATTTATCTGGCTGCTTACCAAAGTTATTGTTAGCCGTGTAGCTGCGTTGCCGCAGCCGCTGCGCTGGCCTCCTCCTCCGCTTTACCTCAAGAACTGTGTGTTTCGTGAATAAATAGGTTGCTGTTAGCAGTTACAACCTCTTTTATTTAAAGGAAACACTATGAACATTAAAGCTTTTTATGGGCTGTTGCTTTTAAGCATCAGCTTATTCGCACCTATGGCTCAATCAGCCGATACTGGCTGGCTGAGCGATTCTATGCACCCGGCTCTTTCTGTGCGTTTGCAGGCGGTATCGGCAAACGAAGAAGCGAAAACCGTGAATGTTTTGCTTCAGGTTGAGCTTGAAGGTGAGTGGAAAACCTATTGGCGCTCCCCCGGTGAAGGTGGCATTCCGCCCAGCTGGGATTGGGAACCATCAACTAACGTAAGCGCGATTGATTGGCAGTGGCCCATTCCTTCTCGGTTTGTGGTTGCAGGCATTGAAACACTTGGTTATCAAGGGAGTACAGCGTTCCCGCTTACAGTGCATGTGGATAACTGGAACGAGCCGGTGGCGCTAGCGGGCGTGTTAACGATGTCGAGCTGCACCAACATTTGTGTGCTCACCGATTTCCCAATCGATCTTACGATCATCCCTTCTGAAGTAATGCTAAACAACGAAACCCAGCATCTTTGGCAACGCGCTGTAAGCGCCGTGCCAACGCTAAATCATGCGCACTTAGAGCCTCCGCAAGCGCGCTTGGATGCCCAAAAGCAGCAATTAGAAGTTCGGTTGCATCGGCGCGAAGGAAGCTGGGCAGAAGCCGATGTTTTCATTGATAGTAGCGAGCCAAACCTCAGCGATATCATGGTTGAATTGATAGACCTTGAGGTTGAGGGTGAAACACTGGTTGGCCGCTACACCGCTTCGCACTGGCTCGATGAGCTCGATTTAGCGGAACAGAGCCTGCAAATTACGGTAACTGATAATGAGCTGGCTGCAGAATTTACCGTTATTGCAGCCGCTGGCACTTTATCGAGTGAAACCGCAGTGAGTTCAATCTGGCTATTTTTTGGTGCAGCACTTATTGGCGGTTTAATTCTGAATATTATGCCATGCGTGCTTCCTGTACTGGGTATGAAGCTACAATCGGTTGTTGCTGCTTCGGGCACCAGCGCCAAACGTGTACGCCGGCAATTTATTATGTCTGCTTTGGGGATTATGAGTTCCTTCTGGCTCATCGCTATTGGCCTTATTTTTCTTAAAGCGAGCGGTGCGGCTATCGGCTGGGGCATTCAATTTCAGAACCCATACTTCATTGGCTTTTTAGCCTTGTTAACATGGTTATTCGCACTCAATTTAGCGGGAGCATTTGAGGTGCGGTTACCGAGCAAACTGAATACTTGGGCCGCCACCAAAGGCGATGAATCGTACCTTGGGCATTACTTACAAGGTATGTTTGCAACATTGTTAGCTACCCCTTGCTCGGCACCATTCCTTGGTACCGCCATTGCATTTGCGTTGGCTGCTAACACGCCGGAACTGCTGTTCATTTTCACCGGCCTTGGTATTGGCATGAGTGCGCCTTGGCTTCTCATTGCTGCCTTTCCACGCATGCTGAAGCTGCTACCCAAGCCCGGGGCTTGGATGAACATAGCTCGCTATTTCTTCGCTCTGATGTTGGCTGTAACGGCGATATGGTTGGTTTCTTTATTATCTAACCACCTCGCTTACACCGTTATTATCAGCGCGCTATTAATGGCTTTTCTAGTAAGTGGCTATTTTATTTGGAAACGGCATGGCGGAGCTGGCGTTATTGCTGCTTTCGCTTCACTGCTACTGGCAGGAACTATCGGCTTAATTATTGCTACGGTAACCGTGAGCCAATGGAGCCAAGGCGTTCGCCCTGATCACAATTGGCAACGCTTACAAACTGCTGATATAGCCGGGTTGGTGGCCGATAACAAAGTTGTTTTTGTTGATGTAACCGCCAGCTGGTGCATTACCTGCCACGCCAACAAGATTGGCGTGCTACTACAACAGCCTGTTTACGATAAATTGCAGAACGATAACGTGATCACAGTGCAAGGCGATTGGAGCACACCAAGCCCATCGGTTACTGCTTACCTTCGAAGCCATAATCAATATGGGGTTCCATTCAACATTGTTTATGGCCCAGGCGCTCCTGATGGCATTCAACTTCCGGTAATTCTCACCAGCGAAGCGGTACTCGCCGCTTTGGAGCAAGCGCGTGGGCTTTAATTTGCTGAGCCAGAACCTCTGGTGTTCGCATAAAACCAAACTAATCGCCCACAGCTTGTGGGCGCTACAAACTTATAAATTTTAATAGGAACTTAATATGTTTAATCGTGATAAAGCATTACCAAACTCTTACGCTGCATTTTTTGCATTCGCGCTCTTGGCACTTTCTACTATATTTTTTGTGGCAAATAACACCGCCTCAGCTCAAAACCAAATAAATCCGCACCCAACATTTGGTGAAACCGAAGCAAAAATAAATGTGATTGTATTCACTGATTACAACTGCCCTTTCTGTAAACGCCTTGAGCCGCATTTGCAGCAATTACTGAAAAATTATCCTGATATAAAAGTTACCAATGTTATTGTGCCATTGCGCCAAGGTAATGTTGCTGGAAGCCGAGTAAATTCAGCCCAGTTCGCCCTTAACGTTTGGTTAAATCAACCCGACGCTTTTGCAGAAACCCATCAATTGTTGTACGCGAAAAACGGCATGCACAACGCACAATCACTGCAACAAATAGCCACTAAAACAGGCACCCAAGATGCACTTGCCGATCCAACCATGGCGCAAGAAATCATTGATATGAATATGGATATGTTTCGAGATATTGGCTTACGCGGAACCCCAAGCTTAATCATCGATCAACAGCTCATTCCAGGCTACGTAGAATACGATGTTCTCGCAGATGTTGTGGAAAAAGCACTAGCTGCGCATGCTAGCCGCTAACATTAAACTGAGAATTAATGAGAAGGAGGCCTCACGGCCTCCTTTTTTTTCGCACCATCGGGCCTAAGATTGAATTGCCGTATCCTTGACACATCACTAATCTAATACCAAAATATAACAAATATTGGTATTCAAGAGGTGTGATATGGCGAAAAATACTAGTGTTAGTTTGGGCGAGTATTTTGAAGGTTTTATAGCCACTCAAATTGCAAGTGGCCGTTATGGCTCAGCAAGTGAGGTAGTGCGTGCTGGCCTCAGAATGCTCGAAGATAATGAGAGCAAACTAAATACTCTGCGCCGTATGCTGGCCGAAGGCGAGCAAAGCGGAACTGCAGATTACAACTACGATGCACTTATTGCAGAATTGGATGAACGCAATAAATGAGAGATTTTACATTAACAAGGAAAGCAATGGCTGATCTTCGCGCAATTGCAATTTTCACGGAAGAACGCTGGGGAATCGAACAACGTAATTTATACCTTAAACAGTTTGATAATGCTTTTCATATGCTAGCCCGCACTCCGCTGGCCGGTAAAGCGTGTGATTATATAGAAAATAATTACCGAAAGTTCCCTCAAGGTAGCCATATTATTTTCTATAGAAAGAGCAACAAACAAGGCATTGAAATAGTGCGTATACTGCATAAAAACATGGATGTAGAGCCCAATTTTGCAACCTCGTGACCTTCCCAACAAAAACGCCGCTCAAATGAGCGGCGTTCTATTATGATTTGGTGGAGCTGGCGGGATTTGAACCCGCGTCCGCAATACCTACATCCTCGGTCCTACATGCTTAGTCAGTCTTTTAATTAATCATCAAGACGCCGACAGACAGGCTTCTATAATGACGAGCCCGATTAAGTTTAACGGTTCAGCTCCGGGCGAAGCATCCACGCGAGTCTACATTAGGGTTAGCCGTTCTTGTCCAGTCTCGCAGACAAAGCGCTGGGGAACGGGCTTAGCGGGTTATTAAGCCGCTAGAGCGTAGTTGTCGTCGTTTGCAACTATAAAGTTGAGGCTTTTTACGAGGCCAGCCTCACCTCGGCATGCACCTTGGGTTTCATGTATCCCGTCGAATCCGGATCAGCCCCAAAGTTGTGGTAACCACTGAACTTAAATATCTACCGATATCCGCCAGTGGTTACCATGTAAGACATTATACCTGAGGATAAGTTCTCAGGCTATGCCGATTTTGTTTCTTTGCACCGAAGTACCCAGCTTACCGCTGCTTATTACACTGCGGTAATGGTAATTTTTTACCACGTGGATGCTGCGGACGATTCACTAAGCCAGGCGCACAGCTGCGTGTTAAATCCAACTCAACCACAATTGGATCATGATCAGATGAACGGAACACATCGGCATTGTAGAAACTAGCTGGTTTTTGTACAAAGCCACCCATCAAGTTTCCTTCAGTGTAGTTAAATGCAGGAATTTCATCGGCATTTATATGCCAAGCTCGCGCATCAACAACCTGTGCTGCTAAGTTCGGGCTAGCAAACGCATGATCTAAGCTGCCCGCCTCACCCATAAAGGTATAGCTATAAATCTCTGGGCTACCGCCATTGGCATCGATCGCTAAGTTTACATAACCAGCTTGGGTTAATGCTTGTAACGGATCTTCCATTGCGTAGGCATTGAAATCACCGAGTAACAAGAAATCGGCATCGCCCGAGTTGGTTGGGTCGGTTGCTAGCCAGTTGGCTAATGCGTTGGCAGAAAGTGTACGCCAAACATTCCAACAGCCTTGGCCATCGCCTTTATTGCCATTCACATCACTGGCTGATGGGCATGAAGCTTTCGCCCGTAAGTGCAAGGCTACCGCGGTAAACTTAGTACCGTTTAATGCGGTAAAGGTTTGCGCCAGCGCTGGGCGTTGACGAGAGGTATCGAAATCAGGATCAACACTTGAATCCAACACTGCAACATCACCCACAGCCTCTACTGCACTGCTGCGGTAAATGAAACCAGGTTTAATGGCATCGGTGCCTAACCAACCCGTTGCCACGAAGTTCCAATCGTTATGCATACCGCTATTGTTAAGTGCATCTACTAACACTGCCAGTGTGTTATCGTTGGCATCGTTTTCGATTTCAGTAAGTGCAATAACATCGGCACCCATTGCATTAATGGTAGCGATAAGTTTTGCCAACTGGCGCTCAAACTCACTTTGCGTTGAAGCACCACGGCAACTCAAGTTGTTCGGGCCGCACACATTACCGGCGCTACTCAACGTAGTGAAAAAGTTCTCCACGTTAAACGTAGCTACCCGCAAATTACCCGAGCCATTAAGTTCAGGCGTTGCAGTACGCGCGTTCGTTTCAATAAACTCCGGTGTTTGTAATGGGCGTAAACGGTATGAACCGAATGAATAGCCCATTACCCCAGAAAACTCTGGTGCCACCAAGAAACCGTTACGAATAGGGTTACTCGCCGATACTTCGCTGAAGCCATCAACACCGTTAATGAATGGCGTGCGGTTCGTGCCGGTTTTCGCATTATCGATCAAGATTTGATTACGCGCATTCGCTGCCATTACTGCGGCTACATCATCACCCGGTAACGCTACTTGAGTAGGTGTAAATAAACGGCCATTCGAAACAGTGATTTCACCAAAACGAACCGCGTTATACACATCGCTTACGGTAAGCGCTTCTGCGGTTTCTACCCACATGCCTTCAAGTGCTTCAAACTCGCTAAAATCAGCTACCGGTAAGCTAAAGTTCACCGGGCTAACGCTATCAAGTTGATTAACGCCACAAATTTCTACTGCGTTTACTTCTGAAATTTGAGTTTCTTCGAAGTATTCGGCTACGGTGCCGCCCACACGCACATAATCACCTACGTTTACACTTGGGCCTTCACCGTTTGCGAAAACGAAAATGCCTTCAGATGTAAGTGGGTTTTCATCATGCAATGCATCGGGTGTTTGAATGAAGAAGCCGCCAAGGTTGCCGCCGAAGGTATCTTGAAATTCACCTACTACAACCGCTTCTACCTGCACATACGCACCTTGCATTGGGCTTTGGAAGCCAGCGCCTTGAATGCTGTGAATAGCGTTTGTTGGTGCGCCACATGAGAAATCGGCAAAATTGTGCTCGCCTTCTGCAGTGATTTCAATGTTCGCAAGGCGCCATGTGCTGCAATTACCGCTTGAGAATTCATAACGGAAACCAATACGCACATCACCTTCTAGCTCGCTGAGCTGATTAAAGCCATCGAAGCGGGTTGGTACGTTATTGGTAGCAAAATCATCAGCAGTAATCGTGGTTAATAACACCCACTCTTCTGCATTAATAACACCATCATCTGCGTATTCAGTTGAGTAATACACTTCTAAGCCGTTAGTGCCGCCGAAACCACGAGCAATATCAATGGCCAAACGCTCATCGGTTTGCGCATCGAGGTTAAATGCTGGTGAAATTAACCAGTTTTCGTTTTCACGGCATGAGCCATCAATAAACGGCGCAAAGCTGATGTTGCCGAACGAACCATTCCAATCCCAAGTTTCATTGCCACTTAGGTTTACTTCGCTCCAGCCTGCCTGCAAAGGGTTAGTGCTGAAATCACGGTTATAAACAGTAATGCGGCCTACATCATCAATGAGATTGCCACTTACTAAAATATTATCGAAACGGTTATTACCAGAAGCTCCCGAACCGCCATCGAGGGTGATACGGAAATAAACGATGCTGCTATCGTTGAGCTCGTTCACATCGCTCAAATCATAACTACGGGTTTGCCATCCGCCGAGGGCACCTGAATCAACAGCGATGGTGGTATAACTGCTACCATCAACCGACCACTCTACTGTGCGCGAATCAAAACCGGTAGCGGTGCCGCGTTGGGCCCAGCTAAGTTGAATATCTTGATACCCGGTGGTATCTACTTCTAAAACGATATGCATTCCGCTGTTGCTGTTGCCAGCGCCAACTTGCGGGGATAACGAACCACCTGAAGGAAAACCATCAAGGCGATTCGATGTAGTGCCTGCAAAACTTTGGATATATTGATACGCACCATTCGAGTTGGTGGCTGTATCGAAGTTTTCTAGAAAGAGTAAACCCTCACCCACATCTGCAGATTGAGGAAATGAGCTCGGACTAAATCCATTACCGCCGGTTGCGAGCGCGTTTGAGTTTTGTGCCCAGTAGGCAATGGGTTGCTGCGCCCAGGCGGGCAAGGTACAACATAACAGCAGAATCGCTATTAATGTTTTCATTGGTAATATTCCCTAGTTGAAGTTGTTTTTGTACGCTATAGGATTTTGATGTCAATTATATGTCAATAATATAGGGGTTCACCCTTTTTTGATTATTACAAACATCATATTCGCAACAAAAGCCGGTACAAAAATAAACCCTACTAGGGAAATAAACTTAGCTGCAAGGCGCGTGAATTAAGCGCTGAGCTTCTTCGCTATCTTGGCAATATGCTCGCCTTGAAAACGCGCACCATCCAGTTCGTTTTCAGAAGGCATACGCGAACCATCGCCCGCGGCCATGGTAGTAGCGCCATAAGGCGAGCCACCAGTAATTTCATTCATACTCATTTGCCCAGCAAAACTATATGGCAAACCTACCACCACAAACCCTAGGTGCAACAGCACGGTATGGAAGTTCAACAATGTTGATTCTTGGCCACCATGTTGGGTTGCCGTTGAGGTAAACACGCCCCCTGCTTTGCCAATTAAATCGCCGTTGGCCCACAAACCACCGCACTGATCGAGAAAATTCTTCATTTGTGAAGCCATCATACCGAAGCGCGTAGGTGTGCCAAAAATAACCGCATCGTATTTTTTCAGATCATCGGGCTTTGCAATTTCGGCACTTTGTTCCATCTTGTAACCCGAGTTTTTTGCTACTTCTTCAGGCACTAATTCCGGCACCCGTTTCATATCAACATCGGCACCGCCGGCTCGTGCGCCTTCAGCCACGGCTTGCGCCATTTTCTCAATGTGCCCATAACTTGAATAATAGAGTACTAGAACTTTAGCCATTGCAACTCCTGTTGTTTTATCTGCATGGTTTTGCCTGCTTGGCGTTATATGCTCAGAGTTTTTACTTGCTTACTCGGGTTCGTTGCTCAAAACCACCGCTGCTCGCAACCGCGAACTACCGTAAGCGAACGCTTTTTCAAAAATGGTACGCGGGATCGGCAAATATTGGCGCTCCGTAATGGTTTGCCATGGTAATAAATCGTCGTCTGGGTCGTTTATATATACGTATTCATCGTCCATTGCGGTGATCAACACCCAATGCGGCGCTTTTGAACTATCGAATTGATAGGTGCTAATGAGCGCAATAATAAGTTTATTAGCATTTAGATCATCATCGAGCTGAGCCAAGCTGTAATCTAAATTGTGAATGGCAACGCCAGCTTGCTGTAAGGCATTGATATCAGCCTCTTGCACTCGGCTCATTACTTCGCGTTTGCTTTCGCTACGCACTGAATCGAGCAATACCGGCCCGGGCTTGCTTACCCACAACTCAGCTTTTAACCCCCGCCGCAGCGCAGCGCGCGCTAAACCATGCGGCCCACAACCGCCGTGGCCCGATGTCATGTAAATAGTAGTGGCCTCGCGCCATATCTCAAGCTCTTCGTGGGGCGGCGAATACACTGGTTTTCCAAACCACGCCAAAGCCATAATTAAGCTGGTGGGCCCACAAGTAAACGGCGTTGTTTGCGTTAGGTGCGGCACCAAATGCGGCACGTTGGCTGAATCGAAGAAATGCAGCTGCTTTTGCAGCACAATGGCATCGGAATGATCATCGTAATAATCTTCGCGCAGGCCAAGATGCACAAAGCCAAACTGATCAAAAAATTGCAGACCTTGGTTATTATCGGCTTTGGTTTCGGTGCGTAGGAATAAACAATGCTCTTCTTTGCCGCGCTCAATGCAATATTGCATGAGTTGCTTGCCGTACCCCAAACCTTGCAGCTCAGGATCTACAGCAAACGAATACAACCGGCACAAGCGCGTAGCTTGGCGGAATAATAGAATGGCATAGCCTAGGATGGGGTTGTGGCTGGTTTGTTCGCTCTGGCTATCCTTAGCGCTCTGGGCCGTTTCTTTGCTCTGGGCAGTTTGCTCGCTCTGGGCAGTTTGCTCACTCTGGGCAGGCAGCGCCCGGCGAATCACCACAAAATCGCCCTGGTCGTGTTGAATAAAGCGCTTAAAGCTACGTTTACTCATGGCATCGTAAGGGAAACAAAGCTGATCAATGCGCAGCAGATCAGGCACATCCTGCAATTGCGCAGGCATAATCACCACATTATTCTCTGTAGCACTGCTCTTTGCCGCACTATTCTCTGCTGCAGTATTCTTTGCTGCAGTAGCTGTTACCACTTTATCAGCCTTCGCCAATGCCTTATTTACCGCGCCTTTCACTGTACATCCTTACCTAACGTATTTTTTAGCAAATGCAAAAAACAGGTGCCTATTTAGCGCCCTTTTCGAGCCACAAACAAGATGCACCATAAAAAATTTATAATAAGCATTCAAGCTAAGGCCTAGTGCTGTTAAAATGCGCATCCAACACATTGCACACTGGTTGGCAACAGCCGCAAGAGGACCTCCCGTGAACAAAGATAAACCTTCACTCAGTTACAAAGATGCTGGCGTTGATATTGATGCTGGTAACGCTCTGGTACAACGTATTAAGCATGTTACTCGCCGCACTACTCGCCCTGAAGTAATGGGTAGCATTGGTGGCTTTGGCGCGTTGTGCGAAATTCCTGAGGGTTATAAAAAGCCGGTATTGGTTTCTGGAACCGATGGTGTGGGCACCAAATTGCGGTTGGCGATCGACCTGAAAAAACACGATACCGTGGGTATCGATTTAGTGGCCATGTGTGTAAATGATTTAATTGTGCAAGGTGCTGAGCCGTTATTCTTCCTTGATTACTACGCCACCGGCAAACTCGATATCGATGTTGCTGCTGATGTGGTTGCCGGTATTGGCGAAGGCTGTGTGCAATCAGGCTGTGCGCTTATCGGTGGTGAAACCGCTGAAATGCCAGGCATGTATGAAGAAGGCGATTATGATTTAGCCGGCTTCTGTGTAGGTGTGGTAGAAAAAGACGACATTATCGATGGCAGCAAAGTAGCGGCTGGCGATGCGCTAATTGCAGTGGCTTCAAGTGGCCCGCATTCAAACGGCTATTCATTGATTCGCAAAGTAATTGAAGTAAGCGGCGCCGATTTAAACGAAGAGTTTCATGGTAAGCCATTGGCTGATCACTTAATGGCGCCAACGCGCATTTATGTGAAGCCTACTCTTGAGCTTATCAAGCAAGTAGATGTTCACGCGATTTCGCACATTACCGGCGGCGGCTTCCAAGAAAATATTCCACGGGTATTGCCTGAGCATTGCAAAGCAGTAGTTCAGCGCGATAGCTGGCAGTGGCCAGTAATCTTTAGCTGGTTACAAGAAAACGGCAACATTGAGCGTAACGAAATGTTCCGTACCTTTAACTGTGGCGTGGGCTTGGTTATTGCTGTGCCGGCCGATGCCGCCGAGAAAGCCGTGAAGCTTCTGAACGATGCCGGCGAAAACGCATGGGTTATTGGTGCTGTAGCTGATCGCAATGGCGATGAAGAACAGGTTGAATTCGCCTAATGCCTTCTGCTATTGAAAACCCGATTAAAAAACGTATTGTGGTGCTAATTTCTGGCACCGGCAGCAATATGCTGAATATTGCCGAGCATTGCCAAGATAACAAAATCAATGGCGATGTGGTGGCGGTGATTGCCAATCGCGCCGATGCCGCTGGTTTAGCGAAAGCGGCTGAGCTTGGTATTGCCACTGAGTTTGTACCGCACACCAGTTTTGCTGATCGCGAAGATTATGATCAAGCGTTAGTGGAGCGCGTGCAAAGTTATCAGCCCGATCTGATTATTCTTGCCGGCTTTATGCGGGTGCTTACCCCAGTATTTGTATCGGCCTTCGCCGATCGCATTATGAATATTCACCCTTCGCTCCTCCCTAAATACAAAGGTATGCACACGCACCAGCGCGCCCTTGATGCCGGGGACGAAGAGCATGGTGTGAGCGTTCATTTTGTTACTGAAGAACTCGATGGCGGCCCGGTAATTTTACAATCACGGGTGCCGATCTTCCCAGAAGATACCGCCGAAGATCTGCAAGAGCGTGTACACGAGCAAGAATATCGAATTTACCCGCTGGTTATTCGTTGGTTCTGCGCTGATCGCCTGAAGCTCACTGAAGAAGGTGCGGTGCTCGATGGCGCCACGCTAGGTGAACAAGGGTATGCCCCTGAATAGCTAGGTTGGCCAAAAGCGCTATTTCGAAAAAACACTATTACGAAAAAAGCACCCGAGGGTGCTTTTTTGTTGCCTAAAACCCAGAATGTTTAGTTGTTATCGTAAAATTCCAAGTTGGTAAGCACTAGGCGCAGTTGTTCTTTGCCTTCTTCAATTTGTTGCATGCCAACTAAGGTGTAATTCAAGCTCGGTGCAAACCAAAAATAGGTTTCTCGGCGGTTATGATCGCGCACCCGCTCTACCTTGAGCACTGGCGTAGCTTCACCACGCACTTGCATGGTTTCTTCACCGGTAATAGCAAACTCGTAACTTTCATTGCGGCCATCTTCATCAATTAATTCATAGGTAAAGGTTTTCGCTTCCCCTATCGCAACATCGATTTGTAGCTGATGTAACACGGCATTGGCATCGAGTAAGTGTTCGCGCCATTCCGCTGTTACCTTTGCACCATCGAGGGTTTCGAGCTGCGCTTCGGTGCGTTTAAATCGCACCCGATAATCTTTATCAGAACCTGTACCTCTGCGCGCATACTCATAGGTGAGCGGTTCTACGTAATAACCATTCATTTGAAACAAACTATCGTTGTAGCGCCGATCCGAAAGAAACAAGAGAGAAGCACGGGTATTGGTTTGATAACGCCATTGCCCATCTTCACTCACACTCAATTCGCGCTCGGCGGTGCCATGGGTGCGGCCACGCCGTTCTAAATCATAACTGGCTTTGTAAGGTTGGGTGATCTTCGTTGCAATTTGAATCCACTCAGTACTCACCGCCGTATCTGTAGTTGTGGGATTAGATTCATTGACTAACGTTGCCGTTTCGGCAATCACCGATGTGGTTAACAGCAGCCCACCAAAAACAACAGCGGCACTCGCCAAGGCGAAAGATTGCAGAGAATACGTATTTTGCATAAACCGCCCTTTATTAAGGTAATGAGTGAAAGTGCATCGTTACAAATGGTGAGTGTTACATTCTAAGACTCAGAACTAGGCTACAAGTTCAGTATTTACTTAGCTTACAAGTAGGCTAACGAGTTTACGTAGGGCTTGCAAATTAAGTTAATTTGCTCTACTTTATAAGATTACTGGTCTGACCTCAAACCTCAGGAGATTCAAATGAGTGTGGCTATTTGGTGTATTGCTACCTTAATTATTTTAGGTGCCCTACTTTATCATCGCGCATCGCTGCGTACGTTTACGCTAGGTGCAATTTTAATGCTCGCAATCGGTACCTTTACCGGTTTGTTTGCATGGGTTCCTTGGGTTATTGCTGCGGTTATTTTATTACCGTTTAACCTTCCTTTTATTCGCAAGAACATTTTGGCGAAGCGTATTCTTACGGTTTACCGCAAAATCATGCCAGAAATGTCGCAAACCGAGCGCGATGCACTCGAAGCCGGCACGGTATGGTGGGATGGCGAAATTTTCCGTGGTACACCAAACTGGAAGAAAATGCATAGCATTCCAGCGCCGAAGCTTACTGCTGAAGAACAATCATTCTTAGACAACCAGTGTGATGAAGTTTGCGCCATGTTGGATGATTGGAAAGCAACGCACGAGCTTGCTGATATGCCAGAAAACGTTTGGCAGTATCTGAAAGATGAAAAATTCTTCGCCATGATCATCAAAAAAGAATATGGCGGTTTAGAGTTCTCAGCCTACGCGCAATCGCGCATTTTACAAAAGCTTGCCGGCCACTCTACTATTTTGGCCAGCACCGTAGGTGTGCCTAACTCGTTAGGCCCAGGCGAGCTATTGCAGCATTACGGCACGAAAGAACAGCAAGATTATTATCTTCCACGCTTGGCAAATGGCCAGGAAATTCCGTGCTTTGCTTTAACTAGCCCAGAAGCTGGCTCTGATGCGGGCTCAATTCCGGATACCGGTGTTGTGTGTAAAGGCGAATGGGAAGGTAAAGAAGTTCTTGGTTTACGCCTTAACTTCAACAAGCGCTATATCACGCTTGCACCAGTAGCTACGGTTGTTGGTTTAGCCTTTAAAATGCAAGATCCAGATGGCTTAATTGGTGATACTAAAGATATCGGCATTACTTGTGCTTTATTGCCACGCGATATCGAAGGCATGACCATTGGTCGCCGCCACTTACCATTGAATGTTCCGTTCCATAACGGCCCAATTCAGGGTAAAGATGTATTTATTCCAATGGATTTCATCATTGGTGGCCAAGCGATGGCTGGTAAAGGCTGGCGCATGCTGATGGAATGTTTATCAGTTGGCCGGGTTATTACCTTACCTTCAAACAGTGCCGGCGGTGCAAAATCACTTGCGTTGGTTACCGGTGCTTATTCGCGCATTCGCCGCCAGTTCAAATTACCTATCGGTAAAATGGAAGGTGTTGAAGAAGCCATGGCTCGTATCGGTGGTAACGCCTACTTGATGGACGCGGTAACTAAGTTCTCTACTACGGGTTTAGATTTAGGTGAGAAACCTTCAGTTATCTCTGCCATTTCTAAATACCACATGACCGAGAAACTGCGCCAAGTAATGAATGATGCGATGGATGTGCACGGTGGTAAGGGCATTTGTTTAGGCCCAAATAACTACCTAGGCCGTGGCTATCAAGGCACGCCGGTAGCGATTACCGTTGAAGGTGCCAACATTCTTACCCGTAGCCTAATGATTTACGGCCAAGGTGCTATTCGTTGTCATCCGTTTGTTCTTGAAGAAATGGATGCAGCTGCAACTGAAGGCAAAGAAGGTTTGAACCGTTTCGATAAGGCGCTATTTGGCCATATCGGTTTCGTATTCAGCAACTTTGTACGTTCACTTTGGTTTGGTTTCGGCGGTTCGCGCTTTGTTGCAGCGCCAGCTACCGATAGCACCGCAAAATACTACCGCCTAATGACACGCTTCAGCTCGAACCTTGCGTTTATGTCTGATGTTGCCATGGGTGTGTTAGGTGGTGAATTGAAGCGCCGTGAGCGTATCTCTGCTCGTTTAGGTGATATGTTGAGCTACCTGTTTATCGGTTCAGCCATTCTGAAGCGTTTTGAAGATGATGGCCGCCCAGCGGAAGATTTACCACTAATGCACTGGGCCATGCAAGATACCCTGCGCAAGCTACAAGAAAGCCAGCTAGAAATGTTGGAAAACTTTGGCACGGTAGGCAGCTTATTAAAAGGCTTAATGTATCCGTTTGGCCGTGTTGTGAAAGCACCTAGCGATAAGTTAGGCCACAAAATTTCACGTATTCTTATGGAACCAAACGCAGCACGTACGCGTTTAGGTGAAGGCCAGTTCCTTTCACCAAAAGGCCCATTTGGTTACCTTGAAGAAGTTTTAGTGGATATTATCGCGGTTGAACCACTACATGCGAAAGTGGAAAAAGCAGCAGGCGAACGCCTATCGTTTACCCGCTTACATGAAGTTGGCATACGGGGTAAAGAACTAGGTGTGCTTACTGATGAAGAAGTTGAACTCTTCAAGCGTGCTGAAGAAGGCCGCTTACGAGTAATCAACGTAGATGATTTCGCACCAGAAGATTTACTAGCGGGCCCTGCGGCTCACGAATGGGGCCGTAACAACGCCTAATTCTTAGCTAGTGCATTAACATAAATAAAAACACCGCACGCTTTACCCTAACGAGTAACTGCCTGCGGTGTTTTTTTATGCGCTAAATGCATTGATTAATCTACAGTATTTCCAAGTAAAGATTAAGTAAACCAAGTTCTTACCCGCGCAAAATACGCTACATTAATCATGCCGATTGCAATACATCGTGCAAACCCTGATTCACTTTTAGAGCTGGCCGAATCTTTTGTGGGAGTGCCGGCCACCAGTTGCACAAGCAACTATCCCCCCAAGGCTCGATAAGTGATTTACGCGCCCCAGTATTCTTGCTGGGGCGTTTTTTTATCTGTTTTTCAAGCTCTCCTATCTATCTTCGAGAGAACGCTGAATTTCTTTTTCTTTACGGGCTGTTGCTGATAATGAATCGAGAGTTTCCCGCCATTTTTCAACCCATTCAGGTAGCGCTGGTGATTCTAGGTGTTGTTGCTCAGTAGCATTTCCTGTTGCCTTAATTAAATCAACAGGTTTCAAACCACCGTGCTTTTTACTCCAGAACATACCGCGAACAACAATTAAGCCGGCAACCCGATCGTTTTTATCCAATATTTTATGCTCTAGAAACGCCCACTTATCATCCCAACCGAGCAAGCGTGTTTCCACATAGAAGCGATCGAAAGCTTTCAATTGGCGAATAAAGCGTGCATTTACATCACCAATTACCGGAATAAACCCTTTTTTCCGAGCTACACCCCATGCGCCGCTGCGAAAGAACCAATCTACCCGCCCCAAATCGGCAAAAGTGAGAAAACGCCCATTATTCACATGCATGTTGAGATCGAGATCGTTTGGGTATACCCGAGAACGAACACGGAGCGTATCAAACGCTCCGCATTGTGGTTCTTTACGCCGGCTTAGCAGTATCCAAAATAGACGAATTAATAAATTCACTTCACCAATCCAATTTCGCGTAACCGTTCCATCAAGTAATCATCAGCAGTAATGGGCGGTTGCCGTTTAGGGTTTTCAGCAGTAACGCATTGTGGCAATGCATCAATCACTACATCTGGGTTGAAATGCAAGAAAAATGGAATTGAATAACGTGATTTCTCATTATGTGGTGCTGGCGGGTTTACCACCCGATGCGTGGTTGAAGGTAGAACACCATTGGTTAAACGTTGCAGCATATCGCCTACGTTACAAATAATGGCGCCTTCTAAAATAGTTACCGGAATCCAATCGCCAGATTTAGATAACACTTCTAACCCTGGCTCACGTGAGCCAATAAGCAATGTAATCACGTTGATATCTTCGTGGGCAGCAGCACGAACCGAAGGTGTGCCTTTATCCACGATTGGCGGATAATGCAACGGGCGTAAAATCGAATTACCTTCATTAACCCGAGAACGAAAATAATCACGCGGTTGGCCTAGGTATACAGCGATACCTTCAAGCACCTGATTGCCAAGTTCATCTAAGGCATTAAATAGCTTCGTTGTAGTTTCTTTAAACGAAGGTAGCTCTTGCGGCCACACATTCGGTGTTAATTGCGGATATTTTGAACTATCAGCCACTTCCCGGCCCACATGCCAAAACTCTTTTAAATCAACATGCTTCGCATCTTTGGCAATTTCGGTGCCAAATGGCGTATAACCGCGTGCACCACCTTTACCTGGAATGTGGTATTGTTTCTTTACTTCTTCAGGTAACGCAAACAAATCGCGTGTTGCATCGAGAGCAGCATGAATCGTTTCATCAGGAATACCGTGGTTAGTTAATGCAACAAAGCCATTCACTTCATAGCCTTCACCAATTGTCTTTACAAAGTTATCAAAATGGCCTGCATGCGCCGACATATCTACATGTGGAATTGATTGCATTTTTATTTCCTACATCACTGATGTGAAGCCTGTTGATTCTGTTAACATTCTGTTACATATTCAGTTAAAGAGATACTTAGGCCGCATAAAGAATTAGTTTACTATCGAGTAGTTCCGCGTTTTTAGTACTACTATTATCTCATATTTCTTTAGCAACGCGGAAGAGTTACCAAACAACAGGATGATTATAATGAAAAATAGTTTTATTCCCAACTTGCGGCCGAACTTGCGACTTAGTTTAGTTGCCGGTGCGGTACTTTCAGTTGCCTCCGCCGGTGTTTACGCCAGCGGCCTTGAGCAAGTGAAATTAACCGACCAACTAACTCCTTTAAATCAACATACTCCTTTGGTTGATAAGGTAAAAGATGGCGCACAAAACAGAGTTCGTGAAGAAAACTTCTATATTGTAGAACTTGAGCATGCTCCTATCGCTACATATTCTGGTGGCGTTCCTGGCTACGCAGCTACTATGCGTAGCCCAGAGCAAACAACTCGCGCCGATGTAAGTAGCGCTGCAGCAACAAACTACAGAAGCTTTCTGGTTAACGAACAAACTTCCTTTGTAAATCAGCTCCAATCCGTTCTTCCACAAGCTCAGTTCGTGCAAAGCATGCAGGGTTTGATCAACGCGGTGATTGTTGAGCTTCCAGATTCCAGCAAAGCGATGGCTGAGCTAGCTGCCCTTCCTGGAGTGAAACGCGTTTATAAAAATGAGCGCCAATATGCGCAAATGGATGCTTCGAACAGCATCATTAATTCAGCAGCTGCCTGGGAAATGGTTAATGGCCGCGAGAATGCGGGTACTAACATTCGCGTTGCGGTAATTGATAGCGGTATTCTTCCTAATCATCCAATGTTTGCTGCCAACGGCCACGTTCGCCCTGCTGGTTTACCAAATGATGATTATTGTGCAACAACAGAACCTGCATTTTGTAACGACAAGCTTATCATTGCTCGCTCTTACCCAAATGCTCAGCAACAATTACACCCACAAGAAGTAACAACTCCTCACGATGTAAGTGGCCACGGTACACACGTAGCAGGTACGAGTGTGGGGAACCTTGTTAGCACTGAACATCAACAAGTTGCACTAAGCTTTTCTGGCGTAGCGCCTGGCGCATCACTGATGGCTTACAAAGCACTCTTTGTTGGCCCAGATGGCCGTTCATCTGGTTTTAACAGCCAATTAATCGGCGCTCTAGAAGATGCCTTCAACGATGGCGCTCACGTAATTAATAACTCGTGGGGCGGCGGCGTAGGTGCTCATCCGGGCTCAAGCCCGTACACGTCAATATTTAATTCTTTAGAAGCCGCTGGCGTAGTAGTGGTTACTTCTGCTGGTAACTCAGGCCCTGAATCGCAAACATTAGGTTGCCCCGCATGTGCAGAATCAGGCCTTGCTGTTGCCAACACCCAAACGGGCCGAACTTTTGGTGCACCATTAAGCGTATCGGGCTTAGAAATGTTATCTACGGTAGGTAATGGTGATTTCACCATCGATACCCCGGTTACAGGCCCATTTGCCCCCATTGAAGAAATTGTTGAAGAAAATCTTCTTGCCTGTGAAACCTTCACAGATAGCAGCGTATTCGATGGCCATATCATTATGGTAGATCGTGGCGAGTGTAGCTTTGAAATGAAGGCTAATAATCTGCAAAGCGCAGGCGCCATTGGTATGATTATGGCAAACAACGAAGCCGGTGTGATTACCATGAATATGGCCGCCGCTACACTTCCTGGCGTATCGGTTACTCAGGCAAATGGCGAAAGCATACGAGAGGCTTGGGCTTCTGGCGATACAGCTACCTTGAACGGCCCTCAACAAATTATCACCCCTGCGAACGTTGATATTATGGCGCTCAGCAGTTCACGTGGCCCTAATGCCGATGCCTCGTTCTTGAAACCTGATATCGCGGCACCAGGTACTGATATTCTATCTGCGTATCCTACTGAAAGCGGCTATGGCGCTATTAGTGGTACCAGTATGGCAAGCCCACACGTTGCTGGTGCTGCAGCTATCGTTCGTCAGCTCCGCCCTTCACTTAATGCTTTCCAAGTGAAATCGGTATTGATGACATCTAGCAACCCTTCAGTGCGTATGCAAAATGCTGTTGATCAAGCTAGCCCGTTCGATATGGGTGCTGGTCGCTTAGATATTGAAGCTGCATTAAGCACCGCTATTGCGTTTGATACCGCATCATTATCTGGCCCTTCTTGTGCACCGGTTTGCTCATTTGAGCGCACGGTAACGAACTTGATGTCAGAAACGACAGATTGGACGGTAGATTTTATTCCTTTCGATCCAAACCTTGATGTTTCTGTGAGCACTAGTGAAATCACACTTGAAGGCGGCGCTTCTGCAACTTTCGAAGTTGAAATTGATACCACTTATGCTGGTGAGGGATGGCAATTTGGACACCTAGTATTCCACGATGTTAGCAGCAACTACGTTTCTTCTATCGTGCCATTCGCCGTGCGCGCAGTGAAATCAGATAATGATGATTTAGTTTCTGCATCTGTAATTTCTGGCCCTATCGTTACTGGCGAAGAAGCTACTTTGCAGGCGCGAGTGAACCGTGAGCATCTTGACGGTACAGTAGCAATAACTGTGGGAATACCAGACACAGCAGAGTTGATTGCCGATAGCATTAATCCAATTGAGCTTAATGTTGAGCGCACTAGCTTAGAAGTTGCTGCTGATAGCCGTTCATTTACATGGACAGGCGAATTTGTTGATGGTGTAGCGAGCGCTGAACTGCGTTCAAATGTATCGTTACCCGTAAACGCCGGTGTTTCACTTCGTGATATAATTACATCAGATCCAAACCAAGCGCCATGTTCAACTGTATGTGATGATGCCGCATTCAATTTTGATATCACTGAATGGGGTGGGTTCCTTTACAACGGCGTACAATACAACACGCTTAACCTAAGCCCGAACGGTTATATCACTGCAGGCTCGCAAAACCACGCGGGTTCGTGGGCACCACAAACCATGCCTGATGCAACACCACCGAATAATGTAATTGCGCCGTTATGGGCAGATTTCATCGTGGGCGGTACAAATGAAGGTGCTCTAGAATTCGCTATTGTAAATATTGATAGCGACACCTGGTTTGTATGGGAATGGTTTAATGTTCGCACCGTTGATAACGCAAATGATCGCTTTACCTTCTCTGTGTGGATGAAACTCGGTACTGATGAAATTTACTTCAACTACATCGATATTCCTGCAACTATCACCGACGCTTACAGCGTAGGTTTTGAAGATGTAAACGGTACTATCGGCTTGAATTACAACGGAACACTCAGCAATGGCTTGTTGTTAAAAGCTGAGCTTACCCCGGGTGATTCGATAGTAACCTTAAACTACGATGTAACAACTGGTTTGATGGGCGCAGCTCCTGTGCTAACAGCAGCAGGCGCGCCGAACGAAGCAATAGCCATTGATTTCTCTGATTTGTTTACTCCTGGTTCACACCGCGGGTTAAGCACTGTATCAGTGGCGAATCAAGGCGCTGTATATGAAGCGTTCGCTCCGCTCGTAGTAGAAGCAGGAGATATATTATCAGCTGCAGTACTAGGGCAAGCTAGCCACGGTAATGCTTCGGTAGAAGATGGGCAGTTAGTATTCACGCCAGCTTCGGGCCGTAGTGGTGAGTTTACCTTCACTTACCGTGTTGAAGATAACGCTGGCCGCTTTACTACACCTGCTGACGTTACCGTAACGGTAACCAACACGGCGCCAGTTGCGGCTGCATCTTCTTCGGTTGCTAGCATTAAAGCGGGTAATGAAGGTAGCCTGAATGCTTCTGGCAGCTCAGATCCAGACGGTGATCCACTTACCTATACTTGGGTGCAAACAGGCGGGCCAACTGCGGAAATCAGCAATGCTAACTCTGCTTCGGCAACGTTCCTTGCACCACGCTCGAACACCGCAACAACCCTTACTTTCCAAGTTACGGTTAGCGATGGTGAGTTATCGGATACTGCTTCTGTATCAGTAGAGCTTCAGCGTTACTCGAGCAAGAAATGGTACGAAGGTAGCTTTGGTGGCCTTATCGTATTATTGGGCTTACCTTTAGTATGGATTCGCCGCCGTAAACATGCCAAAAGCGTGTAACTTGCTGGTGATATTGTAAAAACTTCATGAAGATGAAGCGATTCAAGGGGCTTTCGGGCCCCTTTTTGCTACACTGATAATAGGTTTACGATCTAAGGAATAGAAAAATGACAAAAACATATCTTTCTTTATTGGCTGCTAGCTGTTGCGCACTGATGCTAACCGCATGCAGCGATAAAATGGAAAACGTAGAGTATTCTGATGATCCTGCTGAGCTTGCGGCTGAGCATAATAATCAGGTGACATCTGATGAACTCAGTGCTTTGGCAGCTGAAATTTTCCGCTTAGTAGGCACACCTGAAGCGGATAACCCAAGCCAGTGCAAGGTTCTGCCTTTTGGTGCAAAACCATGTGGAGGCCCTGCGAATTGGTTAGTTTATTCAACCAAGGTAACCGACACAGAAACATTAGAAGAGAGAGTTGAACTCTACAACATGCTTTCTAGCCGTTTTAACGAGCAGGAAGAGTTGGTAGGTGATTGTGCCGTGGTAACTGAAGTACAACCTAACGTTGTTCAAGGTATTTGTGTGGCATCACCGCTGGCAGATATGTAGGATTATTGAAGAAATATGCGTTTGGCGGTAGGCCATAATAGCTTACCGCCACCGCAATTGAACCAACGCGATAATTCCGCCGCCGAGAGCACCAAAGAAGTGCGCCGAAACCGCTAAATTATCTACCGTAGCCGTTCCTATTTGCACCGGCCCTACGAAATATTCCCAACTAACCTTAAGCATTACACCGAGAAACAGTAACCACCCCAGTTTTATTCCTTTGCGAATATCCACCACGGCTCCCCAAGCAAAAAGCCCGTAAAGCACACCAGAAAAACCAAGATAAGCTTGTATTTCTGGCGCAAAGAAATACATACCAAGATTACTAAAAAGTGCCAACAAGCATACTACGAGCGGATAACGCCAATTTGGTGCATGCTCGGCATACAACAAATACATCACCCAAATGCCCGCGATATTCAGCCACAAATGGCCCCACGAAAAATGCACAAACTGGCCACTTAACAAGCGCCAATACTCACCCTCAGCTATTGGTAAGCGCTCAAAGGTAAGTTTTAGCAACATACTTTCTGGCAATAAAAACACTACCAAAAGCAACACTGACACCAAAATAGGTGCCAGTGTGTATCGCCGATTTAATGGCAGCTGGATCATTTCTCGTTATTCAGCTTCAGGGTATAAATGGTTCCACCACTCAGGTTCGCCCTTCAACTGCTTATCGAACCAAGCCATATAGGTTGCCCACCAATTTAGCCGCGCTTCACGACCCATAATATGGTGATCTTGGCCTTTGTATTCCACCAGCTCTACTTCTTTATCAAGCAATTTAAGTGCGGTATACATGTTATGGCTTTCCCCTGGAGGCACGTTAGTATCAGCATCACCGTGAATAAGTAACATTGGTGCAGTTACCTTATCAGCATGAAATACTGGGCTTTGCTGAGTATATAGTTCGGCGTTGTTCCACGGGAAACTGCCTTTGCTTGCTTCACCGGAATACAAAAAGCCCCACCAGCCTTGGCCCCAGTATGAGGTAATATTCGAGATACCCGCATGCGACATCGAGGCTGAATATAAATCTGTCATGGTTGCTAATAACATAGTCATAAAGCCACCATACGAAGCCCCCATGTGCCCTACCCGATCAGCATCTACAAATGAATGAGCCGCGAGGAACTCTTCGGTACCTTGAATAATATCTTCAGCAGTATATTCACCCCATGCGTTCACATGCCGGGCCGAAAACTCTTGCCCAAACCCAGTAGCGCCGGTTGGTTGTAGCACATACACCACATACCCTTTATTTGCCCACAAGTTAAATGGGTAGCGGCCAGTAAACCCACGTTGCACAGGCGTTGTACCACCGTAGTAATACACAAGTGCTGGGTAGTTTTTGTTTTCATCAAAGTTGTGTGGATAATAAACGCGGCCCGCAATTTCATCACCATGCTTATTGGTGAAGTTCCACTCTTTTACCGCGTTAAGATCATTGTGCGCGTAGGCTTCGGCGCTGTTCCATAACTCACGTAAACGGCCTTCCTGTAGATCTAAGCTCACCAATTTCTGCGGCTCAGTAGCACTGGTGCCACCAATAACAATACGCGGGAACGAATGTTGGCTAGCGGTTACCTGATCAACTACTTCAACACCTGCACTAACCTTAATATAGCGGTTGTTACGAGTATCGTAACGGTAAAGCTGGGTAGCATCACGATCGGTAACGCGCAATAATAAATCGCCATTACCGAGCGCCATTACGCCACCAATAGCCGGATTAAATTCACGGCTTAGTGCCCGCACTGAGTTATCTGCGGCAAGTTGATAAAGTTGGCCATCATAATTGTTCGATAGCATGTCATCGCTAAGGTTAGCCGCTCGGCCTGCGCCTTCCATAAACTCAGGGCCTGCCGTAACGTAAATAGTATCGCCTTGATACAACGCTTGGTTAAAAGTGCGGTGCGTGCCTAAATCGCGGCGCTCATTGGTTACTAAATTAAGTTCAAAGGCTTCTACCGCAAAATGTGGTGGCGCCGCATAATCTACCTTGCGCGTGCTCACTAAAATACGCTCGCCACTACTATGCACATCAAGCAAGCTGTGGCCGCTTCCGCCTTCGGTAATTTGCGCGATAACGCCAGTATCAAGTGCCAAAGTATAAAGCTGTGAAACATTTCGGAAATAGCTCCAGCGATCTTCTAGCGCTTGATATCGTTTAGTAACACTGCTCTCGCTTTCGGCTGTTTTATTCCAAGAGAAAATTAGCGTGTTATCGGTTAACCAACGCAAGCCATTGGCGCCTGTTAACGCACTTGAAGCTTCTTTCACCGATAAATCATTAACATCAAGAACTTGTACTTTCTGATCACTAATATAGGCAAGTTTGTGTTCTTGCGGGTGCCATGCAAAGCTAGCAACACTGGTATTGTTCCAGCGGTATACCACACGATTTTCTTCTAAATCACGTAACAATAGCTCGCTTTGCGCTTCGCCATTTTGCTGCCAACTTTTGCGCATTACCAGATAACGGCCATCGGCTGATAAATCAACACCATTCACCGTGGGCGCATCGTAAAGCTGTGCCGCACTCAAACGCCAATCGCTTGGCCAATCGCTATTCACTTGATCATGTTCAGCTGTACCCTGCCAATCAAGGTTCACCGCCGACCAATCTTCGATACCCTCAACTAAAGCAACAAGATGGTGATCGCCAGTTTCAAGATTAAGCGTAAATTCAGAGCCGGTGCCCGAAACACGCACACCGTTCAGATAAAGCGTTACGTTTTCCGCACCTTCAATATTGATTTTACCTTGGGTGAAACGATCCACACGCATCGGCACGCGCAACACACTCTGGGTACTCTCGGCCTGCAAGCCAGAAAGCGGGCTACCACTTTCGCTGTATTCGTTTAACCAAGGTTTTACCAAGCTATCGCGAATGCTATCGGTTTGCGCTGAATCAGCAACGGCAACTATGGCATTGGGCAACACATGTGCGCGCACATCTTCGCGATCTACAGCAATTACCGCCTGGCTTTGCAGCGCTAATGCACCCGCTACCGTTAATAATAATTTTTTATAGATAAATGGATTGAAAGCACTTGGAAGCAGTGAGCGTGCTTTTGCACTCAGCTCAGTTTTCGCTATTGGCATATCATTCTTTCCTTTGTTGTCTTTTTGTATGTGCCCATAGTACACAATTTCGAAACGAATCGTGAATACCTGCGACCGATCGCAGATAACACACGACAATTATTCATATCTCGCCGTAAATAGGGTATTTTAGCCCTATCACTAAAGGTTAGGGATTGAGTTCGCCAGTGAAGTGCCCGTATTAATAGCCCTCACGCTTACTTGCGGCCAGCAATGCTGGCCACACAATAAACGCCCAGCCTTTGCATTTTTGATAATCTAATAAAGAGCTCTATCATGCTAATGAATAAGTTATTATTGCCGCGCACCCTCTCTGCTTTCGTAATAGTTCCCGTTCTATTTACCCTTAGTTTTAGCGCCCAAGCCGCTAGTATGAGCCAACCAAATTACAGCTATTTTTCTGGCGGCATTAGCGAATATTCGAACGATATGCGTGGCGTGAGCTTGTATGGCCAATACGAATTACAAAATAAATTTTTCTTGATTGGAAACTATGAGCAGGTAACGAATCGCAATAGTGCCGGCACGCGCTTTAGCCAAACTATTGCTGAAATAGGTGGTGGCCGTTACTTCACTATTCTAGATGGCACTACTATTGATGTTTCCGCCACTACCGGGCGATTAGCCGCAAGCCAAAACGTTTTTAATAGCGGCGATAATTTTTATACCTTGAATACTGGTATAAACCATCGGCGCGGTGCGTGGGAATCTCGTATCGGCTACCGCTACGTTGATTTTAGCGGCCAGAACGCTGATCACGGTGTGGTTGCATCATTATTTTTCTACGCTGCACCACAGGTGGCAGTAGGCGTTCAATTTAATGATGTATACGGCCGTTCAAGCGCAAGCTTTGGTGTACGCTTCATTTTTTAAACGAGCTCGTGTTTGCAATTTAGCGCAAATAAATCAAGCGCAACAAGAACGCAACACAACACTACCGAAAGCGGCGTGATCCATGTATGCTAATTCGGTTTTTACCATCTTACTGCTTAAAAACCACAGTTTTTACGCAGTGCTACGAAGATTTGCAGGCTTCTGCCCGCATCAATTTCGGTTTTCGAATCGAAGCTAAACAACAATGATAACAGTGGTTAACCACGGGGAACTTCGCTATGAGCGCAGATAATAAAGCTACGGATACACAAACCGGGCTGCTCAACCGCTTACTCAACAAAGTTGAAGTAATTGGTAATAAACTTCCAGATCCAGCGGTAATGTTTGCTGGTTTATTGGTAATTATTTGGGTTTTAAGTTTAATTTTTTCACAGTTTACCTACACCGAAATCGACCCACGTACTGGCGTTGAAATCACCGTAAACAACTTGCTTGCTCCTACTGCAATGGCCAATTTCTTGGCCACCATGGTAAATACATTTATGTATTTTGCGCCATTGGGTGTGGTTCTGGTAGCTATGCTGGGTATTGGCGTTGCCGAGCGCAGTGGCTTTATTAACGTAGGTATTAAACTGCTGTTAAATACCACACCAAAAGCAATGCTTACGCCAATGCTGATATTGGTGGCTATTGTGAGCCATACTGCGGTTGATGCCGGTTATGTGTTGGTTATTCCGTTAGGCGGGGTTATTTTCTATGCCGCAGGTAGGCACCCACTTGCAGGTATCGCCGCAGCTTTCGCCGGTGTATCGGGTGGTTTCAGTGCCAACTTTGTACCAAGCGCAATCGACCCGTTACTCCAAGGCATTACGCAAACAGCCGCGCAAATGCATAACCCTGATGTAATGCTTAACCCATTAAACAACTGGGGCTTCACCGCCGCTTCTTGCTTACTGGTAGTGTTAGTTGGTTGGTATCTTACCGATAAAATAATTGAGCCGCGCCTAAAGGGCACCGAAATCGATGGTGATTCTGATGCGATGCCACAAATCGAAGAAGTATCGCCACGCGATCGTAAAGCGTTTTACAGCGCCGTAGTTACCATGCTGTTAGGTGTAATTATCCTTTTCGCAGTAACTATACCTGAAGGCTCAGCACTACGAGACCCGGAAACCGCTGCTATTGCTTCATTTAATGCACCACTGATGCAATCGATTGTGCCCCTAATATTCTTGCTGTTCTGGGTACCCGGTATCGTGCACGGTTATGTTAGCGGTAACTTTAAAGAATCGCGCGATGTGATTAGCGCCATGACCAAATCAATGGAAGGCATGGCCTACTACATGGTAATGGCGTTCTTCTGTGCGCTATTTATCAAGGCGTTTGGCGATTCCAACCTCGGTATTCTGTTATCGATTAAGGGCGCTAATTTACTCCAAGCTATGGCCTTACCTGGCGGTGTAACGCTTGTGGGTATTATTTTCTTGGTAGCCTTCATTAACTTGTTCGTAGGCTCCGCTTCTGCGAAATGGATGCTTATCGCGCCTATTTTCGTACCGATGTTGATGCAACTTGGTTTATCACCTGATTTAACTCAGGCGGCCTACCGTGTGGGTGATTCTGCAAGTAACATTATCACTCCGTTGTTGCCCTACTTCCCATTAGTTGTGGTGTACTGCCAGCGCTATGTGAAAGGCACCGGTATCGGCACATTAGTATCGCTAATGTTACCTTACTCGGTTGCGCTACTAGTGCTTTGGTCGGCATTCTTGCTGATTTACTGGGGAATTGGATTACCACTTGGGTTGCAATCTAGCTATAGCTACCCTGCGTAATTTATAACCACAACGCTTAAGTTATACAAAAAGGAGCTGAACCCAGCATTGGGTTTGGCTCCTTTCTTTTTTATAAGCGTGCTAAGATAATTCCACTCGAATTTTGTTTCCTGATTTAATTACTTTCCAAGTGAAAGGAGCTTCAATGTCTGCTGTTACTTTGCCATCTTTTATTGAAATGTATCGCCAGTTAATTGCTGCGCCTTCGGTTTCTTGTTTAGAGCCCACCTGGGATATAAGTAACCGCCAAGTTATTGAATTATTAGGGTTATGGTTATCCAGCCTAGGCTTTAAAGTTGAAATTCAGGAGCTGGAAAAACAAGCGGGTAAATACAACTTACTGGCAAGTATCGGCCCCGAACCGAAAAATGGTGAAGCTAGTGGGTTGTTGTTAGCGGGCCACACCGATACCGTGCCTTGGGATGAAGGCCGCTGGACCCGCGATCCCTTTACCTTAACCGAGGCAGATAATCGCCTATATGGCCTTGGTAGCGCCGATATGAAGGGCTTTTTTGCTTTTGTAATTGAAGCGATTCGCGATTTAGATCTTAGCCAACTGAAAAAGCCATTGCGTATACTTGCTACCGCCGATGAAGAAACCAGCATGGCGGGTGCTCGTGAGCTGCACCGATTTGCCAATTTAAAACCGGAATACGCAGTTATTGGCGAGCCTACCAATATGGTGCCAGTGCGTATGCATAAAGGCCACACCACTGATTGTGTGCGCATCACCGGCCGCTCTGGACACAGTTCAAAGCCTGCTGCTGGCTTAAACGCTATTAGCATCATGCATGAAGCATTAGGCTACTTAAAACAGCTTGAACAAGAGCTGAAAGATAAATTCCACCAACCGGCCTTTGAAGTGCCTTATCCAACGCTTAATTTTGGCCATATTCACGGCGGCGATGCCGCCAACCGTATTTGTGCCTGTTGTGAGTTACACATGGATATGCGGCCATTGCCGGGTATGCGAATTGAAACCTTAAATGAAATGCTACATGCGCATTTAGCGCCCATTCAGCAAATGTATCCGGGTGCATTAGAAGTTACTGCTATGCACGAACCAATTCCAGGCTATGAATGCCCTGCTGATTCGGCTCTAGTGAAGCTGGCGGAAGCTATTAGTGGCCACCGTGCGGAACCGGCAAACTATTGCACGGAAGCACCATTTGTTGATGCGCTTGGCTGCGAAACCATTGTTATGGGGCCAGGTTCCATTCAACAAGCGCACCAGCCCGATGAATTCATTACCCTCGCTGAGATAGTTCCGGCTCAACAGCAAATTCGCGCACTGGTGCAAAAGGTATGTGGCTAATATGAGTACACCTGTTTTCTATATTTGTGGTGCCGATGAAGCTGGCCGTGGGCCTATTGCAGGGCCAGTTGTTGCAGCAGCCGTAATCCTCGATCCAGAGAACCCAATTTTAGGTATTACTGATTCAAAAAAGCTCAGCGAAAAGAAGCGCAATGCACTCAGTTTAGAAATCAAAGAAAAAGCGCTAGCGTGGGCTATTGCCCAATGTGATGCCAATGAAATTGATGAAATTAATATCTTGCAGGCCTCAATGCTGGCAATGAAGCGGGCGATAGAATCATTGCCCATTTCAGCGCACAAAGCGCTAATCGATGGCAACCGTGTACCAAAATTGGCCATTGCCGCAGAAGCCATTATTAAAGGCGATTTAAAAGAAGCCTGCATTGGCGCTGCTTCAATTTTGGCGAAAGTTGAGCGTGATCGGCAGATGTTAGAATGGCATGAGCGCTACCCAGAATATAATTTCGCCCAACACAAAGCTTACGGCACTGCAGCGCACCTAGAAGCCTTGCAAAAGCACGGTGCCAGCCCTATTCACCGTAAAAGCTTCAGGCCTGTACGCGAAGTCATTGAAGCTGCTGAAGCCTCTGAAGCCGCTGAAGCCGCTGAAGCGCAAGCTTAACAACACGCAAGAGAGAAGAAAGCATGAGCAAGATTAACGGCAAAACAATATGGCTCACCGGTGCCTCTTCCGGCATTGGCCTTGCGCTCGCAGAAACTTTAGCGAACGAAGGCGCAAAACTAATCTTAACAGCGCGCAGCGTGGCTAAGCTTGAACAGTTGGCTCAGCGCTTGCCCGGCGAACACATCGTGTTCCCGCTCGATTTGAGCAACCCTGAAGCCGCTTTCGAACAAAGCCAAGCGCTCGTTGCTAAGGAAACTATCGATATTCTCATTAATAACGCTGGGGTTTCCCAACGCAGCTCGGTACTCGAAACCGATTTAACCGTTTATCGCCAGCTCATGGAAATTGATTACTTCAGTGTTGTTGCCTTAAGTAAAGCAGTGCTGCCGCAAATGACAGCCCGCAAACAAGGCCATGTAGTTACCATTGCTAGTGTGGCCGGCAAAGTAGGCAGCAAACTACGCAGCGGCTACTCCGGAGCCAAATTCGGTGTAATTGGTTTTATGGATTGCGCCCGCGCCGAAATGGCAGAGCATAACGTGCAATTTACCACCATTTGCCCGGGCTTCGTGCGCACTCAAGTTTCCCACAATGCGCTTACCGGCGATGGCAGCAAACTAAATCAAGAAGATCCGGATATCACCGGTGGTATCAGCCCAGAAGAGTGTGCCGCAGCGATTATTAAGGCCATTGAACAAAACCGTAGTGAAGTAATTGTTGGCAAAGGCCTCAGTAAACTGGCACCTACGCTGCAACGCTTCTTTCCAAACCTAGTGCGAAAAATATCCGCAAAACGCTAGCGTTTTCGCGCGTTTTACCGAAAAACAAAAAGGGCTTCATATTGAAGCCCTTTTTTTTGCACACTAATTTTGCGTTATGTTTGAGCGCCTTCACTCAGCGCCTTCACTCAACGCCTTCTTTTAGCGCATAACCGTTAGCATTTGCATTGGATCTTCTAGGAACTGCTGCCAGCGCTTATTGAAGTTTGCAATAGTTGCACCATCAATAATGCGGTGATCGCCCGACCAGCTTGCCACCATCATATCGCGGCCCACTACACTGCCATCAGCTGCGAAACGTGGAAGCGTTTGCACTTTACCAAGCGCCACAATAGCCGCTTCTGGTTTATTGATGATAGGCGTAGTAACGGTTCCGCCCACAACACCGATATTTGAGATGGTAATTGTACCGCCCTTCATATCCGCCTGAGCAACTTTGCCATCACGTGCCGAAGCCGTTAACCGATTCACTTCTTCCGCAACTTCAAGCAACGATTTGTTCTGCACTTGCTTAATATTCGGCACCATTAAGCCAACTTTGGTGGCTACTGCCATACCAATGTTGTGGTCGTCGAAATACGTAATTTCAGTAGCATCATCGTTGATTTGTGCGTTCATAATTGGGAATTCACTTAACGCTAAGCTCATTGCCTTGATAAAGAATGGCATTAGCGTAAGGCGCACGCCCTGCTCTGCATATTGAGCCTTTAATTTCGCATGCATGATGCGTAAATCAGTTAAATCAAACTCTTCTGCATAGGTGAAATGTGGAATAGTTCGTACCGATTCCGCCATTTGCCGCGCCATTGCTGCACGCACGCCACGAACTGGCTCTGTGCGCTTGCCACCGCTTACTTGGGCGCTTGCTGGTGTATGGCTTTGTGCCGCAGTAGATGAACTTTCTGAAAGCCCAGAAGCTTGCTTTGATGCTTTATCTAAATCTTCTTTTAAGATACGGCCTTTCTTGCCTGAACCTTGTACGTTTACCAGATCAATACCGGCTTCCCGTGCACGGCGGCGAACGGCTGGGCTCGCTAATGCTTTGCCATCGGCTGCTGCCTGTGGTGCTTCAAATTCACCACCAGCAGCACGTGCTGTAGATTCAACGCTGGCTGGTGCAGAATCGCTCGCGTTTTCTGCCGATCCGCTATCAGTATCATTACCTACGCTGCCCGCTGTTTCTAGTGCAAACAAAGGCTCACCAACTTTCGCGATATCGCCTTTGGCGTAAAATAACTTACTTACGGTGCCATCAGATTTGGCAGGAATCTCAACCACAGCTTTATCGGTCATAACTTCAACCACAACTTGGTCTTCTTCTACGGTATCGCCTTCGCTTACTCGCCATTCAACGATTTCACACTCAACAATGCCCTCACCGATATCAGGTAAAATAAAGTTGGCGTTATCCGTTGAAGCTTGGCCCTGAGAACTGTTCTGGCGCTTCGCCTCTGGTTTTGGCGCTGCGGCTACTTCTTTTGCAGAAGAATCGGCAGGTGCCGAAGGCTGTGGCTTGCTCTCAGCTTGCGCTGGTGCACCACCTGCTTCTGAATCAATCGCAAATAACGGTTTACCTACTTCAGCGATATCACCTTTCGCGTAATACAGCTTGGTTACGGTACCATCGAATTTAGCCGGGATTTCTACCACGGCTTTATCGGTCATTACCTCAACCACTACTTGATCTTCTTGAACTGAATCGCCTTCCTGGACCTGCCATTCAACGATTTCACACTCAACGATACCTTCGCCGATATCCGGTAAAATGAAATCAGTACTCATGCGAGCTCCTATTAGTAATTCAGTGAACGCTTAATGGCTTCATACGTTTTCAGATGATCTGAAAAGTACTCTTTTTCATGCGCTAATGGGTAAGGCGTATCTATACCTGAAGCACGCATTACTGGTGATTCAAGGTATAAGAAACAACGTTCTTGAATCGTTGCTGCTACTTCACTACCAAATGCCATTGTATGCGGCGCTTCTTGGCTTACCACTGCGCGGCCAGTTTTCATTACTGATTTCGCTACCGTATCAACATCCCACGGTAAAATACTGCGCAAATCGATAATTTCAACGCTTACGCCATCTTTCTTGGCTAGCTCAACAGCACGCTCGATTACTTCAACCTGTGCACCCCAACCAATTACCGTTACATCAGAACCTTCTTGCACAACCTCAGCTTTGCCAAGTGGCAAGGTGTATTCTTCTTCTGGCACTTCACCTACCGCTGCGCGATATAAGCGCTTCGGCTCCATGAAAATTACTGGGTTCGGATCAAAAATAGCGCTCAGCAATAACCCTTTCGCTTGATAAGGATTACGAGGCATTACTATTTTCAAACCTGGTGTGTGCGCAAAATATGCTTCTGGTGATTGCGAATGATAGTGGCCACCGTGAATACCGCCGCCGTATGGCGTACGAATGGTTAGGCCACCTACGTTAAATTCATTACCTGAACGGTAGCGAAATTTCGCTGTTTCGTTCACGATTTGATCAAACGCAGGGAAAATATAATCACCAAACTGAATTTCGGCTACTGGCAAGCTGCCTTGAGCCGCTAAACCGTTGGCAAAGCCAATTATGCCCTGCTCTACCAATGGGGTATTAAAACAGCGTGCGCGGCCATATTTTTCTTGTAAGCCGCTAGTAGCACGGAAAACGCCACCAAAGTGGCCAACATCTTCACCAAATACAGACACTTTATCGTTTTTCGCCATCGCCACATCAAGGGCGCTGTTGATGGCTTGGAGCAAATTCATTTTAGCCATTATTTCACGCCTCCTGAGGTATTCGGATAAGCATCCGGATATTTACGAATATGCGCTTTTAATTCTTCAAGCTGAGTTTTCAATGCTTCAGTAGGTTCCGCATACACATCGGTGATAATTTCATCAAGGTTTGGAACTTCTACTTTTTCAGCTTCTTTCAATGCCGCAAGCACAGTATCTTTATGCGCTTTTTGCTGAGCATCGGCTTCTTCTTCGGTAATCCAGCCTTGCTTCACAAGCCAGTTGCGAAAACGAATCATTGGTTCGCGAACTCGGCGGGCTTCTTCTTCTTCCCGTGAGCGATAGCCCGTTGGGTCATCTGAAGTAGAATGGCCAGCCATGCGGTAAGACATCGCCTCAATTAATACCGGTTCGTTTTCTTCAACGGCTAAACGGCGGGCTTCTTGAGTTGCTTTATATACCGCAAAGATATCATTGCCATCAACACGAATAGCTTTCATGCCATAACCTACGGCACGGGGTGCAATACCATCACCGGCAAATTGCTCTGCAGCTGGGGTAGAAATTGCATAACCATTGTTTCGGCAGAAAAATATTGCTGGCACTTTTAGCACTGCTGCCATATTCATACCGGCGTGGAAATCACCTTCAGAGGCTGCGCCTTCACCGAAATAACATAAGGTACAGGTTTTATCGCCGCTTTGCTTTTGGCCAAATGCATAACCTGCCGCTTGCGGAATTTGTGTTCCTAATGGCGAAGAGATTGTCATGAAGTTCAGTGCTGCAGAACCGTAATGCACAGGCATCTGCCGGCCTTTACCTAAATCTTTGGCATTCGAGAACAACTGGTTCATGAATTGCTCAATGGTAAAGCCGCGAAAAGCCAATGAGCCTTGCTCACGGTATTGGCCCATAATCATATCTTCGAACTTCAAAGCCGCTGCTGAACCAATTGCTGCCGCTTCTTCACCTAAAGATGAAAGGTAGAAGCTGATGCGGCCCTGCCGCTGAGCAGCAATCATGCGTTCGTCTAGCACGCGAATAAATTGCATAGTATCGAACATTTTTAATGCCAGTTCTTTACTGATGTCAGGTAATTCTGCGCCTTTGTGCACGCTGCCATCTTCTTTCAGCAACTGATACATTGGGATATTCAATGCGTTACCCTCGATAACCTGCAGTTCAGTAACCACTGCGGTTTTCTGAGGATCCTTTGCCATTTGCTTAGCCATAGCACTCTCTCTAAGATGTTAAAACTTTGTCGCGAACTTTACCTTTACGTTAACTGTGATGCAAACTTTGTTGCATCGGTTCCCGTAAATAACTGTTCATTCTGGCGTACAGCATGAACTTATGCCTCTAATCTGGCTATTGTCGCACAGCAGAACCCGCGATAAGACCCCTCGCTGCTCTGACCAGATTAAACTAGAGGTAATTGTTGCGCTGGGATTGGAATAACCGTTAATAACGCCCGCTGGCCAATTGCAACCTTGGCATTCGGGAAAATAACCGCTTCGCCATCTACTTCCGCATGCACTGGATTATCACCATCGGTTGCGAGTATTTCACCTTTGTTAAACGCTGTGAAATTAGCCACGTTATCGGGGAAATGTAAGCGGAA
Source organism: Idiomarina sp. A28L (assembly GCF_000218785.1). Classification (GTDB taxonomy): domain Bacteria; phylum Pseudomonadota; class Gammaproteobacteria; order Enterobacterales; family Alteromonadaceae; genus Aliidiomarina. The sequence continues at coordinate 35,554 of NZ_AFPO01000025.1, forward strand.
GTTTTCATAATTACGGTTTACGCTGCGAAGTACTTTATATACCCGCAACGATTCAGCTATAAACTCACCATTTACAGCAGGGCCCTCGGTTAGCAACCGAGTAAGCTGCTGCTTGGTTTTTGCAAACCGCTGCATATCGTTCTCACCAAAAGGTTTCACTTTACCGAGCTCCAAGGTAAAGGCATCGGCTGCGAATTCATTCACTGAGAAGTATGAAAAGGTTGTTGTGGGGCCGTCGTGTAACAATACAACTGGCACATCAAGCTGCTGTAATAATTGAAACTGCTGCTTTTTATACGGCGCGCCATTGGTAAAAGGATACACAGCAAACTTTTCATGTTTTGAATCACGAATGGCGGTGTGCATATCATAATGCAAACGCTGCCGCTCACCTGCAGGTGCACTGGTGAAGAATTTGCGCACATAGCCCTCTATGGCTTTTGCCCGAATCCGCTCGCGATTTACCAAGCCCTCGCCCTCGCTATGGGCGCCGCTAAACAACCGGTTCATGTTTTCTTCTACAAAGCGTTTGCCAATATTAATGGCCGCTGGGTTAGCAATTAAAAACAATACCCGGCAGTTTAACCCAAGCTCACCGCTTCGAATCGATTCAATCAGCTCATCGCAGATTTCAATAGGCGCCGTTTCATCGCCGTGCACAGCACATGAAAGCACTAAATCAAAAGCTTGGGCTGGCTTCGCAGGGCTGAATACAATCACGCCACTATCCCAAATTTGCATGGTTATGCCATTGCCGAGCTGTTGTTCTACATTAATATCAGCGCCCCATTCATTTTCACGGGTAAACGCCAGAAAATTTTGATCAGAAAACTTAGTAATCACAACTACTCCATTTTTTGTATTCTTTTCAATGCAAATTGCTTTTTAGATATCGCCCTTTTGCTTTGGCCCCGGTTCATAGCCTCGAGTAGCCAACAAAGCACGCAGCACATGTGATTTGTATTCACGGCGATACAATACGGCGATAACAATCAAGCTCATCACGATAAATATCCAAGGGCTGGCAAACCAAGATAAATAGGCCAAGGCAAAGTAATACGCGCGTAACCCATAATTGTATTCATGCCCTGCCTGATCGAGCACCTTTGCAGTATTCAAAGAGAAAGCTTCACGATCTTTGATATCTACTGTAGGCCGGGAAACCGAAGGTGCCATACCAAGCAAAATAGATACAAAACCAAACTGGCGTACCGCCCAAGTGAATTTAAAGAATGCATACACCATGATGCCAGCAATACCCGAAAGTTTTAAAAGCACCAAACCGTGGCTTTGTTCTGCAGTAAACGGCATTTGTTCAAGCACCCTTACAAACGCATCATTCGAAGCGATTACGGTAAGCACACCGGCCAGCACAAATATGGTTGATGAGGCGAAAAAGGTAACCGTACGCTCTACATTTCCTACCAGTGCCGCATCAGCGATATGGTTTTCTTTATGCACCACCGCGTTCATCCATTCCACCCGTAAGGTGCATAGAATACTAGAAAGGCAATGATAGGTTTTTGCACGTTTGCGCGCATAGGTTGCATACCCTATCCAAACAAAAAGAAACCAAAGAAAAGCAACAATATCGATAAGCGGAATTGATGGCATGGCGTACCCTCAGGTGAAACATTAATGGCACAAGTGTAGCGGATTTAGAAAAAGAAAGAAGGGAATGTTTGCACATTCCCTTCGATTTATTCCTACAGGCTTTTTAATTATTTACAGAGTTTTCTTCAACTTCGGCAAGTTCCAATTCCTTTGCGTGGCCTTTGCCTAGCAAACGCTTAATATCATCAAGCACCATATATAAACATGGAATTAGCAACAGCGTAATTACCGTGGCGAACAAAATACCAAAAGCTAAAGATATCGCCATTGGAATAACAAACTTCGCCTGCATGCTGCGCTCTAAAACTATTGGCGCTAAGCCCATAAAGGTGGTTAAAGAGGTTAGCACTATCGCTCGGAAGCGCGAGCAACCGGCATTCACAACCGCCTCTTGTAAACTCTTCACTTTTGCCTTGGTGTTATTCACATAATCAACCAAAATTAAGCTATCGTTTACCACCACCCCCGCAAGCGCAATAATACCGAACAAGCTCAATAAACTGAGTGGCATTTGCAAAACAAAATGGCCAAAAATAGCACCGATAATACCGAAAGGAATAACCGACATAATAATCAGTGGTTGGGTATACGATTTTAACGGTATCGCCATTAACGCATAAATACCAAACATCGCAAAAACGGCACCCAAGGCAAGCGAACTCAACGCTTCGCGCTCATCTAAACTGGCACCTTCTAAGCCAAAGCGAACCTGCGGGTAATGTTGCAAAATATCCGGTAAATAATTCTGCTGAATATCTCTTACAACGGCGCCGGGCTCAATACGATCTTTATCTACTCGAGCACGAACGTTCACGCTGCGAACACCATTAACCCGATTAATGGTACTAAAGCCATCACCTACCGCGTTAGTGGCAAGCTCCCGGAATGGGATTTCGCGGCCATCAGCGGCACGAATCATCATATTCTCAAGATTACCAATAGATTGCCGCTCAGCAAGTGGATAACGCACCATTACGCGAACCTCTTCATCGTTGCGAGGCAAGCGTTGTGCTTCTGCACCATAGAATGCGTTGCGCACTTGGCCGGCTAAATCTTGTAAGGTAATACCCGCTGCATCGGCCGCCGGTAACAGGCGTAACTGTATTTCTTCTCGTGGTGCGCCAAAAGTATCAGAGATATCAAACACACCGCCATATTGCGCCAGAGCCGCTCTCAGTTCTCCAGCCGCAGCTGCCAATGCACTTAATTCAGTGCCACTAAGCTGAAACTCAATATCGTAACCGCCACCCGGGCCTCCGGCAGAACCGCTGAAGTTTAAATCCTTTACCCCTGCAAGCTCCGGAATTCGTTCGCGCCATTCGTTAATCACGCTAAACCCATCAATCTCGCGTTGTTCTCCTTTTGAAAGTTCAACGAACAAGGTGCCCTGTTCTGCACTATTCAAAAACAGGTTTACGTGAGCGAGCAGATCTTCTCCTTCTTCGCGCTGGTATTCTTCGTGCATACGATAAAGCTCATCGCGAATCGTAGTCAGTGTGCGTGCGGTAACTTCCTCGTTAGTGCCCGGTTGCATTTCTACGTTAGCTTGCAGGAAATCACTAGGTATATTCGGGAAAAACACCCAGCGCACAAAACCACCAGATAATAGCCCACCCATAATAATGGCTAAGGCGATGAAACTGGCTATCGTGGTGTAGCGGTGTTTCACACATACGTTAGCGAACGGACGATAGCGATTTTCTACAAACACTTTCAACCCATTAGCGAAGCGATTGCGAAAACGCTGGAACCCATTTTGTTTGCTCTCGGAATTTTTTGAAAATTTCATGCCATTAATATGAGCAGGCAATATCCACTTTGATTCAATCAAGGAAAACAACAAGCAGAAGATCACCACGTAGGCGATCGATTGCCAAATAGGCGCCATAGTGCCGCCCACCATTAGCATGGGTAAAAACGCTACTACCGTGGTAAGAACGCCGAAAGTAGCCGGTAACGCCACTTTTTTCGCGCCACGAATAACGTTTTCTTCCGATTTACCATTTTCTTCAATTTCGGAATATGCACTTTCGCCAATAATAATGGCATCATCGACCACGATACCGAGCACCAATATGAAACCAAATAATGAAATCATATTAATGGAAACATTAAAGGCTCCAAGGTTCATCATGGCTAAAGCGCCTAGGAAGCAAACAGGTAAACCAATCATTACCCAAAACGCTAAGCGCAATTGCAAGAACAGGGTGAGTGCGATAAACACCAGCGCAATCCCGAAATACATGTTCTTCAGCATTAAATCGAGGCGGCCTTGCAAGTAATATGAGCTATCACCCCAATGAGCCAACATTACTCCTTCAGGCAGAGTTGGTGCTTTGTTATCGATATAACCTTTTACTGCTTTTGCGATAGCTAAATCGTTTTGTTCACCCACGGAATTAACGCGAACAAAGGTGGCTCTGCTGCCATCAAACTCAGCAAACGAACGCGTTTCTACGAATTCATCGCGTACAATTCCGATATCGCCTATGGTTAAGCGCGTTCCATCAGGAAACCGTTTAAGCACAATATCTTCAAACTCAATGCCTGTGTAACTTTGGCCTTTTGCCCGCAGCAAGATATCACCAGTGGGCGTACGAATAGTTCCCCCTGGAATATCAATTGAGGTTCCCCTAACGGCTTGCACCACCTGTTGAAACGTTAACCCGTGCTCCCGCAATTCATTTTCGGTAATCTCAATGGATATCTCATCGTTACGGGCACCCACCAATGTAGCGTTGGAAATGCCCGGAAGTGAACGAATATCATCGCGAACTTCACGAGCTAAATCTTTGCGCAAGCGTTCATCAAGATCGCCATAAATAGACACCCAAATAATCGATTGCTGAGGCCTAATTCGATATACCAATGGAGGCTCAATTTGCGCAGGAAAACTCGATATCCCATCAACCCCCATGCGCACTTCGTCCATCACTTCTTGAATATCGTAACCACTCTCAATTTCAATGCTTACGGTACCCATACCCTCTCTGGAAGAGCTCGTGATGCGCTTAATACCCTCAATTTCATCAATTGAATCTTCGATGCGAATCACTACGCCTTGTTCCACTTCCTGCGGCGCCGCACCCGGGTAAATAACGCGAACGCTAATAAGGTTGGGTTCAATTGTTGGAAAGGTTTGCTTGCGGATCTGAAATACCGAGATAATCCCAGCAACAATAATTAATATCATTAATAAGTTGGCGGCTACTCGATTGCGGGTGAACCAAGCTATGATGCCGGTTTCTCTTACTTGAGGTTCATTAGCCACGTTCTATTCCTCGTTTTCCGTTGCTTCAACACGAGGTTCTTCGATGTCGTCTAAAGTTCTCACCCGCATACCATTTAATGGTGTTTGTAATTGTGTGAGCATCACGCGTTCACCATCTTCTAAACCAGAGCTCACATACACCGAATCATTGATCCGGCGATAAACGTTTACTACCCGTTGCTCCAACGTACGCTCTGCTGTAATCACCCAAACTTGCTGATTGCTATTTACGGCATAGCGCGGAAGTTCGATAAGTTCAGGTACATTGATACCTTTTACTTCGGCTTGCACAAAGCGGCCAAACGTTAGCGGTTCTGGGTGCTGCTGGCTAATTCTATTGTAAGGGTCTTCAACTTGCACAACAGCGAAAGTAACCCGCCGATCTGGATCAACCACACCTTCGGTGCGCACCAACGTACCCATCCATTCTTGTGATCTGCCGCCGATGTTGGCAAATAAGCGCACCACCGGGCCGATATAATCAGGCTGAATGCCAGTAGGAACATCAACAAGTGCCAAATCAAAATCAGAGAGTGGTATCCGCACCTCGGCTAAATCCGTACCAAAAAGCGTCCCTACGTTTGTGTTCACCGAAATATACTGGCCAAGATTAACGTTACGAGCCTGCAGTACACCAGCAAATGGCGCTTTAATTTCAGTTCGCTCAAGATTACGTTCTGCCTGCGCCAATCGGGCTTGAGCTGATTGCAAGTTGGCTAACTCACTAGCTATCTGCGGGCGACGCAAGCCTAAATCTGGAATTTGCCCAGCTTCAATAGAGCGCCATTCAGCTTCCGCAACTTGCCCTCGGGCCCGCTCCTCCGCTAAGGAAGCTTGAGCACGTGCTAAGTTAGCTTTTGCTTCTTCATGCGCAGTGGCATAATCAAATTCATCGATACGCAACAAAGGTTCGCCTGCGGTAAAAAAACCACCCGCCACAAACTTCGGTGAAACCCAAGCAATACGGCCGGTTACCTCGGCGGTAATTTGCGTGGCATGCCGCGGCATCACATTACCTTGCGCTGGCACCGAGAATTGAACCTCTTTACGCTCAGCCAAATGATATTCAACAAGTACGGGTAAGCGTTCGCTTGCTTGCTGCTCTGGCGGTTTTCGCGCCATACCCATAAAGATAAAAATTACAATTGCTACCACTATTAAGATAATAGGTAGGAAGATATAGCGCTTTTTTGTGGCCATTGTAGGAAGGTACCTTGTTTAAATTCTTATCATACTTATGTATCACACTTATGGTGTATGCTTTGCAGCTACTCGCTTTCCGAGTATAAATGTCAGTAAAACGTTATCAATAAACGCATTATCCGCCTATTTATTCCCATTGTCAGTGCTTTCAACTTGATTCTGTTCAGTTTTAAGTCAGAAAAATGTAACGAACTATTTCAAAATTTAGTTCATCGCATTTAAATTAAAGTTCACCGTTTGTTAGATACCTTGAGCCATTTTTGCCGGCGATATACTTCAACATTCGCCCAGCTTACTCGAACTTGTTTGCCGCCTTCGCTTCGTTGAATTTGTTTTGCTAGTTCACTGAGTACCGCAAAACTAGGCAAAGGGGCATGATTATGTTGCAGCCACGCGCGAAGCAGAGCCCGTTGGCGAATATCGGAAAGCTGCCACCAACCTTTCAGCAATAAACGGCCATCTTCTTCTAATCGTGCAATTAAATGTTCATGCAGCAGTTCATCTACCAGAGCCGTTTGCTCAGCACACAGTTTGGCAGAACGCGCCACCGTATTTAGAAATTGTGGCCATCGTTCGGTTAAGCGAGGGATTATTTCACAGCGCAAAAAATTGCGCTCAATCGAAGTATCGGTGTTGGTATCATCTTCTATCCACTCAACCCCATGGGCTTTAGCATAAGCGTAAATTTCAGCTTTAGTGGTAGCTAATAACGGCCGGAATAAGCGGCGCTGGCCCGCAAATGGTGCTTCAATCGCCATGGCCGCTAGCCCTTTTGGCCCAGCGCCGCGTTTTAGTTGCAGCAAAAACGTTTCGGCTTGATCGTTACGGTGCTGGCCAAGCAGAATCACAGCGCTTTCGCTGGTAAGTTCTGCAATTCGTTGATAACGAGCCTTGCGCCCCTGCTCCTCTTTACTCAAGCGTGCACCCGAAGGAACAAATAGAGGCTCTACGATCGCTTCAATGTTTTGATTAATACACCAGGTTCGCAGAAACTCAGCCCACTTTGGTGAATCTGGATGAAAGTAGTGATCAAGATGAATGGCTAAGTAAGAAAATTCTGGGTGATCTTGGCGATAGCGCAAGGTGAGGTCGAGGATAGTTTGCGAATCAGCACCACCCCCAAGCGCAACAACAAGCTGTTGGCCGGGGGGTAAATGTAAGCTATCAAGCTGCTTAGCAAATTCAGGATAAAGTTCGGTAGATACCGACAAAGTGGGTTCCCCGCTAAGCGTAACTAAACGTAATTAATTGTAACCAAACGACATTAATTTCTGATACCGACGCTCAAGTAGCTCTTCGGTGGATAAGCCCGATAATGAATCTAAATCAGCCAACAAGCGCTGCTTTATGCGCCCAGCAGTTTCGGCATAATCACGATGCGCGCCGCCTAACGGCTCTTCAATAATCTCATCGATCAAACCGAGTTCTAACGAGCTTTGTGCGGTTACACCCATAGCTTCAGCAGCTAAGTTTGCTTTTGTTGCGCTTTTCCAAAGAATCGAAGCACAACCTTCTGGCGAGATAACCGAATAGGTGCTGTATTGCAGCATGTTCACTTTATCACCCACACCAATGGCCAATGCACCACCAGAACCACCTTCACCAATCACGGTACAAATTGTTGGCACTTTTAAGCGCGCCATCACCTTCAGGTTACGTGCTATAGCTTCGCTTTGCCCACGCTCTTCAGCACCAATTCCAGGATATGCGCCCGGCGTATCAATGAAGGTGATAATTGGCATATTAAAGCGTTCCGCCATCTCCATTAACCGCAATGCTTTACGATAACCTTCCGGCTTTGGCATACCAAAGTTACGGCGAACTTTTTCTTTAGTTTCTCGGCCTTTTTGCTGGCCAATAATCATCACCGGTTTACCATTTAAACGCGCAATACCGCCAACAATAGCTTTATCATCAGCGAAGGCTCGATCACCGGCAAGCTCATCAAACTCAGTGAAAATTAATTTTATATAATCAAGCGTATACGGCCGTAGCGGGTGGCGCGCCAATTGCGCTACTTGCCAGGCACCTAAATTACCATAAATTTTTTCGGTTAACTCAGTGCGCTTTTTTTGCAGCTGCTTTACTTCTTTTTCTAAATCAATATCAAGATGACCTTTAGCACCAACCGCACGGAGCTCATCAATTTGCGCCTGCAGTTCTGCAATAGGTTTTTCAAAGTCTAAAAAATTAAGATTCATCAGTTGCTTCCAAATTTATTCAAAGCTCAGCCGGACATTTTCTTCGCCCAACTGCAATTTTAATTCATATAGCAAATCGTCGCCTGGCTCTATAAACCAATCGGATCCTGCCTCTAGCAACGCCGCAGCGCCTTCTATCTGACAAACAAAGCGAACTGGGCAAGTTCCCCGCGGTGCTGCACGGATAATTTGAATCACTTGCTGTGGTATTTCGCTGTTTGTAAGTGTAAGCGATAATTCTAAGGCACGAACATATTGTGCCCGAGCTTGCTCCAAAGTCATAACTTCACTGGCAGTCATTGTATTGCCCCCAGCGAAAGAATCAAATCGGATCTCTCCTTTAACCCAAAGAATCTGGTCTTTTTCTAGCAGCGCTTCATATTGTTCATATTCGCGATTAAACAAACGAATTTCCAATCGGGCACTTTTATCATCGAGGGTAAATAAGCCCCAGCGCTGATTTTTCTTGTTGATCATGGAACGCGTATCAAGCACCAAACCGGCTACGGATAACTGCTCGCCTTTTCGGGTTGTGCGAATATCGGCTAACCGGCAACTTGTGTAATTCGACAATTCTTTGCGATAACGGTTCACTGGGTGCCCGGTGAGATACAAACCAAGCGTTTCTCGTTCGCCCTCAAGCCAAACACCTTCTGGCCAACGCGCTACATGTTCAAACTCATGTTCAATTTTATCCGGTTCAGCCGCTAATACACCAAATAAATCGTGTTGCCCCACCGCCTCAGCCTGCGCATGTTGCTCTGCTTGGCGCATGGCTTTATCTAAGCTTGCCATCAAAGTAGCACGATGCGGCCCTAAAGAATCCATGGCTCCCGCTTTTATTAAGCGTTCCATAACTCTTCGGTTCAACCGTTTTAAATCAACACGGCAACAAAAATCAAATAAATCGGTGAACTCCCCACCTTCAGAACGCGCCGAAATTATTGATTCAATGGGGCCTTCGCCCACGCCTTTTATAGCACCAATGCCATACACAACCCGGCCTTGAGTATCTACCGTGAACTTGTGTTGGCCAGCGTTTACATCAGGTGGCAATATTGTGAGCCCCATGCGCTCGCATTCATCAACCAAGGTAACAATCTTATCGGTGTTATCCATATCGGCAGACATTACCGCCGCCATGAATTCGGCAGGATAATGCACCTTCATCCACAATGTTTGATAGGAAACCAGCGCATAAGCCGCCGAATGCGATTTGTTAAAGCCATAACCGGCGAATTTCTCTACCAGATCGAAGATTTTCATCGCCAATTCAGGATCAATTTGGTTCTCTGCGGCACCTTGGCGGAACACTTCCCGCTGTTTCGCCATTTCTTCTGGTTTTTTCTTACCCATAGCACGGCGAAGTAAATCTGCACCACCCAATGAATAGCCAGCCAACACCTGAGCAATTTGCATTACTTGCTCTTGGTAAAGAATAACCCCATAGGTAGGTTCGAGAATTGGCTTCAAAGTATCGTGCTGATAGGTTGAATCAGGGTATGAAACCGCCTCTTTACCGTGTTTTCGATCGATAAAGTTATCTACCATGCCCGATTGCAAAGGCCCGGGCCGGAATAACGCTACTAACGCGATAATATCTTCGAAACTATCGGGCCGTAAGCGCTTAATGAGCTCTTTCATGCCCCGCGATTCAAGCTGGAATACCGCAGTGGTATCGCCTTTTTTCAACACATCGAAACAGCGATTATCATTGAGCGGAATGCCTTCGATTAAAATCGGCTCTTTGCCTTCTTGCTGCCGCCGCGGGTTCACCATATCCAATGCCCATTGAATAATGGTAAGCGTACGCAGCCCCAAGAAATCAAATTTTACTAAGCCCGCCGTTTCTACATCGTTCTTATCAAACTGAGTAACCGGGAAACGGCCTTCGGAATCACAATATAACGGCGTGAAATCGGTAATTTTAGTGGGGGCGATAACAACACCACCGGCGTGTTTACCTGCATTTCGGGTAACCCCTTCCAAACGCCGCGCCATATCAATTACTTCGCGAACATCATCATCGCTTTCATAGAGTTCCGGTAACCGCGGTTCTTCAACAAAGGCTTGCTCTAATGTCATGCCGGGTGTTGGCGGAATAAGCTTGGAAATACGATCAACAAAGCCATACGGGTGGCCAAGAACACGGCCAACATCGCGCACTACGGCTTTTGCGGCCATGGTGCCGAAGGTAATAATCTGTGATACCGCTTCACGCCCATATAGCTCTGCCACGTGATCAATAACTTCATCACGGCGATCCATACAAAAATCGACGTCGAAATCGGGCATAGATACACGCTCGGGGTTTAGAAACCGTTCGAAGAGCAAATCAAATTCGAGCGGATCCAAATCGGTGATCTTCAGTGCATAAGCTACCAACGAGCCGGCACCGGAACCACGCCCTGGGCCAACTGGAATATTGTTATCTTTACTCCACTGAATAAACTCCATAACGATCAGGAAGTAGCCCGGAAAGCCCATGTTATTGATAACTTCAAGCTCGATGGCTAAACGCTCATCATATTCACCGCGGGCGGCTGCGCGCTTTTCTGGGTTCGGAAATAAAAACTCTAGGCGCTCTTCCAGGCCCTCTTGTGATTTTTTTACCAAAAACTCTTTTTCTGTAAGGCCACCGGTAGGGAAATTCGGCAAGAAGTATTCATTTAAGCGCACGCTAACATTACAACGGCGAGCAATCTCTACCGTGTTATCGATGGCCTCGGGTATATCGGCAAATAGCGCCTGCATTTCCTCGGTGGAACGCAAGTATTGTTGCTGGCTATATTTCTTTGGCCGGCGCGGATCTGCAAGGGTATAACTATCGTGAATCGCCGCACGAATTTCGTGTGCTTCGAAATCCTCTTCTTTTAGAAAAACTACTTCGTTGGTTGCCACTACCGGAAGTTCTTGTTCTGCAGCTAATGAAACCGCTGCATGCAAACAGTTTTCCTCTTCGGCACGGCCTGTACGAACTAGCTCTAAATAAAATCGATCGGAAAAGTGCGTTTGATAAAACGCTACACTATTATTCAGTGCTTTTTGCTGATTACGTAACTGAGCACGGCCAATATCGCCATCTTTACCACCAGAAAGTAACAAAATACCCTCGCCCCATTTCGCCAGCCATTGCTGGTCAATGCAGGGTTTCCCGCAGCGGTGGCCGCTCAGATAGCCTTCAGAAATCAAAATAGTGAGGTTTTTGTAGCCGATATCGTTCATAGCTAATGCGGTAAGGCGAAATGGTTCTTCAGGCCAATCTTCGCTAAGAACATTTAAATCAGCGCCAATAATCGGCTTGAGGCCAAGCCCACGCGATGTTTGGTAATAACGCACTAACCCGCACAAATTCATTTCGTCGGTTAATGCCATTGCCGGCATGCCCAATTCTGCAACACGATTGCAGATCGGTTTTACTTTTTGCAGGCCATCTACCATAGAAAAATCACTATGAATTCGCAGATGAACAAATGGCTGTGCGCTCATAAACTCCCGCTTTTATTGGGTTATTTTTCTTATCTTAATGCTTTTATTCAAAAAGAAAATCAAGCCTGAATATGGCTTATTTTTGGCTTCTTGATTGAACGGACTATTGTGCCCTAATCGCACTTAGGTGTCACCTAAACAGCACGCACAAAAACACGCAGATACGCCTCTAGAGCATAATTTCTAAATGCATTTTTAAGGAAATAATTTGAAGTTTTCTTTTTGAAGCGTTTTTTGGATTTTTTTTAAGGGGGGCTGTAACAGAGAAGTGGCGGAGCGGACGGGACTCGAACCCGCGACCCCCGGCGTGACAGGCCGGTATTCTAACCAACTGAACTACCGCTCCACACTCTGTAATCTATTGTTCTCGCTATTTGCTTATCTAGGTTGGCGGAGCGGACGGGACTCGAACCCGCGACCCCCGGCGTGACAGGCCGGTATTCTAACCAACTGAACTACCGCTCCAGACCTGGATAATTGTGATGAAATTGGCGGAGCGGACGGGACTCGAACCCGCGACCCCCGGCGTGACAGGCCGGTATTCTAACCAACTGAACTACCGCTCCGTTGCCTAAGCATTAATTTTCACTAATGCATATTTCATCTGCTTTAAGGTTGCTAATGCACCCTCAACGCGGCGAGGATAATACGAGGCAGACCGCGCCGAGTCAACCCCTTTTTTAACTCTTTAGTGCTCGATTGCTCAGCTTTAAACCAATTGCTGAAATTTACATCTTAATTTGCTGTAGTTTCGTCCAACTCCCACAATCGCTTACCACTTTCTTCCTGAATTCCTTGCATGTAGGTTTCATGCGCCGCTTTTTCATCGGCACTTGCAGTAATCACCTTTAGCGCCGCCCTTGCACTCGCTAGCCGGCGAATTTCTTGCTCTCTACCCGCCGCCGTTTGTTGCGCTTGGGCTGGTTGAAATAATTTGCGTTGGCCGCCTGTCATTAACAAGTAAACATCGGCGAGAATTTCAGCATCGAGCAATGCGCCGTGCAACGTACGGTGGCCATTTTCTACATCAAAGCGTTTACATAATGCATCAAGGCTATTGCGTTGCCCCGGAAACTGCTGCCGTGCAAAGGAAAGTGTATCAAACACCGATGCAACATCGGTTACGGTTCCGTGCTGGCTGCCGAGTAAACGCAACTCGTTATTCAAAAAGCCAACATCGAAGGGAGCATTATGAATAACCAGCTCAGAATCTTTAATAAAGGCGAGGAAATCATCCACTACTTGAGCAAATACAGGTTTATCAACGAGGAATTCATTGGTAATACCGTGAATGCGAATAGCATCTTCTTCAACGAAACGCTCAGGGTTTAAATACACGTGAAAGTGATTACCCGTTAATTTACGGCCAATCATTTCCACACAGCCAATTTCGATCACTCGGTGCCCTTGTGCAGGATCGATGCCCGTAGTTTCGGTATCCAGCACTATTTGCCGCTTCGTAGTATCGAGCTTATCCTGATCTTTACCGAAATCAGTATCTTCCATTGTTTGAACCCCTTTGCGCCGGCACGTATACTGGCCAATATAATTCCTTTTATCTTATAGCATTCATGAACGATAACAAACCAAAGAACACTGCCCCCGTTATTATCTACACCGATGGCTCTTGCCTAGGTAATCCTGGGCCCGGTGGCTACGGCATTGTGTTACAAGCCGGCAAGCATCAAAAAGAATTAGCTCAGGGCTATCGTTTAACTACAAACAACCGCATGGAGCTCTTAGCCGCGGCTGTTGCCCTTGAAAGTTTAACTCGGCCATGCGCAGTTGAACTCTGGACTGATAGCGAATATGTACGGCAGGGAATAACGAATTGGCTAGCAGGTTGGAAGCGCAATAATTGGCGCACAAGCCAAAGAAAGCCTGTGAAAAACGTAGATTTGTGGAAGCGATTAGATAGCGCACAAGAGCCGCACCAAGTTGCGTGGCATTGGGTAAAAGGGCACGCGGGTAATGAAGGAAATGAGCGTTGTGATGTTTTAGCACGTGAAGCCGCAACGTATAATGCAGAGCATGATGATAAAGGCTATCAGCCCGAAGTTTAATGGATTATCAATCCAAGTTATTGTTCGCTTTTTGAATACCGGCCCGCTGCAACTGATTCTGGGCGCATGCTCCGCTGTTGGCGGCGCTCGGTTAAACGCACAGGCGTGAGTGGCCATTCGCGTTTGCGCGCTACCAAATAATAACCGGCTTGTAACCAAGGGCAATGTTCTAACAACCATCCCCAACCCTGTTCTGGATCTCGATGTTTTGCCAACGGAACACCCACGCCATAATAACCAAAAGCAACTTCTTCAAAGTGCATCAGGGAAAGCCAATCACGCACCCGCTGCGGGCTAAACATGCGGCTATTCCAAGGTGCATAATCGCCCGCACCCGGCACAGCACGAATTAATTGCCCCGGTGAAAAAGGATTACTCAGTGCCAAAACTAAGTGCCCATCAGCGCGCATTACTCTGTTTACTTCCCGCAATACCGCATGCGGATCCGGGTGGTATTCCAACACATGCACTAGCAAAGCTGCGTCCACTGTGTTTTCAAAAAAGGGCAAAGCATTGAGTTCCGCCCTAACCTGGGCTGATTTCTCCAGCCCAACGGCATATTGTTCGCGAATTCTGCAATTATTTGGCAAGCTAGCACTTAAGCCACCTAGCTTCAAAAGGTAATGGCCGAAAATCGTTTCCCAGTGCGGCTCTAAAGCTTTTTCAAGGGTGCTACAGAGCCACTCGCCATGGCGCATTTGCTGCCAATTTTCGAGTAAAGGTTGTGAATAATCACTGGTTGCCGGTTTTAACCACATAGGTATTCCTTTTATACTGTTGTTAAAGCATAACAGGTTGAGGGCAACGATGCGTATAACACCTATTTCTGCATTTACAGATAACTATATATGGAGCATAACCCAAGGGAGTGCAACTGACGATGGGCTAACGCCTTGTGTCATTGTTGACCCGGGTGACGCCGCACCTGTATTAGAATGGTTGCACGCCAATAATGGTTACATAGCTGCCATTTTAGTAACGCATCATCATTACGATCATACCGGCGGTGTTGCTACGTTGCTTGAACAATTTCCTTGCCCTGTATACGGCCCACATTCGAATAAAACTAATGTTATCACGCACCCATTACACGAAGGTGAACAGATATCATTATTAAGCGATACGCTTGTACTCGAAGTAATTGAATGCCCAGGCCACACGCTTGATCATATTTCTTTTTATGCGGCGCCTTATCTATTTTGTGGCGATACGCTTTTTGCCGCAGGTTGTGGCCGAATGTTTGAAGGTGAACCCAAACAATATCTACAATCACTCGATAAACTAGCTGGGTTACCCGCCGATACACAAATTTTTTGCGCTCATGAATATACCCTTGCGAATTTAAAATTCGCCGCAGCAGTTGAACCTAATAACATAGCCATTCAACAAAGAATGAAAGAAACCTCAGAATTGCGTGCCAACAAACTGCCCACCCTACCTGCAGAGCTTGCATTAGAACATGCTACCAATCCATTTTTACGCACCAACTTACCCTCAGTAAAACGTGCCGCAGAAGCCCATGTGAATAAGGCGCTTACAAGCAGCGAGGCGGTTTTCGCTTGTATTCGTGAATGGAAAAATAGCTTTTAGGCGATTGTTTTTTGCGCAACGCTTTTTATTCAGTACAATAGCCCGAGTTTTTACGCTCGCTACTTGAAGAGAACACATACGTTATGAAGAATTTTTTGTTCGCGGCAACAACGATTACCTTGCTTAGTGGTTGCCAATTGTTAAGCTCTGATTCCTCAACAGTTCCACCCGAAGAGCTACCGCAATATACCCAAGAAGCTGGCCTCGAACGTTATGCATTGATACACCCAGGAGCCCAACCAGCTCCTGCGGTGGATAGGCAGCTGCCTGCGCAACTGCAGGCCGATTTATGGGATCGTATCCGTTTACAAATGGCTTTAGATATTCCTCAAAATCAACTTATTGATAGCCACCGTGATTGGTATCTTCGCCACCCAGCTTATATTGACCGCATCGCGCAACGTGCAGCGCCATTTCTGCACCTTATTGTAGAAGAAATTGAAAAACGCGATTTACCTCTAGAGTTAGTATTAGTGCCCGTAGTAGAGAGCGCCTACGATACATTTGCCTACTCCCATGGACGCGCTAGCGGTATTTGGCAATTTATCCCCAGCACTGCCCGCCATTACGGTTTGGGCATTGATTGGTGGTACGATGGCCGCCGCGATGTGATGGCAGCTACCACCACAGCACTGGATTATTTTGATCGAT
Source organism: Idiomarina sp. A28L (assembly GCF_000218785.1). Lineage (GTDB taxonomy): Bacteria > Pseudomonadota > Gammaproteobacteria > Enterobacterales > Alteromonadaceae > Aliidiomarina. The sequence goes on from NZ_AFPO01000025.1 coordinate 51,636, forward strand.
TAGCAAAAATATTTGATGGTGATTGGTTACTTGCTATGGCTGCCTACAACGGTGGCCAAGGACGAGTAATGAATGCAGTGCGCCGCAATGAGCGCGAAGGTAAACCTACTGATTTTTGGAGTTTGAGTTTACCGCGGGAAACGCGAAATTATGTACCGAAAATATTGGCGCTCTCGGAGCTACTGCGTGATAGCGAAGAGTGGAAAGTTGTTTGGCCACACCTGCCGAACCAACGTGTTACCGATATTGTAGATGTTGGCCAACAAATTGATTTAGCCTTAGCGGCCGATATGGCGGGTATGAGTTTAGAGGAGCTGCATCGTTACAACTCTGGTTATAACCGTTGGGCAACAGCGCCCGATGGCCCACATACGCTATTATTGCCAGTTGAGCGGGCGAATCAGTTTCGTGCTGCGCTAGCTGAATCAGATCCAAGCGATTGGTTAGCATGGCAACGCCATCAGGTGCGCTCTGGTGAAACATTGAGTACTATCGCCCAACGTTACAACACTACAACTGAAACCATTCAACAGTTCAATGATATTAATGGTTCACTCATTCGCCGAGGCGATTACCTATTGATTCCGGTAGCAAGCCAAGCGCTTGAGCGCTATACCTTATCTGCTGAGCAACGTTTAGCTGCGGCTCAGAACCGGCCGCAAGGGCAAAATAAAATTGAACATCGTGTACAGCGTGGTGATACATTTTGGGATCTTGCCCGCAAATATAAAGTAACCGTAGCCAATATAGCGCGCTGGAATAACATGGCGCCTGGCGATATGTTACGGCCAGGACAAACCTTAGCTATCTGGCAAACCAATAGCAATGAACAGAACGTGAGCGCCAGCAGTAGTGGCACACCTGTGATGCGAACGGTGCATTATCAGGTGCGCAATGGCGATTCTTTAGCGTTAATTGCTAGCCGTTTTCGGGTAACGATTGCGGATATTGAACGTTGGAATTCAATAAGCCGCGAACGCTATTTACAGCCTGGACAACGGCTTACCTTGCATGTTGATGTAACCAAAGTAACCCTCTAAATTACTATTCAGAAACTACCTTGGAATCAATAAATAAGCTCCTGCAATCACGATGATTGCAGGAGTTTTATAAGCTCAGCTTCTGTTAACACAGGTACGCCAAGGCCCTCCGCTTTAGCTAATTTTGAGCCTGCAGCTTCACCGGCAATAACCGCTGTGGTTTTCTTCGATACACTACCACTTACCTTTGCACCCAATGCTTGTAACTGTGCTTTTGCTTCATCGCGCGTGAGCTCAGTAAGCGTGCCCGTGAGCACATACGTTTTGCCCGCAAGAGGTTGCTCTTCAGCCTGCTTTACTTCGATAGGTTGCCAAGTTACCGCTTGCTCGCCGGTAGTTAGGCGTTCTAGCACCTCAATATTGTGTGGTTCGCGAAAGAAGTTATACACATGCGCAGCAACAATCACGCCAATATCAGGCACTTTTTGCAATTCTTCTTCACTGGCATTCATTACCGCCGGCAAATCACCGAAGTGCAGGGCTAAGTTTTGCGCCGTTGCTTCGCCCACTTCGCGAATTCCTAAACTATATAAAAACCGTGGCAATGTGGTTGTTCGGCTTTTTTCTAATGCCGCTACTAAGTTCTCTGCCGATTTAACACCCATGCGTGGTAGCGATGCTATTTCGCGAACGTTAAGAGCAAATAAATCAGCCGGGTGTTTCACCCACTCTCGTTCTACAAGTTGCTCAACAATTTTATTGCCGAGGCCATCGATATCCAACGCTTTGCGCGAAGCAAAGTGAATAATCGCTTCTTTGCGCTGAGCACTACAGAACAACCCTCCGGTACAACGCGCTTTCGCCTCGCCTTCAACACGTTCAACAGCTGAATGGCATACAGGGCAATCTTCTGGGAAAATAATTGCCTCACCTTCGCTAGCTTTTTCAAATACGCCAACAACTTGCGGTATTACATCACCCGCGCGCCGAATCGTTACTTTATCGCCAATACACACGCCTAAACGCGCTATTTCATCGGCATTGTGTAAAGTTGCATTCGATACCACAACGCCCGCCACTTCAACCGGTTCTAATCGTGCTACTGGAGTAATGGCACCGGTACGGCCCACCTGAAAATCAACGCCTAGTAAAGTAGTAACTTTTTCTTGAGCAGGGAATTTATAAGCTATTGCCCAACGTGGGGCACGCGAAACAAAACCAAGTTGTTCTTGCAGATCAATATTATCAAGCTTAAAAACCACCCCATCAATTTCGTAAGCAAGCTCACCGCGTTTATTGAGAATATCGCTGTAGTATTCAAAACATTCGGCACTGCTTTTTAACGATTTAACTTCTGCGCAAACCGGAAAACCCCATTCGCGTAGCTGCTCTAAACGCTGATAGTGGCTATCATCATCCAGTTGCCGTTCCGGTTGCACCGTACCCATTGCATAAGCATAAAAAGAAAGGGGCCGTTTCGCCGTTATCCGCGAATCAAGCTGCCGTAAACTGCCGGCGGCCGCATTGCGTGGGTTGGCAAATACCTTATCGCCATTCGCAATTGCAGTTTCATTTAGTTCCGCAAAACCAGCTAATGGCATAAACACTTCGCCGCGAACTTCCAAACGCTCTGGGAAATCGCCTCTTAAATGCAGTGGAATTGCACAAATAGTTCGCACGTTTTCGGTAATATCTTCACCGGAATAACCATCACCCCGAGTAGCCCCGCGCACTAACAAACCGTTCTCATATAGCAAGCTTACGGCCAAGCCATCAAGTTTCGGCTCAGCACACCACGCTAGATCGTCGGATACATCAGCGCGTTCCGCAACACGACGTAAAAATTGCTGCATGCTTTCTTCATCGAAAGCGTTATCCAGCGATAACATGGGCACTTCATGGGCAACTTCTTTAAAGGCACCCGAAGGTGGCGCCCCTACTCGTTGAGTAGGTGAACTACTAGTATGGAGTTCTGGATACTGTTGCTCAATGGCTTGTACATCGCGAAATAATTGATCATATTCCACATCCGGTACTGAAGGTTCATCAAGCACATAATATTCATGGTTAAACTGATCTAGGCGGCTGCGTAACTTCGCCAGCCGCTCAATAACTTCCTGCGATGCACGCTCTGTCATGGAATCTTAAAACCCTAATTAATAATCTTGACGTAATCCGGCCAAACGCATGCGCCGTTCAAACTCTCGAATCTTTTGATAAGTATGCTGCACCGATTGCTTTGTCATCGGATTGCGATTGCCATCGAGCACAGCAGCACGAGGCATGGCATCGGCAATTTTATTCGCCGCGTTATACATCATGGTAAAAGCCTTATGGCCATCATATTTGAGTGGCAATGTCATGAACAACACTACGCCGCGGGTATTGAAATTATCTAAATCATCAAGATTGAAGGTGCCCGGGTTGTACATATTTGCCATTCTAAATAGCAATGGGCCACGGCCAGTTGGTTGCTCGTAACGATGGAAAATATCCAGCTCACCAAATTTCATACCCAGTTCAGTAACTGTTTCCAGCAAGCGAGTGCCTTTGATATCGCCCGAAACAAACAGTGTAATTACTTCTTCTTTTGGCGCTTCTACCACTTCTTCATTTGCTTCCGCAGAGGCTAAATCAATGGGCAGCTGCTCGGTTTCACCTTCTTCGCGGTTAGCCCGCACAGAAGGTAGCTCTGGCTCAGGCTGCGGTTCACTTTTAGCACTTACCATTGGATTTTCAGCCTTCGTTTCCGTTTTCTCGGCTGCTAGCTCACGCTTTGCCGGCACAGCCTCGGAATCGTCATCATCGCCCCAGGCTTTTGCTTTAGCTGGTGCTGGTGCGGTTGCTTTAGCGGTTACCTGCTCAGCACCCGCAACATAAGAATCGCCCGTTGGTTTGGTTGCAGCGGCAGGTTCACTAACCTTACGGGCTTTTACTTTGCCCACGCCCAACTCATCAAAGCCTTCATCTGGAAAATCACTTCTTACTTCGGTTTCGCTCAGTAAATCACTTTGGCTATTTTCATATTGTTGGCGCTTTCGCTGCAACGATTCGCGCTTTTTCTCACCCACTTGGTTATTTTTACGCAGTGTCCAAACACCGTGTATAACCAAGCCAATAATTAGCACAACACCTGCCAAAATCAACACTACTCGAAAACTATCCATTGCTGCTTCTACCTATTTTCCGTGAGCTAATGCTTGCGGTTAATTTATTCCAATACCAACATCATATTGGTCGTTAATTACGTTGGCTGGATTAAGCTTCAGCCAGTGCCAGTGCTTCTTCCACATCAACAGCTACTAAACGCGATACACCAGGCTCTTGCATAGTAACACCTGCCAAGTGGGTTGCCATTTCCATCGCAATTTTATTATGGCTTATATAAATAAATTGTACTGATTCTGACATTTCTTGCACCAAACGGCAAAAACGGCCTACGTTTACATCATCAAGAGGCGCATCTACCTCATCTAACAAACAAAAAGGTGCTGGATTTAATCTGAAAATGGCAAACACCAATGCTAATGCCGTAAGCGCTTTTTCGCCCCCAGAAAGTAAATGTATCGTACTATTTTTCTTACCCGGTGGCCGCGCCATAATGGTTACGCCGGTTTCAAGTAAATCATCATCCGTTAAATCTAAATACGCTTGCCCACCACCAAATACTTTCGGAAACAGCCGCTGTAAATCTTCATTCACCTGATCATAAGTTACCTTAAAACGCTGCCGCGTTTCACGATCAATTTTCTTAATAGCATCTTCTAACGTAGCTAAAGATGCCGATAGATCTTCGTGTTGCGCATCTAAATAAGCTTTGCGTTCGCCTTGAACTTCTACTTCCTCTAATGCAGCCAGGTTAATGGCACCAAGTTGCTGTACCTTCCTAGCCGTATCTTCAAGCCGCTGTTGCCAACGTTTCTCCTCGGCATCATCTGGCATATTTTCGAGCACGACTTTTAACGAAATATTCATTTCCTTTAGGGCATCTAGCAAGGAGTGGCCACGTTCGCGAGCCGTTGCCAAATCAAGTTTACTTGCTTGCACACGCTCTTGCTGCCGCGCAATTTGCTCAATTACTGCACTTTGGCCTTGGTTTAAAACCGAAAGTTTTTCCGAAATTGCCGCCAGCTGTTCGCGTAACTCCAGCAGCGCGGCTTCCGTTTCTGCATGCAGCATGAGCTGTTGCGCGAGTTCTTCTTCTAAACTTTGGGTGTCAATATCCACATCATCCTGTTGCTGCAAATCAGCAATACGCTGCACCAACGTTTGTTGCTGTTTATTATTTCGCGCTAATGATTGCTGCAAATGACGGGTTTGGCTTTGTAATTGCGAATGCGCAAGCTGCGCTGCGTGAAGTGCCTGCTGCTTTTGTTGCTGCTCTTCTTGAGATTGCTGCCGAGCCACTTGCAGTGCCTCGCCCTGTTGTTGCCAGCGTTCTTGCTCTGGCGCCGTTGCTGCCACCGCGGTTTCTAGCTCTTCAATGCTAGCTTCTGCTAACAGTTTGCGCTCAGCCTCTTGCTCTGCTTGCATCGCCAGCTCTTCGGCTTCTTCAGTTAACTTCTGCCGCCGCAGTTGCTGTTGCGCCGAATCACGCTGCTGCGCCTCGCGCCGTTCACTCAAACGCACAAGGGTTTCACTATTAGCACTTCGTTCGTTTCGGAGTGTGTTTACCCGTATGCCTTGCTGCTCAACTTTCTGCTCTGCCTGAACCATAGCCTCATACAAATCGGCAAGCGCCAGCTCACTTTGATTGAGCATATTCTCATATTCGTGCAGTTGCTGTTGCCATGCCAATTCCGAATCAGCATGATCGGCAGGTTTTAATTGCCAGCCACGCCCCAAAACCAAACCATTAGGCTGTAAAACTGCAAAGTAATCTGGATGTTCATTTAAGATAAGATGCGCTTTTGCAACAGAATCCGCCACCGCAATCTGCTGCAGCAAGCTAATTTTATCTAACAACTTAGCCTTCGGGCCAGTTGCCGAAGCCATCAATAACGCTGCCAAACTATCGGCTTTTACTGCACCTGTAGCCACACAGCTAATAGCTGAATTTTGCAGGTTCGCTGGTAAAGCAGCGTTCACTAACGGCAAACTCAACCACGGCAACAGCGCAGTTTCTGCCGCTAGTAACCACTGCTCAGGGAGCTGCAACACCTCGCGCAACAAACCCAAGGTTTCTTGCTTCTGTAACCATACATCATCGGAACCTGATGCTTGGCTGCGGCTTTCTAAAAGTTGCTGTAGCGAGGCAATACGCCCTTGTTGTTGTTGTTTTTGCTGCTGCTGTTCACTAATCTGTGCAGCCAGTGCTTTTATATTCGTTTGTTCATGCTCACGTTCTGTTTCAGCTGCTAACAGCGAAGTTTCCGCTTTCAGTAACGCCTGTTCTGCACTTTTAATCTCAGTATCAAGGATGCTTGTTTCGTTACTATCCAAGGCTGGCAGTTCTTTTAATTCAAGCTCAACAGAGTGCATGCGCACTTTTATACGTTCCGATAATTGCTCAGCCGAATGTAAATCGGCTTTCGCCAACGATAGGCTCTGCTGGTTTTGATTAACCTTATCTTTCCACGTTTGCCATTTATCTTGCCAGGTTTGCTGAGCAATTTCGGCATCTTCACGCGTTACTTCAGCCATTTGCAGAGCTTCGGCCGCTTGTTCTAATTCTATTTGTAATTCTGATTCTTGCTCAGTAAGGCTGGCGAGATCATCTTCATCGGCATTTGTTTGCTCATTTAATTGCTGTTGCTGCAGGTTCAAGGCTTCTAACTGCCGTTGTTTTTGCGAATGCATTTGCCGAGTATGCTGAATTTGCTGCTCTAATTTGGCAATATCGGTATTTACCTGAAAGAATTGTTGTTGAGCTGCATCTACTTGCTGTTTTAAATCAGATTCTTGCTCGCGTAATTCAATTTGGCCGCGTTCACTTCCGCGTTGCTCGGCTACCCAGCGTTGTAGTTCAGCTTCTTCTTGCTGCACTTGCTGCTCAAGGCGATCACATTGTTGTTGATATTGATTCCAGCGCATTGCCTGTAACTGTGCTTTTAAATCGCGCTCTTCTGCTTTTAACGTTTGGTAACGTTTCGCTGCAGCTGCTTGGCGTTGCAATTTTGCCAGTTGTTGCCCAAGCTCTTCACGCACATCGGCTAAACGATCTAGGTTATCTCGGGTTCGTAACATACGGCTTTCAGTTTCTTTACGGCGTTCTTTATAGCGCGAGATACCTGCGGCTTCTTCAATAAATACGCGTAATTCTTGCGGCCGCGATTCAATTAGCCGAGAAATCATGCCCTGCTCAATAATTGCGTAGCTGCGAGGGCCAAGGCCAGTACCCAAAAACAAATCGGTAATATCTCGGCGCCGGCATTTACTGCCGTTAAGCATATATAGCGATTGGCTTTCGCGAGTAACAATGCGCTTCACCGAAATTTCATTGAAGCTAGCAAATTCCCCCTGCACACGCCCAGATGTATTATCGAATACCAACTCAACACTTGCTTGCGATACCGGTTTACGTGCCTGCGAGCCATTGAAGATTACATCTGTCATGGCATCGCCACGAAGGTTTTTTGCCGAGCTCTCGCCTAATACCCAGCGCACCGCATCAATTACGTTTGATTTTCCACACCCATTCGGCCCAACGATACAGGTCATCTGTTCCGGGAAGGCAACTTTGGTTGGATCCACAAAGGATTTAAAGCCCGCAAGCTTTATATGTTTTAATCGCATGCTCTCTTTTTCAGGCTCTTAGCGAGCCCTTACCGTTTTTGCTATTAGCATTATTATTGTTATTTCAATAACTCAGTGTAATTCCTAGTTGCTCTGCCGACAACATCTGAACACAATCCTTACAAGAATATCCTTGCTGATTCTTGGTTTACCGGTATGATCTTCTTAGATGTTAGTAATAAAGGTGGTATATGCGCATCGTTCAATATGGAATTTATGGATTATTAATAGGAAATTTAACACTTGCCAATGCGCAAGCTTCCGAGCTTGAGGATTTTCGTGTTCAAGTGCAAACATCGCTTTGGACTACGCACTTCAACCCAAAGCCTGAGCATAACAATGATCAAAACTTAATTGGTATTGAGATTTACGGCAAACGGCTCCCTTCTAGTCGCTATCAGCGTTACAACGATGCCTTTAACTATGCTCGGCCTTTGGCGGGTGCAGCTTGGTTTCGTAATTCTTTCGGGCAAAAAAGCTTGTACGCATACGGAGGTGTTCGGCAAAACCTAATACGCTACGGTGATGTTCAAACCTATGGGAAATTAACCGCCGGTTTTATTCATGGCTACCGGGGCGAATACGAAGATAAAATCCCATTTAACCAGTTAGGTATTGCTCCAGCCATATTACCTATGCTGGGCGCGCAATATCAGCGCAGTTTTGCTGAACTCACTTTGTTTGGTGTTTCTGGTGTAATGCTCACTGTTGGCTTAACATTCTAAATGGGTATTGCTTGCGCTCTTTTATATACCGCGTTTCATTAAACCTGTCAGCGATAGCTGATCTCTAATTTTCCCGCTCCCATATTGTAAAAATTTTTCGCATAATCATTACAAATTTAAGGCTGCCAATTTTACATGGAGGTAAATTATGGCCTGCACTATCGATTATCATTTTGTTTCTCAATTAGAAAATTCGGCACGCGAATGCGTTCTGCAAGAACCATCACCTGCGCCTGGAAACCACAAGCATAGTGGAATTAATGATGCCTTGCCCGCACGCTTACACGGCTTTGTATTGTTTCTTCCTGAACTTGATCGGGTGTTTTGGAGTGAGCGCGCAGCATCGTTGCACGGTGAGCAGCTAAGCGCGCAAACAGAATTCAACCTGCGTCAGTTTATGCAATGGTATTTGCCAAACCAACGGGATCTATTTGCACAATCGTTATTCGTTGAAGCACAAGGAAGCGGCTTTCAAATTGATTTATGCATAGCTCATAATAAACAACACGTTCGCTATCTGTGCATTCCACTTAAATATCGAAATACGTTCATTTGGGCAGGATTTGTGCGTTCAGCAAGAGCGAATAACTCTTCAGTATTAGTAGATTTTGCAGTGCAAAAAACACATCAATTATTGGCCGAGTTGATTTAACCTGAAATTAAGCTCAAGTGTGAACCTAAGTATGGTTTATTTAGAGGGTTTGCCGTCTTCTGTATCTTCGAGTAGGTTGCGGTCTATTTTTTTGCTCGGCTGAACGCCTAGCTCGCGAAATTTTTCTACGCGGCTAACCAAATTGCCTTTCCCGCTCGATAGTTTACTCATAGCGCCCTCGAAATGTTTTCGGCTAGTATCCAACGAGTTACCTACTTTTTGCAGATCTTCAACAAAGCCAACAAATTTATCATAGAGCTTGCCGGCATCTTGGGCAATTTTCTGCGCATTTTGGTTTTGCTGCTCATATTGCCAGATGTTGTTAACCGTTCGTAGTGCTACTAACAGGTTAGTTGGGCTTACCAACATAATGTGATGTTCGAGCGCTTGCCGAATAAGATTAGGCTCTCTATCTACAGCTAATAAAAATGCTGGTTCGATTGGCACAAACAACAACACATAATCAAGAGTGCGAACCCCTTCCAGTTGCTGATAGCTTTTCTTGCCCAGATCACGAATGTGATTTCGAAGTGATGTAACATGCTCATCAAGCGCTTGCGCGCGAATCTGATCATCATCGGCATTAAAATAACGCTCGTATGCCGCCAATGATACTTTCGAATCGATAATCACATCTTTATCTTGGGGTAAATGCACAATTACATCGGGCCGATAACGTTTACCATCATCATTTCTATGCTGCGTTTGTGTGGTGTATTCATGCCCTTCACGTAAGCCTGATTGCTGCAAAATACGTTCTAGAACTACTTCACCCCACGCTCCTTGCTGCCGGCTATCGCCTTTCAATGCACGAGTAAGCGCTTCAGCTTCTGCCGACATTTGTTGATTTAATTGGCGAAGGCTAAGAATTTCTTGTTGTAAGCTACTACGTTGTTTAGTTTCATCACTAAACTGCTGGGCAATTTGTTGGCGGAAGCCTTCGAGCTGTTTTTGCAGCGGGCTCAATGTGCCGGCAAGTGATTTCTCTTGGCGGGCTTCTAGTGCGGCAGTTTTTTGTTCAAAAATTCGATTAGCTAAATTCTCAAATTCTTTTTGCAGGCGTTCTTCGCTCTTTTGTAACAATGCTAATTTTTCTTGTAAATGCGCCTGCTCTTGCTGCGCCCCTACCTTTGCTTTTTCTAACTCGGTATACCAATGTTGCGCTTCTTTCTGCTCTTGCTCAAAACGTTCTTGCAACTGTTGGTTAGCAAGGCGTTGCCGCTCTAACTCGAGTTGTTCTCGAGCTAGAGCCCGGCGTAACACCAATAAGGTGAAAAGCCAGCCGATAAATAGGCCACTTGCAACCGCTGCGGCTATCCAGAGCAACACCTCAGTTTGCAACAATGCTTACTTCTCCATTTCCGCAATTTTAACTTTCCAAATTGCCGGGCCAGAGGTGTGTGCGTTATCACCATTACTATCAACCGCTACCGTTACTGGCATATCTTCCACTTCAAATTCATAAATGGCTTCCATACCTAAATCAGCAAAGGCTACCACATCGGCTTTTTTAATCGCTTTCGCTACCAAGTACGCCGCGCCACCAACCGCCATTAAATAAACAGCTTTATGTTTGGCAATGCTTTCTACGGTTTTTTGGCCCCGCTCTGCTTTACCAATCATGCCGATGATGCCCGTTTTTTCAAGCATAGTATCGGTGAATTTATCCATACGGGTTGCGGTTGTTGGGCCTGCTGGGCCAACCACTTCCTTACCCACAGGATCAACCGGCCCCACGTAATAAATAAACTTATTTTTGAAATCAACAGGCAGCTCTTCACCGTTATCAAGCATATCTTTAATACGTTTGTGAGCAGCATCGCGGCCGGTGAGCAATTTGCCTGAAAGCAGCACGGTTTCACCCATTTTCCATTCCCGCACATCAGCAGCGGTAAGGGTATCAAGGTTTACGCGGCGAGCGTTATCACCTACTTCAAAGGTGATATCTGGCCAATCTTCTAATTTCGGGGGCTGTAAATCAGCTGGCCCTGAGCCATCCAGATGAAAATGCACATGGCGGGTAGCAGCACAGTTCGGAATCATGGTTACCGGCTTTGAAGCGGCATGAGTAGGCAGTGAATTAATCTTCACATCAACTACCGTAGTTAAACCACCCAAGCCCTGAGCGCCAATACCCAGTGCGTTCACCCGGTTATAAATTTCTAAGCGCAATTCTTCTTCCGCAGTTTCCGGGCCTCGAGCTATTAGCTCTTGAATATCTACCGGTTCCATTAAGCTTTCTTTTGCTAACACCGCTGATTTTTCCGCGGTGCCGCCAATACCGATGCCTAACATTCCCGGAGGGCACCAGCCCGCTCCCATTTTCGGTAAAGTTTCTACCACCCAATCAGCCACTGAATCGCTAGGATTCAGCATCGCCATTTTGGTTTTGTTTTCCGACCCGCCACCTTTAGCGGCGATCATCACTTCAACTTCGCCACCCGCTACCATATCAATATGCACAACCGCAGGTGTATTATCTTTGGTGTTCTTACGCGCACCAGCAGGATCGGCAACGATTGATGCCCGCAATGGATTCTCTGGGTTCAAATACGCCCGCCGAGTGCCTTCATCCACCATTTGTTGTACGGTTAAATCAGTTTTATCCCACTGCACATCCATACCTACTTTCACAAAGCAGGTAACAATGCCGGTATCTTGGCAAAGTGGCCGATGCCCTTGTGCCGACATCCGCGAATTCACTAACATTTGTGCAATTGCATTTTTTGCCGCTTCGCTTTGCTCTTTTTCATAAGCTTCTGCAAGGGCATTAACAAAATCTAGCGGGTGGTAATAAGAAATAAATTGGAGAGCATCTTCAATGCTGTCGATAAAATCTTGCTGTCGAATTGTCGCCATGCCAAACCTCGTTCAGGCTATTGAATACGGTGCTGAAAATCGTCACTTATGATACTCTGTTCTGCCCTACGCTGCCAGTTTCTAGCAGCTCTAGATAGGTTTGGATTGGGTGTTTTTTAGGCATTGGTAAGGTTTTAGGAGAATTTACGTTGTCCGTTTTGCATCAGCAACTCACAGCTACCGCTTTAAACTACGATAAGTGGCACGATACCTGTGCAATTTTCGCACCTTTTGCTCATGAGCCATGGGCAATGTTGCTTGATTCGGCTGGGGCTAAACACCCAGATAGCCGTTACGATATTCTCTTGCGGCAACCGAACAAAACCTTTGTGGGCAATGAACAAAGTGCCGGCCAACCGTTCGCTGAACTTGAGCAATGGTTGGCTCAGAACCCTGCCGCTATTCTTCCGAATGAATTCACTGATTTACCTTTCCAAGGCGGGATTGCGGGGCTATTTGGATACGATTTGGGCCGCACGCTGGAAGCTATTCCCGAAATTGCCAAGGCCGATATAACCATTCCCGATATCGCGGTAGGTTTGTATCTTAATGCACTCGTTATCGATCATAAATGCCGACGAGTAGTGGCCATACATCCCACTGGCTTAAACCTTGCACCCGAAGAATATTGGGCGGCACCTGCAACCACAATAACGCCAGAAACAAACGCAAATTTCCGTCTAACTACACCATGGCAAAGCAATATGAGTGCTACTGAATACACTCAGCGCATTAACCTTGTGCATGAATATTTGCGTGCGGGCGATTGTTATCAAATTAATCTTGCTCAGCGTTTTAGTGCCGAGTTTATTGGCAATCCTTGGCAAGCTTACCTTGCATTGCGAAAAGCGAACCAAGCTCCATTTTCTGCTTGGTTGAATATTCCTGGTGGTGTGGTGCTAAGCCTTTCACCGGAACGCTTCTTACAAACCCACAGTGATGGCACAGTAGAAACACGGCCGATTAAAGGTACGCGGCCACGTTCAACGAACTCTGAAGAGGATAAATCGGCCGCCGATGCTTTGGTAAAGTCGGCTAAAGATCGTGCCGAGAATTTGATGATCGTTGATTTACTGCGCAATGATTTAAGCCGAGTGTGTGCCGCCGGCAGCGTATCGGTGCCGGAACTATTTAAAATTGAAAGCTTCAACGCCGTGCATCATTTAGTAAGCACTATACGCGGCAAATTAGCGGCCGGGCATACTCCTCTATCATTGTTAGCCGCAGCCTTTCCTGGCGGCTCTATTACTGGCGCGCCCAAAATTAGAGCAATGCAAATCATTGAAGAACTGGAACCACATCGGCGCTCGGTTTACTGCGGCTCTATTGGTTACTTTAGTTTGCATGGGCACAGCGATACCAGCATCACCATTCGCACACTTTGTTGCACAAACAAAAACGATACTGAGAAACAAATATTCTGCTGGGCTGGTGGCGGTATTGTGATTGATTCTAATGCCGACGCTGAATATCAAGAAACGCTCGATAAAGTAGCGCAGATTTTACCGATACTAACCAATCTTGGCGCCACAGAAGAACTCATTGCAGCTCGTGCTAACGAAACTACCGGCAACCCAAACATAGGCACAGCGAGTAATTGATATGAATCGCCAGCAGTTTTTACAGCAATTTTTACTTTACCCGCAACCCAATATTGATTGGCCGAGTATCGATCTACATCAATCCGCGGTTTTGGTTGCATTGCAAGAACGTCCGTATGGGTTAGATCTAATTCTCACTCGCCGTTCCGAAAATTTGCGCAACCATGCCCAGCAAATATGTTTTGCCGGTGGCCGCCAAGATCTTACCGATATCTCCCTCCTTCATACCGCTTTGCGCGAACTTGAAGAAGAGCTTGGCGTATTACCTGAACAAGTAGAGATTCTTGGCAAATTGCCAAGCCAGCCGGTGCTCAGCCGGTTTATGATCCATCCGTATATCGGCTTCATTGCTGCCGATGCGGTGTTACGCCCAGATCCGAACGAAGTTTCTGAAGTTGTAAGAGTTCCGTTACAGCGAATGTTAGATCACCGAACCCACTACACCAAACAAATCAAAAGCAAGCGAATCGAACAACTGCCGTATCACGAATTAGTGTTTATTCCGATTGATGGGCAACTTATATGGGGTGCTACCGCAGCCATTATTCGGCGCCTTGCAGATCAATTGCACCCAGAAAACCGGCACCTTTACTTGCCTTTCCATGGGTTATAGCCGATACCATTAAACATACCGATGTCCCGACCAGTGTGGAGGGGCTTGCGAAATATTGAATTTATCCCCACACTACGCACATTCTGAAGAATTGGAGTACTTAAAACTATGATTAGCGTGTTCGACATTTATAAAGTTGGCATTGGCCCTTCTAGCTCACATACTGTGGGCCCTATGCGGGCTGCGCGCGAATTCTTGCTGCAAGTACAAGAGAAGTTTGGTTTTGATCAAATTACCGGCGTTGAAGTTGAACTGTTTGGCTCTTTGGGCCAAACCGGCAAAGGGCACGGAACCGGTAAAGCAGTGATACTTGGGCTAGTTGGTGAATCACCAGAGAAAGTAGATACTACTAAAGTGGATGATTTTCTTGCCGAAGTGGATAAAACCCAAAAAATAAAGCTACTCGGTGAGCACGAAGTGCCCTTCCCGCGCCAAGGCGCTATTGTTTTTCATCGCCGCAAAACCATGCCAAAACATGCCAATGCTATGGAGCTTCGTGTGCTCAAGGGCTCGGAAGTGTTATTTAAAGATCTCTACTACTCCATTGGTGGTGGCTTCATAGTTCGCGATGCCGATTTTGATGAAAGCCTTGAAGAAGCCATTGAGCAAAGTAGCAAACCAATTCCCTACCCGTTCAACAGCGCAGCGGAATTATTACAGCAGTGCAAAGATCATGGTTTACGCATTAGTTCATTGATGATGCAAAACGAAATGGTGTTTCGCAGTAAAAAAGAAATTTGCGATGGCCTTGTGCATATTTGGCAGGTAATGGATGAGTGCATCAACAACGGTAAAGCAACCGAGGGTATCTTGCCGGGTGGGTTGAAAGTACGCCGCCGAGCACCGATTTTATATCAGACGTTGAAAACTGAGAAATCGGCAGACCCTATGCAAGCAATGGATTGGGTAAGCCTTTTCGCGCTTGCTGTGAATGAAGAAAATGCTGCAGGTGGCCGAGTGGTTACTGCCCCCACGAACGGCGCTGCGGGTATCATTCCCGCCGTAATGAAATATGCCGATAAATTTATTCAACCGCTTGATGAAGATGCTATTACTCGGTTTCTATTAACCTCGGCAGCGATCGGAATTCTCTACAAGAAAAACGCTTCTATTTCCGGTGCTGAAGTGGGTTGCCAAGGCGAGGTAGGTGTTGCTTGTTCAATGGCTGCCGGAGCACTTGCGGAATTGATGGGTGGCGATATCATTAAAGTTGAAAACGCCGCTGAAATTGGCATGGAACACAACTTAGGGCTTACGTGCGATCCGGTAGGTGGCCTAGTGCAAGTGCCCTGCATCGAGCGCAACGCCATGGGCGCGGTGAAAGCCATTAACGCAGCGCGTTTAGCTATGCGTGGTAGCGGCGATCATAAAGTATCCTTAGACAAGGTAATTAAAACCATGTGGGATACTGGCAACGATATGAAAAGCAAGTATAAAGAAACCGCGCGCGGTGGCTTAGCGGTTAACATAATTGAGTGTTAACAAATAAGTATTAGTTCGCGTGTATCTAAAAAAACCCAGCATTGCTGGGTTTTTTATGTCTTATTTTCGCTTCAATATTTTCGCTTCAGTATTTTCGCGTAATTATATTCGCGTTAGTAAGTAGGTAAATCAATATCCTTGAACATTTGTTCTATCGCTGTATGCTCGCGCAACCGTATTGCCTCATCGATAACTGAACGCGTGAGGTGAGGGGCAAATCGCTCGATAAAATCATACATATAGCTACGAATAAACACGCCTTTTCGAAAGCCAATTTTGGTAGTGCTGGGAGCAAATAGGTGATCGGCCGGAATCGCCACCAAATCACTATCTTTTTCCTTTTCATACGCCATAGTGGCAATTACGCCAATACCCAAGCCCATTCGCACATAAGTTTTAATCACATCGGCATCGGTTGCAGTAAACACTATTTTTGGCACCAAGCCAGCTTCACTGAATGCCTGATCTAAACGCGAACGGCCAGTAAAACCGTGCACATAGGTAACCAGCGAAAACTCGGCAATATCTTGAATGCTTACATCTACCTTACTTGCTAATGGATGATTCGGTGGCACTAAGATAGAGCGGTTCCAGCGATAACACGGCAGCATGATGAGATCTTGATACAAATGCAGTGCTTCGGTGGCTATGGCAAAATCGGCTTTGCCCTTTGCGGCAAACTCACTAATTTGTTCTGGCGAACCCTGGTGCATATGCAGTGAAACATCTGGGTATTTATCAATGAAGCCTTGAATAACTTTCGGCAACGCATAGCGCGCTTGCGTGTGCGTGGTAGCAATATTCAAGGTTCCTTGATCCGGGCGATTATATTGTGATGCGGCAGCTTTAATCCCTTCTACCCGCGATAATACTTCCCGAGCAATTTGTATAACTTCTTCACCCACTGCAGTTACATGCGTTAGGTGTTTGCCACTTCGGCCAAAAATCTGCACGCCTAGCTCATCTTCCAGCATACGCACTTGCTTGCTTATTCCAGGCTGCGATGTATATAAAGCTTCTGCGGTTGCAGATACATTTAGATTGTTGTTGAGCACTTCAACGATATAACGGAGCTGCTGTAGTTTCATAGTTGCATCTTTGAGTTTGGCTAGGCTTATATTCTATAATGAACTAAGATTGTCAGTATCTATGCCATGTGTCAAACATCAGCTGCAGCTAACACAAGTTTTATTATCACACATCAAAATTCGTACTATCGGAGTTTATATGCGCGATCAGCTTTCGCGGCTTGTTTACAGTACCGAACAAGGCCGTATCGAAGAACCAAAACCAGAAGAAACGGCACCTGAAACTGATGGTATCGTGCGCATTCGCCGTGAAACTAAAGGGCGGAAAGGGAAAGGCGTTACCGTGATTGAAGGATTAGGGCTAACCTCTGGCGAGTTAAAGCCGATCGCAAAAGCACTAAAAGCCCGCTGCAGTGTTGGCGGTACAGTAAAAGATTTTAATATCGAAATTCAGGGTGATCAGCGCGATAATTGCATGCAATATCTGCAGCAGCAAGGTTACAAAGTTAAGCTGAGCGGTGGCTAACGCCTAATAATCCCGCCGCTCTTGCCTAACCTGGTAACTAACGCAGCAGTTACGGTAACTGTTACCGTAGCTGTTAACGCAGTGAAAAGGTGAATTCAACGCAGCGGCCACCATCACTCCAAACTAAATCGCGTGTGAGCTCTTTCATCAACATTAATCCGCGGCCAAATGAATATTCAGTAAGTTCACTGTTTCCTGCTTTGAAGCCCGGCCCCGAATCGCAAATTTTTATGTAAAAGCATGCATCTTTCGGCACATAATTAATAACAATCTCAACAAAACCACGCTGCAGCCTAATCAAACGCCTACTGCGCTCTATATAGTAAGTATCAAAGCCATCAAGAGAGCTCTTAGCCGACGAAGCTAACCGCAATAGGCCATGGTCCACTGCGTTGTTATAAGCTTCCGCCAGCACCGTATACAGAGCCGCTTTGAACTCTCGAAAGCCTTCGATTTGAGAAAGCCCGCGTAAAATTGTGGCAACCGGATCAACACCACGAATTTCTTCCGGGCCAAGCTTAACCGATAAATGAAAAGGCATCTTTGAACGCTCATCATCTTTTTCTTTCCTGGCTAAACCTGTGGGCAAGCAGCGAAGCAACACCATAGAAAGATCATCATCGGTTCCAACCTCTTGAATAGCCGAATCTAAAGCTTGTGCGAGCTCCGATAACTGCCATTGGCAATCCTTACCCATCTGTTTGAAACGGTCATAACCGAGGGCTTTACCATTTTGTACACCAATTTCAACGGCACCATCGGAATAGAGTAATAAGCGATCTCCAGGAGCTGCTCGCGTAATGGTAATTCCACTTTCAAATTCCAAATCAGGAAGAATTCCCAAAGGCATATGCTGAGGCTGCAAATACTCTTTAATTTCATTATCTTCTGAAATTAACATTGCCGGCGGCATGCCACCGCTCCACCAACTAATGCGCTCACCTGATGCCGAAAGCTCGAGCAGTGTTGCACAACAGAACATATTTTCAGGAAGTAACTGCTGTAATTGCCGGTTTATCTCAGCCGCAATTTGACCAACAGGCGAGCCCAACTCCGCCATTGCGAAAAAGGTTTGTGATGCTGGCAATGTGCCAATCGCGGCCGGCAAACCATGGCCGGTGAAATCACCAAGCAGAAGATATAGATTTCCCAATGGCCCTCGAGCCAACAGGTATAAATCACCATTGAATCGGGTATGTGGTAGCAAGTAGGTTTCAACATTACTGAAATTCTGCAGGCTTCGATTCAAAGCATTTGAAAACATGTTCTGCACAATTCGATGTTCTTGGTGCATATGCTCACTATGCCATGCCAAGCTCTTGTTTTTTTCAGCCACCGATTGGCTTAGCTCGCGGGTGCGAATATGAGCCCGCATTTTTGCTTGGAAAATAATTGAATCGAATGGTTTTGTTAGGAAATCATCACCGCCCACCTGCAAGCATTCGAGAAGTAATGATTCATTATCAGCGCTCGCTAGAAAAAGAATTGGCAAATAAATTGCGCCCGCTAGCGCTTTAAGCTTTGCCACCAAAACATCAATCACCACATCATTGGTTGCTATATCAAGTAGCACAACATCAGGAGAAAATGGCGTATAAGCAGCAAGTGCATCTTCACCACAAGAAACACTATTTGCTTCGTAGCCGAAACGTTGAACCATCAATGCTAGTTCTTGTTGGCTATCTTTATTTCCACCTACAATTAGAACGCGCACTTTGGGCTAATCAATGATGAAGAGTTTATCAAAACGGGAAATATCGAGGATTTGCCGAATTTCAGGGCGACAATTAATCAAATGAATGTTGCGGCTACCTGCACCGAGTGATTTGCGCATATTTAACAGCATTCCCAAAGCCGAACTATCGATGTAATCGGTTTCTCGAAGCTCAATCACAACTGTAGTAACGCGATCACTTAACCCATCATAGGATTGCCGAAATTCCTGCACTAAACCAAAATCAAATTTCCCCTTAATATGAATAATGAAATGCTTGCCATCATTGGCGTATTCGGTGTACAAACTCATGGTTTTAATCCTATTGTTCATGCCATCTTTGCAAGGTTAGCACAGCCACTACAAAAACAAATAGAAACAAATTAAACAAAAAAAGTGCCAATTTTCATTGGCACTTTTTTTTCGATATTAAATATCATTCAGTGAGATACATCTTGCTTAAGATATCTCGAAGAAATTAATCTGTTACGATTCGCTGCTGATATTTTTCATAAAGCTGTTTCTGCTTGTTACTCAGGTTCACTTCACGGCCATCAATAAACATAAAGTTAATTTCCTGACCTAACTGATCAAGCGCATCGCCTGTAGAAACCACTAATGTTGCTTGTTTGCCAACATCAATAGTGCCTAAACGATCTTCAACACCCATGATTTTTGCCGGGCCATAAGTAATCGAAGCTACCGCTTGATCATAATCTAAACCGAAGGCTACTGCATTGCCTGCCGCAAAAGCGAGGTTACGCACATCCCAGAACCCTGGGTAGGCGATCGCGAACTCTACACCAGCTTCCGCTAGGCGAGCAGGCGTTGTAAACGCAGTATCATAGGCTTCATCAACCCGCGCCGGTAAGCCATAGGCAGAGCCGAAAACAACCGGCACATTCGCCGCTGCAAGCTTATCAGCTACCATCCAGGAATCACGGCCGCCCATAATCACCAAATCGAAGCCATGGCGCTCATTAAACGCCAGTGCTTGCTCTATTTGGCGGCGATCATCGGCATGTACAAATAGCTTTTTCTCTTTAGTAAACAAACCACGCATAGCTTCCCAACGGCGATCGATACGTGTTTGCACACCACGATCTCGAGCCTCATGATAAACCTTGGCGGTTTCCATTATGTCGCTTAGCTCACTGCGCTGTTCCGATTGCGCTTTTTGCTGTTCCGCTGCCGAACGGCGTTCCCACCAAGCGTTGTTCAATCCCACGCGCGGCCAAGTAAGGTGAATGCCCAAATCCCCTTGCTCAAGGCCATCTTGCCAGTTCCAGCTATCTAACTTTAACAAGCTAGATTGGCCGCGAACTAAAGAGCCTTGCGGAACGATTTGAGCGTGCGTAATGCCGGTATAGCGAATCGTTGGGGTAACATCTGAATCAGCATTAAACGCATGATGTGCTTGCACCTCAGGAGTAAAGTTCCCTACTTCATTGGTATCTACTGTGGCGCGAACCGCTCCCATTTCTACCAAGCCAAGCGTGGTATCAAGGGCGATAAAGCCCGGGTATACGTGCTGCCCTGAGATATTCAGAACTCGTGCACCCTCTGGCGCACTGAGATTCATACCAATTTCGATAATTTTGCCATCCGCAAAAATAATATCGGCACCTTCTAACACACCATTGCTAACCGTATGCACAGTGCCGCCTTGCAACAACACGGGTTGGCTTTGGTTGCTTCCTGGTACCACATTGTTGGCAATCGCTGCGCTACTAATGGCTAAACCTATAGCTAGCGATAAAATTAATTTTTTCATTATTGTGCGCCTCCAAGCTCGTGGCTGTGGCCATGATGATGATCACCAAACCAATCTAACCAAACATCATGATTATCTTCGCAATGCCACGTAGGCTGTTGCTGACGATAGCCATTGCGAGTTCCCTCGTATGCTTCAGGGCCCGCTCCTAATACTTTCTGAATCAACGCCTGACGCTCCAATTCAACAGCTTCACGAGCGGCTAAATCATCGGCTCTATCAAAGTACTTACGGCCTTCGATCCAAGTTTCTTGAACTTGCGCATAAGCCGATAATGGGTGAGCATTCCAAAACACCAAATCAGCATGTTTGCCTGCGGTAATGCTACCTACATATTCATCGATTTCTAACTGCATCGCTGGATATAAGGTAATCATTTTCAGAGCATCATTTTCGCTCATGCCGCAGTAACGAACTGATTTTGCAGCTTCGGTGTTCAACCTACGCTGCAAATCGTTACTATCAGAATTGATGCTAGTAAGAACACCTTGCTCCATCATTAAGCACATATTGTGTGGAATCGCATCGAATGCTTCGATTTTGAATGCCCACCAATCGGCGAAACCGGAAGCACCAGCACCATGTGCCGCGATTTCTTTGGCCACTTTATAACCTTCTAAAATATGCGTGAAGGTGTGAATTTTGAAACCTTGCTGCTCAACTACGTCCATGAGTGCCAACACTTCTGAAGCAACATAAGAATGCACATGAGTGTGGCGTTCACTGTTAATTACTTGCAGAACTGATTCCAAACGATAATCAATTCGTGGTGGTGCAGTGCGGCGTTTTTCAGCTCGGCTCAAGCTATTGTAATCTGCCTTCGCTTGTTCATATTCGCGTGCCTGCTGAAAAGCATCTTGCATGATTTGTGCAACACCCATGCGCGTTTGTGGATAACGAATAGTGTTCGCGCCACCCCAGTTGCTCTGCTTCACGTTTTCGCCTAAAGCGAATTTAATCGTAGGGGGCGTTTCGCGGAACTTCAGGCCTTCAGCATTTTCACCCCAACGAAGTTTAATTGTCTGCCCCTGCCCGCCAATTGGGTTAGCCGAACCATGCAGCAAATGAGCAATGGTAGCGCCACCCGCTAATGAACGATAAATGTGAATGTCATCAGGGTTAACTACATCACCAATACGAACTTCAGCAGTAATTGCTTCAGTGCCTTCGTTTACACCCTGAGATATCGCAATGTGCGAATGCTCATCAATAATACCCGGTGTAATGTGCATGCCTGTGGCATCAATTACAGTGTAACCACGCGGAGTTGATAAATCTTTGCCAACCCGATGAATTAAACCGTTACGAACGATAATATCAGTGTTTTCTAGTACACCTTGATCATCAGCCGTCCACACCGTAGCGTTACGAATGTGCAAATTTTGCTGTTCTGGTTGGCTTGTGCGGCCAAAAGCAACGTTAGGATAAGTAAGCTGGCCAATAACTTCAGCAGGTTGCGTATCTGTAGCTGCTGTTTGAGTTTCTGTTTCGGTTTCAGCCGCTACAGCTTGTGCGCTAAGGGGATGAGTTTGCCCTGCAGCGTCCTGAACTGAGCCTTGTAAGCTATTCAAAGAAGCTTGTGATAACGCGAAACGATAAACCCCAGGCATGCCTAAATCATTTAGGTTTGCGCTGAAACGCAACTGTTCATCAGCTGAACTTAGGTTGGCAACGCGAACACTAGCATCGCCCAAACTTAAATCAGCGTTCGAACCGCCATTTCCGGATACCTTCAAAGTAAACTCGGTACCAAAGGCTTGTAACTGCCACTCGCCTGCGAAATCAACTGGATGCATTGATTGCAGCTTAGTCTCTTCACCTTGCAGCCATACTGAAACAATTTCACCATCGGCAAATAGATCGCCGCGGCTTACTACGATATCACCGCGATAGCCGGCGGCTAACTTACCACTTTGGTTAGCAACACCTGCGATCTGAGCAGGAACAGTAGTTAACGCGGCCAAGGCGTTATCACTACTCAAGCCATGCGCCACTGCTTTACGAATATTTGGCCAAAAATCAGCTGTTTTATCTATACCGTGCAAAGTAAAGGCAAACTCAACACCCGCTTCAGCCAGCACTGCTGGGTTACTTGGCGCCCGTTCCCAATGCCGCAAATCGGCGAGTGAAACATCTAACTCAGCATATTGCTCACCAAGTTGCGGAGCTGCTGGGAAATTTAACGGCAAAATTAATCGAGCATTGGTTTCTTTAACATCGTTTAGGCGGGCATATTCAAAGCCAGAACCAATGTAAGTAACCGGCACCTCAAAGGTGTTTAATACGCGATGAGCCCGCAACAAACTTTGTTCATCGTTGGCATGAAATAACAAGCCTTGTTCTTTCAGCCCTGCCAACGCAGCTAAGGCCGCATTAAATTCTACTTGGCCGTTACTCGCACGCAAGCCAGCGGCTTCTGTATACCAACGGCTATCCGATAGAGTTTGTCGAATTAACGCAATACTCCCCATTAGCGAGGCTGGGTATTGTTGCGTTGAGCTGCCTTTATCGAACGAAGCAAAATGTTGGCCATTAGCTTGATAAATTGCGTTATTAGCAATCGTATCTGCAAGCGATACGGTAGTTGCGCGGCCGCGGAAGATACCATCTAAACGCGCACTCTGAACTGTGGTAAAACCCTGCGCTACGTAGCTTTTAGCTTGGTCAGCGTTCGGTTTGAATGTATCTACCCAACTTTTTTCAGCGTGAATAGCTGAATTCGATGCATTACCGCCTTGCCGCTCATTACTGTAAATCGGTGTGCCACTGCGGCCACGAGGTGCGGGCTGGCCTGGTTGTTCAACACCATAATTAGAGTATGCATCAACAAAGCCTGGGTATAACGTGTACCCAGAAGCATCAATCACTCGAGCTCCATTTGGGGCGCGGTTATTGCGCTCAATGGAACGAATAATTCCGTTTTCCATTACTAGAGTGGCGTTTTCCAAACGCTCGCCAGGCTCGGTAACAAGTGTTGCATTGGTGAACGCAATCAGATTCGGGTTGTGCTGATATAACCCTTGAACGGGTGTGGTTTGGTCGGCCACACTTGTCCAGGTTAATCCAGCTGCAAGCAAACCCGAGCCAACTAAAATGGCCGTTCGCTTGATTGGAAGTTGCTTCATGGGTATCCCCTGTTTGTTTTTATTTTGCCAACGCCAAAACACTTTGGCGAAATTTTTCTATTTATTACTACCATTAAAACCTTTATCCACCACCGGCACAATGCACCGCTAGATGAACTGCTATGTTAAGGAGATGAAAACGCCATTTAATTGCCATATTAGATAGTTAAGCTAGATATATTCGGCAGAAATGTTATTTTAATTGTTAGGTTTGTGAGTGGCTCGCCATAGCATGGCCTAATAAATAATATACGTTTGTGCAAAATACGATGCTAAATGCGGGTATTAATCAAATGTTTTTACCAAGGAGTAGTTATTATGCGCTTTACCTCGATATTAGCAGTTGCCGCCACAGCGGTTATCACCGTAACAGCATTACAATACAGCGCCCCAGCCACCGCAGATGCATTTGCTGATGCCGAAGATGCGGTTAAATATCGGCAGAGTGCGTTTTCACTTATTCGCGAAAACTTTGGCCATATGGCCGGAATGGTTCGCGGCGAAATTGAGTTTGATGCAGAATCTTTCCAAAAACGTGCTGAAGCTCTGAAACACCTGAGCTACATTCCATTCGATGGTTTTTCTGGCGCTGGCCACGGAGTTACTGAGAACAGTGATGCGCTGCCTAGTATTTGGGAAAACTGGGGTGATTTCAGCGAAAAATCGGAAGCATTCAATAAAGCCGCGCACGAACTAGCCACAGCTTCACAAAGCGGTGATTTACGCAGTATTCGCCCTAAATTCATGGCCACGGCTCGTACTTGCCAACAATGCCATGAAGGTTATCGCGCTGATTAATAAAAGGCTTAGGCAATATGGTTATTAAGCTTTGGGATGGTTTTGTGCGTGGCTTTCATTGGCTGCTCGTAGTTGTTCTCGCTGGCCTGTGGTACACCGGCGGAAATCTCGATTACCTGGAGTTTAATGGCAATATTATAGAGTTTATCGATGTTCATCATAAGCTCGGTTTAATTATGCTCGCACTCATTATTACCCGCATTTTATGGGGTATTTTTGGCAGTTCTCCAGCCCGTTTTAGCCAATTTTTGCGTGGCCCAAAAGCGGTGTGGGGCTACCTAAAAAGCCCCTTCAGCAAAGAGCACTTAACCCACAACCCAGGTGGTGGCCTTATTGTAGTGCTGATGCTCGTGCTATTACTCGCGCAAGCGATTAGCGGCCTATTTACCGATGATGCCATATTCTTTCGCGGCCCGTTAGCCAATACCGTAAATAACGACGTAGTTCGCGCTCTCACCTCATATCATAAGCAGGCGTTTGATTTTATTCTGATTTTGATTGCCTTGCACATCGTCGCTATTTTCGTATATCTGGTGATGCGCAAGAACTTTATTGGCCCGATGATTACCGGCAAGAAAACCATTACAAACTCAAACATTACCCCACCGAAGCAACTGCATGGCGGCTATGGCTTTATTCTATTATCGCTTAATTTGTTCTGGATTTTCTGGTGGCTCGGCTAACATTGACACTAGCGGCTTCAGCATGGCAACCTGCGCCTTAAGCTTTCAACAAAAGATGTATTATGAATACCATATTAATTGCCGATGATGATTTCATCAGTTTAGAAGTATTAAAAGCAATGCTCGCCAGTTACTCACTAGAAATTATTTGCGCGAGTAACGGCACCGATGCCATAGCACTCGCCAAAGATAAACAACCGCAATTAATCATTCTCGATTACGAAATGGATGATCTTACCGGCGCTGAAGTATGCATTGAGCTGCGCAAAGATTCTGCCTTCAGCAACACACCCATCATCGCCCTTACTGGCCACCAAAGTTCCACTCATTTAGATAATTGCCGTGATGCGGGAATGAATGAAACCTTACATAAACCCGTAGCACCCGATGCTTTAGCGCAGCTTTTAGAAACGCATAAGCTGATTTAGTTACCACGATGTAGCTATCGTTTTGCATCATCGGCGTGCTGCAACAAACTTACCGATTCTTTCAGGAATTGCCCAGCATGCGGGCCAAACCAGCGGGCAACACCGCGAAACTCACGAATAAAGCCTTCGCGCCCTTCTGTTTCAATAACATCTAAAAGCTTAGTAAAACGCTGCAAGTAGCGGCGAATCATTCGGTGCTGATCTTGATCATTTAAAATAATATCGGCATACAGCTCTGGGCTCTGGGCAAACAAACGGCCCACCATTAACAACTCTAAACGGTATATCGGCGAGCTTAGATTCAATAACTCATCTAAATCAATATCTTCATGAGCCAAATGATAGCCATATACAAATGTAGATAAATGCCGCATTACCTGAATAACAGACATCGCTTTATCGTGTTGCTCGGCTGAGAGTTCATGAATGGTGGTGCCCCAAATTTCAAACTGGCGCAGGAGCCACTGTGCCGCTGTGGCATCGCGGCCAGGCGCCACCAAAATCGTTTGTTTTGCCAGTGTCGGTACTGAAGGGCCAAACATTGGATGCAACCCAAGCACGGGCCCTGAATGCTTCACTAGCATTGCAGCTAAAGGCTCACGCTTCACCGAAGTTAAATCAGCGAGCACACAATCACTCGGTAGCTCCGGTAAGGCTTCTATCACGTTAGTAGTGAGTGATACCGGCACCGAAATAAGCACCAGCGCTGCATACTCAACCGCATCTGCAAGTTCATCTAAATTATCTTTATCAATCACCACTACGGGATAATCGGAAAGCGCAAACCACCGCGCAAAGAGCGACCCGAGCTGCCCTTTACCACCCACAACAACAATGTTGCGCTGGCCATCGCCGGTGCGCCGAAAGCCCTGATGTTTCTGGCGTTGATACGATTCACGCATTACCCGGCGCAACACATCCTCAATCACATCACCGCTCATACCTTGCACTTCGGCCTCTTCGCGCCGCGCCGCAATTAACGCAGCCTCACGCTCCGGAACATACAAAGGCTGCCCAAGATCATGCTTAACTTCTCCGATCTGCCGCGAAATATCCATCCGGCGCGCCAACAATGCCACCAACTCCGAATCCGCCGCATCTATCTCTTCACGTAACCGCTGTAACCTACTATCCACACCACTTCTCCTCAGTATCCCACGATACTACCGCGCGCCCATGCGGCACGCAATACGCAGAGTGCGGCACGCAATATTCAAATGCTTCGGTGAAGGGCTTCCGTGCAGTAAGGGTTTGCCATCTCGAAACGCTCGAGCACATCCATGTGACGCTATGATCCGCGCCATCCTTGGCGCGGACATTTCGAGATGGCAAACCCTTACCACACTCGCGCCCTCCACCTTCGCTTTTGAATATTGTCCACGTACGACGTTCAGCTCATAGCTTCAAATAATAGCCGGGCATTTATTTAATAATTCACTTATCAGTTAGATACACGTAGAGTGACGTTACTATTTGGAAACTAAAGTGAAACTATTATGGATAATAGATACCTTCTCTGCCTCTTATTGATACTCGCGCTTGTAGGTTGCAATTCAAGCGATAACGACAATGAAAGACTCACCGTTACGATTGGCAGCAACCCGCCACTTTGTCCGCCCACAAATGAATTCAGAACTATTTGCTCTCCATATTTAATAAATGAATCCGGTGGAATTCAGGGCACAATTGCATTGCTAGTAGACTTTGAGTACGAATTTGGTACTGAGTATGAACTATTGGTGGAAATCGTTGAATTAGCCGATCCGCCGGCCGATGGTTTTAGTGCTGAGTATCGGATTTTGGAAGTATTGCGAGAAGAGCAAGATGCCATTGGTACCATCTATAATTATGAATCCGTAACCTTAATCCATGATGCTTTTGTCTTTATTGAGGAGGGTGTTTATTCACTTCCACCTCATAACTTTCTATGTGCTGACGACGTTGATTGTGACACCTTGGCTGATATGGCCAACAGCGGCGGCGTAGTTTCCATCGAGCTAACAATGACCGGTGGCGAGATTCCAGTAACCGTTACCAATTGGAACTAAAACCCGGATCGTAGCGCCGCATGGATGTGCTCGAGCGGTTCGGTGGTGTAAGCCCCTACAGCACGGAAGGCATTCCGTGTGGAGCTTCAGGGACTGAACGTGAGGGGCCCGAGTGGTGTGAGGGCTTGCCACTTCGAAATGTCCGCGCCAAGGATGGCGTGGATCATAGCGCCACATGAATGTTCTCGAGCGGTTCGGTGGTGTAAGCCCCTACAGCACGGAAGGCATTCCGTGTGGAGCTTCAGGGACTGAACGTGAAGGGCGCGAGTGGTGTGAGGGCTTGCCACTTCGAAATGTCCGCGCCAAGGATGGCGCGGATCATAGCGTCACATGGATGTGCTCGAGCGGTTCGAGGTGGTAAGCCCTCACACCACGGAAGCCCCTCACGTTAAGTCCCGAAAATAGGCACAAAAAAAGGCCCCGGAGGGCCTTTTTTATGCTCGAAGAGAAGCTTAACCAAGCTTTTCTTTGATACGAGCAGATTTACCGCTACGCTCACGTAGATAGTACAGTTTCGCACGGCGAACAGCACCACGACGTTTCACGGTGATACCCGCGATAAGTGGGCTATGCGTTTGGAAAGTACGCTCAACGCCTTCACCGTTCGAAATTTTACGAACTGTAAATGCACTGTGTAAACCACGGTTACGGATACGGATTACAACGCCTTCAAAGGCCTGTACACGCTCACGCTCACCTTCTTTAACCTTTACATTGACGACAACAGTGTCACCCGGAGCGAATGCCGGGAGATCTTGCTTCAGCTGCTCATCTTCAAGCAACTTAATAATAGTCTTGCTTACTTTAGCCATGATTTTCTCCGCCTAGATTATACTACCCGAGCTAATCCTGCTGCTGCGAATCGATACTTTCGATAAATGCATTTAGCAGTTTCTGCTGCTCGTCAGTCAGAGCTAGGTTATTTAAGAGTTCTGGTCGCCGCTGCCACGTTCGCCCTAGGGCTTGTTGCAACCGCCACCGCCTTATTTCTTCGTGGTTACCGCTAAGTAACACCGACGGAACCTGCTTGCCGTTCAAAACTTCAGGCCGCGTATAATGTGGGCAATCTAATAATCCATCAGCGAAAGAATCTTCCGTTGCTGAATTTTGATGCCCCAAAACACCTGGCACTTCGCGCGCTAACGTATCAATCATCACCATTGCTGGGAGTTCGCCACCACTGAGAACAAAATCCCCAATCGACCACTCTTCATCAATATCGGCTTCAATTACACGTTCATCTATACCTTCATAACGACCCGCAACTAACACTAACGCTTTATGTTGAGAGAGTTCGCGAACACCTTGCTGATCTAACTTGCGGCCTTGCGGCGATAAGTAAATCACTTTTGGTTCCACGCCAGCTTGTTGCTGAACTCCTGCTTTTGCATCGCGTATTGCGGCACGAAGCGGAGCAACCATCATCAGCATTCCGGGCCCACCGCCATAAGGGCGATCATCCACGGTGCGATGGCGATCTGTTGCATAATCTCGAGGATTCCAAGGGGTTACTGAAAGTAAACCTTCTTGTACCGCCCGCCGAGTTACGCCGTATTCAGTAATCGCACTAAACATTTCCGGAAAGAGAGATACAACTCCCACATGCAAACTCGCAGCCATTAGAAATCAGCTGGCCAATCTACCGTTATCCGGCCTTCTTCTGCATCAACCTTCACAATGTATTGTGATTGCAGAAACGGAATTAGGCGTTCACGTTTACCAAACGCATCGTTATTGTTGGCTGTTACTACCAATACATCATTCGCAACGGTAGATAACAGATGACTCACAGTACCCATATCGTAATTTTCAGTATTTACAACACGTAGCCCTACAAGATCACGCCAATAAAATTCATCTTCTGCAAGCTCCGGTAATTTTGCTACCGGAACGGCGATCTCCAACCCGGTAAACTGCTGCGCAGTGTTCCGATCTTGAATATCCGCCAAACGTGCTACCAGATCTTTGTTATGCCAACGCCATTGGCTCACTTCGATCTCGCACCACTGCCCATTGTGGCCAATTAGCCACGGGCTGTAATCGAATATGCCTTCTTGATTCTCAGTGTAAGCATTGATGCGCACCCATCCTTTGATTCCGTAAACTGCACCAATGGTGCCTACTACTACGTTCTCATTATCTTGAGTTTGCTGTTCTGCCATTGCTTGAGATTCACTCATATTCAGTTGTGTACCGGTTTGTTGATTACGCAGCTTTACGCGCGTCTTTGATCAACTTGGCTACGCGCTCAGAAAGTTGTGCGCCTTGACCTACCCAGTGTTCAACACGGTTTAGATCTACACGTACTTTTTCTTCCTGGCCACGAGCTACCGGGTTAAAGAAACCGACATTCTCAATGAAACGTCCATCACGGGCGTTTCGGCTGTCGGTAACTACCATTTGGTAGAATGGACGCTTTTTAGCGCCACCCCGTTGTAATCGAATGGTTACCATTACCGTTATCCTATCTTTTTCAATGTTTTCAAAGGTTAAAGAAACCCACCCAACACTAGGTTGGGGGGCTGCATTATTCTACGTATTTTTCGCGTAAACGCAAGTAAAACTGAGGGTTTGGGAAGATTCTTAGCGGCCAGGGAACATTCCTGGTGGCATCTTGCCACCCATTTGCCGCATCATTTTCGCCATCCCGCCGCCTTTCATTTTTTTCATCATTTTTTGCATTTGTAAGAATTGTTTCAGCAATTTATTTACTTCTTGCACCTGCACACCAGAGCCAGCGGCGATTCGGCGTTTTCTCGAGCCTTTGATCAAATCCGGATGTTCGCGCTCTTTCGGTGTCATCGAACTAATAATAGCTTCCATACGAATGGTTACTTTATCGTCCATTTGCCCTTGCATTTTCCCTGCCATTTGGCCCATGCCAGGAAGTTTATCCATTAAGCCCATCATTCCGCCCATACTGCGCATTTGCTGCAGCTGCTCACGAAAATCTTCAAGGCTGAATTTACCGCTTTTCATTACCTTTTTGGCAACTTTCTCGGCTTTTTCCCGATCAACTCTCGATTCAACTTCTTCAATAAGCGAGAGCATATCGCCCATACCGAGAATACGTGAGGCTACCCGATCGGGGTGAAATGGTTCTAGCGCATCATTTTTTTCACCCACGCCGAGGAACTTAATTGGCTGCCCGGTAATATGGCGAATTGAAAGTGCTGCACCACCACGGGCATCACCATCAACCTTAGTTAGAATCACGCCCGTTAAAGGCAGCGCTTCACCAAAGGCCTTGGCGGTATTTGCCGCATCTTGCCCGGTCATTGCATCAACAACAAACAGGGTTTCAATTGGGTTTATCGCCGCATGTAAGGCTTTGATTTCAGCCATCATAGCTTCATCAATGGCTAACCGGCCGGCGGTATCCACCAGCACTACATCAATGAATTTTTTGCGGGCGTAATCAATAGCAGCGTTCGCGATATCAACCGGCTTTTGATCAACATTAGATGGAAAGAACTCAACATCAACATCGGCTGCTAAACGTTCTAACTGAGCAATAGCCGCTGGGCGATAAACATCGGCGCTTACTACTAATACTTTTTTCTTCTGCTTTTCTTTCAAGAAGCGCGCAAGTTTACCCACACTGGTGGTTTTACCTGCACCTTGTAAGCCCGCCATCATCATTACCGCTGGCGGCTGCGTAGCTAAGTTTAATGGCGTATTGGCTTCGCCCATCGCGGCTTCTAGTTCAGCCTGAACGATTTTCACGAAAACCTGCCCTGGATTAAGGTTTTTATTTACCTCAACGCCAAGTGCTCGCTCTTTTACCTTCGCAATAAATTCTTTCACTACTGGCAGCGCAACATCTGCTTCAAGCAGCGCCATACGTACTTCGCGTAATGTATCTTTAATATTATCTTCGGTTAATCGCCCGCGTCCGCTGATATTGCGTAAACTTTGCGATAAACGATCGCTCAGGTTTTCAAACATACTATCTTCCTGTAAGCCGAGTTTCGGGTATTATAACGGAATGAGGTTGGGTTTGCCGATTTACAAGCCTATACTCTTACTTTATTTTACTATTTTGCTAGCATGAAAATGCCAACAAAAGCGTTCAGAGCGCTTTAAACCGGAAATAAGGATTCGATTACCAATGCTCACAGCATTAACCACATTCAGCATTGTTGCCTATTTAGTTGCTGGCCTTCTGTTGAGCAAGCGTATCAGTTCGCCACAAAAGATGCAGCGTCGCACCCTTATTATTTCGGTATTAGCCCTTATTGGCCACTTTACCGTTTTGGCCACCGTGCTAACAGAAACCTCGTTAGTAAAAATAAATCTATTTACTACATTGGCTCTCATCACTTGGCTTATATGCGTTTTTAACAGTGCCCGTGGTGAACACCCAGCAAGTTTGCTGCTACGCCCTTCTATTTTTGTTCTTGCGGCCATGAGTTTGTTCGCGCTTTACGTGGTTCCTGCTGATGTTGGCCGGCCGCTGGAAATGACACCTATTTTTGCCTTACATATCAGTTTAGCATTATTAGCCTCAAGTATTCTTACCCTTGCCACTCTCTATGGCATACAGCTGCTATATGTGAACCGTTTGCTAAAAACCCACAGTGTAAAAGCAGTATCTGAACGCATGCCTTCATTGATGTCGGTGGAACAGTACTTCTTCCGTTTGCTCACTGCCGGTAGTGTGTTGCTCGCCCTTGCAATTATTGTTGGGTTCTTTTATCTCGATGATATTTTTGCCCGCGGCCAATTACATAAAACTATTTTATCATTAGCTGCCTGCTTAAGTTTTGGTGCCATCGTTGTAGTTCATTACTGGCGTGGGCTACGCGGCCGTATTGCGGTATATTGCACAATTATCGCTAGCGTATTACTTATCCTTGGTTACTTTGGTAGCCGGTTTGTCCGTGATATTATTATCAGCTAACTGATGATAATGAAGCGTTAGCCTTGACTTCATCGCGGCTATCCATACATTAAGAGTCTTATAATAAACCACAGGGTTCTCTCTTGAACGACATTGCTACCAGTACATTATTTTTAATTCTCTTTATTCTCATCATTGTTTCCGGTTATTTCTCTGGGTCTGAAACGGGAATGATGTCGGTAAACCGCTATAAACTGCGGCATTTAGCGCAAGGTGGAGATAAAGGAGCAAAGCGTGTATCGGCAATGCTTGACCGTCCCGATCGCTTAATCGGCCTGATCCTAATCGGCAACAATTTAGTTAACATCGCCGCATCAGCTATCGCCACTATTATTGGTATGCGTTTGTACGGTGATTATGGTATTGCTATTGCAACTGTTGTACTTACATTAGTTATTCTCATATTTGCTGAAGTAACCCCGAAAACAATTGCTGCACTGCACCCCGAGAAAGTAGCCTACCCAAGCTCATTGTTGCTTTCACCACTAATGAAGATATTTTACCCGCTAGTAGCCACGGTTAACTTCATTACTAATAATATTATGCGCATCATAGGTATTAATCCTAAATCGGCTGGCCGCGATACGCTGAGTGCAGAGGAACTGCGAACGGTAGTGCACGAAGCTGGCTCACTGATTCCCTCGCGCCACCAAGAAATGTTAATCAGTATCCTCGATCTCGAAAAAGTTACCGTTGACGATATAATGATTCCGCGTAGTGAAATTGCTGCTATCGATATCAACGATGAACTTCCAGCCATTATTCGCCAATTGAATCATATGCAACACACCCTTATTTTGCTCTACCGTGGCGAAATCGATGATGCCATTGGCTTCTTGCACGCCCGTGATGTTTTGCGCTTGCTCACCCGCACTCAAGTTGACCCAGATAAAGCCTCGTTAGTGCGCACAGCCCGTGATATCTACTTTATACCCGAAGGCACCCCACTGAACGTGCAGTTAGTAAAATTCCAACGTAATAGAGAGCGTATTGGCCTCGTTGTTGATGAATACGGTGATATTCAAGGGCTAGTTACACTAGAGGATATTCTCGAAGAGATTGTTGGCGAATTTACCACTACCATTGGTGGCCAAAGCCACGAACACATGGATAAGCAAGCCGATGGTAGCTTCATTGTTGAAGGCACCGTGAACTTACGTGATTTGAATCGGGAGCTTAAAATTGAGCTTCCCATTGATGGCCCAAAAACTTTGAACGGCCTGATTATTGAAGAGTTCGGCGATATACCTGAATTTCCAATGTGTATCCGTATTTCCGGTTACCCTATTGAAATAGTATCGGTAACTGATAATCGCATTGAAAAAGTACGCATTCAGCCGCTCCCGAAAAAGAAACGTAAACTATTGGGCAAGTAATACTTATATTTCTGCACTAAAAGCATTCAACAGAAATAAGAAAGGCGTTCACCTCTGAACGCCTTTCTTATTTAATTCTTACCATAACTTAAGCCATCAGCCAAAGAACAAGCGCCGGAACCAACCGCGGTTAAGCTTATCTTCACATTGATTCAACTGCTGCGCGTAAGTAATAGCGCGCGCATCTACCCGCCGTGAAACTTGCACTAACCATTCTTTTTGTAGATATGTGCGGCGCTGATAGCCACCCCAACCCTCATGATAATTTAAATACTGCGCGTAAGCATCCCACTTCGAAACACCGTTAATTCGTTGTGATTTATCCATAAACCACCCAATGAAATCCATAGCATCAGCAAAATTATCGCGCCGAGCGCGGCGATTGCCGGTTTCACGAATATAATCATCCCATGTCATGGTTTTGGCTTGCGCATAGCCATAAGCATCACTAATGCGGCCCCAAGGAATAAAACCAAGAATATATTTACGAGGCGGTGCCGCGTTATGCTTAAAAGAGCTTTCTTGATACATAATCGACATAGGCACGTGAATCGGTACACCCCACTCTTTATTCATTGATTTTGCAGCCCGCCACCAATCTCGGCGTTCGTCAAAAATATTACAAATATTTTCTGGATCTCGAGGTGGTGAAGTGGCACAACCTGCCGTGATTGCCACCACCGAAAACATCACTAAAGCTCGCATTGCAGTTTTTTTTGTTATGAGTTGGAACTTTTTCCTAACCACATGTTCTGAATTATTGTGTAGAGTTTTCATGTGTAAGATCCCTTGGTAAGTTTGGTTAGCGCGCCTTTTAGGCGCGCTTTTTTTTATCCAATGCGCGTTCAAAGTAAGCCGTTAAAAAATCACCAAAACTACCCGTATCCTTGGCTTCTATCTCAGCTTGTGCGGCGAGCGATTCTGCCGCCATTTTCTGGAAATCAGATTCCGAATAATGCTCAAATTCAGAATTCATCAACTCATCTCTATACTCAACTGCTAAGCGCATGCCAACATGTTGATATAGCTTGCTAGCTTCTTCATACATCCGCAATAACCGCGCAGAAAAAGTAGCTTCAGGGTTATCAATAGCCGGAGCGAATGCTTGTAATGCCTGCTGATACACGGCGGATTCTTCACCTAAAAGCGTTGCCAGTTTCTCCAACTCCGCAAAAAGATGCTGTAAGCGTTCTTGCACTGATAGTTCACCAACTTCATCGGTTAAGGTTAAACCAGGCTCACGGCCACGCAACACTATTTTATTAACGTTTTTCTCAGTGGCTTGCTGGCACTCAATGTTCAGTTCAGGGCTATCGGTAAATAAACAAAACAATAAGAACAAATCTAGAAATCGCATTTGCTCGGCAGTTATACCCACATCTGAAAATGGATTCACATCTAAAGCTCGTACTTCAATATATTGAATTCCGGCTCGTTCGAGCGCTTGCGTTGGCGTTTCTCCCGATTCAGTTACCCGTTTTGGCCGAATCGGTGAATAAAATTCATTTTCAATCTGCAGAATATTGGCATTCAACTGTTGCCAATTATCGCCGTTACGCACACCTATATTGGCAAATTGATCCGAGCGTGTGAAAACAGCTCTGCGTAAGCCAGCCACATAATCATCAAGTGAGTTATAGGTGATATTCAACGCAGCTTGTTCTTTGTTGGTATAGCCTAAATCACTCATGCGCAGTGATGTTGCATGCGGAACATACACCATTCCTGAACTTAACTCATGGAAATCTAGGTTCGCTGAACTGTGTTTTAAAAAAGATTTACACAATACCGGCGAGGCTCCGAATAGGTAAGGAATTACCCAAGCCCAGCGTTTAAAGTTTCGAATTAATCCAAAGTATCGCTCCGAGCGATAATCAGCATTATTCTCTCTACTATCGGCGGCAGCCAGCAACGGCCAAAGTTCATCGCTTACCGACCAATTAAAATGCACCCCGGAAATCGTTTGCATAACCGCGCCATAACGATGTGTTAGGCCTTGGCGATAAACGGTTTTCATTCTACCCACATGTGATTTGCCAAATTGAGCAAGGCGAATATCGCTGGTGTCATTGAGGTAACAAGGCATGCTTAGCGGCCACAAATATTCTTCGCCGATATGTTGATAACTGAAACGGTGAACATCGCGCAATTGCGCTAAAGTAGTGGAAATTGAGGTGCTTACCGGCGTTATGAACTCCATCAGAGCTTCGGCATAATCGGTAGTAATTAAAGGGTGCGTTAACGTAGCACCTAGAGCAGCCGGATGCATGGTGGTAGCTAGCTGCCCTTCACTTGTGATGCGTAGCGTTTCCCGCTCAATACCACGATTCATTTTTGCCAATGCAGTGCGTATATCTGCTTGCTCGAATTGCTCTAAACGAATGGTTTGCTTCATTGACAAGGCAACATCCCGGAAATTGTCTGATATGATAAGCCTTAGTGTGCCACATTCATTGGCAAAATGCAGCGAAAGGAATACAGTTTGAAAGCGAAACCACGCGCCCGAATTTGGGTTTTATTGCATCACAGCTATTGGCTTTGGAATATTCTCGGCTGTGTTGCTATTTTGGCGATGCCTGCTCCAATCCCCGCTATTGTTGCTGTTGTTCTACTAGCAATGGCGTTAGTTTATGGCTGGCAAACATGGCGCGGTTATCGCGAGAGCACCTTAAATACCGGAACAGCAAAACCTGAATTTTTTTCAACCTCTAGCACTCAGTTACTTCAGCAAGTTTTTAACGATTTGCCAAATCGCGTTTATTGGCGTGATAAAGATTTGCGGTTCGTTGGTGCCAATCCTGGCTTTTTGCGCGATTTCGGCCTTTCCTCGGTACAAGAATTGCATGGTTTAACGGATAACGATCTCCCCTTGCTGGCACAAAATCCGGAACTTCGTGCTCGTGATGAACAAACGTTAACGCAGCAAGTTCCATCGTGTAACCAAGAAGTTCGCATTCAACTGAATATCGATGATGAATCGTTGCAGCACGTGCGCTGGGCAGAACATTCAAGTGTACCGCTATACGATGAATACGGTGAAGTAATTGGTATTCTTGGCAGTTATTACGATATTTCTAGTAGCAAACGAGCAGCCGAAGAGATGTCTCGTGCTCGTGAAACAGCAGAAGAAGCGAGAGCTACCGCAGAAACGGCGAACCTTGCGAAAAGTGATTTTCTAGCCAATATGAGCCATGAAATTCGCACGCCAATTAATGCTATTGTGGGTATGGCTAACTTAGCTCTAAAAACAGAACTTACCGATAAGCAACAGCGCTATGTAAAAGTAATCGATTCATCATCACAGGCACTGCTTGGTGTTATTAACGATATCCTCGATTTTTCAAAAATTGAAGCTAATAAATTAACCATTGAGCGCATCCCATTTGATCTCGATGAGGTTTTAGGCACGCTCGCGGATATGTTTGCTTATAAAGCTTACGATAAAGGTTTAGAGTTCATTATTAACTTACCCGCCAATATCCCCACTATGCTAATGGGCGACCCACTGCGCTTGCAACAGGTTTTAATTAATCTGGTGAGTAATGCCATAAAGTTCACCGATGATGGTGAAATTAACGTTTCTTGTACCTTACTCGATCGTAGCGAAGATAAGGTATGGTTACGGATAGAAGTAAAAGATACTGGCCTTGGAATGACCGCAGAACAAACAGCAAAGCTTTTTCAAGCGTTTACCCAAGCCGATACATCTACTACCCGTAAGTTTGGTGGAACAGGTTTAGGCCTCACCATTTCTCGCCGCTTGGTTACGTTAATGCAAGGCGATATAGGTGTTAGCAGCAGCGCTAACCAAGGTTCTAACTTTTTTATCGAGCTCGTATTGCCATTGCAAGAAAGCCAAGATAGCTCGCATCATCAACTGCTGATGTCGCAACTGCGCGGTGTTCGCGTGCTCGCAGTAGACGACAATACCAGCACGCGAGAAATGCTCAAAGAAACCCTACGCTCATATCAAATGGATGCTTACACCTGCCACAGCGGCGAACAAGCGATGAAACAAGTTATTGCGGCAGTAGCTGAGGGCAAGCCTTATCAGCTTATGTTGATCGATTGGCGCTTACCGGGTATGGACGGGTTGAGCTTAGTTGAGCGGATTAAACAAAAAATTCCTGTTGAACAGCAACCGAAAATGATTCTTGCCACCGGCTATTATGCTGAAGAGCTTGCAGAGAAAGCTCGCCAAGTAGGAACCGATGATTTTATTACCAAGCCCTATACCACCGCTACGCTCGCAAGAGTAATGACTGGTGCAATGTTTGGCAGCCGCAAACAACAGAGTGCAGAGAAGCACGCACAGAGTATTCCCGATACATTGCAAGGTGCGCCTTTGTTGGTGGTTGAAGATAATGAAATTAACCAGCATGTTGCCCGAGAGATGCTAACAGGCCATGGTTTTGTAGTGGATATAGCAGAAAATGGCGAAATAGCCGTTGCTATGGTACAGGATAACCAATATGCAATTGTGTTAATGGATATTCAAATGCCAATCATGGATGGTTATCAAGCAGCTGAACGAATTCGTCAGTTCTACAGCTATCAACAGCTGCCGATACTAGCAATGACTGCAAACGCTATGAGTGGCGATGCCGAAAAATCGTTGGCGGCAGGCATGCAAGGGCACATTCCAAAGCCGATAGATGAAGCGCTGTTACTCATGCAAATTAGTAAATGGGCGGTTCCCGGCCCTTACACACAAAGCGAAAAACCCGCGGTAGAAGCGAAGCTATCGGAGGCTCCGCATCGATATCCACAAATGCGGGGTATTCAACTAGAACAGGCCTTAAGCCGAATTAACCACAACGTTGAACTTTATACAAAGTTGCTTGATCATTTGGTTAGTAGCTATCGCGGCAGTGCTATAAAAGTATCCGAATTTATTAGCCGCGGCCAGCATGATAATGCGCGCCGATATTTCCATTCGTTAAAAGGCGCGGCGGCAAACTTAGGCCTAAATGCGTTAGCGGATAAAGCGGCAAATTTAGAGAACGCGGTAACCGAAAGAGATGTGGGTTTAATTGCTGATCAGATTAGTGGTTTAGAAGCTCTACTCGATCATGCTGAACAGGCGGCACAAGATCTGCGTAGCTTGGAAGCTGATAATTTGGAAACCGATAATTTAGAAACCGATAATTTAGAAGCTGATGCAACCGATTCATTAGCACCACCGGAGTAATGTTATGATTCGATTTCTTTTCCTTATCCCCCTTTTGCTTTGCGTAATTTGGACACTGTACTTACAAATGCGCGGGCATAGAATTCGTGATGGCAAACAGGGATATATCTACATAATTGTAATTAGCGCAGTTATTGCGGCTTTTTATACAGTAATGCTCTGGCTCACCAACCTATGAACCAGAGCATGATCATCGCGCTGTAATCGTTTAAGCAGCGCGTTATTCACAAGTAAGTTAGCCAGCTAACGCTAACAAAATCCCTGCCGCCACGGCGGAACCAAGCACACCCGCAACATTTGGCCCCATAGCGTGCATCAGCAAGAAATTATGTTGGTTTGCACGCAAGCCTTCTTGATTCACTACCCGAGCCGCCATGGGCACTGCAGAAACGCCAGCAGCACCAATGAGTGGGTTGATATCCTGCTTGCTCACTACGTTCATTAATTTCGCCATCAGCACACCAGAAGCAGTTCCTAAACAAAAAGCAAAAGCTCCCAGCAACAAGATACCTAAGGTTTGCACAGTTAAGAATGAAGTAGCCGTAAGCTGCGCACCTACAGCCAACCCTAAGAAAATAGTTACTAGGTTAATAAGCTCATTTTGGGCCGCTTTACTTAAGCGATCTACCACACCCGATTCACGCATGAGGTTACCAAAACAGAACATTCCGATAAGTGGTGCAGCTGTAGGCAACAATAAAAAGGTGAGTATCAGTACCATAATAGGGAATAGTATCTTCGCCCGCTTCGATACCGGTTTCAGCTGCACCATTTTAATTTCGCGTTCTTTTTTAGTGGTTAACAAACGCATAATTGGTGGCTGTAATACGGGCACCAAGGCCATATACGAATAGGCAGCAACGGCAATCGCACCAAGTAACTCAGGAGCTAGCTGCGAGGATAAGTAAATCGCAGTGGGGCCATCGGCACCGCCAATAATAGCGATAGCTGCCGCTTGCTGAATAGTGAATTCAACACCCGGCACTAAGTTCAGTGCAACCGCACCGATGAGAGTGGCAAATATACCAAACTGAGCGGCCGCCCCAAGCAGCAACATTCTTGGGTTTGCCAACAGCGCGCTAAAATCGGTCATGGCGCCAACGCCGAGAAATATCAACAACGGGAAAAGCCCAGTGGCAACACCAGAAGTATAGAGTGTGTGCAACACACCACCCGCTTCATTCATACCCGCTAACGGAATATTCGTGAGCACTGCGCCAAAGCCTATGGGCAGTAGTAGCAGCGGTTCGAATTTATGCACTATGGCTAGGTAGATGAGCACTAGCCCCACCACGATCATCACTAATGCACCAATAGTAAGCGATGCAACACCCGTTGTTGCCCACAGGGTATTTAAGGTTTCCAAAGCTTAAGCTCCTTGCAACGTTAACAACACATCACCAGAAATTACGCTATCACCCTCGCGCGCTGTTATTTCTGCCACTGTGCCAGCGATTTCGGTACGCACTTCAGTTTCCATCTTCATCGCTTCCAGAATAACCACTACATCACCTGCCGCCACTTTATCGCCTGGCTTCACTTGGTATTTCCAAAGGTTGCCAGATAAAGGCGCGTTTACCGGGCGTGTATCGCCGCTTACTGGTTTATCAGATGTTTTCGATACACTTTGCTGTTCATTGCTTTTACTTAGTGCCTGAGCTTGTTCAGAAGCTTTCAAGCTTCCATCCGGCCCTACTTCTACAGAGAAACATTCTCCAGAAATACAAACATCATACCGTTCAATACTGTTATCACCGGTTTCTGATTTCTGCACCGGTTTTTCTTTCTCAGTGCCTGGAGCAGGTTCAAAAGCGCTAGGGTCGTCTCTATTTTTTAGGAATTTCAAGCCGATTTGTGGGAAAAGCGCATAAGTGAGAACATCATCCACTTCCGCTTCCGCCAGCCGAATCTTTTCAGCCTTAGCTTTTGCTTGCAGTTCTTTGGTTAAATCATCTAGTTCATTTTCAAGCAAATCAGCTGGCCGGCAAGTAATAGGCTCAGCGTCGCCCAATACTGTTTTTTGTAATTCAGCATTTACCGGAGCCGCTGTAGCACCGTATTCGCCTTTTAAAACACCTGCCGTTTCTTTGGTTACTGATTTATACCGTTCACCAGTAAGTACGTTCAAAACAGCCTGTGTTCCAACAATTTGTGAGGTTGGCGTAACTAATGGAATAAAACCAAGATCTTCGCGAACCCGCGGAATTTCCTCCAACACGGCATCAAATTTATCCAATGCTTTTTGCTCGCGTAACTGGTTTTCCATATTGGTTAACATACCGCCTGGCACCTGCGCCAAAAGAATACGCGCATCAACACCTTTTAAAGAACCTTCAAAGCGTGCATATTTTTTTCGCACATGGCGGAAGTACCCAGCGATCTCTTCCAAAGCTACTAAATCGAGGCCGGTATCGCGTTCAGTGCCTTCTACCATAGCTACAAGAGTTTCTGTTGCACTGTGCCCGTACGTCATGCTCATGGAAGAAATAGCCGTATCTAGCATATCTATGCCGGCATCAATCGCTTTTTGATATGTTGCGGTGCTTAATCCTGTTGTTGCATGGCATTGCATTGCAACTGGAATCTTGAGGTTAGCTTTTAAATCGGTAATTAACGCTTCCGCTTCATATGGGCGTAAAAGGCCTGCCATATCTTTAATACAAATCGAATGGCACCCTAACGCTTCCATTTCTAGCGCCATAGATACCCAACGTTCACGAGTGTGCACTGGGCTTACAGTATACGATAAAGTACCTTGTGCATGGCCATCGTTGGCTATCGTGGCTTCTATCGCTGTTTTCAAATTACGAACATCGTTCATCGCATCAAAAATACGGAAAACATCCACGCCATTAACGCGAGCACGCTCTACAAATCGTTTAACCACATCATCTGCATAATGGCGATAACCAAGCAGGTTTTGCCCGCGTAGTAACATTTGTTGGCGCGTATTTGGCATCGCCTTTTTCAATTCTCGCAAACGTTCCCAAGGATCTTCACCTAAGTAACGAATACACGAATCAAACGTTGCTCCACCCCATGTTTCTAAAGACCAGTAGCCAATTTTATCGAGTTTCTCTGCGATCGGTAACATATCGTCGATTCGCAAACGAGTGGCCAAAAGTGATTGATGGGCATCTCGAAGAACAAGCTCGGTTAGTAAAAGAGGTTTAGACATGAATTACTCCTGTGGGTCTGCAGCACTTCCTCGCGCCTGCCGATATTTTTGAACTGCAACGGTAACCGCAGCAAGCTTGGCTGCAGAAGATGCCTTACTTGGCGTTTCAGATTCGGGTAGGTTTTTGCTTGCAGATTGGGTTTCATCAGTTTTAGCAACTGCAATCTCGGGAAATAGCTTAGTAAGCAACCCAACGGCAAAGGTTAATACAATCAGAAATACAAATACGCCGCCCATTCCGGCAAGCATTATTTCAAATGTATCGGCAAACAATTCAGACATAATACGCCCCAGCAATGAATGCTTAATCGACTTGCGTTTAAGTTTGTTATTCAATTGTAAAGTGGACACGCGGGAAAGGAAAGGCCTAACCCTATGCAGCAGAATGATAAGGGGTATAGCGACAAACAATAAAGGATTGTAATGAGGGGAATCAATGGCGCGCTCGGGAGGATTCGAACCTCCGACCGCCTGGTTCGTAGCCAGGTACTCTATCCAGCTGAGCTACGAGCGCGTATTGACCCTATTGAACATG
The DNA here is from genome assembly GCF_000218785.1 of Idiomarina sp. A28L. Classification (GTDB taxonomy): domain Bacteria; phylum Pseudomonadota; class Gammaproteobacteria; order Enterobacterales; family Alteromonadaceae; genus Aliidiomarina. The sequence goes on from NZ_AFPO01000025.1 coordinate 94,590, forward strand.
GTGCTTTGTACACAAGTTGTTTGCAAAGTTTTGAATTGGCGCGCTCGGGAGGATTCGAACCTCCGACCGCCTGGTTCGTAGCCAGGTACTCTATCCAGCTGAGCTACGAGCGCGTCACGAAATGAATTCTAGCAAAAAACTAAAGGAGTGTCCGAAAACATACTTCTAATTTTCTATTATGCATCATCTTATCAAAACTGGCGGTGAGGGAGGGATTCGAACCCTCGATAGGGCTATAAACCCTATACTCCCTTAGCAGGGGAGCGCCTTCAGCCGCTCGGCCACCTCACCGCAACTTGTGGGCACGAATGATAGCGATTTGAGCGAGCATGTCAAACGCTTTTTTATCTTTGCGCTACTAACTGCGGCATATTTAAGCATTATGTCTAAATTTTGCCACTTTTATCGAGATTTGCAAAAGAAAAGCCGGCATAGCCGGCTTCTTTATTCTTTGTCTGTTCTTTCAATTTCTGCGAAAAATCACCAGAATAAATGCTTATTCGTTCTCGGCATTTTCTTCTTTTTCAGCTTGAATTCGCATATATATTTCTTCACGATGAACTGAAACATCTTTCGGAGCATTAACACCGATGCGTACTTGGTTTCCCTTTACGCCCAAGACAGTGACCGTTACATCATCACCGATCATTAATGTCTCTCCGACACGTCGCGTTAGAATTAGCATCCATCTGCTCCTTTCAAGTTAGCTTCTCGTGCGACCCACTGTGACGCACTAAAACAGAAGCTTGGGCATAGTATCAACTTCCCTACATTTCGCGATATGACAATCTTCATATTTAGCCGCTATTTTCTGATCTCTTCTGTTCTTTCCGCGATTCCTTTTACATGGGAGTTTCGCGGTATAGAGAAGGATCGATAGAACATATGACAGCTTCTGATTAAATCTTAGCACAGCACATTAGAATAAGTAGTGAATCACAAAGATTCCGTACGAAAATCAATAATCTTTACACTTTCATAACGTACGGAAAAAATCACTGCCTAATTTGCTACTACCTGCTTGCCATGAAAGCGTTAAATCAACTTTTCATGCAACCAAGTTGTGGTTTCTGCTAATGCTTTATCTAAGTTATCTGGCTCAGTACCACCGGCTTGCGCCATATCGGGCCGCCCGCCACCTTTACCACCTACCATCGATGCTGTAAAATTAACCAAATCGCCCGCTTTAACTTTAGCAGTTAAACCCTTGGTAACTCCCGCAATCAAACTTACTTTCCCATCTTGGCGTAAACCTAAAACAACAATACCTTCACCAAGCCGGTTTTTTAAATCATCTACCATTTCACGCAAAGCTTTTGCTTCTGTGTTATGTACTTCAGCTACAATCACTTTTGCACCATGCACATCTTTTGCTTCATCTAGCAAAGATGCGCCTGCTTGCGCAGATGCCTGCTTTTGCAGATCAGCTAGTTCCTTCTCAAGCAACTTCTGTTTTCCTAACATTTGTTCTATACGATCAGCGAGTGCGGCAGGATCACTCTTTAACAAGCTTGCCGCTTCCATGAGCTTTTGTTGCTGCGCCAAATTATAAGCAACTGCGCCAGCACCGGTAACCGCATCTATCCGGCGCACGCCGGACGCAATTCCAGCTTCTGCAACCACCCGGAAACCACCGATATCACCAGTGCGTTCCACATGAGTTCCACCACAGAGCTCAAGCGAGTAATCGCTCATTTGCACTACCCGCACATCATCGGCATATTTCTCACCAAACAATGCCATAGCCCCACGAGCTTTGGCTTCTTCAATCGGTAAAATATCAGTAGTTAACGCAACGTTTAATCGAATTTGTTCGTTTACTTGCGCTTCAATAGCTTGTAGTTCAGCAGCAGTAACCGCTTGCGGGTGAGCAAAATCAAAACGCAACCGTTGCTCATTCACTAACGAGCCCTTCTGCGCCACATGCTCGCCTAAAACATTGCGTAATGCCGCGTGTATCAAATGGGTCGCCGAATGGTTACGGCGAATCGCCCAACGGCGCTCATCATCAACCACCGCCAATACACTATCACCTACTTTCAAATCGATATCGGCAGTACCGTGATGCCCGATCGCCTTGCCAATGTATTGCGTATCGGTAACCGTATACACCGGTTCACCAGCCACCTCTAACACACCAATATCACCCACTTGCCCGCCACTTTCGGCGTAGAAAGGGGTGCTATTTAACACTACAATGCCCTCTTCACCTGTTGCCAACTGCGCAACTGATTCACCGCCAACAAAAATTTCGGCAATAGTAGCGTTGCTTTCATAGGCACTATAGCCTTGAAACTCGGAAACTACTTCGGATTTTAACCGTTCGTTATAATCAGCGCCGAATTGCGAAGCTTGTTGTGCTCGAGCGCGTTGTTCCGCCATGGCTTTATCAAAACCTGCTTGATCTAATGCAAACCCGCGTTCACGCAAAATATCGGCCGTTAAATCGTAAGGGAAGCCATAGGTATCGTAGAGTTTAAACGCAACATCACCTGCTAATGTGCCGCCTTCTGGTAAGGTAGCTACTTCTTCTTCAAGCAAGCTCATACCGCGCTGTAAGGTGCGAGCAAACTGCTGCTCTTCTTGCAAAAGTGCTTTTTCAATGCGTTCTTGCGCACCAGTAAGCTCAGGGAAAGCTTCACCCATTAAGTTCACAAGTTCAGCTACTAGTTTATGGAAAAAGGCTCCGCTAGCACCTAACTTTGAACCGTGGCGCACTGCCCGGCGAATAATACGGCGTAGCACATAACCCCGGCCTTCATTTGATGGCAACACACCATCGGCAATTAAGAATGAACAAGAGCGAATATGATCAGCGATAACCCGCAGCGATTGTGCCGAGAGTTCTTCCGTACCAACCGCTTCCGCAGCCGCCTTAATCAAGGCCACAAAGGTATCGGTTTCATAGTTCGAATGAACATGCTGTAACACTGCGGCAATGCGCTCAAGGCCCATTCCAGTATCTACCGAAGGTTGTGGTAATGGTTCCATAGAGCCATCGGCTTGGCGGTTAAACTGCATGAAAACCAAGTTCCAAATCTCAATATAACGATCGCCATCTTCTTCTGGCGTTCCTGGAGGCCCACCCCATACTTCCTCACCATGATCATAGAAAATTTCTGAACACGGCCCACATGGCCCAGTATCACCCATTTGCCAGAAGTTATCTTTGGCACCAATACGGCTAATACGCTCGTGAGGCACACCCATTTCATCGGCCCAGATATCGTAGGCTTCATCATCTTCTTCAAATACCGTAACCCAAAGCTTTTCTTTTGGCAGCTTTAGCTCTTCAGTTAAAAACGACCACGCATATTGAATCGCCTCGCGTTTAAAATAATCGCCAAAACTAAAATTACCGAGCATTTCAAAAAACGTATGGTGGCGCGCTGTATAACCTACGTTCTCTAAATCGTTGTGTTTACCACCAGCGCGAACACAGCGTTGTGAGCTGGTTGCTCGTGTATAGCTGCGCTTATCTGTACCCAAAAATACATCTTTGAATGGCACCATTCCGGCATTGGTAAATAACAAGGTTGCATCATTACCCGGAATCAACGAGGAACTTTGCACAACCTGATGGCCACGCTCAGCGAAGAAATTCAAAAAAGCCGTACGGATTTCGGCGCTTGTCATGCTCATAAGTACTATCCTGCCTTGAGTTCGTATCTTGAGTTAGTTATTTGGGTTTATCATATGGTTTTGCAAGCATCTCGCTACTTATAAACGCACCAGCTAGAGTAATTTAGATGCATCGAACAGGAGAAGATAAAGGGGGTTAGATTAGCATAGAGAGGGCTCAGAAAACAGCCACTTCGTCATCATCTTCCGCAGCTGAAATCGCCGCATATACTTGCTCAGCGGTGAATCCGCGTTGCGCCAAAAAGCGTTGTCGCTTAGCTCTTTCTTTTGGTTCTAATAATTTAAACTCAATAGATTTAGCAAAGCGCCGTTGATAACGATCTTTTGCCAATTCACGCCAATCGGGGGCGCTTTCATTAAAAACAGCTTCGATTTCTAAATCAGAAAGGCCTTTTTGGCTCATTTCCATACGAATTCGTAAAGGCCCATACCCCTGCTCTACTCGCTGGCGAAAAAAGCTTGCGGCAAAGCGTTCATTTGATTGCCATTGCCTGTTTTGCAAGCGTTCAAGCACACGCTTAATAGCATCAACATCAAACCCTTTGTGCTCAAGCTTGCGCCGCAGCTCATATTCGCTGTGCTCTCTTCGGCTGAGTAAATCTACCGCACGATGTTCAATAGCGCGCTCATCGCTCGGATCTTTGGGGGCTTTTGGGTATCGATTCATTCTTTATTTATAATCAGTACTAATCATTTACATTCTGGGGGCTTTCCGCCACCCAGAATACCGATGTGGTTGCCATTATTCTAAAATGAACTTAACACTCACAGACACCGATAAGCTCTGCTGCCCTACTTCTGTTACTGAATCTGCCGAGCTTCGCATCACCATCATGCCTTCAGTAACCGCAGGCGCTGAACCATGCTCAATAACCTCTTGTACCCGCGCAATACTGCGGTTACTCGCTGCAGCAAGCTCTTCCGCTTTCTGCCAAGCCTGCGCCATAGCATCAGCTCGCGCCAAGGCATACAGAGGAGCCGGGTCGGCTACTTGAAAACGAACTTGCTCAACTCGGCCAATATCAGCGGCTAACGCTTGATCAATCACCACGTCGAACGATGCAATATCATCCAGCTTCACATTCACTGAGCGGCTTACCCGATAACCGAGAAACTCTTGCTGACCATCACGGTAGTTATAACGTGGCGTAACCTCCACCTGCCAAGAACTAATATTCTCACGCGGTACGTTAAGTTCGGAGAGCACATCTAAAAACGTGCTGGTTGTATTATCAACTTCTTGCTTTAGCACTCCAAGCTCATCGCCATCTTCAACAATTACAAACCGCAATAAAGCTTGATCGGGAATTCCTTGCGCTGAACCAGAGGCCTGCACGTGAATGCTATCAACATTGTTCATCGGCCCATAAGCGCCGGTGTGCTGTTGCCCGCAACCCATTAATGTAACCAAAGCAATGAATGAAACTAGAACTGTGGAAGCCTTCACCCATGCGAAATTTTTAATCTTCAACGTATTCATTTTATGCCCCTTGAAGCTGTATTTACGATTTAACCGGCGAACTAATTCACTAGGTAAGTAATAGTAATAACCTTCAATAAACGAAGCTTGCACAATGCCAACCGCCACCGCCTACTAACAATGCACGAGCTGGCACCGTTACTACCCGATACTCAGGCAACCACTTTGCCATCAGGTTCCGCGCAATATCATCGGTAGGTAGGCCAAAGCCCGGCATTACAATTAATTTACTTGCAAAACCACCGCTAGCTGAATCTCCGTTAGCGTTAACTCGCAAAAAATTCACGTAGCTCGCCATAAGCGGCATACCCGCTATGCGCCGCCGAACACCATGCCGCTGTTTGATATCAACCGCTTCTGCAGCACTTAAACGCGGTGCGCGCGGTAACGGCAGCTTGTGAATCACAAATGCCCGACCGTGCGCATCTACCGCATCATCGAAAAAATCAAACACACGCCTGCAGGTCGCATAGTCTGGATGGCTAGCATCATCAGTATAAGCAATAACTACCTCACCGGGCGCAATAAAAGCAGCAAGGTTATCAACATGCCCGCCGGTTTCATCAGCAGCTAAACGCCCCGGCACCATCAAAACTTTTTCGATACCGAAGCAACCCTGTAGTTTCAGCCGAAACTCGGCAGCAGTTAAGCCATCGTTACCTGGCCGAAATAATATACTTCCAGCACAAGCAATAGCGGTGCCTTCACCATCATGATGCAAAGCCCCCCCTTCCAAAACCATTTTATCTTCTGCAATACCGGCGCCTAATTTCAGCAAGCCAAGTTTCTCACTCAACCAATTTCGAGCTTGAATATCATCGTTGAACTGATCATCGATACCGCCCCAACCATCGAACTGAAAATGCCACGCAGAAGCTTGTTCATTCTTACTGGTTTGCTTAGCGGCGAAAGGAGCGCAATCACGCAGCCAAATATCACCATAAGCAACTTCGTGTAACTGAATAGCAAGTGCCGCGCTAAATGCTTGTTTGGCTAATAGCGCTTGCACAGCATCAGTATGGCCAACCGCCACTTGTAAATTCACTGGAATTTGAGCATCCGCAAGTTCCTGCAACAGAAGTAAAAACTCCTGCTGCACCGGCGCTAGCTCACCCGGCTGCTGCGGCCAAATTTCTTCACGATAGGGCCACCGCAACCAAACACTGTGGCTTTCGCTCCACTCGGTGCGAAGCTGAATCGCACCTGTTTCATTCACTGATAATGCGCTATTCATACTAACTATTTTTTCCCACTACCTGATTTGCCCTGCTCACTGCCTTTTGTATTTCCCTTCGCTTCGCCTTGGTGCTGCCGCTGTGGCTTACCTTTACCTTGACCCTTGCCGCTATTACGGCTGCGTGGCGAAGATTTACCATTAGGGTTACGCGGCTTGCCGGCTTCTTCATTATCGCTATTGCGGTAGCTACCTTGCGCTGGCTGCTTGCCTTTGGGCTCGCTGCGCTGGCCAGGGTGCTTATCTTTTCGATTATCACGGCGGCTATCGTTGCGCTCTTCATCACGTTTTACGTTTCTTGAGTGCCCACGGGCGCTGATTGAATCAGAACGTGTATTACTCTTAGCAGCCGCTTCTTTTTCAGCAGTTTCCGGGTTCGCGGCTAATCTACGACCTCCGCGGCCCACTGGATTTTCCTTCCGATGGCGAATGCTGCCGCGGCGTGCCTGCTTTAATTGCCGGCGTTGTTCTTCATCAGTAATTACCGGTGCAGATTCAATCAATGGTAGCTCTACCAAGCGGCGTAAATAATTCACCTGATCGGTTTGTAGTTCCATCCAACCGCCTTGAACAAGGCCCTTCGGCAACACCAAATCGCCCATCCGCACCCGCATTAAACGGCTCACTGTAAAGCCTTGCGATTCCCACAAGCGCCGTACTTCACGATTTTTACCTTCCGTAAGAATCACATGGAACCACTGGTTCATACCTTCGCCGCCGCGCCGCTTAATCTTTTTAAACTTCGCCACACCGTCTTCTAATTTTACACCTTTCAAAAGCTTTTGAATTTGCGCTTCACCAACTTCACCGAAAACACGTACCGCATACTCACGCTCTACTTCATAGCTCGGGTGCATTAAGCGATTCGCTAATTCACCGTCGGTTGTCATCAACAACAAGCCCGAAGTGTTGATATCTAAGCGGCCCACAGCTATCCAACGCGCGGTGCTTACATAAGGCATACGCTCATACACTGTTGCCCGCCCTTCTGGATCTTTACGCGTTACCAATTCACCCTCAGGCTTGTGGTACACCAATACTCGGCATGGTTGCTCCTCGGCATTTCGCACTTTAACTTGGTGGCCATCAATACGAATGTCTGCCGAAGCAGTTACCCGCTCACCCAGTGTAGCCACATGATCATCAACTCGAATCCGGCCTTCACTGATCATAGATTCCAATTCACGCCGCGAACCATGGCCTGAACGCGCTAATATTTTTTGCAACTTTTCGGTGTCTTTCACTGGTTTTCTTCCTCTTTTGTGCCACGCTCCCGCGTGTCATTGGTATCTGTAATGCCTTCCAAATCTAACTCAAGCTCCGGACGAGGTTGCGCTAAAGCTGGCAAATCAGCTACAGATTGTAACGAAAAATAATCTAAAAATGCTTTTGTGGTGGCATACAGTGCAGGCCTGCCAGGAACTTCCTTATGGCCTACTACTTTTACCCAACCACGCTCTTGTAACGTTTTCATAATTTGTGTGCTCACCGAAACCCCACGTACGGCTTCAATCTCGCCCCGCGTAACCGGTTGTCGCCAAGCAATTAACGCCAAAGTTTCCAACAACGCTGCTGAATAACGTGGTGCTCGATCAGGCCACATATTTACCAATGCTGGCCCAAGATCAGCTCGGGTTTGAAATCGATAACCAGAGGCCACTTCTACTAATTCAATGCCGCGTTCACGGTAATCTTCTTTTAATTCATCCAACACTTGCCGAATACGAGGGCGGTTTAATCGATAATCGGCGAGCACGCCCCCCAACAGCTGATCGAGAGTAACTGGCGCTTCAGCAGCAAATACCGCCGCTTCTACAAGTTGTTTAAGTTGTTTATCTGAAATCATGCCAATTATTCCTCAGCTACCGCAGTTTCAATATCAATATCCCGATAATTTGAAACTTTACCAACTACATAAATAATCGAATAAGGCTCTGCCTGAGTAAGCGCGATCAAACCCTCTTTATTCAGCTCTAAAATTGCCAAAAAACTGACAACAACCCCTGAACGCCCTTCATTTATTACAAATAGCTCAGAAAACTCTATTCTTTCTTTATGCTGCAGTTTTTCTAAAATACTGCTCATGCGCTCGCGAGTAGATAAGGCTTCCCGCTTCACCTGGTGGTGAGCCTGTACATCAACCAGTTGCATCACTTTAAATAGCGCTAGGCTTAACTCTTCTAAAGCTACTTCTGGGGGGGCTTGGCCTGCTAAATCGCGCGCATCAGTGTTGGCATGGGCAATAAAATAATCACGCTCTTGCTGCGGTTGAGTATCCAATTCATGGGCACCACTGCGTACAATTTCATATTCTTTTAGCCGCCGAACAAGTTCTGCACGTGGATCATCTTCCTCGTCTTCGTCGGCAACTATCTTCGGCAACAACATACGGCTCTTAATTTCCGCCAGCATTGCCGCCATTAATAGATAATCGGCGGCTAACTCAAGCTTCAATTCGCGCATCATATCTACGTACACCATATATTGCTCGGTAATTCGCAGAATGGGTAAATCGAGAATATCCATTTTTTGTTTACGGATAAGATAGAGCAACAAATCCATCGGCCCCGAAAACAAATCAAGCATCAGTTCAAGCGCTTCTGGCGGGATGTATAAATCCTCCGGTTGTTCAAAAACCGGTTCACCACGCACAAAACCTAGGGGTAACGATTGTTGCTCAGTAACCAAATGTAGCTTCCTAAATAATCATCTATCCATTGTATTGGCTTAACAAAAAATCTGCACAATCCTATCCACGAAAACCTGGCCGCTTATTTTTAACTAAAACGGCCCGGGTCACCTTCGCCTATTCGAATGATTTCTACTTCATCATCAACCAAATCAACCACCGTGGTTGGTTTCTCCATTAAATGGCCACCATCGATAATTAGATCCACCAATTTTTCCAAGCGCTGGCGAATTTCATACGGGTCGGGTTCCGCAAATTCTTCATCGGGGAATATCATAGTGGTAGACATTATCGGTTCGTTCAACTCAGTAAGCAGTGCTTGCGCAATATCATTATCAGGAACACGCAAACCGATAGTTTTTCGCTTCGGATTCATCAATCGCTTTGGCACTTCTTTGGTTGCCATCAATACAAAAGTGTAAGGGCCTGGCGTATTGTTTTTTATCAACCGAAATGCTTGATTTCCTACTCGGGCATACACTGATAGCTCGGATAAATCACGGCACATCAACGTAAAGTTGTGTTCGCTGCCGAGCCGACGAATATTTAAGATTCGTTCAACCGCTTCTTTATTTTGCAGTTGGCAGCCAATGCCGTAGCCCGAATCAGTGGGATACACCACTACTCCACCTTTGCGAATAATATCTGCCGCCTGCACGATTAGCCGGTTCTGTGGGTTTTCCGGATGGATTTGAAAAAACTGGCTCATCCTTGCATTCCTTTTATCTTTTTATTTAACACTAAATATTCAACTCAAATCAGAGGCGGCTGCATTCATTACAGCCCCTGCATTTCAGGCCAATCATGCCATACCGGTGTTAATTCATCTGGTATTTTTAAATTACGCCCGAGTTCGCGATAACGCCCCGGATAGTGAAAATCGGAGCCTGCCGATGCCAGCAGCTCATATTCAACCGCCAACTCAGTTAGCCATCGGCGCTGTTCTGGGCTTTGCTGGCCACTCACCACTTCCATGGATTGCCCACCGGCATCTTTAAATTCGGTAATTAAACGGCGCAACCATTTATTGCTTAAATCATAGGCTAGCGGGTGCGCAATACTGGCAACACCACCTGCCGCGTTGATTACCGCTACAGCCTCGCTCATCGAACACCATTGCGGTTTTTCATAAGCACATTGGCCCTTACCTAAATACTTTTCAAATGCATCTTGCACGGAATTGCAGTAACCATGATTGAATAGTGCTTGTGCATAATGCAACCGCGTTACTACGTTGCCATTTGCGCTCTCTGCGAATGATTCTGGCCTAGGTGCTGGTAATTTATCAGCGGCAATACCCTGTTTTATCAGCTTGGCATGAATAGCCTCTGAACGCAGGTGTCGCCGCTCTCGCTGCTCCTTAAGCAACCGCATTAAAGCAGGGTGTTCAAGAGAAAACTGCCACGCCAAAATATGAATCTCGAACCCTTCCCATGTAGTGCTGAATTCAACACCAGGAATCAATTCAAGCCGTTTCAGCTTTTGTTCTTCACGCGCTATTTTAGCGGCATGAAAACCACTAATTGAATCATGGTCAGTGATCGCTAATATATCTATTTGCATTACGCCTGCACGCATTACAAGCTCTGCCGGACTTAATGCACCATCAGAGGCAGTGGTATGGCAATGTAAATCAATTTGCATGTTCACCCCTCAGGTTAAAATTCATCAAGCGTTTACCTAATCGTCAACACGCATGCGCATCAAACACAACTGCGGATTTTCGTGCACTTACTTTTGAACCTGTTTTGTGCACCTGTTTTGTGCACCTGTTTTGTGCACCTGCACTGTACGATAATTACGCTAGTTTAATAGCTCCATCATACGCCCTTTAACAGCACAAAACCATGATTGAAGAGCCCTATTCCGTAACGAATCATGATGCTTTTTGAAAAACTTATTGACAGATTTTAGCTCTGCCGTTATCGTTCGTGTATTAATTTTCACGTACAACTTTAGTTAAGTTGTAAAGCTTTTTTAGAGAAACGCACATCATGAAACAATTCGCATCTGTACAACATCATTGGTGGTGGCACTTCCTTCGCGGGTAGTGGATGCGTCTGTGCGCTTGTTATAAAGCAAATTAGAAAACAGAAATTCATTCAAAACCCGCTTATGAAGCGGGTTTTGCTGTTTTAGCATCCCGCTGAATGGGTTATAGAAGCACTAACACGAACACGTAAACGCGTTAACCACACACGCAATTATTAAACATAAAAAGGGATGCCAAACCATCATGCTTGGGAACGTAACAACCAGCACGCCAATACAAGAATTACAGAAACCGGGAAACCTATTTCCTATTTCTGTGGCTACTCAGTATCAAGCCGATCCTGTTGATGTATTGAAGCGCCTTGCACACAGCGGCGGTGAACACATTCTTTTGGAATCGGCAGAAATCGATTCTCGCCAAAATCTTAAAAGCTTGTTTATGATCGATGCCTCGCTGAAACTTGTTTGCCAAGGCCAACAGGTAACGGTAACCGCCTTAAGTGAGAACGGAGAATGCATTCTAAGTTGGTTACGGGGCGAGCTTAAAGAGTTCTTAAATGCATCAGAAGCTAGCAATAAATATTGTGTATTCGAATTTGCGTTACCGGCGAGCAACTTAACTGAGAAAGAGCGTTTAGCCGCACCCGCAAACACATTGCCACTGCGCACCTTGCAACAAAAATTAACATCGTTGCAGCCGCACCCTTTCGCTATATTTTTAGCTGGTGTATTTGCCTATGATTTATTAGCCACTTTTGAACAACTCCCAGAAGTAACCGAAGGCATAAACGATTGCCCAGATTATCAATTTTACTTAGCCGAAACACTGCTCATCATGGACCACGCAGCCCAGCAAACGGAGCTACTCGGCATACTTGCAAGCGGAGATAACGCAGAAGCTCGGCACCAACAGCTTTGCCAACGCTTGGGCGAGTTAATGAGCCGCATGCAGGCTCCATTTAGTAGTGGTTCTGATTTGTTTTCACCAGCAACAACGCGAACTGCAGAGAAAAATAGAAATAGCGTAAAACTCGATTTTGCCAATGTAACGAGCCAGCCGAAACGAGAAGAATTCAAAGCCATCGTGCTTGATATGAAAAAGCACATCGCCGCCGGCGATATTTTCCAAGTGGTGCCATCGCGCAATTTCACTCTCCCGTGTACAAATGCTTTGAATAGCTACGCGGAACTGAAAAAAAATAACCCAAGCCCCTATATGTTTTATATGCGCACCGCTGAGTTTGAACTATTTGGTGCATCGCCAGAATCGGCGTTAAAGTTTACCGCTAGTAATCGGCAGGTAGAGCTTTACCCTATCGCTGGCACCCGCAGCCGAGCTCGTGATGCTGCTGGCAACATCAAGCCAGACCAAGATTCACGTATCGAACTCGCGCTGCGTCAAGATCAAAAAGAGCTTGCCGAACACATGATGTTGGTTGATTTAGCTCGAAACGATTTGGCACGTATAGCACGCACCGGTAGCCGCTATGTTGCTGATTTACTCAAAGTAGATCGTTATTCCCACGTAATGCACCTCGTATCGCGTGTTGTAGCTACTTTGCGCGATGATCTCGATGCCCTCGATGCGTATCGCGCATGCATGAACATGGGGACTTTGGTTGGCGCACCAAAAATTAGTGCTGCCAGCCTGATTCGTGGCGCCGAAGGTTGTCGCCGAGGCAGTTATGGTGGTGCCGTGGGGTATCTAAACGGCGCTGGTGATATGGATACCTGTATTGTAATTCGCTCTGCCTATGTAAAAAATGGCAAAGCTATTGTGCAAGCCGGTGCCGGTGTTGTGTTTGATTCCGATGCCGATGCCGAAGTTGCGGAAACAGAACAAAAAGCAGGCGCGGTGCTACAAGCCATTCTTAATGCCAATCATGCACTTTCAACTGCTGCCGAGGTAAACCCATGAGCGCCGAACTAGCAACCCCAGTAGTAGAAGCTAAGGCATCTAAAGGCCATATTATCTTCATCGATAACCTCGATAGCTTCACGTATAACTTAGTTGATGAGTTAGCACAGATGGGCTTTGGTTTGGATGTTTACCGCAATACCGTAAGCACTGATTTCATTGCCGCCCGCTTAGCAGAGCAGGCCGCCGCCGGCCCCGTGCTATTATGTTTATCACCTGGCCCCGGCCACCCAAGCGATGCTGGCAATCTTATTCCTATTATTCAGCACGCCAACGGGGTTTACCCCATGCTCGGTATTTGTTTGGGCTTCCAAGCACTTATTCAGCAAGCAGGTGGTGTTGTTGATCGTTGTTTCGAAACCGTGCATGGCAAAACTAGCCATATTGATTGTAGTGAGCACCTTATCTTCGCTGGCTTATCAAATCCGCTGCCGGTGGCCAGATATCACTCATTAATGGCCACTGAAGTACCAAAGGAAGCACAAGTAATTGCCACGGTAAATAATATTCCAATGGCCTTTTATCACCCTAAACAACGTAGTATTGGGTTCCAGTTTCACCCAGAATCAATCATGACAACCGATGGCGTGCAGTTATTGCAGCAAAGTATTGAATTTTTAATGCAGGAGAAAGCAAATGCTTGAACTAGTTAAAGTGATTAACGGCGAAGTGTTGTCGATGGATGAAACTACCAAACTATTTCAGCATTTGATTGCTGGCCAGCTTACGCAGAATCAAATTGCGGCTATGCTTATTGCTTTGAAAATACGTGGCGAAACACCAGCCGAGATAGCGGGTGCAGCAAGAGCTTTATTAAACGGTAGCAAAAAATTCCCAGCACTTTCTTATGCGGTGGCCGATACCTGCGGTACTGGTGGTGATGGCAGCAACACAATTAACATTTCCACAGCTGCCGCTTTAGTTTCCGCAAGTATGGGGCTAAAAGTTGCGAAACACGGCAATCGTAGTGTTTCTTCCCGCTCAGGTTCTGCTGATGTTTTAGAATCGCTTGGTGTGCCGCTGGATCTATCGCCCGATGAAAACAAAGTGCTGCTCGATGAGTTTGGTTTTTGCTTTTTGTTTGCCCCGCATTATCACCCCGGAATTCGCTACGCCATGCCGGTGCGCCAGGAACTGAAAACACGAACCTTGTTTAACTTGCTCGGGCCACTTTTAAACCCAGCTCGCCCACAAGCTCAGCTTTTAGGTGTTTATACGCCAGATTTGTGCTTACCAATGGCAGAAACCCTGCAACTTTTAGGCTGCCAGCGAGCAATGGTAGTGAATGGTAGCGGGCTCGATGAAATAGCCCTGCATGGCCCTACTAAAGTGGTTGAGATTAATGGCGATGAGTTGCGTGAATATGAACTTAACCCAGCGGATTTTGGCGTTACTGAAGCTGGCTTAGCCAGCCTCAAAGGCGGCGATGCTAACCAGAATGCACGCATGCTAAAAGATGTATTTAATGGCCAAGGTAAAGCTGAACATGCCAATGCAATTGCCATGAATGCAGCCGCAGTGCGTTACCTTACCGGCAAAGCAGATAGCCTAAAAAGTGCTACTAATGATGTGTTAGATCATCTAGCTAGCGGCAAGGCGGGTGAGCATTTGCAGCGCATGCAGGAGGAATTTAAAGTATGAGTTTTGTTGTTCATTCCGATACGCCTACTGTGCTACAAGAAATTGTGGCCAAGCGGCAACAACGGTTAGAGGCAATGCGCGAGTATTACCCTGAAGCCGAAATTGCTGCAAGCGCCCTTGCCAGCTTAAGGCCTGTGCGTGATTTCACCGCTGCTTTAGCCGAGCCCGGCGCGCAATTTATTTTAGAGTGCAAGAAAGCTTCGCCCTCGAAAGGGCTAATTCGGCAGCATTTCGACCCCGTAGCCATTGCACGCGTTTACGCCAGTTATGCGGCGGCTATATCTGTGCTTACTGAACCCGATTACTTTCAAGGTGATTTCGCTTATTTACAAGCGGTGAGCGCACAGGTAAACACACCGGTATTGTGCAAAGATTTTATATTTAGCACTTACCAAGTGGATTTAGCCCGCTATTTTGGTGCCGATGCTATATTGCTTATGCTTTCGGTTTTATCCGATGATGAATATCGCATTTTAGCCGCCCGCGCGAACCAGCTCGGTTTACATATTCTTACGGAAGTAAGCGATGCAGAAGAAATGCACCGAGCGGCAGCGCTTCAAGCGCGTGTAATTGGTATTAACCACCGCAATTTGCGCGATCTTTCTGTAGATTTAAACCGTAGCCAAGAACTAGCGGCTATAGCTCCGAAAAATGCCCTACTCATTGCCGAATCAGGTATTGAGCAGAATTCGCAAATACGTAGCATTAGCCCGTATGTTGATGGCTTCTTAGTAGGCGGTGCGTTAACCGCTCAAGATGATATTGATATGGCCTGCCGAACGTTGATTTATGGTGAGCATAAAGTGTGCGGTATCACTAGCGAAGCGCAGGCAATTGCTGCGCGCAGTGCCGGTGCCGTTTACGCAGGATTAATTTTTGCAAAACGTTCGCCTCGCGTAGTTAATCAATTACAGGCTGAGCCCATCACCCAAGTAACCGGCTTAAACTTTGTGGGTGTGTTTAGCGTTGATGATTATGCCAGTATCGGAACCATCGAGGCCGCAGGAGCCATAGCTCAAATCGCCATTCATTTGAATCTAAGCGCGGTACAGTTGCATGATGTTGTTAACGATCAATTAATTACTGAGCTGGCTAAATTGTTTAAAGAACACGCCAACACCCACAACAAATTGATTGAAATTTGGCAAGCCCATAGTGTGCAAGAGCAGCAACCTGCATTGAACACTAGCGCATTTTTGCCGGAGGTTGCCCGCATAGTGTTCGATCATGGCCGCGGTGGTAGCGGCCAAACCTTCGATTGGCAACTGTTACCGGCCGCTCAAGAGCAACGGCAGAAAATTCAACTCGCCGGCGGTTTAAACAGAGAAAATATAGCAATGGCGGCAGCACAAAGCTGCCGTGGTTTAGATATCAATTCAGGATTAGAGCGCCAACCGGGCCACAAAGATCCGGCATGGTTGCAACAAGCATTTCGCACGATTCGGTTATATTAACGAGGTTATGACGATGAGTTCAGAACAAGTTTTAAGCCCCTATTTTGGGGATTTCGGTGGCCAATTCGTGCCAGAGATTTTGCTTCCGGCACTAGATCAGTTGGAACGCGCTTTTATTGATGCGCAAAATGACCCTGAATTTCAGGCTGAGTTTAAAAACCTGCTAAGCACCTATTTAGGCCGCCCTACGCCGTTAACCTTGTGCCAGAATTTAACCAAAGGTTCACCGGTAAAAATCTATCTAAAACGGGAAGATTTACTCCACGGTGGCGCCCATAAAACCAACCAAGTATTAGGCCAAGCATTGTTGGCAAAGCGCATGGGTAAAACTCGGATTATCGCTGAAACGGGTGCCGGCCAACACGGCACCGCAACCGCACTAGCCTGCGCCTTACTTGGGCTCGAATGTATTATTTACATGGGCCGTAAAGATGCCGAGCGCCAGCAACCCAACGTGTTTCGTATGGAATTGATGGGTGCAAAAGTTATCCCGGTAGATGCCGGTAGCGGTACCTTAAAAGATGCCGTAAACGAAGCTATGCGCGATTGGACAGCGAGCTACCCGAACACTCATTATCTTTTGGGCACCGCCGCTGGACCACACCCATTCCCAACCATTGTGCGTGAATTCCACCGTATGATTGGCGCTGAAGCGAAGGAACAAATTCTTGCTCAGGAAGGCCGTTTGCCGGATGAAGTAATTGCCTGTGTAGGTGGTGGCTCGAACGCCATTGGTATGTTTGCTGAATTTATTGATGAACCAAGTGTTCGTTTAACTGGCGTGGAGCCTGCTGGCCACGGTATTGATAGTGGTGAACACGGTGCTACCTTAAGTGCGGGTAAGCCAGGCGTATTGCACGGGTGCCGCTCATTTTTGATGCAAGATAGTGATGGTCAAATTGAAGAGAGCTACTCTGTTTCCGCCGGCCTAGATTACCCGGGCGTGGGCCCTCAGCACGCACATTTGCATTCTATCGGCCGCGCGCAATACACCAGCGTAACCGACCAAGAAGCCCTTGATGCGTTTAAAATTCTGTCCAGTGCTGAAGGTATTATTCCAGCCTTGGAGCCAGCACATGCCTTGGCCTATGCGATTAAACGTGCACAAACCAGCACCAAACCAGAAATCTTGTTAGTGAACTTATCTGGCCGTGGCGATAAAGATATCGATCACGTGCGGAAAATACTCGCAATGCAGGCACAAGGAGGTGAACTATGAATTCAAAGAACGTGAGCCAAGAACAACAACGCTATAGCAAGATGTTCGAAGCATTAGCCGAACGCAATCAAGGTGCGTTTGTGCCTTTCGTAACGCTCGCAGATCCTGATTTAGCCACCAGCGAACAAATTATTCGTACACTTATTGAAAACGGTGCCGATGCGCTTGAATTAGGCTTACCCTTTTCTGATCCGGTTGCCGATGGCCCGGTTATTCAAGCAGCGAATATTCGCGCATTAAAGCACCATGTAACTAAACAACAATGTTTTGATTTAATTGCCCGCGTTCGCGCCGATTACCCAGAAATCCCAATTGGTTTATTGGTGTATTGCAACTTAGTAGTCGCGAACGGCGCCGATGCATTCTACGCGCAAGCGGCAGCCGCGGGCGTTGATTCAGTGTTAGTTGCTGATGTGCCTGTTAAAGAAGGCGCAAGTTTTATTGCAGCAGCACATGGTGCTGGTATTCAGCCCATATTTATTGCGCCACCCGATGCTTCCCCAACTACCCTTGCGAAAGTTGCAGCGGCTAGTGAAGGTTATATCTATTTGTTAAGCCGTTCGGGTGTAACCGGTGATAATCAAGCTTCTGCAGCACCTGCTGCTGAGCTTATTCAAGCATTGCGTGATGCCGGTGGTGCGCCACCGCTGCTCGGGTTCGGTATCGCCAAGCCAGAGCACGTGCAAGCCGCTATTGCAGCCGGTGCCGCAGGTGCCATTAGTGGCTCGGCAATTGTACGGATTATTGCGGATAACCTCGACCACACACCCAGCATGCTCGAGAAATTAGGCGGGTTTGTGCGAGAAATGAAAACGGCTACTGGGAAGTAGCCGTTTCTTCACTTCTATCAAGCGCCTTTAGATGCTCTCTTTGGCGCTTTTTTTGTATCTGATTTTTGCGTTTCAACTCGAGGCTCAACATCTTCTTCATCAAGGTGCCGCACTTCATCGCCAGAAAGCAAGATAGCCAACCAGCGGGTACTTGGGCTTTCATTAAAACCAATTTTTACGCCCATGGTGAGTGGTACCGAGAGCAGCATTCCTACAGGGCCCAATAACCAACCCCAGAAGATCAACGATAGAAACACCACCAAAGTAGATAAACCAAGGCCGCGCCCCATCATTCTGGGTTCCACGAAGTTACCCATCACCACATTCACAGCCAAGAACAATAGCGCTACAAAGCCTGCCATAGCTGGATTAAATTGAATCAGCGCCATCAATATAGCGGGTATCGCTGCAATAATTGAGCCGATGTTGGGGATATAGTTAAATAGAAACGCGATAACCGCCCACAGAATAAAATGATCTACGCCCATTAGCCATAAACCAACCCCCACCAAGGCACCGGTAATAAAACTAATTAGGGTTTTTAACGCGAGATATTTGTTTATCGCCAATAATAAATGGCTCATTTGCAGCAGTTTTTTCTCTGGGCTAGGAAATGCCAGCGCGATTTTTTTCGGCATTAACGCCGCTTCACTTAGCATAAACACTACAATCAAAAGAATAATAAAAATATTCGTCATCATGTTGCCAAGCCCAGAGAGTAAATTCACCGACATCGATAATAAACGAGATGGATCGAGGTGACTCTGCAACACTTGCGCATCTAAATGAAGATTAAAACGTGCTGCTATTTCTACCAAACTTTGAAACTGTTCGGTTAATTTACCCCGATATTGCGGCATGTTAGTGGTAAATTCATTTACCGAATTCAACACTAAACCGGCAAACCCCGAGCCTAGCACTAAAATAATAACGAATATGGCGCTTATCGCTAGAATTGGCGGCAAGCCTTTTTTACGAAACCAAAAAATTACCGGTTGAAAAATAATTGCGATAAATAATGCTAATAAGAACGGAACCACAATCACGCTAGCCGCCTTTATGCTAGCTAAAATAACCATTATTGCGGCGGCTACTAAAAAAAAGCGGCTGCTGGTTAAAAGGCCTTGGTTGTGGTCTGTCATTGTACGTTCTCCGTAGTGGTAATCAGATCATTACCTTAAATAGTTTTTTAGGCATAAATTATGCACTTATAACAATATTATTAACCTATACTGAATACGATACGTTAAACCCATTCATGCGGCAATAAGCCACTGTATGCTTTTAAAATTGAAAATAACAATCTAGCCAGAATGAAGGGTAGTAACAAAACATAACCTACGCTTAACGTAGGAGGAGAAACCGTATGAAAATTCTAATCACCGGCGCTACTGGCTTAGTAGGCTCTGCCTTTATTCGTAAATATGGCGAACAACACGAAATTACCGCCCTTTCACGAAGCCCGGAAAAAGCCAGTAAGAAACTCGGTAAAAGTGTACGCGTTATAGCTAGCTTATCTGAGCTTGATAACCTAAATAATTTTGATGCTGTGCTAAACCTTGCTGGCGAGCCGATTGCAGATAAACGCTGGAGTGAGAAACAAAAAGAACGCATTCAAAAGAGTAGGTTTCGGATTACCGAGCAACTTGCGGCATTAATTCAAAACTCTGAACGGCCTCCCGAAGTATTTATCTCAGGCTCAGCTGTGGGCTTTTATGGCCGCCAAAGCACTAAGAAAGTATCAGAAACTGAAGGTACACCACATGATGAATTCAGCCATCAGCTGTGTAAACAATGGGAGCAACTCGCGAACGAAGCTGCCTCGCCAGAAACTCGGGTGTGTTTATTACGAACGGGCATTGTGGTAGCTAGTTCTGGTGGTGCTCTAAAACGTATGGCACCGCCCTTTAAATTTGGCCTAGGTGGCCCAATTGGCGATGGCCAGCAAATGATGTCGTGGATTCATATTCACGATATGGTAGCGGCCATTGATTTTTTACTGCATAAACAAAATTGTGCCGGTGCCTACAACCTTACCGCACCAAACCCAGTAAATAATGAAACCTTCTCGAAAACCTTAGCTAAGGTTTTGCATCGTCCAGCTATCTTCCGAGTTCCCGCATTTGTGATGCGCATGGCCTTTGGCGAAATGTCCGATCTTTTGCTTACCGGCCAAGCGGTTATTCCGGAACGCCTGCTGGCAGAAGGATTCAAATTCGAATACCCAGAACTTGAACCTGCATTAGCTAAAATCTACAGCCACTAACTGCAGCCACTAATTAGGGCTCAGAAAAAAACCGCGGTAGCTGATTTTTCAGCACCGCGGTTTTTATGCGCTTAGCTTACAAATAAGCGCGCTCTGTAAACGTTAATTAAGTAAGTTGGCGAATTAAATTACCGGTTTGTTGCCGCAATAACCGCCAGCAAACCGACCAACCCAGTAGCGCTACAACTCCAGCACCAACCAGTGGCCCAAGTATCCAGAAGCGCCAATGAAAGCTAGCCTCCATGTTGAACACTTGGGTTTGCAGCATGAAAATCGATAGCTCCATAGCAATGGTGGCAATCACCCCCGCAAGCGCACCTAACACTACAAACTCATACGTAATTGAACGCGTTAATAATGCGGCTCGAGCCCCTAACGTGCGCAGAATAACCAGCTCTTGCTCCCGCTCTTCCAACGAAGCTTGCACTTGCGCCACCAACACCAATGCACCAGCGCCTATCACCAGAACCATTACAAAGGTAACCGCAAGGGATACGTGATTTATCACATCACGAACCTGTTGCAGAATATCATCTACATCAATTAATGATGCCTGCGGAAACTCGCGGAACAAGCTATAAAGTTCCGGCCGCCGCTCTTCTGGCAAATGGAAACTAGCAATGTATGTAGCCGGCATGTTATCAATCAAGTTAGGGCTAAATACCATGTAGAAGTTTGGCTGCATGGTATTCCAATCAACATTTCGAATATTGGTTACCGGCACACTGAATTCATCGGCACCAATCAAAAAGGTAAGCTCATCGCCGATGCCCACACCAATACGATCAGCCACTTGTGATTCCACAGAAACACCCGTTTCACCCTCGGCAAACCACCGCCCTTCACGTAGCGTGTTTTCTTCTGGGAGATCAGCTTGCCACGTTAATTGCAGCTCACGGCCAAAGCCTTCTCGATATTCGCTATCATCGCGTTCTTCTTTACTTACCGCATCACGAACCGGTGTTCCATTTATCGCCGTTAAACGGCCAGGCACAATCGGATACATCGCTGTTGCTGGTAAGTTTTCGCGTTCAAACATCGCTTGCATTGGCGCGGCTTGCTGGTTCGCCACATTCACCACAAAATAGTTTGGGGCATCATCAGGCAATTGCCCACGCCAATCTTCTAATAACTCATGGCGTAACGCTAACACCAACAAGAACAGCATTACCGCTACCGAAAAGCTCAGCATTTGCATGCTGTTTTCTTTCGCTCTGCGTTGTAAGCCAGCCATTGCTAACCGCCAGCTGCTTCCTGCTTGCATGCCTGCTTGTCGGCTCGCCCGAATGAACAAACGGCTAATACTAAGCAACAAAGCCATAGCCAAAACACCACCGGCAAACAGTGCCAGCGAGAGCATTGCGCTACCACTATAAATCACCATCAGTAAGAAAATAGTGCCGCCAGAAATAATCCAATGTAGCCAACGAGAAAGCCCTGATGCGGTTAAATCTCTGCGCAGTACTCGCAGCGGTGGCACTTTCAATAGGCGCAGTAAAGGATACAAGCTAAACATTAAGGCGCATAAAAGCCCTGTTGCTATTGCCAATACATAAGGGCCTGAGCCGGTGGCTGGAAGCGAATAACCGAGCGCACCACTCACCCACCCCACAACAGCGGCTTGTAGGGCAATGCCGAGTATTAACCCCAATATAATGCTTGCCGAGGTCAGCAATAAAAGGTGCAGTGTAAAAATTTTCGCTACTTGCGATTTGCGCCCGCCAAGCGTTTTCATTACCGCAACCGCATCAAAATTACGCTGGGCATAGCGTTGGGCCGCCACAGCTACTGCAGTTGCGGCTAGCACTACGCCAAGCAAACTGGCGAGCAGCATAAAGCGCTCTGCACGCTCCAGAGCCGCAGAAAGTGGTGAATCGCCATCTTGTACGTTGCGCCAGCGCTGTGATACCTCATCGAGTTGTGGTAACAACCAATTCTCGAAGCGCTGTAAATCGGCAGGGCTACCTGCGAACAAATAATTGTAATTTACCCGACTGCCCGGTTGAATTAGCCCTGTGGCCGCAAGCCCATCGAAATGAATAAGCACCGTTGGGCTATCCGCAAATACATTAAAACCAGCATCCGGTTCATGGCTTAGCACTCGCGTAACAATGAACTCAGAATCACCAACCTCTAAAGTATCACCAAGATTTAAGTTCAGTTGTTGGAACAACGAACCCTGCACCCAAGTTTCCCCCGGGCCTGGCAATCCTTCAGCCACCACGCCCTGAGTGAATGGTTCATCAGCAGTTTCTAAATGCCCACGCAATGGGTAGCCATCACTTACCGCTTTCACATCAACCAACGCTAGTTCATCATTAGCAAAGGCCATGGAATTAAAGGTTACTCGCCGAGCACTTGCCACGTTCTCTTGTTGAGCCCGTTGCAACCATTCGGTTGGCACCTCATCTCCCCGGCTCCGGAGAATACGATCTGCCGCCAAAAATTCAGCACTGCGTTCCACCAGCCCCAGTTGTAAGCGCTCACTAAATACCGACAATGAAAGTACTGCACACACGGCTAACGCCACAGCAGCAGCCATAATAGTAAGTTCACCTCGGCGTAATTCGTGCTTTAATAATCGCCAAGATATTTTATGCCAATTAGTTTGCTTACCGGCATCATTGGCGCCACCAATTTCTGCGGTTCTATCACCCATTGTTCGACTCCAGCAGTTCGCCGGCGCTCAAACGTAAAATACGATCACAACGCTCAGCTAACTTATCATCGTGAGTAACCATTACTAAGGTAGTGCCATATTCACGATTTAGTTCAAACAATAGAGCTTCTACTTTGCCGCCAGTAACCGAATCGAGGTTACCAGTTGGCTCATCAGCAAACAAAATCTGCGGTTGACCAATAAAAGCGCGAGCAATGGCAACCCTTTGCTGCTCACCGCCCGATAACTGATTGGGATAATGAGTGAGCCGATCACTTAAGCCTACTTTATCTAGTAGTTCGCGAGCTTGTTTTTCTGCATTGCGGCTACCCGCAAGCTCTGCGGGTAACATTACGTTTTCCAATGCTGTTAAACTTTGAATCAGCAAAAACGATTGAAAAATAAAGCCAATTTTCTCGCCACGCAAAATAGCGCGTTGTTCTTCATCCAAATCATTCAACTTTACGTTATCAATAGTAATATCGCCGGTTGACGGCAAATCTAAACCGGCTAACAATGATAACAATGTTGATTTACCAGAGCCTGAGGTACCAACGATAGCCACCACTTCCCCAGCATTAATAGCGAGGCTAAGGGGCGAGAGAATTTGCAATTCACCAGCGGTGGTTGCAACATTGCGAGATACTGAAGAAGCTTCTATTAGGGCCATATGATTAAAAAATTCCTTACAAAACTGAGTTCCATGAAACTAGCAAAAATGATGGTGCTAGGCGCGGCTGCAATCATCATTTCAATGTCGTTCTCAATACGCGCTGCACATGCAAACGTATCACTTATGGTGTTGGGCGATAGCTTAAGCGCAGGTTATGGCCTTTCCCAAGCCGATAGTTGGGTAAGTGAAATAGCCAGAAGCTGGCAAACCAATCATCCACAACTAGCAATGGTTAACGCCAGTATTAGCGGCGAAACCACCGCTGGCGGCCTAAATCGCCTGCCCGATTTACTGGAGCGCCACCAACCCGATATGGTGTTTATTGAACTGGGTGGTAACGATGGCCTACGCGGTTTCAATTTAACCACAATGGAAGACAATCTACGGCAGATGGTTACGATCATCCAGTCCAGAAACGTTAAAGTAGCATTAAGCGAAGTTGAAATACCGCCAAATCTTGGCCGGCGTTACACAGATATGTTTAAACAAGTGTTTCATGATGTTGCCGAAGATATGAATATTCCACTCGTGCCGTTCTTTATGCGTGAAATCGCCATCGATAGCAGCTTAATGCAAAACGATGGTATTCACCCCAATTTAGCGGCACAGCCTATCATTGCAGAAATGATGGAACCACTGCTTCGCGAGCTATTAAAGCGTGAAGTGTTAAATCAGGAATTTTACGGCCACACGGAAGCTTTACAGTGATTTATTATTTAAGTTTAGGGAGCAATTTGGCCCCAAGCGAACACATTGCTCGAGCTCTGCGAGAGCTGAGTGAGCGCTATGGTTGTATTCTAGTATTACCGATTGTGCGCACAGAACCTTGTGCTATCAACTCAAGTAATGCCTTTCTAAACACCATTGCGGTGGTTTCTAGCAATGAGAGTAGCCAAGCATTAAAAGCCTGGCTAAATAGCTTAGAGGCGGAGCACGGGCGTGATCGTAACGATCCAGAACGCAGCCACAAAGATAGAACACTAGATATCGATATTTTACTCGGGCAAGAAGCTTTTGATTTCACTGTGGCAGAAACCAACCAGCAGTATTTCAGTGAACCTTATGTGCAAGCTTCTCTTCAAGCTCTACAAAACGAAACAGTTTTCGATACCGAGCAGTTCGCACACAACGTAAATACCAGTGATGTACTCCTACCCGGCGCATCTATCTCTCTAGGTCACCGAGCGGCCACCATCGATTTTGAGCACAGTAGCGGTAATATATTCATTCGCGAGAATAGCCTCGATACCCTTCTCGAGCGCTTCGAAGCCACCCTCGATCGGCAACAAGGTTTCGCTTAACACTTGTGCTTGTTCATTACTCGAATGCTCTGGCAAAAACTTTATCGGCCCCGGCTGAATCGCATTCACTCGAATTTTCGGTGCTAAACGTTTAGCGAAGCTCAGCATTAAGTTTTCTAACCCGGCTTTGGTTGAACAATATAGCGCGTATTCCTGATTCGGATTACTGGCGTAAATATCGGTAATATGAATAATGTTGCCACTCGGGCGCACTGTTTTTTCAAGCAAGCCACTTAATCCACGGTTCAGCGCCGCAGGTAGCTTCATGTGAATTTGGTAGAGCGCATCGTAGAACTCGCTAAAATCAGCCTCATGAGCATTATCCCGTTCATATATTGAAGCGTTATGCAGTAAGAAATCGAGATGCTGATAGTTTCCTTGAACGTATTCAATTACCGCGTTCACATTGCTATTACTTAACGCATCAAATTCAACAATATCAAGGTTGGAATATTGCCCGGCAAGTTCAGCCAACTCTCCTTCTCGTTTACGCGTAAGTGCAATAACACGCCACCCTTGAGCAAGGAAAGCTTTGCTCATGTGTAAACCTAAACGGCGGCCAGCGCCAGTGATTAACGCCACGGGTTGCTTGGCGGTTGCGGATGAAGTTGTTGCTGGAGAATGTGGCAAAGAGAATCCCTCAAATGAAACGCTAATAGTGCATAGCTTAACGGATTCTGAGATAAAGCAGATCACAAAAACGCAAAAACCCGCTCAAAGCGGGCTTTTTATTATTTGGTTTTCGTTTTGCGATATTCGTTTTACGCTTGTTTTGCGAAGCCTAAACTAACTTAATAAACAAGATGGTATTTTGAAAGTGGCGTCCCCTAGGGGATTCGAACCCCTGTTACCGCCGTGAAAGGGCGGTGTCCTAGGCCTCTAGACGAAGGGGACTAGTCACTTCAAAACATATCACAAAATTGGCGTCCCCTAGGGGATTCGAACCCCTGTTACCGCCGTGAAAGGGCGGTGTCCTAGGCCTCTAGACGAAGGGGACGCAGCATTTGTGAGTGTAAGCAGATTGGCGTCCCCTAGGGGATTCGAACCCCTGTTACCGCCGTGAAAGGGCGGTGTCCTAGGCCTCTAGACGAAGGGGACGCATTTCTGTTTACGCTGCAAAATTTTTCACGTTGGTTATCATTTGCCGAGATATACGCTATTTGCGTAACAAGCAAATGGTGGAGCTAAGCGGGATCGAACCGCTGACCTCTTGCATGCCATGCAAGCGCTCTCCCAGCTGAGCTATAGCCCCAGATAACCAGATTTTGCAGTTTGCCACCAGGACTTCATCCCTGACAGCGAGGCGCATTCTATGAATAGCCCGCTGAAGTGTCAACTTTTTTTTCGGACTTATTGGCCGTTCGCCTATTTTTTTACCAATATGATCTCTTTTTCAACAAATCAACCCAAATTCAGGCTAAATTGCAGAATAATTAATCATCTGATTCTTCGTCAGAATAATACTGATAAATTGGATCCAAACCTTCTTTACCGGTAATAGTAACGCCTAAATCTCGCACGAGGCCATCGCGAACACTATAGCACCAGCCGTGAATGCTGAGTTTTTGGCCGCGATCCCAAGCTTCTTGGATTATATGGTTTTTCGATAGGTTGTGTACTTGCTCAATAACGTTGAGCTCACACATTCTATCGAAGCGTTCATCATAAGGCAGATTTAACAACTTCGGTTCGTTTGTACGATAGATATCTTTGATTGGATGCAACCAATGATCCACTAAACCATGCCGGCTAGTTTCCATAGCCGCTTGCACACCACCGCAACCATAATGCCCTACCACAAGTACATGCTTGACTTGTAGGTTAAGCACCGCAAACTCAACAACCGCTAAACAGTTAAAATCTGTTTGAATCACTTGGTTTGCTACATTCCGATGCACAAACACTTCACCTGGAGCCATACCCACGATCTGGTTTGCTGGAACACGGCTATCAGAACAGCCTATCCACAAATACTCTGGCTTTTGCTGATTCACTAACCGATTAAAGTATTCAGGATCTTGTTCAAGTTGGGATTTCGCCCAACTTTTATTATTTGCCAATAAATCACGAATCTTCGGCATTAACTATTCTCCTCGCGAGCACGAATAAATTCCAGCGCGAGATCAATACGCTCTACCACTGTATGCCGCGGAATTTGCGTTAAAGTAGCATCGAGTGAAGGCGAGTTACCGCCACCAGTGGCTGCAACACGCAATGGCATCCCTACTTTACCCATGCCAATATCAAGCGCAGCGCAGGTATCTTGAATTGCTTGCTGCACGCTCTCAATTGTCCAAGTGCTCATAGCGTCGAAACGATCACGAATATCTTGTAAGGCTTCTTTCGCCACAGGCCGCAGATGCTTTTTCGCAGCTTGAGCTTCAAATTCCGTAACAGGTTCAAAGAAATAACGGCTGATTTCGGCCATTTCTTTTAATGTTTTTACACGATCTGCCTGCAGCTTAACTATCTCAACCAATGCAGGCCCGCTCTCTGTAGCCACCCCTAAACGAGCAAAATGCCATGCCAATTCAGCGGCTACTTGCTCAACGGGCAAAGTTTTCATGTAATGTTGGTTTAACCAATTCAGTTTTTCAGTATTAAATGCCGAAGCCGCTTTATTAATATCACTGAGTTTAAAAATCTTAATTAATTCTTCGCGGCTAAAAATCTCCTGATCGCCATGCGACCAACCCAAACGCACCAAATAATTAATTACCGCATCGGCCAAGTAGCCGTTATCACGATATTCAGTAACACTCACCGCACCATGGCGTTTAGAAAGTTTTTTGCCATCATCGCCTAAAATCATCGAAACATGCGCATATTCTGGAATTGGAGCACCTAGCGCTTCTAGAATGTTAATTTGCCGAGGCGTATTATTAATATGATCTTCACCACGAACAACATGAGTAATTCCCATATCCCAATCATCTACCACAACACAGAAATTGTAGGTTGGTGTGCCATCAGTACGAGCAATAATTAAATCATCGAGTTCTTTATTCGCAATCTCAATACGCCCACGAATGTGATCATCAAAAACTACCGAACCATCTTGTGGATTTAAAAAACGAATAACATAAGGCTTACCCTCGTGTTCCGCTTTTTGCTCGGCACTTAAGTTGCGGCACTTACCATCGTAACGTGGCTTCAAGCCTGCTTCCATTTGCTCTTCGCGCATTTTCTCTAACCGCTCATGGGAGCAGTAGCACTTATATGCTTTACCTTCAGCTAATAGCTCATCGATAAGCTGTTTATACCGATCAAAGCGCTGGGTTTGATAAATAGGCTCTTCATCCCACGTTAGGCCAAGCCACTGCATGCCCTCAAAAATTGCATCGATAGCCGATTGGGTTGAACGTTCGCGATCTGTATCTTCGATTCGCAGTACAAACTTACCACCAGCAGCGCGCGCTACTAGCCAAGCGTAAAGGGCTGTACGGGCGCCACCAACGTGCAAGTATCCAGTAGGGCTTGGTGCAAAACGAGAAACAACTGACATAGTTCATTTTCCTGTGGGCATTATTTATTAAACATAAATTATTGAATGAGCGCGATTATAACAGAATTATCTGAGCCACTACACTGATCCACTTTCGAGTTATAGCTCTATTCATAGCTATAAAAGGTTTGTTGAATACACTGACCTATACTAGTTTTAAAAACAATAACGATAATTCCACAGCGAGGAACACCTCTGTGAACATAATATTCACTACCTTATTTATCACCATGCTACTGCCATTTTTAGCGAAAGCACCGTTAGTTATTGCTATGAATCGCCAACCCGGTGGTTACAACAACAGAAATCCGCGCAAGCAACAAGCCGCTTTAACGGGTTTCGGTGAACGAGCAACCGCAGCCCATTACAACAGCTTTGAAGCGCTTGCTATCTATGCTAGCGCTGTGCTCGTGGTTGCTATTTATGGCACCGCTGATGCAGTTGCTACAACACTAGCTTGGGTATTCGTAGCATCACGAGTGCTTTATTTAATTTGCTATTGGTATGATCACAGCACTATTCGTTCGTTAGTATGGTTGGCAGGGATAGTTTCTGCTTTTGTAATGGCAGGCCGAGCTATTTGGGGATAATCTGACCTCAAAACCCAGCCATAAAAAAACACCCTTTAATCGCTTAAAGGGTGTTTTTTTAGATATGGTGGATGGTACTGGGCTCGAACCAGTGACCCCCGCCTTGTAAGGGCGGTGCTCTCCCAGCTGAGCTAACCATCCTGGGATCTTGATTACACTCGCAACGCTCGTTCTATTACTTAAGCACTGCGATTAAAATTTGGTGGATGGTACTGGGCTCGAACCAGTGACCCCCGCCTTGTAAGGGCGGTGCTCTCCCAGCTGAGCTAACCATCCTGGGATCTTACTTTAATTCTAAATCATGCATTTCGCGAATTTGGTGGATGGTACTGGGCTCGAACCAGTGACCCCCGCCTTGTAAGGGCGGTGCTCTCCCAGCTGAGCTAACCATCCACATTTCGCTGAGTTGCAGGCCGCTATTATAGGGATGCGGCGAAAGCTGTCAACCGCAATTTGCCTGCTTTTCTCTTAACTGCCGATTTTTACACCATTTCGCCGAGAAATTAACCGTGCGTTTTTAACTGCTCACGCAATTGCTTCAATTCATCACGCATTTTTGCGGCCTTCTCAAATTCTAAATCCTTCGCCGCTTGATACATGTTCTTCTCGCGTACACTAATTTCTTGCATCAATTCTTTTGGATCTCGATACTCAGGAATACGAATTCCCGCGCCTGCGGCAGCCACCCGCTCTTTATCACGTTTCCGTTTCGCGGCGCCGCCACCTAGATCCATTACATCAGTAACTCGCTTATTCAATCCTTGTGGCGTAATACCATGCTCTTCGTTATACGCCACCTGCTTGGCACGGCGGCGATCAGTTTCGTCCATTGCGCGCTGCATCGAGCCAGTAATTCGATCCGCGTAAAGAATGGCTTTACCGTTCACATTACGAGCTGCACGGCCAATGGTTTGGATTAGTGAACGTTCGGCGCGCAAGAAACCTTCTTTGTCTGCATCTAGTATAGCCACCAACGAAACTTCTGGAATATCCAAACCTTCCCGTAACAAGTTGATACCAATTAGGGCATCAAATAAGCCTAAACGCAGATCACGAATAATTTCCATTCGCTCTACAGTATCGATATCAGAGTGCAAGTAGCGCACGCGAATACCATGTTCATCAAGATAATCAGCCAAATCTTCCGACATTCGTTTAGTTAGCGTGGTTACTAATACCCGCTCGCCTTTCGCGGCCCGCAAACGGATTTCCGACATGACATCATCAACCTGCGTTGCTACCGGCCGAATCTCAATTTCTGGGTCGATAAGGCCTGTTGGCCGCACTACTTGCTCAACAACATCGCCACCACACTTTTCAATTTCATAGTTGCCGGGCGTAGCAGAAACATAAATAGTTTGTGGGGAAATGGCTTCAAATTCGGCAAACTTCAACGGCCGATTATCAAGTGCCGAAGGCAGCCGGAAACCATAGCCCACCAAATTTTCTTTGCGTGAACGATCGCCCTTATACATAGCGCCAACTTGCGAAACCGTTACGTGCGATTCATCAATAATCAGCAAGGCATCATCGGGTAAGTAATCCATAAGCGTTGGTGGTGGCTCGCCAGGCGCTCGGCCAGAAAGATAACGTGAATAGTTTTCGATGCCCGAGCAATAACCAAGTTCCAACATCATTTCGATATCGAACTGGGTACGTTCACGAATTCGCTGCTCTTCAATTAGCTTATTTTCACCAATAAACTGCTCGCGGCGATCTTTAAGTTCTTCCTTAATTCGATCTATCGCTTCAACAATTTTATCCCGCGGCGTTACATAATGCGTTTTCGGATACACGGTAAACCGCGCCAAATCAGCCTGTAATACTTGCCCCGTAAGTGGCTCAAACAAGCTTATACGTTCAATTTCATCATCAAAAATTTCTATACGTACAGCGGTATCATCAGATTCCGCTGGGAATACATCGATCACTTCGCCACGTACCCGATAAGTACCGCGAGTAAAGGCTTCATCGTTACGTTTATATTGAATAGTAGCGAGATTTCGAATGATATCGCGAGGATCGATAATATCGCCACGGCGAAGGTGCAGCATCATTTTGCGATACGATTGCGGATCGCCCAAACCATAAATAGCTGAAACCGAAGCAATAAGAACAACATCGCGGCGCTCCATTAGTGCTTTGGTGGCCGATAAGCGCATTTGTTCGATATGCTCATTAATCGAAGCATCTTTTTCGATAAAGGTATCGGTGGTTGGCACATAGGCTTCAGGCTGATAGTAATCGTAGTAGGAAACAAAATACTCCACCGCATTATTCGGGAAGAACTCTTTCATTTCACCATACAGCTGCGCCGCCAACGTTTTGTTATGCGCCAAAATCAGCGTAGGCCGATTTGTACTGGCAATCACATTCGCCATAGTAAAGGTTTTACCGGAGCCAGTAACGCCCAACAACGTTTGCTGCGCTAAGCCAGCATCGAGATTTTCAATCAGCTTGCTGATGGCTTTTGGCTGATCGCCAGCAGGTTGATAATCTGAAACCAGCTTAAAATCACGCGCCATGCTGTTCTCCTTTCGGTTCATTTGCAGTGGCCGTAGCCACCGCATTCGCTGGCGTTAGGCGCCCTGCTTGCCCATTCGTTTCACGCATAAACCAGCGATAAGCAAGCCACGCAGTAATCGCGTTAGCTAATACTCCACCAGCAAACATTCCCGGTAACCCGGCAATGGTATTACCCAGCCAAGAAAGCGGCACAAACATTACAAACAAGCGCACTAAACTCAGTAGCAAAGCTTGCATTGGTAAGTGCAATGCATTTAATGATGAATTAGTAAGAATAATCCAACCTTGCACGCCATAGCCCAACGGCATGATCCAAACAAACAATGCCAGCACGCGAGCCACTTCAGCATCGCGAGCAAACGCGAGTTGAATTACCGGTAGCAACGCCAGCATTAGCAAATACACGGCCGCTTGCAGTAATAGAATAAGTTTTAGTGCGGTTTTATACGCTGTTTGCACGCGTTGGATCTTACCCGCGCCAAAATTTTGGCTAATAAAAGGCGGTAACGACATGGAAAGCGCGAGAATAACAACCGATGCGATTGATTCAATTCGAGAGCCCGCCCCAAATGCGGCAACGGCCGGTGCACCATGGGTTGCAACCATAGCAGTAAGCACCCCCATTGCGATGGGCGTAAGCATATTTGCGCTCGCTGCTGGCAAACCAATACGTAGCAGTTGTTTCGAAGCACGCCAAAAATCAACTAAGCCCGGTGGCAATGGTTCAATTAGGCGTTTGCGCCAAACCAAAAGATAGATAATAGCGGCAAAACCGATTAGCCAAGACCCCACACTAGCATATGCCGCTCCTTGCATTCCCATCGCCGGAATCGGGCCCCAACCAAAAATAAGAATTGGATCTAAAATAGCATTCGCCAAACCACCGCCAGCCATGATCAACGAAGGCGTTTTAGTATCACCCGAGGCGCGCAAAATACTGTTACCAACCATCGGCAGTACTAGAAATATGGCTCCTAAAAACCAAATATTCATGTAGTCGTCGATAAGCGGCTGAATTTCTGGTGTAGCACCGAGCATGGCAAAGATAGGCCGCGAAAAGATAAAGCCAAATAACGCCAAAAGGCCTACTAAAATTGCCGAAAGCCATAAAGCGGTACTACCGCTATTGCGTGCCTCTTCATCTTCATTGGCCCCTAACTTACGCGCTATTACCGCCGAGGTACCAATACCCAAGCCAATGGTTAAACTAATTACAGTAAAGGTAACGGGAAAGGTAAAACCAATTGCGGCCAGTGATTCAGTGCCCAAAAGGCTGATAAAGAAAGTATCAACTAAATTAAAACTAATGAGTGTGGCTACGCCGGCTATCATTGGCCAAGTCATTGCCCATAAGGTTGGCGTTATCGGGCCATTAAGCATTTGTTGTGATTTCTGTGTGGATGCCGCCGAGCGCATACCATCTCCTCGAACTACTGGGCTGGTGGCTACATTAATAATGCTGGAAAAAGCCTTCTGGAAAGCCTAATACTATACCCGAATTCCTGAATAAACACCATGCTCACGCTATTCCCGCCACTGGACATTTAGCCTCACTCCACATATAGTTAGCGGCCAGTGCTCACATCTTTTTTTCATAAAAAAACTACGTTAACAGGTGCCTTGTGGATTATAAACTTTCCAAGCGCGTCAATGCTATTAAACCATCTCCAACCTTGGCTGTTAGCCAAAAAGCTGCCGAACTAAAAGCAGCCGGTGCCGATGTTATTGGTTTAGGTGTTGGTGAGCCAGATTTTACCACCCCAAAATTTATCTGCGATGCTGCCAAGGCAGCCATTGATGCGGGTTATACACGATATACCGCGGTTGATGGTATTCCCGAATTGAAAAAAGCGATTTGCGATAAATTCGCTCGCGATAACCGCTTGCACTATGAACCAAACCAAGTTTTAGTTTCCGCTGGTGGCAAGCACAGCATTTTTAATCTACTTACTGCATGGCTTGATGAAGGCGATGAAGTGATTATTCCTGCGCCTTACTGGGTTTCTTATCCAGATATGACATTACTGGTAGGCGCAAAGCCAGTTGTGATTGAAGCTGGTATCGAGCAGGCCTACAAAATCACTGCCGAGCAACTTGCTGGTGCGATTACCGATAAAACCAAATTATTATTTTTGAATAGCCCTTCAAATCCAACAGGCATGGCTTACAGCGCTGAAGAATTAAAAGCGTTGGCCAAGGTGTTGCGCAAACACCCACAAGTGCTAATTGCCACCGATGATATGTATGAGCATATTTTGTGGACTAAAGAGCCATTTGTGAATATCCCCATGGTAGCCCCAGATTTGATCGATCGCACAGTAGTGCTTTCGGGCGTTTCAAAAGCCTATGCAATGACAGGTTGGCGCATTGGCTATGCTGCTGGCCCGAAAACAATTATTGCGGCAATGAAAAAAGTACAATCGCAAAGCACATCGAACCCTGCATCTATTTCCCAATATGCAGCGCTTGCTGCTTTAAACGGTGATCAAAGTTTTATTGGCGAAATGGTTACAGAATTTCGCACCCGCCACGATAAGCTCGTGGAGGGGTTAAGCGAAATACCCGGCTTAAAAGTAATTTCTGGCGATGGCACCTTTTATGCCTTCCCGAATATTGAAGGGCTAATGGAAAAAGTGGGCGTAGAAACCGATGTAGAGCTTTGTGAGCGTTTGTTGAGTGAAGCTAACGTTGCACTCGTTCCAGGCTCAGCATTTGGCTCTCCAGGCCATTTCCGCCTATCGTTTGCGGCAAGCCGCGAAGTATTGGCAGAAGCCGTTAAACGAATAGCGAAATTTGCAGCGAATTACCAATAAAGAAATTCGGCTCACCGATAATTTCAAAACAAAAAAGGCGTTAGAGTTCACATCTCTAATGCCTTTTCATTTTTATTTACGCAAAGGCAAAAAACAGCGGGTTTTCGCTACCCAAAAGAGCACTAAAATCGACCAAATTCAAACTCGAAACTTCAGATTAAGTCAAGTTGTCATATTTAGCAGATAGCATAAATTATCGCCAAGTTGGTAAGCACTCCGCGTTAACCACGCGAAAAATATAGTATTATTCTTGGAAAATAAATTAAAGTAATACACAAGCAAACGCGAATATTGCTGGAATAACGCACCAACGCTGTGCAAAATCCAACCTTTACGCATGAAGCTAGATAACTAATTGATTTTAAAAAGATATAAAAATCATGCCAGTTTTTAACCTACGTAATAAATCCGCTATAGCCCCCGTAAAACAGGCTCACCCACAGAGTTAACCACAGCTTTATCCACAGAAATAGTGGATAAGATCGTGTGAACCACGAGTACCAAGCGATCAGCTCAATTGTGGATAATTTGTTAACCCCCTCCACCATAAAAATCAGCAAAGAACCACTACTATTTTGTTTTTCTCACTACAACGATTAAAACAGAAACAACACGTTTAAAATCTGCGCAAATAAACGCTTATTGTAAAAATTATTGAGCTTCTATATTGACACTGTGAGCCCATGCCATTAACATCTCGCCCCGTTAAGCGATTCCCCAGTAGCTCAGTTGGTTAGAGCGGTGGACTGTTAATCCATGTGTCGTTGGTTCGAATCCAACCTGGGGAGCCACTTGCTTAACGCCTCAATATAAGAAACTTCAATTCCCCAGTAGCTCAGTTGGTTAGAGCGGTGGACTGTTAATCCATGTGTCGTTGGTTCGAATCCAACCTGGGGAGCCATTGAGCTCCACTTCTGAATTAATTCTTACTAGATTGTTAATGGTGTTGGCAGGAATGCCACTGTGAACGCAGCTATTGATGTGCCTAGAATGGCGCCAGCAATGACATCGCTTGGATAATGCACTCCAAGAGCAACTCGTGAAATTGCCACCGCAGCTGCCCACCCATAAAAAAGTGGTGCCCAAACCGGGAAGCTAGCGATAACTAATGCCGCAAATAGAAACGCCGCAGTAGAGTGCCCAGAGGGAAAAGAAAAACGATCGGCAGGTTTTAAAACTATTTTTTCTTTACGGCGCAAAATAGGCCGGTCGCGCCGCAATAAATTCTTCAAGGCGATAAACAGAGGAATCTCCAACGCAAATGCCAGAAGCACACGTTGAATAAACAGAATGCTACCTTCAAACGCTGCAATACCTGCTAGTAAGGCAAACAGGGCGTAATAAGGCCCATCACCACTACGTGATAGCCAAAAAGCAAGTCGGCTTTTTCTTAACGATCGCGTTGAATGAAATAACCAATGAAATGTCATCTCATCGAACGCTCGTAAGCGTTTAAAAATCGATATCAAACGAGAGTCCTCATCACTCTTTTCGGCCTCCCGGCAGCGAATTGAATTTTATATCTTACTGGAAACAATAAGTGCTGCCTACAGAGTAACGGCGGAAAATCGAGTATTTGCCACAATTACCCAGAAAAACCTACATTCTGTAAGTTGTTTCCCGAAGCGTAAACCCTGATAATAGCGGCATACTTTTCTATTCCCGTATATAGATACAGCAAAAGGTTGTAGATGACAGAAATACTCTTGCTTCTGGTGGCTACCGTTTTAGTAAATAATTTCGTGTTGGTTCAGTTTCTTGGGCTATGTCCGTTTATGGGCGTATCGAATAAATTGGAAACCGCTATCGGTATGTCGCTGGCCACTACATTTGTGCTCACACTTGCGTCTGTGAGCAGTTACTTAGTGAACCATTACATTCTGCAACCCTTCAACTTAATGTCGTTACGCACACTTAGTTTTATCTTAGTAATTGCAGTGGTAGTGCAATTTACCGAAATGGTAGTGCACAAAACCAGCCCCACGCTGTACCGCTTGCTTGGAATATTTCTGCCGTTGATTACTACCAACTGCGCTGTTCTTGGTGTGGCCTTGCTGAATGTAAATGAACAACACAACTTTACCCAATCAATTGTGTATGGTTTTGGTGCTGCTCTCGGCTTTTCACTCGTATTAGTACTTTTTGCAGCCTTGCGCGAACGTGTAGCCGCAGCAGATGTACCTCAGCCGTTTAAAGGCGCCGCCATCGGCATGATTTTGGCGGGCTTGATGTCGTTGGCATTTATGGGCTTTGCCGGGTTGGTTAGCACTTCATGAGTTGGTTTATCGGTATTATGGCATTGGCCACTATTGCACTTGTGGCCGGATTAATTTTAGGCTTTGCGGCTATCCGTTTCCGAGTGGAAAGCGATCCGATCGTGGAGCAAATTGATAATTTGCTGCCACAAACTCAATGTGGCCAGTGCGGTTACCCTGGGTGCCGCCCTTACGCTGAAGCAATTGCTAACGGTGATGAACTAAATAAATGCCCGCCCGGTGGCCAAGCTACCATAGATCATCTTGCTGATTTACTCGGCAGGGAAGCAAAGCCACTCGATGAAGCCCACGGTGAAGAGGCGCAAAAAACCGTTGCTGTTATTCGTGAAAATGAGTGCATTGGTTGTACCAAATGTATTCAAGCATGCCCGGTTGATGCCATTCTTGGCGCCGCGAAGCAGATGCATACCGTAATTGCCGATGAGTGCACAGGCTGCGATTTATGCGTTGAGCCCTGTCCAGTTGATTGTATTGATATGGTGCCGGTTGCCACCAAACCTGAGCGCTGGAAGTGGCAGCTCGATCAAATACCGGTGAACGTGATAGATGCGAGTAAAAGTACATCTGCTGAATCTGCGAGTAAGGCAAGTTGATGGCGATTAATATTTCCGCAAACAGCAAGTTATGGAGCTTCCCTGGTGGCATTCACCCGCCAGAGCGAAAGGCCCCCGCGAACCTGAAAAACATTCAACGCTTTCCGTTACCGCCAGCCGTGTTTATTCCGCTACGCCAGCATGTAGGCGAACCCGGTGAACTTTGTGTTGCTCAGGGTGATTATGTGCAGAAAGGCCAACCCCTTACCATTCCTGGAGTTGATAACGGGCTGCCAATACACGCCTCTACTTCAGGCACCATTACCGGTATTCTAGAGCACCCACTGAATCA
The DNA here is from genome assembly GCF_000218785.1 of Idiomarina sp. A28L. Taxonomy (GTDB): domain Bacteria; phylum Pseudomonadota; class Gammaproteobacteria; order Enterobacterales; family Alteromonadaceae; genus Aliidiomarina. The sequence goes on from NZ_AFPO01000025.1 coordinate 132,183, forward strand.
CCCATCTGGGCTTACTGGGCCTACTATTTGCATTCAACCCGATGGTAAAGATGCATGGTATCCGCGCCAGCCAATTGCCGACATCGATACAATTAGCCAACGCGAAGTACTACAACATTTGCAAGCGATGGGTATTGCTGGGCTCGGCGGCGCAGGTTTCCCTACTGCACGAAAAGTAGCAGGTGCACGCAATATTGATATGTTGATTATTAATGGTGTTGAGTGCGAACCTTACATCGTTTCTGACGACCGCCTTATGCGCGAACATGCCGATGAAATTCTCGCGGGTAGCCTTTTACTGCAAAAACTTACCTCAGCGAAGCAACTGGTTATTGCCATAGAAGATAATAAACCAGAAGCAGCCGCAGCATTTATGCAAGCGATCAGCGATTTGCAAACCGATACAAACTCAGCTAACCCGGTAGTGAAAGTAGTGCCTACTCGCTATCCTTCCGGTGGCGAAAAACAATTAATTCAAGTACTGACCGGTAAGCAAGTTCCCGTTCGCGGTTTACCTGCTGATATCGGTATATTAATGCAAAACGTAGCTACCGCTTTTGCGGTTTCTCGTGCAATTAACCATGGCGAGCCATTACTTGAGCGCGTGGTTACTATTACTGGAGAAGCTTTACAGCAACCTGGTACAGCTTGGGCTTTACTGGGCACTCCAATTGAATACTTGCTTCAGCAATCAGGTTTTAAGGCTGAAGAAATAAAGGCTGAGAACAAACAGCGGGTAATTATGGGCGGCCCGATGATGGGCTTTACCGTTACTAATTTGCAAATTCCGGTAATAAAAACTACCAACTGTATTCTTGCACCTTCACAACAAGAGCTCGCCCCAGCACAAGCTGAAATGGCCTGCATTCGTTGTGGTGCCTGTGAAATAGCCTGCCCTGCCTCACTTCTACCACAGCAACTTCAGTGGCTAGCGAAGGCAAAAGATTATGATGGCTTAAAACAACATCACCTTGGCGATTGCATCGAATGCGGTATATGTGCTTATGTTTGCCCTAGCCAAATTCCCTTGGTGCAATATTATCGACAAGCAAAAGCAGAAATTCGCGAGCAAGCCATAGAGCATCAGAAATCAGAAATTGCACGGCAACGTTTTGAAGCTAGGCAAGCTCGGCTTGAGCGGGAAAAAGAAGAACGTTTAGCTAAACATGAAAAGGCAGCTGAAGCGCGCAAAGCAGCGCAAGAAGCTCGAAAAAATGCGGCCGCTGCCGGTGATGAACAAGATCCTGTTAAAGCTGCTCTGGCGCGCGTAAAAGCTAAAAAAGCCCTACAAGAGAGTGAAGGTGGAACGGCAAAAACAGAACAGAAAGATGCAGTAGCCGCTGCCGTAGCTCGGGCGAAAGCCAAGAAGGCCGAGCGTGAAGCGAGCGAAGCCCCTGCAAACGATAAAAAAGATGCAGTAGCCGCTGCCGTAGCTCGAGCGAAAGCCAAGAAGGCCGAGCGTGAAGCGAGCGAAGCCCCTGCAAACGATAAAAAAGATGCGGTAGCCGCTGCCGTAGCTCGAGCAAAAGCGAAAAAAGCCGAACGTGAGCAATTAGCAAAGCTCGAAGCCGAGCACAAAAACGATATCGAAAACACGCAGGACGCAACGAACCATAAAGGTGACGACAACTCATGAGTTTCTATATTGCATCTTCACCGCATCATCACCAACGCCGCACCACTGCAAAACTCATGCAGCTGGTGCTTTTCGCTATGCTTCCTGGCTTTTTGGCGCAGCTTTATTTCTTTGGTTGGGGTGTTGTTTTTCAACTTTCATTAGCTATTACCGTAGCACTCGCCGCCGAATCTTTATGCTTAATTGCGCGCGATCGTGCCCCAAGTTCAGGCTTACAAGATAACACCGCTATAGTTACCGCAGCATTGCTTGCAGTAAGCATTCCGCCTTTAGCGCCGTGGTGGGTTATTGTTATTGGCACACTCTTTTCTATTGTTGTGGTAAAGCATTTATTCGGTGGTGTGGGCCATAACATATTCAATCCAGCAATGGCCGGTTATGTGCTACTGCTGATTTCTTTTCCTGTACAAATGACAGCGTGGATGCCACCCACGGGTTTTGCTACTAACGCCCCAAGCTTTATTGATTCGCTTTACCTCTTCTTATTTCAATTCACTAGCGAAGGCTTCAGCCTTGAACAAATGCGCCGCATCGATACCGGCTCAATGCTGGATGCGGTGGTAATGGCAACGCCACTCGATCACCTCAAAACGCAACTGGGCCAAGGCGCTACGCTAAGTGAAGCCTTACAGCATCCGCAATTTATCGGCTTTGCTGGCGCTGGTTGGCAGTGGGTTAATTTAGGCTATTTACTTGGTGGTTTATTGCTCTTACAGCAACGGGTAATTCAATGGCACATCCCGGTAGCTATGCTCGGTGCGCTTTCTGTTTGCGCCATTCTTGGCAGTATTTTTGCGCCTGATTATCTACCGGGCCTAAATATTCATTTGTTTAGCGGTGCCACCATGTTTGCCGCCTTCTTTATTGCCACTGATCCGGTTTCTGCTGCTACATCAAGCAAAGGGAAGCTGATCTACGCAGCGCTCATCGGCGTTCTTATTTATGTTATTCGTAGCTATGGTGGCTACCCCGATGCCGTGGCATTTGCAGTGTTACTCGCCAACCTATGTGTACCGGTAATCGATCAATACACACGCCCTGTTACTTATGGCCATAATAAGGAAGCCGGTTAATGCTGAAGAACATGCAAAAAAACGGCCTAATTCTTGGTGCTTTTGCCATTGCCGCCACTTCACTGGTAGTGGCCACGCAATACCTCACCGCTGATCGTATCGCTGAGCAGCAACGCAGTGAGCTATTACGCACGCTAAACGCGTTAATTCCAGCAGCACAGCATGATAACGACCTCTATGCCGATTGTTCACTGATCGCTGCTCCTGAAGCATTGGGCGCACCCCAGCAACCGGTGTATCGTTCACGCTTGCAGGGGCAAGCAAACGCTCTGGCAATTCGTGCTACAGCAACCGATGGTTACAGCGGCAACATTCATTTTTTGGTAGCGGTTAACCGCAACGGCCAAGTGCAAGGTGTGCGCGTTTTACAACACCGTGAAACCCCAGGGTTAGGTGATAAAATTGAACTAAAGAAAAGCGATTGGATATTATCTTTTGATGGTGAACGGGTGCGCAGTGAAAATGATTCTCGCTGGGCGGTGCGCCGCGATAACGGTATGTTCGATCAATTCACTGGCGCTACTATCACACCTAGAGCGCTTGTAAACGCAGTACGCAAAGCAGTTTGGTATGCGCAAGAAAATAGCCAAGAACTTTTCCGCGCCCCCACGAATTGTTATGCAGAAAGCGCAGAAATTATGGTTGCGGAGTTTGCAGAATGAGTAACGAATATCACACATTAAGCAAAGATGGATTGTGGGAAAACAACCCTGCCCTAGTGCAACTGCTTGGTTTATGCCCGCTCCTTGCGGTATCAGGCACCGTAACCAATGCGCTTGGCTTAGGTATCGCCACGCTACTCGTTTTAGTTGGCTCTAACATTACCGTTTCCCTAGTGCGCAATTTTGTACCTAACGAAATTCGCATTCCGGTATTTGTTATCGTTATTGCTACCTTCGTTACTTTAGTAGAACTCACCATGAATGCCTTTACCTATGGTCTATATATGGCGCTCGGTATTTTTATTCCGCTGATAGTAACCAACTGCGCCATTATCGGCCGTGCGGAAGCTTATGCTTCCAAGAATAATTGGTATAAGGCGGGTTTCGATGGGCTCATGATGGGGCTCGGCTTTGCGGCCGTATTAATTGCCCTTGGTGCGATGCGCGAGCTTATTGGCCAGGGCACTCTATTTGATGGTGCTGAATTGTTGCTGGGCGAATGGGCAAGTTCTTTGCGGGTGCAACTCATTGAGTTTGATTATCCGCTGCTTATCGCCATTTTGCCTCCGGGTGCTTTCATTGGCTTGGGCTTCTTAATTGCCGGAAAGAATTGGCTTGATGCCCGCAAGCGCGAAAAACTAGCCAAGGCACCGGTAGAGAAAGCACAACGCGCTCGTGTAACTCACGTATCCTGATCTGAAAACCTGATCTGAAGAAACTTCATCTGAGGAAAAGAGCAGCGAATGAATCAACAAAAACGTATCGAAATTTTAACGCGGCTGCGCGACAACAACCCAAACCCCACCACCGAACTTAACTTTAGTAACCCGTTTGAGTTGCTCATTGCGGTGCTCCTTTCAGCGCAAGCCACCGATGTTGGCGTGAACAAAGCCACCGGGCCATTATTTGCTGTGGCGAATAACCCTGCTGATATGTTGGCGCTTGGGGTTGATGGGGTGAAGCACTATATAAAAACGATTGGTTTGTTCAATACGAAAGCCGAGAATACGATTAAAACCTGCCGGATTCTGGTAGAAAAACACAACGGCGTTGTACCCGAAGATCGTGAAGCGCTAGAGGCACTGCCCGGTGTTGGCCGAAAAACCGCAAACGTGGTGTTAAATACGGCCTTTGGTTGGCCCACCATTGCGGTTGATACTCATATATTTCGGGTGAGTAATCGAACTAAGTTAGCGCCAGGTAAAAATGTTGATGCCGTGGAACAACGATTATTAAAAGTGGTGCCTGCCGAATTTAAAGTAGATGTGCACCACTGGCTGATTCTCCATGGCCGCTATACTTGCATTGCTCGCAAACCTCGTTGCGGCTCCTGCATTATCGAAGATTTATGCGAGTTTAAAGATAAAACCGAGATCTAAACGCCCCAAGGTATCGCACATTGTTCGCCAGTTGTGGAAGAACGCATCAATATGTTGCGCTCTTTTGGGCGCACTGTAATACTGAGCTTAACCCCACACATTTGGAGTGAACACAATGAAGCTCACGATTATTGGTTTAACAGTGCTTTTAGCTAGTTTTATCACCACAGATAGTTATGCTGAATCAGTGAACAATGCTGCCGATACGGCCCCCTCCGCTCACAATGCCACTATTAGTGAAGCCTTAGAGCAACGAGTAATTGAATGGCGCCGCGATCTGCACCAACACCCCGAATTAAGTAACCGAGAGTTTCGCACCTCTGGTGTGGTTGCCGAGCATTTACGTTCGTTAGGCTTAGAGGTTACCACCGATATCGCGCATACCGGCGTTGTTGGTATCCTCCGAGGCGCGCATCCGGGGCCTACTGTTGCCCTGCGTGCCGATATGGACGCTCTTCCAGTGAAAGAAATGACCGATGTGCCATTTGCCTCTGTTGCAACCGGCGAATACCGCGGCCGTGAAGTGCCCGTAATGCATGCCTGCGGCCATGATCTGCATGTTGCCATGCTAATGGGTGCTGCCGAATATTTAGCTAGGAAACAAGCAGAGCTTACCGGCAATATTATGTTTATCTTTCAACCGGCTGAAGAAGGTGCCCCAGAAGGGGAAGAAGGTGGCGCTGAACTGATGCTGAAAGAAGGCCTATTTGCTATCGAAAAGCCCGATGCAGTATTTGGAATTCACGTTTGGTCTGCAGGTACTACTGGCCATATTGGCTATCGCAAAGGGCCTCTGATGGCGTCCTCCGATCGTTTTGAAATTCGGGTGCTGGGTGAACAAACTCATGGTTCACGACCATGGGGCGGCATTGATCCCATCGTTGTAGCGAGCCAAATTATCAATAATGTACAAACCATCGTGAGCCGGCAAGTTAATATCACCAAGGCACCTGCTGTGGTAAGCTTTGGCATTGTAGAAGGCGGTGTGCGCAACAATATTATTCCCGACGAAGTATACCTCGAAGGTACGATTCGTAATTTTGATATGGGTATTCGCAGCGAGATTTTTGAGAAGCTAACAACCACCGCAGAGATGACAGCCGCCGCAAGTGGAGCCCGAGCTGAGGTATTCATTGATGAAGGCTATCCCGTGACGGTAAACAACCCTGATTTAGTTACCCGAATGATGCCGACTATGGAGCGTATTATCGGTAGTGAGAATCTGTATGAAGCCGATTTAGTAACAGGTGCAGAAGATTTCTCATTTTACGCATTAGAAGTACCGAGTATGTTTGTGTTTCTTGGTATTACACCACCAGATCAAAACCCGTTAACCGCCCCCAGTAATCATTCGCCATACTTTTATGCCGATGAAGCTTCTTTGCGCGTTGGTACCGAACTTCTTATTAATTGGGCTTTGGATTATCCGGCCGCCCGCTAAATTTGTAATTAAAAAAAATATAAAAGGATATTCATGAGTGATTCACCAGCCGACGATAGCAATCAGGGCAATAGGCCCCTAGCTCTAAAAGATCGCTTTCGTGGGTATTTTCCAGTTGTTATTGATGTGGAAACTGCTGGGTTTAACGCCAAAACCGATGCGCTTCTTGAAATAGCAGCAGTGATAGTAGATTTTGATGATAACGGCCAGCTCGTCCCTATCGCCACTCATCATGCACATATCAAGCCTTTCGAGGGCGCTAATATTGAACAGGCAGCTATTGATTTCAATGGTATTGAACCGTTCAGCGAACTGCGTGGTGCTATTGATGAAGGGGAAGCGTTAAGGGATATGTTCCGAGCTATTCGAAAAGCACAAAAAGCAGCGGATTGTCAGCGCTGTGTGCTCGTGGGCCACAATGCTACTTTTGATCACAGTTTTGTAATGGCGGCGGCGGAACGCGCGAGTTTGAAGCGTAATCCCTTCCACCCGTTTGTTACTTTCGATACCACAGCCTTAGCTGCCCTTACGATTGGCCAAACAGTGCTAGTAAAGGCTTGCCGCGCCGCTGGTATACCGTTCGATAGCAAAGAGGCGCACAGCGCCGTTTACGATACAGAGCGCACCGCCGAATTATTCTGTTGGATGGTGAATCGCTACCAAAACCTCGGCGGTTGGCCACTGGTTTCTCAGCATGATAAATTCAAATCGAACGATTCTGAAACCGAGTAAAAAATCGCATAAAAAAAGGCGAAATCGAATATCGATTTCGCCTTTCCTTCAATTACTTAACTTTCTGCACCAATATTTACGGTAGCAATACTTACAATTAAAGCTTGCCGCTGTTCTTGGTTAGGTAATCAGCAACGCCTTTAGCATCCGCTTTCATACCTTCATCACCGGCAGTCCAGCCAGCTGGGCACACTTCACCATGTTCTTGGTGGAAGTTTAACGCATCAACCATACGTAGCATTTCATCTACGTTACGGCCTAATGGTAAATCGTTAACCACTTGATGGCGTACTTGGCCTTCTTCATCAATTAAGAATGAAGCACGGAAAGCAACGCCCGCTTCAGGGTGCTCGATATCGTATGCTTTTACGATTTCATGCTTAACATCAGCAACCAACGGGTATTTTACTTCGCCAATACCACCTTTCTCAACTGGTGTGCTGCGCCATGCATGGTGAGAGAATTGTGAATCGATAGAAACACCGATAACTTCCACACCGCGCTTTTCAAATTCAGCTAAACGCTTATCAAAAGCAATTAGCTCAGATGGGCAAACAAAGGTGAAATCTAGCGGGTAAAAGAAAAGAACCGCTTTTTTACCTTTGATATGGTCGCTCAGAGTGAAACCTTCAACAATTTCACCATTACCCAATACTGCTGCTGCAGTAAAATCAGGGGCCTGACGGCCAACTAATACAGCCATTTTATTCTCCATTTTTTATTTAAATAGGTAGTAAGCCTAGGTAGGATTACTTAGGAAAAACAATACGCTAGCAACGTATTTAAGAATGTTGGGGCTACTTGTACAAAACCAACCCCAAAAAAAGTTATTCTGCGCCGCTCTCATCTACTTCAGGTGCTGCGGCAACTACCAATGGTTGCAGCTCACCCTGTTGGAACATTTCTAGGATAATATCGCAACCACCAATTAACTCTCCGCTCACCCACAACTGCGGGAAAGTTGGCCAATCGGCAATACGGGGAAGTTCAGCGCGAATATCTGGGTTTTGCAAAATATCTACGTAAGCGAAAGGCTTACCGCATGCCATTAACGCTTGTGAAGCTTGCGCAGAAAAACCACAGCTTGGTAATTTTGGTGAACCTTTCATATAAAGTAATACTGGGTTCTCAGCAATTTGCTGGCGAATACGTGTTTCTGTATCTTCGGTTTGCTCAGGCTGCATATCTTGCATAACAACTCCTTAAAAAGTAAAAGTAGGCCGATAACACAAAAGGCCATAAGCACTCTCATATCGCTTTAAAACAAAAACATCAAAGCTCATCGCCATTATTGAATGGCGCGTATTATAGCACAAGCAATGGCGGCGGATGAACCACCTGAACACATAACGAATATTGATTTCCCCCTTGAAATCCAAATCTCCTGCCTCCATGTATATGGTAATGTTATAGCGAATACCGTGGCCAAGTTTTCTTGCCGCTATCTGTTACATAGAACAACCGCTATAATAAACACAGAATTTTGGATTATCGGCACCCATAAATTATGGTTACCATCTTGTACGGTTGTGGATGCCAGCATTTAGACAACGAACGGAGAAGCATAATATGTCTTTCGAATTACCAGCACTTCCTTACGAAAAAAATGCACTAGAGCCACACATTTCTGCGGAAACCTTAGAGTATCACTATGGTAAGCATCACCAAACATACGTTGATAAGTTAAACGGTCTTGTTGAAGGTTCTGAGTTCGCCGGTAAATCACTCGAAGAAATTGTAAAAACTTCTAGCGGTGGTGTATTCAATAACGCGGCACAAATCTGGAACCACACATTCTACTGGCATTGCTTAAGCCCAAATGGCGGCGGCAAACCAACTGGTGCGCTAGCCGAAGCAATCGATAAAAAGTGGGGTTCTTTTGATAAGTTTAAAGAAGCTTTCACTACTAGCGCAGTAAACAATTTCGGTTCAAGCTGGACATGGTTAGTAAAAACCAAAGATGGCGGTGTGGATATCGTAAACACCAGTAACGCAGCAACACCAATTACTGATGAAAATACAATTCCAGTATTAACCGTAGATTTGTGGGAACACGCTTACTACATTGATTATCGCAATGCACGCCCTAAATATATGGATGCATTCTGGTCATTAGTAAACTGGGAATTTGCCAGCAAAAACTTCGGTTAATTGTTGGTTTAAATTGCTCGATTAGCAGTGTCTGAAAATATATAAAACGTAAAACGGCGCCCTAGGGCGCCGTTTTTTATGCTTGATTACCAACGTTCTATAGTTCGTTGTTCTGGCTTGGTAGGCTCACTGCGCTTGTTCTAGCGCGCCAACCGCCTTGCCATATACCGAATGCTCCGGCGCTAAACTGGCAGCGGTAGCAGCAGAAAGCCGAGCCTCCTCTACTTTACCTTGCCGAAATAACGCCCAAGCCAAGTTATAGAAAATAGCTGGCTCATAAGGGTCTAATTCACTCGCTCGATAGTAGTGCTCTTCAGCTAACGAAAAATTTCGTTGTTGGTATGCAATATTCCCCATACCCAAAGCACTTGTGGCATCTTCAGGCCAGCGCTGCTCTGCCGCAGCATAGCCAGCTAGAGCAGCCTGCCAACGTTGCTGCTGCTCCATTGCAGCAACCGCCGCAAAGTAACGTAGCGGTTTCGCCGTAACCGGTGTTAGCCCATTGGGCGCCACTACCAAGGCCCAATAATCCGCCAACCGCCAAGTTCGCTCAAAAGCCCGTAAAGACATTTCTTCACGCTCATTGATTCCAGAGCGCAGAACTATCGTTTGCGTATCTGGCTGAAAGCCCACCACTACCGCATAATGCCACTGCGGCCAGCGCGCTAGCGCTAAGTTTTGCAACACCAATACCGGGTTACCCGCATAAAGTTCGGCAAGTAACGCAGAAAACTGCGGCTCTAATACATACGGAATGCGCTCGGCCCTGCGGCTCGCAGCGATTAATTCTGTTTGCAGGCTACCTTGTCGATCGGGAATATAAATTTGTTCGCGTAATGTGTCGGGATCGGCGCTATCAACACCGCTCACTTGTAAGATCGTTGCTAAAGCCGCAGGCCCGCACTGATAATCTTCTTGTGGAAAGAATGGCGTATCACGCAGCTCAATAGGCTGATAATCTGCTAATGCTAATTCAGTATGCTGCATCGGCGCGCTGGCGCAAGCCACGAGAAATAGAAATGAAAAAACCGCCACAACTGCAGTTCTCAGTTGTGGGCGGTTTTCAATCAAGAAATTACTTTCTTTTTGGTTACAACGCAATTAAAACACTACCTTTTAGCGAACAAGAACTAACCAAATAAGGACAATCACTAAAATGACACCTAAGCTAATACTAACGCCTTCACCTGCAGGAAACTCTCCAATGCCAGCAGTTAGATGTAACACTTCTGCGTCTGTCATTGCATTTACGCGCGCAATGGCTTCATTAGGGTTTACACCGAACTTAACAAGCTGCTCACGAACGTCATCGCGTTGCAGTTGCTCAGTTAATTGCGCCCGATCAAGCCCAGATTGCTTTTCTGCAACAACATCATGAGTGCTGATAATATCTGCGTGCGCTACTGGCATAACCGCAGGGTTTAAAACAAAAGTACCGAGTAATATTGAGGTACCAATTGCTAGTTTTGTATTCATCTATCATTCTCCTTGGTTGTTGTTACTCTCACTATAGATCACAACCCAGCGAAATGCTGCAAACATTATTCACTTAGAGTACGATATTTTTCAAACCAATAAATTACATACGCGGGTTTTGCCATATGATTGCTCGGCCGAGTATGCAAAGCGTGGGATGCTCCTGGAACTCGAACCATGGCGGTATCGATTCCGCGCAATTGTAAAGCTTGGTAATATTGTTCTGTTTCTGAGATCGGCGTGCGGTGATCTGCCTCCCCCGTAAACAACAACGTTGGTGTTGTTACATTACCCACATAAGATATTGGCGAATGCTTTAAATAATGCTCCGGGTTTTCCCACGGTAAATCTGGGAACCAATATTGGCTGAAGTAATTGTACATATCGGCGTTTAGAGCAAAGCTATACCAATTAATCACTGGGTTTACCGCAGCGGCTGCACGGAAACGATCTGTGTGGCCTATCGACCAAGTAGTTAACACCCCACCGCCACTGCCGCCGGTAATAAAGAGTTCATCTTCATTGATAAAGCCTTTAGCAATAACCGCATCAACGCCATCCATCAAATCGTTGTAATCATGGCTTGGATAGTTATGGTGGATTAGGTTTGCAAAATCCTCGCCGTAGCTGGTTGAACCTCGTGGGTTGGTGTAGAGCACTACATAACCCTGCGCCGCCATCAACTGCAACTCCATAGCAAAATAAGGCCCGTAAGCGGCGTGTGGCCCACCATGAATCTCAAGAATCAAAGGGTATTGCTTACTTTCATCAAAGCCCGGCGGGTAAATAATCCAACCATGAATCTGGCGATCATCCACAGAAGATGGATACCAAATCTCTTCAACTTTGCCTATTTCTCGCTTCGCTACTAAATCACGATTGAGCTGGGTAATCGTATTTGGGCTCGAATTCATTCGCAGCACCGCCAATTCAGCTGGATGTTCAGTACTGGCTTGGGTGTAAACCAAACGATTATCGCCCACTACCGCGAATTGCCCCCCAGTATATGGGCGGCTATAAGCTACACCACCCATATCGTCGGTTAGCACCTGTAATTCACCTTGTAATGGCTGATAGGCAATAGTGCCCTTGCCTTGTGCATCATAGGCCATAAATACGCCTTGGCTATTGGCAGCCCATTCGAAGCTAGTTATATGCTGATCCAATTCCGCACTCAATGAGCGAATGCCACTACCATCTGTGCGCATAACGTAGAGCTTTTGGTTTTGCTGCGCTAGCTTGCGATCATCCACACCTGTGTAAGCAATCCACTCTCCATTGGGAGAAACCTGCGGGTTATTATCTGGGCCGTAACGATCGGTAAGCGCGGTAACTTCACGAGTTTCAATATCAAGCCGATAAACTTCACTATTAAGTGGTTGTTTGTGCTCATCAACACGGCGATTCGCGGAAAAATAAAGGGCACTGCCATCAATAGCCCAACTCAGGTTGCCACCATGGTTGAAATCACCCGAAGTAAGTTGAATCGGCGTGCCGCCCTCGGCAGGCATCATGTAGATATGGCGATATCCAGGGGGTAAATACCCGGCACCATCGGCACGGTACTGTCGACTATCAAGATAAATCGGCGCCTCTGCCCATTCAGCCCCTTCGGGCTTACCCGGTAAGCTTACTGGCGCAGTGCGTTTCTCGGGCGTGAACATTACAAACGCCAGCCACTGGCCATCTGGCGACCAAGTTAATGATGAAGGCCCGTGTTGCAGGTGCGAGATTTGGCCACTGCGGCCAGAATTCGCCCAATGCATATAAATTTGGCCATCCGCCACATACGCCAAACGATCACCTATAGGCGACCAAACTGGCTGTTGCGCGTTTTGTTCAAGTGGGGTGAGTGGTTGTAACTGGGAGCCATCGGCCTGCACCGTCCATAATCGGCTACGGCGGCGATCATTTTGCCGGTCCATCCAAGTGCGCACGAACACAATTTCTTCCGAACTTGGCCGTGGTGCTGGTGAACTGGCGTATTCAAGTAAGAATACATCATCGTATTGCAGTGGCGTTTTTGCCGATTCCGCGCTTTGCACAGCTACGGAAAAAGAGAAAAACGCCATTAAAGAAAGAGTAGCTGTTAGTATTTTTTTGGTTTTAAACATCATGCTTCTCGTTGTTGTTGAGGTGATTAGCACGTGGTTAAACCCACACTTTAATCCACCAAGTTTTCAGGAATTGAATCGCGTAAATTTTTCCAAATCGCGGCTGAATCATAGCCATATTGGCGTACCAAATTCATTGCACCGGCTTGATCGCCTGCTTCAACTAGTTGCAGCATTTCTTCGTAATACTTGCGAGCCAACTCACGGCCTACCGGCTCTGCAAAATAAAACTGGCCAATGCGCGCATACAAACCTTTAAAGCCATTCAATACTAATACATAAATCGGGTTGCCTGAAGCAAACGCTAATTCATGATTCAATTGATAATCGAAATCAGCAAAGGCTTTCGGGGTATCTTCCACGGTTTGCGCGCTGCGCAGCACTTCTGCAGCACGTTCTTTGTTTTGGCGAATGGCTTGGCGAATATAAATGGCGCTAATGTTGGTGCGCGCTGAAAGCAGCTGATCAACCAAATCTGGCATGCCATCTTCATCTAGCCGAGCTAACGTTTCTAATATATTTAAGCCAGAGGTTTCCCAGAAGTTATTTACCTTCGTAGGTTTACCGTGCTGAATAGTTAACCAACCATCACGGGCCAAGCGTTGCAGAACTTCGCGGAGTGTGGTGCGCGTAACACCAATTAATTCAGACAACTCACGTTCTGCAGGCAAAATAGATCCCGGTGCGAAATCGCCCTTCCAAATAGACTTCACAATAAATTCTTCTGCAAACCCTGCTGGGCTTTTTGCTTTAATAAACATAAGTGCCTTTCTTCGCTAAATCGTTTAAATTCGATAGGAACAGCGTTTGATTGTAACTTGCTGGTAATGGTCGGACAAGTTTTAGATGCTTATCCGACAGCAGAATCCGCTGCCTAGGCATTCTTTTTCTCTAACGCTTGGGTTAGCATGCTGTTTTAAAATAATAATTCACCAACTGAAGTTAACCATGGAATTGCGATGAATACGAATAAAAATAAATTAACCTCAGGAATGACACCACTGCATCGCATTGCCAAGTGGCCAGAGCAAAAATGGCCTTGGCTTTTACTGGCCCTAGCGAGCTCTGGGTTAGTAGCTGCCGCGCTGATCATGCAACACGTACAAGGCTTAAACCCTTGTGTACAGTGTATCTATCAACGCACCGCCATGATCGGAGTAGCGCTCTTCGCTTGGTTGGGGGTTCTAGCGCCACAAAATGCCGCCATTCGCGTTGTTGCTTATGTTGGCTGGATCGCGAGTGCTTGGGCTGGGCTATCAGCCGCCAATCACCATTTGTGGTTACAGCGTGATGCAAATCCGTTATTCAATAGCTGTGCTGCCTTCCCAAATTTTCCGAGCTGGGCGCCTTTACATGAATGGTTTCCAAGCGTATTCGCAGTAACCGGCATTTGCGGCGATGATGGCTGGCGTTTGATGGGCTTGAATATGCCCGAGTGGATGCAAATAATATTCTTTATATTACTCAGCATTGCTGCAATAACATTGATCGTTCGTTTGCTTTATTTACGCAAAATATAAAAATCTTTGGTTAACGCGTCATATGGCGCTTAACCCCAACATTTGCATATAAATATTATTGTTCATCCGCAAGCGGCCAAAGCACAATCAAGCCGTCTTCCGCGGCACTTTCCGTATCATGCACAGTAGGATGGCACGTAACGGCCATTCCTGCGGCTTCCATGGCAACCCGAGAACCCTTGTGCAACAAAGGATGCCAACTGGGAAGCCCTCGGCCTTCATGTAAACGCCGATACGCACAGCTTGGAGGCATAAAATGAATATTCGGCAATGCTGCCAGTGACAGTTGCACGCAATCTGGTACAAATTGATGGCGATTCGTGTAATTACTGCAACCACCTGATTGAGTATCAAGCAACTGGCAGGCAACATTGGTGTAATGTAAATCTTCACCGAGCTCCATGGGTGCATCGGCATTTAAATCTTCACGTTCATCGAGCAGTTTATGCAAACAACACTTACCGCAACCATCACAGAGCGATTCCCACTCCACAACTGTCATTTCGCTAAGTGATTTTTCCTGCCAAAATTCCATCAGCGGCTCGTAACACGAGTTTGCCACGCCCATTCTTGGCCATTTCCGGTGATTAACTTAGTACTTAAGTTATCGCCTACAACCAATGGCCCCACACCTGCTGGCGTGCCGGTTAGCACAATATCACCTGGCTCAAGGGTAAAGATTGCAGAAATTTCCGCCAGTAACTCCGCCACCGGGAAGATCATATCGCTCGCTTTCCCTTGCTGTTGCACTTCCCCGTTGCGTTCCAGCGAAAAACTAGCTTTCGCGACATTACCAAACACATTCGCGGAAACAAACGGCCCAAGCGCGGCACTGCCATCAAACGCCTTTGCGCGCTCCCATGGCTGGCCTTTAGCTTTCAGCTCATCTTGCACATCGCGCAGGGTTAAATCGAGGGCTAGCGCGTAGCCGGCAACGTTACTCATCGCTTCCGAGGCATTTACTCCCTGCATCAGGCCACCAATCAACACCGCCAATTCTAACTCGTGATGGCAAGCACCTTTATCGGTTGGAATTCGCAGCTGTTCCGAATGCAAAGGTTGAATTGAAGATGCCGGCTTCATAAACAGCAAGGGGGCCTCTGGCACCTCGTTGCCGAGTTCTTTAGCATGATCAGCGTAATTACGGCCAACGCACACTATTTTACCAGCCGCTGCCGCCATCGGCCCACCATTTACCGAGTACAGTGCTCGGTCAACAGGCATGGTTACATCAGGTAACCCCACACCGTGAGGTTTGAACGTGTACGCGTTAATCGACATTTACTGCCCCATTTGAATCCGATCGGCGAGATGCCCTACCACTACAACAAAGTAGTTTGAACGGTTCCAGCGCATGAGCACATCCCAATTGTGGTAAGCAAGATAAGCGCGGCCATCAACACCATCAGGAATAATTACTGATGCAGGAATTTCCCGCGTTGGTAAATCGCTGCCATCGTAACGGCGAATGCCTAAATCTTGCCATTCTGATAATAATTTTTTGCTGCTTAAGCCTGCTTTTTCAACATCAAAACCTGCTGGTAACTGCACCTGCCTACCCCACGTTTTGCTATCATCCCAACCAACGTTGGCTAAGTAGTTTGCGGCAGAAGAAAAAACATCGGCGTAGCTATTCCAAATATCTATTTTGCCATCACCATCGCCATCAACCGCGTAGGCCAAAAACGAGCTTGGCATAAATTGGGTTTGCCCCATAGCTCCGGCCCACGAACCTCGCATTTGCTCAGGTTCAATGTGCCCAGCATCAATAATTTCTAACGCTTGCATTAATTGACGCTTAAACATTTCCTCGCGGCGGCCCTCGTAAGCCAAGGTTGCCAACGCCGAAATAACCCGGAAGTTACCCGTGTAACCACCATAGTTGGTTTCAATTCCCCACAAGGCAACGATAAAACGCGGCTGCACACCATATTCTGCACCAATGCGTTCCAGCAATTCTTTGTGCTCATTGTACTTTTCAATACCCTGGCGCACTTTCCAATCAGGCACTGCCCGCGGCAAATAAGTATCTAAGGTAATGGTAAATTCCGGTTGATTACGATCAGCCGTTACTGCCCGCTCATAAAAGCTCACATCAACAAATGCTTTCTCAATGGTTTCCGCTGAAATCCCATGCGCCAAAGCTTCTTCTTTGAGTTTCTCTACATAAGCAGGAAAGCCTTCAACATCAACATCACGCTCATTACCTACGGCAACATTACCTAAGGAAAATAAAGCAAAAACCATGATGAACAGCGCCATGCGCATGTTCGCCACAGTAAAATACGGTATGAAATTATTCTTTAACGCTTGCATGGGCCTTCCTCTTTACGTTGTTCAACGGCGATTGCCTCGAACTTGTATATTATTCTTCAATACTATTCCGGTGTTCTCAATAAACTCACCACCGGTGGCGGTACTTGTAGATAGTACCCTTCGGTATTCAGGTGTTCCAGCAGCTTTACACCAGAAATACGGGCAAGTTGTCGTTCTGGTGTTATTGATAACTTAGTTACCAGTTGCTCAGGCGTAAATAACCCTTGCAACACCTCTGGTAATTCATCTATTTCGGCTTTCAGGGGAAGATATAAATAGGTGTCCGCCTTTTTCGGCGAACGTAATATGCGAACTAACATGCTCACCTCAATTCGCTCTAACAGCGAGAAAAAAGCCAATACAAAAACGGAATATTTACAGCCGAAGCTTAACTACTTGCTGCCACCAATTCCGCCATTGGTTTTGCTACCAGTTCACCGCGCCATCCGTTATACAAATCTGGTGTATGAAGTTTAGCTTTAGTGGCCTCAGTAGTGAAATGATGCCATACATAAATTTCGTTAATTTGTTTGCGTGAGCCCATCAAAGGCACTGGAATGTTCGCCGATTCGCCGGCAGCTTTTAATATTGCTTTAGCTGCTTTAAAGAAGCGTTTATATTGCCAATCTTGATCATAACGCGGAATTTCTTCCGGTTGCTGTTCTTTCGGCACTGCCAAGCCTCGCTCTACGCACTGCAAAATAGCCTCCCCATACAAGCGCAACGATTTAGGGTGGAGCTCTTCTGTTTGGCTTAGTTCATGGCGGTTGCTCGGTTTATTGCGGGCAATATCGGTTAAAATATGATCGCGAGCAACAAAAGGTAATGCTATGTTCCTTTCTCGAGCAAGCTCTAGCCGCCATTGTGCGAGTTCACGCAGAATAGCCCGGCCGCTACCATCAAGTAAGCTCACACCACCGATATCGCGCCACGCTAATTCAGCCACAGTTTCTCGTGCCCGCTTCGCTACCTGCTCTTGGCATTCAGCTAACACCAAAGTTTCCATACCGGAATCAATGGTTTTTGCCCGCAAGGTTGGATAAAGCTCAGCTAAGTATTCTACATCGGCTGCTGCATACTCAAGCTGCGCTGGGCTAAGTGGCCGTTGCAACCAATCGGTGCGGCTCTGGCTCTTATCTACACTAACATTTAGCATTTGTTCTACGAGGCCAGCGTAACCAATTTGCGTACCATCGCTAATAAAGGCATTGGCAATTTGAGTATCAAATAGAAATCGAGGGGCAGCATTATTACGCTGGAAAATTTCTAAATCTTCGCCTGCGGCATGCAATACAGTAATGATATCGCTGCGCAACAGTTGCCAAAGCGCACTTAAATCAACCCCGTTTAAGGGGTCAACAAGCACAATTTCTTCGCCTGTTCGCGCTTGCACCAAACCAAGTTCAGCATATAGCGTGCGTGTTCTCACAAATTCTGTATCCAGCGCCAGCCAACCATTCGCTTTTGCTAGATCGCAAAACGCCACCAATTCCTCGGTGGCGTTTATCATACGAAAGTTCTTACTCATTCAATATTCCGAACTGTTGTTTCGTATTAATTATCACGTAGTTCTCTGCGCAGGATCTTGCCAACGTTTGTTTTTGGCAATTCATCACGGAATTCTACAATCTTAGGTACTTTGTACGCAGTTAAGTTTTCGCGGCAATAATCAATTAGCTCTTTCTCACCTAACGATTGATCTTTCTTCACCACCACAATCTTAACCACTTCACCAGAAGCTTCATGCTCCACACCTACAGCAGCTACTTCCAGCACTTTCGGGTGGCTCGCAACCACATCTTCGATTTCATTTGGATACACGTTAAAACCCGATACCAAAATCATATCTTTTTTGCGATCAACGATGCGGAAGAAACCATGTTCGTCCATGGTGCCCATATCGCCTGTTGCAAACCAGCCATCTTTAATAGATTTATCGGTATCTTCTTGGCGGCCTAAGTAGCCAGCCATTACCTGCGGGCCTTTGGCCCAAATCTCACCGGTTTCACCCTGCGGCAATTCTTTACCATCTTCATCAACAATAATCACATCTGTTGAAGGCAATGGAATACCAATGCTGCCGGTATAATGCTCAATATCGAATGGGTTTGCAGTAACCACCGGCGAACATTCCGTTAGGCCATAGCCTTCCAGTAACGCCGAACCGGTTACTTTTTCCCAGTTCTCAGCTACCGCACGTTGCACTGCCATACCGCCACCTAGAGCGATTTTCAAATGTGAAAAATCAAGATCTTTGAATCCTGGTGTATGTAACAGGCCGTTAAACAGCGTATTTACACCTGAAATCATAGTGAACTTGTGTTTACTCAGTTCTTTCACAAACGCCGGCATATCACGTGGGTTAGTAATTAATATGTTTTTGCCACCAAACTTAAGGAAAGCTAGGCAGTTCGCGGTTAACGCAAAGATATGATAAAGCGGAAGCGCCGTTATCACCACTTCTTTGCCATCAGTTAAGCGCGGCAGGATAAACGCCGAAATCTGGTCTAAGTTAGCCACCATATTTCGGTGCGTTAGCATTGCGCCTTTCGATACTCCAGTAGTGCCACCTGTGTATTGCAGGAAGGCTAACGCATCACCGGCGATTTCTGGCCGCGTGTAGGTTTTCTTGCTACCGATTTTAAGGGTTTCATTGAATTCAATGGTATTGCTCAGGCTGTAGGCAGGCACCATTTTCTTCACGTACTTCACAACGAAGTTAACAATCCAACCTTTAGGTGCTGGCAACATATCGCCGATACCCGTCAAAATAACCTTATCGAGCTTCACGTCTTTCTCAATCTTTGTGAGAGTTTCAGCAAAGTTTTTGAGAATAACAATCGCTTTGGTTTTCGAATCGTTAAGCTGATGCTTCAGTTCACGTGCGGTATACAATGGGTTTACGTTCACCACTGTCATGCCAGCACGTAAAATACCGAACAAAGCCACTGGATATTGCAACAAGTTCGGCATCATTACTGCCACCGGGTCGCCTTTCTTTAGGCCTAGCCCTTGCAAATATGCTGCGAATTGCTCTGTTAATGTATCTAACTCGCCATATGTAATTTCATGGTCCATGTTACTAAAGGCCGGAGAATCTTTATATTTCTTTACGCTCTCTTCAAAAATATCTACCAAAGACGCGTAATGATCCGGATCGATTTCCGTCGGAACCCCGTTTGGATAACGTTTTAACCAAATCTTTTCCACCGTGAATGCTCCTGATTAGCTATTATTCTTAAAATTAAAAACGCGTAATACTCGCATATCAGACCAGTTGTTCCTAGCGCTTATCTCGATTTTATCCACATTTTTGCCGCGATTTCACCGAAATACATCGCAAATTCAACTTAGGCTGCCTATTATTTGTGCTACTTGTTCTGGCTGTTGCATGTGCACGTGGTGCCCCCCAACTAAAGTATGCACCTGTAATTGCGGAACATACTTCTGCCACGCAGCCAGAGCCTTGCGTAAATCTTCGTGGCCAGTATCACCTAAAATCAACTGAACTGGGCAAACTATATGCTTCAACATATCGGTAGCGTTCGCTTCTGTAAAGCGAATTGGTGAAGCCAAACGAACTCTTGGATCTATTCGCCACTCAACACCATTGGCAACTGGCTGCAAATTCCGCTCAATAATTAAACGCGCTAAATCTTCGCTCAGTTCACTTTTTTCGGCTCTTAACTTTACCAAACGTTCACTATCTGGGTATATAGGAGCTGTTTTCTCGGCCAACCGTTTGCGCGTAGAAATAGCCTTTGCAAGATGATCAACAACATCACCTTGAGTGCTGATATACAGGCCAAACGCTTCAATTAAGGTTAACTTGCTCACGCGCTCAGGGCAAATGCTTGCCACTAACTGTGCTACGTAGCCGCCCATACTATGGCCAACCAAATGCAAATCGTACAGATTTTCGTGCTCAATGAAAGCAACTACATCGGCTACATACTCAGTAAAATAGTACCAGCCTCCGGTTGGCCTATGGCCCGAGCACCCATGGCCTGGAAAATCCAAAAAATACCGATGAAAGCTATCCAAATGCGCATTTAAAGGAACAAAGCTCTGCGCATTATCTAACCAACCATGCAACGCTAATAGTTGCGGAAATGACTGCGGGCCTGATTGCAGGCCCGCAAGTTCTATATGTGGAAGTTTCGTACTAAAAGCTCTCATTCAATAATATACCGTTCCTCACGATCAACCGGAGGCCGATGTTCTATACGCTGCCTAGGTTGCGGGCTGGGCTGCTGGCTTGGTTGCTGGCTTGATGGGCGAGTACCATCGCTGCGGTGCGGCCGAGTGCCACTACGAATTACCCCACCTTGCGGGTAATAATGATATGGATAGTAATGATAAGGGTGTACGCGATATGGGCCTACACCATAAAGGTAATTGCGATAGCGCGGCGAATAAATATCATAGCGCCAATCGTCGATTCTCGGCGCTTCTTCGCGCCACAACTCCACGCCACTGGCTTGTACTACCGGGAATTCATAAACATATTCACCGATCATGCCGGCTTCAGTTTCAGTATAGGTTCCAAGCACCGTAATCATGCGCCCTTTTGCATAAACCTCAGGGTCGGCAAAGCCTGCAACAATAACTCGAAAACGGCCATAGGTTTCATCATTAGATTCAGGCCGACCAAAACTCCGTAAAGCAAACCCAACTACTTCAATTTCTGAATTATCTTCGCGATTCCGCACTTCCGCGATAACCCCACCCCAACGCACTTGCTGGCCAACAGTAGCTTCTGGCGCAGCTTTAACTTGCGTAAAGGTTGTTAACTCACCGCCATCACCACGCACTGATTCTGGTATCTGGGTAGCACACCCGGTTAGCGTGAGCGCTAAAATGAATACTGATAAACCAAATAATACAGGCTTTTTCATCTCACTTTCCTCGATTAATTCGCTGTAATCAGGCTTATCAACACCTAAATCTTCAGCGATTGCAAATAAGCACCCGTTCTCTTTCAAAAAACATTTTCACAAACGCTTACGAACGGCCGGGCAGCTTTTGCCACGTTACTTCGTTACGAACATAATGAACATCAAAATCTTCCGCCGCAACAGCCTTTCCGTTTAATAAACGTTGCGTACCAATCGGTAGCATATCTTCGGCATGGGGAAAGCGAATGTTAGTAGGCCTTACAACAGCCTCGTTGCCAAAACGTTCGGCTAAAATATCGGGATAGGTAATGAAACCTGTACCCACCGTATACCATTCATGCGCATTACTTAATGCACCTACGGTATTTGGCGCACAGACAACTTCGCTGCCTTGCATAACCATCAGACCGTGCTCGGCCACACAGGTTCCAAAATAAACCTCACCCATTCGCGCATCGATCGCCGCCGCCACTGCTGTGGCACCATGTAAGCGAAACGCCTGCTGAGCCATAGCTTCCAAACTCGATACCCCAATCAATGGAATATTTTGGCTAAATGCCAAACCTTGAGCAATACCCGCTGCAATGCGCACGCCGGTAAAACTTCCCGGCCCACGCCCAACCACAATTGCATCTAAATCAGCAAGCGTTACTTGCGCTTCAGCGAGAACTTCTTGCACATATGGCAACAATAAATCTGCATGCTTTCTCGGCGCTTCTTGGCCACGAATAATTAATTGCTGACCATCTGTATACGCAACAGAGCAATATTCGGTTGCACTATCAATGGCTAGTAACCGTGAGCTTTTCATTTTACTTCTCCTGCAACTGCTTCATCTTCAGGCTCTTCCTCGCCTTTCAAAACATTGGCAGCGGCTAAAAATTCTAATGTCTTTTCTAATGAACGAGTTCTTGCCATAGCCGGTAAGCTGCTTAGGAATGTGGCGCCATAGCGCTTGGTTACAATCCGATTATCACAAATAATTAGCACGCCCCTATCCGTAACATCCCGAACCAAACGGCCTGCACCTTGCTTCATGGCAATCACCGCTTGCGGTATTTGAATACTGGCAAAAGGGTCGCCACCGCGCATGCGGCAATCTTCAACTCGTGCCTGTAACAACGGTTCATCCGGCGAGGTGAATGGCAATTTATCAATAATCACGCACGTTAGCGCATCGCCGCGCACATCAACCCCTTCCCAAAATGAGCTAGTGCCGAGCAGCACACCATTGCCCGCGGCCACAAAGGTACTTAATAGCTCACGTTTACTGCTTTGCCCCTGTACCATTAAAGGCCTATCAATGTTATCGGTAAGCGCTTGCGCAACTTTTTGCAGCATGCGATGGCTGGTAAAAAGTACAAACGTACCACCAGGGTTCACTGCAATTACTTTGCGTACTATATCTATCAAGGCATCGCCCATTTGCGGGGCATGCGGCTCCGGTAAGTACCGCGGCAAACAAAGCATTGCTTGTTTAGCAAAATCAAACGGGCTGTCTAAAATTAAAGTTTTCGCATTACCCAAGCCTAAACGTTCACTAAAGTAATCAAAGGAGCCATCAACGGTTAGTGTTGCTGATGTGAATACCCAACGGGCTTCTTGTTCGGCAAGTTGGCGGCCAAAGGGCTCTGCTACAGAAAGCGGCGTGCGATGCACGGTTAAGTGCCGTTGGCTAGTTTCATACCAATAGCTATACCCTGTTACCTGTGTATTCAACAATAAATCCCAACGCTTACGAATTAAATCTAAGCGTTCAAAACACTGATCGAGATCCTTATCACGCCCTACCAAATTTTTGCAAATAGCTTGCGCCCGGCTAATCAGTTCGGCCAAATGCGTGCTAGCTTTGGCGCGCTCATCTTGATTCAGCGCATCACGCCAATTGCCGCGTTCTGGATCCAAAGGGAAATTCAACCGCAAATCACGGGCTGCGCGTTCAAGCTGATCGGCTATCTGCGATAACGATTTAGCATCACGAACTACAGTTTTATAAAGGAACTGCAAATCTTTGCATAAATCCACCAGCCCCCGCGTAGAAACCGTATCGCTGAAATATTGGCTAGCGATATCAGGCAGCTGGTGCGCTTCATCAAAAACCACCATATCAGCTGCAGGAATTAATTCGCCAAAGCCGGTATCTTTCAATACTAAATCGGCACAAAACAAATGATGATTTACCACCACAATATCGGCCTCTAAGGCTTCTTTGCGGGCTTTCACCAAGTAACAATCTTCGTATTGTGGGCATTCACGGCCAAGGCAATTATCAATGGTGCTGGTTACTCGCGGAATTACTGGCGCATCTTCGGGTAGAGAGGCTAACTCACCCAAATCACCACTTTTCGTGCGGTTCGCCCAATCACGAACTTCCTGTAATTGCGAAAGCACCGTGCTATCCGCATCAGTAGGATGTTTAATCGATTGTTCTAGCCGATTTAAACACAAATAATTCGAGCGGCCTTTGAGTAGCGCTGCAACCGCTTGTGGCGCCAACGCATCGCGAAGCTGGGGCAAATCGCGATGAAATAATTGTTCTTGTAAATTACGCGTTCCAGTAGAAAGAATCACTTTTCCGCCGCGCAAAAGCGCCGGCGCTAGATACGCAAAGGTTTTACCCGTTCCCGTTTCCGCTTCAACCACTAGTTGATCCCCAGCTTTGCTGAGTGATTCAATAGCAGCGGCCATTTTCTGCTGGGCTGGGCGGGGCTGGAAGCCCGGGAGCGATTTACTTAATGCACCTCCGGGTGTAAAAACTGCAGTTACCTCTGACATCCTTTCTTCCTTTACGTTATGCTTACCGCATTATTCCATAAGTTGCTTAGGATGCCGAATGTTATGATGCGTCGGTTTTTACTGATTTCTTTAATGTTAGTAAGCTCGATTTTCACTATCGCCAACGTGAATCAAGCCTTTGCACAAACTAACACCCAAACTCGTAGTGCTATAAATGAACGTAATGCGGAAATAACACCCGAAGAATTACGTGCCGCCTATTTATCTAATGTGGTTCAGTATGTAACTTGGCCAAATGAATCAGTGCGCCAGCAACTCACTATTGGCGTGCTCGGTAACGAATCGGTGTATCAACAACTTATCTCAGCGCCAATATTGCCAGTGCGTGGCCTACAAATTGATGTGCAACTACTTACCCGGCCCAATATGGCCAGTGATGTTGATATTCTTTATATCGCACCCGGCGCTTCACACCAGTTGAACAGTGCATTTAATGCAACCCGCTCGCGCCCTATTTTGGTGATAAGTGAACATTCACCCGTACGCGACGATATGATGATTAATCTAGTGAGCGGAAATCAAAACCGTTTAGCCTTCCAAGTTAACAGCGATCGCATTCAGGATAGTGGCTTACGTTCTACCCTTGATTTACTTACATTACGGGGCAACGAGCTTGAGCTTGCAGTGTATGCTCGGCGAGCCTATCAGCGTTTGGCACAATTGGAAAACGAACAACGCGAATTACAGCAAAACCTTACCAATACTCAGCGAGAGAATAATCAGTTACTGAGCCGAATTCAGGTGTTAGAACAAACCATTCGTGAACGCGATAATGTTTTGCGTGCCCAGCAAGGAACTCTTGAAGATCGCGAGCAAGTGATGGAATCGCAGCAATCGGCATTACGCGATTTACTGAACGAGCTTGATCAACAACGCCAGCAAATTTTGCTGCGTGAAGAACAACTTCGGCAAATTCAGCAAACGTTAAGGCAGAGTGAATCGTTGCTTGCTGCACAACAAACAGAACTAAATGAAAAAGAACAACAATTACGCCAAAAACAACTAGAAAGTGATGATTTAGCCGAGCGTATCACCGCTAACCGAAATGTGCTCTCCGTGCAGCAACAACAACTGCGCGATCAACGTAACGCACTCGATGAGCAGCTTGCATTACTAGAATCTCGTGAGCGCACTATTGATCGCCAACGCTCGTATCTTTGGTCGATTGGTGCAGCGCTTTTAATAGCTTTAATTCTCGCCTTTACAACCGTTGTTATGTTTCTTAATAAGCGCAAAACTGCGGGTAAGCTCATGTTTGCCTTAGATGAGCTGCATGAAGCCCAAGATAAACTGGTGGAATCAGAAAAAATGGCGGCACTTGGTAACCTCGTGGCCGGTGTTGCTCATGAAGTAAACACCCCGCTCGGCGTAGCTATTACTGGAACGAGCATGGTGAACGATAGAATTACGGTGTTAAAAGAGCACCTTACCCAGGGCAATTTAACGCGTGAGCAACTCACTAACTTCCTAGATCGCAGTGCCGATTCGTTAAGCCTCACACAAAAGAATTTATCGCGTGTAGGCGCTCTGATCAGCAACTTTAAACAAATTGCCGTAGATCAAATGGTTGCCGAACAACGAGAAATTGATTTACGCGGCTATCTAGAAGAGGTGATGTCTACTCTATCTATCGAACTTCGCCGAGCTGGGATTAGTTATGAAATTAATATCCCGAAAGATATTCGAATGGTTACCATACCGGGCGCCATGGCACAAATTATCACTAATTTAGTAACCAATTCAATTCGCCACGCATTCAAAGAACCGGGCGGCGAATTACGCCTTGAGGCTGAATCAATTGAGGGAAACCAGATACGCTTGAAATTTATCGATAATGGCGCTGGAATGAATAACGAAACGCTTACCCAAATTTTCGATCCTTTCTTCACCACAAGACGTAATGATGGTGGAACAGGATTGGGCATGTCGATTGTATATAACCTAGTTCGGCAAAAACTTCGGGGCGATATTACGGTGAAAAGCGAAGAAGGCAAAGGCACCACTTTCCTACTCGTTTTACCGAAAACCCTATAGGCCGATGCTTTAAGTTCAATGCATTGGGTAAGAATATGGCGGGAGAATATCAGTGAGAACACTTGCAATTTTCTCTCAGCAACGTAAAATCCATACAACTTTACAAATCAACGCAGAAACTAAAGGCTGAAACGATGGTTTTATTATACAACTTTGCAGACAACTATAAAGCTAGCGCGTGTGCGCCAGCTTTGCGTAGTGTGTGTGAAGCTGTAACAACAAAATACCATCACCATCATCCCCTGTAACGGCCTTCTGCTGTAATGGGAGGTACGTTTTAATCAACGGTACCTTCCAAGTTAAACAAGCTGCAAGCCCCGGAAGCGTACCTTACCGGGGCTTTTTCTTTGTGCTTTTGCGGCAACAAAGAACGTAATAAAAAATACGAAATCAAAAAAATTTAAATTAGAACTGAAAGGATAATGAGAATGAGCAACGAACGCCTAACTATAGCAGTACAAAAATCGGGTCGCTTGAGTAAAGA
Organism: Idiomarina sp. A28L; assembly: GCF_000218785.1. Classification (GTDB taxonomy): domain Bacteria; phylum Pseudomonadota; class Gammaproteobacteria; order Enterobacterales; family Alteromonadaceae; genus Aliidiomarina. The sequence continues at coordinate 158,895 of NZ_AFPO01000025.1, forward strand.
ATCAATGAAATTACTTGAAGCATGCGGTGTGAAATTCAATATCCATGAAGCACGTTTAATGGCACACAGCACAAGCCACCCAGTAGATTTACTCCGTGTTCGTGATGACGATATTCCCGGCTTAGTAATGGACGGTGTTGTTGATTTGGGTTTAATCGGCGAAAACGTTTTAGAAGAAGAGCGCCTTGAGCGGGTTATCAAACAGCAGCCAAGCAGCTTCAATTCACTACGTCGCCTCGATTTTGGCTTTTGCCGATTAAGCGTAGCTGTGCCAAAAGAAGCAAATTACCAAGGTTTGCAGGCTCTAGCTGGTAAAAAAATTGCCACCACATACCCACGTTTGTTGGAAAGCTACCTTGCAAAACAAAATATTAAAGCACGCACCGTAATGCTTACCGGTTCGGTTGAAGTAGCACCACGAGCGGGCCTTGCCGATGCTATTTGCGATCTCGTATCTACCGGCGCCACCCTTGAAGCGAATGGTTTAGTTGAGCAAGAAGTAATCTTCCGTTCGCAAGTGCAACTTATTCAGCGCGAAGAAGCCTTAAGCAATGAGAAACAAGAACTGGTAAATAAATTGCTGGCGCGGCTTGATGGCGTGCAATTAGCGAAAGAAAGCAAATACATCATGCTGCACGCACCGAAAGATAAATTGAAAGAAGTAGAGGCTATTTTGCCGGGCGCTGAACGCCCTACCATACTTCCGTTAAGCCACAGCGATAGCCAAGTTGCCGTGCACGTTGTGAGCACTGAAAACTTATTTTGGGAAACCATGGAGCAGTTAAAAGCACTCGGCTGTAGCTCCATTTTAGTGATGCCAATCGAAAAAATGATGGGATAAATCGCCATGAGCATGAACATTCAATTGCCAGCACCAATTAATTGGCAAGAAGCTAGCAGTGAAACCCGCGCGCAACTGCTTAACCGGCCGGTGCAAGCCGTTTCAGAAACATTGCGCGAACAAGTAGCCACAATTATCGATAAGGTTGCTAAAGAAGGCGATGCGGCATTGCTTGCCCTCACCCAACGTTTCGATGGTGTTAGCTTGCAAAGCCCAGAGCTGAGCATGGATAAAGTGGCCGAAATTGCTGCGCAAACGCCAGCCAAGGTGAAAGCAGCGATTGATCAAGCCTACACCAACATTCGTGCTTTTCACTTAGCACAGAAGCCTGAAGATATTGCTTTAGAAACGATGCCAGGAGTTTTTTGTGAACAACGGTTCGCAGCACTTACCCGCGTAGGCTTATATATTCCCGGTGGCAGCGCTAGTTTACCAAGTACCGTATTAATGCTTGGCGTTCCCGCGCAAATTGCTAATTGCAGTGAGCGTGTGTTAATTAGCCCGCCAAATGCGCAAGGCGAATTAACTCCAGCCATTTGCTATGCCGCACTTAAATGCGGTGTTACCGGTGTATATTTGGGTGGCGGTGCGCAAGCAATAGCTGCATTGGCGTTAGGTACCGAGAGCATTCCTGCGGTGGATAAAATATTTGGCCCGGGCAATAGCTACGTTACCGAAGCAAAGCAACAAGTAAGCCAACGTGCCGGCGGCCCTGCTATTGATTTACCAGCAGGCCCTTCTGAGTTATTGGTTATTGCCGATGATAGCGCCGAACCTGCATTTGTTGCTGCGGATTTACTCTCTCAAGCGGAGCACGGCCCTGATTCACAAGTACTATTATTAAGCCCTTCTAGCAACTTAATTGCCGCCGTGCGCGAAGCGTTAGCAAATCAACTCGCTACTTTGCCTCGTGCCGAAATCACTAATCAGGCATTAGCATCGAGTGCTTTAATTCTTACTCAAGATTTAGCTGAGGCCGTGACGATTAGCGAAACTTATGCACCAGAGCACTTAAGTTTACAACTCGATGATTGCGCGCAGTGGTTGCCAAAGCTAACTCGCGCGGGCTCAATTTTCGTGGGCCACTACACCCCTGAATCAGGCGGTGATTATGCCACGGGCACCAACCACGTATTGCCCACTTACGGCTTTGCACGGAATTATAGTAGCTTAGGTTTACTTGATTTTTATCGGCGTTACACGGTGCAAACAGTTAGCCCACAGGGCCTTGCTGATCTAGGTGAAACTATTATTGATTTAGCGGCGGAAGAATCGCTGGATGCTCACTTACGCGCTGTTTCACTGCGTTTGGAAAGTGCGCGTTTTCAGCGCGATACTGCAACAGATAGCAGCAAATAAGATATGAGCGGAGATACCAGCATGAGCGCAGGTTTTATTCAACAATTGTTGCGTGAGCACTTACAGAGCTTTACTCCCTATGCATCTGCACGCCGCAGCATGTCGGGCGGTAATTTGTGGCTAAACGCCAATGAATCGCCCTATGGCCGCAGCTATCAAGTAGCTACTGAAGATCTCAATCGCTATCCTGATTTTCAGAATAAAAAGCTTAATCAAGCCTATGCAAATTATGCTGGCGTGAATGCCAATCAGCTGATTAGCCATCGCGGCAGTGATGAGAGCATTGAATTATTAATTCGGAGTTTCTGTGAACCCGGCCGCGATCAAATTCTTATCTGCCCGCCCACGTATGGCATGTATGCGATTTCCGCCAGCATCAACCACAATGAAACCGTGGTGGTGCCATTACAGCAGCAGAACTGGCAACTTGATCTTGATGGTATTCAAAAAGCACTCGATGAAGCCGCTGGCCGCATTAAAGTAGTGTTTTTGTGCAACCCTTCAAACCCACTTGGCAATGCGTTGCGGGAAGAAGATATATTAGCCGTAATCGAAATGTGCCGAGGCCGCGCTTTGGTGGTATCGGATGAGGCCTATATCGAATTTGCCGAAACCAGTAAGTTTGTTGAAGCACTGGCAGGCCTATCAGCTTCAGAGCAAGAGAAAAGCAAAATTGCGAAGGCTACCAACAACGTTTCTATGGTTCGTTATCTCGAAACTTACGAAAACCTTGTAGTAATGCGCACCCTTTCTAAAGCCTTTGGCCTTGCCGGTATTCGAGTTGGCTTTACCATAGGATCAGAGGCATTGATTAACGCCTTGTTGCCCATTCTTGCGCCCTACCCATTACCTGATGTTAGCGTGCAAATTGCCAGCCAAGCATTGCAATTCGATAATCTTATAGCCACACGCCAAAACACCTTTGAAACGGTGAGTGAGCGTGATTTGCTAGCAATTGAGCTGCAAAAGTTGAGTTATGTAACTGCAGTGTATCCAAGCGTTACCAATTTCATTCTAATCCAAGTACAAGATGCGCAAGCGCTGATACAATACTGCGTGGATGCTGGGGTACTGCTTCGCAATCAATCGAATCAAATTGGGTTAGAGCAGGTAGTGCGCATTACTATTGGCAGCCCCGAAGAAAATATTCAGCTACTTAGCCTGCTAAAAAAATACCAGCAACTTAATTCTCGCAACGATTCGGAACCTGAGAAAACGGTGCTTACGAAAAAAACGGAGGCCAAGTAAATGGCAGCGCAAAAGATTTTATTTATCGACCGTGATGGCACTTTAGTAGAAGAGCCAGCCGTTGATAAACAGCTCGATCGCCTCGATAAGCTCGTTTATGAACCGAGTGTGGTAAATGCCCTGCAAGATTTACAAAATGCAGGTTACACCTTAGTAATGGTGAGCAATCAAGATGGCCTTGGCACCGATAGCTTCCCGCAGGCTGATTTTGATGCGCCACACAATGCCATGATGGCCTTGTTCGCGGCGCACGGCATTACATTTGCCGATGTGCTGATTTGCCCACATTTTGACCATGAAAACTGTAGCTGCCGCAAACCTAAGCTCGGCTTAGTAAAAGAATATTTGCAGCAAGGCAAAGTAGATTTTACTACATCAGCGGTAATTGGCGATCGCGATACCGATTTGCAGCTCGCCGATGCTATGGGTATTCAAGGCATTCGTTATGATCGGCAAGAGAATAACTGGCCAGCGATTGTGAAGAGCCTCACGCAAAAACAACGTGTAGCTTCTGTAACGCGTACCACCAAAGAAACCGATATCCGCATTGATGTGAATTTAGATGAAAGCGGCCCGATTAAGATTCACACAGGATTAGGCTTTTTCGATCACATGTTGGAACAGATCGCTACCCACGGTGGATTTTCGCTACAAGTTGGCGTAACCGGTGATCTACACATCGATGATCACCACACCGTTGAAGATACTGCGTTAGCATTAGGCGAAGCCTTATACAAAGCTATGGGTGATAAACGCGGTATTGGCCGTTTTGGTTTTGTATTACCAATGGATGAATGCCGTGCCGAGTGCATATTGGATATTTCTGGCCGCCCGTTTTTAGTATTTAATGCTGATTTCAGTGCCGAGCACGTGGGCCAATTAGGTACGCAAATGGTTGAGCATTTCTTCCGTTCGCTTTGCGATACCATGAAAGTATCGTTGCACCTTACAACCACTGAGGGCAATGCCCACCACCAAGTAGAAAGCCTGTTTAAGGTATTTGGCCGGGGCTTACGCCAAGCTATTCGCAAGCAAGGTAGCGAAATGCCTTCGAGTAAGGGAGTTCTCGCGTGAATCTAGTGATTGTGAATACTCGGGTTGCGAACTTAGCATCGGTAGATTTTGCCTTTCGCCGCTTGGGTGTTACGCCTGTTATCAGTGCTGATCCTGAAATAATCAAAGCCGCAAGCCATGTTGTACTGCCCGGCGTAGGTACAGCTAGCGCCGCTATGCGTTCGTTAGAAAGCTTAGGCCTTGTGCCAGTATTGCGCGCTTTAACGCAGCCGGTACTAGGTATTTGTTTAGGTATGCAAATGCTTACCGAACGTTCTGCTGAAGCTGGCGCTGGTTCAGCCGTTGCTACTGGAGAAACCGCAGGTTCAGTAGCATGCCTTGGGGTTATTCCAGGCGTAATTGAACGCATGCAAGCAGCCGGCGGTAAACCTTTACCGCACATGGGTTGGAACCGCACAGAGGTATCTGATCACCCATTGTTCGAGGGCTTGAGCCAACCTTGGTTCTATTTTGTGCACAGCTTTGCGGCGCCTATTAGTGAACAAACCATTGCTAGTTGTGAATACACACAAGCATTTTCGGCCGCCATTGCGCATAACAATTTTATGGGCGTGCAATTTCATCCAGAGCGTTCCGGTGCCGATGGCGCCCGCGTTTTAAAGAATTTCTTGGAGCTTTCATGTTAATTCCAGCACTTGATTTAATTGATGGCCAAGTTGTGCGGTTATTGAAAGGCGATTTCGCCCAGCAAACTACCTATCACAGCAACCCAGTTGCAGTAGCCTGCCAATATCGCGATAGCGGCGCAGAATATATTCACTTAGTGGATTTAGATGGTGCCCGTGATCCCGCTAAACGCCAGCTTGCGCTGCTAACGGAGATAACCAAAGTATCCGGCTTACCGGTGCAAACCGGCGGTGGTATTCGCACTAAAGCTGATGTTGAGCAATTGCTTGCAGCCGGCGTTAAGCGCGCGGTAATTGGTTCGAAAGCGGTAAAAGATCCTGAAACCGTTTTGGCTTGGCTAGATGAGTTCGGCCCCGAAGCTATTGTGTTGGCACTGGATATCAATATTGATGCCGAAGGCAACCGCTGGCTGGCCACTGAAGGCTGGCAAGAAAATAGCAGCGTAACTCTTGATGCTCTCTTACAGCAATACATTGAACGTGGCTTGCGCCATGTGCTTTGCACCGATATTAGCCGCGATGGCACTCTGAGCGGCTCTAACGTGCCCTTATATGCTGAACTGAAACGCCAATACCCCAACATTGTTTGGCAAGCTTCTGGCGGTGTTGCCGGTTTGAACGATTTAATTGCATTAAAAGCCGAGCAATGCGATAGCGTAATACTGGGTAAAGCCTTGCTTACCGGAAAGTTCACCCTTGAGGAGGCAATTACATGCTGGCAAAACGCATAATTCCATGCCTCGATGTTCGTGATGGCCAAGTTGTGAAGGGCGTACAATTTCGCAATCACGAAATTGTTGGCGATATCGTGCCGCTAGCTACTCGTTACGCCGAAGAAGGCGCTGATGAGTTGGTGTTTTACGATATTACCGCCAGTGCGGATAACCGCGTGGTTGATAAATCATGGGTGAGCCGAGTAGCGGAAGTGATTAACATTCCTTTTGCGGTGGCCGGTGGTATTCAAAGTGTTGAGCAAGCGCGCGAGATTCTTGCCATGGGCGCGGATAAAATATCAGTAAATTCTCCTGCGTTACGCCGCCCTGATTTAATTAACGAATTGGTTGATGAATTTGGCCAACAATGTGTGGTTATTGGCATCGATAGCTTCTTCAATGCCGAAACTGGGTGCTACGAAGTATATAAATTTACCGGCGATGAAAGCCGTACAGAAAAAACCACTTGGGAAACCGCCGATTGGGTAAATGAAGTAATTGCCCGCGGTGCTGGCGAAATTGTGCTCAATTGCATGAATCAAGATGGCGTGCGCAAAGGCTACGATATTGCCCAACTAGCGAATATTCGCAAACAATGTTCAGTGCCGTTGATAGCTTCTGGTGGTGCCGGTGCAGAACAACACTTTATTGATGTTTTTCAACAAGCAGAAGTTGATGGTGCACTAGCTGCATCGGTTTTTCACAAAGGCATTATTCCGATTCCAACACTGAAAGCCACGTTGCGTAAGGCTAATATTGCCATTCGCCCTTAAACTCTAATGCTTGGCGGTAACTTGAATTTGCTTCATGATAAACACCTAGCAACATGAAGCAAATTCAATACAACGAACTAGGAACAGATCATGATTGTAACCAGCGACAATATTGTTGATTTAGCATGGGAAAAAATGCAGGGCTTATTGCCATGCATGGTGCAAGATAGCACCAGCGGGCGTTTACTCATGCAGGGCTATATGAACGCAGAAGCGCTAGAGCAAACCTTGGCTAGTGGCAAAGTAACGTTTTTTAGCCGCAGCAAGCAGCGCTTATGGATGAAAGGTGAAAGCTCTGGTAATGAGCTGTTATTAGAATCGGTTACTGCCGATTGTGATAGCGATGCCCTACTCGTGCAAGCGCGGCCACAAGGGCCTACGTGCCATTTAGGTACCGAAACATGCTGGCTACCACCGCAGCAACCGGTTGCTAGCGAGCTAGTTGAGTTAGAGCGCACTATTGCTGCTCGCAAAGCAGATTTAGCGGCTGGCAACCCTGGCAAAAGCTACACCGCAAAATTGCTTAACGATGGTATTCGCCGCTGTGCGCAAAAAGTAGGTGAAGAAGGGGTTGAAGTAGCACTTGCTGCAGTAGCACAAAACGATGAAGCGCTGCTAAATGAGAGTGCTGATTTGTTATATCACTTGCTGGTTGTTTTGCAGGCTCGCGATCTCAGCCTAGAAGATGTGGTAAACGTATTACGCGAACGCCGCAAACATTAATCCACACCACCAGCGGCCCGGTTACTCGGATCGCTGGTGTATTTTTGCTTCCCAACGGCTGTGCACACGGAACAAGCGCAAGGTAAGTAATACCGCAGCAACACTTAAGCCGGAAATAAAGCCAATCCAGAAACCTGCAGCTCCCATACGTGGCACCACCCAATCGGTAAGCCCCAAAACCACCCCTACACTCAAACCAAAAGGCCAATAAGAAATAAGCGTAACCACCATCGCGGCACGAGTATCTTTATAGCCCCGCAACGCGCCGATAGAAATAGCTTGGAAGGTATCAGAAACGGTAAATATCGCCGCCAGCCCAAGCAGGGTTCCGGCTAAGGAAATAATTTCTTGGTTATCGGTGTAAAAGCCGGCAAGCCAACGGCCCCCTAACCACATTCCTAAGCCATTAATGGTAGCGAAACTAACGCCCATAAGTAACGCCACTTTATAAGCGTTCATCGCATCTACCGGCCGCTGTGCACCGAGCGCGAAGCCAACGCGTAAGGTAACGGCCATACTCAAGCTTAGCGGGAACATATACACTAGTGATGAAACATTAAGTGCAATTTGATGGCCAGAAACCATCACCGCGCCCAATGGCGCAATTAAAATAGCTACCGCCGCAAATAGGCTGGTTTCAAAAAATAGCGACATGGAAATTGGAAAGCCAAGGCGAGTGAAATGCCAAATGTCGTCCCAATCGGGCGGAAAAAATTTGCGGAACGGCGCTACTGCAGCAAAGCGTTTGGCGTAAATAACATACACCAATAAGCTTAATGCCATACCCCACAACACGATGGCCGAAGCTAACCCAGAGCCTGCTCCTCCAAGTGCTGGCATCCCTAATTTACCGTAGATAAAGATGTAGTTTGCTGGAATATTAATCAGCAAGCCTATCACGCCAATTACCAGCGAGGGCATGGTGTGTGAAAGGCCTTCACAAAAGTTACGCAATACTACATAGAGTACAAACGCCGGCAAGCCCCACATAATGAACCGCAGGTAGCTCAGTGTCATTTGCCGAAACTCGGGCTCCACATCCATAATGGCCAAAAAGTAAGGCGCAATGAAGAGTAAAACAGCGGTAATCAGTGCACTAATTATGCAGGTATACAACGATTGTTGCACATGCCGCGCTACTTGATCGCGCTCATCAGCACCATCACAATGCGAAATTACCGGCGCTAACGCTAAGCCAAAACCAAAAATAAGTAAGGTAAGCGGCATCCAAATTGCACCACCCACAGCCACAGCAGCCAAATCAACCGCACCAACACGCCCTGACATCAAGGTATCAACAACGCTCATCAACATTTGCGTGAGCTGAGCAATTAAAATAGGCCCCGTTAACAAAGCCAATTTCTTGGTTTCGGGCCCCAACATCTTGGTTTTAGACCAAAGAAGGCGCATGGTATTTCCTAAAAAGAACGGCGTTGCCGTTAAAATATGAGTTCAAGTAAGTGCAAACTGAATCGTATTAGCTCGGCTAATGGTTACCCTCTAGCACCTGCATACTTGCTAAGGCTTCTAAAATAAATGGATTCACTGTATCACTTGCCACCAATGGCCCCATGTGGCCAGCGTGTACCGGTAACGCTTGGCAATTAGGCAGTGTAGCCGCTAAATGCGCCGCCACGGTGCGGCTCGAAAGTGGCGATTCATCACCATACAATAATACCACGGGGCACTTTATCTGGCCGTAATCCGCTAGCGTTGTTTCTTCTGCTAACAAGGCGTAAAAATCAGCTTGTACCTTCGCCTGTTGCTTCGCCATAAGCCCCTTGGCCTTTTCCGGTAAACGCGCGAAATAACCCGGCTGATTCCAATAATCAACAAATATTGCCGCCGATTCGGCGAGCGATAATCCTTCCATGCTAGCGGTTATTGCAAGAATTTCTGCGCGCGCCGCTTCTTCTTCGGCCAACACGTGAAAACTTACCGGTTCGTAGAGTATCAGCCCTTGCACCTGGCTTGGATAGCGCAAGGCCCACTGTAACGCGGTAGCGCCACCATAAGAATGGCCAATTAAAATAACTTTTTCAGAGCTGCCAGGAGCCGGCACATCTTGCGCTTGTAAGGCTTGCAACTCATCAGTTAGCCGAAACTTCGTAATATCACGTGGTATGCCCTCAGCAAGGGAAACGCCTTGGCCATATCCAATTAAATCGGGGGCATAAAAAGAAACGCCCGCCGGTAATAGGCGGGCGAGCTGTTTAGCAAGGGAACGCCACTGCCCACTATGGCTTTGTGAGCTGTGCAGAGCAACAATGCTAGTCATAATGTATTTTAAACCTTATGAATTTCCGATCACAAAACCGATCAAGTAACCCGCCGCAAGTAGCAACATAGCAAAGGTACCAAGTACACCAATACTACGGTATACGCTAACACCCACTGATTTAGTTAAACCAATTGCATGGTTAATACGCGCCAAGAACAACAAGCCACCGAGGCCATACAGCAATACCGGATTGGCGCCATTCAATTCCATTAAGCCCAACAAAATCAGGGCTAACGGAACGTACTCAATAAAGTTACCGTGAATACGAACGGCAGCTTGCAAATCAACCGCTTCGCCATTGCCAATCCCAACGCGATCACGCCAGCGCAGGCGAATAATACGAACCGCCAATACCAGATAAAGAAGCGTGAGTAACGCTGCGAATAAACTTGTAACAGGCAAAATCATAATGGCCCCCAATTTAAATTATTATTCTTGTCGGTATTTACCCGCGTAGGCCTTGAAAGTGCCTAGCCAAGTAAATCTTTTAGTTCTTTATTAATCTTTTCTACTTTCTGCGTACCATCTAATTTATAGCACTTCACTACGCCTTGGTCAGCCAACTTCTTGTAATAAGCAACCAACGGCTCCGTTTGCTCGTGATAAATTTTCAAGCGCTTACGCACTGTTGCTTCTTTATCATCTTCGCGAACGAGTAAATCTTCGCCAGTAACATCATCTTTGCCATCTTCTTTCGGCGGGTTGTAGGTAACGTGATATACACGGCCAGAGCCTGGGTGTACTCGGCGGCCAGCCATACGCTCAACAATTACATCGTCAGCTACATCAAATTCAAGTACGTAATCAATTTTGATGCCCGCTTCTTGCATAGCATCAGCTTGCGGAATAGTCCGCGGGAATCCATCGAGTAAGAAGCCCTTTTCACAATCTTTTTGCGCAATTCGCTCTTGCACCAAGCCAATCATAATATCATCGGAAACCAACTGGCCTGCATCCATTACTTCTTTAGCTTTCTTGCCAAGCTCAGTGCCAGCTTTAATCGCAGCACGTAGCATATCTCCGGTAGAAATTTGTGGAATACTATAAGTATTCATCAAAAATTGAGCTTGGGTGCCCTTCCCTGCGCCAGGCGCCCCCAAAAGGATGATCCGCATGGTGTTTCCCCTAAATTATTGTCATCAAATGATTCAAAAAATAATGCGCCAACTTTACCTTTCAAAGGCCCAAATAACAAGGCCGACCATAGTCGAAGTTGGTTGTATCATTAACTAGCACAGCCCCGCACACTGGCATTGTACAAAAAAAATGCTCCCCGAAACGGAGAGCATTTAATTAACTAACGAGGTTTTTAGCTTAAAGCGCCAACATCAGGCGATTTAGGCGGCGTACAAAGATACTCGGATCTTTTAAGCTACCGCGTTCTGCTAGCGTTGCTTGTTCTAACAGTAAATCAGCCCATTCGCCAAAACGTTCTTCATCCTGTTCGTCCGCAACACGCTTCACTAATGGATGTTCAGGGTTTAACTCGAGAATGTATTTGGTTTCTGGCACCTTCTGCCCAGCCGCTTCCATTAATTTCGCCATTTGCGTCGACATATCATTATCGTCGGTAACGATACAGGCTGGCGAATCAGTTAGCCGGTGCGTTACCCGCACCTTTTTCACTTTATCACCAAGGGTTGTAGTAAACCGCTCTACCGTGATGGCGAAATCTTCCTCAAGCTTTTCTTGCTCGGCTTTATCGGCATCGTCATCAAGGGAACCTAAATCTAAATCACCGCGGGTTACCGATTGGAATTTCTTCTCTTTGTATTCAGTAATGTGGCTCATTAACCATTCATCAATGCGATCAGAGAGTAATAGAACTTCTACGCCCTTCTTACGGAATATCTCAAGCGCCGGGTTGTTCTTCGCCGCTTCATAGCTATCCGCTACAATATAGTAAATGGCATCTTGGCCTTCTTTCATGCGCTCAATGTAGGCATCTAAAGAAACTCGTTGCTCGCTGCTATCTTCATGGCTTGAAGCAAAACGCAACAACTCACAGATACGCTCAATATTTGCCTGATCTTCAGCAGGGCCTTCTTTCAATACATTACCGAAGTTATCCCAGAAGCTGTTGTAAGCTTCTGCATCATCACGAGCGAGTTTCACCAAGCTTTGCAGCACTTTCTTCGTGCTAGCACTCCGCATCGAACGCGTTACTTTGCTATCTTGCAGAATTTCCCGCGATACGTTCAATGGCAAATCATTAGAATCAATTAAACCGCGAACGAAACGCAAGTAGGTTGGCATAAACTGCTCGGCATCGTCCATAATGAACACGCGCTGAACATACAATTTAATACCTTTTTGGTTTTCACGGTTCCACAAATCCCACGGCGCCCGTTTCGGAATGTACAACAAACTGGTGTACTCGTGCTTACCCTCAACCTTGTTGTGGCTCCACAGCAACGGATCATCAAAATCATGCGCTACGGTTTTGTAGAATTCTTGATATTCTTCATCGCTGATATCGCCCTTTTCACGTAACCAAAGTGCTTTACCCGCGTTTACGGTTTCCCATTCACCTGGCTTAGCAGCAATTTTCTCGCCATCAGGGCCTTCACTTTCAGGTTGTTCCTCTTTCCACATTTGCACCGGAATGCTCAAATGATCAGAGTAGGTAGTTACGATTTCACGTAGCTTCCATTCATCCAAAAATTCTTCTTCACCTTCGCGCAGATGTAAAGTGATATCGGTACCGCGGCTTTTCTTCGAAATCGGTGCAATAGTAAATTCACCATCACCAGCCGATTGCCATTCTACTGCTTCATCTTCCGCAGCACCGGCAGCACGTGTGCGCACCGTAACTTGGTCGGAAACAATGAATGAAGAGTAAAAACCTACGCCGAATTGGCCAATAAGTTGAGAATCTTTACTCTGATCGCCAGAAAGCTGGCTGAAAAATTCTTTCGTGCCCGATTTTGCAATTGTACCTAAATGGCTCATTACATCTTCGCGGCTCATACCCACACCATTATCGCTAATAGTGATACTGCGATTCTCTTTATCAATGCTCAAACGCACCCGCATTTCTGCATCGCCGGCAAATAAATCATTATTTTGTAACGCTTTGAAGCGCAATTTATCGGCAGCATCGGAAGCATTAGAAATTAGCTCACGAAGGAAAATATCCTTATTGGAGTAAAGCGAATGAATCATCAAATGTAGAAGCTGCTTTACTTCCGTTTGAAATCCGTGTTTTTCAGCATGCTGATTATCAGCCATGGTGATTACTCTCCTAAATTATCGTGTCATTAACCCTACACAGGTAATGGGGATAAGGAGTTCATATTTCAAGGGGAAAATTTAAAGCAAAAAGCTGAAACTTTATAACGATTTACGGCCGGAGAAGGCATGGCCTAAGGTAGTGTGATCAACATATTCCAGCTCACCACCTACCGGCACGCCATGCGCAATGCGCGTTGCGTTGATATTGTAACGGGCAGCTAAATCGGCAATAAAGTGCGCTGTAGTATCGCCTTCCATGGTGGGATTTGTGGCAAGAATAACTTCATTAATGCCACCTTCTTGAAAGCGTTTCTCTAATAAATCTAAACCAATATCAGCTGGCCCAATGCCATCAAGGGGGGATAAACGGCCCATCAACACGAAATATTGGCCTTTATATTGGCTTGTTTGCTCAACCGCTAATACATCGGCTGGTGATTCAACAATGCACACTGTGCCTTCTGCTGCACGCACTTGATTATCACAAATAGAGCAGGTATCGCCCTCAGTGAGCGTGCGACAGCGTTGGCAACGCCCTACCACCTCTAACGCATGGTTGAGTGCGCTAGCAAGCTTTGCGGCGCCATCGCGATGGCGTTCCAAAAGCTGGAACGCCATACGTTGCGCAGTTTTTTGACCAACCCCAGGCAGAACTCGCAAGGTTTCAATCAAAGCCGCAATGGCCGGGCTAAAAGCTTTCATTAGAACGGCAGCTTCATACCTGGCGGTAAGCCCATGCCACCAGCAATAGAGCCCATTTTTTCTTTTGAGGCCTCTTCTACACGGCGCACTGCATCGTTGGTAGCTGCCGCAATTAAATCTTCTAACATTTCACGGTCATCTTCATCGCCGAACAAGCTTGGGTCGATAGCTACACGCTTCACATTGTGGTTACCATACATCGTAACTTTAACCATACCTGCGCCGGCTTCACCGGTTACTTCCATACTCGCGATTTCATCTTGCGCCTTCTGCATTTTTTCCTGCATCTGCTGCGCTTGTTTCATCATGTTACCCATGCCGCCTTTAAACATCTCAATATCTCTCTTTTTATCAAAAAATTAAGCGCGTTGGTGATTGCGCCCTTTAATTCCTGTTCTTAAACCTTAATCTTTGGGCTCACACCGGTATTTTCAACCCTAAATCGGCTAATTAGTGCAGCACATCAACCTTTTTTAGCTCCGCCGAAAAGTTACTTTGTAACTGCTGAATACCCGGATGCGCGGCCACACGATCTTGTGCGTCTTTTAATAACTTGGCATCAATTTCCTGCTGAATTCGAAATGGAGTACGTTCCGGAGCACCGGTTTTGATCTGTAGGCGCTCAACATTCATGATCTTACCTAACTCATGCTTGATACTTGCATCCATATGCCCAGAAAGCAGCCCTTGTTGCGCTTCATCAACCTCCAACACTAAGCGATCTTCAGTTTGGTGCAACATGGAATGCAACAACACCTGCCGCGTACGGCCAACAATGTTCAGTTGTTCTATGGTTGCAGCCCATTCATCAACTTGCGCTGCCGCCACAATTTTCTTTGCTACCACTGGGGTTTCGCTTAGTTCGTTTGCTGGCGAATCCTGAATACTCGGCGCTACTGCCTCTTCCAATTTGGTTTCAATGGCTGGCTTATTAGCAATGTTCGAATCTATTCCCACCAGCGAATTTACTGCATCAACACTAGTTGTGCTAGTGCTAGGCGTGCTCTTGCTCGACTCAGTTCGCTTAGCTGCCAAACGCTGGCGGGTTGCGAGCAATGAGCTTAAATCTGATGTAGTAGGTTGCTGTTCCGTTCTTTTGCCACCATCAGGTTCGCCGCCAACCTCTTGTTGCTTTACTCTTTCTTGTATTACATTGGCAGAGCTTTCCTGCGTAGCAGGTTCAGAATTATTTCGTGCTGAATCATTCGCCTCTGCGCCTCGAGGTATTAGCCCTGCAGCTTGCGCTTCAATACCCTGTTGTTCCGCATACAAGCTTTCGTATTCTTCTTCGTCTTCTTCGATGAAACCCGGAATCTCGTGAGCTGCAAATTCCGACATATTCGTCGCAATCGATTCTTCTAATTCTGGGGCTTCTTCGATAATTACAGCCGACTTTGTTTGCGAAGTTTCAGCTAAAGGCTGTTCGCTAGCTGTTGAGGGCTCTTTGTTTTGAGCTGAGGGCTCTTTGCCAGCCGCTGAGGGCTCTTTGTTTTGAGCTGAGGGCTCTTTGTTTTGAGCTGAGGGCTCTTTGCCAGCCGCTGAGGGCTCTTTGTTTTGAGCTGAGGGCTCTTTGCCAGCCGCTGAGGGCTCTTTGCCAACAGCGGCAGGTTTTGCAGGCTGCGTTTTTGTGGCCAGCTCAGAAGCTGGTTTATTTTCGCTAGTTTGTGGCTTTCCCGCAGTAACGGGCGCTCCCACCGCCGGGCGAAACGCTAACAAACGCAGTAACGTCATTTCCACACCGCTAAAAGCATCGGGCGCGTAGGCTAATTCTCGCCGGCCTTCCAGAACCAAGCGGTAATATACTTGTACAGCCGCAGGATCAATTTTCTTCGCTAAAGCCAGCATCTGCTGTTCTTGTTCGTGTAATTCCGGGTCTAACATACTTGGCGCTACTTGCACTAAAGCAAGTTGGTGCAACAAGCCTTGTAACTCAGATAAAACACCTGCGATATCCGGCACTTTATCAACAAGGCCACGCAAACCATTGAGAACCAGATTCACATCACCATCAGCGATATCGTTCAACAGTTCAATTAAATTATGGCTATCAATACGCCCTAACATACGGGCAACTTCTTGCTCATTTACCTGTTGATCGCCTTGAGCAATAGCTTGATCGGTGAGGCTTAGCGCATCGCGCATACTTCCGCTCGCCGAGCGTGCCAACAACGCTAAAGCAGAAGGTTCGAACGGAATATTTTCCGCTGCCAAAATATGTTGTAGTTGACCAGCAATTTCATCGCGTGTTAGCGCCCGCAAACTAAATTGTAAGCAGCGTGATAAAACGGTAACGGGTAACTTATCTGGGTCGGTGGTAGCGAGCACAAATACCACATGGGGTGGTGGCTCTTCCAAAGTTTTTAAGAGCGCGTTAAAACTATGCCGTGAAAGCATGTGCACTTCATCTATTAGATACACTTTATAGCGGCCCGACGTTGGCCGGTACTGTACGTTCTCTAAGATTTCGCGGGTATCTTCAACTTTAGTGCGCGAAGCGGCATCAATTTCCATTAAATCAACGAAACGGCCGGCTTCAATATCAATGCATGCGGAACATTCACCACAAGGTGTTGGTGTAATACCGGTAACGCAATTTAAACTGCGAGAAAGAATGCGCGCAATGGTTGTTTTACCAACCCCACGAGTACCGGTAAGTAGATAAGCATGATGCAAACGCTGGTGGGTTAGCGCGTTAGTGAGTGCTTGCAACACATGTTGTTGCCCAACCACTTCACTAAAGTTACGCGGCCGCCATTTCCGTGCCAGCACTTGGTAACTCATGCAACCTCCAATATAAATTTCAGCCGTTCAAATTTAGGTTAAATAAAGCGAGGTTCAAGCTTCGCAGTTATTCATCAAAAGCGCAAATGGCGTAACTGTTTATGCCAATTTTATCCATCTCTTTACGGCCACCCAAATACAGTAACTCGCAAACAAATGCTGCTTCCATGATTGTTGCTGGTGAATTACGAACTAATTCAACTGCTGCTTTCATTGTTCCGCCGGTGGCTAACATATCATCCATAATAATAATTTTATCACGGGCCTTTAACGAATCTTTGTGCAGCTCTAAAATATCGTCGCCATATTCAAGAGTGTAGCTTGTAGAGAACACTTCCCGAGGCAACTTGCCCGCCTTACGGATAAGCGTTAGGCCAATACCGAGGCGATCGGCTAAAGCAGCAGAAAAAATAAAACCACGAGCTTCGATCGCCACGATCTGGGTTAACCCCATGTTATCGTAACGCTCGGCAAATAAATCAATACTATTTCGCAACGCCCGTGGGTCTTGCAGTGCAGGTGTTATATCGCGAAAGGTAATTCCCGGCTTTGGAAAATTAGCAACCGGTGTAATTCTGCGAGCAATGTAATTGCCACGCATATCTGCTGCTACATTATGAGTCATTAGTTATCCACTACTTAGGCCACCACACAGGTGCGTGTAGATTGGCGTAATTGAAAAAGTAGTAAATCCGCGTTCAGCGGTTTACCCAAAACCAAATCAGCACCAAAGCGCTTTGCTTTCGCTAAAACTTGCTCGGGGTCTGAAGTTGTCATTAAGAACAACGGTGTATGCTCGTATTGTTCTTCACTTCTGAGATTTTTAATCAGTAAAATGCCATCCATTAACGGCATTTTGTGATCCATTAAAACCAAATCAAAGGGCTTAAGTTTTGCTTGGTTTAAACCGTCTAATCCATCAACAGCCACTGTTACATGATACGGTGATTTCTCAAGTATCTGTAAAATATTTTCACGCGTCCGCGCATTATCTTCAACCAATAGCAACGATAAAGCCATGATAAATTCCCTATTTAGCGCAGCAGGCTTCCCTACATTCGCTCAAATCCAGAGCTATTAAGCTGCGAACAACGTAATCAATTTTAAAATCGGAGTAAGCAAAGCAATACCTACAAACACAACAAGCGCGAGCACTAAATGCCATGCATTGCTCGAATCTTTAAAAGAGTCATGGTTTGACATCAAATATTCCTCAGTACATCTACAACGGGCTGCGATCATATCTGATCTAGAGCGTTTTAGAAAGGCTCGAAGGTAAAGCTCCCGATAAGACAAATAAAAAAACCCTGCTCAACGGCAGGGTTTTTATATAACCATAATGCTTCAATACATTTGTATTTTACGCAATTGGCCTTAAATATCTACGCCACGGCGTGATGCCGTATCTTTAATGAACTGAGACCAACCTTCAGCATTGCGTCGAGTGCTACTAAAACGGGTTGCACGTTGTGCCGCGTCATAAGCTTGGCGGTATTGATTACTGTAAAAGTAAGCTTCCGCTAAAGACATATATAGACGGCCTGTGTCTTGCCCACTTGGCGACAACTCAATCGCTGCTCTGAAAGGTGCTGCTGCACGACGATACTCTTGCGCAAGCAATAACGCTTCGCCTTGACGGCGATTATAATCGATACGATCATTGTTATCTTCTGCTTGAGCTACCGCTTTCCCGTAAGATTCAGCCGATTTAGCAAACTCGCGCGCAGTGTTATAAGCACGCGCTGCAGTTGCATAGTTCCGAGCTGTACCTTCGATATCGTTAGCCTCAAGATGACGCGACATTATCTCAGCGGCATAAAATGGCACCGAGTTGTTCGCGTATAATTGAACTAGCGCACGATAATCGTTAGAAGTACGGAAGTAACCAGCATCATAGGCGATACGCATTGTTGCCAATGCTTCCTCATACTGCTCACTCAAGTTATACATCATGCCAAGTTGTACCCACCAAGCACGTTCGCTTGGCAGTGCAACAACGCCACGTTCTAAAACCGAGATAGTTTCAAGCGTTTTACCTGCTTCGTAGTTCGCAGCGATCATTAGAACGTATGGATTACGATGAGGCTCATCCATGTTTTCCAATGCTTTCTCTGCTAATGGAATTACCCGATCATACTGTTTCAATTCCATATGAGCCGAAGCCATACGAATCAATACATCAGGATTCCATTCACCGGTAAATTGCAAATAACGGCGAAGAACATCTATTGCTTCCGCAAAGTTTTCTTCGATTAAGTTCAAGTTACCTAGTAATTGTAACGAAGCGGCATGGTCAGCATGGCTTAAAAGATCAGGAGCAACAGAAGCTTCAAGTTGCGCGATCGCGCGGCGGTTAGCCGTTGGATCATCTTCTAAACTAGCCAGCATCGAGCCCATAAACCGAGCAACATAAGCGCGATCATAATCTGTGCGCGAAGGAGCTTCTTCAAGCTCCGCAATCGCGCCACGAATATCTTCGGCTTCGTATAGCTCATAAGCGGCCATAACACGGCGAGCTACTCGCTCTGCTAATGCTTGCGAGCGTCGGTTATCCTTCGCTCGCTGCAGTTCATCTGCTGTTGGAATAGTAAACCCAACATCAGTGTTCTGCTGCGCATTGGCAGAGGCAAGAGTAAAACCCATGGCGACAACCACAGCACACACTATTGTTGTGATAGTTTTCATGAATTAACTCCCGTCCATATTAAAGTCTAATTGAACTGTAAGACCTTCTTGACGCTGAGGTCTGCCATCGACGACTTTTGGCGCATATCGCCACCGTGCTAACGCACGACGTGCTTCTTGGTCAAATACTCGACGTGGATTCGCATCAATGACTTCGATATCAGTAACACCACCGGTCTCATCGATTGTAAAACGCAGTTGCACCCAGCCTTCAATACCGTCTCGCGCCGCTGAAGGCGGATAGCGAGGCTCAACACGAACGATTGGTTGAGCATCTCCATCACGGCCCAAGCCCGCACTAGGATCACCTAGGCCCGCGCCTGCACCACCGAGGTCAACACCGCCGATATCCATATTAAAGGATATTGCATCATCAGAGGCATCCGGTTCACTTTGCGGTGTATCCGGTGGTGTCTCTGGTGGCTCCGGAGGCGGAGGCGGCGTACGACGACGCGCTTCTGCTTCCGGTTCCGGTGGTGCTGAAACGATATCAATGGTAGTCGGAGGCTCAGGCGGTTCTGCCCGACGATCGCCACCACTGATTAGGTATGCCATGAAGACAAACAGTAAAAAGGTGACCGCCGCGCCTAGTAATATTGATACTAAGATGCGCACCATATCAGTCATTCTCCGCTGCTATTGAAATCTGGGCAATACCGGCTTCTTTAACTTGGTCCATAACCTTCACGACTATACCGTGACGGGCACCTTCGTCAGCCTGAATAACCACCATATCGGTAGGTTGTTCAGCTAGAAGACGTTCCAAGTTAGCGGCTACCCGCTCCACATCTACTTGACGACGGTCCATCCATACCTCACCGTTTTCACGGATCGCTATAAAGATGTTGGCCGACGGCTTTTGTGTCGCTTGCGAGGCTTCAGGACGATTTACATCGATACCTGCTTCTTTCACAAACGATGTTGTAACGATAAAGAAGATCAACATGATGAACACGATGTCGAGCATCGGGGTCATGTCTAGTGTTGCTTCTTCTTCTTCGCGTAAACGTTTACGTGCCATAATTCTTCTCTCTTAATGATGAGGCAAACTATCTATCAGATGTTCTTTTGCTGCTTTAACTCGCGCATCTAAGCGCTGAACAAAGAACATACCAGATAGAGCTGCAACCATTCCCGCCATTGTCGGAATCGTAGCCATTGAGATACCGCCTGCCATCAGACGAGGGTTACCGGTTCCTTGCACTGCCATAATTTCAAAAACAGTGATCATCCCCGTAACCGTACCAAGTAATCCAATTAATGGACAAATGGCAATCATCGTCTTCAGCACCAGCATCCGCGCTGACAGTTTTTCGGACGCTTGCGAAATCCATGCATCACGGATTCTATGTGCGTACCAGGAGGTGGTGTCTTTACGATCGTTCCACTCGTTGATGATTTGTTCCCGTTCCTTCGGGAACACACCAAGGAGATACCACCAGCGCTCAACCATAACAATCCACATGATTAGTAGCGCGGCGAACACCATATATAAAACGTCACCACCTGTGCCAATAAAATCCCTGACAGTTTCCCAAAGTCCCATCAGGTACAATTGCATGGCTTACGCTCCCTTCTTCTCTGCGTGAGAAGCGACGATACCAGCTGCTTGCTCATCAAGAGTGTGCAGAATTGATTTGCTTTTCGAAGCAACGATTGAGTGAATAACAATCAGAGGCAACGCAGCAATCAAGCCCATCGCAGTAGTTACCAAGGCCATTGAAATATCGCCAGCCATGATACGTGGATCACCAGTACCGAATAGAGTGATAGATTGGAACGTACCAATCATACCAACAACCGTACCTAGTAGACCCATCAACGGTGCGATAGCTGCAAGGATTTTGATAATGCTAACGCCAGACTCAACACTTGGTGTTTCACGAAGAATCGCTTCATCAAGTTTAAGTTCAAGGTTTTCTACATCAGTTTGTGGATTTTCATGATACACGTTCAAGATACGGCCCAATGGGTTCTTATCTGAAGGATTATCAAGATTCTTCAACTGACGACGGATTGAACCACCAACTGCAGTTAAGGTAACTAATTTATAGATTGCAATAATGAAACCTAAGATTAGTACTACAGTGATTGCATAACCAACGGTTTGACCTTGGTGATAGCGCTCAATCAAAGTTGCTTTCTGGGTAAGCAAGCTCAGAATCTGACCACGTGAAGGATCGATAAACACACCAGCATGACCTGAAGTAGTGTCTTCGAAATTACCTGCAGCACGTAAAATGTGACCAGACGGCTGACGCGCAATAGGCTGAATTTGTTTAGTTGAATCGTTATACAGTAAGTATTCACCTTCAGAAATCAGGTTAAACGAACCGATACGAATAACATCACGAACTTCAGAACCACCGTCAAGTAGGGTTACTTCGCCTTGATAGCGCGCAACTTTACCTGATTCAGTCATTTCAGTAAGCAATGCTAACCATAACTCTTCCAATTCAGCAATATTTGGCAATTCACGAGCTTCTGCCAAGCTTGCAAGAATCAATTCACGATCTGGATATTGCGCACTTACTACTGAAGTAGAAATACGGCCAATCGTGTCTGAAGCAGCACCACGAATTACACCAAAGATCTCACCCAAAGTACCAACCATGTTATCAAGTTCGGTTTCTTTGTTTGCGATATTGATTTCGTTTTGTGCGTATTCTTCTTGTAAACGGGTACTACGTGCTTGTTCATCACGTAATTCCTGTTGTGCTGAACGCAACAAAGCTTGCTTATCAGCACGGTCGTCCATGAAGCGACGCTCACGTGCTTGGTCAATGCGCTGTGCTGCTGCACGTTGCTGTTGAACCTGTTGCAGTAGTTCGTCAAGAGTTCGAGCTTCGGTTTCCTGCGCGTTTACAGAAAACGCAGCTGATGCCGCTAGCGAGATACCTGCCACGGCTACCATTAAGTTTTTCACTACCTGTTTCATTCTGCATTCTCCGCGGCAAATACTGGCAGACGCACAACATCAAATGCTGTCTGACGGCGAGACATACGAATGGCTTGCGTCAACGGATTCAAGAAAGAATCGTCTACACGTGACCATTCACGGTTGTCGTTATCCCACACCCATGCATTACGCATATCCAAAGATTGTGCTAAGAATGCGATACGGCCTACGTGTAAATAATCAACTGCAATATCTTGGCCTTCAAAATTCAAAGTACCTTCATATGCAATCAAACCTACACCGTAATCCATTTCGATTTGGTATGCTTCGATGATCTGGCGGAATTTTTCAGAGTCAGTAACTTCTGAACGCACCATTACTTCGCGAAGGCGCTCAACTCGACGTTCCCGCTGTTCACGGTGAATTGGAATATCCAGCTGAACGAACTCATCAAGTGAATCGATCATCTTGTACATAAGTGGAACAACGCCCTGACGCGTTTCTTCGATGCCGTCGATTTGACGTTGCAAAGAATCAAGGGTCGCGTTCTGGTCGTCTACAAGACGCTGAACGTGGTCGTTATAAAGTCTTAGGGCTTCGAATTCAGCTACTACCGCACGGTAGTCTGCTAAAAGGTCACTGCTCTGCTCGAACAATGAATCGATGCGCTCTTGAGAGGCGGCATTCGCACGATTAGTTTGCGTTTGCTCGGCCTGTAGCCGCGACAGAGATGTATCATTAGCAGATGCTAACCCTACTCCCGTCAGCGCCATCACACCTGCCATAGCGGCAGCGATTTTGCTTCGTTTGATTACTGTGGTCATAGTTCCCAACCAATTAGACTTAACTTTATCCTTCGCTTACTAGGCTTGAACAGAAGTTCGAACGTCACCTGATAATACTAAGGAACCAGTTGTGTGAGTGATGAAAAGTTATCCTACACCGAAATAGCTATTTCGCAGAAATAGCATTCCCTGAATACTCCCACGAACAAGGCAAAGCTGTCAACCAAGCAAATTGAGGTTTCTTTACTCAACGCCCCGTGCCATAAAAAGTTCATATTGATTAGGCACATCGGCAGAGATCATCCGACCAGATCAATTGCTTTACTTCACTTTACCCCGATCCACTAAGCTAGATTTTAGCAACCTTAAAAAACTTTAAAAAACTAGACAGTTAGAAAAATTATTGCTTTCTGGTTGTAACAACATAAGCAAATAGCTCACCATCAATAGCGAAGTCACGAGAAGACATTTCAGCGCCATTTTGCTTAGCTTGCTTTTGCAAATCGATTAATTTTTCTCGTGTTAAAGCAGCGGCGATTTGTTCTTTCAATCTTAGTTGATGCGCTTGCAGTGCGCCATAAATGCTGCCTAATCCGCTAAGAGCCCGTTCAGCGTTCTGCGCAGTTGTTACTGCTTTAATTAAATTTATCACTTGGCCAAAGATATCATTAACCCAGGCTTCATCTCCCTTTTGATTAAAGCGCTCAGAAATTATCGTCATGGTCCATTGAATTGATTTACTAATAGCAATGCACTCTTGCGTTCTATTCCAACTCGCGTAATCCATTGCCGCCAATGCCCTAGAAGCTAGTTGAAACAATAAATCTACTTGCATAAATAACGGTGAATTATTCAAAGTATAGTCAAAGATTGCTAAACCACGTTGAGAATCGTTTACCAATGAAGATTCTGCATGGTGTGCCATTGCAACGAATTCTCCATTCGATTTAAGCACGCGAAGAATCTCTTTCAGCGCCAAAGTGGTATCCGCATACTCAAAGGCAAACTGGCTGGTAACGGTGTCTATCGAGTTGTCTTCAAAAGGCAGCTTTTCAATCGGGGTAGAGCCAAGAAATTTAATCCCCTTAAGCTTTTCTACCAACTCTGGTTTCGCTTGCAAGCTCGCCATTGGATCTATATCCGCCGCATCGATACCGGTGATATTCCAAGCATAACCTCGCTTTCGAGCATATTCTGCGATTAAAACGGCAAGCGCACCGTTGCCCGTACCCACATCAACTAAATGTGCTTGTTCTTTATAGTTAGCTAAGTGCTGATGCCAAAAATCTGCCACCTCACCAACGTAGCCGGATGCCGAATCTGATTCCGCAAAGCTATTTAACGCAGCCGAATGGCGCCAATAATCACTCCAATGCTTCATATTTTCTTATCTCAATTATCTGCTTGCGCCCTTAGTTTTCGCAAAAGCGCAAAAAATTTCGAAAAAAAACCGGCCCTAAGGCCGGTTTCTGTTTAGATTATATAAAATCTAATTTAACTCAACTTAACTCGATACTTAGAATTTTTGAGTGTAACGGAAGTAAGTTACACGGCCAAATGCGTTGTAAAGGTTGAAGTTGTAGCTACGACCACCGAAAGAGCGAAGTTGCGGCTCTTTAGCGAACGCATTCTGTGCACCAACACTGAAACGACCATTCCAAGGAGTGTTATACGTTACTTGTAAATCATGAGTTACCCAAGTAGCGATATAATCATCTGGATTAGTAGTGCTTTGTTGTGAACCGATTACGTTCATGTTCCAAGCTAAATCGAAATCACCGATTGTGTGAACGTTTTGCAATGTTGCACGATATTTCGGGTCACCGATTTCACCTACGAAGCTTTCACCGCCATCGATTTTGAATGAACGCGTGTAAGCAACTTGCAAGTTCTGATTCAAGCTACCAAAGCGGCCGAAATCAAAGTTGGTACGCGCATTGAAATCAAGACCTTCGATGTCGATAGTACCATCGTTACCATAACCACCGTTTACACCAACGATTGGGTTTACTGGGCTACCCGCAGGTACCTGACCAGTGAAATCAACGTTCGTGTTACGAATGATACCCAAACCTGCAGGGATTGGCTGACCTAAACGCTCACGAGTAAGCAAGCCAGTAGCGCCGAAGAAAGCGATACGGTTTTCGATCTCAACTTTCCAATAATCAAGTGAGAAGTTGAACCAATCAGTAGCTTGGTAAGCAACACCTAATGACATTTGAGTTGATTGCTCAGACTCAAGATCCGGGTTTGCACTGGTGATCTGACGTACTTGCACAGAACAGTCTGCCGGTTGCGAGAAGTTCAAACATGTCGCCGGGTCAGATACTGATGGGTTACCAGAAGAATCAGCTGCAGTGATGATATCCAAGCTAGGAGCACGGAAACCTTCACCCCATGAACCACGAACTAATAATGCTTCAGTTGGCGTCCAACGGAAGCTCGCTTTTGGTGAGAAATCTGAACCATAGTCAGAGTAATCATCGAAGCGACCGGCTAAGTTAAGCTCTAAATCATAAGTTACTGGAATTAATAACTCACCGTAAGCAGACGTCACATCACGACCACCACCAGCTGAGTTACCTGCAGAACCACCTACAGAGCCAGCTTCAGAAAGTGAATCATACTTATCCACGTAATCTTCTTCACGGTACTCGAAACCCACCGCAGCCTGAATCATGCCAGCGCCAACACTCATCACATCAAAGCTTGCAGAACCAAACGCTTCACGTTGTTGAAATTCAGAAACACGTGCAATGGTTACGTTCATGCTGTTAATTAACTGTGCGTAAGCAGCAGCATCATCACCAGAATAACGCGAACCTAGAGGATCACGTAGATCGTAGTAAACACCACCAGCACCAACTTCTTCCGGTGTGATGTTAACTAGAGTATCTGCTTGAGTACGTAATAAGTAGTTATAACCTACATCAAACGTTTTAGATCTACTGGTGCGAGCGCCGAAATCTACATCAACTTCACCGATACGGCCTTGAGCGCCAAACAACAAATCAGTAGAGCTGTTGTCTACGAAGCTATCACGGTTACCGATTGAAGCAAACCGGTGGAAGTACAGCATGTCACGGTTACCCGTAACGCGGCCACCAATCAATTCGCCATCATCGTTAAAACGTTCTTCAACAGCGTTATCGCCATTAAATACGGTATCACCCGCTAACCAGCTGTTGTATGCATCTAAGCCAATGTTACGGCCTTGAGCAGAATAAGTGGGGTTAAAGAACGGGCTATCTGGGTTTGTAGGGTTGTTAAAGCTATCGGGATTCAATATAGAACCTGGATCGTTCAATGAAGGCGCATAACGGCCAAACGATTTGGCAGTTGAGTAGCTCGCATTCATGAATACATTCCAATCATCGTTGATATCGTGATCAGCTTTTAAGAACAAACCTTTGTTGCCGGTAGAAGCTTCGTTCGCGTTAGTCGCGTTAAAGTTATACGCACAAGTTACGCCTACCATGCGGAAGTTTACGGTATCAGCACAAGTGTTTGGATCTACGGCTCGGAAACCACCTGAGTAATCAGTTTCAGTTACGTTGCTACCGTAGATTGAAGTACCCGGCTGTACCCAGCTATATGCATTTTCGAAAATGATATCTCGGTTGTTCCAAGAAACACCACCGACTACACGGGTAGAATCGCTGGAAGAACCGAATACGATTGAACCTTCTTCGCGATCACCACCTTCACGAGGAAGGCTAACGCTTGATTGGCCGTAACGTGCTTCAACGCCGTTGAAATCACGACGCGTTACGATGTTAATTACACCACCGATTGCATCAGAACCGTATACCGCAGAAGCACCATCAGAAAGGATTTCGATCCGTTCTACAGCTGCCATTGGTACGATGCTTAAATCTTGGCTTGAACCTGTTGATGGAGAAGTCGGTAAACGACGGCCATCTAAAAGAACCAACGTACGTGAAGCACCTAAGCCACGTAAACTTACAGTTGCAGTACCTTGCGCAGCATTACCTGATTGCGGACGGAATGAACCTGAAGTGTTAAACGTTGTGCCACGTAGTAAATCAGCAACTGAAGTTTCACCTGATAAATCGATGTCTTCACGGCTGATAGTAGTTACAGGAAGTGCACCTTCCATTGCTGAACGGTTGATACGCGAACCAGTTACCTGGATACGCTCTACGCGTTCTGCTTGCTCTTCTTCTTGCTCGTCTTCTTCTTGCGCTACGGCAACGCCAGCAAAAGCAGTAGCAGATGCGCCGAACATTAGCGCTAAGCGAATCGACTTAGCTAATTTAGTATTTGTGTACATGTAGTTTCTCCCTGGATCACTCTTAGTGATTTTTAGGTTTATGGCGCACAATTTTCATCATGCTTTGATCAATCTAAAGTGTTTACAAATCAACAAACCGTGGGAAACCGTGTCAGCTAGCTCTACACTCACTGCCCAGCTCAAACGTTCGCCCTATATTGAAAAAAAGCTATAGCACTCACGTTATGTTGCTAGTTTTTCACGCCCAACAACATCACTATATCAAACAACATAAGTGTTGCAAGGTTTTCTGCACCCATTTACACAACAAATGTTTCAAAGTTGAAACCTTACTTTCCAACCGCAAAAACCAAAAGCCGCGGCATTGAATTGTAAATGATTGATTAGAATGGCTTTTATAAAAAATAGAAGTGAGCGTTTAATCGGGTAGGTTAGTTAATAAAATTAACTAAAGATATGATTTAAATCTATTTAACTAGCTAAATATTCATCAATGTTGGGCTAATAATTGCGCACGTGGGTTTCAAACTGTTTCATTCCTAATAAAAAAGCTCTCAAATGCTGAGCATTCGAGAACCTTTTATTTAACCTCTTTATTTAACCTCTGTAGAGCGCCTGCACCAATGCCGTGAGCTGCTCTTGTACAATTTCGTTCATAATATTAAATACCGGTGAATCAGGGGGCACTTCCGCTAACCGCCGTGCATTTGTTTCCGCCTCATCCAAATAAGCCGAAACCTGATTGCTTCTGGTTTTAAACAATGCTTGATCAAACCACTCTCGGGTTAACTCAGGCGGGCGTTGCTCCGCACGCTCCCGCAATTTCTCAAACACCGCTTCGGTTTTTGCTAACGAATCACTAATAGATGCAAACAATTATCCTCCCCGGCGCAAACTCGCCCGCACGCTTGCCGGCAATGGCGGCAAACTGCCTTTCGGTAATAAATAAGTAGCCAGATTCATAAAATCGGCAAAAATTCGATTTTTTTCTGTGGTTCGCTTTAAGTACTCATGCCCCGAAGAGCCACCCGTGCCAATTTTCGAACCCAGCATGCGCTGAACCATCATGGCATGGCGATAACGCCAAATCGTGAGGTTTTTATCAATATCACTAAGTGCATTCAAAACTTGATATGGCAAGTTAAACGCAGGCTCTTCGCTGTATAAATGGATAAACAATGCAGCCTGCATGGCGCGCTGCGATAAGCGAACACGGCCATCTTCTTGCATCGCCTTATACTTGTCGCTATCGAATAACGCCGAAAAATTCTCTCGCGTGCTTGCAAGCTCAGCTAATTCACTCGCTATCTCTTCATCACTGAGCAAAGCATTTGAACGCACAATATCTTCATCGTGTTGCAGCTGCTGATCAATCGCTTGTTTATAATGCTGCCAAAACGTGAAATCGTCTTGCTGCAGAAATGGCATACGAGCCAGCCAAGCATCTACTCGTTCGAATAAATCGGGCTTCGCCTCTAAAGATTCCAAATAGGCTCTATCCGTTGCATTAATGCGGTTATAAAAAGAAGCCTGATCAAAGGCAATACGCTTATCCCGCTTCACCCCAAGGCTAATTTCAATTTCTTTAAATTGAATGCTTTGAAACCCTGAGGCTGGCACCAAGTAATCTCGGAACTCGAGAAAATCTTGGGCGGTCATAGTTTCCATCACGTTAATCTGCTGATTCAGCAATTCTTGAATGGTTACCATGCGCTTTAAACGATGCACAATCGTCATTAACCGTTCATCGGCTACGTGTTCTTCACGAAAAATACCCAGCACTGAGCGCAACTCATGAATCATTTGCTTAAACCAAAGTTCATAAGCTTGATGCACAATAATAAATAGGGTTTCATCGTGGGCTTCGGGGCCGTATTGCGGGCTTACTGGGTGTTGTGCCGATAAAAGTTTATCTAGCCCCAGATAATCGCCGTAATAAACCGGATCTTTATTTTTTTTCATATTCTTATTTAGCTCGCTAGCATCGCGTGTATTTATTAATCCCTGAATCTAGGATTATTAAAGCACTGAACAAAGGGTTCAGAATAAATCTTTATGGCAGCAATACGTTGCGTTGAAGGCTACCGTTGTAATGTTTGAATTTGCGCCCACAGCTCACAATTACTTCGAGTTGCTACATGTAACCGTTCACCCTCACGGCAAATGAACCCGTTTAAAAATTCTATTTCCGTTAGCCTATCTGCTTGTATATCTTGCAACATACTGCACTTATTCGTAGCGGTTGCCGCCGCTACTTTGTGCACTTGCTTTACTAACTCATCGGCATCCAATTCAGGATTTATATTCGCTATTTCTTCGCAAATAGCTCTAATTTTGGGCTGATATTCATCGGCTCTCAGTATGCCATTATCGGCACCCGCTAATGTAGCTAAAGGGTTTATTGCACAATTGATCGCCATCTTTTGCCAACGCCGGTGCAAGATATTGTCCACCCAATGTAGCGGTGGCAGCGCTTGCGCTAACTCTACAAACCAAAGCGGAGGGTTGTTATCAATTGGCTTATCAGCTAGCGCACGTTCCCCAATCCAAGATTCGCCAAGCCCTGCGTGGGTGCTATGCGTGCGGCTTTGCCGCCACGCCCCATGAGTAGTTACCAAATCAAATATTTGCCACTGCTCATTTGCCGCTAAAATAGTATCACCCGCACCCATACCATTATGGCTAAGAACCATAGTGGCGGCCCTCAGGCCCTTTGCAGCAAGTTCAGTTAACAGTGGTTCTAACTGCCAAGCCTTTACCATAATCAACCACACTGCATTTGCAGAGGCTTCACTCGGTGAATGAATAACGGGGAACTGAACTGTTTGTACATTAACACACTTTTGTAACTTAGGGAGTAGCTCAGGGAGTAGCTCAGGGTGTAGATCAGGGTGCAACTTATCCTGCCCAGAGAGCTGATGAAAATTCTGAGATACACTGAGCGCAACACGCTGATTATCGGCCTCATGGTGCGAATAAACTTGTACGTTTGCACCCGCTGCGTGCAGGCCATGGGCCCACAACGCGCTTAGTGCGCCAGTGCCCACAATTACCCAGTTCGCCACAGGCTACTCCTTTTCAGAATTCAAAGCAGCTTGCTCAGAATCCCACTTATTCTGTTTCTCACGGCTATCATCTTCGAGCTTTTGGATTGGCTTACGAATCGTCCATAAAAACAACAAACTAGGGATAACCATAAGTGTAGTAAGCAAAAAGAATAGCGCCCAGTTACCATCAAGCCAATCCACCACAGCGCCACTGTAAGTAGCTAAAACCGTTCTCCCCAAAGTGCCCACCGAAGCCATCAGTGCATATTGAGTAGCTGTAAATGCTCTATTCGCCAGTAAGCTAATTAAAGCAACGAACGCCACCGTCGACCACGCTGATGTAAAGCCATCGGTAATAACAGCCGCTAGCAATAATGCTTTGTTGGGGCCAACCAAAGCCAACGCCGAGAATAATAAGTTACTTGCCGCCATGGCCGAGCCACCAATAAACAGGCCCTTCAAAATACCGATACGCATGGTTACATAAGAACCAATCAAGGCAAAAATAATGGTTACCCACCAATTCACCAACTTAGAATAAAGGCCTATTTCTGAGTTGGTAAAACCAACTTCTTGATAAAACACAATAGACATACGTCCAAGAAAGGCTTCACCCACCTTGAATAGCAATACGAACAGCAAAATAGAGAGCGCAAACTTCACGCCACTGCGGCGAAAGAATTCCGCCATAGGCTCAACCAAGGTAACCCCTAACCACGCCGTTATTTTATGCCTAAATGCAATACTGTTACCCACGCCAGCCAAAACTTGCTGGTAACGCAGCTCCGCTTCGCGCTGCAACGCCCTGCGAGTTGTTACCGGTTCTCGCGCCAACCAAACACCCGCGCTCAATACCACCATAAACAATGCTAGATATTGATATACCCGCGGCCAATCCCAGCCTGGCATATCCGAGAGGAAAAATGGAATCGCACCTAAACCGGCAAAGCCTGTCCACCAACCCGCCGTTGTCATTGCCGCACCGGCCGATTGCAGCCGCGCTTCGTGCTCACCTATTGAATCAATCCGATAAGCATCAATACTGATATCTTGCGTTGCCGAAAATACCGCCAACGTAAGCGCAACAACACCGGCCCAATACAAATTGGTAGCAAAATCGATTTGCGCCAAATAAAAGCAGCTACAGGCAATGCCTAGTTGGCAGAATAGAATCCAACCACGCCGATGCCCGAGCCAAGTGCTCAAGAACGGAATTTTCACCCTATCCACTAGTGGCGACCACAAGAAATTTATCGAATAGGCCGCAAATACAGCTCCAAAAAAGCCAATGGTTGCACGGGTAAAGCCCATTTCATTCAGCCAAGCCGACATTGAAGAGCCGATCATTACCCACGGGTAGCCGCTAGCCATCCCGAGTAAAAATATCGTGATTAGCCGGCGCTGAAGGTAAAAGCGAACAATGTTGCCAAAACCTACTGGCGCATGGTTTGTTTGCGCATATTTCACTAAGCGTTACTTCTCTTCTGGCAGGAGCTCAACCGAAATCAAACGCAATTGCTCAACCGGCACATCGGGAAAACCTAAATCATCATTAAAGCCCGTTTCAACCTTGGCAAGCTCGTGCAGCAACTCTGCATTCTCAATTACCTGCCCGAACACAGCATAGCCCCATCGGCGAGCGCTAGGGTTCAAACGATCGTTATCTTGAACATTGAAATAGAATTGGCGGCGCGCTGAATGTGGGTCATTTACTCGGGCCAAAGCAATAGTACCGAAATTATTCGCCAAACCATTGCCCGCCTCATTCACAACCGTATCGCCCTCAGGCAAAGGCGTCCAATCGCGTTCATAACCACCGCCCTGCACCACAAAATCAGCTACCACACGATGAAACAGAGTATCGTTGTAACTACCACTCACCACATGCTTTAAAAAATGATCTACTGTTAATGGCGCCTTCCAACGGTTTAGTTCCACCACCATTTCACCCATGCTGGTTACAAATTTCACCTTTGGATACAAATTTGTTTTTTGAATATCACCATCATCAGCAAGCGCTACAGGCACTATTGCTGAAGTAAAAGCAAACACTGCGGCTAATAACCAAGTTTTCATTTTTTGCTCCGTTATTAAATATCAATAAACTTAAAACTACTGCACATGCTCTTGCAGCCATTCCTGCAATATTTGATCGCTCATTAAATCACGCAAATTAGTGTGTACTGCGCGATTAAAGGTATCGGTAATCTGTTCATAGTTCACCTGCCGGTAAGGCCCACCAGAAACTCGGGTTACATATTGGCGGCCAATCCATTCAGTGCCTGAACGCACAACCACCCGCACCGCTACATGATGCTCAGCGCTGTAACCTTCACTTCGCGGCACAACACGCGTTAGCGCATCTTCAAGGTACACCGTGAATACCACATTAGCGTCATCATCATGCGGCCAATATTCTTTTAAAGCCTCACTCATCAGAGTAGCCATCGGCACGTGGGTCGTGGCAAACTCAGCATTATCCGATGTATGTTCAACTCGAAGCACATGATTTTGCGTACGCTGATCACGAACCGATAAGCGCACTGGCTGCATTACAGGCTTTTGAAAATCAGTGATATCAGGCGCGGTAACGCGCACTTCATTTGGAACACTGGGTGTATTTGAACAACCCGAAAGTAATATAATGCTCGCAAGCATAACAACCGCGATTATGTTACGCATGGTGTTTCGTCCTTTAGTTATGGCTCTTTTCGTTTTCTTATCGGTCATAAAGGTATACGATTGTTAACTATGAGTCACGTACGATATTCGCCGTGCGCTAATCACTAGATTTTAAGGTAGTTTGAATGAAATTTGCAGAAATCACCGGCTGGGGCAAATGTATGCCACCCGCAATCATGACAAACAGCGATCTGGCAACATTCTTAGATACTTCTGATGAATGGATACGCAGCCGCACGGGCATTGAAGAACGCAGAGTGAGCGCCGTTGGGCCATCAACCATGGCCGCGGTTGCCGCGCGTAACGCGCTTGCTGCCGCCGATCTCGATCCACTAGAAATTGATCTAATTATTGTGGGCACTTGCACACCCGATGAAATCATTCCGAACGTAGCTTCTAAAGTGCAACAAGAAATTGGCGCGAAAAATGCCGCTGCATTCGATTTAAATGCCGCGTGCAGCAGCTTTTTCTACGGCATGCACTTTGCTACCTCATCGATTCGTATTGGCATGCACAAAAAAGTATTGGTTATCGGCGCTGAGCGCCTAACCCGCATTCTTGATTGGACAAAGCGTGAAAGCGCGGTTCTTTTCGGCGATGGCGCAGGCGCTATGGTACTAGAAGCTTCTGATAACGAAGTTGGCTTACTCGCTTCAAAAGTGAGCTGCGATGCAGATGCTCGCGATGTACTAGCCCTAGATTTCGGCATGAGCTTCGATCGCTACAATTTCGATGGCGTAATGCCGTTTAACTTTATCGGCCAAGAAATTTTCAAGCGTGCGGTTAAAGGTATGAGCGCGGCGGTTGATGCTGTATTCCAAGAAACAGGCCTGAGCGTTGACGATATCGATGTGCTTATTCCTCACCAAGCAAACAAGCGCTTAATCGATTTCCTAGCAAAAATGTGCAAAGTGCCAGAAGCTAAAACTATGGTTAACATCCAAAAATACGGCAATACATCTTCTGCCACGCTTCCTATTGCTTACACTGAAGCCTTAGAAACCGGCATGGTAAAACCAGGCGATAAAATCATCTCTGCAGTATTCGGCGGCGGCCTCACCTGTGGCGCCGGCCTAATCAAATGGGGCGAGCGCGTAACGCCACTGCAAAACAACCAACTACAGCTCGAAGATAGCACCAACCAAAGCGCCCTAGATTTAATCCTACCCATGTACGAGGGCGCAAAAAAAGCCGCGGCTCGCTGAGCCGGAGCCTGAGCCGGAGAGTGGATAACGCTTCGGGGGGTGGAATTTACGTTCGCGGGGTGTCTGCCGCATGGATGCGGCAGCTCAAACCTACATGGACGTACTCGCGGCGTCCCTGAGAACGTATATCCACACCCCGATAAAGTTATCCACTCTCCGGCCCCAGCACGGCACGGCGATTTGATTTCGTGGGTTAGAATTACTACTCTATAAAAGCTTTTAATAAAAATCCCATAAAAACAAGGACAAAACCATGAGCAATATTGATCCCGGGCGCGATCCGATGAAGCCCGATGGTAAAGTTAATCCCATCGATACGGATTACAAAGTTGGTCAAGATAACCTTGTGTTTAAACTCGGACCATTCGGCCTCGATATACATAACCGCGTGTTTCTGATTTCTGGTTTGGCCATCATGTTGTTCGTAGCCCTTACGCTCATCTTTCCGAGCCAAGCCGAACCTATTTTTTCCAATACCCGCAATTGGCTCACTGCAAACCTTGATTGGTTTTTTATTAGTGCCGCCAACGTATTTGTTATTCTTTGCCTTGTATTAATTGTTTCGCCACTTGGTAAAGTTCGCATCGGCGGTACCGAAGCCAGTGCCGATTTTTCATATTTTGGTTGGTTCTCCATGCTGTTCGCCGCAGGTATGGGTATCGGCCTTATGTTTTATGGTGTTTCTGAGCCAATTTCTCATTTTTCTGCTGCCTTTAGCGGTACCGAAATGGGTGAAAGTGGCAGAGTTGATTGGGCTCCACTCGGTGGCGCTGAAGGTGATGCAGAAGCCGCTCGCCGCCTAGGTATGGCGGCCACTATTTATCACTGGGCCCTGCACCCATGGGCAATTTATGCAATTTTAGCCCTTGGCCTAGCAATATTTTCTTACAATAAAGGGTTACCACTTACCGTTCGCTCAATTTTTTACCCACTCTTGGGTGAGCGCGTATGGGGCTGGCCTGGTCACGTAATTGATATTCTCGCTATTCTCGCTACCTTATTTGGTTTAGCCACCTCATTAGGGTTAGGAGCCGCGCAAGCTGCAGCTGGGTTAAGCTCCCTATTCGGAACACCCGAGGGTGTTACCATGGAAGTAGTTCTAGTAGTGGTGATCACATTAATTGCGCTAGTTTCTGTCCTTGCCGGGCTGGAAGCTGGGGTTCAGCGTTTATCACAAATTAATATGACACTTGCCGCATTATTAATGTTGTTTGTGATTATAGTTGGCCCAACTATCGGTATTTTAACTGGCTTCTTCTCTAATCTCGGGGCCTACTTACAAAACTTACCGGCACTTGCTAACCCGATTGGTCGTGAAGATTCTAACTTTTCACAAGGCTGGACAGCATTCTATTGGGCATGGTGGATTTCTTGGTCACCGTTTGTAGGTATGTTTATTGCGCGTGTATCACGCGGGCGTACAGTTCGTGAATTCCTTACAGCGGTTTTGTTAATACCTTCATTAGCCTGCGTATTATGGATGACAGTGTTCGGTGGTACAGCCATTACACAATACTTGGGAGGCTATCAAGATGTGGTTAACGCTGAACTACCATTACAATTGTTTGTCATGCTTGACGCATTGCCACTAGCTCAAATCACATCGTTTATCGGTATTATATTGGTTGTGGTGTTCTTCATTACTTCATCGGATTCCGGTTCGTTAGTAATCGATGCAATTGCCGCGGGTGGTAAAGTAGATGCGCCAACACCTCAGCGCGTATTCTGGTGTACCTTCGAAGGATTGGTAGCGATTGCGTTGATTCTTGGAGGGGGATTAGTGGCGTTGCAAGCCATGGCGGTTTCAGCCGGCTTCCCATTCACCATCGTGTTGCTCATAGCCTGTATTTCACTCGTGAAAGGGCTCATGAGCGAACCACGAACAGGATAATGAATGGAAGCTGAACACATTGAAGTACTCGAGTTTATCAAGCGCTTTCCGCCGTTTAAC
The DNA here is from genome assembly GCF_000218785.1 of Idiomarina sp. A28L. Lineage (GTDB taxonomy): Bacteria > Pseudomonadota > Gammaproteobacteria > Enterobacterales > Alteromonadaceae > Aliidiomarina. The sequence continues at coordinate 194,759 of NZ_AFPO01000025.1, forward strand.
GAGCTCCCTATTGAGGAGCTCGAGCGGCTAGCGCAAGCGGCTGAGGTGGGTTACTTCAAAGCTGGCAGCCAAATTCTTGAGTATAATCAAACCATAAATGATCTCCATGTTATTCGCAGTGGTGTGGTGGAAGTATTCCGCCATACCGGCGATTTATACAACCGCCTCAGTGATGGCGGATTTTTTGGCGAAGCGGGCTTGTTACGCACCGGCAAAGTGCGTTTTCCCGTGAAGGCTATTGAAGATACATTGGTATATTTTATTCCCGGCGGGGAATTTAATCGGCTCTACGATGAGTACGAAGCTTTTGCTGACGCGGTTGAAATTGAAGATCGCGAACGCCTAAACCGCGCGGTTTCCAGCCGTGAAGGCGCTAATGATTTAATGACAGTGCCTATTGCTACGTTAATTTCCCGCAGCCCGGTGAGCATCAATGAAACCGCTACCATTCGCGAAGCCGCGGAAAAAATGACAACCGAGGAAGTATCCTCGCTACTTATTGTTGCCAACGCTGATACAGTTGAAAGGAATGCGGTAAACAGCAGCGAAAAACAAGAAATTAGCGCGCCTATTGGTATTATCACCGATAAAGATTTGCGTAAACGGGTACTAGCCGTAGGCCTTAGCGAGCAAACGCCCGTGCGTGAAATTATGTCTACCGAGTTGGTATTTGTGCAACACAACCAACATGTATTTGAAGCTATGTTGATTATGCTGCGGCGCAATTTGCATCATTTACCGGTGTTGAAAAAGAACCAAACCATGGGGGTTCTTTCGCTTTCTGATGTGGTGCGCCACGAATCGAAAAGTAGCTTGTTCGTGGTAAGCAGTATCTTTCGGCAAAGTTCCATCGAAGAATTGGCTACGTTAGTTGAGGATGTGCAGGCGAGTTTTGTGCGTATGGTGGCTGAAGATGCAAACTCACGCATGATAGGTTCAGCCATGGCGGTTATTGGCCGCAGTTTTAAGCAGCGTTTGCTAGAACTCGGCGAAGAAAAGTTCGGCCCTCCGCCGGTGCCCTATTGCTTTCTGGCACTAGGTTCTATGGCTCGTGATGAACAATCTATCGTTACCGATCAGGATAACGCCATGGTGCTCGATGATAGCTTTGATCCCGAGCTCCACGATGATTATTTTCGCCAACTCGCGCAATTTGTTAGTGATGGCCTTGATGCCTGTGGTTACACCTATTGCACGGGCTACATTATGGCTACCAACCCGCAATGGCGGCAGCCATTAAAAGTGTGGCAAAAATATTTTTCTGATTGGATCACAGAGCCCACCCCTGAAAGCCTATTGCACGCCTCTATTTTCTTCGACCTTGATGGTGTTTGGGGTGAAACTGAATTTGCTAATACGCTAAACAAGCTTATTCAATATCGCGCGCAACGCAGCAACCGTTTTTTAGCTTGCATGGCCAGAAATGCACTCAACCGCACGCCGCCGCTTGGCTTTTTCAAAGGGTTCGTGATGGAAAAAGATGGCAAGCAAAACAACTCGATTAATACCAAGCGCCGGGGCACGGCACCGGTTGCTGATTTAATTCGCGTACACGCACTTGCCATCGGCTCGCAACAGCGTAATTCGTTTGCCCGCCTTGAAGATATTACCGAAGCAGGTATTTTACCGCCGGGCCGCGGCCCAGATTTACGCGATGCTTTAGAGCTGATTTCTATGGTTCGCATTCGCCATCAAGCTTTAGCGCTGCAGCAAGGCGAGAAGCCTGATAACAATGTGGCGCCTAGCGATTTATCCGATTTTGAGCGTAAGAATTTAAAAGATGCGTTCCAAATCTTGAGCAGTGCGCAGCGGTTCATGCGCTTTCGCTATCCGAACGGTTAAGGCAAGGCGATTATGTTTTATTTGGGCAGTGATAAACTATCAGGTAATGATTCTGAACCTAACGGGCTTAAATCTGCTGCAAAACAGTTGATTGCAAATGGTAACGATTGGCAACAGCGTTTTCTTGAGCTTGCTGAAACTGCAAAAGATCCTCGCTTAAAACGTTTTTATCAAGCTGGAATCGATGCTGGGATAACCAACCCAAATGCTCGGCTTAGCGATATTCCGCTGCTTTCGATTGATTTTGAAACCACTGGCTTTGATCCGAGTAAACACGGCATAGTAAGCATTGGCAGCATGCCCCTTAATTTACAGCGAATTTTTAACCAACAGGCGAAGCAATGGCTCGCCAAACCCCGCCGTTCACTGAATACTGAATCGATCGTGATACACGGCATTACCCATTCACAGCTGCAAGAAGCGCCCGATCTTCTCGATATTCTCGATGAATTACTTGAAACCATTGCCGGCCATATTTTGGTTGTGCATTACCGTGGAATCGAGCGGCCGTTTCTAGATGTAGCGCTGCGTGAGCGCATTGGTGAGGGTATTGAGTTTCCGGTCATTGATACCATGCAATTAGAAGCACGCATGCACCGCGCCAAACGGCTATCACTCTGGCAGCGTATGCGCGGCCAGAAGCAGGTATCAATCCGCTTAGCGGATAGCCGCACACGCTATGGATTACCGTGGTACCACCCGCACGATGCGGTTACCGATGCACTCGCCACAGCCGAGTTGCTACAAGCACAAATTGCCCACCACTACAGCCCAGAAACCACCCTAGCCGAAGTTTGGTGCTAGTTTGGTGCTAAGAAGATGGGGTCAGTGAGGTGTTTCTCTGGCACCTTTTTGCAAACACAAAAAGGTGCCAGAGAAACACCTCACTGACCCCGCTTTCTGAATTAGCGCTTGGCTTTGGCGGCGATAATCGCCTGAGTTTCAGGGCTTGATAACACTTGCAGAAAATCAACTAATTCACGTTGAATTCGATCATTAATTGCTTCTGGTTGCGTTTTCATTAATCGTTTACTAATCCGCAGTGATTGTATTGGCTTTTTCGCTAGGCGCGCAGCTACATCGGCCACGGTAGCTTCTAGCTCTGCCACTGGCACTACTTTGTTTACGATATTAAGTTCGTAAGCTTTGACGGCATCAAATTGCTCAGCTAGTAACAACAACTCTGCGGCCTTCAAGTGACCACACAGCGCTGGAATGAGTTGGCTAGAGCCAGCCTCCGGCACCAAGCCCATATCCACAAATGGCATCACAAACTGCGTACCCTCTGCTGCGTATACCAAATCGCAATGCAATAGCAGTGTGGTGCCAATACCTACAGCGGCGCCCTGCACTGCCGCAACCACGGTTACATTTACTGACGAAATAGTGGCTAAAAATTGGAACACTGGCGAATCTGATTTCAGTTCACCATGCTTGAGAAAATCACCAAGATCATTACCAGCACAAAACAAATCGCCTTCACCTGAAAATACTACCGCGGCGATATCATCACGAGCATCCGCATCTTTTAATGCGGTTGTCATTGCTGCATACATATCTTGCGTTAAGGCATTGCGCTTAGCTGGGCGGTTCAAGTGAATTCGAACAACCTTATTCGCTTCAGAAACCGTTACAAATTCGCTCATTATTCTTCCTATCGTTGCTACATCAATACCCGTAACATACCACTGGTCAGGCCACAAAGAAAGTTAGAGCTATCTACCGCATGTATAGATGGTGAGTTCACGCTCCTGACCACAAAAAAAGCCACTCTCCATCTATCCCTACTCATTAAATGTTACATTTTTGTACTGTTTATATTCGCTAATTTTCGTTACCCTAAAGCCAATAAGCATTACAAAATGGGGCCCCTTAATG
>NZ_AFPO01000024.1 GCF_000218785.1 Idiomarina sp. A28L
TTAGGTCTCGCATTTCGAGTTCTATAAGAATTTACGGGAGGCATTTAATAGATGAGTCACAATAATTTTATATTATCGCCATTAAGTACGATATTAAATGATGTAACCACCGCTAGTTTGGGGGCCGGCTCAGGAATAGAGACCTTCCCTTTGTGCGATTATGTGATGCAATCTGTTTTTTTAAAACTGACTGGAGCCCAAGAGCAGAAAATGAAGTGTATCCGCTGGGCGCTTGCATCAGATGATTACGAGTATCGACACAATAAGCTCAATAAGAGAGACTTTGGTGATTGCTCTACATATAAAGATAAAGAGTCAATCTACAAAGATTTAGTGACGCAGATCATCAAAATTGGAAAGTCAGATTTTAATGACAACTTCATAGACAAGCAAAAAATATTAAATCAAACTATAGACACTATCAGGGATTGTTTTGTCGGTACAAACTTATATGTTTGGGCCGAAAATAGCTTTTTAGACTACAAGAAGATCTCTCCAAAAATAGATATTTCGCACTTCGCTAGAAACAAAACCAATCTATTAACTGGGATCGCTATAGAAATTTACACTGACCATTTATATAGACATCGAAATCGAATTGCGCATAACACATTATCTTATCAGCAAAACCTCCCTACACTGCGAGTGCTAGAAAGTGAAACCCAAATATACGAAAATTATTTCTTGTATTTTTATCTATTAATACTAATAGACAACGTATTTATTGACTTATACAAAAAATATCTAGAAACCTTAGAAGAATTCCCTAGCTAGCCGTTTTATATATGCAATGATTTTTGCCAACATTAGGGGGCGACTAACAAGACTTAAAGATGTAGATTTTATTCTCGAGTTTGACTCACTCATCAATGCAATGAGCAATTCTAGTTAACTCGTTAGCTTGGTTGTCAAGGCCAAAGTCATCATCATAAGTACACTCTAATTTATCGCGAACTATTCTAACTTCAGCAGCGAGTCGCCTAAGCTCTTGCTTTATATTGTCGATATCGGCTTTTGAATTTGGTGTTCGGTCTATGCTTTCGGCCTTGAAATTACCAACGCTTTCTAAGTTCAATGAGTAAGTTTGGTGTCCCATGGCATTAGGTTTTCGTTCTAGCATTTTCTCAAATCCTAATTTGGTTAGGTACTCTTCGCTTTCTTTAGTATTAGCGGTAGCTTTTTGCTCAGACCTACCTTCCCAAGATAGAAAAGGGAATATATGGTCATGCAACGCACGACTTAAATACCCTCTCTTGCGATATCTTTCTAATGCCAACCAGTGAAGATTATCCTCTTTCATGTCGTATATAATTGCCACATACTCGATCTCATTCTTAATGAGAAAGAACCTTTTATTCTCTTCGTTACTTATTTTCCCCATCGGCCTTTCGCTCCACACTAAAGCGACTTCTACCGTTGGGCTTATTTTAAAGCTGGAAATCGGGATCGACCACTTACCAGAATTGGCAGTGTCAATATAGCTTTGGAGGGTTTCATGATTCATGCCTGATTCTCTCTCAATAATTATTAGTGTTTCATCAAGCTCAGACCCGTTTAATTGTAGTGTAGTAATAAAGCTTCATGCAAGGCGATCCTTAAGTTATTGATTTTTCTTTGTCGTGAAGTCGCGCCTTAAAAATAAAGTGTCATACTCAATGGTGGCGCCTAATCAAAGTTCGTCGAAACTCGTGTAATAAAGTATCATACTTATATGCGGCTTGAAGCTCTCAATTCAAATCGCTAATCACCATCATGAAAGTAACTGGGCTGCTTTTGGCAAAGTAATGGGGTTCTGTTTTATCTGCTAACTTCGTAAATAGTGAACATCATTGATAATGTAATGGATGTCCTCGGAAGCGAAAACTTCCAATATGAATAGAGCCCTGGGTCGTCAAACACAGCATGATCTCAAGTGAGGTAGATGTGATGAAGACATACAAAAGCAAACTCCCTATCAAACATCCAGGAAAAGTCTTTCGCGAGCGCTTCCTATCTCGATACGATATAACTGTGAAAAATGCTGCACAAAAACTTCGTTTACATCCGTCGAGCCTATCGCGATTTTTAAATGGCCAAATGCCCGTATCATGTTTATTAGCATTGAAGCTTGAAGTTGCAACGGGAGTATCTGCACAATTTTGGGTAGCTTGGCAAAATGATTATGATTTACAGCAATTAGAAATTTTACGAAAAGAGCTAATCGATGCCGAGCCACTTTTAGATACAGCATAAGGTAGCTACAGCGAAAGGTCTTTAGTATCACTTTATTCTGTAAATTATCATTTATTTCTGTATCTCACACCTTGCGGTACGTTCAATGGAGATATTCAGAGCTCGCGCTCTACCCCAGAACAAATTCTTAAATACCTTGGTAAAATTTCTGGGCCTTTTCTCGATCGCATTGATTTGCAAGTAGATGTGCCGCGGCAACCCGATGCGCTGCGCAGAACCAGCACAACAAGTAAGGTAACTAGCGCTCATTTGCAACAACAAGTGATAGCGGCGCAAGAGATACAACTAGAGCGCCAACAATGCTTGAATCATGCACTCTCGCCGAAGCAGCTCGAAATTGTTGCGAAGTTAAACGAGAACGATCATGATTTTCTGGTAGCCGCCATGGAAAAACTTTCGCTTTCGCACCGTGCTTATCATCGAACGCTACGATTAGCGCGAACAATTGCTGATTTAAATGGCGATCTTGGGCTAAATCGAGAGCATCTGCTCGAAGCACTTAGTTACCGTGCGCTTGATGCGTTGTTAACTCAACTGCGTGCTTTGTAATTGAGCTTGTAGTGCATTTCTCAGTGTATGTTTGCTATTCTGCGTATTCATTGGTTTGAATTGCAACATGCAAGAGGGTACCTATGCAGCACGAGCAGGATTCACAAACAGAGCAGCAACCGAATAAGCTTCCGCCTATGGCAATACAGCAGCGTATTATTTTCATTAGTTTAGCTATTATTTTACTCACTATTCCAGTGTGGTTTGATGCTGTAGTGATGCCTGGCGATTACGTTTTTGTATGGCGTTGGACAGAATCACAAATAATTTTCGAAAGCATGATTACGGTTGGCTTTTTAATCTCTGCCATTGCTGGCTTCTTTATTCTTCGCCGAGCTGCACTTGGTTGGCAATATTGGAAAATCGCCCGTTTGGGGATAAGCATTTGGATAGCCATGTTGGTATTGCTTACCTTATTTAGTTTGCTAATTTACTATGCCGGCGATCAGAAAGTACGTGCAGAGTTCGAAGGCGAGGGTTATACGGTAACGGCACTGGGTTCAGGTAGCGATGAGAACTCCCAGTTCTTCGTGGTAATGAGCTGTGATCAGCGTGGTATGTACAAGCGGGTAATTCACATTGATCGTTTTATTGGCGCCGATAACGTTGAATTCCGAACTGACGGCGAAAACTTGAATGCGCATTACACCATTGACGGGCGAGAGCTACGCTACCAAACCTATGCGCTTCCAGAGCTTTATCAGCAGTGCATAACGGGTGAATCGCCGCGGCCCTTCGAACAATAACTATCTTTTAAAAGATAGCTGCCGAATAGATACAATCGCGAGACAAATAAAAACGCCGCATTCGAGCGAAATAAGCTTGATGCGGCGTTTTGTATTGGGCTCTGCTTAATAAAGCCTAGCTTTCAACTTCAATATTGGAAGTTATCTTCCCAACCCCAAGGTGCGGGTGGTGCTTCCACTTCTTGGCTTAAATCAACATCTACGTGAAACTCACGATTCGGGCGCGATAAGCGGTACCGGAATGTGTTTTCATCAGGAAACGACATCCACCAAGTGTTGGTGATAGAAACAGTAGCATCTAGCTGCGTGAACAATTGCTTGCTGTATTCATCGGCTGGAAATGCTTGAGAATCTGGCGTGCCCAACGTAACTGTAGTGCCGCCATACATGGTCATTGGATCATCGCTACCATCTTCGAGGCGGTGGTCATGCTTAAGCTCTAACCCCATCTGGGTTTTTGTGATAATCCATGTGCGTGAATGGTTATCACCAACATGCAGAGGAATACGGATACGGTTTTCAGTACATTCGCGCACTTCAATAACGATGCGGTTGTTCATCCAAGTGGCATCAGTTTCTGGATTACCGGAAGTAACTTGGCCTTCGTAAGCTTTACCACAGTGTTCTGCAATAGTGTTAAAGAAAACCTCTTGTGGGTTGGGCTCCGCTGGCGTACATGCAGCAAGTGCAGCGGCCGCTCCTACTACGAGTAAATGCATTTTATTCAGGCGCATAGTATTTCCTCATTTTTGTTGAATCCGTTCCAACTAAAATAACATAGAAACAACTGGCATGGATAGTAAGCGCCTTGTCGCGTAGAATATGCGCAAAGTAAAATACACCGCGAAATAAAAAGGCAGGCTCATGAAGGTTTATAATAACGCTTTAGAAATGATTGGTAACACGCCAATGGTTCGGGTGAACCATATCGATACTGGCCCTTGCGAACTGTATCTGAAACTAGAAACACAGAATCCAGGCGCTTCGATTAAAGATCGCATTGCCGTAACCATGATCGCGGCCGCCGAAGAGCAAGGTAAGATTAAACCGGGCGATACTCTTATAGAAGCTACCGCAGGAAATACCGGCTTAGGTTTAGCTCTAGTAGCCGCGCAAAAAGGCTATAAATTAATTATCGTGCTGCCTGATAAAATGAGCCGCGAGAAACTCTATAATTTGCGTGCTTTAGGTGCGGAAGTAATTGAAACGCGTTCAGATGTGCAAAAAGGCCATCCTGAGTATTACCAGGATTTAGCATTACGCCTTTCAAAAGAACGTAACGCGTTTTATATCAACCAGTTTGAAAATCCGGCGAATGTGCAAGCGCATTATGAAACTACTGCACCAGAAATTTGGCAGCAAATGGAAGGCAACCTTGATGCGTTCGTATGTGGCGTTGGCTCTGGTGGCACACTTACCGGTGTTGGCCGTTATTTACGCGAACAAAAAGCAGATATCGATTTAGTGTTAGCCGACCCTGATGGGTCAATTTTGGCGCCACTAATTAATGAAGGTAAAGAAGTTGAAGCGGGCAGCTGGCGCGTGGAAGGCATTGGCGAAGATTTTATCCCAGTGATTTGCGAAATTGCATTGGCCGGTAAGGCTTATAGCATCAGTGATAAAGAATCGTTCGCTACGGCGCGTGAAGTATTGTTGAAAGAAGGCATTATGGTGGGTTCTTCAAGCGGAACCTTAATTGCTGCAGCATTGCAGTATTGCCGCGAACAAACCGAACCGAAGCGGGTTGTTACGCTGGCCTGTGATACCGGTTGTCGGTATCTATCGAAATTATTTAACGATGAGTGGTTAGCTGCTCAAGATTTAAGTTAAGAGGTATTTTATTTATGCGCGATACAAAACATTTAGCATTTGCCACCCGCACCATTCATGGTGGCCAAGAACCAGAGCCAATTACAGGCGCGGTAATGCCGCCCATCGTAACAAGTTCTACTTATATTCAACCAAGCCCAGGTGAGCATTCTGGTTTTGAATACTCGCGCTCGCAAAACCCAACGCGTTTCGCGTGGGAGCGTTCTGTAGCAAACCTTGAAGGCGGTAGCCGTGGCTACGCGTTTGCCTCGGGTATGGCCGCAACAGCAACTATTCTTGAGTTACTCGATACTGGTGATCATGTAGTAGCGATGGACGATCTTTACGGCGGCAGCTTCCGTTTGTTCGATAAAGTGCGTGGCCGTTCAGCAGGTTTAGATTTCAGTTATGTTGATTTAACCGATATGCAGGAACTCACCGCATCGTTTACGCCGAAAACTCGCATGGTGTGGATAGAAACCCCAAGCAATCCAATGTTAAAGCTAGTAGCTATTCGTGCGGTTGTTGCAAAGGCGCGGGAACACAACCCCGATATGATCGTTGTGGTTGATAACACCTTCGCTACGCCATACAACCAATTACCTTTAGCATTAGGTGCAGATATCGTAATGCACTCGGCAACCAAATATTTGAACGGCCATTCCGATATGGTGGGCGGTATTGCGGTGGTGGGTGAGCGCGAAGATCTGCAAGAGCAAATGGCGTTTTTGCAGAACTCGATTGGCGCAATTGCCGGGCCTTTCGATAGTTACTTAGCGCTTCGTGGTGTGAAAACATTGGCGTTGCGAATGAAGCACCATAACCAAGCTGCATTAGAAATTGCAGAGTGGCTTGAGCAACACCCGCGAGTGAAAACAGTGATTCATCCGGGTTTAAAAAGCCACCCGCAACACGAACTAGCGAAACAGCAAATGAGTGGCTTTGGTGGCATGATTTCAATTTTCTTAGATGGCGATTTGGATACTGCGCGCCGTTTCTTGGAAGCAGTTGAAATCTTTGCCTTGGCTGAATCTTTGGGTGGCGTAGAGAGTTTGATCGAGCACCCAGCGATCATGACGCACGCTTCAATTCCAGCTGAAAACCGCCAGAAACTCGGTATTCACGATAACTTTGTGCGTATTTCAGTGGGTATTGAAGATACCCAGGATTTGATTGCTGATCTTGAGCAAGCACTGGAGAAAATGTAATGGCGGTTGCTCCATTTCATTTGGCTATTCCCGTAGATGACCTCGATAAAGCTCGCGCCTTTTATGGCGAGCTTCTGGGCTGTGGCGAGGGCCGCAGCAGTGATCATTGGATTGATTGGAATTTTCATGGGCATCAGCTGGTAACTCATGTTGCGCCCGACCGTTTGCTGCCGCCAGTAAGTAACCCGGTAGATGGCCACGATGTGCCTGTACCGCATTTCGGTGTAGTACTGGATATGGAGAGTTGGGAAGCATTGGCGGCTCGTGTTCATGAAGCTGGCATTAAATTTGTTATCGAACCCTATGTTCGGTTTAAAGGAAAGCCGGGCGAACAAGCCACCATGTTCTTTTATGATCCGGCCGGCAACGCACTCGAATTTAAAGCCTTTGCTGATATCGGCCAGTTGTTTGCCAAATAATTTCTTTGGCAATTAAACACTTGTACTAGCTAAACAATGGCGCGGAGTTATATAACCGTGCACTCGCCATTGAAGGCGGCCATTACCAAACAAGAATGAGCTGGAACGATAATTAATAAATCGCCCAGCTCTAATTCTTTCAGCATGGCTTCGGGCACCCGCACTTTTCCATGCTCCTGCGAAACACCTACCAGTTGCGCCCCTTGAATAGGGCTACCCCAGCCGTTAGTGGTTTGGTGCATTACTTGCCCGAACACTTGCTTGCCATCGATAGATACCGAATCTTTACTAAAATGTACGGCACCACCGTGCACCACTACCTCGTTGCGCTCTGGGTAAATACCAATAACAGGGCAGGCCACTGCTAGCGCTACATCGGGCCAATCACAAGCGCCAATGCGCTGTTGTTGCCAATCGTAAAATACGTAGTTACCTGGCCGAATTTCATCGGCACCCGGGAAGCTGTCCATGCGGCTGCACGTAGGTGTATCGCCTACTGAAATTCGCAGTTCATTGCGCGGAATATTCAAGTTTTTTACTAATTCAGCCAACCGCTGCAGGCTTTCTTGATGAATTTGGGCAATCCCATGCTCACCACGCGTGGTGTAGCTATTACCAGCGTGCAGCAGCAAACCGAGGCTCCGTACCTGTGGCATTTTTCGGGCCTGCTCAAGAATTAAATTAATACTCTCGTGCTCGCGCCAAGCAATACCGGTGCGGCCATAGCCTGCATCAATTTCAACATAGATATCTACCGGGCTAAGTAGGCGCCCTACAGTTTTTAAGCTTTCAGCATTTTCAATGGTGAGCCCAAGGCGAAGTTCACGAGCTAAACGGTTATAAGCAGGCAATGCCCTTGGGTTTAGCGGAATTGCCAATAGAATATCTTGCCAACCGGCATCAGCGAAAGTTCGTGCCATTGAGGCAGAGGAAACCGCAATCGGCGTTTCTGCAGGCTTACCAAACCATTTGCCTATTGTTACAGATTGGTGGGTTTTAAAATGTGGGCGTAAATCAACGCCTGCGCTTTCCGCCTTTTCTTGCATGCGCTTAATGTTGCGCTTACTTCTTCGGCTATCTACAAGTACTTGCGGGCCGGTAATGGTGTTCCAATTTAGGCTCATTCGGCTTTCTCCAATAAGGTAACCGGCCAAGGTAGGCGGCTTACATCAACATTGCCACCGCTTAGAATTAACCCCAAGCGTTTACCTTGAAAGCGTTCAGGGTACTTGCAAACAGCTGCAAAAACGGTAGCTGAGGAAGGCTCCACCATTACTTTCAATGCTTGCCAGAGCTGCTGCATAGCGATAATTACTTCATTTTCAGAAACTAATAGCACTTCTTTTACATAGGTTTGAATTACTGGAAATGTGTGATCGCCTAAACTTGTGAGTAAACCATCACAAATGCTTGTGGGCGGCCGCGCACGTTGAATACTTCCAGCCTGCAATGATAACCATGCATCGTTGGCGAGCTCAGGTTCAATGCCAAAAACTGGAATGCTTTGGCTGTGGCCTACCATGGCGGTTCCTGATAACAAACCGCCACCACCTAGGGGGCTAATTAAAGCATCAAGATCAGGAACGGCTTTAACTAATTCGAGCGCTGCGGTGCCTTGCCCAGCCATAATCAATGGGTGGTTATAAGGTGGAATAAATAAGCGTTGGCTTTGGGTTCGCTTTTCTTCAATAAAGGCTTCTCGGGCTGCCATGCCAGGTTCGATTTCAATGATTTCAGCGCCGTTGTTGGCAATGTTTTCTTTTTTAACACGGGGGGCGTTATTGGGAACCGCTACTTGTACTGGAATACCTAAAATACGGCCCGCAGCTGCGAGCGCCGCACCGTGGTTACCAGAAGATACCGTATAAACTCCTTGCTTGCGTTGCTCGGCGGTGAGATTTAATAACGCATGCATGGCTCCACGAAACTTGAATGCGCCAGTGCGCTGCAGGTTTTCGCATTTAAAGAATAATTGGGCATTGGCGATAGAATCTAGCACCGAGCTTTGTAGCACTGGTGTTTGCAAAATATAAGGCGCGATCAGCTTTTCAGCTCGATTAATTAAATCAAGATTCAAGGCATCGGGCCCAGCAATGTGCTGCCATCCTGTCACGTTTCTGCTCCATAAAATCGATAAATGCAAAGGTATAAAATATATCTAGCAAGAGTATATCAAGGTAAGCCTACCTCACCAGTTTTGTTTCCGCTTTTTCAAGGTTATACTGCAATTCTAGTTAATAAATTCAAAGCATTAAAATACGCTCAACCAATCAAGGAATATCAATGGATACCGTTACGGCCGCAATAACATTGTTATTGATAATGAACCCTCTTGGGAACTTGCCAATTTTTATCTCGGTATTACGCCATGTAGATCCTAAACGGCGAAGAAAAGTGCTTATACGTGAACTATTGTTTGCGTTGGTATTTATGTTGTTGTTTCTCTATTTGGGTACAAGCTTGCTAACATGGCTTGGCTTGCGCCAAGAATCGGTAAGTATTGCGGGTGGTATTATTCTATTTATTATCGCATTACGGCTAATTTTTCCGCAGCCGGGTGGGGTGTTAGGCCTGCCCGCTGGTGATGAGCCCTTTATTGTTCCTTTAGCTATTCCATTAATTTCTGGCCCCTCGTTACTTGCCGCCTTGCTGTTATTAGCAAACCAAGCACCTGATCAAATGCTTGATTGGACAATAGCCTCGGTTGCTGCATGGGCTATTTCTGCTACGATTTTGTTGTTTAGTGGTTTTGTACTCAGAGCTCTTGGCCAGCGTGGGTTAAACGCGATTGAGCGTTTGATGGGGATGATTTTGGTGATGATCTCAGTGCAAATGTTCCTCGATGGCATCATGGCATATCTTGCCAAATCGGCGGTTTAACATAGTAGGCAATAAGGCAGGAAAAATGGCACGGAAAACAACATTTCAAGAGATACGCGAGCTCGATTTAAAGCATCAAGGTGTGCTTGCAGCCTATTTATGTGAACGCATGTTACCAAACTACGATTTGTTCCACGAAAGCACCGGCTTTGGCGATCCAAAGGTGCTTCGCGGTGGCCTGAACGCAGTTTGGGATAAACTTTCGGTGAATAAAGGTAGTGATTGGCAACGTTGGCAAGAAAAACTTGAGGAATGTACCCCAAACGAGCAGGATTTCGATGTGCTCGGTATGTTTCCAGCTATTGCTGCGTGTACTGCGCTGAGTAGTTTAATGCAAGGCATTGAAGATAAAGATGGTGCTCCATTGCTCGATGTGGCAAAAATTTCTCAAGGCTCGGTGGCCCATTTTCTTGAGCTCGGTGAGCTTGCAAATATAGATGATGCCGGTGAACGAGCGGTAGCTATGGATGAACATCCTTTGAGTGCGTATGAAATAGAAGTACAACAAGCCATGGTTGGTTTTCTGCAAGATACAGCAGTAATTGATAAAGAGCTCGTGCGCGAAGTACGCGCCATTGCCCGCGAAGAAGGGATATCGAACCTCGGCCTTTAGGCCGAGGTGTTTGGGCCCTTACCACTTGTTTGCTGTTCTTCTTGTTGCTTTAGTTGTTGTTTTTGTAACGCCATCATCCAGCCAATAATTCCAAATAAGAAAATGAATAAATAATCTTTTCCTTCAGCTTTTATCGAGCTTTGAAATGCAGCATAGAAAATTAGCATTTGTAATAAATGCAGCACCACTACAATCAATAGAAGTAGCAAAAATAACGCAAATGCGTTGCCTGGAAAGGGCATAAATAAGTTAGCTAGCAGTACTAACCAAAGTGCCGTAAACAATACTTGGCCAATGATAATCATAGAGCGCATATTTCTTCCTTCCTAAACTTCTTAATGTAAGCTTTTCAGCTCAGCTAAAACACAAAATCAATAGAGCTAATTATTACCCACAATGATTACATTACGCCACGCGATACAATCGATAAACTACTTGGCCAGCTTTCTTTTCACGATGTAGCTGCCAGTTTTCCGGAGCACTTACAGTAAGTGATTGCTCACTTTCAATATATATCCAACTCCCTTCGGAAACGAGGTTAGCGGTGTGCAAGCCTTCAATGCAATCTTTCAGCAAACCCTGATGAAAGGGTGGGTCGAGGAAAACCACATTAAACGTACCTTCAAGTTGTTTCAGGCTCTGTATGGTATCGCCGGTGAGCACTTTAGTAATAGGTTTATCATTACCTTTCAGCAACGTAGCTATATTTTCGTTGAGTTGTTTATTTGCCGTAGGCGATTTCTCAACAAACACCACCTCGGCCGCGCCCCGCGAAAGAGCTTCTAAACCTAAACTGCCACTACCGGCGAAAGCATCGAGAACGCGCGCGTTTGGCATTTCAAATTGTAACCAATTAAACAACGTTTCTTTTACCCGATCGGTAGTTGGCCGCAGGCCCTCGAGATCAAGAACGGCAAGTTTGCGCCCACGCCATTGGCCGCCGATGATGCGTATTTGGCCGATTTTACCGGAGCCTTTTTCAGTTGCTTTGCGATGTTGTTGCGCCATTCTTACCTCGAAGCTTGATATGCCGAACATTGTACCCATTATCACAGCTTTTGTCGCGGGCTTGGGCCGTACACATAAGTTCGGAACAATGCTATTATCGATACTTCGTTTTGATGTATTTGGAATTCTTAGTTATGGCAAAAAAACGTTCTCTTTTTTCCTCTTTATTTGGCCGCAAACAGGCGGACGAAGAGCTAGAACAAAAGCAGCAAGATAAAAAAACCGATGATGTGGATTCTTCAGTTTCAGATGAAAAACCTGAGCATAGTGCTACCACCGATTCTGTTTCCGAAAGTAAGAAGCCCGCCCAAGAGCCTGCGCAAACAAATCAGCGTGAGGGCACTGATTTACCCAGCGCGGTAGATGATGCAGCGGCCATGCAAAGCAAAATTACTCCGCCGCCTGCTTCATTGCCAGAGCCTGCAGTTGAAGCCAAAACACCTATTGAGCAAGAATCTATCGAGCAAGCTCCAGCAAACGCAACCGAGCCGGCAACAAAAAACGCTACACAAGATCGGCCACAGCGCACCAGTTGGTGGCAACGCTTACGCCAAGGCTTACAAAAAACCTCGAGCTCATTAGGTTCAGGCTTAGCAAACTTATTTGTTGGCAAAGAAATTGATGAAGAATTATTTGAAGATTTAGA
The DNA here is from genome assembly GCF_000218785.1 of Idiomarina sp. A28L. GTDB lineage: Bacteria > Pseudomonadota > Gammaproteobacteria > Enterobacterales > Alteromonadaceae > Aliidiomarina. The sequence goes on from NZ_AFPO01000024.1 coordinate 12,111, forward strand.
AACTCAGTTGCTGATGGCCGATGTGGGCGTAGAAACAACCGGAAAGATTATCGAGCAGCTTACCGAGCACGCTTCACGCAAGGAGCTAAAAGATGCTGGGCTTCTGTACACAAAACTAAAAGACGATATGGCAGAAATGCTGGCGCCAGTGAGTAAGCCGTTAGATCTTGAAAAAAGCAACGGGCCCTTTGTAATTCTTATGGTGGGTGTAAATGGCGTTGGTAAAACCACCACCATTGGGAAGTTAGCGCGGCAGTTCCAAAGTGAAGGTAAATCGGTAATGTTAGCGGCTGGTGATACATTCCGAGCTGCAGCGGTTGAGCAATTGCAAGTGTGGGGCGAACGCAACAGCATTCCAGTAATTGCCCAGCATACAGGTGCCGATAGTGCCTCAGTGATATTTGATGCTGTGCAGGCGGCAAAAGCCCGTGGGGTTGATGTATTGATAGCCGATACCGCTGGGCGTTTGCAAAATAAAGCAAACTTAATGGAAGAATTGAAGAAAATTGTTCGTGTAATGCGCAAGCTCGATGAGGCAATGCCTCATGAAGTATTGTTGACGTTAGATGCGGGAACAGGACAAAATGCTATTAGCCAAGCAAAATTATTTAATGAAGCGGTTGGTGTTACCGGCTTAGCTATGACCAAGCTTGATGGTACCGCGAAAGGTGGTGTTATTTTTGCATTGGCGAACCAATTTAAAATCCCTATTCGTTATATCGGTGTGGGTGAAAGCTTAGAAGATTTACGGCCATTTGTGGCCACAGAATTTGTAGATGCACTGTTTTCGAATACAAACGGCGACAATGCCAGTGCTGCAAACTCACCCCAAAAAGGTGCGCAATAAACTTGAGCTGAAGGGCCTCTGATGATTCGTTTTGAACAGGTAAGTAAAACATATCCAGGTGGCTTTCAGGCCCTGAACCGCGTGAACTTTCAAGTAGCGGCAGGGGAACTCGCTTTTCTCACTGGCCATTCTGGTGCCGGTAAAAGTACGTTGCTGCGCTTAGTGGCATTGATGGAACGGCCAACTTTAGGCCGTGTGCTCATTAATGGCCATGATCTGAATAAAATAAACCGCAGGCAAATTCCGTATTTGCGCCGAGATATCGGCATGATCTTTCAAGACCATCGCTTGCTTATGGATAAAACCGTGTTTGATAATGTGGCGTTACCTCTTTATATCGAAGGTTACACCCAATCAGAAGCACGTAAACGAGTTCAGGCAGCTTTGGATAAGGTAGGTTTAGGCGGGCAAGAACGTAAATATCCGATTATGCTCTCTGGCGGCGAACAACAGCGCGTAGGCATTGCCCGTGCGATTGTGAACAAGCCACCGTTGCTACTAGCCGATGAGCCTACGGGTAATCTCGATCCAACACTTTCTTTGGAAATTATGAACCTGTTTGAATCATTTCATCAGGTAGGTGTTTCGGTTCTGATTGCTACCCATGATTTGGCCCTCGTAGCGCGAATGCGGCATCGTAACTTAGTGTTAAGAAATGGCGCTATGATCGATGATGGCTTGGCTTCTGGCGGTTACGAGCCTCTTGATGAAGGGGCTTACTAATGGGTTTCTTATCGCGTAAATCTGATCAGCGCAAAGGCGCAAAAGCGGTGAAGATATCGGCAGGCCGCCGCTTTCTGATGTTCTTTGTAAATAATTTTCAGCAAGCTATTGGTAGTTTAGGTGAACTTTCGCGCACGCCCATGGCATCGTTAATGACGATTGCAGTGCTTGGCTTGAGCCTCACGTTGCCAACCACTTTATATGTGGTGGTAAAAAATGCGCAAAGTATTAGTGCCGAATGGGATAACGCCGCTGAAATTAATGTGTTCTTAAGAAAAGATTTAAGGCCACAAGAAATACAAACATTCCGTGAACGCGTGCGCTTAATGGCCGAAGTGGAGCGGGTAGAATTTATTGATAAAGAAGCTGGGCTAGCTGAGTTTCGGGCGAACTCAGGCTTTGGCAGTGCCATTGATTATTTGCAAACGAATCCGCTTCCCGATGTTTTGGTAGTAATACCGGCGGCTGATTTCCAAAGCGTTGAGCGCGCGCGAATGCTGCTTACTACTTTGGAACAAGAGCGCGAGGTGAGTTCAGCGAGCCTTGATTTAAAATGGTTAGAGCGCCTACAAGCTTTAGTTCGCGTAATTGAAAACAGCTTTGCGGCGTTGGGGTTGTTGTTGTGTACGGCGGTAGTGCTGATTGTAGGCAACACGATTCGCTTAGCTATCTTGAACCGACGCGATGAAATTATGATTATGAAACTAGTAGGTGCAACCGATGCCTACATTCAACGGCCGTTCCTGTATACCGGCTTTTGGTATGGCGTGGTGGGCGGTATTATCGCGTGGTTGGCTACTACCATTTTAGTGATCTGGATAGATTCATCGATCGTAAAATTTAGCAGTTTGTACGAGAGCGATATGAGCCTGCAAGGCTTAAGTTTGAACGATATGCTGGTAGTATGGTTGGTTGCAATTGGCCTTGGTTTATTTGGCTCTTGGATAGCGGTTCGCCGACATGTAAGTGCAATTGAACCTCGTTAGGCTATTGCTGTCGAAGCAATCAACACTGTCATCAAATGGTTACATTATTAGGGTATAACATACTTGCAAGGGCGCGAGGCTCTGCTAGAATAACTTCTCAGTTTTACCCAATTTATGGATAAAAAATAAGTATTCGATTCGCTTCAGTAGCTATTAGTAAGGCTAAATAGCATTAATGGTATTCGCAGCGTGATTGAAAGTGAGGTAAATAGATGACTGCACACTCTGAATCAATGGGTTTAATGGTTCCCCGCACGGGCAGCCTAGATGCCTATATATCATCGGTGAACAGTATTCCGATGTTAAGTGCAGAGGAAGAACAATCGCTGGCAGAGCGTTTACAGCAAGATGGCGATTTGCAGGCAGCGAAACAGCTGATCATGTCGCATCTGCGCTTTGTAGTGCATGTAGCTCGTAGTTACCAAGGGTATGGATTACCACAAGCCGACCTCATTCAAGAAGGTAACATTGGCCTGATGAAAGCAGTAAAACGCTTTGATCCAACGGTTGGCGTTCGCTTGGTATCTTTTGCTGTGCATTGGATTAAAGCGGAAATTCACGAATTTGTTTTACGCAATTGGCGTATCGTGAAAGTAGCTACTACGAAGGCACAACGTAAATTATTCTTTAACTTACGCAAGGCTAAAAAACGCTTGGGCTGGTTCACTAATGATGAGGTGAACACAGTTGCGCGAGAGCTGGGAGTAAGTAGCTCGGAAGTGATGGAAATGGAATCACGAATGAGCGCACACGACGCTGCTTTTGATATGGGTGTTGATGAAGATGATAACAATGAAGTTGCATTTTCACCGTCGCAATACCTTGAAGATAAATCTTCCGATGTAGCTGCTACCGTTGAAGCTCAAGATTGGGAAGCACAAGCAAGCAAACGTTTGGCCTATGCTCTTTCAAGCTTAGATGAGCGTAGCCAGCACATTGTGCGTGCGCGTTGGTTAGATGATAACAAAACCACATTGCATGATTTGGCAGATACGTTCCAAGTATCGGCTGAGCGTATTCGCCAACTTGAACAAAACGCGATGAAGAAATTGCGTATTGCAATGCAGTAAGTGAACTTTAAATATTTAAATAATATGTGTTTAAATGAAATGTAGAGCGGGGTGCGGTGCTTGTTGCATCGCACCCTCAATCTCTAGCCCTATTCCTGGCATGCCTGCCGGAAAACCCGCGAACACTCGCTGTGTTCAGCTCGATGAAAATAACCTTTGTAAGATTTTTGGTAAGCCAGAAAGGCCTATTGTGTGTGGGCAATTCACCGCTCAGGAATATGTTTGTGGTGATTCCCGCGAACAAGCGCTTTTGCTATTGGCACAGTTAGAAATTGATAGCGCCCCAGAATAGCCAGTATTTATCTTCTATTTCACTCGAACTTAATACCAATCAATCAAGGCTTAAGCCTATCGGGAAATATAAGGGGTTGGGTTAATAGGGTTGCCTTCGTGGCGTATTTCGAAATATAAGCCGCTTTCAGCTTGGCCACCACTACGCCCGGCCAACGCTACAGTTTCGCCTTTACGTACAGGCTCGCCAATATCTTTCAGTAATGCTTGATTGTAACCATACAGGCTCATGTAATTCTCGCCGTGATCAATAATCACTACCATACCGAAACCCCGTAGCCAATCGGAAAAGATAATGCGGCCATCGGCAATGGCTTTTACAGGTGCTTCGGCAGTGGCCTCTATAACTACGCCGCGCCAACGAACTTCACCGCTACGTTGGCTACCGTAGCCATGTTTGATACTACCCGGCGTTGGCCAGCTCAATTGGCCTCGCAAATTGGCTAAGCCAGTAAGATTGAAATCTTGCCGCGACATTATTTCTTGAAGCGCGGCCAGCATTTCGGTGAGCTCCTGTTCATTGCGTAGCATATTCTGCAATGCCGATTGTTCGGTTTGCTGTTCACGTTGCAATCGAGCTACAAGCTGCTCTTGTTCGCGTTGCCGATTCGCAAGTTGGCTGCGTTGCTGCTCTTGCTGCTGCAAGGTAACCGTTAACGTATCGCGCTGATCGGATACTTCTTCGCGCACCGCAATTAGTTGCGTTTCTAAGGCATGAAGTTCTGCTAATTGCTCAAGGCGAGCTGCACTCAAATATTGGTAGTATTCAAGCATACGCTCAAAACGAGCAGGGTTATCTTGGTTTAATAGTAATTTCAAAAAACCGTGATCACCGTTTCGGTAGGCGGATTCAATCTGATCGGCTAAAGCGGCTGCTTGTGTTTCAACTTCAGTTTGTAAGCGGCTTTGTTCTTGCTCTAGTTCATAGATATGGCCTTCAACCGAAGCGATTTTCAGTTCGGTTTCGCGTAACGAGCGGCTGGCACTTTGCACTTGCGTTTCTAAGTTTCTTAGCTCGCGTTCGCCACTACTTAAACGCTGCTGGCGCTGTTCTAAACTACGCCGGCGTTGTTGAATTTCATTTTGTAATGCCTGAAGTTGGCGCTCTGCACGGGCATGTTCGGCTTGGGTGCCATCATCTTGAAAAGCGCCAACAGTGGCCGCCATAAAGATTGAGTTGCTACTCGCAGTATTTCCGCGAGCAATGCCAGATGTAAATGTAATTAAGGCAATTGCGATAACAACAATTGCGCTTACATTCACAATGCCAAGTTTTAAGGCGTAGCGCCGGAGTTGCATAGCTAATCCTTCAACTGCATGAGCGTTTTTCCGGTCATTTCTGCCGGCTGCGGCATTCCCAGAAGGTGCAGCATAGTAGGTGCAATATCTGATAAACGGCCATTCGGAACAGGCGTTGCATCGCGGCCCACATAAATAAAGGGCACAAGGTTGCTAGTATGGGCGGTGTGCGATTGGCCAGTTCCATGATCACTCATTTGTTCTGCGTTGCCATGATCAGCAGTAATTAAACATTCGCCGCTATTTTTACGAATAGCTTCTACTACACGGCCAACCGCAGTATCAACGGCTTCACAAGCTTTTACTGCGGCTTCGAAATTACCAGTGTGGCCAACCATATCACCATTCGGATAATTACAAATAAGCACATCAAACTCGCCGCTATCAATAGCTTCTACCAATTTATCGGTGAGCTCAACGGAGCTCATTTCTGGCTGTAGATCATAGGTAGCTACTTGCGGAGAAGGCACTAAAATGCGTTTTTCCCCAGGAAAGGTATCTTCTCGGCCACCACTGAAAAAGAAGGTAACGTGCGCATATTTTTCCGTTTCAGAAATGCGCAATTGAGTTTTATTGTGCTTCGCTAACCACTCGCCGAAAACATTGTTTAATGGTTCCGGCGGAAACGCCACCGGCGCAACAATATCAGCTGCGTATTCAGTTAGCATCACGAAGGCAGAAAGTTTTGGTGTTGGGTTGCGATCAAATGCCGAAAACTCAGTATCAACAAAACAGTGCGTAAGTTCACGGGCTCTATCGGCTCGGAAATTCATAAAGAATACGGCATCGTTATCTGCGATAGGCTTAGCACCTTTTAACCATGTAGGCGCAACAAATTCATCGCTTTCATCGCGCGCATAGGCGGCAGCTAGGGCTTCAGAGGCGTTACCGGCATGTTGGCCTTCAGCTTGAGTTAATAAACGCCAAGCTTTGCTTACGCGATCCCAGCGATTATCCCTGTCCATAGCAAAATAACGGCCACACAAACTGGCAAACTGAGCGCCAGGGAGTTGTTCAAATTCTTTCTCAAAACGCTCAATAGAGGCACCGGCAGAGCGGGGAGGAGTATCGCGGCCATCAAGGAACGCATGAACAAAAACCTGCTTAGCGCCTTTTTCTTTGGCAAGCTTCGCCATGGCCAGCAAATGATCTTCGTGGCTATGCACACCACCGGGAGATAGCAGGCCCATAATATGTACGTTGCCGTTAGCTGCAATAGCTTGTTCTAGGCCTTTATTGATTTCAGTGTTCCGCGCAAATTCACCATCTTCGATGGCTTTGGTAATACGGGTGAAATCTTGGTAAACAATACGGCCCGCACCAAGGTTTACGTGACCAACTTCAGAGTTACCCATTTGCCCAGCAGGTAAACCAACAGCCATTCCTGAGCCATCTACTAAAGTATTAGGAACGGTGGCGTAAAGTTTATCTAAATTCGGAGTATGCGCATGCGCTATGGCATTATCGGGCGCTGCATCACGGCTTCCCCAACCATCGAGAATTAATAATGCGAGTGTTTTTTTGCGAGCTTCTCCGGTAGACATGCAGCGTCCTCGATTAGTTTGGCAATTGTTCAGAAATTACGCCTTAGTTTACTGCATTTACGGTTTAGAAGCACCTGCTGAGGGCAGATTTTACTGGTATCTGTGCGCTGAACCGTTATACTCTTCGGCTATATTTTTAGTCGGTATATTTGCACCCATATGGGTAGCCGTAACAGTTAGTCGGGAGAGGTCATGGACCAACTAATCGAATTCGCAACAGAGCATTATATTCTCAGTGCACTGTGGGTTTTGGTTTTTGTAATGTTAGTAATGGATATTGCAAAGAAACGTTTTTCATCAGTTCAACCATTAAAACCGCAAGAAGCTGTTTTAAAGGTGAATCGTGGTGGCGTATTTGTTGATGTGCGCAATGATGAAGATTTCGCGAAAGGGCACATTCAAGGTTCAAAACAGGTTTCTGTAGAAAAAATTCGCGCAGGCGATGTAAAAACCCTTGAGAAATTTAAAGACGCCCCCATTGTTACAGTATGCAACTATGGAAATACTGCCCGAGGCGCTGCATCAGCACTGGTTAAAGCAGGATTTACCCAGGTGTATGTGCTGCAAGGTGGGCTGCAAGCCTGGCAAGGTGCCAGTTTGCCAGTTTCAAAAACGCAGTTAAAAAACAAAAAATAAAACAACAACGCAGATTTTTATCTTTCATTCTAATTTAAGTAAAGCAGGTAAGTATTATGGCTGATGAACAGCAAACTCAAGCAAACGGCGCTGCACAAAACGAACAGCAAGCGGGCGGCCAATTCTCAATTCAACGTATCTACGTGAAAGATGTTTCTTTCGAAGCACCAAACACGCCAGCTATCTTCCGCAAAGAGTGGAAGCCTGAGCTGAACGTTGATATGAACGTGAGCAACAGCAAGCTAGATGATAACGTTTTCGAAGTAGTTCTTACTTTAACTGTTAAGAACACAGTGGAAGGCGAAGTTGCATTTTTATGTGAAGTAGCTCAAGCCGGTATCTTCTCTATTCCTGCAGATCTTCCAGAAGATGGCTTAGCGCACACGTTAGCTGCTTTCTGCCCGAACATTTTGTTCCCGTATGCACGTGAAGCAATTTCTGGTTTGGTAAGCAAAGGCACATTCCCACAATTGAACCTTGCACCAATTAACTTTGATGCTGTGTTTGCTCAACATATGCAGCAGCAACAACAAGCTGCGCAAGAGCAACCAAAAGCTGACGCGTAAGCATTAGGGAAACTCAGTGGCTGATACTTCATCAGTAACCGTATTGGGGGCGGGGTCTTATGGCACCGCCCTTGCTATCTGTATTGCCCGAAAAGGCCAACGCACATTGTTGTGGGGGCGAGACGAAGCGCAAGTAAGCGAAATGCGAGCTGCGCGCGAGAATACTCGTTACCTACCCGATTGCCCATTTCCAGATCTTTTGGAATTGGAAACTAACCTTGAAAAAGCAGTGCAGGCTTCGGATACCATTCTTGTAGTGGTACCAAGTTATGGTTTTGCCGACGTTCTTCAACAAATTGCACCGCATTTGCGTGAACACGCGGGTGTAGCTTGGGCAACGAAAGGCTTAGAACCTGAAACCGGGCGTTTACTTTCCGAAGTAGCCAACGACGTTTTAGGGCCTGATCGCGCATTAGCTGTGCTTTCCGGGCCAACTTTTGCTGCCGAAATGGCCAAAGGCATGCCAACGGCAATAGCTGTTGCTGCGAATAAACCAGAGTTTGTTGACGACCTATCAAAAGCACTACATTGCGATCGCTCGTTTCGAGTTTACTTGAACGATGACTTTATTGGCATGCAGCTCGGTGGTGCAGTTAAAAACGTAATTGCAATTGGCGCCGGTATGGCCGATGGCCTAGGTTTTGGTGCAAATACCCGAACAGCACTAATTACTCGAGGTTTAGCTGAACTTACTCGGTTAGGCGTAGCTCTTGGCGGTAAGCCCGAAACCTTCACTGGCATGGCTGGCTTAGGTGATTTAATTCTCACTTGCACCGATAATCAATCGCGTAATCGTCGGTTTGGCTTGGCAATTGGCCAAGGTAAAACGGTAGATCAAGCAATGGCAGATATTGGCCAAGCGGTAGAGGGTTATCGCAACACCCGTGAAGTTGTAGCGCTAGCTAAACGTTATAATGTAGAGATGCCAATTTCTGAGCAATTGTATAAAGTTTTGTATGAAGGCAAAGAGCCGTTACAAGTTGCGCAGGATCTTTTAGCTCGCGCACAAACCAGCGAAAAAGGTTAAGCCAAACGTTTCGCTTGATCCGTACGGTAAAACAAAAAAACGTCGCCTAAAAAATAGGCGGCGTTTTTGTTTTTTCACGTTCGTTGTTTTCAGTAATCGTTGCAGTAACCTTCGGCGTTGGTTTAAGCCAGTAAAAGTTGTTGCTCGAGTAATTGCCACTGTTGCACAAAATTATCCGTTGGTTTTTTCTTAAAACCTGAGCGCACGTATTGGCTGAGCTTGCCTTCAGCATAGGCCATTACAATATTCGCCAACATTCCCTCATCGGCTGTAAATTGAACGCCCTCACGCATACGGCGTTCGCGCAGTATTTGCTTAATCTGGCTTTCTAAACGTTCAAATAGGCTTACAACTCGAACGCGTAAGCGTTCATGTTCACCCATTAAAGCATCGCCGGTGAGCACTCGGGTCATGCCTGGGCTTTGTTCGGCAAACTGCAGCAACAGGCCAACAATTTGCTGAACGCGTGGCATGGTTTGCTTCTCGGTTTCTAGCACTTTGTTCACACCACCCAGCACGATATCTTCAATGTAGGTAATAAGATCATCGAACATTTTCGCTTTGGATGGAAAATGCCGATAAAGAGCGGCTTCAGAAACACCTACTTCTGCAGCTAGCTTAGCTGTGGTAATAGGTTGCCCAAGATGAGTTTCTAACATATGTGCGAGTGTACCGAGGATCTCCTCGCGGCGGTTGGATTTCCGTTGTGTGGTCATGCGTGTTTTCCCTGAATTATTTTTACGGCTTATTATGTTGCCGCTTATCTTCATTTATTTTTGTGTCATTTATTCTGTAAATACTTTTTAATGACGGCCAGACGAACCAAAACCGCCGGTGCCCCGATCACTATTACTAAATTCACTCACTAAATTAAAATCAGCTTGAACTACTGGAATAATAACTAATTGCGCAATGCGTTCACCCGGTTGGATAGTGAAGGCAGAGTGCCCGCGATTCCAAATCGATACTTTCAGTTCGCCCTGATAATCAGAATCGATTAAGCCCACTAAATTACCCAATACAATGCCGTGTTTATGGCCTAAACCGGACCGTGGCAGAATGGTAGCCGCTAGGCCTGGATCGGCAATGTGAATGGCTAAACCAGTACCCACCAACTCAGTTTGGCCCGGCTCAAGCACCATAGCTTCCCCAATACAGGCGCGTAAATCTAAACCAGCGGAGCCAGGTGTGGCATAAGTAGGGAGTGGGAACTCTTTGCCTACACGCGGATCAAGGATTTTTACATCAATTACTTTGCTCATACGTTGCTCATTGTTAATTATCGAAAGTAAAACCAGAATTAATCGTTATAGTTTGCTACTAATCAGAGTAATAAGCTGTTTAGCAATCTCTTCTTTGCTGTTGGTGCCAATGTGGTGTTCCGCATCGGCCGATATAGCTATCACTGCGTTGTTATCGCTATTAAAGCCAAGTTCAGGGTTGCTGACATCGTTGGCAATAATCATTTGAATACCTTTGCGCTCAAGTTTTTTGCGCGCATACGCCTGAACATTTTCAGTTTCGGCGGCAAAACCAACGCAAAATGGCGCATTTTCCTGCTCAGCAACCCAGGCCAAGATATCTGGGTTCTTAACCAACGCAATTTGCATTTGATTTTGGCCGTCCTGCTTTTTCATTTTTTGTTCAGCCACATTCATTGGCCGAAAATCAGCCACGGCTGCGCACCCTATGAACAAATCTTGCTGAGCCACCGAGGCGGCCACGACTTTATGCATATCTTCAGCACTAATAATATCAATTCGAGTTACACCTGCAGGGGTGGGAAGCGGGCATGGGCCTGCAACTAAGGTTACATCGGCCCCCGCATTGGCTGCTGCTGTTGCCAGAGCAAAGCCCATTTTTCCCGAACTGTGATTGCTCAAATAACGCACCGGATCGATAGCTTCTCGAGTTGGTCCGGCGGTGATTAACACTCGTTTGCCAGCCAATAGGCCTGCGTTTTCCGCCATTTCTTTATGTAGGGAAAATGTAGCAGCGAAGAACTCTTTAATTTGTTGCAGAATTTCCTGTGGCTCCAGCATACGGCCAGCGCCGGTTTCACCACATGCTTGCAAACCTTCGTTCGGGCCCCAAATAAGTTTGCCATCATCTTGCAGTAGCCGAAGGTTGCGCTGAGTAGCGGGAGCCGACCACATTAACCGATTCATTGCTGGCACTAAAGCAACGGGTGCATCGGTAGCAAGGCAAAGAGTGCTGAATAGATCATCAGCGAAGCCATGGGCTAAACGAGCCATGGCGCTAGCAGATGCTGGTGCTACTACGATGAGATCAGCCCAACGCGCTAATTCTATATGGCCCATAGCCGCTTCTGCGGCCGGATCAAGTAGATCATCATGCACTGGGTTACCGGAAACCGCTTGTAGCGTGAGCGGCGTTATGAAGGCTTTTGCGCCTTTTGTCATTACTACACGCACTTCTGTGCCTTCATCTTTTAAACGCCGCACGAGTTCAGGCGTTTTGTACGCTGCAATACCGCCGGTAACAATCAGCAATAACTTACGGTTTGAAAGGCTTGCCATAGTTGTATCCATGTAAGTAAATACTTACCGTAAAGATAACACGATGCGGATTGTTTTGACGAGTATGGATTGAAACTAGTGAAGGGAACAGGAGGTTCCAATGGTTACAAAATGTGCAGAAAAAGCGGGTGCGAATAGCATAGTAGAAAGGGTAACAAAGCAATCAGAGTTGGATTTAACAGGAAAAACGGCGGTGCGCTCAACTTCGTTTACTGACAATGAATCAGTTAATTTGCCGGAAACGCTGGCAGGTGGAATGTTATTAGCGCAAGTTGAGCCTGAATTAGAAGCGCCGGCAAAGTTACTAATCAAGGAATGGGAAGCACATGAAAGGCCGCGGGAAAAACTGGCTGCCTTTGGGTCCGCGAGCCTCAGCGAAGCAGAGCTTTTGGCTGTGCTGTTCGGCACCGGAAGTGGTGGTAAGGATGTATTAACTTGGAGCCGCGATGTTTTAAAAAACGCGGGTGGGCTAGGTGGTTTATTAGCGCTTTCGAAAGAGCGATTGTTAGAAATTCCGGGCATTGGTTTGGCGCGATCTATGCAAATTCAAGCCATTTTAGAGCTTACTCGGCGTTATTTAGCTAGTTCGCTGCGAAGTGGTGAAGGATTTACGCGGCCAGAGATGGTGAAGGATTACTTAGCCGCGCAGTTAAGGCACCAAGATCGCGAGGTTTTTGCAATACTATTACTGGACAGTCAGCACCGTTTGCTGCATTATTGCGAGCTGTTTTACGGTACCATCAATGCGGCGCCTGTGTACCCACGGGAAATCATTAAGTTAGTGATGCGCCACAATGCGGCTGCTGTAATCTTAGCGCACAACCACCCTTCAGGCGTGGCTGAGCCGAGCCAAGCAGATCAGCGCGTAACTACTCGTATTCGAGAAGCGCTCAGTACCATTGACGTGGCCTTACTAGACCACTTTGTTATTGGTGCTGGCGAAACTGTCTCTTTTGCTGAAAGAGGTTGGTTATAAAGGCTTTTCCCTGCTGGGAACACTTATTAAGCATAAAAAATATCCGGTAAAGCTTGTTTTTAGCGGCGTTTTTTAGTATAAATTGCGCCCTCGATTTATAGGGCAAGGCCATCAGGGCGATTAGGCGAGCTTGCAAAGCAATTTCGGAGTAACGAACATGTCACGAGTATGTCAAGTAACAGGAAAGCGGCCAGTGGTTGGTAATAACCGCTCACACGCGAACAATGCGACCCGCCGTCGTTTCCTGCCAAACCTTCAAAGCCACCGGTTTTGGGTTGAAAGCGAAAAGCGTTGGGTAAAACTGCGCATTTCTACCAAAGGTATGCGTATCATCGATAAAAACGGTATCGATTCCGTATTATCTGGTTTGCGTGCGAAAGGCGTCCGGGTTTAATACCGGCTAGAACGAAAGGAATAATACGATGCGCGATAAAATTCGTCTGGTTTCTTCTGCTGGTACTGGATTCTTCTACACCACAGATAAGAACAAACGTAACATGCCTGAGAAATTCGAGATCAAGAAATTTGATCCGGTAGTTCGTAAGCATGTAATGTTTAAAGAAGCTAAAATCAAGTAATTGCATTTGGTTTACTAGTTTTGTTTAAACATAGAAAAACCCGCTTTTGCGGGTTTTTTTGTGCCCGAAAAAGAGCAACTGAATGTGGTTTTGTTACATTTTAATTCTTGCCGAAATTCCTCCTAGCCTCTAATCTTTTCCCATCCAAATTAAAAACCTAGCTCCCATAACAATACTTACAATCAGAGGCTCATTATGAGTACGGCAACTCCAACTGCGCCACAAGAGCGCCTTCATTTACTCGATATAATTCGTGGCTTTGCATTGCTTGGCATATTGCTGATGAATATTGAATATTTTCAGCGGCCGTTAGCAGAAATGATGCATGGCTTTAATAGTGAACAAGTTGGCCTAGATTATGCCACTGCATGGGGTGTTTTTACTTTCGTGCAAGGTAAATTCTATACAATGTTTTCACTTCTATTTGGTATGGGCTTTGTTCTGTTCCTCGATAGAGCGATGGAAAAAACTAACTCGCCGCGCTTTTTGTTCTTCCGCCGTATTTTTGTGTTGGCGTTGTTCGGGTTAGTACACATGGTTTATATCTGGGGTGGCGATATCCTGCTGAATTACGCCATTGTGGGTGTGTTTCTATTGCTGTTTGTAAAAACGTCACCAGGTCGTCTGTGGAAATGGGGTGCTGCTTTCATTATTATTCCGGTTCTTTTGTATTGGTTGGGCGCTTGGGGAATGCAAATGGCGCTTAATTCGCCAGCAGCACCAGAAATACTTGCTGATTTTGAACAATCGCGAATTGAAATGCAGGATATGATTGCCGCTGGCCACCAAGCTTATAGCACCGGTAGTTATTCCGAAGTAGTGGCTTATCGCTTAGGTGAAATAGCCATGATGTATGGTGGCGGTGGTTTAGTTTTCTTTGTACCTACTATTCTAGGTACTATTCTTATCGGTGCTGCTTTCGCCCGTGCGGGTATTTTCACTCAACCTCGCGAACATCGAAAAGCATTGCGCAATATGGTGTTGTTTGGCGTTATTTTCGGCTTGCCTAGCGCTTTGATTGTGGGTTTCTACGGCTTAGAAATGGAAATGATGGTGCCTGATTATCACAGTGCATTGATTTTCACCGTGCAAGCAATATCCAATATCGGCCTCTGTTTTGCTTACATGGGCATTATTGCACTGCTTTTCTTGGGTGGTAAAAAGTGGTTACAATACCTTGCCCCAGCTGGGCGTATGGCACTTACCAATTACCTTACCCACTCAATTGTGTTTACTACGCTATTTTATGGTTATGCCTTTGGCCTTTATGGTGAATTCGGACGCTTTGCTACAACAATATTCGCATTAGCACTTTATGCTGGCCAATTGTGGTTGAGTACTTGGTGGCTACAGCGATACCAGTACGGGCCAATGGAATGGTTGTGGCGCAGCGCCACTTACATGAAATTGCAACCTATGCGTAAAGCATAACTGCATATATTAATCGCAAAAAAACCGCCAGCATATTGCTGGCGGTTTTATATGTAATTCAAAAATTTGTTGTATTTATACTGGTGGGTCAACTCGCTGGGCGTTTGAAGCGTTATGGCGGAACCATCCCGTTATACTGAAGCGTTCGCGGTAAGCTGTTTTTACTTCGTGAACAAAAGTATCACTTAAGAACACCACCAGGGTGTTTTGTTTGGGTAGCACTGTTTGGAGTACTTCATCGTTGCTGCCATATATCACCAATTCGCCACCATCTTCGGAAGCCCATTCCGGATTCAAATAAAACACAGTGGTAAGCACGCGGTTGCTGCGGCCTTTAAATGCATCTAGATGTTTTTTATAAAATGCTCCAGGCTGGTAGCGCGCTAAGTGACACTCGTAATCGAACAACCCCATAAATAAACGGCGGTTCAAGCGCACTCGTAAATTTTCCATTGTGTTTAAGTAAATCGCTTCTGCCGGCACTTCAGGGTGCAACCAACGAATCTGATCACTGCGCACGCGCGTATTCAGCGTGTGCTGTTGTTCACGACCAATACCGGCATTATTCCAATCAGGTTCGTGAAGGCTCGCGGCATAGTTATAAAGTGCAGCGGTTTCGTGTTTGGGCAAGAAATTTTCGAGGATTACGTAGCCTTTATCGGCCAACGCATCAAATTGAGCTAGCCATTGCTCATCATCGATCTCCGAAGTGAGTTCGCCTTGTGTTTCGTGCAGTGAATCAAGAACCCGGTTCATGTATGCTTTGTTTCCGTGAAATACAGCGCAAGTGCTACGTTTCGATTAATTCGGAGCGCTAATATACGTTTCAATAGCGCCCGAGGGTATAAAAATAGTTCTCAATAATTCAATTGGATAGTGTATGCCTGAATTACCAGAAGTTGAAGTAAGCCGTTTAGGGATTACGCCGCATGTATTAAAGCAAAAAGTAGAGGCAGTGCGAGTGTGGTTTCCTACGTTGCGTTGGCCGATACCAGAAGCTGTGCAGCTATTGCAGGGCGAGCAAGTACTTGCTATTCGTAGGCGCGCTAAATATTTGTTGCTTGATTGTGTGCACGGCACGTTAATTATTCATTTGGGGATGTCGGGTAAATTGCACGTGCTGCCTACTGAAACTCCGAGGCAAAAGCATGATCACTTTGAGCTGGAGCTAGAAAACGGCATGAGCCTTCGGTTGAACGATGCTCGGCGTTTTGGCGCCGTTTTATGGCAAGTACCGGGCGAAACCCATGTATTGTTGGCGAGCCTTGGCCCGGAACCCTTAACTGAGGATTTCGATGGTGCGCGCTTGTTTGCCCTTTCTCGCGGTAAGGCCGCCCCGGTAAAAAGTTTTATCATGGATAATGCTGTGGTGGTAGGCGTCGGGAATATTTATGCGAATGAAGCCTTATTTGCTACTGGTATTGATCCGCGCCGAGCGGCTGGAAAAGTAAGTAAAGCACGCTACGAGAAATTAGCGGAAGTAATCAAAGTTGTACTCGCGCGCGCGATTCAGCAAGGCGGCACAACGCTGAAAGATTTCACCCAAGCCGATGGCAAGCCTGGGTATTTTAAGCAAGAACTTGCTGTCTATGGCCGCGCTGGTGAATTTTGCTTAAGCTGCAAATCAACAATCAAGCAAGTTCGTATTGGCCAGCGGAACTCGTTTTATTGCCCTAAATGCCAGCGATAAAGTTCGGCTACGAATTTGTCAGGCTCAGTAAAAAACGGTGCGTGAGCACTTTCATTGAATTGAATCGGTGACGGTGCAGGGCGATGTTCCGTAGCAAGTGCTAACTGTTCTGGGAAGCTGCTGGGTAGGTAATCAGTTACAGCACTGCTAGTTGCTATAGGTACAAGGCTATCGCGGCGTCCATACATGCGTAGCAAAGGCACCGAAAGCTGAGCTAGCAGCCGGCGAAGGTCGACCTCAGCTAACCAGCGCAAACCGGCGATTAAGGCTTTTGGGTGAGGCTCTGGGCGCTCCGCAAGTAACGTCCGCATGGTTTTAATTTCTTCTCGCGCTGCAGGGCTACCTAGTGCTTGTACGGCTAGAAAACGTTCCAATGTTTTATGAAAATCATTGGTTAGTTGGTAGCGAAATGCTTCTAAAGTTTCTTGCTTAATGCCTGGCCAATCTCCGCGCGCCATGAAACAAGGCGAACTGGAAATGGTGGTAAGGCGTTTAATATAGGTTGGGTAATCGAGAGCCATTTGCATCGCGAACAAGCCCCCTAAAGACCACCCAACTAAATGAAAAGGCTTGCCGATGTGTTGAATTAACTGTTCCATAACCCGCGAACATGCGTGTTGGAAATCTTTATCGCCAGCGTTCCAAGCGGATTCGCCAAACCCCGGCAAATCAACGGTAATTACTTGAAAATCTCTTACTAATAGCTCTCTAATAGGAAACCAAATCGCTTGGTTCAAACCCCAGCCATGAAGTAATACCAAAGGCTCGCCGGAACCCTGTACGTGAATACTCAAATTTGTGGAATGCTCTGCCATTAATAACTACCTTGAATCGGAATGCTACAACGAGGGATAGTGGTTATGGTAAAGCTTTGGCATGAATTGCGCAAAATTGAAAAGAGTGGAATATGTTGGCTATGCGAGCAGCCAGCGGTTTTGGAATTCGGCGTGTGTGAATACTGCTTCGCTGATTTACCACGGTTACCACCGCGTTGCTGTGGTGATTTAGTAGTGCAATTAAATTATGACCAAAAGCCCATTAGCGCCTGCCGTTTGTGGTGTGCTGCACTTTCATATGAAAACCCGGTAACGCGCTGGGTGCAACAATATAAATATAGCCATCAACCAGCGTTAGCCGATTGCTTTGCACCTTTACTGGCGGCGCAAGCTGTGAGTTTATATCGGCAGGAAAAAATATATTTACCCGATGCTTTGGTTCCGGTGCCACTTGGGAATTTACGTTGGTATAAGCGCGGCTATAATCAAGCCGGGGTGCTAGCGGAAAAGCTTGGTGAACTTTTAGGTATTCCCGTGATTTATCCTATGCGCCGGCGCTCTACGCGAGCAAGCCATCGATTAACCGCTGCAGAGCGAAAAACAAATGTGAGTGGAGCATTTCGGTGTATTGAGAAACCAGGCTATGCCCGGCTCGCAATTATCGATGATGTGATTACTAGCGGCGCAACAGTAAATGCCGTTGCGGCCGCATTAAAACAACAAAGGCCTTGTTTGGTAGATGCTTGGGCTCTGGCTTACACGCCGAAGAGAACTGAGCTCGAGCATACCTAGCTTAAGCTTTCGATAAAGCTAGGAAATGCCTTTTAAAAATGCTACCACACTGCGGCCCAATGAGCTCATATCGTAACCGCCTTCGAGCATGGCTAGAATACGCCCTTGGCAATGGTTATCGGCCAGTTTTTTCAGTTCCTGGCCTATCCAGAAGTAATCATCTTCGCGCAAATTAAATTGCGACATATCATCTTCCATGTGGCCATCGAAGCCAGCGGAAACTAATATAAGATCAGGTGCGAAGGCATCAATAGCCGGAAACCAGCGTTCAGCTACCGCCGCTTGCCATTCAAACCCTTCCGAGCCTGCAGGCATGGGAATATTAATAACATGGGGGCTAATAGTATCGGCACCGGTATTTGGATAAAGTGGGTGCTCGAACGAGGAACAAAATAAAACACGATCATCTTGAATAAAAATATCTTCGGTGCCATTGCCGTGATGTACATCGAAATCAACAATGGCAATGCGCTCAACAGGGTATTTTGCCATCGCGTAGCAGGCGGCTACGGCAATATTATTAAACACACAAAAGCCCATGGCTGCGCTGCGAGTAGCGTGGTGGCCCGGCGGGCGAATGGCACAGAAGGCTTTTTGGTTACTACTATTCATGATTTCATCAATACCATTAATACCGCTACCAGCAGCGTGTAAGAAGGCTTGTAATGAGCCGCTGCTCATCAAGGTGTCAGGGTCTAGCCAAATGTGCTCCTCGTCGCTTTGCGGTGCCTTAGCGAACACATCATTTACATAGCTGACATCGTGAGCGCGATATAAATCCTCTTTGCGCGCTGGCGTAGCTTCTTTTTGTGTTAATACATATTCCATACCAGAGCGAATGAGTTGGTCGTTTACTGCGCCCAATCGTTCCGGGCACTCGGGGTGTACTTCAGTAACCTTGTGCAGGCTACAAGCGCTATGGCTAAAAACGGTAATCGACATTAGTTACCAAACCTCAATGTTAATTTTCGATTAATGATAGTTGTAAATTTACTTCGCCGGGCTCATCTGCGGGCATACGTACAAATCCTGCTTTTTCAAACACGGCAAGCATTTTTTGATTTTCCGCTCGAACATATGCAAGCATAGTTTTTACGCCACGAAGCTTGGCAATACGAATCATCTCTGCGAGCAACAGTTTCGCCATGCCCTTGCCTTGGTTGTTCTCGCGCGTTACGAAAGCGGCCTCGCAGTTCTCGCCATTTTGGCTCAAATAGTAGCGGCCAACCGCTTGAATTTGCGACATAGAGCCTTGCTGGCGCACGATGCATAGGGCGAGATCTTTAGATTGATCAACGCTCACCAAGTTGCAGGATTTCTCCCGATTCATTTGCGTAGGAATAGTGTTGTAACGCATTTGCAGGGTTTCTTTAGTGTGCGAATAAAAAAATTCTTGCAAGCGCCGCTCATCGCTGGGGTTTAGCGGGCGCACATCGAAGGCCTCGCCATTAATATCAATTTTTTTGAAGCCGACATCGCCAAGTTCGGGAATTTCAACCGGCGTTTGTACTTGATAGTGGGGAACGTAGTAGTGTTTACGCACCTCTTCTAGTAGTTGCGGGCGGAATTTAGGATGCGCTACTCGAATTAATTCAAGGGCTCGTTCGCGAATACTCTTGCCGCGCAAAGATGCCACACCAAACTCTGTAACTACGTAATAAACATGAGCTCGCGAGGTTACTACACCTCCACCTTCGGTAATATGCGGCACAATGCGCGATATGGTGCCATTCTCCGCAGTTGATGGCAGTGCGATTACCGGCTTGCCACCTTGGCTCATCGAAGCGCCACGGCTGAAATCAACCTGCCCGCCAATACCCGAGTAGAATTGATAGCCAATGGAATCGGATACAACTTGGCCGGTTAAATCTACTTCAATGGCACTATTGATCGAAATCATATTATCGTTGCGCGAAATATTAGCCGGAGAATTCACATACTCGCTGGGGTAGAAGCCGATGTGTGGGTTGTGATTAACATAATCATACAAACGCTGAGTACCGATACAAAAGCTGGTTACTGTTTTGTGCTGATGGAAGCTTTTTTTGCGGTTATTAATAACGCCTTTAAGCATCAAATCCATAATGCCATCGGTGATTAATTCGCTATGTACACCAAGATCTCTATGGTTATTTAAATACCTTAGGGTAGCTTCACATACCTTGCCGAAGCCAATTTGGATCGTAGCTCCATTATTAATTAATAGCGAAACATATTGGCCAACACGTTCGGTAACGGGATCTAATTGCGGAGGGTGAATTTCCAGCAGGGGTTCACTTGCATAGAAAAGCGCATCAATTTGCCCTCGGTGAATAAACGCTTGGCCGAAGGTTACGGGCATTTGCGGGTTTACTTGGGCAATGACCGTTTTTGCACCGCGTAGAGCGGCAGAAACGATATCTACAGAAACACCCAAAGAATGGTAACCATGCTCATCGGCTGGGCTCACCATAATCAGCGCGGCATCCAGGGGAAGTATTTCATCGGTAAAAAGCGAGGGGATATCGGACATAAACGCCGGGGTATAATCAGCGCGCCCTTCAGCTACGGCTTTACGAACTTGTTCGCCGCCGATAAATAAGGTGTTTATTTTGAAATTACGAAGGTATTTGGGCTCAGCCCATTGGTTATCACCAAATGCGGCAACTTGTACAATTTCTACATCATGAAGGTAGTTGCTGTTGGTGAGCAGATCGGTAATTAAGGCGTGAGGTACTGCGGCATGTGAGCCAATGAAAATGCGTTGCCCTGATTTAATTAGCTCTGGCCATTTGGCGGGATTACCTTGATAACGAAGCTGCCCAGCAACGGCACGATTGGGCTTTTGCGCAGAGTTCGGTTGCTCGTTCGGCATAGCTGTTCCTTACTGAAAACACCCTTACGCGAAGGTAGCTTATTTCGCGTAAGGGTGGTTAGTAGTTATCAGCGCCGCACTTTAATCAGTGTTAATGAGCGTGCGCGTCCTCGTTTTCTTCCTCTTCTTCATCGCCAGCGGTGCCTAAAGCATACTGACTAAAGAAGATTGCATTCGCCATAAGTTTTGAAGTTCCCCAGAAATAACCACGGAAATTCACGTTATCTGCGAAACCAACAACACGCCCACCACCATAACGATGCGCAAGAACTGTAGTGCGTTCGCTTAACACTTCACGGTTACCTTGTGAAGTATAGCCTGCAAATACTGGTTCTTCGGCGTATGTTGCTACATCTACAAACGGGCTTTCGCTGTTAGTAAATGCAATAGTGCTGTTCTTAAATATTGGCAAGGTTTCACGCGTAAAGCCCACCGTAAGCGGGTGGCTTAAATCCAACTGGCTATTGAAGATAGCACCTGCGATACGCTGTTGGCCGAAATAATCATTTCTATCGGCATAAGTTAAACCTTCGGTGCTGAATTTCTCGCGGAATTCATCTGCAGGAACAACGGTGGTTGCTAGCAGATTATTTTCGCTCATCCAACGTGCGCCGCCTTTTTGTCCAATTAACGTACCACCAGCGCGCACCCATTGTTGCAATTCATTCTTAAAGCGTTCGCTCAGGCTACGATGATTCCCATCTACTAAAATAATGTGGGTATAGCGGCTGATATCTGAGCGATCTAATCGTTGAGTTTCAATCATGGTTACTGGGATATTTAAATCTCTATCAAAGTAATACCAAGTTTCGCCAGCTTCCTGAAGATTAACACCATCACCAATAACCAACATTACTTTTGGTTCTGTGGCAGGGTTAATACTGCGGCTACCCACATCCATACCTACCGTTGATGTCATACCGCTCATAATAGTGTGAACACGAACGCGATTAGCATCAGCTAGTTCAGCTAGTTTAGCTTGAACTTCTTGCCAAGGCTTATCTTGATAAGCGCGGGTTACAATTACTGCACCGCGGCTAAATTGCTCGCCGCCATTCGGTGTACTTACGGTAACGTCATCTACTGCTAAGCGAGCGTGAATACCTTCTTTGAGAAGGTGGTTCAATACGCGTGGTGCAAAATGTGGTTCCCAACTAAAAATATACCCTACGTTCGTTTCAGCAAGTTCATTGCTGGCGAAATCGCTCGCACCATCCCATACGTTTTCAGCAATCCGAAAACGGCGGTTTTGGCGGACTTCCGAAAACTCAACGTTAAATGCCATTGGCAATGTCCAAGCTGAAACATCGTAAAAGGTGTTATCAGGAAAATCTTGGCGAGTTGTGAATGCGCCTTTCAGCAATCGGTAGTTGCGTTGGCGAATCGGTACGTAGAACGCTTCCCCTGGGTTATAGGTTTCATCGTTTACGCTGAAGCTTTCGGTAACTGGATAAACATCAATGCTGTGCGCGCGCAGAATATTTAGCAATTCATGCATGCGGCCTTCATCGGTTTCTTTTAACAAGTAACCATCAAAGCCTTCTTTACTTGCTAGCTCTAGGTTTTCTTTAAAGAAGCGCTGTTGGTAATCAAGCAACCACTCACGTTCGGCTACAGCACCTTTGATGGTAGATAAAGAAGTTACAAACTGATTGCGAATAGTAAACGGGAAAGAAACATCGCCATTTATTGATTCTTGCAAGTGGCCACGTGAAGAGGCTTGCTCGAATAAAATAGCAACGGTGCCCTGTGCATCAGGATAGCTTGAACCTTTGCCATAGTAGAAATCATCAAACGATTCCTCGGTGTAGTAAAGGCTTTGAATTTCGTCTAAAGCAGCGCCGTGGAATTCAGCTAGGCGCTCGGTTAAACGAACATTTTCATCCGGCGTAAGCGGGTTTTTACGCGAAGGAATGCCCGGCTGGAAGAAGTAGGTAGCATCGGTACCCATTTCGTGATGATCGGTAAGTACGTTCGGCATCCAGGCTTGATAGGTTGCAATACGAGCCTGTGATTCTGGATGTTGCAGCAACAACCAATCACGGTTCAAATCGAACCAATAATGGTTCTGGCGGCCGCGTAGCCAATCTTGTTGATGCTCGCGATGTTGGCTATCAGCACCTGCGGTCATACTTTTATATTGGTTAACCCAAGTGGCAAAACGCGCTAAACCATCAGGGTTATACATTGGGTCAAAAAGGATAACGGTGTTATCTAACCACGCATCTATTTCAGGCCCTTGAGCAGCTGCTAGATAATAGGCAGCAAGTACAGCGGCATTCGAACCAGATGATTCATCACCATGCACGCTGTAACCCATGTAAATCACAAGTGGAGCTTCTTTTGCATTTACGTTTTGGCTTGGATCGGTTACCGCTAAATGCTGTTGGCGCATTTCTTCCAAACGGTTTTGGTTTTCAGGAGCACTGATTTTGAGTACCATCATCGGCCGAAATTCGTGGCTGCGGCCGGTTATTTCTAGCGTAATACGATCAGATTCTTCAGCAAGAATCTCCATATATCGAGTAATCTGTTCTGGGCGAACATGCCATTCACCCACTTCAAAGCCTAAGGCTTCTGCAGGCTTAGTGATACTTTGATCGTAGCTAACGTTATTGGGCAGATAGTAATCTAAGTCTACTGCCACGGCTGTGAAACTAAGTGTCAGCGCAGCGGCTAAAAATGCCGTAAAACGGCGATAAAACGAACGATTTGTGATTTTCATCAAGTTCAACTCCTGATTTATGTTGCGGTAAACTTAACAAATATAAGGCTCACAGCCAATAGAGTTACTATGCAATGACGTTGTGATGCGGTAGAATAAACCCTACTAAAATACTCGGGTATATAAATACTCGAGCAGTATTGAATAGAAGGTGATGTGCATGATTACAATTTCTGAATCCGCTCAAACCCACTTCCGTGAGTTATTAAGCCGCCAAGAAGCTGGCACTAACATTCGTGTATTCGTGGTGAATCCGGGTCGGCCAAATGCAGAGTGTGGTGTATCCTATGCGCCGCAAGATTCGGTGGAAGAAAGCGATGTTCGTTTAAACTTCGAAGGCTTTGATGCGTTGGTAGATGCTGAAAGCGCGCCGTTTTTGCACGAAGCAGAAATTGATTTCGTACAGCAAGAGCTTGGTTCTCAGCTTACACTAAAAGCACCAAATGCGAAGGCTCAAAAAGTAGCCGATGATGCCGAGCTGATTGAGCGTGTTGAATATGTGATTCAATCGGAAGTAAACCCTCAGCTCGCTAGCCATGGTGGGCAAGTGATGGTGTCTGAAATCACCGCTGATGGCATAGCTATTTTGCAGTTCGGTGGCGGTTGTAACGGTTGTTCTATGGTTGATGTTACCCTAAAAGAAGGGATTGAAAAGCAACTATTAGAGCACTTCCCGGGTGAGTTAAATGGTGTTCGTGATATCACCGAACATTCTCGCGGTGAGCATTCATACTACTAATAGGAATCTATGCTCACCTCAGCTATTAATTTTCCTGGGGTGAGTTCGGTTCTGGCTTCGCTACTTTTAACACCACGTGCGCAAAATCGTAATTCTCTTCACGAAAAACTCTGTATTCCCCACCCGTAACATTCACACCTGGTAGTTCATTATTCAGTAATGTATTCGCAAAAGCTTCAGCTGTGGGTGCATCCGAGCCATAAATTAGCACATTGCAGAGTGTGTTTGAGCACACTATAGACATAGGTTGTATTTCATCGGTACTGTTGATTTTGCGTAATAGGGCTTGATGGCTCACAAACGCTGCAGAGCCACCTAAGTTTCCGAGCACGGTAATATTGGTTCCAATGATGTTAGATAAACTGGCTTCACTTTCTAGCAAAATCTGAATTTCTCTCGCTACGCGTTCTTCCGCAGCCTCATCTACATCTTGATTTACTCCTGCAGTGAACGCTTTTTCATCGGAATCAACCGAATCATTTGTTTCTTCAGATAAATCCTGGTCACTCCGTACTACCATGTTATCGGTATTTGGGGTGTTTGAATGTAGAGGTTCTGTGTGCTTTTGGGGGCTTTTGGAGGCAGGCGGTGGTTTTAAGCTCGAGCTTATTACACCTAAGACCAATAGGATAAGTGTTATTCCTAGAAAGAATGTGAGAATTGCTCTGATCATATCTGTGATCTTTTGTTAGTAATTTGTGATCCTGCTCATGAGCGTATTTCGTAACAGATTGTTGCTGACAATCAAAAACGAGGATACAAACATGAACAGAATCACAAAAACACTGAGTGTTTCTGCTTTAGCACTAGCACTTGCGGCGTGTAATAGCAGTAGCAGTTCACCGGAATTACAAGTACCAGAAATTCCACCAGAATAGCCTCGGGGTGAGTTTCAACTGCGCGTACACCACGCAGCAACTGATGCACCAGCCGTAAATGTAACGGTAACCGGAAATAACTTCCTGGAAAATGTAGATTATCAGGTATCGTCAGGTTTATCCACGGTAACTACTGGTAACTATACTGTTGGTGTAGATGCCATACTACCCGACGAAAGCACAGCAACAGTTATTGGCCCGCTAGCTTTAGAATTTGATTCTGATACGCGTTATGAAGTTTTCGCGCTAGGTTCTGTAGCTGAAGAAACCTTAGAGCCATTAGTGGTATCAAATCCAGTTTCTGCAGTAGGCGAAGGTAATGTTCGCTTACAAGTATTACACGGTGTTCCTGTTGATTTAACAGTGGATGTGTTTGTAACTGAGTTTGATGCAGATTTATCAGCTGCACAACCTACAGCCACATTAGCCTACCAAGATTATACGCCGCAGGTAGAAGTACCAGGTGGTGATTACCAAATCCGTATCACGGTAGCAGGCGACCCAGAGGCTATAGTATTTGATTCTGGCGAAGTATCATTACCAGCCGGTGCTGATCTATTTGTAACAGCAACACCTAACGTTGCTGCTAACAGCGCAGATCGTCCAATCGCGTTATTGCTCGCCGATGGCGAAGCTTCTTCAGTGTTGTATTCACAAGATACGGGTGCCGATGTTCGCGTAGTACACGCAGTTGCTGATGCACCAAATGTAGATGTGTTGGTTAACGACGGTGAAGCGCTAGCAGATGTGCCATTCTTAGCGTTCTCCGATTATATCAACTTAGCTGCGGATACTTACAACGTAAAAGTAAATGCGGCAGGTACTGATGTAACCGTAATCGAAGCTGATTTGCCACTTGATAACGCTGCTCAATATAGTGTTTTAGCAGTTGGTGAACTTACTAACGATACGATTACTGCTGCCGTTATCCAAGATTTCAACCGCCGCATTGCTACTGCTGCGCAAGTACGTATCGTACACGCATCACCAGCCGCTGGCCCAGTTGATATCTATGTAACTGCTACAGACGATATTAGCGATGCTACTCCTACATTCGCAGGTGTTGATTTTAATGCCGAAGATATCCAGTTCACTGGTAATGTTGCACTTACTCCAGGCGAGTACTTTGTAACTGTTACTTTGGCTGATACGAAAGACGCAGCGATTGGTCCTGTAATGTTGGATCTAGTGGGTGGTGGTCTATACACTGCTATCGCGGTAGACGCTACAGGCGGTGGTTTGTTACCACAGCTAATCCTGATGGATGATTTCGTAAGCGAAGAGTAATTTCCCCCTGGGCTGAGATGTACAAGCCTACTTTGCCGCCCCAAGTTTACTTGCGGGCGGCATTTTTACGCGTTAATCCTGATTTCAGGCTAAGCTTGTTGGATGACGCCGCAGCCAATACCATTGGCTGATTCCGCGTGCGGCCATAAACATAGAAAGCGCTAACCAGAGCCCATGATTTTCCATATCCGTAAACCAATTCGTGAATGCCCAAACCGGCAAAAATACGCCCAAAGCTGAAACGAGCATGGTGTTACGCATTGCTTTACTGGCACCAAGGCCAATAAATACGCCATCAAAAAAGTAGCTCCAATGTGCTAGAAGCGGCAATATAATTAGCCAAGGCAGATATAGTTGAGCATTGGCAATAACCTCAGGAATGTTCGTAATCAAACTTATGATATGCGCGCCAAATCCCCAAAATACCAAACTATAAATACATGCAAAGAGTATCGACCACAGCAAGCAGAGCCGATACCAACGTTGAATTTGCGTTTTGTTTTTACTGCCTTTTGCTTGCCCGATCAACGCCTCTACTGAATAGGCGATGCCATCTAAACCTAGGGAAATTAGCACTAAAAATTGCATGAGAACAGCATTTGCAGCGACAATTGTGGTGCCGTAATAACTGGCGTAGCCGGTCATCATTACCATACAAAGTTGCAGTGCAAGCGAACGTACAAAGATATCACCGTTCATTTGCGCCAGTAGCCTTAACGCTTGCCACTGTATCTTTGGTAAAACGCTTAAATGTAAGTGCTTACTTACAATAATAAGCCCTATTATTGCCGTACTCCATTCTGCAGCAAATGAAGCCCACGCGGCGCCATGTACGTTTAGATCGAGGCCAATAATTAGAATTACATCACCAATCACATTAACTAAGTTAGTAAAGATAACTAAAACCATGGCGGCTTTTGCTTGCTGGCGCCCGAGTAGAACACCCAATACCACAAGGTTAATCAAAGCCGCTGGCGCAGCCCATACACGGATTTGAATATAATCACGGGTAAGGCCTAACAGTTCGCCTTCCACCGAGAAAAGAAAGCCTAGAACAAACGGCAGCAGAGGTGAGAGAGCAATGATCACTACACCGATCACGACTGCGAATAAAATTCCATGGGTGAAGTGTTTTTGTTGGGCGCTTATATCGTTTGCACCGAAGGCATTTGCCACTACTGCTGTAGTCGACATTCGCAAAAATACGGCGAGTAGATAAATAAAACTGAGTACCATGGCACCCAGCGCAACAGCACTAAGGTAGATAGCATCGGGCAAATGCCCTATGATTGCTGTATCAATTAGCCCCAACATTGGCGCAGCAATATTGGAAATCATCATAGGTAGCGCAATGGCAAAAATGCGTTGATGATCTTGCCAGCGGCCAAACCAAGTTGAAGGCGTAGACATTAAAATTGCTCCGGAGATTCGCGATGCGTATTGGAAATTTGGCCTTTATCTTAACACTTTTTTTGGCCTTAGCAGGCTGCTCACCAAGCACAAGTTATGCCGATAATCATTCTGAAAATAGTGCTCATGCATCGATATTGTTATATCACCATGTAAGTGAAAGCACGCCCCGCATTACCAGCGTGAGCCCTGACGAGTTGCGCGAACATTTAGAATACTTGCGCGACAATGATTTTACTGTGGTGGATATACGCGATGCGATTGCCGCAGCGCGCGGTGAAAAAAGCATTCCAGAAAAATCGGTTGTGATTACTTTTGATGATGCATATCAGAACATTTTTACTAATGGCCGGCCAATTCTGAATGAATTTAATGTGCCATGGACACTTTTTGTAACCACCGATCCGGTGGGCTCACGCCCAGGGCAATATATGAGTTGGGATCAAATTCGTGAGCTACATGAAGAGGGCGTGGTAATCGCCAACCACACCCTTGACCACGCCCATTTACCCCGCCGAAATGATGGTGAAAGTGAGCAACAGTGGTTACAACGCATGCGGGATAACATTCTTGCGGCAGAAGCAAAAATTGAAGAAGAGGTAGGCGTTAGCTATAAGCTATTCGCCTATCCTTATGGTGAATATGATAACAAACTTGCGGATTTAGTTGCTGAACTGGGTTTTGTTGGCTTTGGCCAACATTCGGGTGGGTTCGGCGCTACAAGTGATTTTCGAGCTATTCCGAGGTTTGCTGCGGCAGGTATGTATGCCAATTTAGATACGTTGGGTGCAAAAATAGCGGCGCTTTCGCTACCGGTAACAAGTGCAGAATACCGCGATACATTGCTGCGTCACGATGAAACTAAGCCGAAATTAACTCTTACGGTAGATACCAGTGATTTTAATCGCAGCCAGTTAAATTGCTTTATCGCCGGTCAGCCGCATGTGCCTGATTGGGAAAACGATACAACCTTTAGTATTGCAGCGAGCGAACCGTTGCGCGTTGGCCGAGGGCGCTATAACTGCACAGCGCCTAGTAAAACTTATTCGGGGCGCTTTTACTGGTATTCCATCCAATGGATTCGCCCCGATGCTAACGGCATGTGGCCTGATTAGTTGGCGGCCAAGATACGTTGAACGGATTCTCGAATTGTTTGTTGAACTTGGCTCCCGAGCAATATATCTAATTCATCACTGAGCGTATTCGTACGCTCATCTGATGTATACATGCCATCATCAGTAATATCGATATATTTCTCAGCTTTTAAAACAGAAACGAGCGTAGCAAATACTTTCTTATCGTAAAATTCGGGCGCATCAATACCATGGCGTGCGCCAATGAGTGCGCCAATTTTCTCACTGTGCTGTTCAAGTTCACTGCGAGAAAGCGCGCTTGATTGCTGCAGTAACTCGAGCACAATGGCGTAACGAACTAGGGTTTCCTCGGCGGCATTGGCCAGCAACGTAAGCTGTACGTAACCGAGTTTGCTGCGTTTCACTAGTGAGAACGTTTCGCCTTCTTGCGTTAACCATTCTTGCCGAACAAATTCTTCGCAAAGTGCCGCCACCCATAAATCAATATCTTTGCTATGGCGATTCAAGAACAGCTCAGCTTCCAGCATAGGGTAAAGCTTACTAATGAAATCAGCGGCCTCTGGTGCGGTAAACTCTCTACCTTTTCGGGCGTAGCGAGCAAGCAGTGCCGGCACAATGAACATGTGTAAAATGTTATTGCGATAGTAAGTAAGCGTAATGGCTTGGGTTTGATTTAGGCTCACCAACGATCCCGAGCCGTTATCGCTAACCTCAAATTTATTCATTTTTTGTAAATGTTCCCAAATCGTTTCGATCGACCATTCGGGTACTTGAATATCTTTGCTAAACGGCACTTCCCGTTGCAGGGTGAGGTAACACTGTATTTGGTTTAACAGCTCTTCGCGCGTTAACGTATTCCTTTCGGCACTAAGTAATACTAGGCCGGTTAAGTTAATGCTATTCAGCGCAGCGCCATCGTTGATACGGCGCATTAGGATATCGGCCAAATCATTTACCATAGGCGTAAGCCAACGCGGTTTTGCCGGCTCTTCAGCACCATGGGTTACAGAATCGCGCCAGTTTGGTTGAGCATTATCAAGATATTCCGAAAGCCGAAGTGGCTCACCGAAGGTTACAAAGCCATGGCCGAAGTTGCGTAATTTGCGCAAAATACCAAACACTTGGAATACCGATTCTTTCTCTTTGCTCGCACCTTTAAGTTCACCATGATAAGTGCTCACTTCCATTACATGTTCATAGCCAAGATAAACGGGTACGAACGTTATAGGGCGAGTAACACCGCGTAGTTGGCTTTGCAGTGTCATCGCCAACATACCGGTTTTCGGCTGCAATAAACGGCCAGTGCGGCTGCGGCCACCTTCCATAAAGTATTCTACGGCGTAACCTTTTTGGAAAAGCCGGGTAAGATATTCACGAAACACAGTGGAATAAAGCTTATTACCTCGGAAACTTCTGCGTAAAAAGAATGCACCGCCGCGGCGAAAGATATTGCCCACTGGGAAAAAATTTAGATTTACGCCGGCTGCTATATGCGGTGGCACCAAGCCTTCTTTATAAATAACAAAACTAAGCAGTAAATAATCCATGTGGCTGCGATGGCAAGGAACATAAACAATTTCGTGGCCATCTAGGGCTAATTTACGAATTGTTTCGCCATTTTTAACGGTAATGCCGTTGTAAATCTTGGTCCAAAGCCACGTAAAGAAGTGATCGGCGAAGCGAACTAAGCCTTCGCGATAATCAGCTGCTACTTCGTGCAGATAACTGCGAGCTCTTTTAACCGCTTGGCTTTCGGGTATTTTCTTTGCCCGAGCTTCTTCGGCAATAGCAGCGCGAATGGCTGGAGTTTCCAGTAGATCTTGAATCATCGCTTCGCGGCCGAGCAATTTGGGGCCCGCCACCGCATAGCGCAAGCGCGCAAAATGGGTGCGTGCTACGCGCGTTAGTTTGTGAGCAAGTTCGTGTTCACTAGCGTGGCTATCGGCCATGGTGCGCAAGCTCACTGGGCGCGAAACCCGCGCTAAAATGTTGCGCCCGGAAAATAGCACCAACCAGAATTTCTTAAATTTACCAGGAACTTCGATATCTGCCGTCATGGTGCGGCCTTCGTTATGTTCGCGCCCAGGTTCCCGGCCCCAAAACAGGGCTAGAGGATGCATGTGCACGTTATAGCTCTGATGAACTTGGTGTAATTGCATTAATTCAGCAAAAGCTTCTTGTGGTGTTTGCCCAAGCCGGTGCTTCGGATCTTCAATATAAAGAACGCGATCGTAGTATTTGCCATTTAAATACAAAGGTTCTGTGGGGTCGGGTAAACCCAACTCAAGTGCGCTTTTACGCGCAACTACTAAATCTGTAGCTGAAGGGCCACGCATTACATAAACTACATGATCGGGAGCTGAAGGAACGGCATCATGTGCATCTGCAATAGCTTTTACTTTTGTCATCCAAGTAACGGGCAGGCGCAATAATTTATAGATTAAAGAAGTTGTTCTCATTTCCACTCCGAAAGCTTTCGATTCTGTTGAGAATATTCATCGCTGAACATAATTATTGCACTGCGAGGCTTATTGCCTCAAACAATTTACTGTGGATATAAGAATATCATTTTTAAGCATCGGGTGTTGCTTTGAATATATTTGTTCAAAAAAAGTTGCACAGTGGTTATTACTGTATATACTAACAGTGTACTGTATGAAAACACAGGTGATGATATGCGCCCTTTGACGCCAAGACAGCAACAAATATTGGATATGATTCGAACCAACATCGAAGCAACAGGTATGCCGCCAACGCGTGCAGAAATTGCAACCCGATTAGGTTTCCGCTCTGCTAATTCAGCAGAGGAACATTTGAAAGCGCTTGCTAAAAAAGGCGTTATCGAGATGATGCCGGGCATGTCCCGAGGTATTCGCTTGATTCAAGATGATATTGCAGTAGCCGAAAGTTTAGGGTTGCCATTAATAGGCCAAGTTGCCGCTGGTGAACCGATATTGGCTCAGCAACACATTGAATCGCATTACCAAGTAGATCAATCAATGTTTCATCCGCATGCAGATTTTCTTCTGCGGGTAAACGGAATGAGCATGAAAGATATCGGTATTCTTGATAATGATATCTTGGCCGTTCACAAAACAAATGAAGCTCGGAACGGGCAAATCGTTGTAGCTCGTGTAGACGATGACGTTACGGTAAAGCGCTTTGAGCGCCGCGGTAATATGGTATTGCTTCACCCTGAGAATGAAGAGTTTTCCATTATTCAGGTCGATTTAACTCAGCAATTTATGACAATTGAAGGGTTAGCGGTAGGTGTTATTCGAAATGGGGGTTGGTTATGAATCATTCTTCGGTTTCTCGTTGCTATGCACACCCAGGTGTATGGGGCCACGAAGATATTAATTCGCAGCAAAGCTTAGGTGAAGAAGAAAATTTACATTCGCAATTGTGGGTGACACTGAACACCATGAACAAGCGTGATGATCAGTGGATTACTGTTATCGGTAAAGCTCCTCGTACATTAATTGCGCAGTTGATTGCATCAGGCGTCCGACCAGATCGTATTCGTAGGGTGAATACTACAAGCAATGAAACCGCTCTATGGGCAACAGAACAGGCGCTTTTGATTAACAATAGCCAGTTAGTTATTGCTTGGTTAAATCCTTGTGCAGGCCGCGAGAAACAACGCCTTCAGCTTGTAGCTAAAGCAAGCCAAGCGATTAGTTTTTTGTTCACACCAGATAACTTCCCTACTGCAATTCATTAAAACTCTCTCCACATTCCTCTGATATTTTCAGAGGACCCCAAGGGGTTGTTAAAAACAACCCCTTTTTTATTAACATTTTTGATGGTATTTTGTTCCTCATCAAACTACCCGCTGAAGTTACGATGTTGTTTACTCAGAAACCACTTTCTTAGTGATTCGTATCAGCGACTTGATAAACCTAAATAATAAGTGCTTTCAAAGCACATAGAACAATAAACAAAGGGTTAGGCAAGGACTGATGTTTCGGGGAAAGTAGTTCTGTTCTTGTTGACCTCTTTGTTCTTTTTCACTGTGGCGTGTTGCCCCTCAAGGCGTTACATGAAAAGAATAAGAGGAGAAGTCGAGTGAAAGTAAGACTAACCAGCCTACTCATTGGTTTGGTAGCGATGTTTACTTCTGCAATCGCTAGCGCCGGACAAGGCTCACAGTTAAATCTTACCCGTGGTGTTACAGATATAAGCCAAACTGTGTACAGCTTACACATGCTGGTGTTTTATATTTGTGTTGCTATTGGTGTTATCGTTTTCGGTGCGATGTTTATCTCTATATATCGTCATCGTAAAAGCCGAGGTGTTGAGCCAGCAAAATTTCACGATAATCTTCGTGTGGAAATTGCGTGGACCGTAATTCCGTTCCTGATTCTGATTGGTATGGCCGTTCCAGCAACAATTACGCTGCTGAAAATGGATGATACTTCTGATTCAGATATGAGCGTGTTGATTACTGGCTCTCAATGGCGCTGGCATTATAGTTACTTAGATTATGATGTGGAATATCTAAGTAACCTCGCTACTCCGCGCGATCAGATTTATGGCCGGCTTCCGCAAACCGAAAATTACCTTCTAGAAGTTGATCGTCCATTAGTGGTTCCGGTTGGCCAAAAAATACGCTTTTTAATCACTTCTGATGATGTAATTCATTCGTGGTGGGTGCCAGAATTTGCCGTGAAAAAAGATGCTAACCCCGGCTATATCAATGAAGCGTGGACGCGTATTGATGAGCCAGGTATCTATCGTGGGCAGTGTGCCGAGTTATGTGGCCGCGACCATGGCTTCATGCCTATCGTTGTTATTGCCAAAGAGCCAGCAGAATTCGAAGCTTGGATTCAAGGTGAAGAGCAACGTTTAGCCGATGCACGAGCGGAAGAAGAACGTTTATTATCGATGGAAATGAGCAAAGACGAACTTATGTCTATGGGTGAGCGCGTTTATTTATCTCAATGTGCCGCATGCCATCAGCCAAACGGCCAAGGTATCCCGGGTGTATTCCCTGGCTTGGCAGGAGTAGGGGTTTCTATCGGTGATCAAACTGCCCACATTGATGTTGTAGTGAATGGTGCTGCTGGAACAGCAATGCAATCTTTCCGCAACAACCTGAGCATGCGTGAGCTTGCTGCTGTTATTACTTACGAGCGAAATGCTTGGGGTAACAATACAGGCGATTTAGTGCAAGCTGCGGATATTCATCAGTTCATTCAGGGTAACCAATAAGGGGCATAGCTATGAGCACTACAGTATCTGATACCCATAGCGCCCATGATGCGCATGATGATCATCACGATCATAAACCAACAGGTATAAAACGGTGGTTATTCACCACTAACCACAAAGATATCGGTACGATGTATTTGTGGTTCAGTTTTTTAATGTTCCTCGTTGGCGGCAGTATGGCGCTAATGATTCGAGCAGAGCTATTTCAGCCAGGAATGCAGATAATTGATCCGCATTTCTTCAACCAAATGACCACCATGCACGGTGTGATTATGGTGTTCGGTGCCGTTATGCCAGCGTTTGTTGGTTTAGCGAACTGGATGATACCAATGATGATCGGCGCGCCTGATATGGCGTTGCCGCGAATGAATAACTGGTCGTTCTGGATACTACCATTTGCATTCCTGATCATGTTGTCATCGTTCTTTATGCCGGGCGGCGCTCCAGCCTTTGGTTGGACGTTCTACGCACCACTTTCAACTACCTACAGCACGGATTCAACTGCGTTGTTTGTATTTAGTATGCATATCATGGGCATGAGTTCGATTATGGGCGCGATTAACGTAATCGTAACCATTATGAATATGCGTGCACCGGGTATGAACTACATGAAAATGCCGTTGTTTGTGTGGACATGGTTTATCACTGCATTCTTATTGATTGCAGTAATGCCGGTTCTCGCTGGTGTGGTAACCATGGTGTTAACGGATAAATATTTTGGTACCAGCTTCTTCGATGCGGCGGGTGGTGGCGACCCAGTGCTATTCCAGCACTTATTCTGGTTCTTTGGCCACCCTGAAGTGTACATCATGATCTTACCTTCTTTCGGTATCGTTTCGGCGATTATTCCAGCGTTCGCTCGGAAGCCGTTATTTGGTTATGCATCCATGGTTTATGCTACAGCATCAATTGCAGGCTTATCATTCTTGGTGTGGGCTCACCACATGTTCACAACCGGTATGCCAACCTTCGCTTCGCTCTTCTTCATGTACATGACGATGTTGATTGCGGTGCCAACGGGTGTGAAAGTATTCAACTGGGTGAGTACCATGTGGCGAGGGGCAATGACATTTGAAACACCGATGTTGTTCTCATTAGCATTCGTAATCCTATTTACGATAGGTGGTTTCTCGGGAATTATGCTTGCCATCACGCCGGTGGATTACCAATATCATGATACCTACTTTGTAGTAGCGCATTTCCATTACGTGCTAGTAACGGGTGCTGTGTTCTCGATTATGGCAGCGGCTTACTACTGGTTACCGAAATGGTCGGGCGTTATGTACGATGATTTCCTCAGTAAGTTACATTTCTGGTGCTCACTGATCTCCGTGAATATCCTGTTCTTCCCAATGCACTTTGTTGGCTTGGCGGGTATGCCACGGCGGATTCCAGATTATGCAATTCAATTTGCTGATATTAATCAGATCGTAAGTATTGGCGGTTTCCTCTTCGGTTTCTCGCAACTTATCTTCCTTGCCGTTGCACTCAAGTGCGCATTCAAGAAGGGTAAGCCTGCACCAGCGAAACCATGGGAAGGTGCCGAAGGTTTGGAATGGACAGTGCCTTCGCCTGCGCCTTACCACACCTTCGATGTACCACCAAAGGTGTAATAGCTTATGAGCGAACATGAATCCAACGAGCAAAAACATGAACGTGGCAATAGCCGAGTTATCACTCGGTTATTAGCCTCCGTAATGCTGATGTTTGCCTTTGGTTTTGCCCTTGTCCCGCTGTATGAAAAGTTTTGCGAAATAACCGGTTTTAACGGGCGCACGACTAATACAGCGGCACAATCGAACGAAGGCATGAATGTTGATCAATCGCGGGTGGTTACCGTGGAGTTTCACACCCGCGTAAGCCGTGGAATTCCATGGGAGTTTCACCCCGAGGTTCGCTCTATTCGCGTACACCCAGGGGAAGTGAAAACCGTTAATTTCATTATTGAGAATCGAACGGATAAAGCTGTTATTGCTCAAGCATTACCTTCTGTTTCACCCGGTGAAGCATCGCTTTACTTGAATAAAACCGAATGTTTTTGTTTTGAGCAGCAGCCGTTAGCAGCAGGTGAGCGTGCGGTAATGCCAATGCAGTTTTATCTGGATCCTGATCTTCCTGATCGTATCCATCGATTCACATTGTCTTACATGATGTATGACCTGACCGAACAAGTGCAGGTAACTGCTAACTTGGCGGAATGAGGGAAATTCAATGAGTACAAAAAAAGAAGAATATTCAAAATATTACGTGCCTGATCAAAGTATTTGGCCAATTGTTGGGGCTGTTGCGCTTGGCCTAATAGCCTTTGGTGCGGGCCATTTCACCATTGAAGCTTCGAAACAAGAGGCCGGTTATGGCCACTATGTTTTAGGTGCGGGCTTATTAGTGTTGCTTGTGATGCTAGTGGGCTGGTTTGGCGATCAAATCCGCGAATCTCGCCAAGGTTTATACAACGCGCAGTTGGGCCGTTCTTATAAACAAGGTATGAGCTGGTTTATTTTCTCTGAGGTAATGTTCTTTTTAGCATTCTTCGGCGCCTTATTCTATGCGCGTATGATCGCTGTGCCATGGCTTGGCGGTGCAAGTAATAATGTTTCAACAGGCGAGATTTTATGGCCCGCGTTCGAAGCGATTTGGCCGCTTACCACAACGCCTGATGGCACAACCACTCAAGCAATGGGCTGGTTTGGATTACCGTTAATGAATACCGCTATCTTGGTGGTTTCTTCAGTAACCTTGCACTTTGCTCATGTAGCGTTAGAAGAAGATAAGCGAAAAGCGTTAACTAATTGGCTGATCTTAACCATTGTGTTGGGTTTGATTTTCTTAGGATTCCAAGGCTATGAATATGTTCACGCCTATCGTGATCTAGGCCTTACCATGCAATCGGGAGTTTATGGTAATACATTCTTCCTGCTTACTGGTTTTCACGGCTTACACGTAACCCTAGGCGCGGTTTTGCTTATTATCA
Organism: Idiomarina sp. A28L; assembly: GCF_000218785.1. Lineage (GTDB taxonomy): Bacteria > Pseudomonadota > Gammaproteobacteria > Enterobacterales > Alteromonadaceae > Aliidiomarina. Next base: position 49,055 of record NZ_AFPO01000024.1, read on the forward strand.
TGTTAGGGCGTGTTCTGGCTGGCCACTTTACCAAAGATGACCAATTCGGTTTCCAAGCAGCCGCTTGGTATTGGCACTTTGTTGATGTTGTTTGGCTACTTCTGTTTGTATTCGTCTACATTATCTAAGCGAATACACAACAGGTTAGAAAGAAAAGGTGGCGCCCCTGCTTTAGTAGGGGCGCTGGTTTAGTGACGTAATATCAAATGCAAGCGCAAGGATGATGATTAGAATGATTACGGCGGAAAAGCCAACCCGTTTACCGATATAGAAAGACATCGGTGGCGCATCAGGGTCATTCTTTAAGGCACTAAATAAGCCTCGAAATAGATTTGCGATGATATAGAGCAGTAATGCAACGAGTAGTATTTTGAGAATTATATCTAACACGGCAGGTCCTCAGAAGTTGTTATGAAAGTACTTCGCCTTGGTTCATTATTATTCCGCATCCATTTTGGAGCGATGCTAATTACTTTGCTTGCGATTGCGGTAATGGTCAAGCTTGGTTTTTGGCAAATTGATCGTGGCCAAGAAAAACAGATGATTATGGACCGCCATGCCGCAGCCGAAAATTATTCACCAATAACTACAGAATCATTACCTTTCTTAGCATCAGCGCCGGATGAAAAAGTTAGCGTTCGTGCAACACTTCATCCTGAATATGTTTTTTATATTGATAATCAAATTCATCAAGGTCGGGTAGGTTATCAGGTGCTAGCACTTGCAACCAACGATGATTTAGAACCCAATCTTGTGCCAGTAAACTTGGGTTGGATTCCAGCCGGGCAAAATCGCGCCGATATTCCTGAGATTGAGTTGGCGGCGGGAGAAGTAGAGGTGCGCGGGCGCATCCGTATTCCGGCCGATAACCCCTTTATTTTGCAAGAACAAGAATTCAATCTAGGCGAATGGCCAATGCGAATTCAATATCCAGAGCTTGCGAAAATGAGAGAACAATTGCAGTTTCCATTAGCAGATTTTATCGTGTTGCAAGATCCTGAAGCTGATGTGGGGTTTGTAAGAGATTGGCCCGTAGTGATAATGACACCACACCGACATTATGCGTACGCAGTGCAATGGTTTGGCTTAGCGCTAGCCGCACTTATTATATTTTTAGTAGCAAGCCGGCATAGCCCGAAAACTGCTGGCAAGGAAAACTCATGACACCAGAAGAGCAGAAAGTTAAACGCAAAAGCCAACGCGTTCTCATTATTGTAGCTTTGATTTTTATACTACCTTTAGCTGCTGCAAAGCTTGTGCTTTCTATGGGGTGGTATGAAACCGGGGTGAGTAATAAAGGCAATTTAGTAACCCCAGCAATTCAGCTTAGCGAAACTGATAACGCTGAGCTTCCAGATAAATGGCGTATTGCCTATCGTATGCCGGCGGAATGCTCTACCGCTTGTGTGAATAGCCTTTATGTAGCGAGCCAGCTAGATCACGCATTAGGCCGCCAGCAAGAGCGAGTACAGCCGATAGCAATAGCCGGTAGTGGCTCGGCGAACACGTTGCCAGAGTTGCCGGCCGATAGCTCTATGTTGTTAGTAGAAGCAGAAGGCGTTTATCAGGCGCTGGAAAATCTCCCGGAGCATGCACTAATCATTATCGATCCTGTAGGTAGTGTTGTGTTGTGGTATGCCGGCAGTGAAGATAGAAAAGACACCGTAATGAATGGGCGTGATTTATTAAGTGATCTACAAAAATTACTCAAACTTTCTCGAGTAGGGTAAAGTAATAAAATTGTTAACAACGGATGCATAAGAAGGATAACAATAAATGGTGCAGCGTTTAGTAAAAATAGCCTTAGGGCTTGTGCTGGTGGTCATCATTCTGGGGTCTTACACTCGTTTAACTGATGCGGGTTTGGGCTGTCCAGATTGGCCTGGTTGTTATGGTTACCTTACCGTGCCTCACAGCGAGGTAAAGGTTGGGGAAGCCGAAATGCGCTTTCCGGAACGCCCCGTTGAGCACTTCAAAGCTTGGAATGAAATGATTCACCGCTATGCGGCGGGCATTCTAGGTTTGTTGGTGCTCGCTATCGCAATTGCGGCGGTAGCACGGTATCGGAAAGAGGGCGCAGGCAAACCACTTAAACTGCCACTCGCTTTGCTTGCAATGATTATCTTCCAAGCGGCGCTGGGCATGTGGACAGTAACCATGAATTTGCAACCGGTTATCGTTATGGGCCACCTGCTTGGTGGTTTTACAACCTTTAGTTTGCTGGTGCTTTTACATTTAAGGGAAACGCCACCACGATTAGCGCGAGAATCTGCTTTACGTGGGTTAAGTGGGTTGGCGGCATTTGCCCTTATTATCGTAATAGCGCAAATTGCATCCGGTGGCTGGGTAGCGGCTAACTATGCGGCTCTAGCTTGTACAAACTTACCAATTTGTGAAGGTAGTTGGAGCGAGCGCTTAGATTTCGCGGGTGCCTTCTCATTACCGGAAGCAGATAACTACGAATTTGGTGTGCATAGCTATAATGAAAGAATGACGATGCACATAGTTCATCGTTTCGGTGCGATTGTGGTGATGGCAGTGATGGTGTGGTTACTCGCTAAACTTTGGTTGAATGCTACGAGCGCTTGGTTCCGAAGTGTGGCATTAACGCTTTCAGTGTTGTTGGTTGTGCAAGTGTTGCTAGGTATTACCAACGTATTGGCAAGCTTACCGCTCGCTGTTGCCGTTGCACATAACGCCGTAGGTGCTTTACTGATGGTTACATTAGTGGCACTAAATTTCGGCCTTTACCGGCTTAATAATAAGGAGGTGAGCCATGGCTAATCAAGCCGCGCTAACCCAACGCGCCTCTTGGCGTGAATATCTCGAACTTACAAAACCTCGTGTAGTTGCGTTGTTGTTGCTTACTGCACTTGTGGGAATGGCATTGGCAACACCTACTTGGGTTGCCGCTGAAATTCTTATTCCAGCAATGCTAGGTATTGGTTTAATGGCCAGTTCTGCAGCAGCCATTAACCACCTTGTCGATCGGCACATTGATGCAAAAATGGCACGTACTCTGCGTAGGCCTTTACCAACCGGCGCATTATCGCCTCGGAAAGTATTAACCTTCGCCATGATTATTGGTGCGCTGGGCTACATCATTCTCGATGTATTCGTAAATCGTATTACCGCGGTTCTCACGCTAGCAAGCTTGGTGGGTTACGCAGTGATTTACACCATGTATCTGAAGCGCGCGACACCGCAGAATATAGTGATTGGTGGTTTAGCTGGTGCGGCACCGCCATTACTTGGCTGGACAGCCGTTACTGGAGAAATTCATGCTTATCCGCTTTTATTGGTGATGATAGTGTTCACTTGGACGCCTCCTCATTTTTGGGCGCTTGCTGTTCATCGGGCAAAAGATTACGCGAAAGCTGAAGTACCGATGCTGCCAGTAACGCATGGTATCGCATTTACTAAAACGTGCATTTTGTTGTATACCGTTTTGCTAACTGCGGTATGCGTATTACCCTATTTGATTGGCATGAGTGGCTTGATTTACCTAGTGGGTGTTTCGGCGCTAAATATTGGTTTCTTAGCTTATGCTTTGAAATTAAAGTACAAACCGAATAAATTCACCGCATTTAAGATGTTTAAGTTTTCGATATGGCATCTAATGGGCTTATTTATTTTGTTATTGGTTGATCATTATTTCATGTACTAAAGGATTAAAATCATGAGAAAGGCCCTTGGCTTTATAGGTTTACTGGCAGTTGCAGTTGTAGGTGCCTTTAGTTACGTGCAAATCACCAGTAACAACGCACCAAAGCTAGAATCGGCGCGTATCTATGATAATGCTCGGCCAATTTCACCGTTCATTTTGGAAGGTACAGGTGGAACGGATGTGGAAAATCAGGCTTTGATTGGGCAATGGACACTGATGTTCACTGGGTATACTTTCTGCCCCGATATTTGCCCAACCACAATGGCACAATTGAAATCACGTTGGGCCGATATTGATGCGGCTACGGATATTCCAGTGCAAGTATGGATGATAAGCGTAGACCCTAAGCGGGATGATATCGAGCGTGTCAGTATGTACATCGATTTCTTTGGTGAAGGCTTTTTTGGTGTTCGTGCAGAGCACAAAGAACTTTATCCATTTGTTCGTGATATCGGCTTGATGTATTCGTTGCCAGATGAAGATGAAACGGATTATTTAGTAAATCACAGCTCGGCTATTATTTTGGTGGACCCAAATGGGAATCAACAAGCAATTTTCCGGCCATCACATGAGCTAGGTTCGCTTGCTACGGTAAACCCAAATCATTTAGTGAATGATTTCCAGAAAATTGCTCGTTACCTTGAGCGGGCGAACAACTACTAAGCAATACCAAACGGAATCGGCAGCCAGTAATGTAACGCTAAGCCGATAGCAACAATCATTCCGGCATAATGGTTCTGCCGGAATGCACGAAAACAGGCCTCTGGCTCACGGTTGCGAATCACCCAAATCTGCCAAGCAAAAAAGCCTGCCATCACTATAATTGATAGCCAAAACAGCGCTGTAGCCTGAATTAGGTACGCTACCAATAAAAGCAAAATGATGGTCCCTGATTGTAGCAACGCAATGGCAAGAATATCACGGTTGCCAAAAAGCACGGCCGTTGATTTTATCCCTGCATGTAAATCATCATTTCTATCTACCATGGCATATTGCGTATCGTATGCCACTGTCCAGAGTGTATTCGCCAAAAACAATACCCAACATATAAGTGGTAAGCTATTTGATTCAGCGGCGAAGGCCATGGGTATTGCCATGCTGAACGCAGCCCCAAGAATGAACTGAGGTAGGTGCGTAAAACGTTTTGCAAAGGGGTAAACAATAGCGAGCCCAACCGCAACAAAGCTCAGCAAAATTGTAAGTGTGTTTAGGGTAAGCACTAACATAAAGGCAAGGGTAATCAGAATAACAAACAAGATGAGCGCTTCTGCCGAAGATACCGCACCAGTAGCCAATGGCCGATTTTGGGTTCGTGAAACCTTTCCGTCTAGCTTCCGGTCGGCGAAATCATTAATAACACAACCAGCCGAGCGCATAAGAAATACACCAGCGGCAAAAATAGCCACTAAGCGCACTGAAGGATCGCCCACCCCCGCGAGTAATAATGCCCAAAATGTTGGCCAAGCAAGCAGCCAAGTGCCAATGGGCTTATCCATCCGCATTAACGCGCGGTAATGATCAAAGCGAGTCATTTAACGTCCCCTTAAATAGATGGCAAAGCCAAAGTTTTTCAAATGCTTAATTTCAGCATAGCAGATTTAAGAATAACAGGGAGCCGCAGAGAGAAACACTTCTGCTACTAATATTGGTGTTTCAGGAAGGTGAAAGCACCGGCGCCGGCCCCATAAGGGCATTTGCGTGGTATTCAAACGATGGTTTAGTTCTCCAACAGCAGAAGAGGCTGAAAACGCAGACGCTTGAATTTCTCCTGCCTGCATATCCGGGCGATTGAACAAGCGTTCACCAAGAGGATTCGCACCCAAGTTGGCAAATTCAGAGCCATCAAAAAGCTCTTTAAAGGGTAAAATACTTCGGGCGAACACCATCGGCTTATTGTGGCTATAAAGCACTACTTCGCGAATAACAACGGGTTGTGGTTTTATGCCCAGCACTGCATATTCATTTGCTTCCGCTATAGCTTCGTATTGCCCGAGCACTTCTACTTTAAACTCCCCGGGCAACGCTTTTAATTTTTCTGTTAATGAACCAGCATCACTAAGCCAAGCGTGTACTAATGCTGGGGCCTGACACGTTTTCACGGGTTGCCAATCTGAGCCCAGTAGAATGGAATGTTGAGGTGTTCTTTCCATGGTTCTTTAATGCGGACGCTCGATTGGCTCCGGATTCCTCTTATTAAAAGCGCCGAGAACTGCGCGTTTTTTGCTGATCGCGAAAGCGTATAATGAAGCCAAGAACGATACCGCTAATAAGGCCCACGGCATGTGCTTCATTTGCTACGTTCACCCACAAAATATCGGTATAGCCAAGCAGCAACCAGCCAATCATAAAAATAAGCAAAAATGGCGGCAGAGATAGTGGGTGTGTGGGTTTCTTCCAAGCAGCTACCATAGCAAAGCCAAGTAAGCCGTATACTACGCCCGATAAACCGCCAAACAAGGGCCCAGAAGAGGCCCATTGGAAGTAGTTGGAAACAACCGCAGTAATAATGGTTACGGCAGCTAGCACGCCAGAACCATATGCTAATTCCGTGCGCCCCCCTAAGTACCACCACCAGAATAGGTTAAACACCAAATGAGTAGCCGAAAAATGCAGCAAAACGGGAGTAATGAAACGCCAAGGCTGGTTAAAGCTTAATTCAGGAACGCCGCGCGGAGTAAAAATTAATTGTGAAATGGTTTCAGTAGGTGCAATTAACCACTGCATTAATGCTGTAATCATTACTGCTAAGAAAACGATAAAGGTAACGATACCCGCTTGGCGCGCAAGGATTTTCCATAGGGCAGGGCCCTGCGGCTGTTTGGGTTGTGCGTTTTGCTGATGGATAAAATCATCAAGGTTTGGCGGATTGGCCTTGAACTCACGAATAATTTCTTTGGCTACGGGTTCGTAGCCTGGCTGAATTAACATGAGTTCGAGTGCGCTACCTCGTTCTACAACAGTAACGGGAACCCCAGAACGCTGCATAATTTGCTGCAACATGGCTATTTGCTGTGGGTCGGTACTGCTGAAGAGCTTTTTCACAGGCCGTGTTCCACTTTATTCGGGTGTTGTAGCGCCCAAGCTGTCATACCGCCATCAAGGCTATACACATTTTCAAAGCCTTGCTCGGCCAGATATTGCCCGGCATTCTGGCTACTAATGCCGTGATAGCAAACAACTACAAGCGGTTTAGAAAAATCTGCCGCAGCCACAAACTGTGGCAGATTCGTATTGCTTAGTTGTATTGCACCTGGAATATGCCCAGCAGCAAAGGAATTCGCATCACGAATATCAACAATTTGAGTTGTTGGTTCTGCTATTAGCGGTTCCGCTTGCGCGATTGGCATACATGCAAAGGTTCCCATCAACTTAATCCCAGTTCAGTATTACTTTACCAGATTGGCCCGATAACATGGTATCAAAGCCTTCTTGGAAATCATCTACAGAAAACTGATGCGTTAGAATTGGTGATAAATCTAAGCCTGATTGCAGGAGTGCAGCCATTTTATACCAGGTTTCAAACATTTCGCGGCCATAAATACCTTTGATCACCAAGCCTTTGAAAATCACATGGTTCCAATCAATCGCCATTTCGCCCGGAGGAATACCCAGCAGCGCAACTTTGCCACCGTGGTTCATGGCATTTAGCATTTGGTTAAAGGCAACGGGAACTCCTGACATTTCCAAGCCAACATCAAAACCCTCTGTCATACCCAACTCTTTCATAACATCGGTGATTTTGGTGTGCTTAGTGTTTATAGCGCGAGTAGCACCCATTTGCGTGGCTAATTCTAGGCGGTAATCGTTAATATCGGTAATCACTACGTGGCGAGCACCCGCATGTTTGGCAACGGCTGCAGCCATAATGCCAATAGGGCCGGCACCAGTAATAAGTACATCTTCACCCACTAAATCAAATGAAAGTGCAGTGTGAACGGCATTTCCGAAAGGGTCGAAAATGGACGCTAAATCATCAGAAATCTCATCTGGAATTTTAAAGGCGTTATCGGCTGGAATTGATAGATATTCGGCAAATGCACCCGTACGGTTCACACCAACACCGGTAGTGTTTCTGCAAAGGTGGCGGCGACCAGCCCGGCAATTACGGCAATGGCCACAGGTAATGTGGCCTTCACCAGAAACGCGATCACCAACACTAAACCCGCGCACGCCCTCGCCAACTTCAGCAACCACGCCCACGTATTCGTGGCCCACTGTCATGCCAAGTGGAATGGTGTTCTGTGACCATTCATCCCACTTGTAAATATGCACATCAGTACCACAAATTGCAGTTTTTTTGATTTTAATTAAAAGATCGTTATAGCCACATACCGGCATTTCCGCATCGGTAAGCCACAACCCAGGTTCAGCTTTCAGTTTTGCAAGCGCTTTCATATTGAAATCCACTCCAGAAAATTTGTATTAGTTTATCACACCGAGTTCTTTACCTACGCGGATAAAGGCATCAATGGTTTTATCGAGCTGTTCACGAGTATGTGCGGCCGACATTTGCGTACGAATACGCGCTTGCCCCTTAGGTACAACTGGGAACGAGAAGCCAACAACGTAAATGCCTTCTTCAAGCATACGATCAGCCATTTGTGAAGCCAGTTTGGCATCGCCAAGCATTACCGGAATAATGGCGTGGTTGGCTCCGGCTAATGTAAAGCCAGCAGCACTCATTCGGTCACGGAAATAATTACTGTTATCGGTTAAACGTTCTCGTAGCTCATCGCCTTCGCTAAGCATTTCGAGTACCCGAATAGAGGCAGTAACAATAGATGGCGCCAGTGAATTCGAGAACAAGTAAGGGCGCGAACGTTGGCGTAGCCAATCAATCACTTCCTTTTTACCTGAAGTAAAGCCACCAGAAGCACCCCCAAGGGCTTTACCTAATGTGCCGGTAATAATATCAACCCGATCAATTACATTGTGAAACTCATGGCTACCACGGCCTTTTTTACCAACAAAACCAACAGCGTGAGAATCATCAACCATTACCAATGCGCCATATTTATCGGCTAAATCACAAATCGCGGTTAGGTTGGCAATGATGCCATCCATCGAAAAAACACCATCGGTGGCAATTAACTTATGCCGTGCGCCATTGGCATTAGCTTGTTGCAACTGTTTCTCTAAATCGGCCATATCGTTGTTGGCATAACGGAAACGTTTGGCTTTGCATAAACGCACACCATCAATGATGCTAGCGTGGTTTAGCGCATCAGAAATAATGGCATCTTCTGGGCCTAAAATTGTTTCAAAAAGGCCAGCGTTAGCATCAAAACAAGATGAATAGAGGATGGTATCTTCAGTGCCAAGAAACTCACTCAATTTACTCTCTAAAGTTTTGTGAATATCTTGGGTACCGCAAATAAAACGCACCGAAGCCACACCAAAGCCGTGGCTATCTAAGCCCTGTTTGGCAGCGGCTATTAGCTCTGGGTTGTTTGCCAAACCCAAGTAGTTGTTGGCGCAGAAGTTCAAAACTTTATGCCCGTTTACTTCTATTTCGGAATATTGGGAAGAGGCGATGATACGTTCGCTTTTATATAGCCCTTCCGATTTAACTTCGGCGAGCTGCTCACTGAGCTGTGTGTATAATGCATCTTTCATTTATTTCTCCTAGATATAAGTGCGAGCTTGTTACGCATAATGCGCGGTATTTTACGCTTCTCGAGCTCGTATTGCAGCATTCTTTCCAATATTCATGGTTGAAAAAACAGGAATAGACGCTATTGTTCGGATCCGGTACTCTTTTCGCGTTGTTCGATGCGCATACATTTGTTGCAAAGAGCATACCCAACCAGAGCGTTTGCTAAGATAACTTATCAAGCCACGAATTAGAGAAAGTGAAACTTATGTATAGACGTGCAATTTACCCTGGAACCTTTGATCCGGTAACGAATGGCCACATTGATTTAATTGAACGAGCCGCCAAATTGTTTTCGGAAGTAATTGTTGGTGTAGCCGCGAATACTAGCAAGCAACCACTTTTCAGCCTTGATGAACGAGTGGCCATGATTGAGCACACAACTGCGCATCTTGATAATGTACGAGTAATCGGCTTTACTGGTTTACTTGCTGAACTTGCACGTGAACACAAAGCTCATGTGCTCATTCGTGGTTTGCGCGCGGTTGCTGATTTCGAATATGAGTTTCAGCTGGCCAATATGAACCGGCGGCTAAATCCAGATCTTGAAAGTGTGTTTTTAACACCATCGGAAGAGAATTCGTTTATTTCTTCAACACTGGTGAAAGAAGTAGCACTACACGGTGGTGCAGTGGAACAATTTACTGATGATAAAGTGGCGAAAGCGTTGCACGATAAGTTTACAGCTAAGCGCGCCTGAATAGCGCTAGAAGGCATATTCGGGCTATCTTTATAAACTAAAAACCGTTATTATTTCGACTGAAAAAGCAACAGATTTGATAGTGCATATTGGCTGTTACTGCCTTGTGCTCGTGCTTTTCACTCATTCGCTACTTATTTGATACTTAACTTCGTACCCGCAGGAGCCCTTCGCATGACTGATCTGGATCTGAGCCAATACGGCATTACAGACGTCACCGAAATCGTTTATAACCCATCTTACGAATTGCTTTTTATTGAAGAAACTCGTGAAGATCTCGAAGGCTATGAACAAGGACGTGTTACCACCAATGGTGCGGTAGCCGTAGATACCGGAATTTTCACTGGCCGTTCGCCAAAAGATAAATATATTGTTCGTGACGATACAACTCGCGATACGGTGTGGTGGTCGGATCAAGGCAAGAACGATAATAAACCTATCACTACCGATACTTGGAATGAGTTAAAGGCATTGGTAACCAAGCAACTTTCAGCCAAGCGTTTGTTTGTTGTTGATACCTTTTGCGGAGCAAACCCGGATACGCGTTTAGCGGTTCGTTTTATCACTGAAGTGGCGTGGCAAGCGCACTTTGTGAAGAATATGTTCATTCGCCCAAGCGATGAAGAACTGAAAACTTTTACGCCAGATTTCGTAGTAATGAATGGTGCGAAGTGCACCAACCCAGATTTTGAGAAACAGGGTTTGAATTCTGAAAACTTTGTGGCGTTTAACCTTACCGAACGTATGCAGCTTATAGGCGGCACCTGGTATGGCGGCGAAATGAAGAAGGGTATGTTCTCAATGATGAACTACTTCTTACCACTACAAGGCATTGCATCAATGCATTGTTCTGCAAACGTAGGCAAAGATAACGATGTGGCCATTTTCTTTGGCTTATCGGGCACAGGTAAAACCACACTTTCTACTGATCCGAAACGCCAGTTAATTGGTGATGATGAGCACGGTTGGGATAACGATGGCGTGTTCAATTTTGAAGGCGGTTGCTACGCCAAAACAATTAATTTATCAGAAAATGCAGAACCAGATATTTATCGTGCTATTCGCCGTGATGCATTACTAGAAAACGTTACCGTACGTGATGACGATAGTGTTGATTATGGTGATGGTTCAAAAACTGAGAACACTCGAGTTTCTTACCCAATTTATCATATCGATAACATTGTTAAGCCAGTTTCTAAGGCGGGGCATGCGAAGAAAGTTATCTTTTTAACTGCAGATGCCTTTGGGGTGCTACCGCCCGTTGCAAAACTGACTAGTGAACAAGCGCAATATCATTTCCTATCGGGCTTTACAGCAAAGCTGGCAGGCACAGAGCGTGGTATTACAGAGCCTACACCAACTTTCTCAGCATGCTTTGGCGCGGCGTTCTTAAGCTTACATCCAACTAAATATGCCGAAGTGTTGGCAAAACGTATGGCGGATTCCGGTGCTGAAGCTTACATGGTGAATACCGGTTGGAATGGCACTGGCAAGCGGATTTCGATTAAAGCTACGCGTGCGATTATCGATGCTATTCTCGATGGTAGTATTGAAGATGCGGATTTTGTGCAACTTCCATACTTCAATGTAGCCATACCTACAGCGTTACCAAACATTGACGATAACAGCATTTTAGATCCACGAAAAACATACAGCAATGCCGCTGAATGGGATGCAAAAGCAAAAGATTTGGCAACGCGATTCGTGAAAAACTTTGAAAAATTCACAGATAATGAAGAAGGCAAAGCGTTAGTTGCGGCAGGCCCACAACTACCTTAAAAAATTAACAACTTTTTTGTAAAGAAAAAGCCGGCTTCTGCCGGCTTTTTCCTTTTAATTTAAGAGCTTAGCAATATTTTAGGAAAATCTACGCTTTGATTTTATTCAGAAAACCGCATACACTCCAAAAATAATAATAATAACATAAAGGTAACTTTCCCTTGAAACGGCATGCAATCACGGGAAACACTTCGGCAATCGCTGTCTTCTACACAATCGTGGTAGCAGCAGTGATTACGGGTATTATTGGCTTAAGTATTTTTACGTTAAAAGGTAAAAGTCAGCCCTTAACTGAAGTTCTCTCGCCTACAGCAGCTTTTGTTTCCCTCGCTATCGGGCTCTCCCTCTTTGGGGCTGTGCGTGGCCTTCCCATATTGCGTTTTTTCTTTGGTATGTTGGTTTTTCTGGCTGCAACCTATTCTTCGATAAATAGCTCAATCTGGGCAAGTGCTCTGGATTCAATTAGCGGCCCGGAAACTAGTTTACGCTGGCCTGTTAGTTTATTTTTTATTCTCATTGGTGTGTGTTTAGTTTTTGGAATCTCCCCAACTAAACGCCGAGTGCTTTGGCGGATTGGCGGCTACAGCACTATGCTGGCTGGCCTAATTTATAGCTTAATGTGTTGGCATTCCGATTGGTTTATGTGGTTTGGCCCACACCCAATGGTGGTAAGCATTAGTGTCTTTTTCTTATTTTTGTTCGGCGTTGCACTGTTAATTGGTTCCTATCAGGATTCTGAGAAAGAACTTATGCCGAAATGGCGAGCAATGACAATGATGCTGGCCAGTGTAACTGTGGTTTGCAGCACCTGGTTTATTCTATCGTCAGCTGAAGTAAAACGAGTAGAAAGCCAAATTTTAACAACAATGGAATTGGCTCAAGAGAACCGTGAGCGCGTATTAACCAATAACGTAAACCTGATGCAACGTTTAGCTGCGCGCTGGGAGCATATTGCCCAAGGAGATTTAACTGCTTTAATCGAATTAGATATTGCCAACTATTTAAACGATATGCAGCAAATTACATCAATTATGTTGGTTGATGCTGATAATGAAATTCTTTTTGAAAACACCAAGGAAAATGCCAGCAGTTATTGGATATTAGGAACACCAGATGTTGCTCGTTACTTCCAACGGACACATGGGGCTTCTGGTGTACTCGTTCCGCTACAGAGTATTCGCAGCGAAGGGAACCCCGTTGTCTTGATGCGCCTGCCTATCTATCGTAATAGTGGCAATGAACAAAGTGAACTGTTTGGGTATGTAATAGCACTATTCGATTTTGCTGCGTTAATTAACCCTGCCAAAGGCGATCTCGACGAGATTTTACATACGTATGCCAATATTAATAATCAGTATTTATTGCGTGGCGAAGGGAATTCTACCCACGTTATCGATTTACAACGGCAGCAGCCAGTATCGCTCTATCAACATTCCTTAGATATGGAAATTCCATTAGGTGGCCTGGTTGGCTTGGTTGGTTTTTACTCGGGGGTTGAAGATTTAAGGGCTTTAGCAAATCTCTATACTATTGTGATTGCTAGTGGTCTGCTGTTATCAGCATTACTGGTTATCAGTATGGAAGCGAGCCAAATTTTACGTTCGCAACGTGGGCAATTAAGAATACAAGCCACGCATGACAGCCTAACTGGGCTAGTTAACAGGGCGGTGCTAGAAAAGCATTTACAAGAATGGTGCGAGCACACGGTTCGAACAGGTAATGGCATTGCGGTAGCATTTATCGACCTTGATGGGTTTAAGCCTGTAAATGATAGCTTGGGGCTTTTAGTAGGCGATAAACTATTACAAGAAACCGCCCGTAGGTTGCAAAATTGTATGCGCAATGATGCAATTGTTGGCCGTTTTGGCGGCGATGAATTTATTGTGCTGATACCTAAACTACGCGCAGATCATCCGGTAACTGATTTAATAAACGATATTCTCAGCAGTATTTCTCAGCCGTATCATATTGATCAATATCGCCTGTATTTAACCGCAAGTATTGGCATTACTACCACTTTGCAAAGCCCGCCGGATCCCAAGCAGTTAATTCAGCATGCTGATATGGCGATGTATCAAGCGAAGCGGCAGGGAAGAAATCACTACCAGTTCTATTCAAGCGAAATTAGTGAGCGTTTTCATTCTTCCGTAACTCTACGTAACGAGTTACAGCATGTGCTCGAACAAGGCGCATTAAAACTCCACTACCAACCGATTATTCGTTGCGGTGATCGGAAAATAGTAGGTTGTGAGGCGCTTCTAAGGTGGCAAAAAGAAGATGGTAGTTTCGTATCTCCGGCTGATTTTATTCCTCTTGCAGAAGATACTGGGCAGATTATCCCGATTAGTGCGTGGGTACTTCAACAAGCGTGTGAAGATGGTTTGAAATTTCGTGAATTGGGCGATTTCTCAGTGGCAGTTAACTTATCTGCAGTGCAATTTAATCGCGCCAACTTTATCGAATCATTAACTCATACATTGAACCTTTCTGGTTTTCCTGCAAGTAAACTGCACTTAGAACTTACCGAAAGTGTATTAATGGAAGATTCAGCACGTGCTATCAAACTTTTGGAATCATTACGGAAACGGAACTTTAGTATTTCTATTGATGATTTTGGTACCGGCTTTTCGAGCTTGTCATATTTAAAAATGTTACCAATTGATACACTGAAAATTGACCAAACCTTTATCAAGGATGTATTAAGTGGCGAGCATGATGCGGCTATAACGAGAACGATTATCGGCATGGCGCAGCAATTGCATCTAACGGTAACAGCTGAAGGTGTTGAAACACTTGAGCAAGCTGAATTCGTAGAGCAGGCTGGTTGCCACTATATGCAAGGCTTCTACTTTGCTAGGCCAATGTCTATCGAAGAACTTCTTGAACTGGTAGAAAAACAAGAACCACTATAATTAAGTGGATTGCATATAAAAAAGGCGCTGGCTTCATGTACTGAAACCAGCGCCTATCTATTATGTGCTAGGGCTTAGATATGCTCAGCATGCGGCAACTCATGTTCAGGAATACCTTCTTCTTGATCGATGAGGTAGAACTGCATCCAACGCATTAAGCGTAATGCATAATCCATTTGCGAAGCTGAACGGCTATTACCATGGCCTTCACCCGGATAAAGCACCAAGCGTACCGGTACGTTACCGTGTACTTTCAAGTAACGATAAAGCTCCATTGATTGGCTTGGGTGAACACGGGTATCATCAGCACCGTGCATAATTAGAATCGGTGTTCGGCCTTGCTCAGCCCAGTAAATTGGGCTGCGCTCTAAATACCACTGCCATTTATCCCAAGGATAGCTGCGCGCATGTACCAAGTGCATTTCATTAGGAATATCGGTAGTGCCGAATTTCGATAAATTATTTGAAATACCCACAAACATTACACTTGCTGCAAAATGCTCGGTTTGTTTCGTAGCGCCCCAGGCAGAAGCATAACCACCATAAGAGCCACCGGTAATGCCAACACGTTCGGCATCAGCAAATCCAATCTCAACTAAATGTTCTTTAGCAGCAACGATATCGTCGAATTCTTTACCGGCGTAATCGTTTTGCCCTAATTTGCTGAACTCAACGCCACGGCCAGTGCTACCGCGGTAATTCGGGAAGAAAGTAGCAAAACCTTGCTGTGCGGCGAACCAGGTTGGGCTTGAGTATCTATCGTTCCAACCATTGCGAACGTGAGCCTCTGGGCCACCATGAATAGACATGATAACGGGCACTCGTTGGCCTTCTTGATAATCATGCGGATACACCAAGATACCTTGTAAATCAACGTTATCACTGGTGGTATGATTGATAACTTCTTGGCGTGGTTGGCGAACTTCTGCTAGCCAAGGGTTGGAATCAGTTAATCGGCTAAGCTCGCCAGCTCTGAAGCTAAACACTTCTGGTGGGTGCGCAGGGCTGTGGCCAATCAGTGTAAGTTGGCTATTGGCGCTAATATCGGCAATGCGGCTAAACACGCCTTCACCCTGGTTAATCAAAGTGCGGGTATTATCAGAAGAAACGTTAGTTACGCGCACTTCGGTTTCTACATTAATATCGGCAAGCCAAACTAATTCGTTGTTGCTCTGCCAAACCATATCTTGAATATGGCCAGCGAACCCAGGGAATAAATCACGTACCGAACCAGTTTCTAAATCAGCATGAAACAGGCGCCCGGTTGCAGGATCGTGTTGATCCTCACCACCGATAAACGCAAGTTGCGAACCATCAGCAGAGAACGCTGCGCGGCCTAATTTACCGTTGGTATCGAAGCGTACAATTTCTTCACCACTAGTACTGAAGATTGCATATTTGCTAAGCATTAAATCATCGTCAACCATGGTGGTTGGCGCAACACGTACCAGCAATTGCTCGTGGCCAGGGCGAAATTGAATAGAATGAACGTGCTCATCCAAGGCTAAAACGCTTGCTTCTTTGGTTTCACTTTCAGTATCTAAAAGCCAAATTTGCGTTTTCAGGTTTTGCTCTTCATATACTTGCGCACGAAAGCCTTTTTTCGCCAATTCAGTTGCTTTTTCTGGCCCTTTTTCACGCGCGGTAAACGCAATCCAGCGGCCGTCAGTGCTTTGGCTAAAGCTGCCAATTGCGGTTTCATGTTGGAAGAACCGAGTTGATTCACCGCCAGTTAAAGGCACGTGGTAAAGGCTGGTATGCTTATCATCGCCGCGGGTGGCAAGATAGAAAATACCTTTATCATCGGCACTAAACGTTATTTGGCCAATGCGTACATCGCCAGTAATAAAAGGAATGATATTGCCTTCGGCGTTACGAACAAATAACTCGCTGTAAGCGGTGCCATCGTCTTCTTGATAAGGTGTACGCGCGCGAAAACGGGTAAAGGCAGTATAGTTACCATCACTGGAACTTATTGCTTGTGTTACTCGCTGTATTGTTATGGTTTCTTCGAGGGTGATATCTCGTTGTTGCGCATAGGCATTGCCCATTAACAATAATATGATAACACCGAAGCAGACTGACAGTCGGCTCATAGGGTTTCTCCTTGGTTAGCGCAGATTTCGGCCTCTTCAGGGCGGTTATTAGCTTCTGCATTAGTAGTGCTGCCAAAGTTGGCAGCGTGGTAATAATCGAAAGGAAGTTTATCAGGGCTGGTGAATTTAAGCACCTTTAGGAGCGCTTTCGGCTCTTTTTTTCACCGCACCGGCTTCGCCTTTTGTAGCATTAAAGCTGGTTTGTAAAGCGGTTGCTCCACGGGCAATCATACGCAGTTCGAGAATGGTATCTTCAATTAACGCAGCTTTATCGCTTGCAGGCAAATCGAGGGCATCTGCGCCAATGCTGAACATCACGCGAACCATAGCATCGGCTTGTAATCTTGCTAAATCTTCATGAAGCCGCCGTTCGTTGTGCAAATAATCAGCGAGCTCAGATTTAAAATGATGAATTTCCCGTGCAATAGCTAAGCGAAACTCTTTTGATGTGCCACTATGTTCTTGCAATAACAACCTAAACACACTTCGATTGTTACTGATGAAATCCATAAAAATATCTACCGAAATGCGAATAACCGAACCGCCATCGGCTAAGCGTTGTCGGCCTTGACGCAATAGCTGGCGGAGGGTGAGCCCACCCTCATCAACTAACGTGAGGCCGAGCTCATCCATATTTTGAAAGTGGCGATAAAATGAGGTAGGTGCAATATTTGCTTCGCGGGCAACTTCACGCAGGCTTAAGCTGGAAAATGCGGTTTGCGGGCTAAGTTGGCTGAGCGCTGCATTAATGAGCGCTCGCCGAGTTTTTTCTTTTTGCTTTGCCCGAATGCCGGTCATATGGCGTTGTCCAAGAGTTACGATGTTGAAAGGTAATTTATCAGTGAACAGCTGTTAGATCAATTTTTGCAAAGGCACTTGATTAATTCCTCCATAAAAGATAAATTCAGCGAACAGTTGTTCGCTAAAAAGTTGTATAAATATGAAAAAACCCCCAATTCTCTGGCTAAACGCCAGCCTTTTTACCATCACATTCCTTGTTGCCGCTGTAGGCACGCCGCTTTATCTTTTTTATCAAGGATTTAGTTGGGGTTTGTTTGCCGCTTTCGCAATTTTGGCAGTATATGCGGGTATTTCCATTACCGCTGGCTATCACCGCTTGTGGTCTCACCGCGCTTGGGATGGCCACTGGAGTGTGCGTTTGTTATTCGCCCTAGGTGGAGCATTAGCACTTCAAAATAGTATTTTACATTGGTCATCTGATCATCGTGAGCATCATAAGCATGTTGATCATCGTGATAACGACCCATATTCGATTTCCCGAGGGTTCTGGTTTGCCCATATTGGTTGGATGCTGCGCGAGTACCACGAACATCGGTATACCGATTATTCGAATGTGAAAGATCTGCAAAAAGATAAAATAGTAATGTGGCAACACAAATACTACTTACCGTTAATGCTATTTATGAATATTGGCGTGCCTTTACTCATTGGCCTGGCCCTCGGGCAAGTATGGGGAGCATTGTTAATAGCCGGATTTTTGCGTTTGGTAGTTGGCCACCACACTACATTTTTCATCAATTCTCTTGCGCATGTGTGGGGGAAACAAACGTTCACTGATAAGAACTCAGCGCGGGATAACGGCTGGATTGCATTGCTCACTTATGGTGAGGGATATCATAACTTTCACCATATTTTTTCAGGTGATTACCGTAATGGCATTCGGTGGTATCACTTTGATCCGAGCAAGTGGTTAATTCGCGCGTTTTCTTGGGTTGGTTTGGCGAAAAATCTCAAAAAGGCAAACCCGTATCAAATTGAGAAAGCCCGTTTAGAAATGAAAATTAAGCGCGTGGTAGCTAAAAAGCCATGGCTAGCTGAGCGTTTACAAGAAGAATACGAAGTGATTTTGGGCGAAATGCAAGCTTACTATCAAACTCAAAAGCAGTGGCTTACTCGGCGTAAACAAATACAGCGCCAGTTGAAAGCTTAGGTGCGGATGTAAAAAACTAGAAAGGTGCGCTATCAGCGCACCTTTTTTTATGCTTTTAAAATCCAAGCCCAAATTGGCACGGTAACTAAACCGATAAGAATGCCGTAGCCAACAAGCGAGGCAACAAAACGAGGCTTTAGCCCAGCGCTAATGGCAACGGCACCAGCAGTAATCATAAATGGCATAGACGCCTCGAGAACGGTTACTTGAGCGGCTAAATCATTCAGATTGAAGAGGCGGATAATGGCGAATGCTACTGCTGGCAATATTAGTAACTTGATTACCATAGCAATTGAAAAGGGCAGCAAATCGCTGCGTGGTATACGAAATTGTAGCTGAAAGCCTACAGCGATCATTACTACCGGAACGAGCGTAGCCGCAAGATTACTGATTAACGTTTCTAACACACCGGGGTAGGTTTCCATGCCAAATAACAGGGCTACGACTAATGCAATAACCGGCGGGAAGGTTAATAGCCTTTTAGCCATGCTAGCTTTACTCAAACGTTCATCCGAACCATCTTCACGTTTGCCGTAGAGTGCAGCGAAAAAGGTGGCAAAAAACGCAAGGCCAATAAACGAACCTACTTGGTCATAAATAACAGCGTAAGGGAGGCCCGCAGTACCGAAAAAGGTTTCCACCATGGGAAAGCCTAGAAATGATGTGTTTCCTAGTGGTACAACGATAAGAAGCGCGCCAGTAAGCTCCCTCGACCACTTAAAAACTTTAGCACTTAGTAACACTAACCCTATCGAAATTGGAAATAACACCCACGGCATAATTGCGGGTGTTAATATTGCCCGGGTGATATCGAGGTGTGGTAGGTGAAGCAGAATCATGGCTGGTACAGCCACGTTAATTACATATTGGTTAAGTACTTGGCCGGTATTTACCGGCATTAAATGGGTACGTTTGAGCACGAGGCCAATAGCAAGATAAGCCAGAATTAAAAGCATCGCACTCATACCAAATGTTCCTTGAAAAAAGCTGAGCCAGCATTAAAAAACATTATGTGTTTTAGCTTAACGTTTTGTGGCTTTTGCAAACGCATCGGCAAATGCGCTGTTTATTGGAGCGTTTTTGCTAGAAGCGTTAGATCCTGAAGCTTTAGAACCAGCGCCTTTATCTGTTGAGCTCCCGCGTTGAGGCGCAGATTTATTTTTCTGCGGCTTTCCTGAGCTGTTAGGTTTTGCTGATGTAGCTGTTTCTGTAGAAACTGGATCCTGCAGCCGCATGCTCAAGGCAATTCGTTTACGATCGGCATCCACTTCCATTACTTTTACTTTTACCACATCACCGGCTTTTACAATTTCATGCGGGTCATTGATAAACTTATCGGAAATGGCAGAAATATGCACCAACCCATCTTGGTGAACGCCCACATCAACGAATGCACCGAAATTGGTAACGTTGGTTACGACGCCTTCGAGGGTCATACCAATTTTTAGATCTTTAATGGTTTCAACGCCATCTTTAAATTCTGCTGTTTTAAATTCTGGGCGTGGATCTCGGCCAGGTTTCTCTAGTTCGCGAATAATATCCATTACGGTAGGCACACCAAAATGGGTATCGGTGTAATCTTGCGCGTTTAAGCTCTTCAAGAAACCAGCATCGCCAATGATATCGGCGATATTCCGCTGGTTGTTTGCTGCGATTCGTTCGGCAATAGGGTAGGCTTCGGGATGCACGGCAGAGCCATCAAGAGGGTTCTTTCCGGCCATTACCCGAAGGAAGCCCGCGGCTTGTTCAAAGCTCTTAGGCCCCATGCGTGGCACCGAGAGTAGATCTTTGCGGCTGCCGAAGGTACCGGTTTGCTCACGGTAGTTCACAATATTTTGTGCTAGGTTACGGTTTAAACCGGCTACTCTCGCTAAGAGTGGCACCGATGCTGTATTTACATCCACCCCAACCGCGTTTACACAATCTTCCACTACGCCATCAAGGCTAACCGCTAATTGCGATTGGCTTACATCATGTTGGTACTGGCCTACGCCAATTGCTTTTGGTTCTATTTTCACAAGTTCAGCGAGCGGATCTTGCAGGCGGCGCGCAATAGAAACAGCGCCGCGATAGGAAACATCAAGATCAGGGAACTCTAAAGACGCCAGCTCAGATGCTGAATAAACTGAAGCGCCCGATTCATTCACCATTACTTTGGTAAGTGTTAGTTCTGGATTAGCAGCCATTAATTCAGCCACTAACTTATCTGTTTCACGAGAAGCGGTTCCGTTACCAATAGCAACGAGCTCTACTTTATGTTGTTTACACAAAGCGGCTAGGGTGCGTATTGATTTATCCCACTGATTTTGTGGTGCGTGTGGGAATATAGTAGAGCTGCCTAAAAGCTTGCCGGTACCATCAACTACGGTTGCTTTCACACCGGTGCGCAGCCCAGGATCAAGGCCCAGCGTTGGCCGCAATCCAGCCGGTGCTGACATTAATAAATCTTTCAAATTGCGGGCAAACACATCAATTGCAGCGGCTTCCGCCATTTCTCGAAGTTGACCAAGTAAATCGGTTTCCATGCGCGGTAGTATTTTTACCCGCCATGTCCACTGTATAGTTTGTTTGCGCCATAAACCTGCGGCACTATCGGAAGTATCGAATTTGAAATGGTTAGCAATTATCGATTCATATTGGCTACTACGCACAGATTCATCTTGGTTTGGGTCTGCGTTCAATTTTACTTGTAAAACGCTTTCGTTCCGACCTCGAAGCAAAGCTAATGCCCGGTGCGAAGGGATTTTGTGTAATGGTTCTTGATACTCGAAGTAATCACGGAACTTCGCGCCTTCTTTTTCTTTACCTGCCACCATGGTTGATTCGATATTTGCTTCTCGCCAAAGCTTGCTACGAATTGATTTAAGTAATTGCGCATCTTCCGCGAAACGTTCCATGAGAATGAAACGCGCACCTTCCAATACCGTTTTTTCATCGGCGAACCCAGCATCGGAATTAAGGAAAGCGCTAGCCAACTTTTCCGGGTCTTGCTCGGTGGTAATTAGGTTATCAGCTAGGGGTTCGAGGCCAGCTTCAATTGCAATTTGGCCTTTGGTGCGGCGTTTGGGCTTGAATGGTAGGTATAGGTCTTCGAGTTCTGTTTTACTTAAGCATTGATGAATAGCCTGCGCTAATTCAGGGCTAAGCTTATCTTGGTCGGCGATACTCTTAGTGATAACCTGGCGGCGCTCATCAAGCTCACGCAAATAGGTAAGGCGTTGAGCTAAACTACGGAGTTGAATATCGTCTAAACCGCCAGTGGCCTCTTTGCGGTAGCGTGCAATAAATGGAACGGTGGACCCATCATCAAGCAACCCAATGGTTGCGGTAACTTGGCTTTCACGAACACTGAGTTCTTCGGCGATCACTTTGGCAATATTCAAACGAGCAGCAGACATTCAATTTCTTCCGTTTCTGCGAAAAATAATACCGTTGATATTACCACGGGGGCCCGCTCGGGAGAACTATCTCAGTGCTTGATTGCCCTTCTCAGCAAACTTATTTCAGAAACTCTGCTTACATAGTTAAATATTCACCAAAACTCAGCTCTTGTTTTGTTTTTCTGCCTCAATGCGTAAATAAATTTCTTCGCGATGAACAGCAACATTATTCGGTGCATCGATACCAATTTTCACTTGGTTACCATTAACAGCTAATACTGTTACTTTGATATCATCATTAATCATGAGCGTTTCGCCAACACGGCGGGTGAGAATTAGCATTTACAATTATCCTTAGCGCAGAGGGAAAGACCTATCTTTAGGCTCTTATTCTATAATTATTTGAGTTTAAGCCACGTTTCAAATTTGACCTTGGGTAATGTAACTATGACTTTTAATCAGCATGATGTTTATTTGTCAAAGATCATACACTACTGTTATAAAGTATCGTACCAGAAATGCTATTTACGCGACAATAGGCGTCGCGTAAAGGATGAGTAATATGCATACTAATCTTATAACCAGTGCGGGTTATACCAAGCTTGAACGCGAGCTCGATAATTTGTGGCGCACTGAGCGCCCCGAAGTAACGAAAAAGGTTGCTTGGGCTGCGAGTTTAGGCGACCGCTCGGAAAATGCCGATTACAACAAATAACCCTTAATAAGCTACTATTTATTATAAGCCATTGTTATATTTAAATAAAATAATAGTATGCACACTATTATTAATACTATTTTTCTTTTCATACAGATTACACTGCTAATCATCAAATACGCCGTCTGAATTAAGCCATCTAGCAACAATTTCCTCGGTTGAGAGTCTACTAAAATTATAGTGGTCATCTAAGTAGAGGTGGCTGAACAAAGCTTCAAAATCCTGTATTTCAGTTTCAGGAAAAATCTTAGTGAGTTTCAAAGGGAGTTTGAGGTTCTCAATGTAAGCTATGTAATCCGATACAGCTTTAGTAAAAAAATTCATTTTTGCGAAGCGGTTCGCGTTTCCAGTGTGAATGTATACAACGACGTCTTTAGCTTTAGCTGCAAAGGTGAAGTAAGCTTTGTCTGGGGGATACTTCTTTGCCAAGTGATCAAGCAATGCCCTTAAAGCAGGAGTATCACTGATCTGTATTTGGAATGAAGCCCTAATGCTTTTAAGTGATTGATACAACTTTAAAAACTGAACATTCTGAATGGCTCGGGATATATCCTTAATATCTTCTACAGTCGCCTGAGTGCTAATTAATTTATTATGGAAAAGGTTGGTGAGAGCTGAGGCTTTGAGCCTTTTATTGCCGATAAAAGGATTCAGGTATAACCCCTGCGGCAATTCCGCGGTTCTTCGGAGTAGATCTCTCTCAACGTCAGAAGCTGCATGGTCTCTATTCATGGACAGACAAACGCGCGCAGTCATTACATCTCTAGGGGTTTCAAAATAAACTAATGCATTTATTTTTAAGAGTGATTCAACGATTCGTATATCTACCGCCTCAGTACCAGTAATAGAAATACCATGCGGATAGTCAGCAATAAAAGTACTTCTTTCTTCCAGCCTTGAGGCTAAAATTACAAGACACAATGCCTGAATGTAGGACAATGAATCTAAGTAATCAGTTTCAGAGAAAATGCCCTCTATATATCTATCAATTACATCTCGTGCCGAAGCTATACTTGTTTGAATTGCTTTTTCCCAGCGACTTTTCGAGCAACTTTCACAGCTTTGAGGCCTATTCCCCTGAAGGCGCATAATGAATTCGGTACGATTTGTGATCGCCACTGCTTTGTAGCACGTTGGGCAGAAAAAGTTTTTATGGTAGTACATAAAATTAGGTTGTTTCACAAAATGTGAGTAGTCCCTAGCACCCTTGGATTTACTCTCATTAAGGCGAGACGTCCCAAGCTTGAAGCTGGGAAATGCTGATTTGTCGAACTCCCAATACTTGTGCAAAATTTCTCGTTCAGCATCACTCATTTCTTTCGTATAACAAATCATAGACGAAATCATCTGACCACCTTCACGGTTCATTTTCTGAGACGATAATTCATTACATGGTTTTGACCGCTTTCATCTTGACTAAGCTCTCGTCCAAGACACATCCGTAACGTGAGCTTGCAGATTTAATAATAGTCGTAAGTGTCTTTTCTTGCATACTTGCGTGGCCTGAATGATAAGGAATGAAATTTATCCAAACCTTTTGTAGTGAGCCGTCACGATTGACTCATCATTGGCATATAATTGAAACGGGTAATGACAGGTTCCGATTCAAAGAACCGACCAAAAAATCAAAGGAGAAAAAGGCTAGAAAATAGACCGAGGTTATGGTTATACACGACTGATTGGGTGAAGCATTTTTACCGACAAATTAACACAAGTGCCATCGAATACATTTGATTAGTTTCGAAGTTCAAGTCGTTTTTCCCACGCAAGAGCTCACTAACTTCTTAACTTTCTCATTGAAAATAAGCTGTTATTTCAGGGGAACATCACATCTGGTACATCTTTGATTCTAGAGGGTTTGTGTATTCAATAACATCTTCCTTTTCATAAACCTCAAATCCTTCTTGTCTCATTTTTTTCGTTAGCACTAAGATGTTTTTATCCGATGCCCATTGAATCTGATTCGGGAAATCCACTGGCCTATAGACAAGCAAGCACCCTAGTCTTTTGGGCAGAGGGAATTTTGCAAAGTTTATTCTATCGCAGCTCTGAATGATTAATATGCCAACTTCTATCTCGGGAAGTCTTTTCCCCGAAAACATTGGACAGTTTATAACTTGCAGAGATTTGATTTCCGAAGGTAAACATTCCCCAATGAAATTTGGGCAGTCTTTGACAACCAAAGCTAGTGGCGTCTGAAAATGCCAATCGGGAAGGATTTCTATTAACCCAAATATTTCTTCACAGTAAACCATAGCTGCAGTACCAGGAAACTTATTCTCGGTCATCCACCTGCAGTTGAATTTTTTAGAATAGCGCTTTAAATCAAGTAGACCATTTACAATATCAGAAATACCTACCTTAGGTACGTCAAAGGCTTGACTATCTGTTGGCATCTTTTCTTTCAAGAAATCAAGCATTTCGAGTTCCTCCTTGTAGATTTCAGTGAAATATCGAACATGTTCGGCTGTCAGCGAAAAACTGAAATCTCATTGAAAGTATGATGTTATTTAAGGGTAAAGGTCAAAATTCTTCTCAGTCGCGCACAAAGTCATAACCAAATGACGTATTAAGCTTCGCTTATGCGCGGGATTCATAGACGTTGTTACCAGCAGTATAAAAATGCCCCCTTACGGCAAGAGATTTGAAGGCTTCAGCGGCTATCTTTACTTCGCCGTTCGAGCTTCTTGATCTGCATCAGCTAATAATTGGTCTAGTTTTTCTAGTAAGCGGTTCCTAATTTGATTGTTCGATGTTGAGCCTAAGTCTAAGTTTTCTGGCAGATGATGTTTGGTCATTGCTGTCATCGGCTCAAGAACTTCAATGTATTGGTAAGGCTTAGCATTAAGTTCTGAAAGATGCTGAAAAGGTTCGATGATCGATTGTAGTATTTTATTTAACTGTGTATCGAGCTCACGCAGAGGACGCAATTCTCTATCAGGAGTGGGCATTTTGCTCGTCATGGGATTTTGAACAGTATATGAGCTTCTTCTGTAACCATTGTGCCGAGCTATTGGCAAAAGGTCATCGGCTGACTTAATGAGGTTCGCGAATGTGCAAGGCCTGCACGCCTCTTCGTCCACCACTTCTATTTCTAATGCTAGAAGGCTATAAAGCTGCTCTTCGTATTCGTGAGTTTTACTTTCAATCCTATCAAGTAAACTATTTCGTTCATGTAGGGCCATAGTTTCTTCATGAACCTTCGTGGTCAGCTCAAGTTGCTTAGACACCTTGCCAAGCTCCTCCCGCTGTAGGAACAAGGCTATGAGCAAAATCAGAACTGTGATAAACGTTAATATTGGATTTAAAAGGCCGCCTATGAAGTCGCTTAAGTCACCTAAAGATGAACGGTCATAACCACCCCAGCATTCGTAATAAAACTCGCAGCGGTAGTGAACATAAATCATTCCTAAAGTCATACCGATGAGAATGACTAAAAACAGGACAATAACTAGCGGTAGCTTCATTAGCACAACCTTAGTGTAGAACGGCGTATAGAGTTCTATAGCGCCGCTTTAGTCTGCTTCGTTTCAGTAAGCAACCTCAATATAAGAGCAGCAAACATTCTCTGATTACCTTCGTTCTCAAGAACTTCCATCGAGAGCTTTTCATGGTCAGTCATCGAGTCGAGAACTAAGTCGGTAAGTCGCTTAGGAAATAGGCCATGCATCACTTGTTCTGGCGAGTGGCTATTCACCTGTGCCATTACCGTATCATCTCGGCGAACTCGTTCGGCAATGCCATTAGCAAAATGAAGCTGGTCCTCGTCGCTTACTTCGGCCCCAAAAATATCATTTAATTTTTCAATGATTTCTGAAAGCCGTTTTTTCTCGGGATCATGGGCTTTACCAGAACCGAGGCCTGTAATTGGATCAAGACCATACTCTTCGCCATCTTCTGCCAGCTTGAGGTCATGCTCTTTTCGCTTTGTGATTCGATAATGACTTAAAGCAAGTTCAGAGATATCGATGTCGTCGTCCTCGAGCACCTCCTGACGGAGCAGTGGCAGTAGGTGCTTTGCAAACACACATAGTTGCTCAAGCTCTCCATCTTCAAAGAAAACGATTTGTGAGAGAAATTCATAGGCACGAACAAAACTACCTAAGTTCTTTTTAAATAAGTCCAAGCCATCGAGCGCCTCACCGATTTCTTTTAAGGTAGCATCTGCATGCTTAATACCAACGGTATTGCCATCAGTTTCCGCTTGCTTCCGTGCATTGCGAGCATCACTTCGTTCGTCTCTCAGGAGCTTATAGCGCTTGTTAAAACGCTCACGCGCCGGCTGGCAATAGTAAGAAAGTTTCGATGAATCGGCCTTGGGATCGAAGAAAGCTAATGCAAACGCTTCAACTTCATTCCAGTGATAAATTTGTTCTTTATCGAGCGTTTCCTGCAGGTCATAAACTACCTGTGCATCCGATACGTCACTGAGCTCGGCTTTGTTGTAATAGGGGAGAAACGAATCCAGAATATCCTGGGTGTCGTTGACGAAATCTAGGATGAACGTTTCTTTACCCGGGAACAATCGGTTTAGGCGTGACAAGGTTTGTACGCACTCAACGCCTTGCAGCTTCTTATCCACATACATGGCACAAAGCTTCGGTTGGTCAAAACCTGTTTGGAACTTGTTTGCCACTAACATTACGTTGTATTCGTCAGTATCAAATGCCTTTGCATGGTCGCGGCCATTCAGTCCGGGATTTAATAGCTTACTGGTTTCCGTCACCTCTTCAGGTATTACATCATCGGGCGGTAAGCTTCCTGAAAACGCAACCATCGGGTGTACGTCTTGATAGCCTTTGTCTTTGATGTACTGCTGCATCGCTAACTGATAGCGAACCGCCTCTTGCCGACTACTGGTCACCACCATGGCCTTGGCTTGACCATCAAGCAGGTGCCGAACGTTTTCCCGGAAGTGCTCAACAATCACTTCTACTTTTTGGCTGATATTGTATGGGTGCAACCGCACCCATTTTGCTAACGTGGTCCGTGCTTTCTTTGAATCAACTTCATCGTCTTCACCATTCCCGTGAGCCAGCTTCCATGCCACTGCATAAGTGGTATAGCGCCGCAGTACATCAAGGATAAAGCCCTCTTCAATGGCTTGACGCATGGAATAAAGCTGAAAGGCTTCTGGCTTGTTGGTTTCACTTCTTGGCTGCGTCGGATCAGGTTCACGACCAAAGAGCTCTAATGTTTTCGCTTTTGGCGTGGCCGTGAATGCATAGTAACTGATTTGCTCACTTGGCTTACGTGAAGCCACAGCAGCGCCTAGGAGCTCTTCTGCGCTCAGCTCTTCACCTTCGGGTAGCTCGCCCCCTAAAATGGCTTTCAGCTTGCTAGCCGACGAACCTGTTTGCGAAGAGTGCGCCTCATCAGCAATCACGGCATATCGACCCGACGCAAGTTTAGGGTATTTCTCCAAAGCATCAAAAAGCGCTGGAAAAGTTTGAATGGTCACGATGATGATGCGTGTTTGCTCGGCCAGCGCTTCAGCAAGCTGCTCTGATTTACTTTGATTGCCAATATCACGGCTGATGGGTCTCACAACGCCTTGGGCGTGCTCAAATTGATAAATAGTATCTTGTAGCTGGTTATCCAAAACCGTTCGGTCCGTGACGAC
Source organism: Idiomarina sp. A28L (assembly GCF_000218785.1). GTDB lineage: Bacteria > Pseudomonadota > Gammaproteobacteria > Enterobacterales > Alteromonadaceae > Aliidiomarina. The sequence goes on from NZ_AFPO01000024.1 coordinate 77,531, forward strand.
AATGACCGAGCTAAACAGCTTATTACCCTCTGTATCGTAAAGCTGCGCAAGTTGATGAGCTGCCCACGCAATCGAGTTTGATTTACCAGAGCCTGCGCTGTGCTGAATCAGATAGCGCTTACCAGCGCCTTCTTGGCGCGTTGTTTCAATTAATTGATTAACCACATCCCACTGGTGAAACCGCGGAAATATGAGCGTTTCTTTGGTTTTGCGATTACCGTAAAAGTCTTCTTCCGTTTTCTTTTCAAGGTGCAAGAATCGGCCTAAAACTTTAAGCCAGGCGTCTTTTTGAAATAACTGTTCCCACAAATAGCTCGTTGCATATGCGCTTTCGTGTTCAGCGCGAGGGTTGCCGGCACCACCCTCGGCGGTTCCGCGGTTAAACGGCAAGAAAAAGGTATCTTTGCCTGCAAGCTTGGTAGCCATGGCCACTTCATCTTGGCTAACAGCAAAATGCACGAGTGCACCGCGTTTGAATGTCATAAGTGGTTCGGCTTTGCGCGTTATGGGATCTTTTACTGGGCGGTCTTTTTTGTATTGGCGTTTTGCATGTGCAACGGTCTGCTTAAACTCGCTTTTGAGCTCTAAGGTGGCTGTTGGAATGCCATTCACAAATAGCACTAAATCGAGGCGTGGGTTGTAATCACCGGTGCGGGCATGAGGTGAATATGAAACTTCTTCAACCACACGCAGTCGATTGGCTGTGTAACGTCGTTCGGTATCAGGGTTCATACCGTGGTCGGGTTTAAAGCTACACAGGTCAGCTTTAACCCCAGGTACCTTAAAGCCATGGCGCAGCACATCTAGTGTGCCTCTTTTCTCTAGCTCGCGAACTGTTTTTTTAACGAATACTTGCTCTGGGTTTTGTGGGTTGCTTTTGCAAAACTTCTCCCAGCGCTCGGGCCATGCATCTTTGAAGTAGCCAATCAAATCTTCAGGGTAAAGCGCATTCGCTTTGTCGTAATCGGACGCGCTCCCCACAAGCCAGCCTTGCTCACGCAAAGACTTGATAATATCGTTTTGAAAAAACCGTTCGCGACTGTCTGCCATGACTTAATACTCCGTTACTTGCATCAATAATTGTAGGGCTGCTGCACTCATGCCGATGCCTCTACGCCTGCTTTACGTGCGTCTTCATCAAAGCCACTTTCGTCTGCCGGTAGCTGCCAATTACGAACGTCTATTTTGCCCGTGACGGCGGCTGAGATGGTTGCGGAGCGGCGCTCCTTTAATAATTTTTCTGTTTCTAACGCGCCACTGATTAATTCACTAGTACCATCAAGCTGGGCTTCAATATGCTTCACTATTTTTTCTTGTTCTTCTGTCGGGGGAAGTGCTGTTGTTAGTGCCCCAATTCTATCAACATTCAGATTAGCCTGAGTATTTTGTGTGGATGCTTGCTGAAGTGCAGGCAGAGCTGAAATCAAACTGTACCTTAAAAACTCTAAGTTCGTGCCCGCATTTGGCTTGAACCCAACCACACTATCAGGCGCGTATGCTTCAAATCCTAAAGTAGCTATATCTCCAATATTTGCAGCTATCGCCATCACTAAAGTGCCTGAGGGGAATTTTTGGCTTACCGCTGCACCTTTATCGTTTAACGTCTGTGAGTACGTTTTGATTGTTTTATTCGCTCGAGCGACATCACCAGTTTGTATGAATGGAAATTGACCATCATACATTTTGGGGTCGTTCCTTGGGCGGTGGGTGAATTTACCCCGATATATTCGACAAGCATACTTGTAAGATTTGATATCCCAATGCGCCGGCACTTCCCCAAGCCACTCCACACCTGAGTCTTTCATCGGAACATTCGGGTCTAGGCCCTTTGTCACTGCGTGCGAAATAACAGCTTGCCGTTTTTCTTGAAGTAGCTTTATCAAGCGCTTCTGCTCAGCAATCAAGGCATCTATTTTCGCGGTTTCGTGATCGAGGAAACGGGCGATTTGGGTTTGTTCAGGCAAACTCGGTGAGACCACTGGAAGCCACTTCATGTCGTCATACTTCATCGATTGACGTAACCCGCCGCCCATGGAATAGAAGACCTTTAACTGGTCATAGCAACGAAATAAATGACTAGCAAAGGCAGGGTTCATGGCTTTGGGGCGTACAGCTAAGTATGCTGAAGTAATAATTCCCTCACCAGTAACAATTGCACTTCGTAAGCTTCTCTTGTCGTTTTGAAGGTCTGTAAGACGGAAGACTAAATCACCAGGACGCACTAATTGGTATGTTTCATATGAAGCGGGGAGCAGTCCGTCAAGTGAATTTATATCTTTAGGGATAATGCGACCATAACTCAGGGAGAGCAGATTATCGTTTTTCATTCCTTTATTGGATTCTTTTCGCTCAATAAACCTGCTGAAAAACGGCACCAAGTCCCAACTTGAAGGGATAGGACCAATATACTCAAGTTGAGACTCCGTGTAACCCGCATACCTTGGAAAGCTCATGCCGATAACCCCTCAATCATCTGCTTGATACGGTCGGTGCAGTCTTTTAAGTCTGCATCGATTTCCTCAAGTGGTCGTGGTGGTGTGAACTCGTAGAAGTGACGGTTAAATGGGATTTCAAAGCCAACGATACCGACTTCACCATCTTTCTCGTCGCGCTTTGACTCGTCAATCCACGCATCCGGAGCATGCGGTTTCACTTCGCGCTCGAAGTAGTCATAGACAGACTCAGTAAGCGGCACGTTCTCGTAATCACGTAAGCTTGTATCAGCTTCAACATTGCCCTTGCTATCTGTGCATACATCGGCCTCGGCGTCACGCTCGCTTAGTGCATTAAGTACCGCTTTTAACTGCGGTGCGCTTAGACTAACGCCATTATCTGAAAGAGCTGATTTGAGTGCCTTTTGAAATGCCTTGCGGTTGCGATAGAGCGTTTCTGGATTAAGCGACTGGCATGCCTCTATCAGCTTGCTCTGCATATCTTCAGATAGCTTTTGGATAGCCTTTTCTGCCGAGATACGTGCGATACGCTCTGCTGATGCCTGGAAATTTAGTTTAAGTGGGCGCTCGACGGTAACGCGGCGATAACCAAACGCTTCATTTGGAAAGATTTTACTGTTCCTCGAACCTTGGAAGTCACCATACATGCGAACGATGTCATCTTGGTCAATGTCACCGATAAACTGACGTTTACTACCCAAGGATTTTCGCATTTTTGTGGCGCGGTCACTGGCATCAATTAGCTGTACCTTGCCTTTTCGTTCCGCGTCCTTATTATTCGATAGCACCCAAATATAAGTCGAAATGCCGGTGTTGTAGAACATATCTGTGGGCAATGCCACGATAGTCTCAACCAAATCATTTTGCAAAAGATAGCGACGAATTTCAGATTCACCACTTCCCGCACTTCCGGTAAATAGCGGGCTACCGTTCAAGATAATACCAATCCGCGAGCCGCCTTCACGGGCATCACGCATTTTGCTGACCAAGTGCAATAAAAACAACAGTGAGCCGTCTGACACTCGCGGTAAGCCAGGACCAAAACGGCCATCAAAGCCGCGATGTCTGTGCTCATCAGATACTTGCTTTTGTACTTTTTTCCACTCTACTCCAAAAGGCGGATTGGACAGCATGATGTCAAATTTATTGGTGCCTAGTTGGTCATCCGACAATGTATTACCGAGCTTAATGCTACTTACGTCTTGGCCTTTAATCAGCATGTCCGCCTTACAAATGGCGTATGACTCTGGGTTAAGCTCTTGGCCGTGTAGTGAAACAGTCACGCCTTCACTGATTTGCTGAATGTACTCGTCACCTTCCGATAAGAAACCGCCGGTTCCAGCTGTGGGGTCATAGATAGTTACGATGCTGCTCGGGGAAAGCCGTTTTTCTTGGCCTGTGAGGACTAAAGACGTGGTTAAGTGTACGATGTCGCGTGGTGTAAAATGTTCACCGGCAGTTTCGTTGGAGCTTTCAGCAAACTTGCGAATTAACTCTTCAAAGATAAGCCCCATACCGAAGTTGCTAATTGAACTCGGGCTGAGATCAATACTAGCGAAGCGCTGCACTACTTGGTAAAGAAGATTGTTGGCACTCAGCTGCTGCACAAAGTCTTCGAAATGAAAATGCTCGAATATCTCACGCGCATCTTGGCTAAACGACTGCACATAACTCATGAGGTCATCTGCAGTTTGAGTATCAGAAAGGCTCCCGAGACTCAGCGGTGAAGCATTGAAAAACTGCAAGTCCGCAGCACGCAGTAAGAGCTTTTCACGAACAGCATCGGGTTTGGCTTGATGCTCTTCGGCTGCAGTAAGAACTTTTGTTTTATTTGGCTCCAATACGCACTCCAAGCGTCTTAAAAGAGTAAAAGGAAGAATCACTCGTCCATATTGGCTTTGCTTGAAATCACCGCGAAGAAGGTCGGCTACCGACCAGATAAAAGCTGCGGTTTGAGAGTGATTAGTTTTATCGCTTGTCATCCGTGTACTCCGTTGTGCTATCTATTTTGGCCTCTACTGATTACGAGGCACTATGAATTCTCTGTAACGATGCGTTCAGTGTTGTACGAGTCACACCAAAGTGCGCGGCAACTTCTGTTTTTGTTATCTCTGGGTCTAACAACATTGCTGCTGCTTTGCGAATATCAGCATCGGACATTGCAGGTTTACGTCCACCTTTGCGGCCTCGCGCTCTTGCTGCCTCGAGTCCAGCTTTAGTTCGTTCACGAATCAAATCATGCTCGAACTCCGCAAGTGCGCCAAAAATATGAAACACCAAACGGCCGCCCGAACTGGTTGTATCTATAGATTCGGTTAACGACTTAAAACCGATGCCTCTATCATTTAGGTCTTGAACAATCTCAACTAAATTTTTCAAGGAGCGAGCTAGCCGGTCTAGCTTCCAAACGATTAAAACATCACCCTTTCGAAGCATACGCAGGCACTGCGACAGCTCAGGACGCTCCCTAAATTTCCCCGTGATTTTCTCTTGGAATACTTGCTCGCACCCAGACTTTTCAAGTGCATCAACCTGCATCTGCACATTCTGATCTTGAGTACTAACGCGTGCATAACCTATGAGCATCAAACGCCCCTTTTTTAGACATAGTTTTTTGTACGTGATTTTTGTACGCAAATCAATGAGAAAAACGAGTTATTTAGAGGGATTGCGAGAGTGTATAGAAAACGACCGTTTAATGAGTTGACGTAAGACATGCGGGTTACTTAGAAAGAGGCTCTTGCCCAAATTAAAAAGATAAAGTAACTTGATTTAAATAAGATGAACGCTAGTGGAGTTTTTGGCTCTACGAGAACAGGTACATTAGCCCCTGCTTCTTAGGTCGCTCAAGTTGTATCCTCATGGAAGAGCCAGCCTAATATTTAGTCCTATTGATACGAATTACTTACTTGTATTTGAATTCAGGTTTCAAGTCATGATCTTTAAGTCCGGTTATACATCGATAATGGGATTGCTATAAGAGAGATAATATTAATTGATGGAGCTTTGATAGCAGTTGAATTAAATTCGCACATTTGGTACGCCAAAGATAACTAAGTAGAACTAGTATTCAAATGTTATAACTTTAGGGAGGTTCTGTGAGTATTTCAAAGTTCGCAGATCGGCTCGAATCTCTTGGTTGCAAGGTGGAAGCAGCAAATGATTCGATTAACGTTGATATTGATGATAAAAAAATAGTTGTTACTTTCGACGATGAATGGCTTAAGGCTGTTAATGGTTTTTATCGAGCAAAGCAGTACAATTTTGATGAGTCTCGCAGGCTTATGACTGCGAACAAAAGCGTTGAATATCAGGTGCTCAAACTAGATCCAGGGTTTATTCATAGGCCAATCTATAATTTTTCAGACTCAACAGGTAATAAAGTGATACTCAAAGAAGCTTCACCGACGTTTACCCTTTCTTATTTTGAATCAAAGCGGTATGAAGAAGCTTTTGAATTTATTCGTCACCGAATAGGTCGTCGAACTGAATCAAGGGGGCGTCGATATTCACAGAGTAGAAGAATTCCGTTTCGCGTCGAAGAGATATTCCTGAGAATATATACAGCCACATATACTCCGAAAAGAAAGGCAAAAAAAGATAATCTTGCCGATATAGGTCTTAAACGCATTAGAGCATGTCTTTTTAATCTGGCATATACAAAGAACGAAGTTTGGGAGATTAGGGATGATATCAAATCTAGAGGATTTATTAATCAACGCCTAGTTGACGAAGATGTTGAATTAGAAATCCCTTCTGCTAATTACGATCCAATACTCGCCAGTTATTACAAGGTAGCGAAAAGTAGTAGCTTTCCCGGTCAAGTATTTCTATCTTACTACCATATCCTAGAGTATCACTTTCTTCGAGTTGCCGACGAAAATATGTATCAAGCAGTAAGAGCTAAGTTAAATGATCCAGCGTTTAAAGCAACCTACAATAATGTATCTAAACTGCTTTCAGTCATAAAGCGAAATGATGATGTCGGCGACGAAAAACAGATGCTTAAATCTGTTCTTGTCAAGTACGTTCCAGAAGACGAATACATCGAATTCGTCAAAAAGCTTGAGGAGGATGCCAATGAAAAGCTTTACAGTTCGGGAAAACAAGAGATATTTGGCGAATCGTTTTCGGTTAAGCTAGAGCAAGGTCACGCGCTTGCTAATACTTCGTCCGTGCTAAAGCATATACGCAACTCTTTGGTCCATTCTAGTGATCGATACACAAGAGAAGATTGCTTTATACCGTTCTCGAAATCAGAGGTTATCGTGTGTAAATACCTACCGCTCGTGCAATTCATGGCAGAGAAAGTAATATTTTCCACTGCCAACTAAAACGAGTTTTGACAAGGTGTCTGAGTAGGAAGCTCTCGCCACCTTTTGGTCTAGCCGTAAGGAATTATTATGGATAACACGGTCATCGTAGAGATAGTTGGGCGAGCATGCCTCTTTAATCATACTCAATACAACATCTATAGGCTTTCTGGCTTCGTCTAGGAATATTAGTTTTCAGATACTTTAGGATGAGCGAAAAAAGCCAGATAGACAATTTGAAGCGGCACCTATGCTGCTATGTGTCATCACGAGGCGATAAATACAATGGAAAGTAAATACAAAAACAAGTCTTTAGGCTATCGACCGCCAAATTTATATAGATCCATATCTAAAATCGACAATGTAAAAAAAAGGAATGTTATTCGAGGATATGCTGTGAGGTCGAGCTTAAACACTCGAGACATTGATAATATTCGGAGTTTTAACTCACTTAAAGATATAACAGCTATAGGGGCCATTTTGAGAGGGCCCAGCGGTCTCGTTGATGAGAATGAAACAAAGAAGACTAGTGCCGATCTATTTACTCTTGTTGATGTTAAGCCATTGAGTTGGAGGCATGAAGTTTGCTATACCGCAGGATGCATTAACTCTCATGGTAATGCGGCCAATTCGATGCTGCAAGTTATTGAGTCGTTTGCAGCCTTGGAAAGCATGGACGTTAAGACCGCACTTGAACTTATATTAACCATAAGCAAGAAATATGGTGCGTCGAATTTTCTATCATACAAACTTGCATATTTAAAATCATTTAAAGATATATCCCAAGACTCACTAAATTTGGTATCCGAAATAGAGGCTGAATTTCGGCATCGAGAAAGTGCTGGTCTGCATTTTAGCGCTTTAGAAAACTTAAGCTCAAAAATTTCACTCTTTGAAGCGGCACAAAGAAAAGTCAGTGGCCTTATTGGAAGAGTTAATGGTAATTTTAGAAGAGCGTTATCGCTAAGTAATTTCATTCCGACACCAGTTAAATATGATGATATTTCAGGATTTTTACTTCGAGCAACAGAGTCCTGTCTGCTAGATACAGTGCATTCTGTTTTGATTATCTTTAATCTGAAGAGTAAATTTCCGTCTGCTCACCAAGAGTTTAGGCTACGATTGATGCCCGATTTTTTTGAGAAAATAGAGTATTTATCTCAGCTATTTTCTAAAGAGGATCATAAAAGCTTTTTTTCATACATATGGAAAAATGAAAGTAAAGATCGTGATGCATCATTAGAATTATATCGCATTTCTGCAGCTTTCCTTGAGCGCTCTGATTTCACCATTTACAGAAACAAACTGGATAGGGTTATTGGTGTCCGGCTACTGTCTGAAGTAATTGGTCCAGAAGCAAGCCAAGGAGCGGAGCTAGAGGGGAATAAACATTTAATCCTTTTGCCCAATGGAGCAAGTTTATTAGAAGACTTTCCAATTGTACTTGACGAGTTTTACCGAACATATCTATTTTTGAAGATGGTTAGAAACAGGTCGAACCTACTGGGAATATCGAGTAAAGAAATTAAATATATCTTTGAAAATACCTTTGGCCTTCAATCACTCCTCTCAGAAGCAGAGATGGAGGCAATTTATGTTACTGCGCCTCCTGAAGCTAAAAGTCTTGTTACAGTTCTATCACTTGCACTTCATCGACAAAAGTCAATAGACCCGGATGTTGACTTTAACTTTAGAAATAGTTTCATAGCCATAATAAATGAATCATTTGGTGGTTCAATAGTTAAATTTATAGAAGATATTCTTTTGGATTCACCGGAAATTGCTAATTATCTTGTTGATGTACTCGATGAGTCTACCCTTGAAAAAATGTACTCACTCGTTGGTAGTGCGTCGCATGCTTCGCAGGTGAGGTGCGACATATTGAGGGCTATTGGCCAAAGACTAAATAGAATTGAATATTTCATTGAAGCTGATGCGATAACTACTCGGTTAAAAGTATCGGAACTTCAGCAATACTTCGATAGCAGTAGAATGTATGTGGATAGTATCACAATGAAAAAGTGGCTTGATAGCAATCCCACTGTTTCCACAGAACAGTACAGAACCCTATTCCCAAGAGTTGAAGCAAGAATCTCCTCTACGAATAACGATGACTCTAGAGCTAGTAAACTATACTTTCTGCAGTTGATAGACCAGGGCGACTATTTAATTCAGCAGATTGTTAAAGATGCTTTTGAACAATTTTGTCTGAATACTGAATTTGGAATAGAGTCATACCTCGGCCGCCGTATTCGCCATAACACTATTGATGGTGTGACGTCTGATCCCATTGATGCGGTAATAGCTAAACAAGAATACCGAGCACTTTTGACTAACAGACAAATCAGTCAGCATGTTGAAAGCTGGATGAATAATTACAAAGGAATTATTGATAAATTGAAAAGAGATTATCTTCAATTTAAAACTAGCCAATCTCTTTTTGACGCAACCCTCGATATTAACGACTCTTACACCAAAGAAAACATTAGAAACTTGATGGCATCATTAATGGCGACGGGAGGCAGCGAACTTCTCAATGATTTGGTGATATCTTTTTGCTGGAAGCAGATATCGCCGCAGCTCGAAAACGCAGCAAGATTCATTAAAACTGAGCCATTGAAAGAAGTGAATTCCTCTATAGATAAGCATTTCTCAGCAAGCTCATCTCCTTTGGAGGGACAATTAAAGGCCGACTTACTTCAGGCTGTTAATGAAGTCTTTAGGAAAATATCAGATTGGTTTCAGGTGCCACAAACAGGCTTTATATCAGCGTCAGTACGAGATTTGTGTCAGATAATATTTATAGATTTGAATCGCTCTAGCGCATTTGAATTTTCTGGTGATGGTTTGGATACGAAGTTCACTGGGATAAGCGTTCATCGTTTATACGATTGTTTGGCTGTTTTACTCCAAAATGCATGTAAACATGGTGAGGATGGAACTCCTATATGTGTATATGCATGTACGAAAAAGAAAAGTACCGAATCGATACTAAGTATCATTGCGGTTCGCATAACGTCTACAGTAGCTGAGGATAAATATCAATACTCGAAACAGCGAATATCTGACGCAATAGAAGCACCTGAGGCTGGAATCGATATGGTTACTGAAGGGTATTCAGGAATTAAAAAAATAAAATTTATAACAAGATTAAGTGAAGGATTCTCTAGTGTTAAATGTTTCAGCAATGATGATCAGCGTAAGTTAACCCTCGATTTCGCAATGCATGCAGAGAAAGCAACCGAGGATTCTGCTTCAGGAGGAGTATTATGAAGATTTTGGTTGTTGAGGATGAGGTGCACAAGCGTGATGAAATACTGCGATGTCTAGCTGAATTCCATGACGAAATACCTGAAGTTGTAGATAGTGTTCAAGGCGCTGTATTGAAGGTTATGGAGCGAGATTATGATTTGATTATTCTAGATATGGCTTTATCAACCTTTGGCGAGAATTCATCAGACAAAAAAAAGGGACATGATCAAGCTCATGGTGGGGTAGAAGTTCTCAGAGCACTTAAGCTAAAAAACAAAATTGTGAAAATCGTTATTGTAACTCAATATCCAGATTTTTATATCGGAGGCGTAAAAGTAAAGCTGAAAGATTCTCCTGCGATTATAAAAGGCAAATATAATCAAAATGTACTTGGCGCGGTTCTGTATAACTACAAATCCAAGTCAACTAAAAATAAAATAATGTCAATTTTGCGGGTTATAAAATGAATATTTTGTTGATTGAAGATGACAAAAAGAAACGGAAAGCTATAAAAGGTTTTTTGATAAAGTCCGGAGTTGAGGATAGGAATATTATATGTGCTGAGAATATGACGGATTTTACAGCGCGAATTAGCATGGATATCAGTCTATTTATTATAGACTTCAAATTACCCAACTTTGATGATGGTGCTGCAACGCAAAATGGCAGAGCAATTTTAGAGTCAATTATCAAAGCAGGTAAGCAGGATGCGCTGCTTCTAGCTATCAGTTCGTACCCAAATGATTTCCCTGAGCTGCGTGAATTATACGAGTCTCATGGCTGCATTCTTGCAGATTTTGCTAACAAAGATAGCTGGCAATCGACACTGGATCACTTACTTATCCAGTTAAAGAAAAACATTAGATTTGAGTTCCTAGTTTTTTGTGCATTACAAGAGGAGCGAAATCCATATGCCGCTCTCATAACTGGAAAAAATATCGTTCGAGCAGGGGTCGATTGCTATGACATAGAGTTGGACGGTAAAAAAGGCACGGTAATCCTATTGCCAAATATGGGTTTGGTTAACGCTGCTGTTTACGCTGGGCTATGTATCGAAAGATACAGACCCCAAATTGTTGGCATGAGCGGAATTTGCGGTGGATTTGAAAAGAATGCGGTTAAAGGGCAATTGCTTATTTCATCTATGGTTTATGAGTATCAATCGGGGAAATGGGCAAGTGATGGATTCAAACATGAACCATATCAGGTTGCAACGGATCATCTTACTCTTACAAAGCTAAGTGCTTTAGCAAATGAGGATAACCTACTCTCTGAGTTAGAGTACGGATTTAATGGCCCACGCCCTCCCGTTCCTAAAAATCCGGAAGTAGCTGTGTTCACTAGCGGGTCCGCAGTGATCGCTGATAAGCATTTTCTTGAGGAAATTAAGAATATTCATCGGAAGGTAGGTGGATTAGACATGGAGATTTTTGCTTTGCAACGTGCGGCGGAGTTATCTGAATGTAAACCTAAGTGCATATGTGCCAAGACTGTCGTGGACTTGTGCGATGAAGATAAAAATGATGATCTCCATGCATATGGTTCTTATATTTCCGCAAAATTCATGATTAAAGCTATTTCTAAATTATTATGACTAGGTTCATGAGACTCGGCCGTGAATATAGTCTATTTTACTTAATACTTTAATAAAGTGTTAGTCTGACACTTGCGGTGTTTTGATACGTAAATCCGGCAAGATAGTCAGCTCGCCACCGACAAAGAATCAATCTTTAAGGGTAAGAAATTTTTAAAATGGACCAAGTTTTTGTACCTGATATGGTGGCGACCTCAGCCTCATCACCTTTAGCTTTCTTTAACAATGCTCTGGCCATCGGTGAATCAATCGATATGTAATCGGTACGGCCATAAATTTCATCAGGGCCAACGATTCTAAACCGTAATACCTCGGAGTCGTCATTTTCTATTTCAACCCAAGCGCCAAAGAATACTTTACCATCTTGCTGCGGAGAGTATTCGACAATATTTAAAGCATCAAGCCGTTTCCTGAGGTGTCGTATGCGAGAATCTATTTGCCGTAATAGGCGTTTATTTTCCTTATAATCTGCATTATCTGATCGATCACCCAAGCTAGCCGCCCAAGCAACTTTTTTTGTGATTTCCGGTCGATACGAGCGCCACAAATGACTTAATTCTTCCTCTAGCTTTTTATACCCTTCGGCTGTAATTAGGTTGGTACTCAATCGAATACTCCGTTTATCTAGTGTTCTGGCGAATCGTTTGAATGAAGCTTCAAAGCTTTATTCTTAATGAAAGATCGTACATTCGCTTATAAGTTAATTAGGGCTTTTTCCACCGCGTTTACCGTTGCCGCGCGGAGCACAACATTCCCATCGCCATCAACAATCTCACCATACTCGGTTGTTGAAAAACTCCATCGGGAAAGGAACTCTTGAGAAATAATGTATTGAAGTGCCCGCCTCTCAATGTCGCTTAATTTCGCATCATTGCTTTGTTCGCTATGCTGGTAGTCAAACACATCAATACGCTCTCCGGGTGGGACAATCTCTCTTAAAAGTTTTTTGGCTGCTTTGAGCTCAGATTCTTGTGCACGTATGAGCAATCGGTGTGCCGGGTTAGGGATTTCATCAATCCAATCGCTTTCTTTATTGGAGGTTACGACACTCTTTGCACTGTTCGAGTGCTTATCTTCAAATGCGCGTAACAGCGTTCGATAGCGTTCACCAGTTTTGTTGATGATGCTTTGCGCCCTTGGTACGCCACGCTTTAATCCAAGCCGCGAAATTACCGAAGGAGAGAATTCATAAACTCCTCGCTCTTCTTGTTCTCGACAGATTTCGTAAATTGCATCGAGAGTTCTTGAAGCTTTTGGAGAAGAATCGGATTTAAGTGCTGTGAGCACATCTTCAGGGTTCATGAATAAATCCTTTATCGAACAGTAGGTAACGATTGCTTAATAATAACCTCAATTTCGGTTGGCTCAATTCTTTCTTCACCAATAAGATCAGATAATCTGACTTGCCCCTCCAAAACCCTATCAATTTTACTCCAAGATTTTAATCGCGACTTTAAGAGTGCTACCAGTTGATTGCCAACGCTGAGCTGCTGCTTCTCAGACAACATAAATAGCCCCGGGGCTAAGTCGTTAAATATGGCCATTCGATCTATGAGTTGTGACCGAGGAACGATCGCACGTGAAGGGTTGCTGCTTTCGTAAATGGTGGCATTTTCACAAATCTCATTCAGTTGACGGAAGTAGGAGGTTTCCTCAATTTCAATTCTCACCTCAGACTCAGGCATCTTTATTAGCGATAAACTATCGTCATTTGTTTGCGGTTCATTGTTAGCTACCGACTGACACATTTGAATTAGTTTATAAGCACCCTGGATATCACAAAGTAGCATATCCATTTTTTTTGCAGCGCTTTCATACTCCGATTCTAACTTTCTCAAGCTAAACTCAAGAGGTTTTCGTTCGCTGTTATCAAAGTGTACTTGCTTTAAATCCGCCATATATTCCTTTCTATCGTGCTCTGCCAACTGATCATCTAAACTTTTAACCTGGCTTTGAAGGTTCTCGCAGACCTCCGATTGATAATTGGCTTCCAGGAGGATTTCGTTAGTAATTGATATCAGGCCACCAAGAAAAGCAGGGCCAGTAATGAAATGTCGGCAGCGGAGGCAGTTTTGCATTCCCATGTAACCAGATGGTGCGGGTGAATAGAAAGAACTGGTACCAAGTATTTCACCACCATCGTCACAGCGCGTGGCTGCGTATGGGCAGATTCCATAGTCTCTGAATACATAACTTCCTGCTGGTACACTGTTATCTAAGGATCGAAGTAGGTCTTCGTTACTACCGACTAAGTTGTTCTTTACGGACTCTATTTTATTTTGTTCGATAGCTGATTGAGTAGCTGCAGCCTGAGTTTTAAGAGCTTTTTTTTCACCTTCTTCTAATCTATCACGGATGTCACGTTGCGATATCTTGCAGTAGTAGATGGACATTACAATCGATGAATGCCCCACGACTTTCATTACAATTTCAATTGGCATTCCCATTTCCATGACATAGGCAGTTATCAAGCTGACACGCATTGAGTGTGGGGTGTATTTCGAAGTGTAATTGGATAGCCGCAAATGGCTCCCATCAAGTTCTGCAAGTTTCAGGGAAGATGGTTGTATGTGATATAGCGCTGCAGCTAACCGCATAGTTAGCGCTAATGCTGGATTCTTAGGCTCAACGTCATTGAACGCCCGAAAAAGAAAGCAATTGACGCCACGAGCCTTCCGTTGGAGCTCATTTAAGTTTGTTCGAACACATTTAGACCAAGGCGTAGGCTCTGTTATCGGGTTATATTTTTGCTGCCACTTTCTCAACCTTGCAAGCCAGTAAGCCAAATCCTCAGGCATCCAAGGAATAGAGTAACCTCCGCCCTTTATACTCGTTTTATTCGTGGTGACATACATGCCGATATTATTGTCAGGCAGCTTTTTTATGAATGATTGTCTTTTTGTGCTCCCAGCAAAACTATTAGTATTTCGTTTCCAAATAATTCTGCCAGCTGCATCAAGATCGGCGATTTCAATGTCGCCTTCACCCGAATCATTGTATGCGATTTGTCTTCCGCGAAGAGGGACCTTAGTTAGTGCGTAGGTATGAATCCAGTCAATGGGGCACCACATAAAGTAGCTATTGCCTTGCTTGCGAACCACACAGTCTGGGTCGTTATAGTCAATCATGCTTTTAGGGACTTTAACCCAATCGGTATCAAAGGTTTGTAAATGGGTTAAATCTTGAAAAGTGCGAGCGTTATTTGGAAGTATCCACTCTTGCGCTTTTCGTACGAAAAAATATTGCAAACAAGGTTTAGTTGATTCGTTTCGGTTCGGTGATGTAACGCTCTGATCTTGAGAAAGAAGCTGAAACGGATTCCGGGCGTTAAGTACTCTTACAATCTCACCCGTTTCTTCGTCTTCATCCGTAAGGTCGTTTTCTATGACATAGTTGAGGAACTCGTTTACTGCGGTAATGAGCCTTTTACGATGATTATCGGTATCAAGCTTCTTAAGTTCTTCACGGAACGGCCTGATTATGACGCGTTTTTTAGTTAAGAGCTCTTGTGGAGATTGGCTTTTGTCGTACTTTTCAATATATATCCGCACAAATCGACACAGCAAATGAACCTTGGTAGTACCGCCAAAGGCCACCTTCATGAACTCCTCAATTTTTTGAGCCCATGCTTCGTATCTAGCAGGAATATTTTCGAGTTTTAAAGGGATTTCTTTTCCGCAAAACTCATACCAGCTTTCCCATTGTGAGCCGTATGTAGATTCAGGTGCTCTTGGGTAACGGGGATCTTTTAAAAGGTTGAGCCATTTTATATATTCGCGTTTTGTTTTGATTCCTTGAGCTTGAACCATACTTTTAAGTTCACTGTACTCAATGACTTCAGGTATTTCGAAGAAATCCTTGTAACTCGTCCATTCGCTCTTAAATAGCCTTTCAGGATGCGCAGGCAACCCCGGAATTTCTTTATAACGCTCTCTATATTCAACGGTATTTGTAATGCCATTTGCCTGACAAAGTGCCTGAAGTTCCGCTAAGTTTTCAGCGGATTTCGTTAGCTTTAAATTTCTAGGTTTCTTCGATGAGGTCATTTTTCTGATGCTCGCATGCGCTTCCGTATATCGTCACTGGTGGGCTTAATATAAACCAAGCATGAATTAGGTGATTTGTGATGCAGTGCTTTTTGCAACTCAACTTGAGTGAGTCCCAGTTGTCGTGAGCGATAACCATAAGCATGTCGATGCCCATGCTCCGTGGTTCCAAACTCCTTTTTACAAGTTAACCCAATTCGTTCTACCGCGCGTTTGTGCCTGCGTTGAAAGTTTTTCAACGTATCGGGTTCACCTCTATCATTGGTGAAGGCAAACGGATTATTTCCAGAACTATCTTGCCTCTGATATTTGAGGTACTTAATCCACACATTTAAGAACTCTTTTGCTTTTGATGTTGGGTTAAAAATAACTTCAAAGTACCCATCTCTACTGGTTAACAGAGAGCCTTTCCATCCGGCATGAATACGCTCTGTCGATCTATAAGTATTTCTTGGGCGGTAAGGTGTTTCGGCCAATAGAAACTCAGAGCGATTCTTGAACTTTGGTATTGGTGAACGACCATGAACAGGATGAAAAACTCTAACGAGAGCTTCACCAGGATGGTTTGGGTTAATCGTAATATCAGAGGTGAAAATGTGAAAGAGCTCACTTTTCCTCAAACCACCGTAATTTAGCAGCATGGTCATCGCTATTGAACGGTAATCAGGTTTACCTGCAACAATGAAGCCGTCGCGAAGTAATCGCTCGATCTTATCCTCGGGGAACCGTTCTGCTTTGTCGTTACTTATCAACAATTGGGGTGGCGTATAAACTAATCTCTTCTGAGCTGCGGCTTTTTGCGCTTCAGAATAGGAAGAAAGATGGTTTAAAAAGGCATTGGCATTTTTGTGATAGTAAGCACACCAGTTCATGCGCTCTTCCCAGCCTGTCGCTTTTCTGAAGGGATTGATGCGGCTATGTTCAAAACCTTCTTGAGCGGCTAAAAAATCAGTATAGTGAGTAATGTGAAAAAGAATATCGTTAGCAGATGTTAAGTTGCGAGGCTTCCAATATAGTCCTCGATGGTCTGAATAGGTGCCGTAATCAATTGTTCCTGTTACTAAACATTCAACAAAGCTTTTTAAGAGCCTTGTTGCTTTATCAAAATTGGGCGAGGCTTCGATAAAATCAATAAGTAAACGTATGGCTTGGATGGATTTTTCTCGCCATGCATCACTTTTAGAAGAATACCAAGATAGATATCGTAAATGGGACGTGAGTAGACCCCGGGAAGTAAGAACCGCAGGAAGCCTATGTTTGTTGCCACTAACAACATCGTTATATGTTACTGCTAGTTTGAGTGAATGCTGCATAATTAGTATTTAGTATGAGGTCATATCAAAAGCATAGTTACTGAGTAAGATGAAGTAAAGTGACGTAGCTAGATAGAAATAGTATGTTGGAATATGAGGTTATAATACAAATACAACAAGCAGCTGTTGCGGCAAATAGACCGGCGTATTCGCTACCTGCAAAAACGGCTAGAGCACGTAACGGTTGTTTACTATAACGTGCAGCAAGCGGGGCGTATTTTTTTTGGAGCTTGGGTAGAGATAGAAAATACTGACGGTGAAACCAAGCAATTGAGAATTGTAGGGCCTGATGAAATATACGGGCGTAACGATTACATTTCGATTGATTCGCCCATGGCTCGTGCATTGCTAAAGAAACAAGTTGATGATGATGCCGAGGTGCCAACGCCTTCGGGAACAAAGCAGTGGTTCATAAACAAAATCTGGTATGAACCTGATTAACATATTAAAAGTGGTTGGCTAACGCATTTGTTTGCCTTCACCGCGCAAGCCTTTTAAACTGCTCAAATAAGAGCCGTAGTAATTAAATAAAATAGTGAAGTACAGGGAAAATAAATGGCCGACGTAGACGATAAAATTCTAATAGTGGATGATGATGTTCGCTTACGTGCGCTCCTCGAGCGTTATTTGCAGGAGCAAGGTTTTTCTGTACGCGTAGCCGCAGAAGCTGAGCAAATGGATCGATTATTGCTTCGCGAAAAATTTCATTTGATGGTGCTTGATCTTATGCTTCCCGGCGAGGATGGTATTTCTATATGTAAACGCCTGCGTGAGGCCGGTAATAATATTCCGATTATTATGCTCACCGCCAAAGGTAGTGAAATGGATCGTATTTATGGTTTGGAAATGGGTGCCGACGATTATTTAGCGAAACCATTTAACCCGCGTGAGCTGGCCGCACGAGCTCGAGCCGTTTTGAAACGGCAACAGCGTGAAGTTCCAGGTGCCCCTACCTCAAACACCAGTGATTTTTGTTTTGGTAAGTTCCGGTTTAATACAGCAACACGCGAACTGCATTGTGGCGATGAAATGTTACCCTTAACCAGTGGTGAATTCGCTGTGTTAAAAGCCTTAGTTACTCACCAACGCGAACCACTATCGCGCGATAAACTAATGCATTTGGCTAGAGGTCGAGATTACAGTGCTTTGGAGCGCAGTATTGATGTTCAAGTTTCACGCCTGCGGCGGATGATAGAGGTGGATGCTTCCAAGCCTCGGTATATTCAAACCGTTTGGGGCCTAGGTTATGTATTTGTACCCGATGGTAGCGTGGAAAGTTAATCATTATGAAAAAGCCTTTACTGCGTACCGCATTTGCTCGCACGATGGCACTTATTGCGGCGGTATTGGTGCTCAACTTGGCGCTCACCTACATCGTACTCACCGTTTACGTAGTAAAACCTGGGGTAAATCAGCTGAGCTATTTGTTGGCTCGGCATGTGTTAGTTGCACAATGGGTGGAGCAGCAAAATAGCGAGCGAATAAAAACAAATATTAGTCAACTTAGTGGTGTTGAATCGTTTAGCTATGCCGAGGCACAACAAAACGGATTATTGCAGGCAACACCCTATTCCTTTCTCTCTGAATTGTTCTACGAAACCTTAAACGAATCCGCTGAAATACGAGTAGGTAGCCAAGAAAGGTTGTATATCTGGGTACAAACTTCAAGTAATCCACGGTGGTTCCGGGTGCCCATGGCTTATCTCGATGATGGCCGCTTTTCACCTTTAATCGTGTTTCTATTACTTATCGGGCTTTTCAGTGTAATTGGAGCCGCTTGGTTTGCGAGATCGTTAAACCGGCCGTTAAAACGCTTGGAATATGCAGCGGAGCAGATGGTTCGAGGCGATTACCCACAGCATTTACCTGAAAAGGGGGCAAGTGAATTACAGGCGGTTATTCGAGCGTTCAATCGAATGACCCGGAGTATGAGCCAAGTGGAAGATGATCGTGCTCTGCTACTAGCCGGTATTTCACATGATTTGCGTACGCCGTTAACCCGTATTCGATTGGCCGCCGAAATGATGGATGATCAAGATCCGTTGGTGGAAGGGATTATTAGTGATATCGATGATTTAAATGGAATTTTGGCGCAATTTAGTGATTTTGCGCGAGCTCGTGAGCGGGTTGGTTTCGAATTTTGTAATCTTAATGATTTGATTCAAGAAGTAGTAACCTCTTCGCAATACATTGAACAAAATTTGATTCGCTTGGAACTACATCGTTTGCCTGATATGGAACTGCAACCAGTAGCTATAAAGCGAATAATTGCCAACTTAATGGTGAATGCAAAGCGCTATGGTAGTGAGCCATTTGAAATTAAAAGTGGTTTAAGTTTTGATGAAGAATATGTTTGGTTCAGTGTGCGCGACCATGGTGTTGGTATTCCAGAAGGGCAGCTAGAAAGTATGTTTGAACCCTTTACACGTGGCAACACTGCGCGCAGCGATGAGGGTTCAGGTTTGGGGCTAGCGATTGTGAAGCGTTTTACACTTATGCACTCAGGTAAGATTGAAGCCCGCAACGAAATTGATGGCGGGCTCAATATTAAAATTTCCTTACCGCGCTACCCTAATGCTCTGGACCAACTCGATTAAGCCCATTCAAAGCGGCTACTCGATAAGCTTCGGCCATAGTTGGATAGTTGAAGGTTGTATTCACAAAGTAATCAATGCTGTTACCACCATTCTTTTGCTCCATTATGGCCTGCCCGATATGAACAATTTCGGAAGCGCGTTCACCAAAGCAATGTACCCCTAATATTTCTTTTGTTTCGCGATGGAATAGCAATTTCAAACTGCCCACTAAGCTATCTGCAATTTGCGCGCGTGCTAGATGTTTAAACTGAGCTCTACCCACCTCATAAGGAACATTGGCAGCTGTGAGTTCTTCTTCGGTAGCGCCAACTGAACTAATTTCGGGAATAGTGTATATACCGGTAGGGATATCGGAAACTAATTTGCTTTCACAACTGCCATCAATGAGTGCGGTGGCGGCAAATCGGCCTTGGTCGTACGCCGCACTGGCTAAGCTTGGATAGCCAATGATATCGCCAACGGCATAAATATGAGGCACTTCAGTTCTATAGTTTTCATCTACCTCGAGTTGCCCGCGTTCATTGGGCTCTAAGCCTACTGCATTTAAATTCAGCTTTTCTACGTTGCCAGAACGACCATTGGCAAATAACAAACAATCAGCAAAGATACGTTTACCCGATTTTGTTTCTAAAATCACGCCATCATCGCGGCCAATTATTTTTTCGAAATCTTCGTTGTGGCGAATCACTACGCCGTTATTGCGCAAATGATAGCTAAGAGCATCGGAGAACTCGGTATCGAGAAACGAGAGCAGGCGTTCGCGCATATTCACTAAATCAACTTTCACTCCTAGGCCGCGAAAAATACTAGCATACTCACAGCCGATAACGCCGGCGCCAAAAATGATAATGTTTTTAGGATCGTGCTTAAGTGATAAAACGGTATCCGAATCATAAATACGCGGATGGCTAAAATCGATACCCGGTGGCCGGTAAGGGCGCGAGCCGGTAGCGATTACCACGTTATCGGTAGTAATGGTATCGATCGAGCCATCGGGGTGGGTTATACGCAAGCTATGGGCATCAATAAAACTGGCGATACCGTGAATCACAGTAACTGAGTTGCGTTCGTAAAAAGAGCTACGTAACTTCACTTGTTTACGAATAGCCGATTCAGCGTATTTTAAAATCTCTGAAAAAGTTAGTTTGTGCGGCATTTGCTGGCGCGAAAATAGTGGGCTGGCGTTATATTCGATTAACCGGCTTACAGAGTGCCGCAGTGCTTTCGAGGGAATGGTTCCCCAGTGGGTGCACCCACCGCCTAATCTATCTTCAGCTTCAATCATGGCAACATTTTGCCCACGTTTGGCAAGCATCATGGCGGCACCTTCGCCACCCGGGCCGGAACCAATTACTACAGAATCAAAATGATGTTTAGAGGCCATGAAATATTCCTGTTCCTTGAGTGTTCGTTTACATAATGGCTGGAAACAGCCGTACCATCAACCTAGTTTCGGCAATTCAGCAAATGAACTGATTTGCGGGTGCCGTTGAAAATTACGTGGCGGTTGCCCACTATCGGGGTTGGCAATACCTAAGGTGTAGCGAATACCAAATTCCTTCGCACTATCAAGAATATGCTCACCATCATCAACAAATAATGTGCGTTCTGAGTTAAACGGGAATTCGGCTTGCAGATTTTGCCATAACTCTTGGAATTCTTTGCAGTAGCCAAATTGATGAGTAGAGAACTGTTGAGGGCACAGAGCTTCTAATGGCACATGCTGGTTTTTTAGTGCCAGAGCATCAGGGTGCGCATTGGTAATGATGGCTACTTGTTTGTTGGCTCGCTGCAAAGCATTGAGAAATTCTGTTGTATCGGGCCGAAAAACGATTAATTCGGCTGTTTTTGCTTTTAACTCGCGAATCGGCAAACTAAGCTTTTGTTCCCAGTAATCGAGACAATACCAATTCAGGGTTCCAGCCACTTTTTTAAATTCGGCACTAATGCGCTCATGCGCTTCCTCAACACTAATATTTTCACTGTTGGCATAATGAAATTTGAGTTGCTCATTCCAAAAATTATTATCATAACGCAAATCTAGTAGGGTTCCGTCCATATCGAGTAATACGGTATCAATGGCAGACCAATCAAGCATGGGCTTTTCCCTTTCTCAAGTTCGTAGTATGGTTAACGGGTTCGAAACTACTTTTGGTATCTGCATGTCTTCTAAATCTATGCAAGAAAAGCAAGTTCCCGTTATTCTCTCGCGACAGATTGTAGCGAAAAGTAGGCTGCTGCGCATTGAAGCAATCGATTTAAAGTTTAGTAATGGTGAGTTACGCCAGTATGAGCGCATGCAAGGTAGCGGCCGCGGTGCGGTTTTGGTGGTGCCTTTGCTCGATGAGAATACCATGTTGTTGGTTCGTGAATATGCTGCCGGGCTTCATAATTACCAACTCGGTTTCCCAAAGGGTTTAATTGATGAAGGTGAAACCCCGGAAGAAGCGGCTCTGCGCGAACTTAAAGAAGAAATTGGCTATGGTGCGAAACGTTTTACTAATATGAAATCAGTGAGCATGGCTCCGGCATTCTTCTCTGCAAACATGACCCTTTTTATTGGCGAAGATCTCTTTCCAGAAAAACTCGAAGGTGATGAGCCCGAGCCGTTAGAACTTGTGCCATGGCCGATTGATGCGGTGGATGAGCTTCTCGCCCAACCCGATTTTACCGAAGCTCGCAGTGTTGCCGCTTTACTACTAATGCAGCGTTGGCGTTCACAGCGAAGCGAATAGGAACAATTTCGATGGAATACAGCAAGCTAATTGATCCTCTGAGCGATATTGCATTAGAAACCGCGGCGCTTATTTTGCAATACTATAAAAAAGGTAACTTTAAAACCTACGAGAAACCGGACGACTCACCGGTAACTACTGTAGATTATGCTGCAAGCGATCTTTTGGTTAAGCGGTTACAAAAGCTCACACCTGATTTTCCAGTTCTTTCAGAGGAAGCCATTCAACCTTGGCAAGTTCGCCGTAATTGGCAGCGCTATTGGTTAGTTGATCCACTCGATGGCACCCAAGAATTTGTTGCTGGCAGCGGCGATTTTGCCGTAAGCATTGCCTTAATTGATAACGGCCAGCCGGTGTTAGGTATGATTGCTTGGCCTACGGAACAGCGCCTGTATTATGCAGTGCGTGGGCATGGCGCATTTCGCAACGATGGAAGTGGTGCGAATAAAATTCATGTGCGGAAATTGGTTAACCCGGCCACCGATCCAATTGTGGTGGCGTTAAGCCGCCGGCAGCCAAAAGAGCGAATATTAGATCGTTATCATTCGAGCCAGCCGATTGAAGTTATTCACACGGGAAGTTGTGCGTTGAAATCGGCTCTAGTGGCTGAAGGCAGCGCCGATGTGTTTATGCGTATTGGGCCAACGGGTGAGTGGGATACCGGTGCAGCAGAAGTGTTGATCAACGAGGCGGGTGGCATGCTAGTGAATACTCACTTTCAGCCTCTTAGCTATAACCAAAGCTCAGATACTGGAAACCCTGATTTTCTGGTTTTGGGCGATCCGGCTATTGATTGGCAACGCGTGTTTCCATCGGGCAGCGCCAAGTAACTATGGTTAGTTGGTGGCCGGTACAATGTTCACTGATTCATGAAGTTCTGAATACACAATAATGGCTTCGCCATTTTGCAGTTGCTTGCGCACATCCTCAACTTTTTCTTCTAAGCTACGTTCCTCTTCGCCGTAATCGGTGCCTTCGCGTAACACAAAAAATTGAATCAACTGTTCAAGCGTTTCCGGATCAATATCTTGGTAAGGAATTTTCATTGTTTATCCATATTTTGTTTGGGTTTGATCACATTCGCTTACAATTAAACCAGCTACTGATTAAGGTATATATTGCTTCTCATGCCTGAGATCAGAATAATAACAAATACCACAGTTTAATGTTTTAAATTAACAACAAAACAGGAACGCCTCATGTTTGTGCGAAATGCAGCTTTTGCTGCTTCTAAAACGGTTCGAGCTATTGCCTTAGCGGCAACGGCTACTTTGCTGCTTGCAGCATGCCAACCCTCGCCAGCGCCAGAACAAGCCGCTGTTGATCCTTTAACTATCAATATTAGCCCGAACGATGCCCGTGAATATCGTGCCCTTGAGCTCGATAATGGCTTACGTATCGTGTTAGTAAGCGATGCTGAAGCCGAGAAATCAGGCGCTGCCTTAGCGGTTTTTGCTGGCAGTATGCAAAATCCTGATGAGCAGCTTGGATTAGCTCACTACCTAGAGCATATGTTGTTTTTGGGTACAGAAAAATACCCAGATCCAGACGAATATGGTGATTTTATGTCGCGTAACGGCGGCATGCACAACGCATATACTGCGGATGATCACACCAACTATATGTTGGAAGTGAATAACGATGCGTTGCCAGAAGCGCTAGATCGTTTCGCTGATTTCTTTAAAGCTCCGAAATTTTATCCAGAATATGCAGAAAAAGAAGTAAATGCTGTAGATTCTGAGTGGTCAATGCGCCGTGCCTCAGATGGTTATATCTTGTTTTCATTAAACAATATTTTAATGAACCCAGAGCACCCAATTGCACGTTTTCGCATTGGTAACAACGAAACATTATCGGATAAAGAGAACAGCAACTTGCATGAAGAGATGCTGGCTTTTTATGAGCGTTACTACTCAGCCAACATCATGACGGCGAGTATTGTAAGCAATCGTTCACTCGATGAATTAGAAATGCTGGCGCGTGAAGCATTCTCTGATATTCCAAATCATAATGCGGAAATTCCAGAGATTACTGTACCTGCAGCAACGCCTGCACAATTGCAGCAAAAAATTTACTATAAGCCGCAAATGGAAATGCGCCAGGTAATGCTTGATTTCACTATTGAAAACAACATGGAAGATTACCTCGCTCAGCCAAACCGTTTAGTAGCGCAACTAATTAACTCAGAAATGCCTGGAACACCAGCTGCATTATTCCGTGAGTTGGGTTGGATAGAGGGCCTTGGTGCTGGTGCGAGTGCAAATTCCTATGGCAATGCAGGCCGTTTTCAAATCGCGGTAACGCTTACTGAAGCAGGCATGGAACATCGCGAAACCATTATCGGTGTGCTTTTACATTACGTTGAGCAAATTCGCGCTGAGGGTGTTGATAAGAAATACCACGAAGAACTAGCCACCGTTCTGCACAATGAATTTACATTCTTACGCCGCACCGGTGCATTTAACTATGCAACATCGCTAGCGTCGAATCTTCTCTATTATCCGTTTAATCATGTAATTGATTACGCGTATCGTTTAGAGGATTACGATGCAGAGAAAGTAAACCGCGTGCTTGCGCAGCTTACCACCGATAACTTGCGAGTTTGGTATGTTTCTCCGCAAGAAGAAACCGATCAAGAAATGTATTTCTTTGATGGCAATTATCGCGTAGAACCAATCTCTGCGGAAGATTACGCGAATTGGCGCATAGCGGCGCAAGATTATGTTGTTTCGCTACCTTCAGCGAACACCTTGTTCCCAGAAGATTTAAGTTTAGTAGCTGAAGAAGTTCATAGTAAGCCACAGCAACTTATTGATGAGCCCGGCATTTCAGCATGGTTAAAGCGCAGTGATCGTTTCGCTGAACCACGCGCTGAAGTAACCGTACGCATGTTCCAACCTACTTTTGAGAGCTCGATACAAGAGCAGGTTGCTGTGCAAGTATTAATGGATACGTTCGGCCTTTCGCAACAAGCGCTTGCGCGTGAAGCATCTATCGCTGGCACCGGTTTCGGTTTATCGGCAGGAAATGGTTTAACACTTCGCCTTTCGGGCTTCAATGATAAACAGGCTCAGTTAGCTGAACGGGTGATTACCAGCTTTGCGGAGTTTGAACCTTCAAGCAATGCCATTGCGCAATCGGTAGACCGCTTACGCCGTAGCATTCAGAACCAACGTTTACAATTCCCAATGCAGCAGCTATTCCCAGCGTTTAATCAGATCATGCGTTTGCCTTCTGCAAGCTACCAAGATCAGTTAGCGGCGTTGGCTGAAGTAGACCAAGAGCTGGTTGTTGCGATGCGAGATCAGCTATTGCAGGGTAACGTAATTCGTACCTTTGCATTTGGTAACTATAGCGATGCTGATGCAATAGCATTAACTCGCAAAGTTGCTGAATTGGTTGGAGTTGATCCAGAAGGTGAATATCGCAGTGCGCCAATTGTTGAGCCAACCGATTCTTTGCGCTTAACTTGGAATGATAATCTCACGCTTGAAGATGCAGCTATTCTAGACGTGTGGTTGAGCCCGGAAGATACGCTTGATTCACGCGCAAAATCTTGGTTGTTATCAGAAATGATGCATAACCGCTTCTTTACAGAATTACGTACAGAAGACCAACTTGGCTATGCGGTAGGTGCTACACGCCTCAACCTAGATGATTACTCAGGTGTTGGCTTCTATATTCAAAGCCCAGTGCGTGGCCCTGCGGGCTTGCTCGAACGCTTTAACAAGTTCCGTAGCGATTATGCAACACGCTTAGCAGAACTTACCGACGAAGAGTTCATGCAGGTTCGTACTAGTGTGCTTACAGATTTATTGCAACCACCGCAAACGCTAGGGCAAGAAGCCGGCCGTTTCAGTGGTGATTGGGCAAATGAGCGTTATAGCTTTGATACCCAAGAGCGCATGGCGGAAGCACTACGTGCGCTAAGCCTTGCAGATGTTCAAGCATTCTATGAATCGTTAATCGTTAATGGCGAAGGCAGCCGCATTTTAATTCAAATGCGCGGTACTAAGTTTGCAGAAGAAGATTTCGGTTCAATTGCAAATGAACACGTTATTGAAGATTTCACATCTTGGAGTGAATCACAGCAATAATTGCGAGTGATATGCAAAAGCCCGCTAAAATTTAGCGGGCTTTTTTGTATATAGAGTTTATGCCTACTCAAGTTCGGCTAAGTTCTCACTTATTTCGAACCACTCACTTTCAATAGTTTCCAAATCCGCTTTTAACTTAGCTTGCTCTTGTAAAACCTTAGTAAGCTCTTCTTTCTGATTAGCTTGATACAAATCAGTATCGGCTAATCGTTCTTCTAATTCACTTAACCGGCGTTCTGCTTTTTCCATAGCTAGCTCTGCTTTTTTCAACTTATCGCGTAATGGCTTAAGTTGCTGCCGTTGCTGCGCTGCGGCTTGGCGTTGGGCTTTTTTGTTTTGAGCTGAATCAGGGTTTTCACTGTTATCGGTGGTATCCAGCGCTTTTTGTGCAGCCGCTTGTTGCTCTAACCACCGCGAGTAATCATCTAAATCGCCTTTAAATGCAGCTGATTCACCATTCGCAACCAAGTAATAATCATCAACGGTAGCGCGCAGGAAGTGCCTATCATGAGAAACAATAACCATGGCGCCACTAAATTCTTGTAACGCGCTTACCAAAGCTTCACGCATATCTAAATCAAGGTGGTTAGTAGGCTCATCAAGTAACAGTAAATTCGGTTTTTGATAAATGAGTAACGCCAATACTAAGCGAGCCTTTTCGCCACCTGAAAACGGGCCTACAGGATCGTAAGCTCGTTCACCTGTAAAGCCGAAACGCCCAAGGTAATCGCGTAAGGCTTGCTCAGGTGCGGTGCGATCAATGCGATAAAGGTGAGCAATAGCATGATCGTTCAAGCTCAAAGTATCGAGCTGATGTTGCGCAAAATAACCGATAACCAAGCCAGCACTTACTTGCCGCACACCATGCTGCGGTGGTAATTCACCAGCCAGCATCTTCATTAAGGTTGATTTACCTGCACCATTGCGGCCAAGTAGCCCGATTCGGCTGCCGGGCACTAGGTTAAGGTGGATTTTACGCAAAATGGTGATATCACCATAACCAGCTTGAATGTTATCGAGTTGAATAAGCGGGTTAGGCAGTTTTGAAGGCTCAGGGAAACTTAAATCAAAGGGTTCTTGGTCACCAAGAGGCGCTGTAGCCGTTAGTTTTTCTAGAGCTTTTAAGCGGCTTTGTGCTTGCCGAGCTTTGGTGGCTTGAGCACGAAAGCGATCAACGAAGCTTTGTAAATGCGCGCGCTGCGCCTGCTCTTTCGCATATTGCTGTTGTTGCTGCGCGCGGCGTTCGCTGCGCTGCCGTTGAAAACTGGTGTAATCGCCGCTATAGGAAAGCGTAGTTTTACGCTCTATGTGAATAATGTGAGTTACTACCGCATCAATAAAATCACGGTCGTGGGAAATAACAATTACCGTGCCTTCAAAACGCTTTAGCCAGCTCTCTAGCCAAACAATCGCATCGAGATCCAAGTGGTTAGTAGGCTCATCAAGCAGCAATAAATCGGAACGAGCGATGAGCGCTTGCGCCAGATTCAAACGCATTCGCCAACCACCAGAGAAGCTTTTTACTGGCGCATCGAGTTGTTCTTGTGTAAAGCCCAAACCGGCAAGCAGCATAGCGGCTCGAGCCTCTATATGATAACCACCAATGGCATCCAGGCGGCCATGTAAACTGGCGATAGCATTGCCATCTGCTTTTGCCTCGGCTTCATCCAATTCCGCCTTTATTTGCGTATACTCTGCATCGCCGCTAATCACGTACGCACGCGCGGCTATATCAAGTGCAGGCGTTTCTTGCGCAACACTAGAAATACGCCAGCCGTTTGGTATATGAATTTGGCCATCATCTTCTTTCAACTCACCACGAATTAAGGCGAATAAAGATGATTTCCCAGAACCGTTAGCGCCAACTAAACCGATACGTTGCCCAGGAAAAATGCTAAACTGCGCTTCTTTGAGCAGCTGCTGGCCGCCACGAATTAGGCTGAGGTTATCGGCTTGAATCATAACTACTAGATATCCAATATTGAGGTAGAAAACAGCGTTATGATACCGCACATCGGCAATCAACGCAGTAGCTGAGATAAGGAATAGGAATACTTATGAGCCGCACAAAAAAACGATTTATTGCTGGCGCTACGTGCCCGCATTGTAAAGCACAAGATTCACTGATGGTGTTCACTGAAGATGGCCAAGAGCACGCGCAGTGTGTGGAATGCGATTACAATATGAGCGAAGCGGATATGCAAACCGAAAAGAAATCTTCGAATGTATCCCGCGATCAAGTGATTGGTGTATTCAAACCCTAAGCATCGCGCGGTAGGCCTTTTTCAACAACGCGAATTAGGCGTTCGGTTAACCGAGTGTTCTTATGTGCTGTGTTTTGCTCTTGCAAGTTTTGCTCATGTTGCGCCAGAGCCCATTCAATATGAACCTTTACCATATCACTGGCACTTTCCATGCGAGCCGATAGTGCCCCAATAATTACCGAGTTCGTTGGCGCATTGCCCATGGCAATTGCTAAATTTCGTTGCCACTTTTCATAGCCAATACGGCGAATAGGCGAGCCTTCCGTTTCTTTTAAAAAGCGAGTTTCATCCCAGGCCCACAATTCAAGTAAATCTGGCGTGTGTAAAGCATGCCGGGGCATAAAATCAGTTTCGGGTGTCGGTTTTGCATACCGATTCCAAGGGCAAACAAGCTGGCAATCATCGCAGCCATAAATGCGATTCCCCATTGGTTTGCGAAATTCTTCCGGAATTATTCCACTGTGTTCAATGGTGAGATAACTAATACAGCGGCGAGCATCTACCACGTAAGGCTCAACAATTGCCTGAGTGGGGCAGATCGTAATACAAGCAGTGCAACTACCACACTGCTCTTGCTGCGGTTTATCAACCGGTAAGGGCAGGTTGATTAATAGTTCTCCCAAGAAAAACCAAGAGCCATCGTCACTATCAAGCAGTAAGGTGTGTTTGCCTGTCCACCCAAGCCCAGCCTTTTCGGCAAGAGGGCGTTCTAGAATAGGTGCTGAATCTACGAAAGGGCGGAAATCAGCATCAAGATCGTACTCTTCGCGGTTTTCCTGAATGAATGTGCTGATTTTTTCTCCCAGCTGTTTCAGCCGCTTGCGCAGAACCTTATGATAATCGCGGCCTAATGCATAACGGCTTACATACCCTAATTGTGGCTGTTTTAACACGGCAGCAAAACGGGCACCTTCAGGAAGATAATCCATACGAACGCAGATAGCACGCAAGCTACCGGGGTGCAATTCGGCTGGCCTTGCGCGCAACATACCATGGCGTTCCATGTAATCCATTTCACCGTGAAATTTCTTATCTAGCCATTCTTGCAGTTTTTCTTCATGTGCCGATAAATCAAGATCACTAATACCCACCTGCTGAAAACCGAGCTCTAGGCCCCATTGTTTAATTTTTTCTGCTAATCCGTGGTAGTCAGGTGTCATTTTGTACTCAATTTATCGTATGCTGTGAATAGAAATTTGTGTCAGCGCGGTTTGCGCGGTTGGCACTTGGCGCTGAACTTTAAAATTAAGGAAGTGCATGTGCAAACATCGTTAACCCGCAGCATACCACAGCAACTTTATTTGCCGGAACAGGTAGCAGAATTTGAAGGCGAGGCCGCTGCTCGAGCGGGGCTAAACCTGTGGCAATTGATGGAACGTGCAGGTGCTGCAGCATGGGAATGTTTGCAACAACAGGCAGAACCTAACACTGAGATAGCGGTACTTTGCGGGCCAGGGAATAACGGTGGTGATGGTTATATATTAGCGCAGCTTGCTCATGCTCAAGGGTATACAGTTCGCGTTTTCGCTACTGGCGAGCCGAAGAGCGAGGAAGGCCAACGCGCTATTCAAGGTTGGCTTGAAGCGGGTGGCGAAATTGAGCCCCTGGCCGATTGGCTTGAACAAGACCCCGATTATATTGTTGATGCTTTACTTGGAACTGGTTTAAACAGCGAAGTTACCGGTGATATTCGTGAATGTATCGAAGCAGTAAACGATTCAGCATTGCCGGTGCTTTCCATTGATATACCATCGGGTTTGAATGCGAATACGGGTGTTGTTATGGGTGTGGCCGTGGTTGCCAGCCACACGGTTACTATGGTGGCGGTTAAGCGCGGGCTAACCACTGCAATGGCGGCAGATTATGTAGGCCAGTTATGGTTTGCCGATTTAGGTGTTCAGCGTGAATTTAGATTACTTACTGAACCAGCTGCTTGGTGGTTACAAAAAGCCCAGTTAGAGCATGATTTGGCACCACGAAAAAAGGTTTGCCAGAAAGGTAATTTTGGCCATGTTTTAGTTATTGGCGGCAGTTCAGGTATGGCCGGAGCGGCACGTTTAGCCGCTACTGCTGCTTTGCGAGCCGGAGCGGGCAAGGTAACCGTGATATGTGAGCCAGGGCAAGAGTTTTTGATTGGTATGCAGCCAGAGCTAATGGTGCGGGGCTTACATGCTGATGCAGCAGAAACTGATGAACTTGTAGAACGCGCGAGTGTCATTGCAATAGGGCCGGGTTTAGGGCAAAGCCATTGGGGGCGGCAATGGTGGCAGCGATTCTGCCAGCGTTCACAGGAAAAGCCCATGCCAGCAGTAATTGATGCTGATGCATTGAACTTACTGGCGATAAATTTGCGCGATGGTGAAGAGCTACCTTTATCGGAAGGCAATGTGTTTACCCCACATCCGGGTGAGGCTGCTAGATTGTTACAGTGCCAAATAGTTGATATTGAGCAAAATCGTTGGCTAGCAAGCGATACTTTACAAGAGCTTTTAACCGGAACAGTGGTATTGAAAGGTGCGGGTAGTTTAATATCGGGCGCATCAGAAACTGCGGTATGTACTCACGGAACACCGGCTATGGCAATTGCTGGCATGGGCGATGTATTAACCGGTATTATTGCAGGCTTGCTAGCGCAAGCGCCGGCGCTCGGTTTAAATACTGATTCAGCAACGAAAGCTGCCGTATTAGTACATAACCTCGCTGCTGAAGCTGCGGCGCATGGAAATAGCCGCGGAATGTTAGCAACCGATGTGATTGCGGAGATTCCGCACTTTGTGAATCCTAGGAATGATGTAGTATGACAAATAGTGAAAGTGTGCGAGCGCAAGTAGCGTTATCGCTCGCCGATGAAGAAGCCACCGAGAAGTTGGGTGCCCGTATCGCCAATGCTTGTGTAACACCAGCAATTATCTATTTGCGCGGTGATCTAGGTGCGGGGAAAACCACCTTTAGCCGGGGGTTTATTCAATCACTGGGGCATGAAGGCGCGGTAAAGAGCCCAACCTACACCTTAATCGAGCCTTATGAGTTAGCTAGTTGGCGAGTATACCATTTTGATTTATACCGATTAGGTGACCCGGAAGAGCTTGAATTTATGGGTATTCGTGATTACTTTGGAGCAGATAGTTTATGCTTGGTGGAATGGCCTGAACGCGGGTTTGGAATCCTTCCACAGGCAGATTTAGTGATAACATTGAGACCCGCAGAAAGTGGGCGTTTAGCTGAGCTTGCAGCATACAGTGATATTGGGGAAGCGTTATTAAAACATCTGTTGTAAAACAGCGGTGGAAATTTATTTTGGGTAGTTGGCTTTTCGCTAGCTGCGCTTTTTTGTGGTCGTCGCAAAGTGTTGCGCAATCTATCGATAACGTTAGGGTTTGGCCATCAGCTGATAAAACTAGAGTGGTTTTCGATCTTTCAGCGGAGCCAACATACACCTATTTTACTATTTTTGATAATCAGCCTTATCGAATAGTGATTGATTTTCAGAATACTGATAATCGGGTTGATTTGAGCAAGGTAGATGTAGCTTCTGATGTTGTAAAAGTAATTCGGCCAAGTGGTGCACCAAGGCCAGGAACTTCGCGAATTGTGTTAGAGATTAACGCGGCAACCGCCCCAGATATTTTTCCGCTCGGGCCTTCAGGAGCTTCTGGACACCGGCTAGTGGTTGATGTTGCAGGCGCTACCAATATTTCTCCACAACAGCCAAGCACTCAGGCAAGTACCCCTGTTATTAGTAGTGAGCCCAGAGTACCGCGCACTCTAGATTCAGTGCCTATTCGGCCATTGGTTATTGCGATTGATGCAGGCCATGGCGGGCGAGACCCCGGTTCAATTGGGCCTGCAGGTACGCATGAGAAAATTATTACTTTGGCCGTTGCTCGAAAGTTAGCGGCACGAATTAATGCTGACCCAGGTATGCGCGCAGTATTAACAAGAACAGGCGATCAATCTTTATCTTTGGGTCAGCGCACTAGTGTGGTTCGCCGTGAACGCGCCGATTTCTTTGTCTCTTTGCATGCGGATGCATTTACAACACCCCAACCTCGCGGCGCTTCAGTTTGGGTGCTTTCCAAAAGGCGTTCCGATACCGAGCTTGGCCGGGCTTTGGAAAATAAAGAACGGTTAAGTGAAGAGTTGATCGATGTTGAGCATATCTTGCAAGATGGTGAGGACGACCCTTACCTAAACCGTGCATTTTTAGATATGTTCCGAGATAACTCAATGGCCGATGGGCATGAGGCCGCAACCATCATTCTTGATCAGCTTGGCCGTGTTACCAATCTTCACCGTAACCGCCCAGAAGGAGCTAGCTTTGGTGTGTTGAGTGCACTGCGAACGCCTTCGGTGTTGGTTGAACTCGGTTTTATTTCGAACCCGCAAAAAGAACGTTTGTTGATTAACGGTAATCATCAAGATCGGTTAGCCAATGCTTTGTACTCGGGTATTCGCGAATTTTTTATTCGTAACCCAGTTGCCGGAACATCGCTGGCTGAATCTCGCATACAAATGCACGTGGTGGCACGGGGCGAATCACTATCGGTAATTGCTTCTCGTTACCGAGTAAGTGTTGATGCTATAAAACAACACAACGGTTTGCGTAGCAACACGATTCGGGTTGGCCAGCAACTCGAAATCCCGCTCGGAAACTAATAGCTATGGCGATACGATTATTACCTCCGCAACTTGCCAACCAAATTGCTGCGGGCGAAGTTGTGGAAAGGCCCGCCTCGGTTGTAAAAGAGCTGGTTGAGAATTGTATTGATGCCGGAGCAACAGAGCTTCGGATTGATATTGAAAAGGGCGGTGCTAGGCGCATTCGTATTCGCGATAATGGCGCGGGTATTCCCAAGGAAGAACTGGAATTAGCGCTTTCTCGCCACGCCACGAGCAAGATTTCCACTTTGGATGATTTAGAAGCTATTCATAGTTTGGGGTTCCGTGGTGAAGCGCTGGCGAGTATCAGTTCGGTTTCTCGTTTACGGTTGATTTCAAAGCCCGCAGATCAGGAAGATGCTTGGCAGGCTTGGTGTGAAGGCCGTGATATGCAAGTTACGTTGGAGCCAGCTTCGCATCCGAATGGCACCACGGTTGACGTTCAAGATTTATTTTTTAATACGCCCGCGCGGCGCAAATTTTTGCGTACCGAAAAAACCGAATTTGGCCATATCGATGAAGTAATTCGTCGAATTGCTTTAGCCTGCCCAAAAGTAGATATTCAGCTCAGCCATAATCAACAGTTATTGCGCCATTATCCCAGTGCTGATACCGAGCATAAAGTGCTTTCCCGGTTGCGGCAAATTGCCGGAAAGCGTTTCGCCGATGAAGCTTTATATATTGAGTTCGTTCCTGAAGCTGATGCTCACCCTTTGGCGATACGCGGTTGGATAGCGCCACCCGACGCTTGCCGCCACCAAACTGATGTGCAGTATATGTATGTAAATGGCCGAATGATGAAAGATAAACTATTAAACCATGCTGTGCGGCAGGCCTATGGTGATAGTTTAGGAAATGATAGGCAAGCCACCTACATTCTTTACATCACATTACCCGCGAACGATGTTGATGTGAATGTTCATCCGGCAAAGCACGAAGTTCGCTTCCAGCAAGCACGGCAAGTGCACGATTTTGTATTGATGCAATTACGCCAAGCATTGGCGCCTTTTATTCGTGAACAACAGCAAGCTTATGAACATCATTATGAATATACAAAGCTGGTGCCCAAAGAAGAAAAAGGCGAAGAAAAAGGCGAAGAAAAGGCTGCAAAAAAAGAAGCTGGGTTGGCACAATTAGTAGCAAAGAATACACACGAGAGCAACGGGGCTGAGCAAGCTAGCCGCAGCATTTTACCTGGCGCATTTCGTGGTACCGCATCGAAGCCATCGCCGGAGCAGGTTCGAGAGCAAGAAGCTTATCAAAGCCTTTTTGCCACTCCATTACCGGAAGATACTTCTTTAGTAGCAAAACCTTTAAAAACGGAACCCTCTAAAGTAGAAATCGATGCAGCTTTTGAGTTACCAGTAGAGAACCTAGCGCAAAGGGAGTTTAGCGAGGCACATAAGTTTTTAAGTGTACTCAATGATCGCTGGGCATTAATGCAAGCAGGGAATGATTTAGCCTTACTAGATATTCAACGAGCACATTTACGTGTGCAAACGCAACGTATTCGGCAGCAACTTTCGATTGGATTATCGGGCCAACCGCTACTCGTTCCGGTGCAGTTGAGGGTAGAGTTTAGCACGGCTTTTAACTTTCCTTCGGTGCTCAGCCGCTGTGGGTTAATGTTTGAACACAAGCGATTGCGGGCTAATGAGTATCAATTAACTATCAAACAAGTTCCTGAAGCCCTACGCAAAGGCGATTTAGGCCAAAGTATACCGAAATTGCTAGAAATCCTGAGTGAGTTGCTAGCAAGCTACAAAGATTCTGCAATAAACGAAGAAACATTTGGGCAGCAGCTCAGTGATTCGAATTTGGCGAATTGGCTGGCGCAGCAAGGGCTAAAAAGAGAATATTCAGTGGTAGAAGCAAAGCAATGGCTGCAGTTGCTGCAACAATTGCCAAAATGGCAACATTTCTTGCAACCGCTGAATTGGCGCAGCGCCCTTGATGTTGGAAAGGAAATAGAATGAGCGTTGATTTAGCAGCGTTAACAGTGCATTTGAAGCAGGGAATAGTTTGCCTAAGTGGGCCAACCGCGGCGGGTAAAACTGCTTTGGCAATGGCATTGGCCAAGTTGCTTCCGGTAGAGTTGGTGAGTGTTGATTCAGCTCTCATCTATCGTGATATGGATATTGGAACCGCCAAACCTACTCCAGAAGAATTAGCGATATGCCCGCATCATCTGATTGATATTCGCGATCCCGCTGAGATTTATTCGGCAGCTGATTTTCGAAGTGATGCCTTGGCGCTAATTGAAGATATTCGAGCTCGGGGCAAAATCCCCTTGCTCGTGGGCGGTACTATGCTCTATTTCCGGGCTTTGCTCGCAGGCTTATCAGAATTGCCTGCCGCTGATGCGAGCATACGCGAAGCACTGCAGCAGCGAGCGGAGAAGGAGGGATGGACGGTGTTGCACCATGAACTGTGCGTAATCGACCCAGTTGCGGGCGCGCGTATCCACCCGAATGATCCTCAGCGTCTGCTTCGTGCATTGGAGGTTTATCAAGTAACTGGGCAAACAATAACAGAGTTAACCCGCACTCAGCGGCCTGGCTTATCGTTACCCACTTGGCAAATCGCCGTGGCCCCGGTTGATCGTAAAATCTTGCATCAGCGTATTGAAAAACGATTTCAGTTAATGCTAGATGCTGGCTTTACAAATGAAGTGATAAAGCTGCAAGCGCGTGGAGATCTACATTTAGATTTACCATCAATGCGCTCGGTTGGCTATCGGCAGATGTGGTTGCATTTGCTCGGTAAGTTAAGTGCTGAGGAAATGCAAGAAAGAGCTGTAATTGCTACCCGCCAACTGGCTAAACGGCAAATTACTTGGTTACGTTCTTGGCCCGGATTAACGTGGGTTGATTCGCTCAGCGAAGATTATTTAACACAAGCTCTAAATGCACTAAGCAAAGAGCCACTGGCACCAGAAAAATGGCTAAAACAGCACGATTAACCGCGTTTGTTTCATGCTTATTTTTGAAAAGCTCTTGAAAACCCGAAAAAAAGCCCAAGATCAATTTAGACTAAAATTGAATTTTGTTGCTACACTAAGTTTATGTTTAAGTTCATAGAGCTTATTGCTCGTGGCAAACATAGGTGTACCGAGGGATAGCAAAGTAAAAATAGCAGTGGCACCCGCAACAATACTAATAAAACAAAGGAGCCAACTATGGCGAAGGGGCAAACATTACAAGACCCTTTTTTGAACGCACTGCGTCGTGAAAGAATTCCGGTCTCTATTTATCTTGTGAACGGTATTAAGCTGCAAGGCCAAGTTGAATCATTTGATCAATTTGTGGTGTTGCTAAAAAATACGGTAAGCCAGATGGTTTATAAACATGCGATTTCAACTGTTGTGCCAGCGCGGACACCAAGTCAGTATCCGCCGCAAGTTGGGCAGGATGAAAACGAAAACGATTAAATTGTTCATTTAGGAACAATGAAGGAGCGGCTTGCTTGTTTGAGCGGTATGAAGGTGGCGAGCAGGCCGTGTTGGTTCATGTTGAATTTTCTAATGAATCAGCACGGGAAGATCTCGAAGAGTTAAAGTTATTAGTGTCTTCTGCAGGCGTTGAAGCGGTTTCGGTTATTACCACTTCCAGGCACGCGCCAGATGCAAGGCTATTTATTGGCTCAGGTAAAACTGAAGAAGTTGCGGCAATGGTGGAAGCCACGGGCGCAGAGATTGTGATATTCAATCATTCACTTTCGCCATCTCAAGAGCGAAATATTGAGCGTGAAGTGAAATGCCGGGTGTTAGATAGAACCGGTTTAATACTTGATATATTTGCTCAGCGGGCGCGAACGCATGAAGGTAAACTTCAGGTTGAGCTAGCTCAGTTGCGGCACATTTCCACACGCTTAATTCGTGGTTGGACTCACTTAGAACGCCAAAAAGGTGGTATAGGGTTGCGCGGCCCGGGTGAAACGCAGTTGGAAACCGACCGCCGCCTGATTCGTGGGCGCATTAAGAATATTTTGGCGCGGCTTGAGAAAGTATCGAAGCAGCGTGAACAAGGCCGGCGCTCAAGGCAGCGAGCTGAAATTCCCACAATTGCTTTGGTTGGATACACCAACGCAGGCAAATCTACGTTATTTAACCGGCTTACTGATTCCGATGTTTATGCGGCAGATCAGTTGTTTGCAACGCTTGATCCAACATTACGTAAATATGAATTGCCGGATGTAGGTTCGTTAATATTTGCCGATACGGTTGGCTTTATTCGCCATTTACCGCACGATCTCGTTGCTGCATTTAAAGCAACCTTACAAGAAACCCGAGATGCGGAATTACTACTGCACGTTATGGATTGCCATGATGAGAGAATGCTGGATAACCAGCATGAAGTAGATAAGGTGCTTACGGAAATAGCGGCTAGTGAAGTGCCACAATTATTGGTAATGAACAAGCTAGATTTGGTTCCTGATTTGCAACCTCGCATTGTTCGCGATGATGATGGTAAGCCAAAAGAAGTTTGGCTATCTGCGCAAACCGGCGAAGGTATCGATCTGTTAAGGGAAGCACTGCATGAGATACTAGTGCCGAAATTAATGATTGAAGAACTAAGGTTGGGGCCAAATCAAGGTAAATTGCGTAGTAGTTTATACGAGTTACAATGTGTTACAGATGAACGCCCACAGGACGATGGAGATGTGTTAGTATCTGTCCGTGTTCCTGTCGTAGAGTGGCAGCGTTTACTGAAACAATTTGGTGAGCAATTAACACGAAGCTTGTGTTAATTTTAATATGTTTTCGATAACAATGTATTTGTTGGAGTAATCAATGGCCTGGAATCAACCGGGAAATGGCGGCAAAGATAAAGATCCTTGGGGCAATAAACCTCAGGGCGGTCGTGATCAGGGCCCACCTGATCTTGATGAAGCTTTGCGAAGCCTTATGGGTAAATTGGGTCTTGGCGGCGGTAAAGGCGGCCAGGGCAATAGTGGTGGTGGATCAGCTGGGGTGCCAAAAAAAGCGGTAGGTATTGCGCTGTTTTTGGTTGTACTCGTGTGGTTTATTGCCGGTTTCTATACAGTAAACGAGGCTGAACGTGGCGTTGTGCTCCGTTTTGGCGCATATCACTCTGAGGTAGGCTCTGGTTTGCATTGGCGCCCAGTGTTTATTGATGAAGTTGAAAACGTTGATGTGAACAATGTTCGCTCACAACAAACAGCCGGTTTCATGCTTACTGA
Source organism: Idiomarina sp. A28L (assembly GCF_000218785.1). Taxonomy (GTDB): domain Bacteria; phylum Pseudomonadota; class Gammaproteobacteria; order Enterobacterales; family Alteromonadaceae; genus Aliidiomarina. Next base: position 116,056 of record NZ_AFPO01000024.1, read on the forward strand.
AGATGAGAACGTGGTTCGTGTTGAACTTGCGGTTCAGTACCGGGTGATGAATCCGAGATCGTATCTCTTTAACGTAGAAGCACCTGATTCTAGCTTATCGCAAGTAACGGATAGTGCATTACGCTACGTGATCGGCCATAACACCATGGATAATATTCTTACCGTCGGTCGTGAAGAAGTTCGTCAGCAAACCTGGGGAATTATCGATCAGTTAACTGAGCGTTACGGTTTGGGTATTACGGTTATCGATGTTAACTTCCAAGGGGCACGGCCCCCTGAAGAAGTGCGCGATGCTTTTGATGATGCCATCCGAGCGCAAGAAGATCAGGAACGGTTCGTTCGTGAAGCCGAAGCTTATGCTCGGGAAATTGAGCCAACAGCTCGTGGTCGAGTGCGCCGCTTGCAACAAGAAGCCCAAGCTTATAAAGAGCAAATGGTTTTACGTGCGCAAGGTGAAGTATCTCGTTTCAACGAATTGTTGCCACAATATCAAGCGGCTCCAGAAGTTACGCGTCAGCGTATTTTCTTGGAAACGCTAGAGAAGATTTATGCAAATAACGCGAAAATCTTTATTGATGTAGAGGGCGGTAATCAAATGATGTACTTGCCACTCGATAAGATTTTAGAGCAACATAATTCGCGTGCTGTTCGTCCGCAAGCGCCTATTTTGCCAGCAAATTCCGGTCAAAATGGACAAAGCTCATCGAATCAGAGTTCGAGCCAGCAAGATACTAGCCGAACTAGCAATCGATTCACCCCACGGGGAGGGAACTAAGCAATGAGAAACCTAACGATAATTATCGTCATTATCCTCGCGTTGCTGGGCTACTCTTCTTTGTTCACAGTAGCTGAGGGTGAGCGCGGAATCGTGATTCGCTTCGGTAAAGTGGCACAAGATGAGCAAGGCGTAGCCGTTGTTTATAATCCAGGCTTGCATTTCAAGCTGCCGTTCATTGAACGGATTATCAAGCTTGATGCTCGGATTAAAACACTAGATGGACAAGCTGACCGTTTCATTACCAGTGAAAAGAAAGATTTAATCGTTGATGCCTTTGTAAAATGGCGTATCGAAGATTTTTCAAAATATTATCTTTCTACCGGTGGTGGTAATCAAATTCAAGCTGAACAGCTATTGATGCGCCGAATTAATGCAGGCCTTCGGGCTGAGTTTGGTTCGCGAACTATCCGTGACATCGTTTCTGGTGAGCGTGATGAATTAATGGAGCAGGCGTTGATTCAAGCTTCAGAAAGCTCAAACGATTTGGGTATTCAGGTGTTGGATGTGCGGGTTAAGCAGATCAACTTACCAACTGAAGTGAGCACAGCGATTTATGAACGTATGCGTGCAGAGCGTAACGCAGTAGCGCGAGAGCATCGTTCTGAAGGTCGTGAGCAAGCCGAGATTATTCGTGCTGATATTGATGCACGGGTTACCGTAATGCTTGCTGATGCAGATCGGGAAGCACGGCAGATTCGAGGTGAAGGTGATGCTGAAGCAGCTCGCATTTATGCGGAAACTTATGGGCGCGATCCAGAGTTCTTTGCCTTTATTCGAAGCTTAGAAGCTTACACAGCAAGTTTTGGAGATGGCGATAGCGTGCTTGTATTAAGCCCAGATAGCGATTTCTTCAAATACTTTAACCAAATGGATATTCAGGCTAACTAAGGTTGCCGATTGAAATTGGGTTGATATTAGAACGGGAGCTTAGGCTCCCGTTTCTTTTGCCCGTTATAAAATCTGGGTTATTGCTTCTTAATTGATTTTGGTTCGGTTAATCTGAATACTTAGTTTGACTTTAAAGCCGTTAAATTTAGTTGCTAATAAAACGACGAGAATTTTATGTATCAACATCTATATCAGCACTTTTTAAATGCGCGTCCGGGATTACTTCATTGCGCACCCCATAGCCACTATTACTGGCCTGATATAACTCGAGAGGCTCAACTAGCCTATTGGGATGATTCAGCGAGGTTTGCAGATGAAAAATGGGGTTATCTATTCACTGAAAAAGTGCCAGAGTTGCAAAAGAACATTGCCGATGAGCTCAATTTAGCAAACCCTGATCAAATTGTGTTTGCCCCGAATACTCATGAGTTGGTTTATCGCCTGTTAAGCGTTTTCTCAGCTGCGGAGCCATTAACCATACTTACCACTGACGGTGAATTCCATAGCTTTAATCGGCAAAGCCGCCGTATTCTAGAGCGCGGAAATGTAACCCTTGAATGTGTGCCATGCGAACCAGTGTATAACTTCGCCGAACGTTGGCATGCTGCGGTTGCGAAGCAATCGTGGGATTTGATTTTCATTAGCCAAGTATTCTACAACAGCGGCATTGTTGCACCAGAGCCAAAGCAATGGCTAGAATTTGTGCAAGATGAAAAAACCATGATAGTGGTGGACGGTTATCATGGCTTTTGTGCGCTGGAAACCGATTGGGCGCCTTATGAACATCGAATTTTTTACTTAGCGGGTGCATATAAATACGCCCAAGGTGGCGAAGGTATGTGCTTTGCTGTGGTGCCTCAGGGTTGCAGGTTGAGGCCTGAATATACAGGTTGGTTTGCTAATTTCTCCGGCCTGGCAAAAGAACAGAAAGGTGTGGTGAACTATAGTGAGGATGGTATGCGCTTTGCGGGCGCCACAATGGATTTTAGTGCGCTGTATAGATTAAATGCAGTGTTTAAATTATGGCAACAGGAAGAGCTAAATACAGCAACTCGGCATGCTTACATAACTAAGTTGCAAAAAGCATTTCTAAACCATATTGATACACTGAACCATGCACAACTGAATCGTCAGAATTTGTTGTTAGCTGAAAACGTTGAGGCAGTTCAGCACGGCCATTTTTTTACATTCTTATTAGAATCAGCTGAAGCTGTAGAGGAACTTGCGGATAGATTACGCGAACAGGGCGTTGCTACCGATTATCGGAACAATCGTTTGCGATTTGGCTTTGCGCTTTACCAAAACCCAAGTGATTTCCAGAAAATACGCGGTTAAGCTGCTAAAATTTAGCCTTGTGTTTAAAAATCACTCTGCAAAAGCGGGGCTTTCTGCTAGAATCCCCGCTCAATCCACCGCCATACCAGCGTCTATACATCCAACGTGTGAACTAAAAACTATCATGAGTAAAAACGTCGTTATTCTTGGCACCCAATGGGGTGACGAAGGCAAGGGAAAAATCGTTGATCTGCTAACTGATAAAGCCACTTACGTAGTGCGTTATCAAGGTGGTCATAATGCAGGTCATACACTCGTAATTAATGGTGAAAAAACGGTATTGCACCTGATTCCTTCGGGAATCTTGCGCGATAACGTAACCTGCGTAATTGGTAATGGCGTAGTGCTGTCACCAGAAGCGTTGATGAAAGAAGTAAGCATGCTTGAAGAGCGCGGTATTCCAGTGCGCGAGCGGTTACTTATCAGTGAAGCCTGCCCGTTAATCCTGCCTTATCACATTGCGTTAGATCAGGCGCGAGAAGTTGCTCGTGGCAAAAAGGCTATTGGCACCACGGGCCGTGGCATTGGCCCGGCCTACGAAGATAAGGTAGCTCGCCGTGCTATTCGCTTGGGCGATTTATTTCATCCAGAACGGTTAGCAGAAAAGCTTGCAGAAACTATGGAGCTGCACAATTTCGTGTTAACTCAATACTTCAAGCAAGAACCGGTGTCTGTTGAAGATGTACTCGCTTACTGTTTAGAAATAGCAAAAGTATTAAAACCGCTGATTGCTGATGTGCCTGGGTTGCTCGATAAAGCACGCCGAGAAGGCAAAGCCATTATGTTTGAAGGTGCGCAAGGTACATTGTTAGATATCGACCATGGTACCTACCCTTATGTAACATCATCGAACACCACTGCAGGTGGCGTTGCTACAGGCGCAGGTTTTGGGCCACGTTATCTCGATTATGTTTTGGGAATCGTGAAAGCTTATACTACACGTGTTGGTTCCGGCCCGTTCCCAACTGAACTTGATTGTGAAGTAGGTGAGTATCTTGGAGTGAAGGGCCATGAATTTGGCGCTACTACTGGGCGCAAACGCAGAACAGGTTGGTTTGATGCAGTGGCTATGCGCCGTGCTGTGCAAATTAACTCAATCAGTGGTTTGTGTTTAACTAAACTTGATGTACTTGATGGCTTAAAAGAATTAAAAATTTGCGTCGGCTATAAAATGCCAGATGGCAGTATTGCTGATTTGCCACCTATGGCGGCAGAAGACTATGAAATGGTTGAGCCAGTTTATGAAACTATGCCAGGGTGGGATGAGCGTACTGAGGGGGCTACTGAACATTCACAGCTGCCAAGTGCTGCGGTTGCCTATATCAAGCGCTTAGAAACGCTTCTGGGCGTCCCTGTGGATATTATTTCCACTGGGCCAGACCGAGCGGAAACGATTGTGTTAAAACATCCGTTTGGCGCCTAACCGAAAAATAGCTTAACAATTGAAAATGTCCTGAGAATCAGCAAGAGGCACAAATAAATATTTATTTGTGCCTCTTGCTTGAAGAACGCTCTAATTAAGATGTTTTTTTAAGCTAATGTCTTAAAAATTAAGCAGTCAGATAAAAAAAACAAAAAAAATGCGCATATGTGGTTGCAAGACCCTAATCGATCCCCTAGAATGCGCTCCACCTAAACGGTGGCGCCGGCATAGCTCAGCTGGTAGAGCAACTGACTTGTAATCAGTAGGTCGGGAGTTCGACTCTCTCTGCCGGCACCATTTTTTAGAAAAAAACTCGTGGAGGGGTTCCCGAGTGGCCAAAGGGATCAGACTGTAAATCTGACGGCTCAGCCTTCGCAGGTTCGAATCCTGCCCCCTCCACCATTTTTTCTGATTAGGTCCGAGGTAGCCCTGAATCTGATCGCGGGTGTCGTATAATGGCTATTACCTCAGCCTTCCAAGCTGATGACGCGGGTTCGATTCCCGCCACCCGCTCCATATCAAATTTGTGTTGCTGATATAGCTCAGTCGGTAGAGCGCACCCTTGGTAAGGGTGAGGTCGGCGGTTCAAATCCGCCTATCAGCACCAGTTGATGTTCAGTTTTAAGAAAACCTCCCCTAATCGTTAAAAACATTTATTTTAAACATCATGAAGCACTGGCGAACATTGTCCGCCGCGCGTTTCGAAAGAGAGGCTGTTATGGCTAAAGCAAAGTTTGAACGTTCTAAGCCGCACGTAAACGTAGGTACTATCGGTCACGTTGACCACGGTAAAACTACTCTGACTGCGGCCATTACATCTGTCCTAGCGAAACACTACGGTGGCTCTGCTCGTGACTTCGCACAAATCGATAACGCGCCAGAAGAAAAAGCGCGTGGTATCACCATCTCTACTTCACACGTAGAATACGATACA
>NZ_AFPO01000023.1 GCF_000218785.1 Idiomarina sp. A28L
GCGCCTACAGTACGGCCACCTTCACGGATTGCGAAGCGTAAACCGTCGTCCATAGCGATTGGTGCAATCAATTCAACTACGAATTTGATGTTGTCACCAGGCATTACCATTTCTACGCCTTCTGGAAGCTCTACAGCACCAGTTACGTCAGTTGTACGGAAGTAGAACTGTGGACGGTAACCTTTGAAGAATGGCGTATGACGGCCACCTTCTTCTTTGCTCAATACATACACTTCAGCTTCAAACTTAGTGTGTGGAGTAATTGAACCTGGCTTCGCCAATACTTGACCACGTTGAATATCTTCACGCTTAGTACCACGCAACAACGCACCAATGTTCTCACCTGCACGACCTTCGTCAAGCAACTTACGGAACATTTCTACGCCCGTTACGATAGTTTTCGTGGTGTCTTTCAAACCAACGATTGCTACTTCATCACCAGTGTTCACGATTCCGCGCTCTACACGACCGGTTACTACTGTACCACGGCCTGAGATTGAGAATACGTCTTCGATAGGCATCAAGAATGGCTTATCGATATCACGCTCTGGCTCTGGAATATAAGTATCTAGCGCTTCTGCAAGCTCTAAAATCTTACCTTCCCATGCTTCATCGCCTTCCAACGCTTTCAACGCTGAACCTTGAATTACTGGCAAATCGTCACCTGGGAAATCGTATTCTGAAAGAAGTTCGCGAACTTCCATCTCTACTAATTCCAACAACTCTTCGTCGTCTACCATGTCGCACTTGTTCATGAATACTACGATGAACGGTACGCCTACCTGACGTGACAACAAGATGTGCTCACGTGTTTGTGGCATTGGGCCATCGGTAGCCGCTACTACTAAGATAGCGCCATCCATTTGCGCAGCACCAGTGATCATGTTTTTCACATAATCGGCGTGACCTGGGCAATCTACGTGTGCGTAGTGACGTGAAGG
>NZ_AFPO01000022.1 GCF_000218785.1 Idiomarina sp. A28L
TAATAGGAGCCTGGCGGTGTCCTACTCTCGCATGGGGAGGCCCCACACTACCATCGGCGCTGACATGTTTCACTTCTGAGTTCGGAAAGGATTCAGGTGGTTCCACGTCGCTATGGCCGCCAGACAAATTTGGCATAATTTGAACAATCTGATAATTCGAAGTCTGAGCCAGCATAACTCACTCACTAACCTAGTGATGTCTCGTTCGCTTTTACGCTCCTGCATGCTCTCACACGCATCGTCACGCAACAACACCGCTTAGGTGTTGTATGGTTAAGCCTCACGGGCAATTAGTACAAGTTAGCTCAACGCCTTACAGCGCTTCCACACCTTGCCTATCAACGTTGTAGTCTTCAACAACCCTTTAGGGAGATTACACTCCAGTGAGAACTCATCTCGAGGCTCGCTTCCCGCTTAGATGCTTTCAGCGGTTATCGATTCCGAACGTAGCTACCGGGCAGTGCCATTGGCATGACAACCCGAACACCAGCGGTTCGTTCACTCCGGTCCTCTCGTACTAGGAGCAACCCCTCTCAATTCTCAAACGCCCACGGCAGATAGGGACCGAACTGTCTCACGACGTTCTAAACCCAGCTCGCGTACCACTTTAAATGGCGAACAGCCATACCCTTGGGACCGACTTCAGCCCCAGGATGTGATGAGCCGACATCGAGGTGCCAAACACCGCCGTCGATATGAACTCTTGGGCGGTATCAGCCTGTTATCCCCGGAGTACCTTTTATCCGTTGAGCGATGGCCCTTCCATTCAGAACCACCGGATCACTATGACCTGCTTTCGCACCTGCTCGACGTGTCTGTCTCGCAGTTAAGCTGGCTTATGCCATTGCACTAACCGTACGATGTCCGACCGTACTTAGCCAACCTTCGTGCTCCTCCGTTACTCTTTGGGAGGAGACCGCCCCAGTCAAACTACCCACCAGGCACTGTCCGGGACCACGATTCAGCAGTCTCCGTTAGAACATCAAACGTACAAGGGTGGTATTTCAAGGTTGGCTCCACGCAAACTGGCGTTCACGCTTCAAAGCCTCCCACCTATCCTACACATGTAGGTTCAATGTTCAGTGCCAAGCTGTAGTAAAGGTTCACGGGGTCTTTCCGTCTAGCCGCGGGTACACAGCATCTTCACTGCGATTTCAATTTCACTGAGTCTCGGGTGGAGACAGCGTGGCCATGGTTACACCATTCGTGCAGGTCGGAACTTACCCGACAAGGAATTTCGCTACCTTAGGACCGTTATAGTTACGGCCGCCGTTTACCGGGGCTTCGATCAAGAGCTTCGCTTACGCTAACCCCATCAATTAACCTTCCGGCACCGGGCAGGTGTCACACCCTATACGTCCTCTTTCGAGTTTGCAGAGTGCTGTGTTTTTAATAAACAGTCCCAGCCACCTGGTCACTGCGGCCCTCATTCGCTTACGGCGCAAGGCCTTCACAAATAAGGGCGTACCTTCTCCCGAAGTTACGGTACTATTTTGCCTAGTTCCTTCACCCGAGTTCTCTCAAGCGCCTTAGTATTCTCTACCTGACCACCTGTGTCGGTTTCGGGTACGGTTCTGCATACCTGAAGCTTAGAGGGTTTTCCTGGAAGTATGGCATCAGTAACTTCACTCCCGTAGGAGCTCGTCTCGTGTCTCAGCATATAGGGAACCGGATTTGCCTAATCCCCCTGCCTACTCACTTTCACGCGGACTACCAACGCCGCGATTACCTAGCCTTCTCCGTCACCCCATCGCAGTATGCAGCAGTACAGGAATATTAACCTGTTTCCCATCGACTACGCTTCTCAGCCTCGCCTTAGGGGCCGACTTACCCTACCCTGATTAGCATGGGATAGGAACCCTTGGTCTTCCGGCGTGGGGGTTTTTCACCCCCATTATCGTTACTCATGTCAGCATTCGCACTTCTGATACCTCCAGCAGACTTCTCAATCCACCTTCAACGGCTTACAGAACGCTCCCCTACCCAGCATACAAGTATGCTGCCGCAGCTTCGGTGCATGGTTTAGCCCCGTTACATCTTCCGCGCAGGCCGACTCGACTAGTGAGCTATTACGCTTTCTTTAAAGGATGGCTGCTTCTAAGCCAACCTCCTAGCTGTCTATGCCTTCCCACATCGTTTCCCACTGAACCATGACTTGGGGACCTTAGCTGGCGGTCTGGGTTGTTTCCCTCTTCACGACGAACGTTAGCACCCGCCGTGTGTCTCCCGGATAGTACTCATTGGTATTCGGAGTTTGCATCGGGTTGGTAAGTCGGGATGACCCCCTAGCCGAAACAGTGCTCTACCCCCAATGGTATTCGTCCGAGGCTCTACCTAAATAGATTTCGGGGAGAACCAGCTATCTCCGGGCTTGATTAGCCTTTCACTCCGATCCACAGGTCATCTCCTAATTTTTCAACATTAGTGAGTTCGGTCCTCCAATTGATGTTACTCAATCTTCAACCTGCCCATGGATAGATCGCCCGGTTTCGGGTCTACACCTTGCAACTAAGCGCCCAGTTAAGACTCGGTTTCCCTACGGCTACCCTATTCGGTTAACCTTGCTACAAAATGTAAGTCGCTGACCCATTATACAAAAGGTACGCAGTCACCCCATAAAGAGGCTCCTACTGCTTGTACGTACACGGTTTCAGGTTCTATTTCACTCCCCTCACAGGGGTTCTTTTCGCCTTTCCCTCACGGTACTAGTTCACTATCGGTCAGTTGGGAGTATTTAGCCTTGGAGGATGGTCCCCCCATATTCAGTCAAGATAACACGTGTCCCGACCTACTCGTTTTCACTAAAAAAGATGCTTCGTGTACGGGGCTATCACCCTTTATTGCGGCACTTTCCAGAGCCTTCCACTACATCTTTAACAGCTTAAGGGCTGCTCCCCGTTCGCTCGCCGCTACTAAGGGAATCTCGGTTGATTTCTTTTCCTCCGGGTACTTAGATGTTTCAGTTCCCCGGGTTCGCCTCCGTAACCTATGTATTCAGTTACGGATAGTGAGCAAGCTCACTGGGTTTCCCCATTCGGAAATCCATGACTCATGCGCCTCTTACTGGCTCATCATGGCTTATCGCAAGTTAGTACGTCCTTCATCGCCTCCAACTGCCTAGGCATCCACCGTGTACGCTTAATCACTTAACCATACAACACCTAAACGGTGTTCTATGTTTCTTACATGACATGAACGATACGCCACCAAAGTTAATCTGGTGAGTTATACCTGGCTTGTTCAAACTTCGTTTGTTTCTTTATCAGCTTGTCCAAATTATTAAAGAGCACATCACATAATGTGATTGATAAATATTCTTAATAAGAACACTTAGCAATGCGCATCATATGTGAAACAAAGAATCGGAATGTTTTCCTTCTCAGACAAGGCGGAAGCTGAGGAAGTTTACAATCAGTAAACGACGAAGCTTTCAACGCAGGATGAGGAGGAAAATGGTGGAGCCATGCGGGATCGAACCGCAGACCTCCTGGATGCAAACCAGGCGCTCTCCCAGCTGAGCTATGGCCCC
>NZ_AFPO01000021.1 GCF_000218785.1 Idiomarina sp. A28L
ATGTCATTTTCAAAAACCGCTCGTAAAATTTGGCTTGGCATGTTGCTAAGTATTCCTTTCTTGTTTGGCGCAGCCGTTCATGCAAACGAAATTCCGCTTGAACATTTCTTCAAGCATGCAGAATTTGGTGATGCTGCCATATCCCCCACAGGTAAATATCTAGCCGTTACTGTGCCCAACGATGAGCAACGAAGCCTCGCCGTGTTGGATATAAGCAAGCCAGATTCCATGTCGATTACCGCAGCTTTTCAATTACGCGGCCAAGAAAGCCCTTCCAATGTGCGTTGGGTAAACGATGAGCGCTTGATTTTTACTAGCGTAGTTCAGCCGGGGGCACTGGAACAACCGGTAGGAACTGGCCGTATTTATGCTATTAACGCCGATGGCAGTAACCGCCGCCAGCTCTTTGGTACACAGCAGGGCAGCCGCATTTTCCGTTACATGGATATCATCAGTTTACTACCAGATGAACCCGATTGGATTCTAGTACAGAATTGGGCACACGATCGCCCACGGCCTATAGCCGAGCGCTTAAATGTTAACCATGCCCGTTTAAATCAAGTTGCTTCTTCGCCGCTAAACCGCGGTTTCTTGATGGCCGATCAAGATAACGTTGTGCGCTTTGCCATGGGTTCGAATGATGACATGAAACCCGAGTTCGCGTGGCGGCCAAGTGAAGAAGCAGAATGGCGGAACTTCTCTAACGAAATTAGCGATCATTTATCGCCTGTAGGTTTTGATGCCAGTGGCGATTTTGTATATATGCGTTCACGCGATAACGAGCACTTAGGGCTTTACCAAATTGAGCTCGCAACTGGTGATTTCCGCCCAGTATTGCCAAACGATAACGTAGAAGTAGATGGGGTTAAATTTAATTCCTCTGGTAATCGGGTTATAGGAGTTCGTTTCCACGATGGTGTTCCGCAGTGGCACAGTGTTGATGAAAGCGCGAAAGAAATTGTTTGGCTGCGCCAACTGGAAGAAATGTTTATCGGTAGCTCAGTAACTATTAACAACTGGACCCGAGACGGCAAATTAGCCATGGTTGCGGTTTCTAGCGATGTAGCGCCTACCGAATTCTTTGTACTGGATACGGAGGCACCAGCATTGCGTTTCTTGGCCGCTTCACGCCCTTGGATCGACCCGGCGCAAATGCAGAATATGCACCCTATTAGCTTTGAGGCACGTGATGGCGTTACGCTGCATGGTTACAAAACCCTGCCGCGAGGCTACCAGGAAGGCGAAGCCGTACCTTTTGTAGTATTTGTTCATGGTGGCCCTCACGGCCCGCGTGATCGCTGGGGCTTCGATAGCTTTGTACAAGCATTTGCGCATAACGGCTTTGGCGTACTGCAAATTAACTTTCGCGGTAGTGGTGGCTATGGTGTTGGCTTTGAGCGCTCAGGTTACGGCGAATGGGGCGCTAAAATGCAAGACGACATCACCGATGGTACACATTGGATTATGGAACAGGGTTTCGCCAAAGAAGATTCGGTGTGTATTGCCGGCGCGAGTTACGGCGGCTTCTCAGCACTTTCCGGCATTGTAAAAGAACCAAACCTCTATGCCTGTGCCTGGGCTTTTGTTGGCGTTTACGACCTTGAACTCATCAAAGAAACAGGTGATATTCCACAACAAGTGAGCGGCCAGCGCTACCTTGATCGGGTGCTTGGTACTGATATTAATGTGTTGAAAGAACGTTCACCTAGCAACCATGTTGCCAACATCAAAACACCGTTGTTCATCGCTCACGGAGCTGAAGATGTGCGCGCTCACGTAGATCACTATCATTTACTAAAAGAGCGTTTAGACGCAGCGGAAATCGAATACGAAGAAATGCTCGTTGAGAACGAGGGCCATGGCTTCTACAAGGTGGAAAATAACGTGGAAATGATGACGCGCGTACTGGCATTCATGAAAAAACACACCAGTGGGGAATAACTTACCGGCCTCCTATTTCGCTTCCAAGTGAGCAAAATAGGAGGTGGCCTCACCAGCCGCACCCCGGCACACATTACCCCAACTACGGCTGCTCCCTTCCAGGCCTGACCGGGTTCGCTGGTTCATGTTGCGAGGGGACCAATGAGGCCACCAGCGCGCATTATCGCTGAAAGGCATTATTAACACAACCGCACTGCTGCCGTTTGCTTAAAAGCTGAACGTTTTGAGTAAGTGAAGAGTACCCTTACTCAAAATTCCAGCCGAATCACACCCATAAAAAAACGCGCCTACCAAACTTGGTAACGGCGCGTTTCGCACATCTATAACGTATTATTTATCTTCGATAAACTCTACAACTTCCAAACCAAAGCCTGAAAGCGCAGTGTATTTCTTCGGCGAACTCAACAAACGCATTTTGTGCACGCCAAGTTCAGCAAGAATTTGTGAACCTACACCCACATTTCGCGATTCGCTCGATTGGGTATTCCCCACCCGCGCTTCACCACGATCTTGTTGCTCAAAGAACCGCACCTGATCAATTAAATCAGTTGGCGTTTGCTGCTTACCTAACAATACGAACACGCCACCTTCTTCGGCGATACGGCGCATAGCGCGGTAAAGCGGCCAGCTGCGGCGCGCAGCTCGTTCAGTAGCTAGCAAATCATTGAAAGTATCTTGCAAATGCACCCGCACTAAAGTGGGCTCATCGCCGTTAACTTCGCCGCTAACTAAGGCAAAATGCACTTGGCCATCTACAGTATCTTGGAAAGTTACTAAATCGAACTCACCATAAGCCGTAGGTAATTTACATTGCGCAACTCGGTGAACGGTGTGTTCTTTCACTGAACGATATTCGATTAAATCGGCAATGGTGCCCATTTTAATATCGTGTTCTGCAGCAAATTTTTCCAAATCTGGGCGCCGCGCCATGGTGCCATCTTCATTCAGAATTTCCACAATTACTGAGCTTGCTTCAAATCCAGCTAAACGCGCCAAATCACAACCTGCTTCAGTGTGGCCAGCGCGGTTTAAAACGCCGCCTTGGCGAGCTTTCAATGGAAAAATATGGCCAGGCATTACCAAATCACTCGGTTTTGCGTTCGCCGCCACAGCCGCTTGCACCGTGCGCGCTCTATCGGCTGCAGAAATCCCCGTAGTAACGCCTTCAGCCGCTTCGATAGAAACGGTGAAGTTTGTTGCATACGGGGAATTATTTTGGCCAACCATCAGAGGCAATTGCAGCTGCCGGCAGCGATCTTCAGTGAGTGTTAAACAAATCAACCCTCGGCCATAACGAGCCATAAAGTTAATGGCTTCCGGGGTTACACATTCCGCCGCCAGTATTAAATCACCTTCATTTTCGCGGTCTTCATCGTCCATCAGAATAACCATTTTACCGGCTTTTATATCAGCAATGATTTCTTCTGTAGTGTTCAAACTCGACATCTAGGTATCCTCATTTACAACATGTGGCGTGCGCTGTTGGAACTATGCAAAACCTGAAACAAGTATTAGCGTAAGCCAAAGCCCGCGGTTTTCTGCAATACCATTTTCACATCAACACCAACTTGAGTGATCTCGCTAAACTCCCAAACTGGAACGTTATCCATCGAAGTGATTTGGCCCAAATGGAACATGCCCACGCCATTATCACCCATCAATTTCGGAGCTGTATAAACTATCAATTCATCTACCAATTCCGCTGTTAGCATGGCGCCAGCTAAACGTGCGCCGCCTTCAACCCAAACCGTATGAATATCGCGCTTGGCTATCAACTGCAGCAATGCCGTTAAATCAACACGGCCGGTAACACCGGTATCCATGATAATTTCTTCAGCGTTTGCTGGCAGTTCCATGCCGCTTGCTTTAGTGCGAATCAACCAAACCGGGCCGCCGTCTTTAAATACTTGCGCACTAGGCTGCACTTCACTGCGGTGATCAATAATCACCCGCACTGGTTGGCGAACTTCGCCAATGTATTCAACACCATTCGGAAATTCAGTGTGGCGAACGTTTAATGCTGGATCGTCGGCTAAAATAGTACCGGCACCAGTTAAGATAGCACCCGCTTGCGCGCGGCCTACCTGCACATCACAACGCGCATCGCGCTCAGTTATCCATTTGCTCTTGCCGTTGGCAAGTGCTGTACGGCCATCTAAACTCGCCGCCATTTTCAATTGCACAAACGGACGCTTCAATTTCTGCTGGGTAAAGAAACCACGGCTAACCGCATACGCTTCTTTTTCCAACAAACCCATTTCCACCTTAATACCGGCTTTTTTCAGGCGTTTTACACCTGCGCCAGCTACTTTCGGGAAAGGGTCTTCCATGGCTACTACAACACGCGCCACATCGGCTTTTATCAGTGCATCAACACAAGGTGGTGTACGGCCAGTGTGGTTGCAAGGTTCCAGAGTGATATACGCAGTTGCGCCCTTCGCTCGATCACCCGCTTCTGCTAATGCGTTAACTTCCGCATGCGCTTCACCAGCTTTCAGATGAAAACCTTCGCCTACGATCTCGCCATTTTTCTCTGCAGAAAAATCAACAATCACGCAGCCAACATTAGGGTTTGGATGAGTAGTAAAACGCCCTTGCGCTGCAAGTTCCAGCGCGCGTTCCATGAAATGAATATCGGTATCCGTAAAATTATTTTTAGTCATCTAAGCGTGCGATCTCCGCGCCAAAATCACGAATATCCTCAAACGAACGGTAAACCGACGCAAAGCGAATATACGCAACTTTATCTAGTTGCTTGAGTTGTTCCATCACCAAACTGCCGATTAACTTACTGGATACTTCTCGTTCCCCAGTAGCGCGCAGCTTAGATTTGATTCGATTAATGGTTTGCTCCATTGCTTCTAAACTCACTGGGCGTTTCTCCAATGAGCGTAAAAGGCCAGCGCGCAACTTATCTTCGTTAAAAGGTTCGCGCGCGCCATTGCTTTTAATTACCCGAGGCATTACCAATTCTGCGCTTTCGAACGTTGTAAAACGCTCTTTACAAGCATTACATTCACGGCGGCGGCGAACCGACATACCATCGGCTACCAACCGCGAATCAATTACTTTTGTATCTTGCTCAGCACAGAACGGACAATGCATCAGTTATCCTTCAGTTAACTTACGATTTTGCATATACCGGAAACTGCGCACACAACGCTTTAACTTCTTCGCGTACACGAGCTTCCACTGCATTATCGCCAACGCCATCTTTTATGGCATCCAATACATCACAAATCCAGTTTGAAACTTGCTCCGCTTGTGCTTCTTTAAAGCCCCGGCGAGTAATTGCCGGCGTGCCCAAGCGCAAACCTGAAGTAACAAACGGCGAACGCGGATCGTTAGGCACCGAGTTCTTATTTACGGTAATAAATGCGCGGCCAAGTGCGGCATCGGCATCTTTACCAGTAATATCTTTCTTAATTAAATCAACTAAGAACAAGTGGTTTTCGGTGCCGCCAGAAACGATATCATAACCACGCTCCTGCATTACCCGCACCATCGCTTTCGCGTTCTTCAGCACTTGTTGTTGGTAAACTTTAAATTCAGGTTGCAGCGCTTCTTTAAACGCCACCGCCTTGGCCGCGATCACATGCATCAACGGCCCGCCCTGGTTGCCAGGGAATACGGCACTGTTTAATTTCTTGTGTAGCTCCGGGTCGTCTTTACCGCTCAAAATCAAACCTGAGCGCGGGCCCGCCAGCGTTTTATGCGTAGTAGTGGTTACTACATCGGCAATTGGCACCGGGTTTGGATACAAACCTGCCGCCACTAAACCGGCAACATGCGCCATATCAACTAAAAAGTAAGCACCTACTTCATCGGCTACATCGCGGAATTTCTGCCAATCAACAATGCCTGAATACGCAGAAAAACCAGCAATAATCATTTTTGGCTTATGTTCAATTGCTAATGCACGCATTTGTTCGTAATCGATTTCACCGGTTTCAGGATGCAAACCATATTGCACGGCATTGTAGTTAATACCGGAAAAGTTCACGTGCGAACCATGCGTTAAGTGGCCACCATGCGCCAAGCTCATACCCAATATGGTATCGCCGGCACTACACATGGCCATGAATGCTGCGGTGTTAGCTTGCGAACCGGCGTGTGGTTGTACGTTGGCGTATTTAGCACCAAACAACTCTTTTGCGCGTTCAATAGCTAAAGTTTCAGCAATATCTACATATTCACAACCGCCATAATAACGCTTGCCCGGATACCCTTCAGCATACTTGTTGGTAAGCTGAGAACCCTGTGCTTCAAGCACTCGTGGGCTGGTATAGTTTTCTGATGCAATCAACTCAATGTGTTCTTCTTGGCGAACAACTTCGGCCTGCATTGCTTCCCACAACTCGGGGTCAAACTTAGCAATTGTCATCTCAGAACCAGACATGCGTACTCCTAATAAACGGTGAAATATCAGCCAAAATTTAATGCCACAGTATACCCTATTCGCACCATGAATGGTAGCTCGAGGGGTGGAGGGCTGAACCACTACTGGCTGGTTTCGTGCGCAGCAGCAAGCAGGCATCGCTTCCACTGATCGCTCTAGGCCACTCCAGAACCGCTCGAGCACATCCATGTGGCGCTATGATCCACGCCATCCATGGCGTGGACATTTCTGGAGCGGCCTAGAGCGATCAGCTCGCACGCTGCCTACTCGCTACTACACACGTTAAACACCGCCAATAGTGGTTCACCCCCCCCCATTCAAACACCGCAAGTCGTTTTCCCGCTCCCGTTCAGCAACGAAGTTGACATGACAACGCATCAATAACCGATATCGCTGCTCTTTTGCTGAGAGTGGCTGAAGAGCCGCTTGGCGCTGTTTGATGCAGTTAACAACTGACGTGCAGCGCGCGAGCTGATCTGCAGAGGGCGCGCTAGAAATGTCCGCGCCATGGATGGCGCGGATCATAGCGCCACATGGATGTGCTTGAGCGGTTCTAGAGTGACCTCTGCAGATCAGCGGAAGCGGTGGGCGTTAGTTGTTAACTGCATCAAACAGCGCCAAGCGGCTCTGCAGCCACTCCCAGCACAAAAAAGCCGCGGTTTGGGCCGCGGCTTTGGAGTTATTTTGTAACTTTTTTGTATTTGATGCGGTGTGGATCCATGGCATCGGAGCCGTAGGTTTTCTTCATGTAATCTACGTATTCCGTGTAGTTACCTTCGTAGAAGGTTACTTTGCCTTCATCGCGGTAATCTAGAATGTGCGTAGCGATGCGATCTAGGAACCAGCGATCGTGCGAAATTACCATGGCAGCGCCAGGGAATTCGAGCAATGCATCTTCCAATGCTCGCAGAGTTTCCACATCCAAATCGTTGGTAGGCTCATCGAGCAACAATAAGTTGCCGCCAGCGCGCAATAGCTTGGCTAAATGCACCCGGTTACGTTCACCACCCGATAACTCACCAATGAACTTTTGCTGATCGTTACCACGGAAGTTAAAGCGGCCCACATAGGCGCGGGCTTGTACTTCGTAATTTCCGATACGCAAAATCTCTTGGCCATCCGAGATTTCTTGGTAAACCGTTTTCTTATCGTCCATATCATCGCGGAACTGATCAACCGAAGCCAAATGAACAGTTTCACCCAACTCAATCGTGCCCGCATCTGGCTGTTCTTTGCCACTAATCATGCGGAACAAAGTAGATTTACCCGCACCGTTCGGGCCGATAATACCCACAATCGCACCTTTCGGCATGCTGAAGGTTAAATCATCGATAATTACCCGATCACCGTAGCTCTTCTTCAGGCCGGTAACATCCAACACCTTATCGCCAAGGCGCGGCCCAGGTGGAATATATAGCTCGTTGGTTTCGTTACGGCTTTGGTAATCGCCAGATTGCAGCTCTTCAAAGCGGTTAAGCCGCGCTTTGCTCTTGGCTTGGCGCCCTTTCGGATTCTGGCGCACCCATTCAAGCTCTTTCTTAATCGATTTTTGCCGCGCAGCTTCGCCACGCTCTTCTTGGGCTAAGCGAGCATCTTTTTGCTCAAGCCAGCTCGAGTAGTTGCCTTCCCAAGGAATACCGTAACCACGGTCGAGTTCCAGAATCCAGCCAGCTACGTTATCAAGGAAATAACGATCGTGGGTAATCGCTACCACGGTGCCTTCATAATCGTGCAAGAAGCGCTCTAACCACGCTACTGATTCCGCATCCAAGTGGTTGGTAGGCTCATCGAGTAGCAACATATCAGGCTTTTCTAACAATAAACGACAAAGCGCTACACGGCGGCGTTCACCACCCGATAAGTGTTCAATAGTAGAATCCCAAGGCGGTAAACGCAGGGCATCCGAGGCGCGCTCTAACGCGTTCTCTAAATTGTGGCCTTCTTTGGCCTGCAAAATCGCTTCAAGCTCACCTTGGCGTTTGGCTAGGGCATCGAAATCCGCATCCTCTTCGGCATAAGCTGCATAAAGTTGATCAAGTTCGGCCAATGCATCTTTAATATCGCTCAGGGCTTCTTCAACGGTTTCACGAACAGTTTTGTTCGGGTCCAGTTTTGGCTCCTGCGGCAAATAACCGATTTTAATACCCGTTTGCGGGCGTGCTTCACCTTCAAACTCGGTATCTACGCCAGCCATAATGCGTAATAAAGTTGATTTACCCGAACCATTAAGGCCAAGTACACCAATCTTTGCGCCAGGGAAAAAGCTAAGGGAAATATCTTTTAAAATGGTACGTTTCGGTGGCACTACTTTGCTCACCCGCAACATACTATAAATATACTGAGCCATACGCCTCACAGTTCCTGTTAGAAATAACAAATCTCAGTAATTGTACCACAGCCCCACGCCAATGCATCCTGTGCTTGGTGTTGAGATTGAAGGCTTGTGGTCCGAGGAAGGTTTGCCGGCTTCCGGGTGAAAAGGCCCTCAGTACAGAACCGCTCAAGCACATCCATGTGGCGCTATGATCCGCGCCATCCTTGGCGCGGACATTTCTGAACTGAGGGCCTTCTCTCCCTCACGCCAGCAACAATTATTTCGGCATGCCTTCAACCTCAACACCACTCAGCCTATGCCGCAGAGTTACTTATAGCTAAAACAAACTAATACTTGGACGGCAATAACGGGGCCTGCCGAAGAGAGGCGTTTGTGAGGGTGAGTTCATCGACAGAGCTAGTGCGAGGGAGTGCGTAACCGGAAGCTGGCCAGCAATAACGGGTACTGCCGAGGAGAGGCGTTTGGGATGGGCGAATACCTTGGTCAGGGTGTACGGCGCATGGATGCGCCGTCCAAGCCCCCATGGATGGGTTTACGGCGTCCCTGAACAAGGTATTCGCCCACCCCAAACAAAGCCTCTCCCCCACGCGCTGGAATTTCCGTTATACTTGGGGAAATTCATGTATTTAAAGAGGCCCTAATGAGCATTCATGTAATCAAGCATCCATTAATTCAGCACAAAATTGGTTTGATGCGCGCGGCCGATATCAGCACCAAAGATTTTCGTGAACTGGCCAACGAGCTTGGCAACCTTTTAACCTATGAAGCTACCCAAGATTTAGAATTAGTATCCGCGGAAATTGAGGGCTGGAACGATACGCCGATTAGTGTGCAGCGCCTGAAGGGTAAAAAGATTACTATTGTGCCGATATTGCGGGCTGGTTTGGGTATGCTCGATGGCGTGTTGCAGCTGATTCCAAGTGCGAAAGTGAGTGTTGTTGGGCTCTATCGCGATGAAGAAACACTAGAGCCGGTGCCTTATTACGAAAAATTCGCGGGTAATATAGATGAGCGCATGGCGCTGGTAATCGACCCGATGTTGGCTACCGGCGGCTCTATGGTAGCCACGCTGGATATGTTAAAAAAACATGGCTGCAAAGAGATTCGTATTTTGGTTTTAGTTGCGGCGCCAGAAGGCGTGAAACGGGTTTTAAAAGCACACCCTGATGTAACTATTTATGCCGCAGCGCAAGATGAGCGCTTAAATGAGCACGGCTACATTTTGCCAGGCCTTGGCGATGCTGGAGATAAGATATTTGGCACTAAATAAGTTCACCAGCAGAATATAAATTTAGAAGCTAATTTGCGCGCAAGCATACGTACAAAATACGTATGCTTGCGTTTTTTTGTGCCTTTGCTATTCTTATGTACGTACAACAAACGTATTTTTTTGCATTGAACTAAACTTACGTTCAACTAAAGGTAAAAGCCTAACGAGGTGAGTACAATGACGGCATTAACAATAAAGAAAGATGCACGTTTAGATTTGAAAACAACACAGCAAAACAAAGAGCTACTAGTTCAAGCTGCTTTAGTACGGGGCGTCGACATGACCACCTTCATAATAGAGCCGGCGTTAAAAGCCGCTCGTGAAGTAGTTATGCAATCTCAATTACAAGCTGAGGAACAAAAAGCGCTTTATGAAGCTCTGGCGAAACCGTCTGCTCCTACAAAAGCGTTGAAAGAGCTAATGGCGCTGGGGCCAATTGATGAAAGCTAATAGATTTTTGATTGAACAATATGACGTCAATAAAACCTATTATCAGCAAAAGAACTTCGATTGCGGCAACAGAGTTATTAACAAATTTGTTCATAGCTCTTTGAAAAAACAAGTGGCTAATGGCTTTTCTCAAGCTTATGTATTGCTCAATAGCGAAAATAATGGGCGTTTCTCAGCTTTTTACACGCTAAGCTCGTTTAAATTAATAGCTAGCGATATGCTCTCACTCTCATCGGGAAGCTTTCCGCGCGATATCCCCTGCGCTCGATTGATAATGCTTGGCGTTGAAAATGAGCTACAAGGCCAAGGTATTGGCAAGAAACTGATGGCAGATGTATTCCATCGCGTGCACAAAGCCGCAAAAGAAATAGGCATTTATGGCCTCTATTTAGATGCAGACCTTGCAGCTATCGATTTCTATAGAACTTTAGGTTTTGTTCGTTTGAATGAGGAAAGCGAGAGCAGCACTGCAAAAATGTTTTTAAGTATGAGAGAAATTCACGCCGCTATCGAATGAATCGTTTAAAAACCGTGCAAACGTTTTAGTTTGTGCATAAAACACTTGCCGCGGTATAGATGCTCGGTATAATTCAGCGCTGTTGCAGGGGCGTAGTTCCAATTGGTAGAACAGCGGTCTCCAAAACCGACGGTTGGGGGTTCGAATCCCTCCGCCCCTGCCAATTTTTTAAAAGCGCATGGTTTTAACCCGTTGCGCTTTTTTTGTGCCTCGCGTTTGAAGCATGCTGCCAGAGCGCGCTAACTGCCAGCCCCCAAAAAACTAAACCAACTCCAACGCTTCAGATATGTTCTTCACGCCTTGCACCTGCATGCCCGCCGGCACATTTTTCGGTACGTTTGCAATCGGCACTATGGCGCGTTTAAAGCCATGTTTTGCCGCTTCGTTTAGGCGATCACCACCGTTTGGCACCGGCCGAATTTCACCCGAAAGCCCTACTTCACCGAACACCACCATATCTTGTGGAATCGGCTGATCGCGAAAGCTAGAAACAATCGCCAGCAATAGCGCTAAATCTGAGCTGGTTTCAACTACCCGCACGCCACCTACTACATTTACGAATACATCTTGATCACCGAGCATCAAACCACCGTGTCGGTGCAATACGGCGAGCAACAAAGCCAGACGGTTTTGCTCGGTGCCAACAGCAACGCGGCGCGGGTTTGAAAGCTGAGAATGGTCTACCAAAGCCTGGATTTCTACCAACAACGGGCGCGTGCCTTCCCAAACTGTAAGCACCACCGAACCACTGCCATGTTCTTGGCCACGGCTTAAGAATATAGCCGAGGGGTTTTTCACTTCTTTTAAGCCATCGCCCATCATGGCAAAAACACCGAGCTCGTTTACGGCGCCGAAGCGGTTCTTGGTGCCGCGCAGCGTGCGATAACGCGAATCACCATCGCCATCCAAAATTACCGAGCAATCAATGCAGTGCTCTAATACTTTTGGCCCGGCCAGCGACCCATCTTTGGTTACGTGCCCAACCATGAAAATAGCAACGTTGTTTTGCTTGGCATAGCGAGTTAAATACGCGGCGGTTTCGCGCACTTGCGAAACGCTGCCGGGTGCTGATTGAATATCGGTAAGGTGCATTACCTGTATCGAATCAATCACCATAATTTTCGGCTTTTCTTTATCCGCTAGTTGGCAAATGAGTTCTACCGAGGTTTCAGCCAACATACGGAGTTTATCGGTGGGCAAGTTCAGCCGCTGTGCGCGCATGGCTACCTGTTGTAACGATTCTTCGCCAGTAACATAAAGCGCTGGCATATGTTCGGCTAGCTTGCACATGGTTTGCAGCAACAATGTACTCTTACCCGCACCTGGCGAGCCACCAATCAAAATTGCAGAGCCCGGCACAATGCCTCCGCCCAATACCCGATCGAATTCTTGAAAGCTAGTAGAAAAGCGCGGTACATTTTGCAAATCCACTTCACTTAGGGTTTGCACTTTTGATTCAGTTAGCCCCGAAAAGCCAGTGCGGCTGCGGCCTCCGGTGCTCGGAGCCGCAGTGCCCAAACGCACTTCGCTCACCGTATTCCATTCACCACATTCACTGCATTGGCCTTGCCAGCGCGGGAAATCAGCTCCACATTCGGTACATACATAGGCGGTTTTCTGCTTTGCCTTGGCCATATTTTTCTCTCTGCTAAAGTGCTAATAAACTAGCGGGCTGATAAACTAAAGTGCAAATGAAGCGCAACGCTAAGAAACTGCGGGCAGCAACCGAACTAATAACCATAATAAGGGAAGCGCAAGATGAGGGGAACCCAGTTCAGCATTTTCCCAATCAACACATCCAGTTTTACTCGCGCATTACCGAAGTTTTCTCAGCAGCCGATGCTCGCTCTGCAGTTCACATCAATGGTGCTGTTAGCCCTTTTGCTAGCTAGTTTTGCGGTTGCCCATGCGGCAAACTCTTCGCAGCCTAATTCTTCAGCAATATTTAACCAAGGCGAGGAAGCCATTGAAGAAAGTGCGCAAGCCAACGAAAATACTGATCCAGTTCCTCAGCAAAAACTACGCATTGTTTCCATGAACTACTGCATCGATTACGTGCTCGAACGCTGGCAAAATGAGCATTTTGAATTTTATCCAGTTGCCGAACACCACGGCCGCATTGAACAAATTATGCAGTTAAAGCCCGATATGATTATTGCTGGGCAATTTAACTCCCCTATTCGCATCAATAATTTTCGTAATAATGGCTTACCCGTAGCCGTGCTCGATGAACCCAATAGCTTTGCCGGTTCCCGCAGGTTTTTTCAAGAGCTCGCTGAATTGCTCCAACAACCGGAATTAGCGCAAGCTGATATTGCCGAAATTTCCGCGCCAAGCGGGAGTTCTGCAAACGAGGCTTATGCAAACAAAGCTTATGCAAACGAAGGTCGGTGGCCAACTGTGCTCGCTATGCAGGTTAACCAATGGAGTTTTGGCGGCAACAATCTACTCAACGAACTGTTTCAACACATGGGCTTAGAAAACCTAGCGGCACGCAAAGGCGATGGCTTGGTTAAAGTAGGGTTAGAAGACATTTTGCAATGGCAGCCCGATATATTATTACTTGAAGGCAAGTTGGTAACTTCGGAAGTTGCCGCTGAAGCAAATACGCATGCCGCCAAACAAGAGAGCTGCGGCGATAATCAAAATCCATGTGTGTTCCAAGCACAACAAAGCTTTGCCCTAGCGAACCTTAATTTAATGCATAAATCACTGCGCAATTATCAACAATTACCGCACGTAACAGCGCTTTATTTGCCCCGCGAAGTAAGTGGCTGCATGGCCCAACGGCTTCCCGAGGCTATTCATATTCTATCTTCCCAATTAGCCCAAGATTCCGAAGCCGCATCGGCCGCACAGCTAACATCAGAACAGGAAAGAGAAAACCGCCCATGAACCTGCACCGAATGATTCTCGGCGTTGCAATCGCCATCACCGCCATTGCCGCACTTTGGGTGGGCAGCGCCGATGTAAACGTGCTCACCGCCCTCGGCTTCCCCGAGAAAATGGTGTCTGACACCACTTTCTATGACACCACCCCCGAGAAGTTGGTGCCAGACACCACTTTCTCGGATACCGCCATTAGCAAACAAATCCTCTTTGATATTCGTATTCCACGCATCTTACTCGCGCTCATTACCGGCGCGGCGCTAGGCTTAGCAGGTGCCGGCATGCAAGGCTTATTGCGCAACCCATTGGCAGAGCCTGGCATACTGGGTGTTTCTTCTGGAGCTGCCCTTGCCGCCGTAATCGTGCTCTATTTCGGCTTCGCTACCTGGTATTCCTGGCTCTTACCAATCGCCGCCGTTTTCGGCAGCGCCTCAGCTTTGCTCATCGTGGTGCTCATTGCAGGCATGCGCGCCAGCATTACCACTCTCATTTTGTCCGGTGTGGCCGTTTCCGCCTTTCTATCTGGGCTCATTGCGCTCGCACTCAGCATGGCGCCAAGCCCTTTTGCCATGCAAGAAATAAGCTTTTGGCTCATGGGTTCGCTGGCCAATCGCGATCTCGATCAAATCATGCTCATTTCACCGTTCTTACTCATTGGCGCGATACTAATTTTCACCAGCGGCCGCTATTTACAAGCCCTCACCCTCGGCGAAGAAACTGCAACATCAATGGGCTTCAACGGTGCCCTTGAACGCGCAAAATTACTTACCGGTACCGCATTATTAGTGGGTGGCGCAGTGGCTGTTACCGGCGTTATTGGCTTTGTCGGTTTAGTAGTGCCGCACATATTGCGGCCATTCGTTCACGGCGATCCACGCCGGCTGCTCTTCAGCAGTATGCTTGCCGGCGCTTTATTGGTGCTGCTCATGGATATACTCGTGCAGTTATTGCCAACCGGTGCCGAACTACAGGTAGGGGTTATGGCCACGCTCATCGGCGGCCCATTCTTCTTAATGTTATTGGTGCGCCACAATATGTCCGGCAGCCTGTGGGGGAACCCTAAATGAACCACAATACCAATTCACAAGCCAATGCTATTAGCGTGAGCAATTTGAACTTCGCTTACAACAGCCGCGAAATTCTAAAAAACATCTCGCTAAACTTCGAAAAAAACAAAGTTACCGGAATTTTCGGCGAAAATGGTACCGGGAAAAGCACGTTATTGAAGATTTTAGCCGGAGTTCTACCTGCTGAGTATGGAAAAGCCACCGAGTTTCACAATTTGCCCCAATCTGAAGTGGGCTACTTAGGCCAACAAATCACCCCGGCATGGGCACTGAAAGTAAGTGCATTGGTAGAACTTGGAACTTTAACGCGCGAAAGTTGGAGTAAAGAAGAAAAACAAGCGGCTGTGCAACAAGCCATGGCTGAAACCGATTGCTTGCACCTCGCCGAACGCAAAGTATTCGAAATATCCACTGGGGAATTGCAACGCGCCCTGCTCGCGCGCGTATTTGCCGGCAAACCAAAAATAATCTTGGCAGATGAACCTACCGCGGGGCTCGATCCACGCCATCAGCTAGCAGTAATGAATTTACTGCAACAACACGCCCGAAAAGGCGGCACCGTTTTAGTAGTAATGCATGATTTAAACGCGGGAAAAACCTTTTGCGATAACGCCGTGCTGCTCAACAACGGCGAAGTTTTTGCCCACGGCCTTGCCGCAGAAGTTCTTAGTGATAAAAATATATTTGATGTGTTTGGTGTGTAAGCAAACTCTCGAAGTAATTGCTGGAAATTTACCAAAGCGTGTACTATTAATGGTGGTTGAGTGGATCATTAGCAACCGCGAAGAATTGATGTGCGATTGGGATCTGGCACAAGCATTGCAGCCATTAAACAAAATAAAGCCGTTGGAGTAAGCCCATGACATTGCCTAAAGTAAGCACTGTAATAGCCAAACCTGGCTATATATTAGTGCTCAAATTTACCGATGGTAAAACGGGTGAAGTTTGTATTGCGGAATCGCTACATGGCCCGCTATTTGAGCCGCTGCGCAAGCCCGAAAACTTTTTGTTAGCCGCGGTCGATGATTTTGGCGCAGTATATTGGCCACTCCCAGAATGTAACCACACACCGGATTATGCACCCGATGCGCTTTATCGCATGCTAGGCTAAAACTTCAATCAGTTTCGCCAGCGAACCTTCAATTTGTAAATCGGAAACCTTCACCAACGCTGGCTTCCCATTGAATGCCACACCGAAGCCCGCAGCTTCAATCATTGGGATATCATTCGCGCCATCACCAATAGCAATTACTTGCTCTCGCGGCAAACCGTATTGGCGCATTAATGCTTCCAGTGCATCGGCCTTAGCTTGGCCATCAATAATCGGCCCAAGTAAGCGCCCACTTAGCTTGCCATCTACAACTTCTAGCACATTACAGGCCACATAATCAGCACCCCAGCGCATGGCCGCCATATCAGCAAACCAGGTAAAGCCGCCCGAAACAATTGCAATACGCCAGCGATATTTACGCAAAAAGCGCATAAGTTCATCGGCACCCTCGGTAAATGGTAGGTTATCGGCAAGGCCGAAAATAACCTCTTCCGAAACACCCGCCAACATTTTCACCCGTTCATGCAAGGCTTCTTTAAAATCCAACTCGCCGCGCATCGCTTTTTCAGTTATTTTTGCCACTGCAGCGCCGTTGCCACCAGCCGCGGCAATGGCATCAATGCTCTCTAACTGAATTAGGGTGGAATCCATATCAAATACAGCTAAGCCGGGTTTTAACATATCCGGTAATGTGCTCATTCTTTTGCCTTATTCATTTAAGCTACGTAATTCAAGGTGCCTGCGCACTTGCGCTAATTATTATTCTAACAGGCGATTGCCTGAAGCGTTCCGCTGAGCTAAAGTTGCCGTTATGAATATAGCGCAAACAGAAAAAAATACAGTAAGTAAAAAACGGCCTTGGATGTTGCCAGGCGAACGTATGTATCGCCGCATCATCCTAATTGCTGCTGCGCTAACGCTAATCGGCATTATCGCTAATAGTTGGTATCAAGCCAATCAAAAAGGCGAAGAGGTACTCGTAGCGCATACCGAAAACTTAGCGCGCGTAATTATGGCGCAGGCCCAAAACGAAGCTAAGATATGGTTTATTGAAGATAACTACAACGGTTTAGAGAATTTAGCGCAACATTTACAAAGCCAAGAAGCCATTCTAGAAGTAAGCATTCAAGATGAAATGGGCCGCAGCATTATTCGCGTGGGCCACGATTTACCATTGCACACCTACTTAGCAAACCTGCCCGATTCAATGTGGGCAGTGCCTATGGTTTCACCCGTGCTTGATCGCAGCGAAACCGGCTCACACTTGCTCGGATTCGTGCGTATCACCTTTGATTACGATCGTATCACCGCACAATCACGCCCATATCACCGAGCCTCGCTGCAACAACAAGCGTTTTTGCTGTTTCTAGCTTTCATAGCCGGTGTACTCGTAACCTTCTCGTTCCTGCGCAAGCGCCGAGCTATTTCTGTGCCCTCCCCAGAGAGCATGGCGCAAAGCACACAAGCCGATATTCAAGTTTACGAAACGCCCGATACTAAGAATGCAAATAGCAAAAATGAGCGCGGCAATAAATAGTTCAAACTTACTCGGCGAATTTCCCTCTGCCAGCCAAGTGCTCGCGGAAATCGCTAATGCGGCCACCCCTACTGAATCACCTAACGCCGAAACCAACAGAATCCAATTAACCGATTCCCATTGCCATCTCGATTTCCCCATATTTGATGCCGATCGCGAGGCTGTATTAGCCAGAGCACAGGCCGAAGGTGTGGAACGGTTCTTGGTAATGGGCATCAGTGCAGCCCAATGGCCCCGGCTGTTTGCATTGGCGCAACAATATTCAAGTTGGCGCATGGCGTTTGGCTTACACCCTTACTTTTTGCGCGACCGAATACAAAATCGCGAACCTACTTTCGCCGATTTTGCCGATGATTTAGCGTTATTGCCTACATTCCTTGAAAAAGGCGCTCTGGCCGTTGGCGAAATTGGCCTCGATGCCACGCAACCTTTATTTGAGTTACAAGTAGAGCTTTTCAAAAAACAATTACACATTGCCGCCGATATGAATTTGCCGGTAATTCTTCATCACCGCAAAACCCTCGATAAAATGCTGCCTATGGTGAAAAAAGCCGGTGTTAGCAGCGGTATCGTGCATGCCTTTTCCGGCAGCTATCAACAAGCAATGCAGTGGGTAGATGCTGGTTTCCGAATCGGTGTAGGCGGAGTAATCACTTACCCACGCGCCCAAAAAACTCGCGCAGCCATCGCCAAAGTGCCTTTAGAATCCCTAGTGCTCGAAACCGATAGCCCCGATATGCCGTTGTTTGGCAATCAGGGCAACCGCAACGAGCCAGCCGATATCGCTAAAATAGCTCACGCCCTTATATTGCTCCGAGAGTAAGTGCCTTTTTCGGGGGCGAGGGTGGCGGCCTGGGGGCGAGTGGCTTTTTCGGTGTGAGGTATTGGGTTCTCAGGGACGCCACAAGTACATCCCTGTAGGCTTGAGCTGCCGCATCCATGCGGCAGACACCCTGAGAACCCAATATCCTCCCCCCGAACCGCCAATCTCGCCCCGAAACGCCCCGAAACGCCAATCACCGTGCCATAGAAAGTGGTGTCAGACACTACTTTCTATGAACTAAAAAAGCCTGCAGCACGTAAATCCGTTAATGATGAATATAGTTTGGTTCAAACGCGATCTTCGGCTTCGAGATCATGCGCCGCTTGCGGTTGCGTGTGATAAAGGCGTGCCCACGTTATTGTTGTATATCGTTGAGCCCATGCTACTCGAAGATACCCACTTCGGTGAGCACCACTGGCGCTTTGTTATGCAATCCATTGCGCAAATGAACCGGCAGTTAGAGCCATTTCAACAACAAGTAAAAGTATTACACGGCAATGCGGAAGCAGTGTTTGCGCATTTGCAGCAAACATACGGTATTCAGAACATTTTTAGTTATGAAGAAACTGGGCTCGCGAACACTTTCGCGCGCGATAAGCAAATTGCGGCATGGGCAAAAGAAAATGGTGTAAATTTGCAGGAGTTTGCTCACAATGGCATTGAACGTGCGCTTAAAAACCGCGAAGGGTGGCGGAAACGTTGGTATCAGAAGATGCATCAGGAACAAGTGCAGGCCGATTTTCAAAACCTCCGGCCCGTGCTTGAGTTCACAAGCGGCGAATTTGCTTGGTTAGCGCCGAAAGCTTGGGTAACCCCGAACCCCAATTATCAACATGGCGGCGAGCTTTCTGGGCGCAAATGGTTATATGATTTTTTGCAAATCCGTGGCCGCCAGTATCATAAATTTATTTCTAAACCTGAGCTTAGCCGCACCCATTGTTCAAGGCTTTCGCCCTATTTGGCATTTGGTAACTTGAGCGTGCGTCAGGTTTATCAGGCCTGCAAAAACAAGGGCAAGGAAGATTGCTGGAAAATGCCGATGCGTGGGGTGCTATCGCGCTTGCGCTGGCATTGCCATTTTATCCAAAAGTTTGAACTGGAACCGCGCTTACAGTTCGAGCCGCTCAATTTGGGTTATCAAAAGCTGCACCGCAGTGGTGATATTGATCACCTCAGCGCTTGGATGCGCGGCAAAACCGGGTTTCCGTTAGTTGATGCTTGTATTCGATGCTTGCAACAAACCGGTTATATTAATTTTCGCATGCGCGCCATGTTAGTGAGCTTTTTAACCCATCATTTGTTTCTCGATTGGCGCATGGGCGCAAGCCATCTAGGCAGGCTATTTTTGGATTTTGAGCCGGGTATTCATTACCCACAATTTCAAATGCAGGCGGGTATAACGGGCATTAACACGATTCGGATTTATAACCCGGTGAAGCAATCGCAAGAGCATGATCCCGAGGGGGTGTTTATTCGCCGCTGGCTGCCTGAACTGCGCGGAATTCCCAACGAATATATTCATGAGCCCTGGATAATGCCACCGTTTGAGCAGATTCTGCATGATTTCCAACTCGGCCGCGATTATCCCGAGCCGATTATTGATTTAAAGGAAACTGGCAAACGGGCGCGTGATAACCTTTGGAAGTGGCGAAAAGATCCATTGGTGCGGGCAAATTTGCCAACTATTCTTGAGCGCCACATTGAGTAAGCGAACGAAAATGAAGAAACAGCATTTACCGAGCAAAATATGTGCAACCTGCCAGCGGCCATTTGATTGGCGCAAAAAGTGGGAAAAGGTTTGGGATGAGGTGCGCTATTGCTCGGAACGGTGTCGCCGAAACCGGAATAAAAGTGCAACTTCGAGCTAGATAATTTGCATTGGCTTTTAGCCGCAAAAATACAAAACAAGGACACTCATGAGCAAATTGCAGTTTACAAAGCATGATTTTAATACCCTGCCTCGACGATTTCGGGCGCGCTTAATTAATAGCCTTTCCGGCTTTAAAAGCGCCAACTTGGTGGGCAGTGCCGATGCGAATAAAAATTTGAATCTTTCCATGGTGAGCTCGGTAGTACATTTGGGTGCCAACCCGCCGCTGATTGGTATGGTAATGCGTCCGCGCACCTCCGAAACTGGCGAGCCGGTGCAGCGCGATACGGTAACCAACATTGAAGCGCTCGGGGTTTATACCATTAATCATGTGGGTGCGAACATGTTGAACGCTGCGCATCTAACTAGCGCTAGCTTTGCGCCCGATATTTGCGAGTTTGCGGCTACTGGCCTTACGCCGCATTGGCACACCGGTTTTGCGGCGCCAGCTGTGGCTGAAAGCCCGCTACAAATGGGGCTGCGGCTGGTTGAAATTGTGCCCTTTAAAGTGAACGGCACTGAGTTTGTGATTGGCGAAATTGAGTGGGTGCGGTTCGCCGAAGCAGCTATGAAAGGCGATGGCTATGTGGCCATTGAAGATCTCGATACCTTGGCGATTTCTGGGCTTGATGGCTACCACAGCACCACACTGATTAACCGGCTGCAATACGCAGAGCCCGAGCAACCCGTACGTGCTCTACCTCGCGGAGGTGCACAGGATATTGAGCCTGCGGTTGATTTTGCAGCATTTCGCGAAAGCAAAAATAGCAAGAAATAGGGGAAGAAAATGGCGATTACCCACTCAAATCAACTGGTATGGTTTCGGCGCAACTTGCGCGTTGCCAACAACCCCGCGCTAGAAGCTGCGGCTGATAGCCAGCATGCGAAGCCTCTTGGTGTGTTTTGCTACGATCAGCAATATACCGGAACCTGGCTTGGCATGCCGCGTTGTGCACCGCTACGGGCAAAGTTTTTGTGGGAATCGGTACAAGATTTACAGCAGCAACTTCAGCAAATGGGTGGCGAGCTTATTGTTCAAGCTGAAGAGCCCGAAACACTACTGCCAAAGCTTTGCCAAGAATTGAACATTACGCATGTGCACACCCAACGCTTATTCGCCCACGAAGAAGTGGCCGCAGCAGAACGAGTGTTGCAAGCGCTTAACGCTATTGGCGTAACATTTGTGCAGCACGAATGCTATACCTTGCTTGCCGAAGCTGAGGTTTACGAACGCCACACCTCACCCCTGGGTAGCTTTAGCAAATTTCGCCGCAAAGTGGCCCCCGATACCCAGGCAATTACGCTAAGGCTTAACCCGCTCTCCGTTTCTCAAACAAGCGCCGTGGCTCAAGAAAACGCCGTGGCCCGAGAAAACGCCGAGCCTCAAGAAAACGGTGTCTGGCACCAACTTCTCGCACACCAAAAGCAAACACCTCGCACCCGAGAAAACACTGCGGCTGAAAACATCATAGAAAACGCTGTGGCCCAAGAAAACGGTGCCAGACACCATTCTCTCAAACAAAGCCCAATCGCTATCAACGCCGATACCGATAGCCGCTCAGTATTACCATTCAAAGGCGGCGAAACTGCCGGCCAGCGCCGTTTGCAAGATTACGCTGCGAGCGCTGTTGGGCATTACAAAGAAACGCGGAATGGCCTAATTGGCGCAGATTACTCGAGTAAGTTATCGCCGTGGCTAAATCTTGGCTGTATTTCTCCAGCCCAAGTATTGCAGGCAGTGCGCGAATACGAAGCTGAGCATGGCGCAAATGCTTCCACCGAATGGCTAATCGTAGAATTGCTCTGGCGCGATTTCTTTCAGTTCCTTGCGGCCGAACACGGCGCCGATCTTTTTCAGGGTTCCGCCAAAGCGCTCGGAAAGGTGCCAGAGAACACAGACAACGACCCCACTTTCTTGGCATGGTGCGCGGGCGAGACGAGCAATGAGTTTGTGAATGCGAACATGCGCGAGCTTGCGAAAACTGGCTTTATGAGCAACCGCGGCCGGCAAAACGTAGCTTCGGCACTAATTCACGATATGGGTATCGATTGGCGTTGGGGCGCACTTTGGTTCGAAGCGAACCTGCTCGATTACGATCCGGCCAGCAACTACGGAAACTGGCAATACATCGGCGGCTTGGCGGCCAACCCGCGCGGCGGCAGTTGGTTCAACCTAAAAAAACAAGCACAAATGTACGATACCGAAGGCGCATACCAGAAGCTATGGCAGGCGCAGTACTAACCGCCGTTAGTGCTCGCTACCCCTTTTATCGGCAGGTTTCTCCGGCATTTTTTCTGGAGCAATTGGGAAAAAGAAGCTTAAAGGCTTTTCTCTCAGTTGCTGCCCTAAGCAGCGAAATAAAGGTCGGAAACGCTGAATGCTAGTGCCGCGAGCCTGCATGGCTACCAGTAGCGCCAGCGTGAAGCTTACCCACAGGTTTACAAAGCCGATCATCAGCACAAACAACAAGCCAACCACAAAATTGTACAAGCCGGTGAAATCGCTAAAGCTAGCGAAACCAAGGTTAGCCGAAGAAAACGCTACGTGGCGAATATCCAACGGCAAGCCAGTAAGGTATCCGATATACCCGGTAACGCCCAGCAGCACACCGAAGAAGAAGTTACCCATAATTGCGCCGTAATTTTCGTGCAAGTAGTTAGCAAAGCGTTCACGGCGCTCTTCACCTAACCAGCGCAACAATATATGTTGAAACAAACGCTCCCGAAGTTGCACGTAATCGGCGCGGTTATCGAAATAGCCAGCAATAAGCCCAGAGCAAAATAGCCAAACACCAGCAATAGCCGCATAAAATAAAGCCAAGCCACTTATCGGTTCGATTGCCAATAACTG
Source organism: Idiomarina sp. A28L (assembly GCF_000218785.1). Lineage (GTDB taxonomy): Bacteria > Pseudomonadota > Gammaproteobacteria > Enterobacterales > Alteromonadaceae > Aliidiomarina. Next base: position 23,001 of record NZ_AFPO01000021.1, read on the forward strand.
ATAACTTACCGCCTCAGCATCTAGCAAACTGCTACCAAGCCACCAATACACGCCAAAACACACAACAGCAGCGGTTAGCAGTGCGGTGGAAATATTTCCCCACACGGCGGCCCACTGCGAACGGTTCACATCTACCAGCAACACCGCAAGCTTACGGCTAATGGCGCGGCCGTTATCGCCGCGCTCTACTTCGGCTGCGAAACTTGCGGCTGTCATTGCCGGTTGTTTAGTAGCAATAGTGCAACGTAATAAATGAATAAGAACAAAGCCTAGGCCATAATTCAAACTCACCAACACGGTATTGGCGAGCGGCGCAAAGCCTTGGCTTTCGATATAAATTTTCAGCAGCGCCATGAACGCAATTACAAAACCGGCGCCAGCCGCCGAGCGCATAATGGTGAAATAACTTTTTGCATCGCGGGCAATGTAATGCTCGCCATGAACACTTTTATTCTGCGTAACACTGCGCGAGAGCATGGCCGTGCTGGTGCGCCACACATCAACAATACTATTCTTCACTGTGGTAGCGAGCACTAAGTGCTGCCAAAGCGCCACACTGCGCTTCATCACCAACAACGAACTTTCAGTAGTAAGCAGCGAAAGCAACGAACTCATGCGGGCAATCGTTTGTTCTAACCGCTCTAACAAATGCGCCACTGCCAGTGAAGAGCCCGCAGCGCCTCGCCCCCGGCGGCGAATTCTATCTACCTGCTCTTGGCTTTGCTCAAGCATTACCCACAAATGGCCGGCATCAAAAGGCGGTAAATCAGCCCCCTCCATGCGTCGAGCTTCATGCTGAGTAAAACTTTGCATTTCTCGCTGCAACGCAATAAATGGCGAATCGATATCAATGAGTTTTTTATCAATACGCATCAGCTCAGGCTCAAGCTCCTCAGCCGCAATCCATATCGCCAGCATTTCCAATACGTAGAGAATTTCTTGCCGCAAGTGAACTTCCGCAGCCTGAACACTCTCTTCGCTACTCGCCCGAGCAAGCACCGCATAAAGCCGCAACCATTGCACTGGCTGAATTGTTGCTAGCCATTCTGCATCTCGCTTCCGGTGAAATAGCTGCGCCAACAAATCCAACGAGCTCCCTTCTTCGCGCGGCGGTGGAATCAGCCTATCATACAGCCGCGTAGCCATTTCTCTTAGCAGCGCCCGGCGCGCAAAAATACCCAAGTTCACCAACGCTGGATACAGATTTAGCCCCACTAACTGGCCATGAAGCTGTTCGCCTAAGGCCTGTGCGTGCTCCGTATTCTGCTGCAAATCCGCAATCAATTCGTCCATCCGCTCAGCCGCATGGGCCACACCACCCTGGCGCAGAAACTCCACCAAAGCCGCCAACCGCTCAGGCACAGCTTGTTCTTTTTCGAACAGAGCCGTCAGGTGATACTGAATTTTCGCCTTTGCGGCTTTGTGTTGCGCTTTTTTCTGGGATTTCGGCTCAGCTGAATGCGTTTGCATCTAAAATAAATATCCTTACAACTTCAAAGAAGAACAAGCATGCCACAGGCCCTTATTGTTAACAATCGCTCGAAGCTTTTGATCAACACAACCAGAACTTGTAAGTAAAAACCTAGATCAAAACCAAAGTTTGACAATCTATGTAGCCATAGACTATCTTTTGTCAAAAGAGCATTTAAGAGGGCTTAAATATGCACATATCTCTCACTCCCGAGCTCGAATTTAAAATTAAAGAAAAGGTTGAAACCGGCCTATATAATAATGCTAGCGAAGTTATTCGCGAAGCTTTGCGCTTTATGGAAACTCATGAAAGCTGGGTAAACGAATTAAAGCTCGCCACGTTACGCAACCAGCTGCAAGTGGGCGCTCGACAGCTCGAACGTGGAGAAGGTACTCCTATTGATTCTAGTGAAGCTTTGGAGAAGTTCTTTCACGAAATTAAAGGATAATTTTTTTGCATGGATGCATATAACCTAATTATCTCTCCTGCTGCTAAGGATGATATCAAGAACATCTACGATTTCAGCCGCCTTAACTGGGGTGAAACAAAAGCTACTTACTCTCCATGCCCCAAGAACGCTATCCCTACATATTTCGAGATAAAGCCTGTATAATGCGCGGCAATTCGCTGGGGGCTTTTTTAGGGCTGATAAACAATAAACTAAAGCCACTTTTTGCCAGTAAAAACAAATAATTAAGATAAGTTGGGTGCATGTCGAAGCAAAGCTTAATCAATGAAATAAATATGCGAAGAACCTTCGCAATCATTTCTCACCCCGATGCGGGTAAAACCACCATTACCGAAAAGGTATTGTTGCACGGGCAAAAAATCCAAAAAGCCGGCACCGTAAAAGGCAAAAAATCTGGCCAGCACGCTAAATCAGATTGGATGGAAATGGAAAAAGAGCGGGGCATCTCGGTTACCACATCGGTAATGCAGTTCCCTTATCGCAATTCATTGGTAAACCTGCTCGATACTCCAGGCCACGAAGATTTCTCGGAAGATACCTATCGCACACTTACCGCGGTAGATTCCTGCCTAATGGTAATCGATGCCGCCAAAGGTGTTGAGGAACGAACCATTAAATTGATGGACGTTACCCGCCTGCGCGATACACCAATTCTTACTTTCGTGAACAAGCTCGATCGCGATATTCGCGATCCGCTGGAATTGCTCGATGAAGTAGAGAATGTTCTGAAAATCATGTGTGCCCCGATTACCTGGCCGATTGGCCAAGGTAAGAACTTCAAAGGGGTTTACCACATTGCCCGTGATGAAATTATTTTCTACAAATCAGGCCAAGGCCACCGCATTCAAGAAGTAGATATTTTAAAAGGCATCGATAACCCAGAACTAGATAAGCGCATTGGCAGTTATGCCGATGAGCTTCGCGATGAAATCAATTTAGTGAAAGGCGCTTCTAACGAATTTGATTTGGAGCTGTTTTTAGCCGGCGAGCTTACCCCAGTATTTTTCGGTACCGCGCTCGGTAACTTCGGTGTTGATCACATGCTCGATGGCCTTGTGGAATGGGCGCCAACGCCGATGGGCCGAAATACCGATAAAGAAACCTTTGTTGAAGCGGCGAATGAAAAGTTTTCAGGCTTTGTGTTTAAGATTCAAGCGAATATGGACCCACGGCACCGCGATCGGGTTGCCTTCATGCGCATAGTTTCTGGTAAATACGAACAAGGCATGAAAATGAAGCATGTGCGCCTCGGTAAAGAAGTGCGCATCGCTGATGCCCTCACCTTCGTTGCCGGTGATCGCGAGCACGTAGATGAAGCATGGCCTGGCGATATCATTGGTTTGCACAACCACGGAACCATTCAGATTGGCGATACGTTCACGTGGGGCGATGAATTTAAATTCACTGGTATTCCAAACTTTGCGCCAGAACTATTCCGCCGCATCCGTTTGAAAGATCCGTTGAAGCAAAAGCAGTTATTAAAAGGCCTTGTGCAGCTTTCTGAAGAAGGTGCAGTGCAAGTATTCCGCCCGCTGGCTTCGAACGATTTAATTGTCGGTGCTGTGGGTATGCTGCAGTTTGATGTAGTAGTTCACCGCTTGCGCGCCGAATACAAAGTTGAAGCGATTTACGAAAACATTCAGGTTGCTACTGCGCGCTGGGTATATTGCGATGACGCCAAGAAATTCGAAGAATTTCAACGCAAAGCGCAACACAACCTTTCTATCGATGGCGGCAATCACTTAGCGTATATCGCGCCCACCATGGCGAATTTATCGCTAACGCAAGAGCGCTTCCCAGAAATCACCTTCACGCACACGAAGGAAGTGTAATTCGAAGAGATATAGCAAGATATTCGCCAGTTTATTCAACGATTATCTTGCTATCAAAGCTAAAACTGATAACGAACACCCACAGTAAATGCGTCAACTGATCGTTTCATTTGAAAATGGTTCCATTGCACTCGCAGGCTCACCGCATCTGTAAAGCGGAAACCAAGGCTCACCCCATAGTATGGGTCTATACCGGTGTACTCCGTTTTAATAGTGGCACCGGTAGAGGAAGCGCTTCGTGTGCTCGCCTTCCAATCAAGCATCCCTACTTCTGCACCGATTTGCCACTTTCGGCTAATATCAAAGCGCTTCGCTAAACCTATAGTAAAACCGCTACCTAAAATTGGTACAGTTCCCGCCAGTTCTTCAAACGTTGCCTGCGAAGTAGTTGTATTAACCAACAAATCAACATTGGCAGAGCCCAAATCTACATAACCACCCTTTGCATGCAGATTCGGTGCAATCTGGTAACTAAAATGCAGCATAAAGGCATAATCACGCCCTTTATAACGTTCTATACGCGAGTTTTCCGGTAACAAACTTTCTATTCGCGCGCGAGAATCTTTCGTTGTACTCGTGCCGCCGGCCAACTCCACTTCCCAATTCATCATTCCAGCACTGCTGCTATCGCCTGCGTATACAGGCTGAACATATACCAAGGAAGTTGCCATTGACGTTGCTAAAATCGCGCCTACAACAAAGGTATTCATCTGTCCTCGCTTAACTGCGCGGCGCAAAAAGCCCATCAATGCAGGCTGACGATTCAGCCAGATCAGTAGAACAAACGGCATCAAAATAAGCGACCAACTCCCTTTCGAAGCTTTCTGCTGAATTGAAATAGTTTCCATCACTAACACCGAAACCGAAACTTCGGCAGAAGCTTGCGCACCCAATTCATCCTCAATCGTGTAGCGAATAATATCAGTTCCACCAAAGCCAACACGAGGCGTGTATCGCAATCGATTATCCGCCAAAACCACTACCTGCCCTTGTTCTGCCACCGCCGCTACAACGGTGTTCAAGGTTCCTTCCGGGTCATGGTCATTTGCGAGAACATCAATAATAATCGGAGTTTGGTCATCTGTGGATGCCACATCATTTACAGCAACAGGAGGCGCATTACCCAAAATATCAACACTAATCTGCGCAGATGCCACACCGCCAAAGCCATCGCCAATACTATAAGCAATAGTAGTAATGCCACCAAAGCCCCTTGGCGGGGTATAGCGGAGAAACTCACCATCAACGATATCGGCTTCGCCTATATCTGCGGTGGCCGATAACAAGCGAAGATCATCACCATCATCGTCAATCGCACTTTCAAGTACGTAAATGGACAAACTTTGATTCCAAACCATGCTTACGCTTAAATCGCTCGCACGAGGTGGTGTGTTATCTCCTGCAATAACCGCTACTCCACCGGGATCTAAAATGTTGCCATTGATCTTGCCATCAGCATCATTAGGGCCACCATCTTGAATGTACAACTGAACACAATGGTGCCCTTCTGTTAATCCCGGCTGCCATTGCGCACCTGCAGGCGGAGGGCACACACCAGGCTCACCTGACGCACTGAATACTCGATTATGTTCATCAACCACGAAATCCTGCCATACGCCATCAATGTATTTTCGATATACCGCCCCGCTTGGAATTACATTCTGCTGCGGTACCACTACATAAACGCTTTCACCCGCCTCAGGTATGTTGGTAATAATAAAATCAAATACGCCCCCAACATTCTTAAACTCATCATCCAGTTCAACTAAATGCGAAGAAGCATCTGGTGCAAGCTGAATTGCGCCTAAACTGCTCTCCATAGCTACGCGGCCTCGGCTAATACATACACCGGGCTCAATTTCTGCAAGATACGAGTTCCGTTGCAGAATTTGCTGAGAAATCACATTGCACGAGCGCATCCCATCAAGAAAATCTGGAATACCATTATTATTTGCATCACCAAGACCAATCAGCCGGTCTGGAATACCATTACCGTTTGAATCAGAATCACCCAAAACAGGAAGCACATCGCGAACATCAATGAATACAAACGCTTCATGATTTCCAATAGCGTTATCACTCAAGGACGTTAATAAGCTAATTTTATGAATTCCAGAAGCAACATTGATTGGGTCGAAGCTAAATACTAGTTCATTATTCGCCGCTACTCCGTCAATCTCGGTGATCCAAGTGTGATTAAGCTCATGATCAATTTGCGCTGTTTCACGCTGCCCACGTATCTCAACCATACCAGCGTTTTTTGCCACTATTAGGCGAGGTTCATCATCCTGAAATGCCGATAATCGAGTTGATGGCACTACTGGTTGAGGCGAAACTAAAATCGTTGAGCGATCTACAGCACCGCGGTTTAAGTCGGGCGATAAAACAACCACTATCGATTGTTCGTTTTCTCCATTCAACGAATCATGAATCTCAAACTCGATATGTGTCTCGAGCCCTTCATCGATATAGGCAACACCATCTTTCAAACTATGGCTACTAGGCAGCGCTGTTCCCACTACAGTATAAGGAACCGCCACAGGATACTCCGGCGAGTTACCATTCAAGAAAATACGAATAAATGCCGAACCAGATGGCCCCACAGTCTGTCCGCGGCTTAGTGATATCATCGGATCTACCCACACCTGTTGAGAAACCGTGCTCTCACGCCCTGCACTATCAATAGCTCGCCAGAAAACAATATGCTCACCCGGCTCGAATAGATTATTCCCTTCAACTAAAGCTACAGGAATAGAGCGGCCATCAACATCAATTGCCGAAGCAGTGCCTAAGTTCACTCGTGTTTGTAATCCAGTAGCATTTACCCGAACAAACGACGAAGCTTCAATGCGAGGCGCATCGCCATCAGGTTCACCCGTGATCGTCAATGCAACCAAAGCACTTGCAGTGGTATCTGATTCATCACTGATAACGTACGATAAGTTCACCTGTCCGACAAAATTTTCTGGTGCTTTAAAGTAAAGTGCCCCGCTATCAATCGAAACAGAGCCTACATTTGTTTGCGCAGTAATAAGGGTTAATGCTTCCTCGTCTGCATCATAATCATTTAATAACACGGGCAAAGAATATGTATCGTCGCTACTGCGTTCCAATGAAAACCCATCATCTACCGCCACTGGTGCAGAGTTCACCCAGTAAACTGCAATATCAACACGATACGTTGCAGATTTAAATTCACCATCTTGTACATAGTATTCAAATTCATCAAAGCCACTAAACCGCTCGTTAGGTGTATACGCCCAGCCTTGTTCAGTATCACTTAAAGTTCCGTTCGTTGGTGGGGTAACCACAACTAAATTAAGCACAGCACCGGGTTCCCCCGCTATGCTAGGAACAATAACGGCATCATCGTCTTGGTTTAATTCCGCAGAAATATTTTCGCCTGTTGGTAATAAACGATAACTAGCACTAACCGTGATATTTTCTGTTACGTTCTCAAACCTACGATCCCAGGCAATAAACACACGCCCTTCCGGCGCATCAAACTCCGGCTTTAAAGCGTTTGCACCATACTGAACGCCCTGAACCAATTCACCCCCACCCGTTCGCACTCCACCCTTAAGGTCGAAGGTTACGGTAAAGCTGTTGATGCTATAGGCGGCGGTAACGGTGATGTCCGCGGTAATATTACTAAAACCGCGATCCCAACCACTGAAGTTATACCCGGTGCGGGTTGGCACTGAAGGTGCAGAAGCGCCGCTACCATAAGCCACCGATTCGGTTTTCAATACCGCACCATCGTGATCAACGAAGGTAACTGTGAAACTGTTAATGGCAAATACTGCCGTTACTGTTAAATCGCCAACAACCTCGTTGAAGCTTCGATCCCAGCCAGTAAATGTGTAACCCGGAACAACGGGTGTGTTCGGAATCGCAGCAGCACCACCATGCGCAACCGTTTGAGTTTCGGTAATAACGCCATTTACCACAAAGTTAACCGCGTATTGATTAATCTCGAAATTCGCCTGCACCGCAATATTAAACGCTACGTTCGTATCTTGACGTGTAGCCGTTTCCAAACCATCGCTCCAAGAAACAAACGAATAACCCAAAGCAGGCACAGCCTCAACCGAAGTGCCCGATGCACCCGATGCAACCTCCTGATCAACAGCTCCGGCAATACTCCCGTTGCCCGCAGAGCTGTAATTCAATGAATATAGCGTAATAACAACAACCGGTTCCCACTGCGCATACAAAGTTAAATCACTATCCTGCATTACAACTACAGAACCAGCAGAATAGTTGGTACCCGCGCCACTCGGTTCAGTGTTCCACCCGAAGAAATCTAAATCACCATTGCTAAGTGCACCTTGCGCACTAACCGTAAATGATTTTCCAACCGAAAGGCTATGGCCTAACACCGGTACATTATCGGCAACACCACCATTCGCATCATAAGTAACGTAATAAGGCTCCGTGGCATCGTATTGATGCGCACCAATATCCGGCGCGCCAGATCGGCTGAAGCCACGTTGATCGAGATCGGGCACCAACGCGTCCACAATCCCCGCACCTATCGCTGGGCTCCCAGCGAGCAGCGCGTGAGTTTGCAGTTGCCCGCCATTATCCGCCAACACATCAAGCGCAGGGTCGGTATACAACGAACGCGAATGTTCAACCGATGCCCCTGCTGATGTGTAAAAAAGTTCCCCTAGAATTGAGGATTCAAATACCACATCACCTACTTCTGACCATAAATCACCCGATGCCGCGTTAAAGCCTGCAGCATTGCCAAATAAAATCGAGTTTGTAATACGAAGTTCGCCACTCATTAACTGCACCGCAATACCACCACCAGAACCATTGGTGGTGTTATTGGTAATGGTTGAATTCACAATAAAACCATTACCCTGGTTACGGCTGAAAATACCGGCCCCATAAAGCTGGTTGCTTACAGCGCCAGAATCAATGCTATGGTGGTTATTGGTAATCGTTGTATTTTCAATATGAAAACTCCCTTGAAAAGATATTCCAGCGCCACCCGAGAAATAAACATTTGAGCCTGCGGAATTAATCTGGTTGTTATCTACCAAGCAATTCCGCAGCGAAGCGCCCATTAAGCCATCTAAGCCGGCGCCCCATAAATTCCCGGAACCCTTGATCGTATTGTTGGTTATTCGACAATTTTCAAATATAACTGGAGAAAGCGCATGAACTCCGGCGCCTCGCGCACCAACACCCGTTTGCAGGCCATTTTTCACGGTTAAGTCGGTAAAAATAACCATATCCAAGCCGCTATGAACCGAAAAAACCCTGGCAGACAAGAGTAAATCATCTGTCTGTGCTTGAACTATTGTTTTACGGGCACCGGCACCACGAATCACGATATTTTTCGTTACTGTAATATTAGGTTCAGTGAACGTTTCTGCAGCTAACGTAATAATGTCGTAGGATTTTGCAGCGTTTAATGCAGCCTGAATACTTGTGTAATCAGCACCACTGGCAGCCACGAAAAGTTCATCACGGAAATTAATCGCAATATCGCTTACGCTTGCAGAATTGGTTAGTGCTGCAGATGCATTGATACCGGCGAATGCGGAATCCATAAATTCAACCGAAATTGAGTTTATATTGTTTATTTGTGCCGAGTTAACTGCTACACCAACAAATGTGAAGTTCAGTTCGCTTGGTGAAACATAGCGAACCACCGCAGTTAATCCATCCGGCACATTACCCACGAGCACTTTACCCGATTCGATAAAGTTCTCATCCGCTACGCCAGCGAAACCTTGTTCATCAAATTGATTGTGCGTAATTGAAATATGCCCGGTTAGTGAACCATCGTTATTTAAAGATTCGAGGAACTTAGCAGCTGAATACTGTAAAGCGGGGCCTGCAATTGTTACGCGGATATTTTCTGCGCCCGGCATACCCCTCCAACCCGTTTCTGGTGGTAATTCGGCGTCGCTATAGTTTTCAAAATCTCCCCAAGGCATATCTGGATATGAACTGAGAACCCATATCCCAGTGAAGGATAAAAACAATTCGACGGAGCTGTGCTTATAATAAGGTTTGCCCCCGCGCTCTCCAGCTTCAACGTAGAGCCCATTGTAATCAGGGCCATAAGCGGTTGGGGCACCAGAAACAACGTAATCCGCTTGAGCAGAGGCAGAAACAAAAAGTAGGAAGAACAAACAGATTCGCAGCAACATCCAGGATTATACCTATACTGAAACCCACCTAGCGCGTGGCAAGATGAGTGAGTTATCAAAAGTCACCGAGTATAGGTGTTTAATTTGATAAAAGTATAAGTATTTATTTTATTTGTTAACATTCACCTAAAATAGCGCTTAAGCGCCGAGGGCCATTACCAGCGCATTTTCGCGGCTTTTGCCGGGGCGAGTGGGCTGGTAGTACTCTACGCGGCACCCTATCTCATTAAAGCCGAGTGATTCATATAGGCTGATTGCGGCTCGGTTGCTCTCGCGCACCTCGAGGAAGATCATCCATTCTTGCTCGCCTTGCTCATTCGAGGCGTAATCAATCACGTTTTCTAGCAGCACACGGCCATAGCCGTTGCCGCGATATTCTGGGTCTACAGCAATATTAATCAAACTAAGCTCATCAAGAACTTTATGCACCACCGTATAGCCAATCAAGCGCGTGCCAGTTTCGGTTATGGCATACAACCCCACCACTCGGTAGCCGCCTCCAAAACAAAGCCCAAATACTTGCCCGCTCCAAGGCACCGCATGTGATTGCTTTTCAATTTGCATCATATCCGGAGTGAGGCGATCAATATCGGCAATAAATAAACGCTGCTTTTCTTTTGTCATTGGCTTCTTATCATTTATGCGCTAACTATTGCTAATTCAGCGCCGGTTTCAATTCCGCCCAAAGCGTTTGTTTTTGTTCAGGGCTAAGTTGGTTTTGCGCATACGCGCTGCAATCTATAGCCACCTTATCGGCCGAAACATGAGAAACTTGCACCGGCCGGCCACCAATAAACGATGATAAATCCCGTAACCAATCAAAACTCGCGGCGGGAATATCATTCGGGAACACCAAAAACCATGGCCCAAGGCGATAATGCGCTGGTTGCGGCGCTTGGGTTTCTTCTGCCGCTGAAGGCTCTTTGTTCTCAGCTGAAGGCTCTTTGCTCTGAGCTGAAGGCTCTGTACTTGGAGCTGAGGGCTCCTCACGAGCTGAAGGCTTCTCGGCAACAGGCTCCACAGCCTCGGGCTCTGCCGAAACATCGCCACCTTTAAACTCATAAATCGGTATGCCTAGCGCAGCCATTGCCGCCCGTTGTTGCTCGTTCCACATACTCAAACCCCATACCATAAAGTGTTACCTATTATTCTAACCTAATTCCAGCGCATATAAGGTCATCAAACCAATAACTAACACAAGGGCAAGGCTCGCAAATGTTCCAACAATTACGTATTCGGTTTGTGCTCGAGTTTTTGCTTTGCGTAGATCGCCAAATCTAAATACTGATTTCGCGGCCACTACAAAACCGATAGCCGCATATTGCTGAAGGAGAATTAGCGTAAGTACAATTAGTCGTTCATAGATGCCTATCATCTTCCCTGCATTCACAAGGCCTTCGTTCCAATCTCTAGCGCTCTTATCATCCACATTACAAGCTCCATTCACTTGTTCACTCACTCGATTAAGATCGGCAATCAGTGGCTTTAATAACATTGCTATAAAAATCGATGCTGGTTTCATTACGAAAAGAAACGAAAGAACTACAACCGAAATTGAAAACCAATCGATATACCCAAAAATGTAGGAGATATTTTGAAACTGTTCTGTTACCGCTAGCCAAAGTAAAACCAGAATAAGTACATGCAGGAATTGATCTATTAAAAAGTATCTATTTCGTTCCGGAAGATGTGATTTTGCTAGGTCAATAAAATAATGTGAAACACCAACTGTCAAAGTAAACCAAATGAGCATTAAGCTTGCACCAGAAAACAAGAGCCAACCTGCGGTAACGGTAAACGTTAAACCCAAGTGAATAATTGCGTGATGTACCAAATACAGCGAGCGAACTCCTCGTTCTCGCTTATCGTCAACCCAATGCCGAGGCTGAAGATAAAAATCGCCTATGATATGGGCGATCAACAGAAATATCAGAAAAGGTAGTTCAAACATCTATAGCAAATCCTTTGATTTGGGTAAGTTGCTTTTGAAAAAATGAATATAGGCATCAACTAATTTGTAATCACTTGCTGTTAATAACTGTGTAGTATTTACCCTACTTTTCGCAAGCTCTTTAGCCAATTGCTTATGGGTTAACTTTGGATGTTGAATGTGTGCCAACAGTGCCTGAGCTTGTGCATATTTCAGTTTTGATAAGTGAACATCAAGGAACCTAGTCAGTAACACTATATTATTTTGAAACGTCTCGTTTAGAGTATGAATCGCCAAAAGCTCTCCCTTCATACTCTCTAGTCCTTTACCAGAAAGAATAAAAGCATCACCCGTAGATAACTTCACATTTTCTCTCCGGCTAGTAAGCGCACCTATACCAATGCTCTGCCTTACTTCAACGCTAGGAGAATGAATTAACATCGTTAACCGAATAATCAACGCTGCGGTAATCACCTCTTTAATATTACTGGTAACAAACTGGAAAGAATCACCGCGAAACACGTCAAAACTACCAAGCGTTGTTCTTTTTACCTCACCCAACACCACCTGCAAGAGTTCAAGCATACTATCGTAGTCATGGTCACGATAAGTGCGGGAATCTACAACATCACCTGTAATTACTGCTATTACCTCAGTACTCATAGATACTCCATTCCAAAACTGACACCCCGAAAGTAATTATTTTTAATTACATATACGAAAGTAATTGATTTCGGTTACTTTCATTAAGGTAATCCATTTTAGTTACATTCGCAAATCAAAGAAGAGCCACATAAAAATACTAGCAAGATATTCCCCATCACGCTTGCTTAAACCACTACTACGCATTAATTTTACACTCATGGTATGGAGGTAAGTACATTGCACAGCTATACTGGCAATTAATAAAAAAGAACGCCGCTTTTTACTTCCGATTGGGTGACCCCGGTTGCGGTCAATAAAAGCGCGTTAAAAACAGCCAAGTTGGAGAATAAGTTTGAATTATATGAAGGGAATACTAGGGGCAGCGGCGTTATTACTGCTTCCTAATTTAAGCGGCTGCACATCGGTATTTGGCGATGTTCAAAACACCATAAATTACGCCCTGCAAACGGCGAAAAGTAACGATAGCGATTTATCCCCCGCCGATATCGAAGCATTTCCTTATTCTGCCCAATATATCCGCCGCGATGGCAGCAACCGCGTATTAGTAGTGCTCGGCTACATCGATACCGTGGGCACAGAAAAGCAATACAGCTGGATAAGCCGCGATAGCATCACCGTGGTAACCGAAAATGGCCGAGTGATTAAAACCTTGGGCCAAAAAGCCGAAATCAGCGCCGCCAAACTCGGCCAGCACGATTTGGTATATGTGAACAACCGCGAAAACGATCCACTACGCTGCATCATTCAAAGCCACACCAACAACAGCACCTGCAACACCCGTTGGGAACGGCAAATCGATTATGTCGACCGCGATCGCCAACGCAGTGAAAATGTAGTTTCAGAATTTCGTATTGTGTCCGGCCCCGAGCCAATGGGCTTTCCGTCCGGTGAGTTCACTGTTTACCATGTAGTAGAAACCGGGCACTTCACCGCCTCGGGCGTTGCCTTTGAAAATGATTTTTATATCGAAGCCGATGGCCATGTGGCGCGCAGCAAGCAAAAGATCCTGCCTGAAAATGAATACATCAGCCTTATCCAAGTAAAATGGGTAGGCCGCGATTCGGCTGGGGCCCAATAATGAACAAACAAGTAATGAACAAGCAAATAAGAAACACGCAAATAGTGAATAAAAAAATTAATAACAAGAAAGCGAATCCAAATATGCCAACTAGCTTCAAACGCTCTCCCTTGAATGCTGCCGTTCATAACGCGCTTTATTGTTTACTCGCGTTAAGCGTTGCCACCCCGTTTGCCGCCAGCGCCGCGCTAGAAAGCGCACAACAGAGCCCTCAGCGGGCAGAGAGCCCTCAGCCAGCGCGTGAGCAAACAGAGCGAGAAAGCGCACAGCAGCGAGAAAGCGCACAAAGAGAGCAACAACAGCAACAGCAGGCCACCCAAGAAATCACCATCGAGCTGCAAGAGCCCGCTCGCCTGCAAGCCCTACTCGCCTTCGCCGAGCAACAGCTAAATCAGCAACGTGAGCAACAAGGCGCTTCAGCGCAAGATATCTATTGGCCTGCAGCGCGGTTAATTTTGAACGATAGGCAAGAAGAAGCCGAAGCCGCGCGCAACCAAGTAATGAACGATTTAACCCTACTCGCGCAAAGCAAACCGCTACTCGCCGAAAGCCTACGCGAACAAATTCAAACCTGGCGTTTAGGTGTGCAAACCTATGGTGCGCCGAATATCTACAAAGCGCGCCTAGATTTAAACTACAACCCGTTGCTGCAAGCCGGCAGCTACACATTTATTTTACCCAGCCAGCCCGAACACGTGTATGTATATGGCTTAACCGAAGCCTATGGCAAGCAGCCATTTGTAGCTAACCAAACCGTGCGCGGATATATGTTGGCGCAACAGCAAAGCAATGTATTGCTCGATGAGCATAACCCCGAGCAAGTAACCCTAGTGCGCACCAGCGCCGCCCATCGGCAAAGCCCTGCGGTAGCCCTACCTTGGGGTAGCCACAACGCTGGCGGCCATCAAGTGCAGCCGGGCGATATGCTATTTGTTGGTTTGCGCGAGGGCTCGGCATGGGGCTTATTGCCATTAGGCAAGCTTGGGCATAGCCTCGATAAAGCAACCCGCGAAAACATTCCGGAGTTTGCCGAAAACTTGAATCAGCTGTTGGGTTATTTTGTTAGCGATAGCAATGCCGATACAACCGCTAACGCAAGCTCCGCAAACAAAAGTGCGGCCGCAGCCAACACCCTGCGCCCAGAGCACAATTGGGGGCAACTATTGCGGCCATGGTCGATAAACCAGCACAGCAGCTGGGAACGGCAAAACAACAGCGAATTGGCAGTAAACGCCACGCTAGAAAATACTGAAAACCGCCGCCACACATACAATAACTACGGCAGCATTGGTTTAATTCAAATGCCCACAGCCCGCCACGCCGAAGCCGGCGCATTTAATATCAGTTACAACGATATGAATGAATATTATCGTTACACGGTTTCTGTGCAGCTATTTGATTGGCTCGAAGCCAGCGCGTTTTATTTGCGTATGCCGAATCGGTTGTACAGTCGCGATCCGAGCTTCTCAGGCACCAGCATTCTTACCGATAAAGGCTTCGATGTAAAAGTGCGCCTAGCCAAAGAAAGCACTTACTTCCCAGAAATCTCGGTAGGTTTAATTGATTTCGCTGGCACCGGCCTACTTAGCAGTGAATATATTGCCGCCAGCAAAGCGTGGGGCCCATTCGATTTCACCCTCGGCCTCGGTTTTGGCCGCATGGGCACCGCCGATCATTTTAAAAACCCATTCTGTATCCCTTCCAGTTCCTTCTGCGATCGCCCAAGCGGATATAGTGGCCGTGGTGGTACACTTGAGGTAGGCCAGTGGTTTCGGGGCGATGCCGGCTTATTCGCTGGGGTTGAATATCAAACCCCAATCGATCGTTTGCGCCTAAAACTAGAGTTTGAAAGCAACGATTATTCACAAGATCGTGCAGGCGTTACCATAAATCCAAGCACAGCCTTTAACTTTGGGGCTAATTGGCAGCTCAACAACGCCATTGATTTAAGCCTAAATTACGAACGTGGCGATGTGCTTACCTTTGGTATCAACATCACCACCAACTTCAACAACATGGCGCAAATTCAACTTAACCCTGAACGGCCAGCTGCAGTATTGGCCGATGCTGGGCAAGCTCCCAGAAGCGAAAGTTTCGAAGAGGTTAACTACCAACGGCTCGATCGAGTTCTACAGATTCAACGCAGCTATCATTACAACGAGTATGTTGTTGAAGAAATGGAATTCAACGATACCTCTTATAGCGAAGCTTCCCAGCAAAACGCAGAAAATCAAGAAGCGTTGCGCCATCGAGTTACCTTATATACCCATGCAGGACGCTTCCGCTCACCTAGCGAACGCCTCGATCGCACAGCCCGCGCGTTACTTGCTGAATTACCTACAAGTGTGCAAGAAATTGAAATCGTTGAGCAGGCTTCAAAACAACCTATAGTAAGCTACACCTTCGATGCCGATGCTTATCGCCTACAAATTGCCAACGCCGATCCAGATAACGCCCCTGAACAAGCGTGGAAAAGCATTGAGCGCACAGAACCAACACCTAGGCCAACCAATGAAAGCGAAAGCTGGGCCCTGCGTTATGAAGATACCACCGGCGCACCAAGCTGGGGTATTCGCCCGCACTTAAAGCAAGGCTATGGTTCACCAGAAACCTTTATGTTCTATCAACTCATGGCCAGCGCCTTTAGCACTTGGCAAATTGATAGAAACTGGCAGTTACATGGTGATATTGGTATCAACATCATTAATAACTACGATAAGTTCAACTTCACCGTAGATAGTGATCAATCGCCAGTGCCAAGGGTGCGCACGTTCACCCGCGAATATTCACAAAGTGATGTATGGCTAGAAAACCTGCAAGCTAGTTATTACAAAGCCATAACGCCGAAGCTGCATGTAAGTGCTTATGGCGGATACCTTGAACAAATGTTCGGTGGCCTAGGCGCAGAGGTGCTATATCGGCCATTAAATAGCGCGTTTTCATATGGGGTAGATATTAACCGCGTACGCCAACGTGATTTCAACGGCAGGTTTGGTTTCCGCGATTACGAAGTAACTACTGGTTTTGCCTCGCTTTATTACGATGCCGGGCAACACTTCAAATGGCTCGATGGCGGTTTGTTAACCTTAAGCGCTGGCCAGTTTTTAGCCGGCGATAAAGGCTTAAACATTATATTCCAACGCCGCTTCGATAGTGGGGTAACGCTAGGGGCTTTTGCCGCCTTTACCGATATGTCTACCGCCGATTTTGGTGAGGGTTCGTTTAACAAAGGTTTCTTTATTAATATTCCTTTCGATCTCTTTACTATTTCGCCTTCACGCAGCCGCGTAAACTTTGGCTGGAGCCCACTAACCCGTGATGGCGGCCAGCAACTGCAACGTCGCGTGCAATTATGGTATACCACCGATGAGCGTTCCCCGTATCAAAACCGGGAATAATAGGGAAGTAAACGGTAAGCCAATATAATCACAACTAAAAATTCACTTGCTTTTTACTGCAACTATGCAATGATCAAAGATGCTCGGCAGGAATTGCCAAGCGATACATGTATCTTAATGAAGGATGTTAAATTATGAGAAAAACAGCTATAGCTTTAGTTTCAGCATTGCTAGTTTCTGTTGCCCCGGCCATGGCACAGGACGGAGCTGCAGGAAACAATGCGCAAAACAACGCTAATGGAACCCTAGGTTCATTAGGTGGTATTGCATCAATTGCTTCTTTAGCCGCACTTGCAGCGGTTGTTGGCAGCTCAAGCAAAGATCCACTTGATGAGATCGAATGCTTGTTCGGCGAAGATTGTGATGAAGAAACAATCGTAACTACTCCTCCAGGCACTACTACTACGCCTCCAGGAACTACTCCGCCTCCAACTACAACTACTACACCAACTACAACTACAACTACTTCTACTACCACCACTACTGGTAATTAATAGTTAGTAATTGTTCTGGTTAGCAGAATGTAGGATGAATATGGCGTTTATGGCCTTTGTTCGAGAACCAAGAGCTTAAATTACGTGATTTAAGCTCAGTGATTCAAAAATTAAAAGTTGTAAACATAAAAAATGCCGCTTCAATTGCAATTGAAGCGGCATTTTTGTTTTAACTAATTTGTTTTAAGTGATTTTGTAAAAATCCCGATACCAAGCCACGGTTTTTTGCATACCCTCGTGCACAGAAGTATTTGGCCGATAATCCATATCCTGCTCAAGCTCGGTAACATCGGCAAAGGTAGCTACTACATCGCCCGGTTGTATGGGCATAAAGTTCTTTTGAATGGTTACGCCGGCGGCGTTTTCCACCGCTTGAATAAATTCTAATAACTCTACCGAATCACTATTACCGATATTGTAAATCTTATAAGGCGCAGAAGAACTTGCCGGGTTTGCTTCCAAACTATTCCAATTTTTATCGCTTACACAAGGGTTTAAAATAACTCGCACAACCCCTTCAACAATATCATCAATGTAGGTGAAATCGCGTTTCATTTTCCCGTTGTTAAATACTTTAATGGTTTCGCCAGCAAACGCTGCCTTGGTAAAAATAAACGGCGCCATATCGGGGCGCCCCCAAGGGCCATACACAGTAAAAAAGCGCAAACCGGTGCATTGAATGCCATAAAGATGAGCATAGGCATGGGCCATCAATTCATTCGATTTTTTCGTGGCCGCATAAAGGCTTACCGGGTGGTTCACACCATGGTTTGTTGAAAACGGCATGGTTTCATTTAAACCATAAACCGAAGAGCTAGAAGCGAAACAAAGATTTTTCACGCCAAAGTGCCGGCAAGCTTCAAGAATATTCAGAAAACCAACAATATTAGAATCGGTATACGCTGCCGGGTTTTCTAATGAATAGCGCACACCCGCTTGAGCGGCCAAATTACACACGGCATCGAATCGTTCTTCTGCAAACAAAGCATCGAGCGCGGCTTTATCTTCTAACTTTAACTGCACAAACCGATAGTGCGCATAGCAGCTCGATTGCACCTGCTTACCGTATGCCACAGCATCGCGAGCAATGCCCGATTCCGCCAAACGGCCAAACTTAAGGTTTACATCGTAATAATCATTAATGCTATCGAGCCCCACTACTTCGTGGCCAAGCTCAAGAAGCTTAACTGCAGTATAAAAACCAATAAAACCGGCGGTTCCGGTTACTAATATTTTCATCATTTACCAGCGAATTTCCCAATTTAAAAATACATTAACATCAGTATCGTTTGCTGAATTGCCCGCAGCCCCAACACCAGAATCAACATCAGAACGATAACTATCGCGCCAAGCTTGCACGCCAGCGCTCAAACGGCCTTCACGCAATGGCACATAGAAAGTAATGTCGGCTTGCTGACGTTCTTGCCGGCCCGCTAAATACTGTTGCAGCGCTTGAGCCGAAACAAAGGTATTAGCGCCATCGGTATAGGTAAGGTTCTGCCAATCAATAGCACGATAATAGTTAGGCTGGTAACGAATGTTGCGCAGGCGCACATCAATACCAAAACCTGCGGTATTAAATTGGCTGTAGCCTACGGCAATGGTTTCTTTTTGTTGATGATACAAATGCTCGGCATATACCCGGGCGTTGGTAATAGCCGACGCCCGTTTGCTGGAACTAGAAGCACCAGAACCAGCACCAGAGCCACCACCGAACGCAAAGCTATAATCGGCACCCAGGGTATGGTAGGTATTATCAATATCGCTCTGGTGGGTAATCAACTCGCCATAAACGGCTAATTGCCCTGGGGTAAGCTTCTTCGGCAACACAACCCGGACATCAATAGCCGCATTTTTTGAAGTATGTACTAAATGCGCACCAGTAAAGCGTGCGCCGAGCTGTAATGAACGGTGAGGGTTAGCGGTAACTCGAATACCAAAGGCTTCCTCACGAGCTGCCGGAGCATCAGTTACAAGGATATCGTTTACACCCTCAAAGTCACTAATCAGCAACTCAGGAGCCCCTACCAAGCGCTCACTGCGGCCTGCATAGGCCGTGGCGCTCCATGGCCCCAGCCACTTTAATATCGGTAAGTTACTCGAGCTTGCCCCCGCGCGGGTTACACGTAACGCATGCAAAGGCCGCGCAGAACGGGTATGCATGCCATCGTTCTCATAGCTAGGCGACCACCAGGTATAAAGCTGATCGGCCGAAAGCACCCAACTACCTAATACTTCGCTGGTAACCACCGTAGCTAAATAGGAACCAGCAAAACTAAGTTCTTGCTTATCTTGGCGGCCAAATCGCGTTTCGCGGCCGGTGCGCCAAGCAGTTTGTAAACGAAAAGCAGAATGATCGCCTTTTAATTCTCGGGTAATTTCAATCGCGCCTTTTTCATGTTGGCGTTGGCCAAAGCCTCGTTCCCCATCATTGTTGCTTTGCCCGCTAATTTGGCCGCCGGTGTAGCCACCCTGTTGGTGAAACTCAAGCGCAGCCATTACTTGCATATAAGCATTGCGTTCATGCGGGCGTAAGTTGCGAGTATCCACACCTTGCAAAACCTCCATAAGCGCACCCCACATAAGTGGGTATGTACTTACCGAAAGGTTTACCACGCCCGCATCAGCCAGAATCTGCAAGTTGTGGCGCACTTGCACATCGTCGGAATCAGCCCATGGCGTAGCATGGGCTGGGCTGGCAACCATTACACTAGTAAGGCTAACCAAAAAAATACCAGCCAAAGCACAAGTGCGCATAAATATAGGCGTAAGCCGCATACTAAATACTATTCACAGCAGCAATTGCAACTGCCATTTGATACAGAATTTGTGTGCTAGTAGCCCATAATTCCATATTATCTTTATACGAAGTATTCAATGGCACCACTATGGTATCGCCTGGGCGTAAATCTACCCGGCCCGTGCTGCTAAACCAACCGCGGCGCTGAGCATAAGGCATTACCGAGCCATCGGCACGCACCACAAAAATACGCTTATCATCGCCACGGCGTTTTACACCACCCGTGCGTTCAATGTAATCAATAACGCTCAAGCTTTCATCGTAACGATAGGTAGAAGGCATTTGCACTTCACCAATAATCGAAACGGTGCGGCGTTGGCCCGGCACTACTAAACGATCACCATCGCGCAATTCAATATCGCGTGAACGATCACCGCTTAGAATTTGCGCTAAATCAACCACCAAACGGCCAACCGGCTCAGCACCGCTTAAATCATTTAAGAGCTGGTTTAATTCGCCGTAATTAGTAACACCACCTTCGGTTAAGCTAATGCTCGCCATTTCTTGCCGCAGCTCTTGACTAAGCGAAGCAAGGCGCATACGTTCCTGCTCACGAATCTCTTCGCGAGTTAGCACTGTCCCTTCAACAAAAGCATAATCAGTGAGGCCACCCGCGCGCTCAACAACATCGAGCAAGGTTTCACCACGGCGCACCGCGTAAGTGCCAGGGAACAACACTTCGCCTTCTAAAATCACTTCAACGGTATTTTGCCATTCAGGAATGCGGAACACGCTAATTTGATCGCGGGCACGTATTTGCACCGATGCATTCCCTAGTAAGGCATCATAAAGATTAAACGGAATATAATCAGTATTAGCAGCGCCATCTTCCGTTACCGTGCGGGTAATTTCAGCACGAGCTAAATAAGCCGAATCACGCAAACCACCGGCAGCGGCAATAAAGCTCGCAACCGAAGCGTTTTCAACCATAGGGTATTCACGAGGAAAACGCACCTCACCGCTAATACTCACCGAACGGCCAGTCCCGTCAATCCCCCCTTGCGTATGCAACCGTGCAAACAGGCGTTCTAGCAGAGTTTGACGGGAGTTTTTTGAGTAAAGCACGAGTTTATCTTTTGGTAATCGTTCTGCAGTTGGCAATAACGAATTATTTAATCCAACTTCATTATTCTCTTCTTCGTATTCTTCGACTTCCTCATCGGTAGCAAAACCAGCTTGAATTCGCTTCGATTCTTCTTCAAAACGGCTGAAAACAATTACTTCATCGCGCGGCTGCAACGCCAAATTCTGCTGAGCATCACCGCGTAGCGCGGAAGACAAATCAAACTGATATAACTTTAAAGTATAGGTTTCAGGGTCTTCTCGCAATATTAGGCCATAATTCAAATCGGCTTCTGGCAATAAATCTTGGGTAGGGCTACGAATAATATCGTTGATGCGTAAACCCGGTTGCCATTCCATTGCCCCTTGCCGAGTAACCGCACCCGAAAGCATAACCGCATTATCCACCGCTTCAGAAATACGTGGCACATATACTTCATCGCCATCGCCCAACAAGCGTTCGGCCTGAGTAACCGCATTTACCGTACTTACTTGCCGTTGGCCATTGCGTACGCCGAGTACACGCACTGAAGGTAAATGCCCTGAAGCCAAGGCGCCACCAGCAAAGTTCATGGCATCGGCTAAGGTTTCACCGGCTTTTAGTTCATAAAGCGCTGGGCGAACTACTTCGCCACTTACTGCAACTAATGGCCCACGGCTTGGAATAAACACCGCATCGCCCGGCTGCAACAAACGATCTTTACTAGCATCGCCATGAATGAGCAAATCGTAGAGATCAAATTCAACAATGGTTTCACCAGAACGCTTTAATTGCACATTCCGAAGTGATGCAATATCACTCACGCCGCCGCTAGCCAGTAAAGCTTGGCTAATGGTGGTTAATGAACTCACCGTATAAGCCCCCGGCTGGTGCGCTTCACCAAGCACAAATATTTGCATACTGCGCAGCTCGCCCATAGAAACCGCTGCTTGCATACCAATCATGCGGGTATTTACTTGGTTTTGAATTAATGCTTTCAGTTCATCGTAGGTTAAGCCGGCCACAGTTAACGGCCCCAAACGCGGAATGGTTAAACGCCCTTCTCGATCAACTACCAAGTTATGAGAAATCGATTCTTGCCCAAACATTTGAATTAACACCGAATCACCAGCACCAATTCGGTAACTCCCAGGCACTGGTGCGTTATTTACTGGTGCGAAAGTAGTGGGCTGGGCGGCGAAAATGTTGTAACCGAAAGGCTTTAATTCAGGCTCACGCTTCTTTTTCTTATCGTTTTCAGATTCCGCATCTTCTTCTGCCATGCGGCGCTGCTCATCGGTTAAACCATCGCGAGGGCGCAAAGTTTCAGGATCTTCTTGCGCACCACGGCTACTGCCTTGGCGTTCGAGCATACTTAAATCAATGCCATACTGGCGAGCAAGCGCCTCTTGCTGAGCGCGTGGTAATTGCTTAAATTGCTCAATTTGCGCAGGCGTTAGTTGCTGAGCCGATGCTTGCGCGTGAGCTACCGAAGCCTGCATGGGCATTAATGAACTAGCAAGGGTTAAACCACTTGCGCACACTAAAGCGAATCCTATTTTTAATAAACCACGTTTCACCGCATTCTCCTGAAGGCTTTTTTAAATTAATGAGCTAATAATCTACTTTAATTTTTCTTCTAACTCATCATCAAGATGAGGAATATCCGCAACTGCTGTTTTCCGCTGAGGTTGCCATGTTAAATCACAAATATCACTGGTTGGCGCAAAGGCCAACGGTGCTTCTTGCAATAACTGGTGAATTTCGTTAACGCTAAATGCGGTGCAAAAGCTATCGAGTTTTTGTAAATACTCAGAAAGCTCCATCCAACTCAAATGTAGCTCACGCGCTGTTAAAATGCGTGGGTGATTCGAAGGCTGCACATCATCACCAATTAATAGCTCTTCGTAAAGCTTTTCACCTGGGCGCAAACCACTGTACACAATAGCAATATCGCCATGGGGATTATGTTCATCTTTTACTTCCAACCCCATCAAGCGAATAAGCTTTTGGGCTAGCTCTACAATACGCACTGGCTCACCCATATCGAGTACAAATACTTGGCCACCATTATTGTGTTGCTCTGCAGCACTAATACTTCCCATGGCTCCGGCTTGAATTACCAACTGGGCAGCTTCCGGGATTGTCATAAAATAGCGGGTAATATCGGCGTGGGTTACGGTTACCGGCCCGCCGTTTTCAATTTGTTGGCGAAACAAAGGCACAACCGAGCCAGAAGAACCTAACACATTACCAAAGCGCACCATAGAAAAGTGAGTGCTTACCCCTTCGCGAAGCGCTAACGCTTGCAGTACTAACTCGGCAAATCGTTTTGTAGCCCCCATTACATTGGTAGGGCGCACCGCTTTATCTGTAGAAATGAGCACGAAATCGCTTACACCTGCGGCAATAGCTGATTCAGCCGTGCGCAAGGTGCCAAAAATATTATTGCGCACTCCTTCCACCACATTGAATTCAACCATAGGCACATGTTTATAGGCGGCTGCATGGTAAACCGTATTGATGGCGAAGCGCTGCATTAATCGCGTAAGGCGATTTTGGTTTTGCACGCTGGCTAAAACCGGCTTAATTAAAATCTCAGTTTTACCCTGTGTTGCAGCTTCAGCAACTAAGGCCTGTAATTCTTTTTCAATGGCATAGAGGTTGTATTCTGAAACTTCTACTAGCACCAAAACCCTTGGTTCGTGTTGAATAATTTGCCTGCACAATTCAGAGCCAATCGAACCGCCTGCACCAGTTACCAAAACGGCTTTATCACGAATATTGGTTTCCATTAAGCGCTTGCGCGGCTCTACCGGATCGCGGCCAAGCAAATCTTCAATGCGCACATCTTGTAGTTCATCAATTTGCATGTTCCCACTCACCATATCCGACATACCCGGAATGGTTTGCACAGAAACTCGCAATGGTTCAAGCGTATCTAAAATTTCACGACGGCGAGAACGAGTTGCACTTGGCATAGCCAGCAACACCAGTTTAGGTTCAAATTGAGTAAGTAGCTCTTGAATTTTCTGTGGTGAACATACGCGCAGCCCCAACACCGTGGAACCTTGCAACGTTGGATCATCATCAATAAAGCATACTGGGTGATATTCAGCGCCATTAATTAATGAGTGCGCTAGTTGCCTCCCAGCCGAGCCAGCACCATAAATGATAACGCGCTGTTTACGGCGGCTTACTTTTTGCTCATACATGGCCCGCATTAACAACCGCAAACCACCTGCGATCACCAAGCTCATGAGCGCGTAATTTATCACCACGCTATAGGGAACCGGCGCTTGCAACGCCCAAATAGCAGCTGCCAGCACCACCGCCGAGCTAAGCACCCCAAGGGTAATTACCAACAAAGCCGAAAGTGCCATATACCGCACTACGGCACGATATAAACCAAAGCGCACAAACAACAATAAAGATACCGGCAACGAGAGTAAAAACGCCCAGGCTACATCTGGCTCAGCAGGAATATACAGCGTTTCATAGCGCACGCTTAACGCAAACGCATACGAAAAAATAAGCGCCAACACATCAATCGCTACAGCTACGGCGCGCTTTTGATTACGGGGTAAAGTAATAAGTTTACGGATCATAATTAATAATTATTTCGAGGGGCGAACACGATCACCACTCCCCTTGCCTGCAACTGTAAGAAAGATGTACTTAAAATAGCTGCGAACGTTCAGTTCAGCAATCATCTTTGCATCTGTTTCCGCCAACAATTCAGGGGTAGACATATCAATTTCATTCACCTGAGCAAGGCCTGTAATGCCAGGGCGCACATGATATACCCCTAACTTATCGCGCGCTTCAATAAGAGCCGTTTGATTAAACAACCCAGGGCGGGGACCAACAAGGCTCATTTCACCCTTTAAAACATTCCAAAGCTGTGGAAATTCATCAAGTTTTGTTTTCCGTAAGAAATATCCGAACTTAGTGATCGAGTTTGCATCAGCTAAGTGGCTTGCTACAGACTCCGTATTAGGGCTCATGGTGCGAAACTTTATCAACGTAAAAGGCCTTTTATTTTGGCCTACACGTTCTTGACGAAATATTGGGGAGCCCGTGTCAAAATAGCCAATGCTGGTCAACAACAGTAAAACAGGCAATAGACACAACAGCCCAAGCAATGAGGCAAAAAAATCAATGATACGTAACGCTATATTCATTTTTTTCTATCGCCCTCATACATCTTATGTAGTTGCTCATCCATCGTCACTACCGGCCTCCAACCTAACAAATCGCACGCTTTAGAACTATCCACCTGTAAATTACCAAACAAGCGATCCGCCACCGCGCCTTTACCCAATAAGCGCGCAGTGAAACTCATCAAGCCGACCGGAATCGGAAACAACCGCGACTTCACCCCAAGGGCTCTAGCCACTTTACGTAATAATTCAGACGTGGACACATCAACCCCATCCGAAATTAAAAATACCTCATTCGCGGCCTTTGGTGAGCGCGCGGGGTCTGCGCACACCGCAATAAAATCCACCAAGTTATCCAACGCCACCAACGACCGCGCATTACGCATCGCACCCAAGGGCAAAGGCACGCCTTTTTTAACCCAATTGACCATGGCAGCAAAATTCCCTTTCACATTTGGACCATAGACCAGAGGTGGGCGAACAATCACCACCTCCATGCCGGATTGTTTAGCAATCTCCAATAACCCTTGCTCAGCCTCCCGCTTAGACAACCCATAAGGATCAGTAGGTGTTTGAGAAATCTCAGAAACAAAAACGTTACCAGGTCTCGTCATTTCACCATTTACCTTAATCGAACTCACAAACACAAACCGCTTAACCCCAGCCTCAGCGGCTAAACGCGCCAAAACTAAGGTCGCATCCCGGTTCACCCGGAGATATTCCGTCCCCTCACCACGTATAATATGCACCCGCGCGGCAGTATGCACCACTACATCGCAACCCTTCAAATTCATTGCTAGCGTAACGGGGGAATCTCCAACCGAATCGCTGCCTTTGCAACCATTGCTTTCTTCGTCATCGCGAGCGAAGCGCGGCGTTTTAACGACTTGAAAATCCCCCACCAACCCCGATAAATCCCCGAAAATCTTCTCAACGCCACCTGGCAATCCCACCGACTCACTACGCACCAAAGCCTTAACACTAGCGCCATCTGCAATAAATCTATTAAGCAAAGCCGAACCAACAAACCCAGTTGCACCGGTTAAAAATATTTTATCCGCCATAATCATTTACTTTTTCTAACCTACTTAACAAGACAGAATACTCTTCAATAACTAAGCGATTAATAACTTCATTTGAAAAATTGTTTAACACCCTAGCTTGAGCGTTATTGCCTAATTGTTTACGCAAATCAGTCTCTCTCACAATTTTATCTATAGCCTGTGTCAAATCCTGCACATTCTTGGGTTTCACGAGAACCCCCGTTTCACCATCCACAATAGCATCTGATAAACCGTAAATATTTGAGCCAATGGTCGTAATTCCCATTGCAGCTGCTTCAATTACAACTGTACCAAAACCTTCTCTATAACTTGGAATACAAAGCACATCAGAGACAGCCATATACTGTTCGGGAAAATCGGTATATCCAGTAAATATTATCTTTTGTGAAATATCTGAATTCTCCTCAATCCCTAGTTCATCATTAAGTAATTCTTTTGGACCAACCATCAATAAATAAAGATTAGTGTTGCTGCTTCTCGCAATTAAATTTTTAAAGGCTTCAATTAACTCAAGAACACCTTTATCTTTAACAATCCTGCCCACGAAGAGTAAAACAGTTGAATCTTGAGAAATTCCAAAGCTTTCTTTAATAGAATCGCGCTCACTTTTACTAAATCGTCCTTGGTTAAAGCGTTTGATATCAACCCCAGCAAGACTGCCCTTGCCAATCACCGATAGCTTATCAGCAGAGACAAGTTTTTCGGAAACCAAGAATGCCTTTTGTGACTCGCTATCTGCATAACACGCGGTGGTCAGAAAGCCAATAACCCTATCACCTAATTTGGCTAAGGTACGTTTTATACCATTAAGCGTAACCCAAGGCTGACCAGTGTACGAATGAATACGAATAGGCACGCCAGCAAACTTTCCAGCTAGTACGCTTAACAAACCAGCCTTAGGCGTTGTAGAGTGAACAATATCAAATTTTTGTTCTCTAAATAATTTCCATAACTTTATTAGAGCCAATAAGTCTGCAAATGGACTGATTTCGCGCCGAATATCAATGGAGAAATAGTCAGATCCTTCAATCGGACGATTCAACGCTGGATCACTGGCAATAATAGAAACTTTTGCACCTGACTGAATGGTCATGCTAATTTGCGAATGCAGCTGTGTGTCTATAAAAAATGCGACCGTTGAAACACGCGCTATTTTTACATTACCTAAATAAGGTTGATTAGGCGCTTCTTTGTTTTGAGTATCAGTCATTCAAGGGCCTCCATTATTGTGTTTTTCACATCACGTGAAGGTTTAAACCCAACAACCCGTTCAATTTTACTTATATCATAATTAGTTCGATTAACTAAAGCGTCAATACGGGAGGCTTTTAAAGGAAACCCTGGAAACCAAGAAAACAGAAATGCAATAACTCTAGCAACAGACTCATTCAATCTGCACTTTGGCGCAGATAAACCTTGCCCCTCTGCCAAAGCATCGATCACATCTGACTGAGGACAATCATTTGATAAGTTAAAAACCTGATCTCTTGCGCGCGCATCAAACCCGCATAGAACTAGGGCATCAACCACATCATCAACATGCACATAATTAGAAGTTGAGCCTGGCTTTCCGATATAAAAAAATAACTCTCTTTTAATAACCGCTGCCAACTGTCTGATAGAGCTGTTGGGCATTTGAGCCCCAAAAACATTTGAGGGACGCAAAATCGTATAACTAAAAAATTCATCCGCCGCTTTCAAGATAATTTCATCGGCTAATGTTTTAGTCACTTCATATTCACCAATTGGTGCTGGAGTTGTTTCTTCAGTAACTAGTCGCTTTTTATTCGCCTTGGGTTTAGATGGTCCATACGCACCGACCGAGCTCAACTGGACCCAATGAACTTTGCGGTTTTGCTTTTTTGCATTTTTTTTACATGCAGAAACTAATTGTGCTGTTGCATCGACATGAAGCGCATACATTAAATCCTTATTATACAGCTCACCTGCACAGTTAAAAATAACGTCGTATTTACTAACTAAACGATCAAAATCCAAATCAGCAGCTAAAAGATCGCCTTTGATAAATTTCGGGACTGGATTTACAGTTTCTACTGGAGAGCGCGATAAAACATCAAAAGCATAGGAGTGCTTAACTAAGGAGTCCACAAGTTTTTGACCAATGAAACCACGTCCACCTATTATAAGTATTTTCATAAAAAACCTGAATTTAAACTATCTAATTTGATCACTACAATCAGTGACACGACGCGAACAGTTCACGGAATTATTTGTAAGACAAAGTTAAATAACATTTTGTTTGCAACAGGATTTTTCGACTTAGCTAATTAAAATGAGCAATATCGCTGACATAATTAGTATTATTTTTTTACTGCTAGCTTTTTAACGACGATCAACAAAATAAATATTAGCTTATGAACTCTCCTGATCACCCTGTCAAATTTAAACGAGTAAGTTAAGTTATTACAAGTCGGAGCACATGAGGTTGTAATGTTAATAAAAGGCTCTAGATCTTTCAATCCAAAATCGTTAATTAATACATCCAATTGATCATGATGCAATTTCAGGTAATTTTCATCACAAATTGCATTATTTAAATCATACCGGCAACAACCTTCAAAAACATAAAACTCTGCAATAGTTGAACTCAGTTTACGAATTGATTGATACAATAGCTCTTGACAATCATATATTTGATTAAAATCATTTAATGCAAAAACTGAAAAAATATTACCATTTAAAACAAAAGAATTATTTTTTTTCGAAGGATATTCTTCAAACCAGACCCCTTCCTCCAATGTTAGCATGCAGCCACCTTGCTCTACAGGCATTATCATTACATCAAAAGCCGATTTTGCATATTGAAAAAAAACTTCATCCTGGGTTATAAGATACAATCTTACACATGCTGATATGAACAATCCTTGCGCCATACCTGATACCCACCCCTTATTAAGCAAATAAAGCGGCTGATAATATTCATGACGAAAATACATTTTATCTTTATCTACATGAGCATGTTTAATTGAGTTCTCAATCAGTAACTTACTTTCTGATAAGAGTACTTCATTTCTTGAATCATAATACTGATTTATTAGCTCCAGAGCCATTAAGAAATTTACAACCGGAACAAAGGCTATTTCAGGGTTATATAAATTATTTAACGGATAAACATTATTGATCTTATACTTATAAACACCCTGTTCATATACATAAGCATCAGAAGATTTCACTTTACTGGCGAACTCTTTGAGTTCTAGATAATAATTTAATTTGAAATTGAGATCTTTACTATCCATACCAATCACTTGACCTTTTTCTTAAATTTCAATCTATTTAAAATAAAATACAATATTACAACCACAAAGATTAAATATTGATATTTAAATGCTCCAAATCGATAGGAGAAAAACGACAGGAACAAAACCCAAGCAAATAAGACTGAAATAAATTGCAGTATGCTATGCTTATGCGAGAAATAGTTAATCACGAAGTAAGTGAAAACAAAAAATATAAACCATCCAAAAAATGAAAATACACCATAAGGCTCATAAAAACTTGTGAACGTATTGTATTTATCGTTTAAAATAAACCCTTTCTCTATTTTTGCAACCAATATTTCATTTTCCACAGGAATTAAACTGAATCCATTAGATATAAAAACAAAAAATGATTGATAAACAAAATCCATTGATACGATTTTATAATAGAAGTTTACATAACCCTGAACTAAGTATCCAAATATACCATCAATCCCCCCACCTCTAACAAACTCAAAAAAGACAAACACAATTGGAATGAGAGCTACTATACTCAAATAAATCTTTTTGGTTACGCCCTCCATTAACAGGTATGTAAAAATAATCACAAAAAACACATCTAAAAAGGCGGACTTGTTACCAAAAAAAACTGAAGTAACTATTACAGTCATGAAAAACAGAAAATCCAGCTTTTTAATCACTTTAAAATAATTCAAGTATACATATAAAAATACCGCTAAAACATTTAGGAAATATATATAATTTATTGCTGTATACTTTCCAAACGACAATTCATACTCACGAGGAGAATAAATAAGCAGTTCTAAGGAAAACCCTACACGTTGGAAGTTTACCAAAAATGCAATAAAAACTAAAATACAAAGCACCCGATAAACCACATGTAAAGAGCGAAGATCATTTATTTTATTTCGTGTAATTGAGCTGTTCTTTAACTTCAAAAATTTATTTGTGAAAAAAATGGCACTGACACCAGATATTAAAATTATATTTATTATTATAAATAGGTACAGATTAACCTCAAACTGATCATACACCATCATATGATCTAAATATCCTAACGCTATAAGGTCAAAAGAAAAACCGAGTAAAAAAATTGGTAAAAATGCTGCAATTGAAAATATTTTATTTTTACTTAAATCAAACTTATAAATAAAGTAAAAATAGAAACAAGAAATTAATGACATAAACACTACCTTTCCCTTGAAAGGGCAACATACCTTCAATGAGATTTGAGTTTCTATACCACCTGCTTTCGTACTCAGCTGGCGTTGAATAATTTAGAGAATTGTAAGTCAAATGCTCTTTGTAAGGACTCTGCCTAAGCTAAATATCGTCCGTGCTTCATCCAGTATTTTGAACCAGTGCTGCTAAAGCACCGCGATTCAGGTATTTGTTGGCCTGATTGAATAGAGTTCAGGTGAATACCTTAAGTTTTACTTTAGAAGCATACGTCTTTACTAGCTGATTCGGTCCCGAGAGGCCTGCTAAGTATCGCGCTTTAACAAATGGAAACATAACGTTCGATTGCTGTTTCAAAGCAAAGCATAGAAATAAAAAAGCCTGATCACTTTTGAGGCGAAAGAGTTGAATACTTAAATTAGGAACACTTCTACATGTCGTATCCGTAATTGCTCTCATTAAGTCTTGCGAGAATATGCGGTTTAAACCGTTTCAAACACTACCGATAAGATCATGCCCATTGCGGTTGAAATCTGTTCTGTGTGCAAAGCGTTCAATAACAAAGAAGTCTTAAACTTAACCACATTTTCGTTAAAAAGAGTCGTTATTATAACGGATATTTTGAAGTTAGTCGCAGGATGTGAGTCATCGAGCCTTTAAAGTGCATTACTACCTAGGAGATAAAGCTCTACGCTGATCACTCTTTAATGCTATGCTGAGTCTGTTTAATCTTTTTGGCGCGCTGTATACGATAGCCTGCAAACTCATCTATTAGCGTAATTGAGCTTAACTTCACACTAAATAACCATTGCAAAGAGGTAGGGGATTTTTATTAAAAAATGGTTGATTCGTGAGGTAGTCTAATATCCGTAGTTGATGTATACACAAGTAGTTGAAACGATAGTGACATTTTAATCAATGCTATGACAACATTACCTTCGTTTTTCTCTTTAGATTCGGATTGCGAAGAAACTGCTTTTTAGCTCAAGCACGGATGCTATAATGCCGGCTCCACTCTTACCATATTTATTTCCAAATCGTTGAAGCGTTCGGTATGTTCACCAATGTGTGGTCGTTGATAAACTCAGCTGCCCGATCATATTCGGCCTCAATGCCTATGTGAGGGTTTCTGGTACCGCCTCAGTCTATGACACAAGCGTGCGTGTGATTGAATATCTTTCTTGAGATTCGCGAGTATGTGGGTATACACCCATTTACAGCTCACTAGCCGGCCAATACGCTTGCAGGTCGCTCATGTAAACTCTAGGCAAGGCTTCTACATTTACTCGAACGCTATTCTGGTTTTGTCACACGTACAGTTTTTTACACTGTTCGAACGCCGCTTTAGCATTTTCAAATGAGTCTTCAAAGGTTCATAACAACCTGAAATAATAAAGCTCTTTGCAATTACCGCTTAATTTTTGATGCCCAACGTCTAATTTTTCTGGGCGAAAGCTTCTCTAAGTTTAGCTACAAAATCGAGTGGCGTTGTCCATCCAAAAAGTCCTTATAATTCATGTTGAGCTCACTTTCTTGATCAAAAACAGCTAGTATCACCTGTCTATAGCTGCTCTCTCTTCGACCTATCTCATTACAGAAGTCTTACGCTTATTATCTGCATTCATTATTAACAACATATCAACTGCACTCTTAAGCTTTCTCTATTTTTACAAAAGTTGGCTTTGTCTAGATAATCATGAATGCTTTTTCTTTCCCACTGTAAAAAAAAATCCTGAATTTTTTCTATATCGAGATCTAGCGGGTTAGTTGATACTGTTAAGTAGAATGGTGAAGCAGAAAAATCGGTATCAAAATAACCAGCAACAATAGGTAAATCAAAAGCAACATAGTCTCTGACCTTCAATGCTGACCCCTCTGAAAGACCTGACCTGTAAAAAGCTAAAGTACCTATTGCAAAATCCATTTCTGACATTAAATTGAAATAATCAGTGCCGTCTAAAATCCCATGAAAAACAATATTATGACAATTGAAATTTAGCGGTCTTGAAATGTTTCCAACAACATGAAAATTAAACATTGGCAAAGCCTTCACAAACTCATAGAAAATATCAACGCCCTGCCATTTTTGATTTTCATTGCCGACGAAAACAATATCTCTTCCTCTAGGCAACTTCTTTTTTGACCCAAGTTTCTTTAAGCAATTAGGAAACACATAGTTAAATTTTGAAGAATTTTGGTATCTACTCTTAAGCTCTTCAGTAACAAAAAATACTTTATCAGCATTTTTCAATAAAGAGTCTTTAAACAATAAAAATAGTATTTTTTGGAATATACTGAGCGTTGAGGCTTCTTTTGATATATCAGCATTGACTTCGTAACTATATTTTCTTAATCGAGAAAAAACACCAAACAGGGGTAAAGACACAGTTTGCCTTATGTACACAAAGCTATCAGAGCTACAGCGAAACAAAAAAAATTTTATAAAGGTATAATATCTGTACAAATACTTGATTATGGCTCCATAACCACATAGATCATTTACAACCAAAACTTCAATACCTGTATTTCGCCATTCATTAACCTGCTCTTCGATTTTTTTTCGAACACCTATATGGTGTTTACATATAAATGAAATGTAAATAACTTTTTTCACCACTTTTCAAGTTCCGCCTTCTTAATTACTAACATTCCCAAAAATGAATCTACTCTAAATTTGACTGAAATCCCCGCTATTTAAAAAATGACCAGCCCAGTGCTAATAAATTTTGGAGGCTGTGTCTCGCAAACTTCTTTGTCTTGAGCAAGTATTTCAGGATAGTATTTAGTCTCACACAAGCACATCAAAAGGGTATATTGTTACCGATGTAATAAACCCACTTTTGTGCAATAAAAACAAGGACCTGAATAACCCGAGTTACTAAGAATAGTTTCTAGTGTCCGTAAATCATAATCAAACTTGAACTGATAGGATTATTATCTTTAATCTTATCAACTGGGCGGTTTTAAAATAACTTTAAACTTGTTTACCCTACTGTTCAAAAAAAACAACATGTTCGAACACAATATCTTTCTAGGTCAATATGTCACCATCTTTGATTACTTAATTATGTATTTCATCAAGCTGCATATGCTCGCCGGCTAATAAGATAAAAATACAACTATAAACCAGAAGTTTCGGCTTCAGATGGGTGACTGTTTTCTATCATCTTTTAAACAACTTGTTGATACAAAAAGCAGAACCTTCTAGAAGTTGCCTTTTATAGGCGAACAGCGAAGCCACTAACACTAAAAAATAGAAAAACACTACAAATGAAAGGCGTTCTATTGCAATCGTGTTAAAAAACACACTAAATATAATCAACACTATCACAAAGACATACATGCGCCGCCGTTCAAAACTTTCCCATAACCTTGAACTAGCTTCTGTTCTTATAATAAAAAACACCATAAAAGCGATAGCAGATGCCATTGCCGCGCCTGCGGCCCCATAAGTCGGAATTAGATACCAGTTACCAATCGCATTGACAATTAACGCTAAAATAGCGGCTAACAACGAAAACATAGATCTGCGCTTTATGCCTATACCTATTCCCGTCGCTTCCGATAGCGTGTAAAGCAAGGGGTAGGCCATCGCTGCCAACAAGATATATGGCACTAACATATACTCTGGCGGTAATAGATAAGCCACCACCCAAGAAAACATTCCCGCCAATGACCAAATCGCCACAACAGCGAGTGTTACGTAATCAATCACATGTTTTATTTTTTGTGGGTTTACGCCTTCTGCCACCCATTTGTAAACAACTGGCACCCAAATAGTTGAAAAAATCGCTTGAAAGACTAAAGCCGCACCTCCGAATGTAATCGCAACAGCATAAATCCCTAGTTCTTCAAACCCAGATAGCGCTCGCAAAAACAACTTATCCATGATGGTCAAACCCCAAAATGCTAAGCCACTGCCAATTAAGGGGATTGCATAACGAATCATCTGTGACTGTTTGGCTTTGTCGATAATAGCATTTAAAGCTGGCAACCAATCTTTACGCGTGGTCCATGCATAAATCAAAAACACCGCCAGCAAAGATAAAAAGTTAGCCATGATCAGATTATCAAAAACCGCGTCTGCACCTAGCCAAACATAACCTAGGACGATCTGTAAAAACAGTAATTTTGGTAATAACTGGCTCATTGAATATTCGAAGCCGCGCTCCTGCATGCGCAAAATCAAACCCAAAAAGCGCGAGCCAAACGACAACAGAATCGAGGCGTATAGTAAAACCGTTAAAAACAGCGAATCAATACCAAACAACAATAACGATGGCGACCAAGGACTGAATACCAAGCCTGCTAACACTAACAATAAAATCACAAACCCGGGTATGAACACCGCTTTCAGCAGGCCTGCTTTATCTTCTACTTCATGGAACTCACGCACATAGGCTTTGTCTAGTCCCAAGCTGAAAAGTAACAAGGCAAAACTCACTGCCACCTGCAACATCGTCAAACGCCCAATGTCCTCCGGCGAAAAAAACCACGCCACAATCGGCAAAGTAATCAACCCCAACGCCGCTCCGCCTATCGGCCCAACAGAAAAAGCTAATACTTTACGGGCATTCATTTTGCGAAACATCTTCTAAAGCTATTTCGTCATTCTTTCTGCTAAAGAATACACTTCGATACAACTTTGTTAACTGCTCAGCCACCGCTTCCCCTGAAAAACGAGCTCTAGCGTGTTTTGATATTTCAACTGGGTCATAGTTCGCAATATTTTGTGCAAGTTGAAACATAGCTTGCCCGAGAGCTTGTGGTTCTTTTATCGGCACCAATATCCCATCTGCTTCGGTCACGATGCATTCCGGCCCACCGCAACGTGTGGCAATAACAGGCACCCCTGCCATCAATGCTTCTGCTGCGACTACACCAAAGGTTTCATAATGACTAGACACAACCATCACATCGACCTCTTCAAGCAGGCCTGGTACCGCAGCTGGTGGAACCATACCGAGGAAACGAACCTTATCTGCAATACCTAAATATTGAGTTTGTTGTTCAAGATTGGTACGAAGTGCCCCATCACCAGCTAACCACAACTCGGACTGCAGCTTATCTTCGACTACTTGCTTAAACGCATTAATCAAATCAGCTTGCCCCTTATTATCATTCATCATGGCTAGGTTTAAAAAACGTATCGAGCGGGATTGTGTATCACGCGGTGATGGTTGATTAAACCTATCTGCAACCATATTTGGGATCCACGTCCATTGTCCACGTGTGTGAGGGATTTGTGTTTCTAATAAACTACTTAATTCAGGGCTGACCGCAATACATTTTTTTGCTTGCGTAAAAGCCTTTTTTGCCAACTTCACTTGCCAAGATGCATAGAGTTTCCTTGCAAAACCGCTACTATGTTCTGTGACAATAAAAGGAATTTTTAATTCATGTGATAATTCTGCAGCAACAGCGCCAGCGTAAATCGCAGAATGCGCATGGATAATGTCTGGCTTGCCCTGTTCTGCAATATAACGTTTGATTAATCTCTTCGCCAACCATTTAAATAAAATGTAATTTCCATACGGCAAGCGCGGTAAAAATGCATACAAAGGATGGCGATAAGTGGGCATGCCATCATCCAATTCAAAGTTTAAGGAGAACTTGGCGTTTGTTTTTTTAAATAAAGTTCTAAGCGTTTCAAGTTGTGGCGCAATAACGCCAACGTGATGGCCATGCTTTTGCAAAGCCAACCCCTGATCGCGAAAAAATACACCGGTTACATCTGATGGGTGCTTTGGATACCAAGAAGGTAAGATTAGAATGTGCATAAGTTATTTATCTTTTTTTAGTGTTACAGGCAACTTCAAAGCTAACTGCCTTGCAGTTGTCCATTTGCCGCCGAATACGGTTATTAGATTTTTGTTTTGTTGTATGGCGTATTCACGAGTGGCTTTGGTTGGGTTATCGGTGCTTTTGATGAGCGGGCGCACACCTGCAAAGCTTTGCACGATATTTTGTTTGTTAATGGGCGTTTTGAAATAGTGGTTGTAGGCGTTGATTAGGTAGTCTATTTCTTGTTCGCTGGGTTGTATGTTGTCGTTTATCGTTTGACGCTGTTCTGTTGTGCCGATTAGAGTTTTGCCTTGATAGGGTAAAACGAAGAACATACGGCGTTCGTTGAGGATTTCGAGGAAGTAGCCAAACTTTTCATTAGTTTTGTTTGAGATTCCCGCCGACGCAGGAATGACGTTGCTTTCTACGAGTATGTGACTGCCGCTTACTAGGTCTAGGGTGTAGTTTGATTTTATGTTGCTTTCTTTGAGTAGTTGTTCTGCCCATGGGCCTGCGATATTGATTATTTTGTCGAAGCTATTTGTTGTGCCATCGGCAAGAGTTAGGTTGCCTTGTATGTCGATTTTGGTGACTTCGGTGTGCTCTTTTATAATCAGGCTTGGTTGTTTTTTGGCTTGTTCGAGTGCCCAGAGACCTAATTGGTAGTCGTCCATTTGACCGTCATAATAGCTGAATCCTTTGACTAGGTTTTCGGTTTTGAGTTCTGGGCAGGCCTGGTGGATTTGCTGTTGGGTTAAGCTTTGGTGTTGGCCGATATTTTTTCTTCCGGCTAATAAGTCATAAAGCCATAGGCCGAGTTTGTAAATCCACGCTGGACGGCGATTGTTTTGATAAATAGGGATGTAGAGTTTTAACGGTTGCGCTAAATGTGGTGCTTGCTGTATCCACCATTGGCGTTCTTTTAAGGCTTCTTTGACGAGACGAAATTCAAAGTTTTCTAAATAACGTAGTCCGCCATGCAGTAATTTGGAGGAAGCCGACGAGGTTTGTTGCATAACCTTGCCTTTTTCAAATAGTGTAACGCTATGCCCTTGCTTGAGCAATTCCCAAGCGGTCATAATGCCATTAATGCCTCCGCCGATTACTGCGATGTTCATGCAAAATATTCTTTGATTGCCGCAACCACTTGACCTAAGTCTTCTTCGTTTAGGTGTTCGCCAATAGGTAAGCTGAGTAGCATAGTATCGGTTTTATTAGCAAACAGATCTTCACTCGCTTGATTGATGTAGTCGTAAGCTTTTAGCTTGGGTAATGAAAGCGGGTAATGTACGCCAGTTTGTATGCCTTTATCCCCCAAAAACTTAGCCAGATCATCACGCTGTTCGGTACGTATGACGAATAAATGATAAACCTGTTTTGCCCAGTCTTGTCTAACGGGTAAGGTGATTTTCTGGATATCTTTTAAATGCGCAAGATAGTAATCGGCTACGGCAATGCGTTTCCGTGTCCATTCCGGTAAGTATTTGAGTTTAACTGACAAAATAGCTGCTTGTAGCCCATCTAAGCGCGAGTTACGCCCTTCGAATTCGTGATCGTATTTGGCGATGCGACCGTGGTTGGCAATCATGCGGGATTTTCTGGCGAGTTCAGCATTGTTGGTGGTGATTGCGCCGCCATCCCCATATGCACCTAGGTTTTTACCAGGGTAGAAACTGAAGGTGGCGATGTCGCCAATTGAGCCGATTCGTTTGCCTTTGTATTCTGCACCGTGTGATTGAGCACAGTCTTCAATAATGTATAACCCGTGTTGGTCGGCTAGCGTTTGTAGCGCATCCATATCGCACGGGTGACCGTAAAGATGGACGGCGATTATGGCTTTTGTTTTTGGTGTTATGCGTTTTTTGGAATCCTCAATCGAGATGACGTATGATTGCGGATCACAATCCGCAAACACGACTTTATGCCCTTGTCGGGTGACCGCTTCGGAGCTGGCAATAAACGAGTTTGCCGGTACGATAATTTCTGACCCTTGCGGTAGATTTAGGGCTTCAATCGCGATTTCAATCGCATCCGTGCCATTGGCTACACCGATACAGTGCTCAACTTGACTATAGCCGGCGAAATCTTGCTCGAACTGGTTAA
The DNA here is from genome assembly GCF_000218785.1 of Idiomarina sp. A28L. Classification (GTDB taxonomy): domain Bacteria; phylum Pseudomonadota; class Gammaproteobacteria; order Enterobacterales; family Alteromonadaceae; genus Aliidiomarina. The sequence continues at coordinate 61,889 of NZ_AFPO01000021.1, forward strand.
CGTATTCTCCGCCGATAAACGCGGATTTGGCAATCACGTCACGGATGGCGGTATCGATTTCTTGTTGAATGGTTTGGTATTGTGCCGCTAAATCTAAAAACTTAACCATCTGGTTTTAAATCCTTTATTTTCTGGGCCGGGTTACCGGCATATATGCCTGGCTGGGTTATATTCTTAGTGACCACTGCACCTGCACCGATGACAACATAGTCGCAAATTTCAACTGGTAGAATGGTAGCATTGCTTCCAATAGATACATGGTTACCAATTTTGGTGCTTTTCCAAAGCATGGTATCGCCGCGAGCCGGACCACCTTTTGCGAATATATCATTAATGAACATTACACCATGACCAATAAAGCAGTCATCACCGATACTGACTAGCTCGCAAACAAATACATGCGACTGTACACGCGTGCGCTGGCCAATTTTGACTTCTTTTTGAATCTCTACAAACGGGCCGATAAATGCTCTATCACCGATTTCGCAACCGTAGAGATTCACCGGTTGTACAACTGTGACGTTTTCCCCAAAAACCACGTCATCACGAATTGAAACGCTTTTTAGATTAGGCTGGTTCATTTGTTGCATTATTTTTGACCAAGACGACAATGTTTAGGTTTAAAGCGTAAAAAGACTTCTTTTTTGGTTTCAATTGACTCGTAAATGGCATTGATCAGCTCAAGACTTTTTCTACCTTGTAATCCATCAACCAAGTGTTTTTTGTTGTTTAGAATCGAGTCTACAACATGGTCATAATAAGCCTGGTGTCCAAAGCCGTAGACATTCGGTGGATTAACAGAATATTTTTCCATCACATCCGAATCACCTTCTTGCTCTTCGGTAAAGTTCCAAACTTTCATTTGATTAACGGCAAAGCCGCCGATTTCAACTGTACCTGTTTCGCCTAATACGGATAATGAACCTTCTAGATCTTTTGGGCGCACCGCTGTGGTGGCTTCAATAATGCCTAATGCTCCGTTTCTAAAACGCAAGTTTACGATTGCAGTGTCTTCCGCTTCAATTTTAGCCAAGGCGGTTGAACTCATCGCATGAACACTTTCGACTTCGCCCATCATCCACTCTAACAGATCAACATGATGACTGGCTTGGTTGGTTAATACGCCACCATCCAACGCCCAGGTACCACGCCATGGATCTTGATCGTAATAAGCTTGTGGACGACACCAACGAACGCGCACCGTTCCTAAAATCAGTTTACCAAAGCGTCCTGCCTCTATGGCTTCTCTGGCTTTAACTACCGGTACGTTGAAGCGGTTTTGTTTAACTACAAATAATTTGACACCTGCTTCATCGCAGGCCTTGATCATGGCATCTGCATCATCAAGTGTTAGGGCCATTGGTTTTTCTACCACAATGTGTTTGTTATGTTTTGCTATTTCAATGACGTGCTTGGCGTGATAACCACTTTCGGTTAAAACCGTGACAACGTCTATGTCGGTTTGAGCAAGCATTTCATTCATGTCTGTAAAGTACGGCACACCGAATTGTTCGCCAATTTTTTTTGCTTTTTCTTCTACAATGTCGCAGACGGCAACCAGCTTTGCCTTTTCAATCTTACCATGGCCTAATAATTCTGAGTGGCGCTTGGCAATACGCCCACAACCTAATAATGCAAATTTCATCATATTTTCATAATCCAATAACTAAAAATTAACAAACCCAAACCTCAACTCATAACTGCAACTTTCTCGCTACTAGTAATTTTTGTCTTCAACTGCTTATTCAGAAGCCGTTTCACGATGCTTACGCATCGTACTCAACACCAACACCAAAAACAAACTCAACATGCCACCGAGCACGGTACCTACAGCTGCTATCAGCGCGCGTTTAGGTTTCGCTTTTTGTTCAGGCACTACGGCAGGATCTATCACCCGAAATACATACTCGGGACGTACGTTGGCGAGCATAATAGTTTGAGTTTGTTGTTCGAGTAACGAGGCATATACCTGCTGTGTGTTAGCTAACCGCGTATTGGCCATTTCACGCTCAATAAAGGCAATGCTGCTTTGCGCTTCTTCCACATCGCGGCGACGCATTTCGTTATTAATATCTTCAATTAACCAATCGACCCATTGTTTGGCAACCACCGGGGAACGGTGCTCTACGCTAAGCGTTACTAAACCAGAACCCGCATCTCCATTTACAGTTAGGATATTTCGAAATGCCTCTACATATTCCCAACTGGTAGGCTTGGATTGTTGCGGCGGTTTTACTTCACGTAACCAAGTTTGCGTCGCCGCATCATATACATCAATTGCATACTCTACTTGGCTACTAATAGGGTTCCAGCTTTCAACGGCCATTAAATCGGCTAGAATGCCGCGTCGCTCCACAAAATCAGTTAAAAACGCGCGCGACTTAATAATTTCTTGCGCGAGTTGCGAATTATCCACCTGCCCTCGCGGCATATTAATACCGGCAAGCGAAGCGAGCCCACCCAACTGGCCACCCAAAGATCCCATGCCGCCTTGGCTCTCTTTGGTAGGTGCTAGTTTAGCTTCTGCCACATAGATATTCGGCTGGTTCAGCGCAAGCAGCGCCGAACCGCAAGCAAACATCGCCGTAATCGCGATAATGAGCCATTTCCCTGCCCATATTGTTTTAAACAATTCTAATAAATCAATTTCACCATCGACAATAGGCTGCTGCGGGTATTCTTGGTTGCTGTTCATGCTGGGTTCCACAATATTTTTATTTTACTCGAGTTTGGTTTGAAAGGATTTCTTTGCAAGAATTTATTGCTAACTACTCATCTGTAAATGTTTATTAGCGAAGGCAGAGAGACTAAAAAGGCACGCTACCGCCCCTAGGTTACAGGCCCTAATGCCTTCATTTGTTTAATTTCGTTTCTAATTTGGTTTTGCTTTTTATTTTTCTTGTTCTTGGGCTTGTTCTTATTTATAACTAATCGCTATTGAACAAATCGCGAGTATACACCTTTTCCGCCACATCATTTAGCTCTGCTGCTAAGCGATTGGAAATAATAACATCGCTGGTTTGCTTAAATTCTGCAAAATCACTAATCACTCGGCTATTGTAGAAATTATCTTCTTTTAGCGCTGGCTCGTATACTACTACTTCGATGCCTTTTGCCTTAATTCGTTTCATTACGCCCTGTATTGCTGAAGCTCGGAAGTTATCTGAACCTGTTTTCATCACTAACCGATACACGCCAACCACTTTCGGGTTTTTGGCAATAATCGCATCGGCAATGAAATCTTTACGGGTACGGTTGGCATCTACAATGGCACGCATCATGTTTTGTGGCACTTCATCGTAGTTAGCCAGTAGCTGTTTGGTATCTTTCGGTAAACAATACCCCCCATAACCAAAGCTTGGGTTGTTGTAATGGTTACCTATACGCGGATCTAGGCTCACGCCCTCTATAATTTGTTTGCTGTTTAAACCATGCACTTCCGCATAGGTATCAAGCTCATTAAAATACGCAACACGCATAGCTAAATAGGTATTCGCAAACAGCTTAATAGCTTCTGCTTCGGTGTTATCGGTAAATAACACTGATACATCTTGCTTCACTGCGCCTTGCTGTAACAAATTAGCAAAAACTTCGGCACGTTCGCTCTTTTCACCCACAATAATACGGCTTGGATGCAGGTTATCGTGCAGCGCCAAACCTTCACGCAAGAATTCTGGCGAAAAAATAATGTTCTCGGTGTTGAATTTTGCTTTTAATTCTTGGGTGTACCCCACCGGTATGGTGGATTTAATAATCATTACAGCTTCGGGGTTTATCGCCAACACATCGGCGATAACTGCTTCTACCGAGCTGGTATTAAAGTAATTGGTTTTCGGATCATAATCGGTTGGCGTGGCAATAATTACGTAGCGCGCGCCTTGGTATGCTTCTTCTTTATCGAGCGTAGCATTCAAACACAGAGGCTTATTAGCAAGAAAGCTTTCAATATCTTTATCAACAATCGGGGATTTTTTGTGGTTTAGCATTTGCACTCGTTCAGGAACTATATCGAGGGCATACACTTCATTATGCTGGGCAAGGAGCACTGCATTTGAAAGGCCTACATAGCCTGTCCCTGCTACTGCAATCTTCATAAAAATTCCTTTGGTTTTTTTTTGCCGATACTTTTAGCCGCTTTATCGTTTTGGGCTATTTAATATAATGTTTATTGCTTTCAATTCACATTCAACAGACAGCGATTCTATCGTATTTACGTGCGGATTGTCATATTTGTGTGTTAAATTTATAACAATATTTTTGTATCTAAATGTGTTCTGTTTAAAATGTATGCGTTTAAGGATAATCAAAGGATTTGAAATCTCATGGCAAGCTCTTGTTCTTCTGTTAATTCCAAGAAAAAACACACTGCTAACGCGGTTGTTACTGATAAAAACACGCTCGTTTTACACGAAGCCACCTGCGGCGATCTAGTATTCGATTGGAGCTACCAGTTCCTAACCCGTGAAGCGGTAACTGAATTCGCGGCGGCGCGTTTGCCTGCTGATTTTGCTGAGCGTAAAGCCGAGTTGTTGAATGGCCGCTATATGAATATCTCGGAAGGCCGCGAAGTTAGCCACGTGCTTTCGCGTAGCCGTAATTCTGTATTGAGAGATACTGGCTCTGCTGGCGGTGCTTTAGGCGGTGCTGATAATTCCAAGTTTGCCCGCACGGTTCTTAAATTGCGCTCTGGCAACTGGCTTGGCGCTACCGGCAAACCTATTACCGATGTAGTAAACATTGGCGTGGGTGGTTCTGATTTGGGCCCGTTGATGACAAGCTTTGCCCTGCGCGAGTTTGCTTCTGATATTCAACAGCATGAGCTGCATACCCATTTTGTTTCTTCTATGGATGGCGGCCAGCTTTATGCCGTGCTGCCTATTTGTGATCCAGAAACCACTCTGTTTATTATTGCCTCGAAATCATTCGGCACTAGCGATACCTTCGCGAACGTGGAAACCGTGAAATGCTGGGTGCAAGAACACTTTTCTGCTTTAAGCCCAGAAGTGGCTAGCGAATGGCAAAAAGCATGGCTTGAGCACCATATTATTGGTGTTTCGGCGAATGTGCAGAAAATGACAGATTACGGCATTCCGCCTGCGCACCAGTTGGTGTTTGAGGAATCGGTAGGTGGCCGCTTTTCAATGTGGAGTTCCATTGGTTTAGCTATTGCTACTACCTGCGGCGTGCAAGTGTTTCAGCGTTTGTTGGCCGGCGCAGCCGAAATGGATGCGCATTTTGATACGGCGCCAGTTACCGAGAATATCCCGATGTTAATGGCCCTTTTAGGGGTGTATAACCGCGAAGAACGCGGCATTAATAACATAGCCATACTGCCTTACGATGGCCGCTTCCGCCATTTGCCTTCGTATTTGCAGCAATTGGATATGGAATCGAACGGTAAGCAATATACGGCTACCGGCGAGGCTATTTGTGCGCCTACGGCACCCATTGTGTGGGGTGGCTTTGGCCCGAACGGCCAGCATGCGTTTTTTCAGCATTTGCACCAAGGTTATGATCAATTTACGGCTGATTTTGTGTGTGTATTGCACCGTGCGGCTCCGAAGTTTTCGGCCAGTGTGGCTTTTGCTCTTGATCAACAGCAAAAGCTTTCGGTGGCCAATTGCTTGGCACACCGACGCTTAATGGCGTTTGGTGAACAGAGTGAAACGCCAACCGAGCATTACCCAGGTAAACACCCTACTTCGTTATTTGCATTAAAAGAGCTCACCCCAGAAAGCTTCGGCGCCATGATTGCGGCCTATGAGCATAAGATATTTGTGCAGGGGCTAATTTGGAGCTTGAATTCGTTTGATCAACCGGGCGTGGAGCAAGGTAAGAAAGTAGCGATTACTGCGCTGAAGCGCATGCACGGCGAAAGCGATGAGCAATTTGATGCTTCTACCGATGCCATAATTCGGATGATTTAGGCCGGCTGGGAAGTTGGGGTCGTTGTCTGTGTAGTCTGGCACCTTTTTGGTGCCAGACAACACAGACAACGACCCCGACCTAAAGCCGCTTTGCCATTGCCGGAATTTGCTTCATTTCGTTACTAAGTTCATTTACAGCGCTTTCAATAATGCTAACGCACAAGTCAATGTGCTCAATTTCAGGCTCTGTAAGGCCTTTTTCTAAGGCTTCGTTGCGGGCCCCAGCAATCGCTTTGACGATCGCTTCGATTTGTTTTCCCATAATTAGTTGGGTACGGGCTGGAGATATTCCAAACGATTGGGCAAAATCGGCGAGCATATAGGCCGTTATAGGATTTTCGAAATTCCCCTCAGAACCTGCCTCATAATCACCTATCGACATTGCATAAGTTCGTGCACTTGGGCTCTTCGTTTTCGAATTTCCACGCTCAATCTCAACAAGAATCGCTTCGATATTTACCAGATCATAAAACGGTGTGAGCTCTAATCCGTGCGTTCCAACGAAGAAGCTTAGGTTTTTGCCGTGTGCATCGTAGTTTCGAACAACAATATTAAAGGTAAGCCACTGCAGAAGCTTTAATTGATAAGCTTCCCTATTTATAGTGTTCACAGCGAACAACCGCGGAAACGAAACGCCATCGCGTATGTATTTTCCATCGCCTTGATCCCCATACTGACGTTCGTATTTATAAGAAGGCGGCAAGTTTGTGGCCTGGCAACCATCGATAACATGGCGGCGTTTCACTATATTTTGTTCGGGTATGTAATAACGATCGAATCTATCCACAACAAAGGTTCGGACGGCTCCATACTCACGAATTTCAACTTGCGGAGTTTCTAACCCCGAGTGTTTCGCCAACAGCATGGTAAAAAGCTCATTTGCAGCGATAAACGGCGCTTTGCCTGTTTCAAACTTAAAAATTTTATTGGAGCATAAATTACCTTCTCCAAACCCAATTTCGCCGTGAAATTCAAGTAGGTTGAGTTTATCTTGCACACCGGCAACCGATAAACGCGTGCGCCCATCCCATAGGGTAATAGGTTCGCCAGATTTTTGATGGCGCTCTAGTTTGTCTGAAAGTTCGGCGCTCGTGATAGGCCTAAATCCATTTTCTATCGGTTGTGCGTTGGGACTACGAAACGACAAGGCTCCAGACGTTTCAGCGCCAATTATCCGAATTAAACCGAACGTATTATTTTTAGAGACCGTAGTGTTGGTCGTAATATCCTCTAAACCTTGCCCTTCAGGTAACAAATTCTGCAGATAATTTCTTACCGCGCTGGAAGGTATAGCTTGATGAAACGGCAGGTGTGGCGAAAGCGGAAAACCTTGTTCTACCCAGGAAGGCTCATAACTGAGCGATAGCTCTGTTTCTGATCCAATAGGTAGGCTAAGGGTGGCAATTTTCTTATTTGCACCGATGAAAACATTGAGAGTGCTAGCTTTTTCTAAGCTTGCGCGTTTGTTAGAACCACTCATTGCTCGGCTCTCCGATATTTTTATCTTCTACACTCTTGGGTGAAGCACCATCGGTGATGATTCGAAACGATAACCCCAATAACTCCATCACCCGCAGAAGATTACTGAAATTCACGGTGGTATCGCCCTTTTCAATTTTAATGATGGTTTGCCGAGATAGCTCGAGCGCTGCGGCCACATCAACTACCCGCAGCATCATACCCGTGCGCTTTGCTTTTATTGCGCTTGCAAGCTGCTGCGGAGAAAAGGTTGTACTCAGATCTGGCATAGCGGCTGCCTTCACAGCTTTACCTTTTTTCGGGTTGTTGCTCATATTAAAAGTTCACTTTAATAGGATTTAAAGCAATCTTGAGTGAAAAGTGACCATAAGTCAATTAAAGTAGGATTTTGGGAGTTATTTTAAGTTTTTAGGATAAAACACCGTTATAGTGTACTTATGATGCGGTGCGGGGAAGTTGGGGTCGTTGTCTGTGTAGTCTGGCACCTTTTTGGTGCCAGACTACACAGACAACGACCCCATTTTCTTGCTACGAGCTGGCGATGATATCGCCCTCATCGAGCTCGAGGCGCTGTGCTTTGCCAAGCATATCGAGCAGCACAAAACAGCGGCTTTCGCCATCGGCTATATCGTACAGGCCTTTTAGGCCAGCAAATGGCCCCGTGAGGATTTCTACCGGCGTGCCTTTTGCATACAGGCCTTTAACGCCTTCTTCGCTTTCATTATCCGCACTGGTGCGACACTGAATGTCGCTAATGACTGAATCAGGAACGCGCGCAGGTTGGCCACCAAAGCGCACAAAGCCGTTAATGCCGCGCGTGCTGCGCAGCGAGGTGTAGTTATCTTTGGCTAAATCAACTTGGATAAACAGATAGTTGGGAAACAAAGGTTCCAGCGCTATTTTTCGCTTGCCACCCACCCGTTTTTGCACCTTCCAGCGTGGGCAAAACGTAGTAAACCCCTGATTCTGAAGGTGCCATTCAGCGCGCTCAATTTCGCGTGGTTTACAGTGCAACAAATACCATGATTCCATACCGGCCAGCTCCTTTATTCCTGAGGCGGCAGTGTACTTTACCCCGATAGTATCTGCAATCGTGACCCTGATTTTGGGAGACAGTTTAAAACTATTTAATAGCTGGAAAATAAGCCTAATTTATATGCGGAAACAACTGGCTTTTAATAGTTGGCTTTCACGGCTAAGCCCAAGTTTAGTCGCCACTTGTTGCCAAGTACGCACCGCACACATAACTTCATCGTAAATATTGTTAGCACTAGCTTTATCAATCCGAAAGTATTCCGCTACCGAAAATGCCAGTTCGTAATCAAGCGCATTCGAGTGCTCACTTATGTTTAAGCTTAGCCCATAGCTATCTGATTCTGGATTGATATCATAGGCAGGGGAAAGTTTCCAACCATGATTGGTTAATAAAAATCCGTGATTGCGCAGATGATCATCAGTATTCGATACCGCGATATAAAAAACAATTCTTCGCCACAATTGCTCTAAATCGTTATCTGGCAATGCTCCGTTCATGACAATGAACTCGGCAAGCTCTAGGTAACTAGCGCCTTGATGCTTTCCATCATAGTATCCTAATAATGTCATTGCCGATGCAAAGTGAATTCGTGAATCGCCTTTGCGATCGAAACGTTTAGTGATGAACGTATGGTGCGGTGTGTTTAATCTCTCTACATAAGCAGGTGCCATTTCTACCTTGGCTTGTTTAGCTAAAATATGGCACACCCTCTCCCATCCTCCAACATCAATCGAATCATTCTTATTGGGAAATTTCGCAATCCATAATCCGTTTTCAGTATCAATAATATTTGCTTTTGGACGAGCGCCGCCAAGAGAAGAACCCGGCGCAATCAACATATTTAACCATTTTAGATACTGCGCATTGTCAACATCAGGATCATCTTCCAAGTGTAATGCCGCATACTCCAACTTCTTTAATGATGTAAGAGGAGGCGCTGCGAGGTCAGTGCTGTTATCTAACCATTCGGACTCGGTATTGGTTCGAAATCGCAGGCCGCCCATTCTGCAATGATCGTGAACACCGAGTAAATAATCGAGTTCGCTTAAGCGGGCTGTTTCTCGATTACCCATTCGATGAAGAAGTGCTGCCCGACGCTGCATAAGTACCCGGCCCCAACGATCTGGGCTAGAATCTAAAAATACTCTAAAATTTTGATTTGTATCGTCGTTATATTGAATTCCGCGATATAGATTCAGGCTTGGGTCAAGCGCAACGCGATGTTTGGAAGCCAGAAAACTTTCATCATATGCAAAAGAAAACACCTCATGCCCACGCGTTTCTTCGCATGCCAAAACCCCCATTTTCTTAGGCTCTGATATGGAATGCCAATGAGCGTAAACTTCAACCGACTTTTGCTTCATTTCCGCCCCTTAAGTAATTCAATATCTTGTAATTTACGACCCAAAGGATCGTTGGATGCCAAATCATTAAAGTTTTGCTCAAGACCCAGAATGGCCATCACCATGACATAAACCCCAATACTCACCGAAGGATCGCCATCGAATACACGTTTCACGGTTTTTGGATCGAAGCCAGTTCGATCGCTAACAAGAGCCTTGGTGTAACCGCGGCGCTTCATTGCTAACAATAAATCTTCACCAAAGTGCTTCATCAGTTTTTGCTGATTTGGAAACAATGTTTTGTCCCAGTTTCGTTTAGCCATAAAATTAATAGGATTTTATTCCTACTTTCTCCGAAAATAATGGGAATATAACACCTATATTAGCACTAACTTTGAGTTTTAGCCAATATCTATGAAGCAACGGTTTGATTGAAGGCTAAAGAGTTCAGTTTGCCAAGAAAGTTAGGCGATAGCTTACAAATTTTTTGTTGATTTTTTCTACAACGGAAATTAAATTTTTACCTTATTCGGTTAAAAAACATAACTTTAAAAAAATAACAATCATGGAGATAACAATTATGGAGCTAGAAACATGGACGTAATTCATCACGGCGCAGCAAATGGCGTTACGGGCTCATGCCACGAACTAGTAGTTACCGAGAACGATTCGGTATTAATCGATATTGGTTTGTTTCAAGGGGCCGAAACATCGGGTGCCGATGCTGTAAATGGTAATGCAGGCACGAATAACCAAGAAATTGATTTTCCAATCGATAACATAAAAGCACTTATCATTACCCATTGCCACATCGACCACGTAGGCCGCCTACCCTGGTTGCTTATTGCTGGCTACCGAGGCCCCATTTATTGCACCCGCGCCACCGCGCATTTACTGCCGATGGTGATTGAGGACGCCCTGAAAGTAGGGCTCACACGAAATGCTCAGCTGATTAATGCAGTGTTGAAAATTTTGGGCGGCCTGATGCACCCAGTGGATTATGACGATTGGGAAGAGATACTGCCCGAACTGCGCATACGCTTCCGCCAAGCGGGCCACATACTCGGCTCTTCGTATGTAGAGTGCGAGGTGGCCAAGAAAACGGGGTCGTTGTCTAGTTTCTCTGGCACCGATTTTTCGGTGCCAGAGAAACGCGACAACGACCCCGACTTGTTTGTATTTTCCGGTGATTTAGGCTGCAAAAACTCGCCATTACTACCCGACCCAACCCCACTAGAACGCGCCGATATGCTCGTACTTGAATCAACCTACGGCAACCGCAACCACGAAAACCGCGCCGAACGGCAATTGCGCCTGAAAAAAGTAATTGAACACTGCGTTTCCGATCGCGGCGCCGTGCTCATACCCGCCTTCAGCATCGGCCGCACCCAAGAATTGTTATACGAGCTTGAAGATATAATTCACCAGTGCAAAAAAGAAGAATGCGCCAAGAAGAACAGCATTTGGCAAGATATCGTAGTGATTGTCGATTCACCCATGGCCGCCGAATTCACCCAGCAATACCGAAAAATGCGCGATTTATGGGATGCCGAAGCACTCGGCCGCTTAGAAGATAACCGCCACCCGCTCAACTTCGCTCGCATGCACATCGTGAACAGCCATGCCGAGCACGAACGCTTAGTAAACTACCTAAAAAGTACCGGCGAACCCTGCATTATTATCGCCGCCAGCGGCATGTGCACCGGCGGCCGCATGGTAAATTACCTAGAAGCCCTTCTACCCGACCCACGCACCGATGTACTTTTCGTGGGCTTCCAAGCCGAAGGCACCCCAGGCCGCGATATTCAACGATACGGCCCCCGAGGTGGTTACGTAGATCTCGAAGGCAAACGCATTTGGATAAAAGCTGAAATTCACACCCTAGGCGGCTACTCCGCCCATGCCGACCAACAAGAACTCATTGAATTTATCGAAAGCGCCGAAAAGGTAAAACACGTGCGCCTAGTGCACGGTGATGCTAACGTGCAACGTGAGTTTAGAGATATTCTTCAGAAACTCTTTCCAGACAAAACCATAGATTGCGCCTGCGATCTCTAGGCCAGCGCCGAGTGCCGTTTGGGTAGGATAAGGAATAAGATCGGGTGTCTGCCGCATGGATGCGGCAGCCAAGCCTACATGGAAGTATTTACGGCGTCCCGAAATTATCCTTAACCTGCGCAAACTTCAGCGCTCGGCGCAGGCCTGAGCCGAGCCATGGCCTCAAGTATCGCAGAAGCCCGAAGGGAAGAGCACCAAGTGATCAAGGTTTAGGCGCAGGCCCACTTCTTGGCCAATATCGTATTGATGATGCGAAGGCGCCATACACAACAAGTGGCTGCCATCGGCAAGCTCGGCCGTATACAAAAAGTGAGCGCCACGAAAACCCCGCGCCACAATCTTCGCGCGCCGTTCCGCTGTATCATCAATTACAATATCGTCGGGGCGAATCAGCACATCAACCGCTTCACCCTCAGTGCCACGCACCACTTCATCGCCATGCAACAAGCCCAACGCCGTTTGCACCTTCAGCTCTTCAGTAACCGAACCATGCAATAAAACACCCACACCAATAAAATCAGCCACCAAATGATGCGCCGGCCGGTGATACAAACCATAAGGTGTATCCCATTGCAACAAGCGGCCGTGATACATAACCCCCGCTCTATCGGCCATAGCAAAGGCTTCTTGCTGATCATGCGTAACCAAAAGCGCCGTAATGCCCTCTTCTTTCAGCAAATTACGCACCTCTGCCGCCAACGATTCCCGCAGCTCCGCATCGAGCGAAGAAAACGGCTCGTCCATCAACAACAACTTCGGCTTCGGTGCCAAGGCGCGCGCCAGCGCAATGCGCTGCTGCTGGCCACCAGATAACTGATGCGGATAGCGTGGGCCATAACCCGCCAGCCCAACATGGCTCAGCAATAAGTTCACCCGTTGGCGTTGCTCTTCCGCGCTCTGGTTACGGATACCAAACGCCACATTTTCAAACACAGTAAGATGCGGAAACAGCGCAAAATCTTGGAACACCATGCCAATGCCGCGCTTCTCTGGCGGAATGTGCTGGCCCGGTGAGCTCACCAACTGTTTATTCAGCTCAATACGGCCAGAAGTTACCGGCTCAAACCCGGCAATAGCGCGCAATAACGTGGTTTTGCCACAGCCACTAGGCCCCAACAAGCAGCCAATTTCGCCTTCGCCAAGGTAAAAGCTCACGCCATCGACAATAGTTTGCCGACCAAATCCAACTTCTACATTACTTAGCTTTAACTGGCTCATGATTTTCCTTCAGCTTTATTCGGCTAACACTTAGGTGCCATTCAGCGCCTAAAGCGGCTCGTATATTTTACCTGGGCTCGGCTCACCAAAACGCAAATCGCTCGGCTTCGGCTCAACAATACGCCCTTCTTCATTATGCAGATGCTGCCGCCGATTCATTGCCCGGCTCAACAGAATTACCGGAATTAACCCCGCCAACACAATCATAATCGCCGCTGGGCCAGCATCGGCCAAGCGCTCATCGCCCGCCATTTCGTATGCCCGCACCGCCAAGGTATTAAAATTGAAAGGCCGCAACACCAACGTGGCCGGTAACTCTTTGAGCACATCAACAAACACCAAAATACCGGCGGTAATTAAACTCGTGCGCAACAACGGAAAGTGGATGCGGGTAAGCACTTCGCGAGATTTTAAGCCCAAAATTCTACCCGATTCATCCATAGCGTGGCTAATTTGCGTAAGCCCGCTTTCTACCGTTTGAATAGAAATCGATAAAAACCGCACTGTATAGGCAAACAACAGCGCCACAATAGTGCCCGAGAATATCAGCCCCGGATTCAGCCCAAACACACTTTCGCTAAAGCCAATAATGCGGTTATCCAACCAACTCAGCGGCACCATAACCCCTACGGCGATGACCACCCCAGGAATGGCATAGCCTAAAGAAGCGAAACTTACCGAAGCTTGGGTAATGCGGGTGCGCTTAGTTTGCCGGCGTTTGCTTGCCACGCGCTTGCCGTAGCAAAGCCACAACGCAATAGTTACGGTGATAAATGCGGCAAGTGCGGCCAGCACTAAACTGTTGCGCACCAAGCCCCAAAATGCGGCATCGCCCCACACATCGAGCCTATCTGCCGACCAGCTTAAAAGTTGCAACGCCGGCAATAAAAAGCCAAATAGCACCGGTAAAAAACAGGCGCTAAAGGCTAAAAAGGCTTTAACACCTTGCAGTTTCATGGGCCGCGTAGCTTGGTTATTGCGCCCAGCATGGTGATACCGCGATTGCTTGCGCGATATGCGTTCTACCAGCATTAAAACCACCACCGCGCTCAACAGCAAACTAGCTAACTGCAAGGCACCCACTTGATCGCCCATGCCATACCAGGTGCGGAATATGCCGGTGGTAAATGTGGTTACCCCGTAAAAATGCACGGTGCCGTAATCGGCTAGGGTTTCCATGAGCGCCAAAGTAACGCCGGTAGCAATCGCTGGCCGCGCCATGGGTAGGGCAATGCGATAGAAACTTTGCCACGGGCCAAGGCCTAAAGTGCGCCCAGCTTCAATGGCGGCGCGCGATTGTTCAATAAATGCCGCCCGGGTAACTAAATAAACGTAGGGAAATAATACAAAGCCCATTACCAGCACAGCGCCGGTAAGCGACCTAATTTCGGGGAAGGTATAATCGCCTAAGCCCCAGCCTGTTAACGCTCGCAGGGCATTTTGCACAGGGCCTTCGAAGCTGAGCATGCCGCTGTAGGTGTAGGCGGTGATATAAGCCGGCATGGCGAGGGGCAACAATAGCGCCCAGCGCAACCAGCGCACCCCGGGGAATTCGCAAGCGGTTGTGAGCCACGCGGCGGTAACGCCCATGAGCATCACCATCAGGCCAACGCCCACTAATAAAATAAGGCTGTGCCAAACATATTCGCCAATTACATTTTGGAATAAGTGGCTTAGCGTAGCGCGTTGCTCTTCACCACCGAGGCCAATAAAAAAACTTGCCACAACAACAATTAGCGGCAAGCAGATAATGATAGCCACCAATGGCAACGAAATATCGTGCCACTTGCGCCATAACCGCTGAATTAGCTGCCTGCTTGCCTTACTAATTGTTTTAACCATTTACTTCCTGATTTGGTTTTTTGAGGTGTGTGCGCCGAAGCTAGAACTGGGTTTTTAGCGCCAGCCGGCTCTATCCATTAAACGCACGGCAACCGCATTGTTTTCGCCAAGCACACTCATGGAAATTGTATCGGCCTTAAATTCGCCCCACGATTCCAAGGTTTCGCTCCAAGGTGCCGCTGGGTTCACCGGGTATTCTGAGTTCACTTCGGCATACCAAGCTTGCGAGCTAACTTGCGCTAAAAATTCCATTAGCTGCAATGCATTTGCTTCGTTTCTGGCGCTTTTCAGTAAGCCAATGCCCGAAACATTCACATGCACACCGGTAGTTTCTTGCGCAGGCCAAGCAATGGCTATTTTGCTCACCGTATCTTCGTTAGTGCTATCAGTGCTTAAGCTCATGCCGCCAAAATAGTAAGTGTTCGCTATCGCTATATCGCACTGCCCAGAGGCTACTGCATGAATTTGATCGCGATCGCCGCCCACCGGGTTACGAGCAAAATTGGCCACTAAACCGCGCGCCCATTCTTCGGTGGCAGCTTCGCCGTGGTGCGCAATCATAGCCGCAACCATTGATTGGTTATAAATATTATCGGATGAACGCACGCAAATACGGCCACGCCATTTTTCATCGGCAAGGCTTAAATAGTCAGTGATTTCTGCTGGGTTTACCCGATCACGCGAATAAAATACTGGCCGTGCGCGCATGCTTAAACCATACCAATGGCGATCTGCATCGCGTAGGTGAGCAGGAATTGCGGCACTTAAGGTTTCGCTGATTACCGGCTGGAACAAATCGGCTTCTTTCGCGCGGTGCAATGAACCGGCATCAACGGTAAGGAATATATCCGCTGGCGTGTTCGCGCCTTCACTTTGCAAGCGCGATAATAAACCGCTGCCTGAACCCGTTAGCAAGTTCACCTGAATGCCTGTTTCTGCTGTGAATTCATCGAGCAAAGGTTTAATGAGGCCTTCATTGCGCGAAGAATATAGGTTCACTACACCAGTATTCTCACCATTGCTCTGGCCACTGTTAGCGCCTTCAGAGCCCGCGTTTTCACTGGCTGGGCTGCACCCTAAAAGCACGGTGCCAGAGAAAGCCATCACTGACACCAACTTCATTAGCTTGCGCATTTGAATCTCCTTGCGTTTGTGTGGGGCATTGTAAATGACCCTTTTACCAATAACAATTGCTGAATCACAATCGTTATCATTTACCGCGCTCTTTTCTTACGGCCAGAGCGCGGATTTAGGTTTCGTTTGTTAATTTAAAAACGAGCTTGGTAGCCAATGTTGAATTGCCGTGGTTTACCCACCATAACGCCGCCGTGCATGCGCGTGGTTATGTAGGTTTTATCGGTTAGGTTATCTACCGATACATAAACCGATTGGTTATCCGTGAGCTGGTAGCGCGCTGCCATATCGAACAATGTGCGCGCTGCAATTTTCTCATCCGCCGCCACATTGCCAACACCAGCTACTGTGCGCATTTCGCCCAAGTGGCGAGCGTTTAGGGCAAGGCTCCATAACCCACCTTTCAGTGCAACACCGGTACGCAGTTGCTGTTCGGGCTGGTAAGGAATTTCATCACCGGCGGTAACGTTGCCCCAAATGCCAATGTTTGAGTTAAAGCTATTTTGGAACTCAGCGTTGGTGAAGGTGTAAGCCGCATCGAGGGCGATATCGAGGGCATCGTTTAAGGCATAGCTATAAGCACCAAGTACTTCCACACCCATAACTTCTACTTCACCCGCGTTTACTTGCGCGCCAATATTGCTTAAATCACAGCCTTGCGCCGCTGTGCAGTTACCGTGCATGTTGCTGTAATCGCTGTAGAAACCGATTACTTCAAAGCGCGCATCACCGCTAATGTAGCCAAAATCAAGGGTTCCGGCATAGCGAACACCCGCTTCGTAGTTCCAGCTTTCTTCATTTCGCTGATCATTGTTACCTGGTGCAGCGGGCGCAAAGCCTTTTTGCACACCGGCAAGCGCTACCCACGAATCGGTTAACCGATAGGTTAAGCCCGCTGCAGGTAAAAACGCACTGGTGCTGTTTTCGCGCAAGCCTGGCGTGCCTAAGCGTTGCAAATCAGCGCCGAAATCTTCCCGTTTTACCTTAATATCTTCAACCCGTGCTCCGAAATCGAGCGTTAACGCATCGAAATACATGCGCGCTTTGGCAAAAGCTGCAAAGGCCTCGGCACTTGCAACGCGGTTTGCATCGGTTCCCGGCACGCCGGCATTCACTAATGCCATATTGAGTGCCGCATCCATATCGTATAAATCAACCCACTGGAAGCGATCTTCTTCATCTTCGTGGTAACGCGCACCGAGCACATACTCATTGCCGTTAATGGCGAAATCGTATTGGGTTTGCACGCCTTGGCTCAAATAGCTACGGTTATTGTTCTTCACCCGCACACTTAGGGTTTCATCGGCCGCTGCGCCTGCTTCAAATGCAGAGGCTAATTCTAAACCGCCGCCTGATAGTGATACACCACCCACCTGATCCGCTTTGTACCAATTACGGGCAAATTCGTTGCGGTAAATCGCCGAGGTAAGCACGCCGCCGCTGGCTAGCGCCCACTGGTGCGTGGCTTGTAATAATGTATGTTCGGTAGACATTTCATCGAGTTGCGAAGCAGCATAACGAGCATACGGGCTTGCTTGATAATCCGCATCGGTGAGGCCCATGTAGGTATCATCGCTTACTTCATCGGAATACTTAAACTTGAATTCAACTTGGTGGCGGCCGGCATCATCAAGGCTAACGCGCACTTTGCTCATAATATCGTTGCGATAGAAACCGCTTTCACCATTAGCTACATCTTTGAAACCATCGGCTTGGTAACGCAATACTTCAAAAACACCGCCGGCACGTTCACCGCTGCCACCCATGTAGGTATGCAATTTACCAAAACCATGTTCGCCCGCACCGATATCAACAAAGCCAGCAAGATCTTCGTTAGGGATGCTGCGCGATACTAGGTTTAATACGCCGCCTGTAGTGCGCGGGCCGTATTGAATAGATGAAGAGCCTTTCAATATTTCCATGGCTTCAATGCGCGCAAAGGTAGGGAAATAGTAAGCGGCAGGTGCTGAATAAGGCGCTGGAGCAGAAAGAATGCCATCTTCCATTACCGTAATTTTATCCGAACGGTTAACACCTGTGCCACGCATACCAATATTTGGGCGCAATCCCCATCCATCTTCTTCTAGTACATACACACCCGGAACGTTTCCAAGAGCACGCATGATATCGGTGTATTCAAATTCTCTTAATTCTTCTTCGCTCATGTAATAAGCCGAGCCCGGCGCTTCGTTCACGGCGGCCGCTGAGCCTAAAATATTGATACGCTCAATGCCTTGGCGCGGCTGGCTTTCTGCTGCTTGCTCTTGTTGCGCAATAGCAGTACCGGCAAACATGTTGGCGGCAAGCGCGGCGGTAACCGCCATGGTTAGAACTGAAAGCTTGTTCGTGGCATTTAGATTTTTACGAGATAAGGAAGTTTGCACCATTGGTGCGCGAGCTTGAAATGACATTTAGGTATCTCTCCAACACTTTTTAGGTTTTTGAATCACCCTAAATCTAAATAGGAATGATTCTTAATTCGATGAAGAGCAGTATACTTATTTTCAAATGAGAATCAATCTCATTACAGTATTTTTTTATAAAATTTTTCGCATGGGTGGAATGAGTAAGGTGCTTAGTAGGCTAGGAGTACACAAATGGATGGCAAAACTACAATAAAAATAATGAGATGCGGATTATCAGGCAGTGTGCATATTTTACACGATTAACGGGAATTTAACCTGTTGTTAACGGAGGGAGTGGCGTCTATTGTTAACTTAAGCAAGGTCGCAATAACGTTTTCAAACAAAAGTATAAGGAAATAACATGAAAAAATTACTCCCTCTAACTCTCACAGTTTTGCTATCAGCTTCTGTAACTTCTGTGCAAGCCATGGATAATTGGTATGTTGGCGCATCGTATAATGCACAAGAATTTTCGGTATCTGGCCGAGATTTTAATACCGCTGGGTTAATTGCAGGTTATCAGTTTACGGAGCACTTCGCGCTCGAAGGGCGCTATGCCCAAGGCACTTCGGGATATTCGACTTATGTTCAATCGCAATTAAATAACGAACTGCTTCGTTACAAAGAAGAAATCGGCGATCAAGCATCCATCATGTTTAAGGCCTCTTACCCTTTATTTGAGACATTCAGTGTATATGGGCTAGCCGGTTACTCTAGAACAACCTTGGATATCAGCAACCACGCAGGAGTTTTTGACGAAAATGAGAACCTCACCAGTTATATTCCTAACCAAATAACCGACACCTTTGACGGCTTAGCATACGGGGTGGGTTTAAGTTACAAACTTACAGAACATTTAAATGTGTTTGTTGATTACCAAGTTCTTCCAGATTTCGCACCAGCTAACTCTAACTTCTCTAGAAGTTGGAAGAGCACAACCTTTGGCATCAATTACGCGTTTTAGATTCTAACAAGTATTCATTTCAAAAGCTCAACCCGTTAAATAACCAACAGCGTTTAACGGGTTGAGCTTAAATGGTAGATATTGCATCAGTTGAATTACACAAGTTAGCTTTGCTGTAATAACACCACGTCTATTTCGTTCTGAAACTCTTTGGCCAACGCTAACACTTCCGCTACTAATGCATCACCGCTGCTTGGCTTTAGGTGCGAAATCCATAAGTTTTTCGGCATTTGCTGCATACGCGTTAAAGTGCCTTTCAGCATTTTCGGTGTCATGTGCTTGGTGTGCACCGCCAGATCATGTTTGTTATTCGTGAACGAGCACTCGAGCATAAGGGTATCAACAGGCGCCAGCTTGCTTACTTCGGCCAAGGCGTTATCGAAAATAGGCCCTTCAGTGGTATCGGAACTAAATACAAAATGTTGGTTTTGCATGCGTACACTTACACCCATTGTGGGCACCGTATGATCAACTGCAAATACGTGAATTTGTGCGTTCTGTTGTTCTGGGCTTGCCAGTGTAAAAGTATCGCCCGGCGCAATTTCTATAAACTCTACGATTGGTGCTTCGGCCGAGGGAAACTGGGTGAAATCGGGCCAGATATTATCGTTAAAGATATTCGTTTTTAAGGTTTCGATGGTGTGTGCTTGGGCAAATACTTGCACTTGATGATCGACATTCTCAAACATATTACTTAGGAATAATGGTAGCGCGGCAATATGATCCATGTGCGAATGAGTGAGCACAATGTAACGAATCTTCCGCATGGCTTCGATGGTAAGCGAGCTTAGGCCGGTGCCGGCATCGATAAGCGCGTAATCACCAATTTGAATACAGGTGCTGCCATTTTTATCGCTCAAACCACCAGAACAACCGAGCACCTGAATATTCATTGACATGCCTCGGTTAGCCAACACGCAATTCGGTGGCGATAGTGATGAACCACAAGAAATGGCAGCCAGCTACCACGAAGGTTACCGGTTGCCGAACTTTTTCATACCATGCCTGCCCTACGCGTTTTACATCGTATTTCAGCCACAACATATACACGATAGCCAACACCCCAAGCGCCCAAAGTGTGGGCAAAAACGCCACCGAAACCCAGGCAACAATAGACGGGATCATACATATAATCAGCGAGCCTTGCGGGTTCTCGAGGCCTTTGGCCATCACTAACCCCCAATGAATGCCGCCTAAAAACGATAAAATAACCGCGCTGTAAATCAAAAAAGCATGCGCCAACTGCATTTGCCATACACCAATAGCGCCGAGTATGGCGGTGCCGATAAACGGAATTAAACCCGCCCACATAAGCCGCGTGGCGGTGAGTTCGGTGGCTTCATTTATTTCGGTTTTCGACATTACTTACCTCTATTTAATTCGTTTTGTGTTTTCGGCCCAGCGTTCTTTCGGCCCCGTATTCTCTTGGCTCAGCGTTCTTTCCGCTCAGAGTGCTTTGAGCTAAGAGTGCTTTGAGCTCTACCCTAAAGAATAACCCAGAGCAAATAACCCAAGTAACCTGCCACAAACAAGCCGCCCTCTACACGATTTATCCGCCCGGGCCGCTTGGCTTTTTTCCTACGCAGCGCAAAGGCTACGATTAATAGTGTGAATACGCCCATTACTAGGTAATCGCGAGTGAGCACTTCCGGATCGATAGCGAACGGATGAATAGCGCCCGCTATACCTACTACGGCCAAGGTGTTGAATAAGTTCGAACCAATAATGTTACCTAACGCTAAATCATGTTCGTTTTTGCGAATAGCGGCGATGGCGCTGGCCAATTCCGGTAGCGAAGTGCCGATGGCCACAATAGTAAGGCCGATAACCAAATCACTAACGCCAAAGGCCACCGCAATTTCTACCGCGCCCCAAACCAACACCCGCGAGCTAGCGATTAATAAAAATAGGCCTACGAATAACCACATAATAGCTCGCGCAATCGGCATTTGATGGCTGCTTACTTCGGCATCGGTTTCAAGACCCAGCGTATCGTTGCCGTTGAGCCCTTGTTTAATCGACCAGCCCATAACACCGAAAAACACCACCAACAGTATGAGTGCATCCCAGCCGCTAATAAAGTTATCGAGAATCAGCCAACCAGCAAGTAGGGTAATGGCAATTAGAATGGGCATTTCTTTACGCAAAACGCTCGATTGCACCGTGATTGGTGCAATTAATGCGGTGATACCGAGCACCAAACCAATATTCGCCGTATTCGAACCAAAGGCGTTACCCAGTGCTAGGCCGGGGTTACCTTGCGCGGCCGCAAAGGCAGAAACCACCATTTCTGGTGCTGAAGTACCAAAACCGATGATAAGCATACCGATTAACAACGGCGACATGCCAAAATGTTTTGCGGTTACTGCCGCCCCTTCAATGAAGCGATCGGCGGACCAAATTAATAATACCAATCCAAAAATAACCGCAATACTTGCTAACAACATTTAGGCGTTCTCCACTTCTGGCGTTTGTTCTGAGTTATTCGTTTGTTCTGGCGCTGGGTAAATTACCGCGGTGATGCGTATTATTCGCTTCGCGCATTCTTCTAGCAAGCTAATAATACGCAATTGGGTGGTAACTTCAGGGGCACTGTTTAAACCCGCATGAATATTCGCCAACAATTCGGTGCGCCTTGCGCGCCGAGCTCTTTCAATTTCATCAAGCATACTCGCCCGCTCGGCAGCCGACATTTCCTTGAGCTTATTTGAGCGCATTAAACTTTGGAATTTTTCACCCAAGGTTCCGGCAATAGCCAAATGCAATTGCGCTTGGTTGATGGCAGAAAGCTCGTGCAATAAGGCTTTTAACTGCACGCTTTCTTCGCGCGCCCAATTTAAATTTAAAAATGTATCGGCGTGATCAGCCATCGAGCTTGTAGCGCTGAGTTTATTGCCAAATTCTTGAATATATTCTAACAGGGCCGTGGTGTGAAAATCGGGTTCGGGTGGCGCTTCGGCTTCGGGGTCGAGAATTTTGCGGCCCCGGCCCAATAGCTGCTTGAAAACCCGTTTTAGCTCTGAGTGCATAGCCGCAACACCCATGGCTGGCATGGAAAGCGTTGTGTCATCGAGATACCGTGGTTTTTCTGAAGTAAGCGCCGGCTGTTTAATAAAGCGTTCAACACGGCGAATAAGCGATTCCGCTAAAAACCACATCAAAACTAAACTGAGCAAATTAAATATAGTGTGGAACAACGCCAAGCCCATACTTATATTTTGCCCCGCTTCGCCACCTGCTAGCCAACTGGAAACCCACCACAACGGCACTAACAAAACGAGGGCAATTACCGCCGTGAGCACCTTTTCAGCAACATGAATAAGCGCCAGCCGCCTAGCATTAGCGGTAGCGCCAATTGAGGCCAACAAACTGGTAGCTGTAGTACCAACGTTAGCACCAATTACCAGCGCCGCACCTAAAAGCGGTGTAAGCACGCCGGTTACCGATGCGGTAAGAATAATCGCTAATGCCGCCGACGATGATTGAATTAACGCGGTGAGCAACGCCCCTACCAATACACCCAGCACAATGCCAAGCACGCCCGTATTGCCAAGCTGCTCTAGTGGCAGGTAATCGGCTACATCAATAAACGCATCGCGAAGAATTCCGAGGCCCAAAAACAGTACGCCAAAACCCGCCAAAGCAAAGCCAATGTGCGGCGCGCGGCCTTTACTGAAAAATAGTTTCAGCAGCATGCCCACGCCAATAAGCGGCAGCGCAATAACTTGCACGTTTAGCTTCAAACCGATAATGGCCACTATCCAGGCTGTCATGGTAGTGCCTAGATTGCTCCCAAACACTACCCATGCAGCTTGCCGCAAGCGCAACATGCCGGCGTTGGTAAAACCTAACGTAGTAACAATAACAGCACTCGATGATTGCACTACCGCGGTAATGCTAAACCCGGTAAAAGCAGCGCGCAGGCGAGTTTTCGTGGAGCGTTCAAGCAAACCGCTGAGCGCATTGCCAGCCGCCGCTTTCAGGCCTTCCGTCATCATCGCCATACCGAGCAAGAGCAGGCCGATGCCGCCGAGTGTCATGAATAACATGCTGTTGCTCCCTGTTTAGTTGCTGTTTATATACCTGCAAACTAGCTGCGAACTTGTATCTTCACGTTATGCACTAAAAATGGCAAGCAAACCAAGGCCTATAAACACCACGCAGCCGAATATACGAACAACTTTCATGGGGATGCGGTTGGTGATCCAAGCCCCCAAGAATATAACCGGTATGAGTATTAAACTCATACCAATTACTGCGCCTGCGGCTACTGGAAAGATGCTCTGGTAATGCGCCGCAAGCATCATAGTTACGATTTGTGATTTATCGGCAATTTCCGAAACGCTTAACAACAAAAAAGCTGCGAAAAAGGCGCCGAGCTTGAAGAGTTTCTTATTGGTTTCTATTTTTTCTTCTTTTTCGGGTATTAAAACTGCAAGGCCCATTACAATAAAGAGTGCGCCCACCACATACGATAGCCAATCGACGGCAAGCAAATCACCAACGTAAAAGCCGATTACGCTAGCTACGCCGTGCATCAGCACCATTCCGAGCATCATGCCAGCAATTAATGCGCCCCGCTGTTTGGGGTAACGGGCGGCGAGTAGCAATGCAATAAATTGGGTTTTATCGCCGAGTTCGGCTGCGCCTACGGCAAGGAGTGCGGCAAAAAATTCGCTCATGATTCGGCTCTTGGTTCCGCTTTAGTTTATGATCTTAGAATCATTCTAGCGGCAAAATTGAAAGTGCACCGACTATATCAGCTCGCTAACCGCAATGCATGCTCGAGCTAGTGAGTGGCGCTTCGGGAGGAGGATATTGGTTTCGCAGGGGCTGTTGAGTGGCGCTTCGGGGGAGAGGATATTGGTTTCGCAGGGTGTCTGCCGCATGGATGCGGCAGCTCAAGCCTACAGGGATGTACTTGCGGCGTCCCTGAGAAACCAATACCTCCCCCCGAAAAAGCTACTCAACAGCCCCTGCGAATACATCAGCCTCCGTAGCGGCGAATGAGATCGTTGATGTAGCCATTGCTCATGAGTTCGCGCAAGGCTGCGTTGAAGGCTAATACTTCTTCTTCGGTTACCGCGCTTTTTGAGAACATCACGTAAACTTCAGAGGCCGGCAAGCCGATGTGGTGGCGATGAATTGAATCTTCCAAGCTTCGACGGCGAATAATTGAAGCCGCTACTAGGTTATCTTCTAGGAAACCATCAATATCACCATCGAGCAAGCGCGCCAAGTTCAACTCGTTCAAGCGAGCACCCACAAATTGATCGGTGAATTCGCTATCGTACATCAGCATTTGTAGCTCTTCGCCATAAAAGTATTCATTAACCACGCCCACTTTATGGCCTGCTGCTAAAAACCCTTCAATATCGTCCATAAGGTAACGCGGGGCCTCTTCGCTGCGAATAAAGAGGCTGAATTGTTCGTTTCGGTAAGGGATAGAAAACCATGCGTAATCTTCGCGGGCGGAGGTTATTGATGCGCCCATGATGAAATCGATATCCCCATCTTGCATCCATTCTAAGAGTTCGCGCCAAGTACCTTGGCGGGCTTCTAGAACGCAGTTGATATGGGCAGCAGCACGTTTCGCTATTTCTATATCTACGCCGCCTACTTCGCCGCTAACGCTGGTATATTGATAAGGCTCCCAACTTTCAAAGCCTAATACGAGCCGGCATGGAGGATCTACTTCACGCATCATGGCATGATCATCGTCATGATGATCACCATCATGAGTTGCCGATTGATGATGTTCCTCGGTAATTCTTTCCGGTTGGTTTTCGTTTGCTGGTGTACAGCCCACCAGCATGGCTACAGCCACTACTAACAACATTCTGGTTAGCCAATTCATAAGGCCCCCTCGTTATCTTCATGTGCTTATCATTAGTGTAGGTGGTGAGTATGGTTTGCGCCAGTTGGAGGGAATTAGTTCGGTGTTCCAAATTAGAAATTGTTCGCGTGACTCACCATCACATTTATTTCCAAGAGCTACACTGAACTACATGCTTTTAAAACGTTTTCTGGATCTTTTTCAATAGCTTTAATTAGCACTCGAGCTGGGCCGGTAGGCTCGCGGCGGCCTTGCTCCCAATTGCGCAAGGTAGAAACTTCTACTCCTATCAGTTTCGCAAACTTTGGCTGGCTCAAATTCACGGCTTGGCGAATGCGCTTCACTCGAGTTGCGGCAACGAAGTTTTCGCGGCTTGGCTCCCGCTCACCCTTCGTAATCTCATCCATCTGCTCGACACTTTCTAATAACTCATTAAATAATGCATCTTTCACGCGACCCACCTCTCTACAATGCTCCGCAACTGACTGAGTTGCGAATCACTTAAGTTACTTTGTTCGTTCTTTCCAAAAATAAATAACATTCGTTGATGCTGAGCTTTCTCTGCGTAGTGGTAAATCACTCGAAAACCACCGCTCTTACCAGTTACTTCTCGAGCCCATCGCATTTTACGAATTCCACCTCCTCCACGAAGCAGGGCTCCTTGTTTCGGATGATCCGCTAGGCTTTGTTGAAGTTCTCTATATTCTTCATCGTCCATTAGCGCCTTTACGCGCTTCGTAAAAATTGAGGTTTCTATAAACAGCATAGTAAGCCACCGGCGTATGATTCGAATTATCATCACAATTCAAGCATAAGTCAATGACGTATGAAATAAATTAATTATAGGGCTATTGCGTAAGTTTAATATATAGTTATTGATATATACGCATATCCATATATAATTTCAGGTAGATTTTTTTGAGGAGCTGGCGATGCAGAATGCCATTTCGATTTGCAAAGCATTCGGTGATGAAACCCGGATGCAGATTATGTTGATGTTATTTAGTGCTGAAGAGCTTTGCGTATGTGAGCTTACGGCGGCGCTGGATCTTTCGCAGCCGAAAATCTCGCGGCACATTAATATTTTGCGTGGGGCGAACTTGGTTGAATCGGAGCGCCGCGGGCAATGGATGTTTTATCGAATTGCTAGCTCGGCACCGGCTTGGGTTGACGCGTTACTGCAAAGTGAACAAACCCAATTTGGCCCGGCGTTGATGCGCGCGAATGAACGCTTATCCGGTATGGCTTCGCGGCCCAGTTGCTGCTGATGCGGGTTCAGCGAATTAACCAATAAAATAAATACACTAAGCATAAGGAGCGAAGCTTCATGGGTATTTTTGAACGCTACCTTTCTATTTGGGTTGCTCTTTGCATTGCTGGCGGTGTTTCCCTTGGTATTCTGGCACCCGCAATTTTTGATGCCATTGCCGCAGCTGAATTTGCGCAAGTGAATTTTGTGGTGGCTGTGCTGATTTGGGCGATGATTTTCCCCATGATGACCCACATTGAACTGCGTTCGATAAAAGCCGCCACAAAAGAACCAAAAGGGCTTATTCTCACGCTGGTGGTGAACTGGCTGATTAAGCCTTTTACTATGTTCGGCCTCGGTTATCTGTTCTTCTTCGTTATTTTTGGCAACCTTATTCCCAGTGAAGATGCCTCCCAATATTTAGCGGGGGTAATTCTTCTTGGCGTTGCCCCTTGCACCGCAATGGTTTTTGTTTGGAGCCAGCTCACTAAAGGCGATCCCAGCTATACCCTGCTGCAAGTTTCCGTTAACGATGTAATTTTGATTTTTGCATTCGCCCCCCTTGCCGGTATGCTGCTTGGCCTCACCGATTTATCGGTGCCGTGGGAAACCCTTACATTATCCGTTGTGCTTTATGTAGTACTGCCATTGATTGCCGGTGTTTTAGTGCGTAGAGCTTTTCTTAGAAGTGATACGAGTAGTGAACCGGAACGTGATTCAGAAGCCCCAAAGCCGTTAACCCCAGCGCAGCAAAACCTAGCTAATTTCCAGAGTAAAATTAAGCCGATTTCGATTATTGGCCTCTGCCTTACCGTATTGATTCTATTCGGCTTGCAAGCGCAATCGATTATTCAAAGCCCATTTGTAATGTTGTTAATCGCTATTCCGTTAATAGTACAAACTTACTTTATTTACGCCATTACTTTGGGCGGCGCGTGGTTTATGCGCTTACCTCATCGCATTGCGGCCCCGGCCTGCTTAATTGGCACCTCAAACTTTTTTGAGCTCGCCGTTGCCGTGGCCATCGGCGTATTTGGCATTACTTCAGGGGCAGCACTAGCCACTGTGGTTGGGGTTTTGGTAGAAGTGCCAGTGATGCTTTCGCTGGTTGCATTATCGAACCGCATCGGGCCAGTTTTGAACCTCCGGGCTAAAAATCCGTAATGTATAAACATACAATTTAAAACGATATTTTCAGTGAATTGATACACAAAGAAATACAACATCAGCTATGCTTGATAACAAGTTTGCTAATTTTAAATAGCACCAATTCGTAACACAAAAGGAAGCCGATATGAGCAGTAAAAAATTACGTGTAGGCATTAATGGTTTCGGGCGCATTGGCCGTTTGGCATTGCGCGCTGGGTATGCCAGCGAAGAACTTGAATTTGTAATGATTAACGATCCCGGTGCCGATGCCGCAATGATGGCGCACCTACTTGAATTCGATTCAACCCATGGCCGCTGGCCACACGAGGTAAGCGCTAAGGGCGATAACATTATTATCGATGGCCACAAAATAAAATTCAGCCAACAACGCGAGCTTGATAAAGCCGATTGGTCGGGTTGTGATGTAGTTATTGAAGCGGCAGGTGTTTTCAAAACTGCTGAAGCCTTACAACCACTTCTCGACCAAGGTGTTGACCATGTTGTGGTAACTGCGCCAGTTAAAAGCAAAGGCGTTCCAAACATTGTTGTGGGTGTAAACGATGAAGAATTTGACCCGCGCGAACACTCAATTGTGAGCGCGGCCTCGTGCACCACAAATTGCTTGGGCCCTGTGGTTAAAGTAATTAAAGAAAACTTCGGAATTAAGCATGCATCGATGACTACCATTCATGCACTTACCAACACGCAAAGTATTCTTGATGCGCCACACAAAGATATTCGCCGCGCACGTGCATTGGGCTCATTGATTCCAACCACCACAGGTTCAGCCAAAGCTATTACCGTTATTTTCCCTGAGCTTGAAGGCAAAATTAACGGCCATGCGGTGCGGGTGCCTATCGATTGCCCTTCGCTCACTGATATGGTGTTTGAAGTGGAAAAAGGCACTACAGCTGAAGCAGTAAATGCTGCATTAAAAGCAGCCGCTGAAGGTGAATTAGAGGGCATTCTTGGTTACGAGGAAAAGCCATTGGTTTCTATCGATTATAAAACAGACCCACGTTCATCCATCGTAGATGCGTTATCAACCTTAGTAATCAACGGCACTCAGGTAAAAATCTATGC
Source organism: Idiomarina sp. A28L (assembly GCF_000218785.1). Taxonomy (GTDB): domain Bacteria; phylum Pseudomonadota; class Gammaproteobacteria; order Enterobacterales; family Alteromonadaceae; genus Aliidiomarina. The sequence continues at coordinate 90,612 of NZ_AFPO01000021.1, forward strand.
TTGGTACGATAACGAATGGGGCTACTCTTGTCGCACCATCGATTTGGTAAAACGTATCGCGCAATAAGCGTGAACGGCGCCGCGGCACAAGCACGGCTTTCAAGTTAAAGGCTTGGCGAGTGAATAGCTAATTCGGGGCAGGGAAATGCGTTCTCAGGGACGCCGTAAATACGTCCATGTAGGCTTGGCTGCCGCATCCATGCGGCAGACACCCTGCGAACGCATATTCCCTACTCCGAAACGCTATTCATTCAGCCTCTTATGTGAAATCCATGCTTGTGCCGGGGCGCCGTTTAGTTATGGGTTATACCAAGAGAAATTATTCACTTTTTCCGATAGTAGTAAAAAACAGAGCCTCAGCATGAACATAAAGCAATATTTAGTGATTACCGGCAATTACTGGGCGTTTACGCTTACCGATGGTGCGCTGCGGATGCTCGTGGTGCTATTTTTCCATCAGCTTGGTTATAGCCCACTCGAAATTGCCATGTTGTTTGTGTTTTATGAGTTTTTTGGCGTGGTAACCAACTTAGTTGGTGGCTATTTGGGTGCGCGCATTGGGCTCAATCGAACCATGCAAATAGGTTTGGTGCTGCAAATCATTGCGCTGGCCGCTCTTACCGTACCCACCGAATTTTTGAGTATTATTTGGGTGATGTTCGCGCAAGCGATATCCGGTATTGCCAAAGATTTAAACAAAATGAGCGCGAAAAGCGCGATTAAAATGTTAGTGCCCGGCGATGCGCACGGTACTTTGTATAAGTGGGTGGCGATACTTACGGGTTCGAAGAATGCGCTGAAGGGCGTGGGCTTTTTCCTTGGAGGCTTGTTGCTAACAGTGCTCGGTTTTGTGGGCGCGCTGTATGCCATGATCGCTTTGCTTGCCGTGGTGTGGATTGCCAGCTTATTCTTGCTGCAAGGCGAGCTTGGGGTGGCCAAGGCGAAGCCGAAATTCAAAGAAATACTCTCGAAAAGCCGCGCCATTAACATACTTTCCGCCGCGCGCATGTTCCTCTTTGGTGCCCGCGATGTTTGGTTTGTTATCGCCCTACCCGTAACCCTAAGCCAAGTGTTTGGCTGGGATCATTGGCAAGTAGGCGCATTTTTGGCGATTTGGGTTATTTTTTACGGTTTTATCCAAGCCATAGCCCCGAAGATAGCCAAAGCCGATGCCTCTGCGTTTTTATGGGCGGCATTACTTACCTTGGTGCCACTTACCATAGCCGTGTTATTGCAATTTGGCGGCGCCTGGGGAGTTAGCCCACAATTAAGCATTGTCATTGGCCTACTGCTGTTCGCTATGCTATTTGCTATCAATTCCTCGTTGCACAGCTACTTAATAATACGTATCGCTAGCGCTGATGGCGTATCACTCGATGTTGGCTTCTACTACATGGCTAACGCCATGGGCCGCCTCATCGGCACTATTCTATCGGGCCTAGTATTCCAAACTGCCGGGTTTGTTGCCTGCCTGCTCATTTCCGCCCTATTCCTAGCCCTCAGCGCAATTATTGTGAAGCCCTTAAAAGCGCAATAATGCCTTTGCAACGCCAAGGCTAATTCGAATGGTGCTTCGATAAAGCTACTCTTGGTAAAGCCATTCTCGGTAAAGCACGGGCATAAAAAAAGGCTAACCGCTGAAGCGATTAGCCTTTTAATTGAACGAAAGAATTAACTTTCGTTTGTGCTATTGAACGTACCTTTTTTGCTAATACGCTCAACATTGATTGCAATAGTTAGCAATAAAATTAGGCTTTCTTTGAACAAAGACAACATGATCACCGAGAAATACCCGTAAATCAACGTAAGCACAAAAACACCTAGCGCAGTAGCTGCATAGCTGGTGAACAAGCCACCGAGCAATACAATAACAGCAATAAGCGCCACTACAGGCCAGCTTAAAAATATGATGCCGTCCCACGCAGTTTTAATCCAAGTAAACACCGGAAACTCAGATGTTTCATCCGCTGTTTTATCTTCCTCGTTCATTTCACGCATCGCCGCCAAGCGAAAGGTAGCACCTTTCCAGATTCTCCATGGAATGGTAAAGAAACGCACAACGCATAAAATTAACGCTTGAATAAAAGCCGGGCCGAACTTTCCTTGAACACTAGACATTCTTCTATCTCCTTGTTTTTATTGTGAGTTCCTACTAAACCACAAAGCTCAAGTTTGATAAAGAAATTTCTTTGCCAAATACTAGGCAATAGGCGGCATCGGCACTAGCTAGAGGCAGATATTGCTGCATTTGCGCAAAGGCTGAGGTGAGCTGCGGTTCGGGGGGAGGATATTGCCTTCGCAGGGTGTCTGCCGCAGGGATGCGGCAGCCAAGCCTACATGGATGTATTCACGGCGTCCATGAGAAGGCATTACCTCCCCCGAAAAAGCAGCTCAAGCCCGGATACTGCGTTGTATTGGGGTTTGCAGGGAGATTAAGGTTTCTGTGGATTGAATTTCATCGATTACTTGCAGGCGCTCGATGAGTAGCTTTTGCAAATCTTCGATATTGCGGACCATTACCTTGATAAATACGCTGTATTGGCCCGTGGTGTAGTAGGCTTCTGTTACTTCAGGTAACGCCTCGATCTTTTTTAAAGCAGATGGATAATCACCCGCTTGCCGCAAAGTGATGCCGATAAAGCAGGTGATATCGTAGCCTAACTTTTTCGGATCAATGGTTAGCCGTGCGCCAGTAATAACCCCTGCTTTCCTCAATTTTTCTACCCGAACATGAATAGTTGCCGGTGAAACACCGTTTTCTTTGGCAATTTCGGCGTAGGATTGCCGCGCATTTTCGGTTAATGCGTTCAAAATGGATTTATCTAAATTATCGATCATCTAATACCCTGCCCCAATCTCAATGAATAATTAGATTTTATCTAACCTTTTAGCTTTTATCTTTAATTTAATTATACCGCAATAGCTAATTTATGATTCAGTATTGAACATAAGCTCTAGTTAGCGATAAAACTAATAACACAAAATAACGCATTGGAGCACAACTATGAAAGCAACTTTTATCAGCCGTCAGCAGGAAATTCGCTACATTAAACAAACTTTCACTGAAGCACTCAGTGAAGCATTGAACCTCACCGAGGTGCAGGCCCCCCTGCTCACAGACCCGAGCCAAGGCACGCAAGATACACTTTCGGGTTACGAGAAGGCGGTGCAAGTTTCTGTGAGCTCCTTACAGCAACAATATGAAGTGGTGCATTCACTGGCGAAGTGGAAGCGCGCGGTGCTTGGCCGCTACGATTTTGCTGTTGGTGAGGGCATAGTGGCGCAGATGAAAGCGCTGCGGCCTGATGAAGAAGCGCTTTCGGAAATTCATTCGGTGTTAGTTGACCAGTGGGATTGGGAACAGGTGATCGCGAAAACAACGCGCACTGAGGCGCAATTGCATTATACCGTGCAGCAAATATATGCAGCACTTCAACATACCTTAAAAAGCTATACCGAAACTTTCACTACCCGCATACCGGTACTAACCCTGCCCGCTAAAATTCACTTTGTTACTACCCAAGAACTCTTAACACGTTACCCTAACCTTAGCCCGAAGGAACGTGAACATGCGATCAGCAAAGAACATGGCGCGGTATTCATTCAAAACGTTGGCGCTGCACTCAGCGATGGTAAGGCTCACGATATACGCGCGCCTGATTACGATGACTGGCAATTAAATGGCGATATCTTGGTGTGGAACCCAGTGCTGGGCAAATCGCTTGAGCTCAGCTCCATGGGCATTCGCGTTGATCGTGCCGCATTGTTAAAACAACTACAAAGCGCCGGCCGCGCCGATGACGCTGAGAAGCCTTGGCATCAGTTATTGCTAGCCGAAAAACTACCGCAAACAGTGGGGGGTGGCATTGGCCAATCGCGCTTGGTTATGTGGATAATGCAGCTTCCACACATTGGCTATGTGCAACAGAGCGTTTGGGCACCAGCAACCCATGCGGCACATGCTGAATTACTTTAAAAAAAGCGCTGAAGCCTTTAAAGCTTTCAGCGCTTATGATTTTTCAAGCCTGCGTATCTTAAAAACGATAGCTTATAGTAGCTGCTAAGTAACTAAAATCACCACCCAGTTGAGAGTAGTTAACACCCACTGCAAACTTATCAGCTAGCTTGTAGCGAGCGCCCAAGCTGATAATTTGATCATCCTCGCCAGAAGCTTGGATATGACGAACGCTTGCATCAAGTTCAAGGCGCTCGGTAAGCGCTTGGCGCAGGCCCACTTGCGCGTTCCAGCCATTGCTATTGCTAGTTTCTCGGTTCCGTGCGTTATCTAAAGTAATGGTTGTTTCAGAGTTTAGGTTCGCAAAACCGCCCGATACATAACCAACAACCGAATCTTGTTGAAAGAACTGGTAACCGATATTTGCGGTAACGATTCCGAAATCGAATTTACTCCGCACCTGCGTATTATTGATCGTTAAGGTAGATGAATCTGAGCCTGTTACATAATCGCCATCAACATATAGCTTATCCGTGAGCATGTTTTCAAATTCGAAACCATAGCCACTGATACTTTGATTAGAAATATCGAAGCTAACGTAGCTAACACCCACGTTATTAAAATTTGGCGCTGTATTGGCGGCTGCAGCTGCTGAAAGCATAGTTGCTGAACCAATTAATGCCGCTATTGCTAATTTTGATTGAATGGAATTTTTGCGAGAAAAATATTTCATTTACGGGTTCCTTTCGTTTATTTTTATCCTGCGCTGAGTGTCTCGATTTTGGTGCACCTTGTAAAACAATAATTTGTTACTTTTTGTTACAGCGACGAATTGAGCGTTTTTTCTGCGGTTTGCTCGCATTCGTAAAAATTAGCCGTTTTCGCTTGATTCCCACAGCTTAATTCCCTAACATACGCGCCTTGCAGGAGAGGTGGCCGAGCGGCTGAAGGCGCACGCCTGGAAAGTGTGTATACGGTAACCCCGTATCGAGGGTTCGAATCCCTCTCTCTCCGCCAGATACAAAAGAACCGCCCTTGTGGCGGTTTTTTTGTATCTGATGGTGAGTGCGGATTTGGTGAGAACTCTTCGTTCGACAAAACGGCAGGAGTGCCGTTTTGGACGCGCGAGCAAAGCGAGTGCGCCCGCAGGGCGAAGGGCCATGGATGGCCCGAGTCAATCCCGACCCGCACAAGCAAAAGAACCGCCCTTGTGGCGGTTTTTTTGTATCTGATGGTGAGTGCTGATTTGGTGAGAACCCTTCGTTCGACAAAACGGCAGGAGTGCCGTTTTGGACGAGCGAGCAAAGCGAGTGCGCCCGCAGGGCGAAGGGCCATGGATGGCCCGAGTCAATCCCGACCCGCACAAGCAAAAAAACCGCCCTTGTGGCGGTTTTTTTGTATCTGATGGTGAGTGCGGATTTGGTGAGAACCCTTCGTTCGACAAAACGGTAGGATGTTAAACAAACACCATCACCACAAAGGTAGTGATTACCGCCAAGAAAATATTTAATACGAAGCCTTCGCGACTCATTTCTTTGATCGTTACTTTTTGGGAGGCGAATACAATCGAGTTTGGTGGTGTAGCTACAGGTAGGCAGAAAGCACAGCTGCAAGCAATGGCAGCTGGAATCATTAACACCTCAATCGGCAAACCGGTAGCCATCGCAGTGGCCGCTAAAATAGGCATCAGCAATGTGGCGGTGGCGGTATTCGAGGTAACCTCGGTTAAGAACGATACGCTAATGGTTAAAATAAACACGAACAACCACAATGGCATACCACCAAAGTTGCTGAGCGCACCACCAATAATATCGCCTAAACCGCTTTGCATAATACCGGCCGCTAAACAAATACCACCAGCGAATAGCAATAAAATACCCCATGGAATATCAACTGCTTGTTCCCAGGTTAGCAAGCGCCCTTCGCGGCCATTGCTCACCATAAACATAGCCACAACGCCTGCGAGTGCAATGGTGGAATCGCCCACTAGCGGGGTGCCGGTTAGGCCTGTCCAACCACCGAAGGGTTCCGTGCGAAACACCCATAAGAAAATCACCGCACCGAACACCATCAGCACGCGCTTTTCATAGGCGCTGATGCTGCCAAGTTTAGGCAGCTCTAATGGCACGTTCAGTTTCAAGCCTCGGGTTAGCCATAGGCCGATAACCGGGAGGCCAAGTAACACCATAGGAATACCGATGCCCATCCAGCGCGCAAAACCAAAGGATTCACCGGATATTTGCTCATAGATTGAGGCAAAAATAAGGTTTGGTGGTGTACCAATTAACGTAGCTACGCCGCCGAGCGATGCAGAATAAGCTAACCCTAGCAATAATGCGCGTTGAAACCGGTGATCATCGCTGGCTTCTGCAAGCGCTAGCGCCACTGGTAACAAGGCTAGCACGGCAGCGGTATTCGATATCCACATAGATAACACCGCTGAAGCCAGCATAAACGAAAGCACAAGCCGGCGGCCATCGGAAGCACCAACAAAGGCAACTAGATTGAGCGCCATACGGCGGTGAACGCCACTAGCTTCCACAGCTTTGGCGAGCATAAATGCGCCCATAAATAAGATAATAACTGGATCGCCAAGAGCGCGGCTAGATTCTTGAAAACTTAAGATACCGCCCAGCGGCAGCAACACGAAAGGGAGTAATGAGGTTACCGGTAATGGCAATGCTTCGGTTATCCACCACCAGGCCACCCAAACTACTACAGCAAATGTCCAAGCAGCTGGTGCTGGCATGCCAGATAGGGTTACGGCAGCAAGCACAATGGCGGCAATTAACGGCCCGAGAATGATTTGGCTGGGTGCTAGCCGCCATTTTTTCACTTCTTCATTAACCATGAGCTTCCCTGATGCGTGTTTTATATTATCTGTTTTCTAATGAATACAGCATTCTAACCACAAACAACATGAAAATCATCGAGCCAACTATTGATCTGTATCATCTCAAACGCATAGCGGAATTCTTATACTAAGCCCATTCCAATAAATGCGGAGCATTGCTATGAACTTACTACAAGAATTCTTTCGTGACCCAGTGATTTTCTTTTCATTTACTGGTTTAGCAACAGTGTTGGCTATTTGTATTTTTTACGCTATTTACTTTATTTACAAAATAAATAAAGACGCGTAATGGCACTCTGCGGCTTACTCATCACCCAGTAATTGCCACCCAGATTTGCGCAAGCGCATATTGCTCAGGCGCTTGCTGCCGCGAGGGCCCACTTCGTTACTTCTGGGCAACTTAGCCACTACAGTGGCTGGATCTAGCCCGATTTGTGCGGCTATGCGGCGCACATAATCTTCGCCAAACAGCGGCTCATCTTCACAGGCAATATACACTTCTTCTAGGGTTGCACCCATAAAATGTTGCAACGCCAGATGCTCGAGCGCGCCAGCCAAATCATCAGCATGAATGCGGTTATGCCACACCGGTGTAATGGTGTAAGTGCCTTCGCTAATTGCACGATACATGCGTTCACGGCCTGGCCCATAAATACCGGCTGCACGAACAATAGCTAGGTGTGCTTTTTTCCCAGCCAAACCCGCTCGTAACGTATTCTCAGCTGCTAACAATTGCTCACCGCTGGCTGAACTTGGTTCGGCGGGTAAACTTTCATCCACCCATTCACCTTCACGCTGCCCGTATACGCTAGTGCTGGAAACATAGAGAATCAGTGTATCGCTCTCTGCTGGCAGGTGTTGCACAAGTTGCTGCATAGGCACTACATACCCTTGATGATAGCCTTCAGTACTGTATTCCGAGGGTGTGAGGGTTACTACGATAAGATCCCATTGCTCTTGCATGAGCTTTGCCCAAGTATCCGCATGGCTTACATCGCCCGCTTGCACGACAACGCCTTCAATTTCACTGGCTGAATTCGCATTGCGGCGCACGCCGGTTACGGCAAAACCAATCTCCACTAACATCGGCGCTAAGCGGCTGCCGATATCGCCATAGCCAATAAGCAATGCTTTTGGTTGTTCATCGCCATCGCTTATTTCGCCATGCTCGTGGCCACAATGCGGGCCGTGCTCGTGTTCGCCTTCTTTTTCGAGAGCATCATGCATATCGTTCTTCACCTCATACAATAAGGGCCGAGAAATCTCAGCCCTTAGGTTATTCATTATCATTGCCGTTATTGCTTTCAATCCGGTTAACGCAAAGAGCGGGCAAAATCCAACATACGATTTAGTGGCTGCATAGCGCGTTCGCCAAGTGCTGCATCTACGTGAATCTCATGCATGGCACCGCCATTTTCTAATGCATTTTCAATGGCTGCTAAACCGTTCATTGCCATCCATGGGCAGTGTGCACAGCTTCGGCAAGTTGCACCATCGCCACCTGTTGGCGCTTCAATAAATACTTTCTCAGGCGAAAGTTGCTGCATTTTATAAAAAATGCCTTTATCAGTAGCTACAATAAAACGCTTATTCGGCAACTCTTGGCTGGCTTTAATCAACTGCGATGTAGAACCTACAGAATCGGCTAGATCAACAATAGCAGCCGGCGATTCTGGGTGTACTAAAATAGCTGCATCTGGGTATTGTTGTTTTAACTGGCGTAGAGAATTTGCCTTAAATTCATCGTGTACAATACAAGCGCCCTGCCAAAGCACCATATCTGCACCGGTTTTCTTGGCCAGATATCCACCTAAATGGCGATCTGGTGCCCAAAGAATTTTTTCACCGGCACTATCGAGGTGCTCAATCAAATCAACCGCAATAGAGGAAGTAACAACCCAATCCGCACGAGCTTTTACCGCTGCCGACGTATTGGCGTACACCACAACGGTGTGGTCAGGGTACTGATCGCAAAATGCTGAAAACTCTTCAATCGGGCAGCCCAAATCTAACGAGCAGGTAGCTTCAAGTGTTGGCATAAGCACGGTTTTTTCCGGCGTAAGAATTTTTGCCGTTTCGCCCATGAAGCGCACACCAGCAACAATTAGGGTTTCCGCCGGGTGTTCGGAACCGAAACGCGCCATTTCCAATGAATCGGCTACACAGCCACCCGTTTCCTCAGCCAGGGCTTGGATTTCTGGGTCAGTATAATAGTGCGCCACCAGCACGGCATTCTTTGCTTTCAGCAATGCTTTAATTCGCTCGCGATGTGCGCTTTTTTCCGCTTCACTAAGCGGTTTAGGCTTGGCTGGGAAATCAAACTCCAACGGCGCTAAAACTTGTGCTTGGGTCATGTCTCTTCCACTTTCACTTGGCTAGTATGTTGCTCGCTACTCATAATAAGCCGCTTCAAAAGCCTAATTAGCGGGCAGGCTTGCGTTGTATATAGTATAACGCATGTGCAGGCTTTGTTCACGGCAAACACTAAGCTACAAAAGCGATTGAATAGAATTTATATTTCGATAAAGATGTGTGGTTTAGTTCAGGAGGTTACGTGCATATTACAATGGGAGATCAGAACGTTGAGATGGTGGGTCGTGCAGGATTCGAACCTGCGACCAATTGATTAAAAGTCAACTGCTCTACCAACTGAGCTAACGACCCATCTGGACTAACGATCTATTTGATACTTTGCGATGATGCATATCGATGCTGCACATTCGAGATTTGAATGTTTCACGTGACGCTACACTACATGCGGATTGAAAAAGTGGTGGGTCGTGCAGGATTCGAACCTGCGACCAATTGATTAAAAGTCAACTGCTCTACCAACTGAGCTAACGACCCACATTCAAACTTTTCTATCACCAAAAACGAAATATAAAGTGTTTACACTTTGCTGTGGCAACGGCGGCATAGTTTACTGAAATATCGCTGTGATGCAAGAAAGAATCGGCCGTTAATTTGTATTTTTTTGCTTTTAACGGCCCTTTCGCTCGATTTATAATCGAAACCTGTATTTTCTAACTTTTCTTTAACTTTCCGCTGATTACAAATTCTCCAACTGGCGGCCAGCCATTTCAGCTTCGGTGGAGTTTGCATATTCAGAGCGCACCTGATTAAAGTAACGTTGTGCCTCGCTACGGTTATTCTCGGTTGCAGCGATCATACCTAGTTTAAGTAGGCAATCTGCCCGTTTATTCGATTCGGGGAAATCACGCACCACAGTGGTGAAGTTTGCTTTTGCTTCGCTATAGTTTTCTTGCGCATAAAATAGCTGCCCTAACCAATAGCGAGCGTTACTGGTATACGAAGAGCCTGGGTAGTTCTCTAAAAATGCTTGGAATTGCGGAATCGCACGTTCGTATTGGCGCTCTTGTAACACAAGCGCTACGGCTCGATCGTAAGCCACATTCTCGCTTTCATTATCAGAATAGCTCACATTTGAATTCGGTAGCGTTACTGCTGGTGCTTCCGCAGATTGCCGAATTTGTTGAGAGAGCCTATCGAGCTCCTGATAAATATCACGTTGGCGCTGCAAAATCTGATTGAGTTGGTGCGCGTGTTCCTCTGAAGTGCCGCGAAGATCACTGAGTTCACGCTGCAAACGGCCAAGCTGTTCCAGCATTTCGCCTTGCCCTTGGTTTCTCCCTGCCAGTAAACGCTCAAGCCTATCAAGGCGTTCCTGCACTGTTTCATTACCTTGAGCATTCGCCACACTTACCACCGGTGCACCTTGGGCAAAAACCGCAGTGCTAAAACCAATAGCAATTACTAAGCCTGAGAGTTTCATCAACATATTTTCTATTCTTCCTATACATGCCGGTAAGCAGCTTTTACCTTGCTTACCGGACGTGTAGCTTTAACCGTAAAGGCCTTTCTTAGCACACTAGCACGAGTAAACCAGAACTAGTAAACCAGAATTAGTAAACAAGAACCGCACGGCGATTTTGTGACCAAGCACGCTCGCTGCTTCCACGCGCTAATGGTTTTTCTTCACCAAATGAAACCACTTCGATTTGTGAAGAAAGCACACCTAAGTTACGCAAGTAAGTAGCAACTGAGTTACCACGGCGCTCGCCAAGAGCAATGTTGTATTCTGGCGTGCCACGCTCATCGGTATGGCCTTCAATAACAACCGTTACTGATGGGTTCCGCGCTAAATAATCAGCGTGTGCTGTTAACAATTCAGCGAACTCACCACGCACTGTTGATTCATCGAAATCAAAGTAAATGATGTGTTCTTGACGCAATTCAGCATAACGCTGTTGGCGTTGTTCTTCTGGTGATTGCATGCGATCTGCAGCACCTGTTGTTACACCACCACGCGTTCCATCGGTTTGCTCACTGCCAGTGCGGCCAGAGCTTGAACTATCCATATCTTCATCTGGTGAGCTAGAACATGCGGCCAAAGTGGCTACGGAAACTAAAACTGCTAATGTTTTTAAAAATTTATTTAACTGCATTTTGCGAACCTGCTCAAAGTTGAAAGTGAACCATTAGTTTAAAAATATCACGTTTTTCAGTTTAGAGAAACGGTGACCAAGCCGGAGCTTTAACTTCGCCATCACGGGAAGGTAAGCGAGCTCGGAAACGCCCATCCATCGATACCAACGCCAACACTTGCTTACCGTTGTAGGTGGTACTGTAAATAATCATACTGCCGTTCGGTGCCACACTTGGCGATTCATCCAAGCTCGTTTCAGTGAGCACTTGAAAATTCCCGCTGGGGTATTCTTGCCGACCAATGTGAAACTGCCCATTGTTTCGGTTTACTACCACCATTCCCTTACCATCGGGAGTTACCACGCCACCTAAGTTGGCTTCACCATCAAAGGTAACGCGGCGAATGCGTTTTGAATCTAAATCAACTCGATAAATCTGAGCCCGGCCACCCCGTTCTGAAGTAAACGTAAGTGATTTACCATCTGGTGTCCAATACGGTTCCGTATCAATACGCCAATGATCGGTTATCTGCTCAACCCGGCGGCTGGCGATATCCATCACGTATATATCTGGTGCGCCATCTTTCGATAACACCATGGCCATCTTAGTACCATCGGGTGACCACGAAGGTGAGCCATTGATACCTCGAAATGAGGTAAGTTTTACCCGCTCAGTGGTATAAATATCTTGAATAAAAATTTCAGGGCGGCCATTTTCAAAGCTTACATAGGCTAACCGGTTTCCTTCTGGCGACCAACTCGGCGACATCAAGGGTTCTGGTGAACGCAACAATACTCGTTCGTTGTAACCATCGTAATCACTTACCATTAAGTGATAAGGGTTTTCTTCATCGAAATCTACGTAAATATAGGCGATTCTGGTTAAAAATGCCCCTCTCTCGCCCGTTAATGCTTCGTAAACAACATCAGAAATACGATGCGAATATTGGCGGAACTGACTTGGGCTCACAACCGAGCTACGGCCATCAATAACATGATCGTTGCTATTGATTAACGCACCATCAACCAAAGCTTGCGCTGTACCGCCGGTTATTTGCCCGCGAAGCGGATCAATAAGCTCGTAAGTTACTTGAAAGCGATTACCAGAGAGCGGGCTCACTTCGCCTACAAGCATAGCTTCTACGCCTAAACGGCCCCATGCTGCATAATCGCCAACATCCAAATCTTTACCCGGCTGCCCCGGCATTTGCGCGGTATCAATTGGGTTAAAGCGGCCGCTACGGCGTAAATCAGCGATTACAATTTCAGCAAAATTGTAAGGTGCTTCGCCTTCACCGAGCCATTGAAATGGCACGATAGCCACTGGCCGAGCGCTATCCTGGCCTTCGGTAATCACGATTTCGAGGGTACTTTGCGCATATGCGGCGCTTATCGATGCCCAAATTACTAAAATTCCAATCAATACGCGTTTCATCGGCTCTCCACTTAATTAAATTGCGGTTCTACCCGCAATCGGAAATTTCTTAACTGCTCATAAACATCAGCATCATCTGATACAGGCAAATTCCCTGCCCGCAGAACCGCGGCGCGAGCTGATTCACATACCGCTCTATCACCTTCTCCTACTTGTACGTTGGTTACAAAGCCATCGCGGGCAAGGCTAATGGTTAATACACACGATTGCCCCCGCATGCTTGAATCTACTATCCAGTTGCGTTGCACGGCACTGCGAATCAGGGCTTGGTAACGCTCTACCTCGGTAAGCACCCGTTGTTGCCGTGCTCTGTTCCGCTCTGCTTGCTCCCGCTCTAAGCGTTCTTGCAACTGCCGTTCGCGCTCAGCTCGTTCTCGTGCTGCTTGTTCTTGCGCTCGGCGTTCTTCTTCTAGCCGTTGCCGCTCTGCGGCTGCGCGCTGCTCCGCTTCTTGCTGCTGGCGTAAGCGTTCAGCCGCTTGTTGCCGCTGTTGCTCGGCTTCGGCGCGTTCACGTTCAGCTTGTTGTGCTTGCTCCCGAGCTCGCCGTGTTTGTTCCGCAGCTTGCTCGCGCTCCGCGGCTACTTGCCGGGCTCGCTGCTCTTCGCGTTGCCGTTGTTGCTCGGCTTCACGAGCGCGGCGTTCTAAATCTGCAATGCGCTGTTCTTCCGCACGCTGTGCGGCAGCTCGTTGATCCTGAATACGCTGCACTTGCGCTTCTAGCTGCGCTTGATCGACCGCTACAGCATTCACAATTTCTTGCGGTGGTGCCGCTTGCGAATCATCAGCTGAGCTTTCCAATGTTGGTTGCTCACGCACTTCAGGCAACGTGGGTGTATAATCCATGCTCACCACAATAGCGGTGCCTAAAACAAAATGTAGCAACACCGAAAAGCCAATCGGCCGCCATGGCAAATCTTTGTTGATTCCGTTACTAAAGCGCTTTCCTAGTGTTTTCCCTGTTGCCTTGGCCATTCCATTACTCCGGCGGACGTGTCATGAGGCCTACCTGAGTAGCCCCTGCACGTTGCAATAACACCATTAACTGAATAACTTGATTATATGGCACGGCACCATCGCCGCGCACCACTACCGGTGTTTCTGGATCAAGCTGCAAATGTGCCGCTACTATAGTAGCTAAATCAACCGCCGACATTGCCTCTTCAGCATTCCCACCTACGTTCAAAAAGTAGTTACCATCGCGATCCACAGAGGCCACAATTGGCGGCCGTGTATCATCGCTAATCGCTTCCGATTGCGCTTGCGGTAAATCAACTTCTACGCCTTGGGTAATCAAGGGCGCGGTAACCATGAAGATAATGAGCAACACCAACATTACATCAATATAGGGCACTACGTTGATTTCCGATACCGGCTTACGCCGTTTGCGCGGAATGAAGGCTTCCATTATTACGCCTCCTGTTCCCGCGTTGCACCCTGCTCACGGCCTGCAGTTTGGCCCGGGGCGGTAGCCGCTTGGCGCTGAAGGATACCGGTAAATTCTTCGGCAAAGTTAATGTAGCTACCATCAATAGCCGCTACTTGCGTGGAAAATTTATTGTAGGCAATTACTGCAGGTATGGCGGCAAAGAGGCCCATTGCCGTAGCAATAAGTGCTTCGGCAATACCCGGTGCAACCATTTGCAACGTAGCTTGCTGCACGCTACCGAGTGCAATAAATGAATTCATGATGCCCCAAACGGTGCCGAATAAACCAATGTAAGGGCTTATGGAACCTATAGTGGCCAACACAGAAAGATTTTTTTCGAGGCTATCTACTTCACGGCTATGAGCCACGCGCATGGCCCGCTGGGTGCCAGACATAACGCTTACCGCATCCATGCTACGCACTTGCCGTAATCGTGCAAATTCACGAAAGCCCGATTGGAATAAATGTTCAGTGCCAGCAGCCTTGCCCCCACGAGCAGTTACTTCTTTGTAGAGCTTGGCTAGATCGACACCGGACCAAAAGCGTTCTTCGAATTCCAACGCGTTTTGTTGAGCGCCATTTAATATTTTTCGGCGTTGAATAATGAGTGCCCACGAAAGAATAGACATCAAAACCAATAAAATCATTACTGCTTTTACAACTAAGCTGGCTTCTAAAAACAAGCCAATGAAGGACATATCAGCTTCCACGCCGGATTACCTCTAATATTGGACCGGGAATTGCTACCGGTTTCATAGTACTTAAATTCACGCATGCTGCTTTGACTTCGGCAACACACAATAATTCGCCTTGCTGATTAAAAATTTGCTGTACGCATTCAAGCGATGCTTTGCGTATACGCTGGGGCTCAACGGTTACCAATAGGGCATCATTAAAGCGAGCCGGCGCACGTAAATCAAGTGTTACGTGGCGAACTACAAAACCAATTTGTAGATCCAACCAAACATCTTGATCAATTCCTAATGATCGCAACCATTCAGTGCGTGCTCGCTCACAAAACTTCAGGTAATTGGCATAATAGACAATGCCACCTGCATCAGTATCTTCGTAGTACACCCGAACTGGCCAAGAAAATGCCTGTGTATCCGCTATCTCGTTTGTTTCCGCCATTACAGCCCTTTTTATAATCTTAGCTACCGCGTTTTCCAGCGCTTTCTTCAGCATGTTTTATTGCTCAGCGATGCTGCAAGGTACTATACCTCACTCATTAACGGAAATTAAGCAGGGTACAATTAAGGTAAAATAAATTTAAATATTCTTTTCTAGTTAGTTTTAAACGCCCAACGGCAATGGCTCGCTAATCAGCAGTTCGGCAGCTATTAAGTTCACAAGAGTTTTTCTTATCGCTCAAAAAACAGCCGCGTTATCTATCTTTATGATTTAAATGGATTATTACTATTTGTTGCGAATTTGTTGCTGCAAAAACAACCATTACAAACCTTTAACACATTAAAAATATTAATGCGAACCGGTAATTTTTCTCGTTTGATACTGGTCGGATAAGCCTTATAATACGCCCCAAGTTCAAGGCACGGCCTTGGACAACAAATTTAAGGTTCGATTGTCGCGTACCTTACTAGTAAGCGAAAGCTTACGAAATAGTTTTAAATGTAGTTCCTGTTGTAAGTAGTTCCTGTTGTAAATAGTTCCCTGATGTAAGATTTCCTCCTTGTTGTTGTTACAACCTTTGCCCGCTCTTTTTAGAGCGGGCTTTTTTTTGCTTCGTAGTCGAGTAGCCGAGATCGAGCAAGATAAGGTGTAATTAAACGCCAATCAACAACTAAGGTTTACTGAAACCAAAATGGGCGTAAGCATGGTTCGTTGCAATTCGGCCACGTGGTGTGCGTTGAACATATCCTTGCTGTATCAAATAAGGCTCCAGCACATCTTCAATGGTATCTTTTTCTTCACCGATAGCCGCCGCTAAGTTTTCTAAACCAACGGGGCCGCCCATGAATTTCTCAATAATCGCTTTCAGTAGCTTACGATCCATGTAATCAAAGCCTGCTTTATCCACATCAATCATATCAAGCGCTGCCGAAGCTACTTCTGCAGTAATCGGCCCACTCGATTTTACTTGTGCATAATCGCGCACACGGCGTAACAATCGATTTGCGATACGCGGTGTTCCACGCGAACGCATTGCTACTTCTTTGGCAGCATCAAGCACTAAATCCATTTCTAAGAAGCCTGCTGAGCGCTGCACAATGGAGGTAAGTTCAGGAATTGAATAGAACTCGAGGCGCTGCACAATGCCGAAGCGATCGCGCAGAGGCGAAGTAAGCGCGCCGGCACGAGTGGTAGCACCAACCAACGTAAACGGTGGCAAATCGAGTTTAATCGAGCGAGCAGCCGGGCCTTCGCCGATCATAATATCAAGCTGATAATCTTCCAGAGCTGGGTAAAGCACCTCTTCTACTACTGGGCTTAATCGATGAATTTCATCAATAAACAATACATCGTGGGGTTCTAAATTAGTGAGTAGCGCGGCTAAATCGCCGGCTTTTTCCAATACTGGGCCAGAGGTGGTTTTAATTCCCACGCCCATTTCGTTGGCAATAATATTCGCAAGTGTAGTTTTACCTAGGCCGGGTGGCCCAAAAATAAGCACGTGATCAAGGGCATCGCTGCGGCCTCGCGCCGCTTCGATGTAGATACTGAGTTGCTCTACAACATGTTTCTGGCCGGTATAATCGGCTAACCGTTTCGGCCGTATGGCGCGATCAATGATTTCATCATCACCGGTTGCTTTTGGTTGCACCGGACGTTCTGGCATCATCGAATCTGCTTCAATCATTATTCACACCATGCATAATATTTTAGTTATTTAGGGTACTGCTTCATGCCGCGCTGATAGCAAACGTGCATCATTATTTTCAATGGTTCAGGCTACATCATTGCTTTTAGTGCGGCACGAATCAACTCTTCTGAGCTCATACCTTCTACAGATACTTTTTTCAAAATCGGTTGTGCTTGGTTTTCTTTGTAACCGAGCGCCAATAACGCGCTTAATGCTTCATCGCGTGCCGAGGGCGGCATATCAGTATAATTCAATGGCGTTACTGCGGCTGCACCAGGCAAGCCGGTATCCATTTCCGCACCGCGGAAATCTTTTAATCGATCACGCATTTCTACCAGCAAACGTTCCGCGGTTTTTTTACCTACGCCAGGAATTTTTACCAAGGTTGTTAAATCGCCAGTGCGCACACTTTGCACGAATTGCGGCGCGCTCATGCCCGACATAATTCCAAGTGCCATTTTGGGCCCAACACCCTGCGCTTTTATTAATAGACGAAATAACGCGCGTTCATCAAGGGTGTTAAAACCAAAGAGTAACTGCGCATCTTCGCGCACCACGAAATGCACCCATAAGGTAGCCGGTTGGCCAATTTCAGGAAGTTCGTAAAAACACGTCATGGGCATTTGTACTTCATAGCCAACGCCATGAACATCAATCACCAGCTCTGGGGCTTGTTTTGCTATTAGTGTGCCTTGTAATCGTCCGATCATGACATTGCCTTTAGCTTAACGCTTGGTTAAAAGAAGATTTGTATTTAGGTGGCAAATGGCTACGGCCAGCGCATCGGCAGCATCGGCCTGTGGCATGCGCGGTAGCTTTAATATGTGCTTTACCATGTGCTGCACTTGCTCTTTCGCGGCACCGCCGGTGCCCACCACTGCTTGCTTTATCGCTCGTGCTGCATACTCGTGCACTGGCAATTCTGCGATAGCCGCCGCTACTATGGCGGCACCCCGAGCTTGGCCAAGTTTAAGAGCAGAATCAGGGTTGCGCGCCATAAATACTTGCTCAATGGCAAACTCAGTGGGCTCAAACTGCTTTACCAATTCTTGTACGCCATCGTGAATCATTTTCAGGCGGCTCGCCAATGGGATATCGGTTGAACCACCCGCTCGTGCCAATTTGATGCAACCACTGCCTAAATAAGTAAGCTTGCCGGCATGCAATTGCACCACACCATAGCCAGTAATACGCGACCCAGGATCAATTCCCAGCACAATGCGTGTCATTGATACCTCCCGTGCCGCTGCTCTTCAATTAGCCTTCACTACCTTTTTCAATAACCGCTACACCAAGTTCAGCAAGCGCTGATGGGTTTGCATACCCCGGCGCATCGGTTAACGGGCACTGCGCGGTAGTAGTTTTCGGGAAGGCAATAACATCACGAATTGAGCTTGCGCCCACCATGAGCATTACTAAGCGATCAAGGCCGAATGCTAAACCTGCGTGCGGTGGCGCTCCGTATTTTAAAGCTTCGAGTAGGAAGCCAAATTTTTCTTGAGCTTCCGCTTCATCGATACCTAAAATGCCGAATACTGCTTGCTGCATGGCGTTATCGTGAATACGCACAGAACCCCCACCCACTTCACAGCCGTTAAGGACCATATCGTAGGCATTTGAAAGGGCTGTAGCTGGGTTCGCTTTCAGTTCTTCAGCGGTTACACCAATAGGCGCAGTGAATGGGTGATGTAATGCAAAGAAACCTTCTTCGGTTTCTTCGAACATTGGGAAATCAACTACCCATAATGGTTTCCAGCTATCTTCTACTAAATCGAAATCTTGGCCAAGCTTCAAGCGCAGTGCACCTAAGGCTTCAGTTACTACATTTTTCGAATCCGCGCCGAACAGTAAAATATCGCCATCAGCGGCATCAACCCGTGCTAAAAGCTCATTAACCACGTTTTCTGGAAAGAATTTTAATACCGGCGATTGCAGGCCTTCCATACCCTTCGCTCGCTCGTTCACTTTCATCCACGCTAGGCCTTTCGCGCCATAAATGCCGACAAAATTGGTGTATTCATCGATTTGTTTACGGCTCAAGCTCGCGCCACCGGGCACTTTAATAGCGGCTACTCGGCCTTTGCTATCGTTGGCTGGGCCCGAGAACACCTTAAATTCAATATCTTTTACTAAATCAGCGATATCAACTAATTCTAGCGGGTTACGCAAATCGGGTTTATCGCTACCATACCGGCTCATGGCTTCGCTATACGGCATGATTGGGAAATCACCTAAATCAACATCCAACATCTCTTGAAACAAATTGCGCACCATATCTTCAGTAAGCGCACGCACATCGTTTGCCGACATGAACGTGGTTTCAATATCAATTTGGGTAAACTCAGGTTGCCGATCGGCACGCAAATCTTCATCACGGAAGCACTTCACGATTTGGTAATAACGATCGAAGCCCGACATCATCAACAACTGCTTAAACAACTGTGGCGATTGTGGCAACGCAAAAAATTTGCCTTTGTGCGTGCGGCTTGGCACTAAGTAATCGCGCGCGCCTTCAGGGGTTGCGCGAGTGAGCATAGGCGTTTCGATATCAAGGAAACCTCGGCTATCCATGTAACGGCGAACCGCGCTTGCTACCCGAGCACGAAACTGGATTTTTTCATTCATTTCTGGCCGGCGTAAATCAAGATACCGGTAGCGCAAACGTTGTTCTTCACTAACCTGCTGGTTGTAATCGATTGGCAAGGGTGCGGAACGGTTCAAAATAGTAATTTCTTTGGCTAGCATTTCTACTTTACCGGTAGCCATGCGCTCGTTAATTTGCCCTTCAGGACGCGCCCGCACTTCGCCTTTAATTTGCACGCAAAACTCTTGGCGCAACTTATTCGCTTCGGCAAACATTTCCTGTAAATCAGGATCGAACACCACTTGCAGTAAACCAGTGCGATCGCGTACATCAGCGAAAATTAGCCCGCCGAGATCACGCCGTTTATGAATCCAACCGGCTACGGTTACTTGGTTTCCAAGCTCTTGTTCGTTTACCTGCTCACAATAATGACTGCGCATGTTTATCCACTTCCGTTATTCAAGAATTTGCGTTTGGGGCATTGCTTAATTAATGGGTAAGTATAAAGGAGAGCGGCGGGTAAAGTCACCCGCCGTTATTGATTAGCTTGTACTTAATCGGCTGATCTTACTTCAGCTAGCACAACACCATTTTTTCCAGATTCTTTTACCGCGTACATGGCATCATCGGCGGCACTGAGGAGTTCATCATATTCATGGCCATGATCAGGGAAGATAGCCACCCCGATACTGGCACCAATTTTAGCTTCACCAGTAGCCAAGCGATAAGGCATAGAAACTCGGCTCAATACTTTCTCGGCAATATTTAGCGCTTGTTTTACCGAAGTAAGGCTGGTAACTAAAATAACGAATTCATCGCCGCCATAACGCGCTACTGTATCGGTTTTTCTTATTACCCTTTGCAAACGTTGTGAAACCGCAACTAACAATTCATCACCGGCATCATGGCCTTCGTTATCGTTGATCGCTTTAAAGCCATCAAGATCGATAAATAGAAGCGCACATTTTCGTTTGTTCTGCGCGTGAGTAATTAATGTTTTTTGCGCTTTTTCAATAACATGCATGCGGTTAGGAAGCCCAGTAAGCTCATCATGATAAGCCTTGTAGCGAATTTCAGCTTCACGAATTTTCCGCCGTTGAATCTCTCGGCGTAGGTGTGACATCCAAGCTAATATTACCGATAAAACCAATAATACAGCTATCGCCATAATCACTGCCCAACGCTTAACAACCTCGCGATTCAAGCCTTCACGCAGGAGTTCAGGATCGAACCAATTTTCTTCAATTCTTCTTGTTTCATCATCGGTAATGGCAAGTATTGAACGATCGAGTAAAGGCACAATAGCCGCCCAATCAGAACGTACACCAATGCTCACCTGATCACCCTGCAAATCACGGGCGATATGCACTACGGCACCTGTCAGGTTTAATTCCCGAATGCGGTTCATTAGCAACGGTAAGCTATCTAAATATGCATCGGCGCGGCCTTCTAAAACGGCATTTAATCCCTCTTCCGGTGAATTCACCGCTAGCACGGTAACGTTCTCCGCTGCATCTGCCGTTTCTAATATACTGTAACTGGCCAAAACAGCGATCGTTAACTGTTTCTCTGTCGAAAAATCATCCAACCGAATCGGCCTATTTTCTAAGCTCATCAGCGCCCAATCAACTTGCCAATAAGGCACAGTAAACTGACTGAATAATAATCGGCTTGGTGTGGGTGTCATGAAAGTAAGTGCATCGATATCTCTAGCTTCTAAGGCCTGCACACATTCTTGCCAACCACCACAGTTTACCCACGCAACCCTCAAATTAAGGCGCTGCGCAATTAGCGTAATAAAATCGTGATCTAGGCCTATCGGATTCCCATTGTTATCTCTTGAAATGATGGGTGAAGAATCATCGGGTAAACCAATTTGTATAGTGCCTACAGCCGCCAATCGTTCGATTTCTTCCGGCCGCAGAGAAATAAGCTCGGCATTTGAATAAAAGTAATCACTCAACACTTCATTACTGAGGCTAATTGAACTAACGATTGGCCGTGAAAGCTGCAATACTCGTCTGCCTTGGCTCACATGTTGCGCAGCTTGTTCCGCACTGCACCACCAAACATAAAGCGCATCTGCCGCTATCACATCTGCCAGCGGCCTGCCAATTAAGCCTTGTTCGGCATTAAAAACACGGAACGTTAATTCCGGATAAGCACGTAGTAAACGGAATCGGGTTGTATTATCGGGCACTCCGATAACGTATCCCATTAAGGCATCTTCGGAATATTCAATATGATCGGCTAAGCACAATTGTTCAAAAACAGTATAGGTATCAGTAGGCACTGAAATGGGGGAAGTGTTTTGGATAATTTTCTGAATTGGTTCATTAATAGTGGTTTGCGCACTCACGTTAGAAACCGCACCGAACACGTTGATGCCCACTACAATTAGGGCAAACACCATGGCTATGGTTGCAAACTTTAGTTTCAGGTACAATTTATTCATTCTCAGTTACTTCTATATCTCTAGTGTAGCCTGTTAGGCACACAATTAATGTAAGAATACGTAAATGAAACCAAATCAATCATCACAGCGTGATTCTGTTTACGCGCAACCACTGAATAAAGTTAGTGATTTTGCCTTTGATACGAAAGTAGCGGATGTGTTCCCAGATATGATAAGCCGCTCGATTCCTGGGTACGCTACTATTATTGATACCATCGGCCGCCTTGCCACACGATATGTTAAACCGAATAGCGTAGTTTATGATTTAGGCTGCTCGCTAGGCGCTGCCAGTTTATCTATCAAGCAACATTGCCGCACCGAAGGTGTGGAAATTTTTGCTGTAGATAATTCTGAAGCTATGGTGGAGCGTTGCCAAAACTACGTAAACGCCTATCGTGGAGATATTCCAGTGCAGGTGCAATGTGCCGATATCGCCACATTATCGATGCAACCCTGCAGCATGGTTGTTTTGAATTTTACACTGCAATTCGTGCCGCCGGAACAGCGAAATGAAATTATCCAAAAAATATTTGATCAATTGTTGCCTGGTGGGTTGTTGGTTATTTCCGAGAAAGTAAAACACCAGGATACCGTGGCGGATAACCTGTTAATCGATTTATATCACGAGTTCAAACGCAATAATGGCTACAGCGATCTAGAAATCAGCCAAAAGCGTGCTGCACTAGAAAACGTAATGCGCCTAAATACGCCTGAAGAACACATTCAACGCTTAACCGATGCCGGTTTCAGCACCGTGCAGGAATGGTTCCGCTGCTTCAATTTCACTTCATGGATTGCCATCAAAGATAGTAAGGCTGAAGGCTAATGGCTATGAGTGATTACAACAGCTTTTATGCGCGTTTAACGCAAACCAATTTGGCCCATTGGCTGGAAACATTGCCGGCAACAATGCGTGATTGGGAACAACAAAGCCAGCACGGTGATTTTAAAAAGTGGCAACGCACTATCGCCTTGCTACCAGAACTCACCGCCACTGATATTGATATTGAAAATGCCGTTCGTATCGGTGCGGAAATCGAAGCCAGTGATAACGATCGTGCACGCATGAACGGCTTGTTGAAGCAATTAATGCCTTGGCGGAAAGGCCCTTTTGATTTATTCGGCCTGAACATTAATACCGAGTGGCGTTCAGATTGGAAATGGGATCGAGTAGCACCCCACCTTGCCGATTTACAAGGCCGCAATGTTCTTGATATTGGTTGCGGCAGCGGCTACCACTTGTGGCGCATGCTTGGAGCCGGAGCAAAACTAGCAGTGGGAATCGATCCCGGCCAGTTATTTGTTAGCCAATTTCGTGCTATTCGCCGTTTTGTTCCCGAGAAACTCGCCAACAATATTGAATTGCTACCTCTAGGTATTGAGCAAATGCCGAAACTTGCCGCCTTCGATACCGTATTTAGTATGGGCGTGCTCTATCACCGCCGTTCGCCAATCGATTTCTTGCAGCAATGTATTGATCAGCTGCGGCCAGGAGGCGAGCTAGTGCTAGAAACATTAGTGGTTGATGGCGATGTGAACACCGTACTTGTACCCGGTGAACGCTATGCACAAATGCCCAATGTATGGTTTATTCCTTCATCGGCGGCTTTGGTGCATTGGCTTGAGCGCTTAGGCATGAAGAATGTGCGCGTAGTAGATGAATGCGTAACTAGCTTAGAAGAACAACGAGCAACAGAATGGATGGAAAACCAATCGTTGGCTGATTTTCTTGATGCCAGTGATCGAAGCAAAACCGTTGAGGGCTATCCTGCACCGAAGCGTGCGGTAATTATTGCCACCCGTGGTTAAGGATAGGGTTAGGCTCGAAAAAACGATAAAAATAAAGGCAGCGCAAAGCTGCCTTTATTTTTACGGGGATGTTTACTTGAGGAAGTAATGAGCTTTTACGAGCTTTCATCTTCCTCAACATCATCTCCGGGTTCATTTTTTGAATATGCTTTACCGCGCTCAAATTCCCGCACAGCTTCTGGCACATAAGGCACCGCCAGCGAGGTAGTTATGGGTTGTAAAACCAATGGATAAAGTAAGCCCACAGCCAATAACGCCACAATCTTTAACGCAATGCCTTGCACGTATAGCAGGGCCCAAAATAGCGCTACTAACAAAATAACTTTTAAAACATTAGCCACCGCTTTGCGGCCAAAAGGCATTAACTTCGCCGCATTCGAAACAATATGAATACGTTCCAAAGCCGAATACGAGCGCAATGCTGGAATATTCCGAGGAGAGAAGTAAATCATATCTTTAACCCTTAATTGTTTGCTTCACAACATTGTAACACAGCATACACTTTCTGTTTGCTAGCAACCTATTGTACACTTGCAACATATGCTTCCTTCAGCGCTTTTTTAATACCCATGGTGCAGGCGCAAAAACTGTTAAAAAACTAAATCAAGGATTTCACATGACAACATCAGGACAACCCGTTACCAAAGTAATCATTCCTGTTGCGGGCCTGGGCACACGGATGCTGCCAGCAACGAAAGCCATTCCAAAGGAAATGCTGCCCTTAGTAGATAAACCGCTAATTCAATACATTGTGAACGAATGTGCGGCCGCTGGCCTCACGGAAATTATTCTAGTAACCCATTCCAGCAAAAACTCGATTGAGAATCACTTTGATACCAGTTTTGAGCTCGAATCTATTCTCGAAAAACGCGTAAAGCGCCAGTTGCTGGATGAAGTACAAGCTATTTGCCCGAAAGGCGTAACCATTATGCATGTGCGCCAAGGTGCAGCAAAAGGCTTAGGCCACGCGGTTCTTTGTGCCAAATCGTTGATTGGCAATTCGCCTTTTGCCGTGGTGCTTCCTGATGTAATCATGGATGAAGCCACTTACAACGGTAAAACCGAAAACATGGCTGAAATGATTGCTAACTTCGCCGCTACTGGCACCAGCCAAGTAATGGTGGAGAAAGTACCGAAAGCTTTGGTTGATCAATATGGTGTTGCCGATATTGGCGGCGTAGATTTAGCGCCGCGTGAACATGCGCCAATCAAAGCTCTGGTAGAAAAGCCGCCGGTAAGTGATGCTCCTTCCGATTTAGCAGTGGTTGGCCGCTATGTATTTTCCCAAAACCTGTGGCCATTACTCGAAAGAACCCCAGTGGGTGCGGGCAATGAAATTCAGCTTACCGATGCCATTGCCATGCTGCTAGAGAAAGAACCCGTTGACGCCTACTACATGCAAGGCCAAAGCCACGATTGCGGCAACAAACTAGGCTACCTACAAACCTTTGTAACCTACGCCCGCCGCCACCCAGAACTCGGCGAGAAATTCTCCGCTTGGCTACAAGCTAGCCTGAAATAGCTGGGCACTGAGGCGTGGGGCTTGCGCAGCAACCCTACTTCCGCCGGTACATATACGGCAACGGAGAGACGCTCAAGCACATCCATGTGACGCTTTGTTCCGCGCCATCCATGGCGCGGACAACTCTCCATTGCCGTATATGCACCGGCTCGCGCAGGGTTAGTGCGCAAGCCCTAGCGAGTACGCCTCGTTTCAACCTGTCGTTTCAACCACTAAAAAAAGCGCCAGCCTTAACTGAGCGCTATCACGGCGCGAGTTGGTGAGTGAGTGGCAATGAAGAAGTGTCCACGCCATGGAAGGCGTGGTACACAGCGCACATGGATGTGCTCGCAGCGGTTCTTCATTGCCACTCACTCACCAACGGAAGCTGGGGTAGCGCTCAGTTTAGGCTGGCTCGCAGCCAGGTGTTATCGCAGGCGATGTAGAAACCGGAACGATCTAGTTCCGTGGTGTGGCAGCGGTAGCTGGCTTTGGCCCAGATGCCCATAGCGAGATCTGGGTGGCCCTCGTGGCTTAGCATAATTTTATCGCCAGCCTGGCTCCAACGAATTTCCTTCGTTTCGGGATTTATTGAAGCACAAACCACATCGAACGCCGCCCGAATGCGCGAATGGCAAAGTTCGTTGTTCAAGCGCGAAAGCAATAAATTAGGGTTACGCAACAGCTGCATATTACCGGAGAGGCCACTGCGGAGAATTGGGTTAAATAAGGTTTTCAGAACGAGCAGCGCAACAACATCTTGCCCCGTCATCGCCTGAGCTCGTGCCAACAGCATAATGATTTGGTTATCCGGTAAGCGATAATAATCGATCCAAACTTTCTCGCAATCGTTTAAGCCAAGCTCGTGATCAACCAGCACCGGGCCCACCCGCAAATGCTCGTGAGGAGCCAAATCTTGAGCCAAACGTGAAACCATAGAATGATCATTAAAGATAACATCTAAGTGATGATCCAGCTCCCAACGCTCTTGCTCGTAGCTAATTTCCAAGTTTTTTCGAGTAAGGCAATTTTCAATTGCGTATTCAAGTACATCAAGTTGTTGAACAGGCTTTACTAGGTAATCAACAGCACCTAAACGCACCGCAGCACGAATATCACGTAAATCATCAGAAGCAGAAATAACGATTACCGGCACCGCATCAACCGATTTGAGAATATTTTCGAGAATGGTTAATCCAGAAATATCGGGGAGTTCTAAATCGCACAAAACAACATTCGGCTTAACTTTACTTAAGCTTTCGATCGCTTCTTTTCCGGTTGTGGCATTGAACACGTCGAAGCCCCGATCAAGAAGATAATTGGTTAGTAGTGATGCATAAATAGGGTCGTCTTCAATGATGAGTATTTTTCTACTCACGAGCTTTACTCCAGCTTACATCGAACCTTGAGGATTGTTCACAATCCTCAATTCGTCAAATCCTTTACTCAATACTTTCGCTTTCTGAGGGCTCCGGCTCTGCACTCCAATCATCATCCCAACCGTTCTCCCAATCATCTAAATCATCGTAACGGCCATCAAGCGGTGGGTTGCCATCGTAAACCTTATCTAGCCAATAGGAAAAATAGGCCTCACGTACAAAAGCATATTCATCGATGCTATTTTCCAGCATTGGTTCCAGCTCACGAAGTTCTAGGCGGTGCTCCAACCCACGAATCGTAAGCTGGGCAATACTCATCGGTAAGCTAAATATCCGCGCAACCCAAATGAGATCATCTACGGTATCTCCCCCGCGGTCGATAATTACGGTAGGGCCAATGCCGGGCAACATAATGTAAGGGCCATCAGGCACACCGTATACCGCTAAGGTTTCACCAAAGCTCTCTTTTTCCTGCATAACACCCATTTTTGTTGCTACATCGAAAATCCCAAAAACACCAAAAGTGCTATTCATTACAAAACGTCCCGCACTAATAGCAGCCGCTTTCGGTTTACGTTGTAGCAAGTTATTTACTATCGAGGCTGGCTCGGTAATATTCTCAGTCATGTTATACAAGCCGCGGCGCAGTGGCTTTGGTGCTACTCCATAGGCCGAGGCTGCAGGCCAAATGATATATGGATCGAGCACATCACGGGTTAACTGCCACGATGGCCGGTTAAAATCTTCCAGCGGGTCTCGCGGATCAGAAAAATCAAATTCCTCTTCTTGTACCGGTGCCGTTTCATTTGCTGGCGTTGTTGCACTGCTATCTGGCGTTTGTGAGCAACCCACCAGAAACAGAATTGTACCGGCAACTAAACTCAATTTTACAACGTATAAGAATCCATCTTTCACGGTATCATCTCAGTAATTACAATCCGCATTTGCCGCCCAGATTCTCTCTCAACTAACACTGGGCGAGCTTCCATATCACCACTGCGGCGATCCATTGTATCGCCAGTGGTTACCCTTGCCTGCACTAACCAACTTGGTGCAGATGATAAATTTACATTATCAAGCATAGCATCTGCATCAGTAAGCGTGATGGTTATTGGAAAATCAGTTACCCGCTGGCGGGTTACTGCTATTGGTGCAGAGCCTCCATCCGGGTCACGCACAAACAAAAACACGTTGTTTACCGGCGCCAATTCATTTCTCATGGTTTCGCTGATATCAATAGTTACTACTAATGTCATTACACTACCATCAGCACGTTCACGCGCCTGCTCTAATGAGCTTTGAATCGATGCATAGCGCGGATCGCTTTCATCCATCAACATTAATGCCATTTCCCACGCCTGTACTGCTCGTTCAAAATCAGCGCGTTCGAAATTTACAATACCCAGTAAACCTAGCGCTTCAGGATTTTGTGGGTTTTCTTGTAATACATTACCCAAAAACCGTGCCGCTCGATTCAACTCTTGATCAGTACCGGAAACAATCAGCGCTTGGCTGTACGACATCAAATTGCTGTAATTATTCGGGTCCATTTCATATGATTTGGAAAATGCATCAAGCGCTTGTTCAAGTTGTTCCAGTTGCATCATCATACGGCCATATAGGCTCCATGCATTTGCATCTGGGTTATCCATCAAGCGCTGGCGTAAGCCCAGTGCATATGTCCACATTTCATCACGCGTTTGCGGTGCTGCATCCATATCCCCTAACAGCCATTCGCTAAGCTTCGGCAATATTTCCTGTGCTTGGTCGGAACGTTGTTGCTGCATCCATGAGCCATCGTAAACGTAAATACCAACGGCCAATACGGCAATAAGCACTGAGGGTACAATAAACCCAACTGGCTTAATCGAAACCGCAGCATCGGGATCATGCACATCGGTTACAAAGGCTTTCTTCAGCTCTTTCTTCGCTAATATGAGCTCTTTTTCAGAAATTAGGCCTTGGCCTAAATCTTCCTCTAATTCGAGCAAACGGCTCTCATAAATTTCTTTATTCGCTTGTTCTAGTGTCCAGCTTTCCCAGATTTGGCGTCGCGCAAACCAAAGCATTAAAATAGCCAGCACTAGTAAAAGGGCGATCATTACATACCACATTATTTGTCTCGCTCCTCTGCTCTATCTGATTTTGCAAACATCACATTCATGCGCGCTTCTTCTTCTGGCGTAAGTTCTGCCGAGGCATTGCGCTGATGGCGTACATTAAACCACACAGCAAGTGCGCCAATAATAATCACCGCTAAGGGGGCAATCCAAAGAATAAGCGTAGTTTTATTAATAGGCGGACGGTAGTGCACAAAATCACCATACCGCACTTTCATAAAATCAATGATTTCGGCGTTGCTCTTACCTTCCATGATCATTTGATACACTCGCTCGCGCATATCTTGCGCCAAGGGTGCATCGGAATCAGCAATGGTTTGGTTCTGGCATTTTGGGCAGCGAAGCTCCCCTGCCAACGTATTGAACTGGCGCTCTTGTGCGGCTGTTTCGAATTCGTAGAATTCGTTTTCCGCCGAAGCACTGCTAGCCAACATAAAGCTGAATATGCTCAACGCTAATAAAGTTGCTAATAATCGGCTGCTCATTCAAGTAACTCCATACGATGTTCTGGAATTTCTAACCCCGATTCTTGCATAGCTCGATAATAAACCGGCCCTACTTCTGTGCGCCAAACCCGTTCGTTTAAATCACCAACATGGCGATAACGAATAACGCCCTGGGCATCAACTACAAAAGTTTCTGGCGCACCATAGACACCGAGATCTAAGGCCAAAAGCCCAGTGAAATCGAATAAGTTGATTGCATACGGGTCGCCGAGATCTTGCAACCAACGTACCGCAGCACCACGAGAATCATCTTTGTAATTCAAACCGATAATATACACATCTTCTTCGGCTAAAAGCTGGTTTAAAAATGTATGCTCGGCGTAGCAAGTTGGGCACCAGGTTGCCCACACATTTATCAGCATTGGCCGCCCACCCACAATACTCTGATTGTGGGTAACATCCGGCTGATACAAATCTGGCAACTCAAAGCTCGGCACTTCACGCCCTATTAAAGCGGAATCGAGTTTTGTTGGATCGGAAAACAACCCTTTAAACAAGAACACCGCTAATAATAGAAACAACACCAGCGGTGTAAGCAACACTAAGGTGCGTATTTTTACACTCATAATGCCTCCGCTGCCGCTTGCTTGCGGGCTTTCTTTTCTTCTCTTCGGCGCAAACGATAACGCTTGTCAGTAAGTGAGAACACACCACCAATAGACATCAAAATCGCGCCCGCCCATATCCAACGAACAAATGGTTTCACATGAATTCGCACAGCCCAGCTGCCATCATCAAGTTCCTCACCCAAAGCGATGTATAAATCGCGGAATGGGTTCACCTGCAATGCAGTTTGCGTTTGAATTTGTCGCGTTACCGTATAGAAACGCTTCTCCGCTACAACATTGGCAACGTGATTACCATTTTCTCGGCTAATAACAAAAGTAGCGCTATCACTAATAAAGTTAGGCCCTTGGCGCTCTTGCATATCGCGGAAATGGAATTCATAACCACCCACGTTTGCGGTATCACCCGCACCCATGCGCACAGTGCGCTCAATTTCATAGTTTTGCACTACTGCAATACCGATAATCATTACCGCAAAGCCTAGGTGCCCAAGCACCATACCCCAATGGCTGCGGCCCAATTTCACCAGGGCCGGCCATTTATGCTCGCGGCTGGCCACTCGCAGGCGTAATTCTGCCACTGTGGTGAATACAATCCAAAGCGCCAAAATGAGGCCAAGCACAGCTAAACCACTTACAACATCGGCGAAAATCCAGGGCAAAGCGAAACCAATGCCTATCGCCAATGCCATTGCTAGTAATAAGCTATTGCGCAGTTCTGCAAATTTCTGCCGTTTCCAGCGCGTTAGCGGGCCAAAGCCAAGCAAAATCGCGAACGGGATGGTAAGCCACATAAACACTTCATCAAAGAAAGGTTCACCGATTGAAATGTTACCAAGGCCTAACTGTTGATGAACAAGAGGTAGCAAAGTACCTACCAACACCACCATAGTAGCGGTAACGAGCAGCAGGTTATTCCCTAACAACAACACTTCGCGGGAGAATAGATCGTAACGGCTGTGGCTTTTTACTTTTGCCGCACGAATTGCATACAGTAGTAAAGAGCCGGCAATGACCACACCCAAGAAGCTCAACAAGAACATGCCGCGGGTTGGATCTGAAGCAAACGCATGCACCGATACCAATACACCAGAACGCACCAGAAAGGTTCCGAGTAAACTCAAGCTGAAAGCTGAAATCGCCAGCAACACTGTCCATGATTTAAACGTGCCACGTTTTTCAGTAACCGCCAACGAATGCATTAACGCCGTGCCGGCAAGCCATGGTAAGAAACTAGCGTTTTCTACTGGATCCCAGAACCACCAACCGCCCCAGCCAAGCTCATAATAGGCCCACCAACTGCCCACCATGATGCCGAGTGTTAGAAATACCCAAGCCGCTATTGTCCATGGGCGCGACCAACGTGCCCATGCCGAATCCAAGCGGCCGCCTAGCAAAGCTGCAATAGCAAACGCAAAGGCCACCGACATTCCCACATAGCCCATGTACAGTAATGGTGGGTGAATAATCATGCCTGGATCTTGTAGCAGTGGGTTCAAATCGCGACCATCAACCGGAATCAGTGGAATTGTGCGTTCAAACGGATTTGAAGTGATCAACATGAAGAGGTAAAAGCCTACTCCAATCATACCCATCACCGCTAAAACACGCGCCGCAAATACCAGCGGTAAACGTTTTGAGAATATCGCTAACGCCGCAGCCCAAGAGGCCTGAACAAGCATCCATAATAAAAACGAACCTTCGTGAGAGCCCCAAACCGCGGTAAAGCGATAGATAGCAGGCAGCGCTGTATTCGAGTTATTAGCCACATAGGCAATACTAAAATCATTCGCCAAAAAGCCCCACACTAGGGCTATGAATGAAATTAAGGTGAAAATAAACATGCCATAGGTAAGTTGCCGGGCTATCGCCATTTGGCCACCATGGCCACGAGCAACACCTATGAGCGGGATAACTGCGAGTAGTGCAGAAAACGCGAATGCTAATGCGAGAGCAAAATGGCCTACTTCACCGATCATAACCACCGCCTGAGCCTTTTTCTGCGGCTTCTTCGTTGTTGTAGTTCTGGTTGTAGTTCTGCTGTGAGGGCGGCACGTGCTCAATACCTTTCAGCGCTTCAGCAAGCCCTGGCGGCATATATTCCTCATCGTGCCGTGCCAACACTTCGCTGGCTTGTAAGCGGTTTGGCGCAACTAAAATACCCTGCGCCACGATACCTTGGCCCTCACGAAATAAATCAGGCAAGATTCCTTCGTATTCCACAGTGATTTCAGCAGGGCCTACATCAATAAGATTAAAGGCTACGGTTAAGCCCGAGCCCTCACGGCGAACCGACCCGGGAACCACCAAGCCACCAACGCGTAAACGCTGGCCTACTTCTGGTTTCACCGCTTCTGAACCTTTACCCTGAACAATCTCGGTAGGCGTATAAAATAAATCAATATTCTGCGAGAGTGCATAGAGTACCAACCCAGTGGCGAATGCTGCGCCAACCAGGATACTGCTGGTCATTATTAATCGCTTTTTACGTCTTGGATTCATTATTTCTATCTCTCAGTTTCTTTAATTCAGTTCTTTCTGGCGGCTTGTTTTTTAGCCGCTCTAGCACGCAAAATGCGCTCGGCCCGGGCAGCTTGCTTGGTGGCTTCACGCACTAATATTGAGCGCCGCCAAGTGGCTTCCAATGCTAATAAACCAAGGCAAAGAAAGGTTCCGGCGAAAGACGACCACACATAAATGCCATAGCCGCCCATATTGATAAACGCTTGCCAACTATCAAACTGCATCTGCGCCCCCTTTCTGATCTTTCTTGTTCTCTTGCTTGCCGCTTTGTTCGCCATCAGTGGTGGCAAAACTAATGCCTAAATGCTGCAGCGCCCACGGCCGATGTATTTCACGGCGAAGAATTTCGTTGTTCAAGCGCATAAGCACTAACGCGGCACATACCAACAACATAGCTAAAATACTCACCAACAACGGCCACAACATTTCGGGCGCAATACTCGGTGCTTCAAGGCGCGTAATGGCTCGGGTAACCGTAGATTTTTGGTGTAATGTATTCCACCAATAAACCGAGTAATGAATAATGGGGATATTAATAACCCCAACAATAGCCAAGATGCTGGCAGCTTTTGCGCCAGCTCGCTCATCTTCAAAGGCTACGTAAAGCGCCATTACGCCCAAATACAAAAACAATAGAATTAACTGCGCGGTTAATCGTGCATCCCACACCCACCAAGTTCCCCACATTGGCTGGCCCCAAATGGCACCAGTAAATAAGGAAATAAAGGTTAGCACTGCACCTACCGGGGCAATCGCTAAAATAGCTAGCTCAGCGGTGCGTATTTGCCAAACTAACGCGATTACACCAGCAATGGCCATTCCCACATAAAAACCCATAGCCCACATAGCTGAGGGCACATGCACAAAAATAATCCGGTAACTTTCGCCCTGCTGATAATCTGGCGGCGCAAAGGCTAAGCCCCACACAAAACTCACGATAACGAGAACTAAGCCTGGTATTGCGAACCAAGGGATTAACTTTTGGTTTAAGGCAAAAGTTGCTTCAGGTTTTGCATACGGGTGTAACCAACGCCACATATTAATTTACACTCACTCGTAATCCGGCTTTCACCGCGAACGGGGCTAAAGTGATGCTCAGCACCATGAAAGCTCCAATTAATGCCAGCGGGCCAGCTGGTGAAACACCAACAACCGCGGCTTCGACAGCTGCTGTGGCAAAAATCAGCAGCGGAATTAGCAGGGGTAATAATAACAAACTCAATAATGCGCCACCTTTATTCAGGCTTACCGTTAGCGCTACACCAATTGCGCCTGCAGCACTTAATACGGGCGTTCCTAACAAAAGGGTCAGCCATAACACGCCCCAAGCCTGAATAGGTAAATTCATTAATAATGCCAACAAGGGCGTAATCACCAACACAGGCACGGCGGTTAGCAGCCAGTGCACAACAATTTTGGCAAAAACACTGATTTCTACCGGTACTGGCAACAGCAGCATTTGTTCCAGCGCACCATCGCGGAAATCATCTCGGAACAAACGTTCAAGCCCAAGCATGCTCGATAGCAATGCTGAAACCCAAATTACGCCCGGTGCTATGCGGCCTAGAATATCCGGGCCCGGCCCTACTCCCAAAGGGAAAAGGGTAACCACGATAAGTAAAAATATCAGTGGGTTTAACAAATCGCTGCGTTGCCGCGAAGCCACGCGAATATCACGCTGTATTATTTGTTTAAATACTTTCCATGCGGATACTGGGTTTGCTTGCAACATCAGTGCTGATACCTCAAACGTAATGCCTGCACTTGGTAGAATTCAGTGATCAGCTCTTGGTGAGAGGTAAGGATTATGGCGCCACCGGCCTTTAGATGTTCAGCGAAGCGGGCATGCAGGAGGGCAATGCCTTCAACATCGAGCGCTGTAAATGGTTCATCGAGAATCCATAGTGAAGCTTGCGTAAGCCATAACCGAGCGAGTGCAATGCGCCGCTGCTGGCCGGCCGATAGGCCCTGCGCCGGAATATCTTCAAGGCCTACAAGGCCCACTTTTGCCAACAGTTCGTAAGGTGTTTCTTTTAGCTCTACACCCTGAACTGCGGCGTAAAACTCGAGGTTTTCAATAGCCGTAAGCTCGGGCTTAACACCCGCTTTATGACCAATAAACAATAAATTCTGGTAATAGGCTTCGCGATCTTCGCTGATTAGCTGTTGCTGAAAACTAACGGAACCGGCTTGCGCTGGCAATAGCCCGGCAAGAATGCGTAACAGGCTAGATTTCCCAGCACCGTTAGGCCCTTCTATTTGCCAAATTTCGCCTGCCTGCACACGAAGTTGCAAATCGCTAAATAGCGTTCGCTCGCCGCGTATCGACATCAGTTCGTTCGCTTCTAAAAGCACCGGCACAGCTACCTTATCACTCATAGATAAATTGCACTTATGCTAACACGAAAATAGGTGTGCAAGCGATACTTTCAGGCATGAATCGGCAGCGCTGCCTGCTTGCCCTTTACCGTGGCTTTGCACTCGATCAATAAATAATTACGGCAAGTACCATCCACGTTCTTCAGGGCTTACATCTGAAGCTTCTACCCACCAAGAGTGCAACTCACCAATACTTTCAATGCGCCAATTCCGGCCATCACTAAATTGGCCAGTGCGGGTTCCGCTAGGTGCACTTTGTTGCCACAGGGTAAGCCATTCTTGCAACTCGCTATCTTCGCTATAGGCACTATTTGCACGCTGCCAAAAACTAGTGGAATGCGCCAGTAAATTAACAGCGGCTGGCAAGCTGAGGGTAATAATGACCAAACACAGCATTACCTCTGGTAAGGTAAAGCCGCCTTTTTTAGGCGGTATGGGTTTTTGAAACACACGTTTCCGCGACAGAGGTTTGCTTGGGATATACCTCCAATTAGTTCGCCCTCGCATTAAATGCCTCGCAGCCATGCGCGCACTCCATACTGATCTTCTATAAGCCAAAGGTTTTGCACCACGCGTATTTGATAGGAAGGCTGTTGAACATCGATACTCATATGCCAGCATTGATACTCGAGTGGTTCTTCATCTGCATTTTTTACTGCGTTATTTGCCGTTTTCGTGGTGCCACCTGAAGTTCTAGCGGAAACCTTATCTATTGGCGCTTCGGAGCAATTCACCGAGCGCCGTTCTAGTAACACCTGCCATCCGCTAGGTAGATTCACCGTTATTGGAATCGGCAACCCTTGTTGAAACTGTGATAACGCATAAAAACGCGCACTATCAGCCGCTCGCCAAGCGCGAGCGAGCTGCAAATCATGCTGGCTTAAGCGCCAAGTTTGCAAGCCATCTTCAATACTGCTCAGTAAAATTACTGTGGTGAGGTTAATCAGCACTAATACAACGGCGATCATCAGGCTGGAGCCCTTCTGCTCATGGTATAAATTGAAGATAGCGAGCCTTGCGGTAAACCCCTATGCCAGGAATAACACCACTGTAAAGGGGGCGTATCCACATCTAATTCACCGTTTACTTCACCACTAATGCAAACTTGAAAATAGCCTTGGTTTAGCTCGAAAAAATCAAAACTGGTAACTTTGAAGCCCGAGGCATCGTGCAAGCCCAGCCAGCCATTGCTAGTACAATCACCTTCATTTGGTTTCCATTGCAATTGTTGGTTGCGTAACCGCACGCCTTTATTCGCGAACAAAAGACACTGGTTCTGTTCTCGCCACTGGAAATCGCTACTGTAGTTTTGTAATTCGTAGCGAAGATCGCGAACCAGCCAATGCCCCAGAGCATAGAAGTTTTGCGTTTCTCGAGTTTTTAACTGGGCCTGCCATGCTTTCGCCCAAAAATAGCTATGCGTACTCAGCCCTGCATAAATAATTGGGCCACTCAGCGCAATAACCAATAATAGTTCGAGTAGGCTAAATCCATGCTGTTTTCGACCGCTAATTGGATTTAGTTCACAGTTGTGAACTTTTGTGGGTGAAATTTCATCACCGTATACCATTTTGCAAACACCTAGCATTTCGCAAACCTCGAGTTATTTGCCCCGGTAATGCAGATACGTATACGCCCTAGGGTAGAAATCACCACATGAATACTTTGATTTGGCAATTCTTTATGGCTTATTTGAAAGCGCCCCGCATTGAAGCCCGCCATACCGTTGAAAGCGCTAAAACGTGCTGCGGGTATGGGTGCTAGGTTGGTAGAAATCATGATTGCTGAGGAATCAGTAGGCACAACACGTTCACTTGTGGATGTTTCATGAACACATACTTGCGGCCGCTGCTCGGTTTGCCAAAAGCACAATTCGCCGCTTACGGTAAACCCAAACCATTGGTCTGTACCAGAAGTAATAGCCCGCAAACGCGCATTGCGAATCGCGGCATAAAGTTGCTCACCGCTGCTGTAGAGCTGCTGTTGCCATAAGTTGCGCTGCAGCGCTGGCCAACCCATAGCCCCAAGCACAGTAATCAGTAACGTAACCAGCATTATTTCAACCAGCGAAAAGCCCCGCATAACGTGCCCATGCAATAGAAAAACACCACTGAAGTGTGGCATTGAACATGAGCTTTACCAGTATCTTCCGCAATTGCGCACGCTTTTGCTTCCTCGCTATCAGCTACGATTGAACAGGCACCCACAAAAAAGCCGAAGGCTTAGCTTCGGCTTTAAATGATTTCTGCTTGGTTCGGTAAACTGAAAAATTATACCTCAACCACCCGCAACTCAGGAGGAATCGAAAACGTAATGTTCTCTTCGCGGCCAGAACGCTCTTCTACATCGGGCTCACTGCCCTCGGCACCAGAGTGTGCGCGCAACCAATCAACCACGTTTTTCACTAATACTTCTGGTGCTGAGGCACCTGCAGTAACACCAACTGTAGCCGCACCCGCAAGCCATTGCGTATCAATACAACTGGCATCATCAATAAGATAGGCTCGAGTACCCATTTTTTCAGCTAACTCAGCTAACCGATTAGAATTCGAGCTATTGCGTGCACCCACTACTAGCAGCACATCAACCTCATGGGCAAGATCACGCACCGCATCTTGGCGATTTTGCGTAGCGTAACAAATATCATCTTTGCGCGGGCCGTTAATATTTGGAAAGCGAACACGCAAGGCATCAATGATATCGGCAGTATCATCGACCGATAACGTGGTTTGGCTCATGTAATGCAATTCATCAGAGTTCTTTACTTTCAGCGTGGCTACATCCGCTACTGATTCCACCAAGTAGATACCACCCTCGGCACTGCTATATTGGCCCATGGTGCCTTCTACTTCTGGATGCCCCGCATGACCAATCAACACACATTCATGGTTACGGCGGCTAGCGCGGGTTACTTCCATATGAACTTTAGTAACCAGCGGGCATGTTGCATCGAACACTTTCAAGCCACGCGCGGTTGCCGTATCCCGCACGGCACGCGATACGCCGTGAGCACTAAAAATCACAATGCTATCATCAGGTACTTGATCGAGCTCTTCCACAAACACCGCACCACGTTCACGCAAACCATCAACCACGTGCTTGTTATGCACTACTTCATGGCGAACATAAATCGGCGGCGAAAACATAGCGAGCGCTTGTTCAACAATAGTAATAGCGCGATCTACACCGGCACAAAAGCCACGTGGGTTGGCAAGAATGATTTTCATGGTGCCTCCACGCTGAGCACTTCTACGGCAAAGGTTACCCGCTGCCCAGCTAATGGGTGATTAAAATCTACAGTAACAACATCAGCAGTTACTTCCCGAACAATACCCGGAATTTCGCTGCCATTCGG
Source organism: Idiomarina sp. A28L (assembly GCF_000218785.1). Lineage (GTDB taxonomy): Bacteria > Pseudomonadota > Gammaproteobacteria > Enterobacterales > Alteromonadaceae > Aliidiomarina. The sequence continues at coordinate 128,724 of NZ_AFPO01000021.1, forward strand.
CTGGCTGAACGAAATAATTGCGCCCACCTCAGCTGGTGTTTCACCAGAAAAGCGCACTCGCTCAATATGATAAATATTCTCAGGTAGAGGTTTACCAAAAGCATCTTCTGGCTCTAAGGTAAATTCTTCGTTATCACCGGCTTTAAGCCCGAGCAAACAATCTTCAAAACTCTTAGTTAAATTACCATCGCCAATAGTAAGGCGAGCCGGTTTGCCATGAACTTTTGTGCTATCCGCAGCCGAACCATCTTCCAACTTTATTGAAAAATGCAATACCACATGGCTACCTAGGCCTATTGCTACCACTTGCTCGCTCATACACTACTACTCTTTTTAAAATACATTTCTGGCTCAAGGTGTTGCTTCACGCAACCGCTCAAGGTTAACTTTGCTGGCGATTACTGAAAAAACCATCAAAGATAATCAAGCCCGCGCCAATAACAATACAGCTATCGGCTACGTTAAATGCCGGCCAATGATAACTACCAACGTAAACGTCGAGAAAATCAACTACATAACCATAATTAATCCGATCAATTACGTTGCCAATAGCACCCGATATAATCAAACCAAAGCCTAAATTAGCGGCTTTCATCGATTTCGGTTGCCGGCGCAGCATTACAATCAGTACCAAGCTAATCACCACCGCAATCACGCTAAAGAACCAACGCTGCCAACCACCTTGATCGCTTAAAAAGCTGAACGCCGCACCATAGTTACGAACATGTACTAAATCAAAAAAGGGCAACAAGTTAATGCGGCTAAATAGCGGCATATTTGCTACCACTAGCCACTTTGTGGCTTGATCAGCTATAACCAAAATCACAACCAGCCACCACCAGTGCCAACCACTTTGGCGCCACTGGCTTGGCACTGGTGTTTTCTCGTTTGCTGCCGACATTATGCAAATTCCCTGCTTTCGCCCGCACCATCCACGTTAGTAACGCAGCGGCCACATAATTCCGGATGTGTAGTATCTTTACCCACATCGGCAGTGTGATGCCAACAACGGCCACATTTACTGTGGCTGGTACGCTCTACGGCAACTTTCAGGCTGGCAAGTTCCGTTGCGCGCGCATCACCGGCTTCGCTTAACGGTGCTAAACGCACACCAGAAGTTAACAACACAAAGCGCAATTCATTACCCAGTACGTTCAAAGTGCTTTGTAATGCTTCATCAACAAATAGTGTTACTTCCGCTTGTAGCGCACCACCAATAATTTCATCGCGGCGAGCTTGCTCTAGAGCACCGTTCACCGCATCTCGAACTTCTAAAAGTTGCTGCCATTGGCTATCACTTACTTTACCTTCAGTGCGTGTGGGCCAATCTGCATACCATTCTGCGGTAAACACGTATTTTTCCCGTGTGCCGCTCACTGGCGCCGGCATTAATTCCCAGAGTTCTTGTGCGGTAAAGCTACAAATTGGCGCAATCCAACGCACAAGCGCTTCAGAAATATGCCACAGCGCAGTTTGGCACGACCGCTGAGCTACACTATTTGCTTTCGCGGTGTATTGGCGATCTTTAATAATATCAAGATAGAAACTACCCAGTTCAATCGAGCAGAAATGCATTAGTTTTTGCACAACAGCAAGGAACTGATAGTTATCGAAAGCTTCCCGAATTTCGTTTTGTAACGCTTCTGCTCGCGCCACAATCCAGCGATCGAGCTCAACCATTTCAGCTACTGGCACTTGGTGCTCTGCTGGGTTGAAGCCATTGATATTGGCTAACAAGAACCGAGCAGTGTTACGAATACGGCGATATGAATCAGCTGAACGTTTCAAAATTTCGTCCGATACTGTCATTTCTGCGGTGTAATCGTTACTGGCCACCCACAAACGCAGAATATCGCCACCGAGTTTATTCATAACATCTTGCGGTGATACCACATTGCCCAGCGATTTCGACATCTTACGCCCATGCTGATCAACGGTGAAACCGTGAGTGAGTACTTGCTTATAAGGCGCTTGCCCACGAATAGCTACACCGGTAAGCAATGATGATTGGAACCAACCACGGTGCTGATCTGAACCTTCTAAATACAAATCTGCTGGCCACTGTAAGTTTTCATCTTGCGCTAAAACACAATGATGGGTTACGCCAGAATCGAACCACACATCTAAGGTATCGGTGAGCTTACGATAATGCTTAGCTTCTTCGCCGAGTAATTCACTTGCCTCTAAATCAAACCAAGCCTGAATACCTTCCACTTCCACTTTTTTTGCTACTCGCTCAAGTAACTCAAGCGAATTCGGGTGCGGCTCGGCGGTTTCTGTGTGAATAAATAAGGTTAACGGCACACCCCAAGTACGTTGGCGTGAAATACACCAATCTGGGCGGCCATCGATCATGCCAGCAATGCGGTTTTCGCCCCATTCTGGAACCCAACGCACTTGCTTAATCTCGCTCAATGCTTGCGCACGCAACCCTTGTTTTTCCATGCTAATAAACCACTGCGGGGTAGCACGGAAAATAATAGGTGTTTTGTGGCGCCAGCAATGCGGATAGCTGTGATCAAAGCTTTCATGGTGAATCAATGTGCCCGCATCACGCAGCGCATCAACAATAACCGGGTTCGCTTTGAACACGTGTTGGCCTGCAAACATCGGCGTATCTTCTTTATATACACCGTGATCATTTACCGGGTTATACACTTCCAAGTTATATACAAGGCCAACGTTGAAATCGTCAACACCGTGGCCCGGAGCTGTGTGCACACAACCGGTACCCGATTCAGTAGTAACGTGCTCGCCTAAAATCACTGGCACTTGGCGCTCATACAATGGGTGCTTTAAAGCAACCAACTCTAACGCTTTTCCGGTACAGAAACCCAGTTTATGGTATTTGTTAATGCCATAGCGCTCCATGGCTTCAGTAACCAGCTCAGTAGCCAAAATAAGCCGCTCTGGTTTATCGCCTTCCACCTGCACTAATGCATATTCAATGGTAGGTTCCAGCGTTACCGCTTGGCTGGCCGGGATTGTCCATGGCGTAGTGGTCCAAATCAGCATACTGATAGGGCCTTTACCTGCATGCCCTTCCGGATGAGCAAATAAATCGGCTACTTTATCGGTATCGATTACCGGGAAACGCACATCAATGGCAGGCGAAGCTTTATCTTTATATTCAACTTCCGCTTCAGCCAACGCAGAGCCACAATCAGTACACCAATGCACCGGCTTAAAGCCTTGCTGCAAATGGCCACGTTCAATGATAGCGCCCAGCGCACGAATGATGTTCGCTTCTTGGGCGAAATTCATCGTTAAATACGGGTTATCCCAATCACCAAATACACCTAGGCGTTTGAAATCTTCACGCTGGCCATCTACTTGGGTAAGCGCGTATTCGCGGCATTTTTGCCGAAACTCAGCATCGTTTAATTTCTTGCCCGGTTTGCCATATTTCTTTTCCACTACAAGCTCAATTGGAAGGCCGTGGCAATCCCAACCAGGAACATACGGCGAATCAAAACCGCTTAAGGTTTTTGATTTAACCACCATATCTTTAATAATTTTGTTTACTGCATGGCCAATGTGAATCGAACCGTTTGCATATGGAGGGCCATCGTGCAGAATAAATTTTTCTCGGCCTGCGCGCGCTTCACGAATTTTTCCGTAAAGGTTATCTTGATACCAATTCTTCAGCATTTCCGGCTCGCGTTGGGCTAGGTTGCCACGCATTGGAAAGGCCGTGTCCGGGAGGTTTAAGGTATGCTTATAATCACTCATGCAGTCAGGTCCACTCTTCGGTTACATCATTCTTCGTTAAATTGGTTGCGTTCGCTGCTAAATAAGCACGCGCCGCTTCTGCATCTTGCTGTATTTGGTTCTGCAACTCGGGAAACGAGTTAAATTTGTGCTCATCTCGCAACCACACTAATGGTGTCACGGTAAGAGCCTTGCCGTAAAGATCGGGTAGCTCAGGTGTTGGCTGAAAACCGAACAAATGTACTTCCAGTAATTCTCGCTCGCCATTAACGGTTGGCTTGCGGCCAATATTGGCCACGCCACCATAAACTTTGCCGCTTACTTCAGCGGTTACCGCAAACACCCCTTTTAAAGGCGACTGCTGCCGCTGTAATGCAATATTAGCGGTTGGAAAACCAATGGTGCGCCCGCGTTTCTCGCCGTGGCGAACACGGCCGGTAAACGAAAATGGCCGCCCCAACATATGTTCGGCCGCGGCAAAATCAGCGGTTTCCAACGCACTACGAATAGCCGTGCTGGATACGCGAATGTTTTCTGTGCGATAACTCTTGGTATCAATTACGCTAAAACCTAAGCGTTTGCCCGCCTCTTGCAGCAATGCGAAATCGCCGCTGCGGCCTTTACCAAAGCGAAAATCATCGCCCACCACCAATAACTTAACACCAAGCTGTGCAACTAACACCTGCTCAATAAACGCTTCGGCAGTTAAACTCGCAAAACGTTGATTAAACTGGGTGATTAGCATTCTATCCATGCCACATTGGCGGAACATTTGCCATTTATCTTGCCACCGGCTCAAGCGCGCGGGAGCACGGTGCGGAGCAAACAATTCCAACGGCTGCGGTTCAAAGATCATCACAGCTGCGGGCACATGCAAACGTTCCGCTTGCTCACGCACACGCGCCAACACCGCTTGATGGCCCAAATGTACGCCATCAAAGTTGCCGATTGTAAGCACACAGCCACGATGCCGCGCTGCTATATTATGTAAACCACGAATTAATTCCATAGACGCGCGATTATACGCTAAAGCGAAGCAAGCTGCATCGCTTGAATGAAGATTTTAGTTGCCGATCAGCAACCTGTTTCAGCTAGCAACTCGCAGCTGCCGTGGCCGGCCGCCAAACACTAACCAACTCACGATAAATGCGCCACCACCAGCGGCAATAAGGCCTGATAACCAGAGTACGCGTTCACCCAGGCCTGAAGCCACCCAAGCGCTACGGCTCGGGTCTAACCATAACAGCAGCGCAATCATTACCCCGGTAGCTAAGGTTACTTGCAACAAAAAACGCCGCGTTTCCGGCGATAATACCAATACGCCCTCGCGGTAAAGCACAACACCCAGCAGTAAAGCATTTATCGTTCCTGAAAGTGCGGTAGCCAACGCCAAGCCTACGAAGCCAAATGGGATTACCAGAATAAGGTTTAAAACCATGTTCGCTGCCATAGCGATAATGCCGTACTTCACTGGGCGTTTGGTATCTTGGCGCGAGAAGAAACCGGCTGCTAACACCTTTACCAACATGAAGCTGAGCAGGCCAGTGGCGTAAGCCATTAGCGCGAAGGATGATTGCAGCGCAGCATCAGGAGTAAACGAGCCACGCTGAAATAACACTAATATAAGGGGCTCAGCCAATACGAAAAGCCCCGCCATGGCGGGCAGCCCGAGCATCACAACCATGCGCACGCCCCAATCTAGCGTGGTACGAAAGTGCTCTAGTGATTTATCTACATGGCGCGCTGATAACGCCGGTAAAATAACCGTAGCAATAGCAATGCCAAATAAGCCGAGGGGGAATTCCAGCATGCGATCAGCGTAATACAACCAACTAATAGGGCCGGTGCCTAGGAAGCTGGCAATAACCGTATCGAGCAACAAGTTGATTTGGCTTACCGATACCCCAAACAAAGCCGGTATCATTAGGGTGCGAATTTTTACCACCCCCGGATCTCGCCAACCCCACTTAGGCATAACTAATAACCCAGCTTGCTTCAAAAATGGAATTTGAAACAAGAACTGCACTATGCCGCCAACGAACACGCCGATAGCCAAGCCGATTTCTGGTTGTTCAAGCTGTGGTGCTAACCAAATAGCCGCCGCAATAATCGAAACATTCAGTAGCACTGGGGTAAAGGCCGCCACACCAAAACGCCCCATTACGTTCAACGCAGCGCCAGATAAAGCCGTTAGGGTAATAAAAAACAAATAAGGAAAGGTGATGCGCAGCAACAAACTGGCCGTTTCAAACTTTTCGCCGTCGGGCCCGCCTTGTAACCATTCTTTAAACCAGCCCATACCGAAGAGTGCGGCTACAACCGGTGAAAAAATTACCGCAAGCAAGGTGATAACCCCAACTAGGGTGCCCAGCGTTCCCGAAACTCGCGCTAGTAACAGCCGAGTTTCATCTAATGATTTACCACGGTGATATTCGGTAAGCACCGGAACAAAGGCTTGCGCAAAGGCACCTTCGGCAAATAGGCGGCGGAGAAAGTTAGGAATTTTATTCGCAAACAGGAACACATCGGCAGCAGCACCCGCACCCATAAGCGCAGCAATCGCAATATCACGCACCAATCCCATAATTCGAGATAGGAACGTCATTACGCTTACAATCATGCCCGAACGCAATAATCGTGGCGCCTGCGGCACACCTAGCCCACCTTTTACTTCTGGTAAAGGCTCGCGCGCAGGTGATTTTTTCGGTGCCCCACCGGAAGGTTCGTTGTTCACAGTGCTGGAAATCCTTGTTGGCAGCTTTTATCAACTGTATTTAAACAAAGATTAGCACGAGCAGAACCTTACGCGGAAGCAAAGGAATCGCAAAGTCAGTAGATTAGCGAAAATATACGAAATAGTGGTTGCGTAATGGCGCCTAGATCCGTAGTATGCGCGCACAATCTTTTATCGAATCCGTTGACTTTTAAACGCAAAAGAGGGAAAATCCTCGGCCTTAAAAAGTCCGGCACAGTTTACGAATTATCAGGAGTTTAACCTTGGCTAACATCAAGTCTGCGAAAAAGCGCGCGGTTACATCAGAAAACAATCGTCGCCACAATGCCAGCCGTCGCTCAATGATGCGCACTTATCTTAAAAAAGTTCAAGCGGCTATCGCTGCAGGTGACCAGGCTCAGGCACAGCAAACTTTCGCTGCCCTTGTTCCTGTTATGGACCGCTACGCGGCCAAAGGCTTAATTCATAAGAATAAAGCTGCTCGCCATAAGAGCCGTTTATCTGCTCAAATCAAATCGTTAGCTGCATAAGCTTCGCTTTAGCAAGCAACTTTTTGTTGAGTTGAAACGAAAAAAACCGCCGATGGCGGTTTTTTTGTGTCTGAAATTCATGTTTTACTACAATTCGCGCCGATAAGTGGCAACCAACTCCGAGAATGTATGTGGAAACTGGTCTTTGGGTAATCGCGAGAACGGATCATAACCAAGGCGTTCTTCTAAACGAGCTATAACCATTGCGAAACTTAGCGAATCTAAACCACTTTCACTCAGCACCGTATTGTGTTCAATAACACCCAGCTCTTCACAGCTGGTTTCGGCTGCAACTTCATCCATTACATCACGGATAAGTGCTTCTAATTGATAGTCACGAATGGTCACAACGCCCTCTTTCGGCTCACCTAGTAACGAATTTGTTATAGTTATGTTTAATTTATGCAGCCGAGTATACTGATTCTGTATGTATTTGCAGCAATTTTCCGGAAAAAAGCCGCGCTTTTAAGAACGAATCACCAGAACAACCTGATTTTCTGCGAAATAAACTATTAATCGAGCACCCAAAAACTAATCGCAATGAGCATTTACCTGACAAGCCCTTAGCGTCACCCCAACCCGCCCGGGGGCCAAGCGTGGAAGCCGCAAATCAACATCGGCGCTTACCCCTGCTTCCGCCGATCCCATCTTGCCAATGCAGAACCGCTGCGAGCACATCCATGTGCGCTATGTTCCGCGCCATCCTTGGCGCGGACATTTCTGCATTGGCAAGATGGCGTCGGCTCGCGCTGGGGTAGTCGAGTATGCGGTTTTGCGGCTTCCACGCTTGGCCCCCGGGCGGGTTGGGGCGGCGCTCAGGGCTTCTCAGATGTATACCCCGTTAGCCCCGGAGAAATTCGTTTTTGGGTTTAACGCCCTTCTTTTAAGAGCGCGCGAGCGTTGGGGTGATGCCCGGAACTAGAACGGAAGGCCTGCGCGAGAAAGAGCTCGGCGCAGGCGATAGCATCGTTTAGAGCGTGATGGCCGCTGAATGCATCGAGGCCGTAGCGTTTACGGCAAGCTGCAAGCGTTAGAGAATCGAGTTTTAGGATTTGTGATTGGCGCTCTAATCGGCGGCGTTCGGCGCGCAGTGTGCAATAAACACCATCGGGTTGCCATTTCATATTCGCTTGCTTTAGAGCTTGTTGAAGCACCGCGGTATCGAATTGTGCGTTATGAGCTACGATAATTGCACCTTCCGCAGCTTTGATAAATTCGGCCAACACCTCTTCCAATGGCATACCCGCAGCAATATCACGCAATGACAACTGGTGAATGACAGCGCTTTGAGTTAGTTCTAAATTGGTGTTCACTACCCGGTATTCTGCTTGATTCTGCAGTATGCGTGGCGGCGCGATGCGCACCCAAGCCAGCGCCAGCATGGCATCGCCTTTCGCATCTAAACCATTGGTTTCAATATCAATCGCCAGCCATTTAGCCTCTTGCCACGGTGCCCTTAAATGGTGCCAGCTCGCCATTTTTTCAAACATTACATGTTCCGCCCAAATTTAAACGATACACCTTGCTGGGCATCTTTAATTACTTTAAAAGCCGCCTTTAGCTGCCGCCGCTGCATCGTACTCAAAGATTCAGGGTCTACCGAATTAGACGGTATTTTTGACTCCTCGTTACGGTACATCTGCGCGGTTAAGCGTAACCCAGTGAGAAACTGCCAAGCTTCGAGCAGATTCTGGTTATCTTTATCGCTCAACGAGCTGGCACTTTTTAATTGTTCTAAGCGAGCTGGGGTTGAAGGCACCGTTAAACCCGCAGCCAAGCTATACAAACGCACTATATCGTTCAGAATCGCTACCGCCTGCTTCTTGATATCAATGTATTCGAAATCGCCTTCACTTTTGGTGCGGAAGCGATTAAATAATCCCAATGGCACACTTAGTTCACCAATGTGGCGCGCAATATTTGCTAGGAACATATCTTGTTTCGCTAATTTAGCTATTTCTTCGCGGTGCTGCCGGTAAAGCAGATGGCTTCCCGCAACCGCCCGGCTATCAAAGAAAATCATGCAGTGCATAATCGCTTTTGGCGTAGGCGAGCGAATCCACTTGAGAAACTTTTCCCGCCACTCAAGGCGATTTTTCTGTAAATCTGGGTTCATCGCCATAATATTGCCTGGGCACAAACGAATGCCGCAATCAGCCAAGCCTTCACAAACATACACCGACATTTCAGCGAACCATTGCCGTTGCCCATCGGTTATTTCATCTGGCAACAGTAGCGCATTATCTTGATCAGAACCCAAGGTTTGATCGCCGCGTGCTTGTGAACCAAATGCGAGCCAAACATAGGTGCAAGGCGCACTCCCGTGCTCTTGTTCATAAAGGCGGATAAGTTTGCGGGTAATGCCATCGGTGAGCGATGTGAGCAACCTTCCAACAATGCCAATATCTTTTACCCGGCTGGCAAAACTGCGCAAATAATCTGGAATTTTTGCAGCCTCAATTACTAATGCTTCACGGTTAGGGGCTTTAAATAACGCGTTAATCAATAGCACCGGTTCACTACGCTGCTGCTGCATTAAATCAGTGTTCGTTAACACGCCAATGGGTATTTCGTTATCATCTAGAACCGGTAAATGGTGAATATTAGCTTGCCCCATCATCGTTAACGCATCGAAGAGGCTATCACGGGCATAAATAATAGCCGGCATGGGAGTCATAACCGCAGCTACCGAAACATCGAAGTTAACGCCCACAGCCACAACCCGGTTGCGTAGATCGCGGTCGGTTAGAATTCCGCGCAACTGCTGATCATCAACCACCAACAAGCAAGAAACTCGCTCTGCCGACATAAGCTTTGCGGCACTTTGGATGGAAGCGGTGCTGCTTATTTGAATGGGCTTACGAGTAATCACTGAAGCAATCGTTTTCTCGCTCCAATCGGGCCCTTGAGTTTTTCCTTGTTCGGCTAACAATCGCTGCCCATGGGCATTTACAAAATAACGTTCAAAGCCTTGGCTCTGCCGGCGAAGTTCGTTGAATGCGGCTTCTGGCCAAATCCAAATTATGCCATCGGCAATTACTTGCAATTTATTAGTGATTTTTCGACCGGTTAGCAATGAGGGAAAACCGAATAAATCACCCGGTTCTAATCGATCAAGGTGTTGATTTTCTTTATCCACCAGATCATATGCTCCCGAGCGCACTAAATAGAGCTGATGAGAATCTGGCTGCATAATATCTTGCCGGTTATCTTGGCATACGTACATCGCTTGCATCTGCTCAGCCGCATATTGAAGCAGCTCAGCGTTCAAGCTATCGAACGGCGGTGTGTTCGCCAAAAAATCGCGCGTATCTGCACTTACACTGGCCATACCAACCCCCTCGGGTGCCATAGAAGATGGTGCCTGACACCATCTTCTCGCCACCCTTATTTAAGCACCATAGAAAGTGGTGTCAGACACCACTTTCTATGGTGCTTTTCCTGCTGTTTAACTGAAAAAAGCCCCGGGCAATGCCGGGGCTTGGTTACTGCAAAACATATTAAATGTTTTAAAGCTTCGGCTTAATGGCTAGTTGCCGCACCGGATCCTTTCGGATAACGGATTGATTCCACCATTTCCTGTATTTCTTCTGGTGCATCTTTAGTGAACTTCAACACTACCAGTGCTACCACGAAATTTAGAACCATACCTACGGTACCAATACCCTCTGGTGAGATTCCAAACAACCAGTTTTCAGGCGTATCGGCCGCTGGGTTCACGAAACGGAAGTAGATAATGTAGCTCAAGGTGAACACAATACCAACTACCATACCGGCAATTGCACCCGCACTGTTCATGCGTTTATGGAAGATACCCATAATAATTGCCGGGAAGAACGAGGCCGCAGCCAGACCGAACGCGAAGGCGACCACCTGCGCCACAAAACCTGGTGGATTAATACCAAAGTACGCACCAATTAATACCGCAACACCGGCTGCAATTCTTGCGTAGAGCAATTCTTGCCTATCGGTAATATTTGGCATCAAGGTTCGTTTCAGTAAATCGTGGGAAACGGAACTTGAAATAACAAGGAGCAAGCCAGCTGAGGTTGATAAAGCCGCAGCAACACCACCGGCAGCAATTAATGCAACAACCCAGTTTGGTAAGTTTGCAATTTCCGGGCTCGCCAAAACGATGATATCCGCATCAACGCTCATCTCATTGCGTTCGTCATTCGAAAAGAACATACGGCCATCTTCGTTGTTATCTTCCCACTGAATAAGGCCCGTTTTCTCCCAGGTATTCACCCAACTAGGTGCATTCTCATAGAGAACCCCTTGCTGATCAGGCCCGTTCAACGTATTTAGAATGTTCACCTTGGTAATCGACGCAATAGCAGGCGCAGTAGTGTAAACAACCGCTATAAATACCAGAGCCCAACCACCTGACCGGCGTGCATCACTAACTTTTGGCACCGTGAAGAAACGAATAATAACGTGTGGTAAACCTGCAGTACCCACCATTAATGCCATGGTAATAGCAAACACATCAATGCCAGATTTCGTACCCTCAGTATACTCAGCAAAGCCGAGTTGGGTAGAGAGGCCATCGAGCCGTTCTAACAAGTAGAGCCCGGAACCATCTGCTAACGTGGCACCAAAACCTGTTTGTGGTAAGAAATGCCCGGTCATTTGCATAGTGATGAATACCGCTGGCACTGTGTATGCAAAGGCCAAGATACAATACTGCGCTACCTGGGTGTATGTAATACCTTTCATACCGCCCAAGAGCGTGTAGAAATAAACCATTGCCATGCCAATCAGCACGCCGGTGGTGATATCTACCTCTAAGAAACGGCTGAATACCACGCCTACACCGCGCATTTGGCCAGCGATATAGGTGAACGAAACCAAGATTGCACAAATAACGGCTACCGTTCGAGCGGTTTGTGAGTAATACCGATCACCGATAAAATCAGGAACGGTAAACTTACCAAACTTGCGCAAATAAGGCGCCAAGCATAGCGCTAGCAGCACGTAACCACCCGTCCAACCCATGAGGTAAACACTACCATCATAGCCAAGAATAGAGATTAAGCCTGCCATTGAAATAAACGATGCCGCAGACATCCAATCGGCTGCTGTTGCCATACCGTTTGCAACGGGTGGAACACCACCGCCTGCTACGTAGAAATCGTTGGTAGAACCTGCACGTGCCCAAATCGCAATACCGATATACAAGGCAAAAGTTGCACCAACCACGATAAATGTAAGTGTTTTAATATCCATGGTTTATTCCTCTTCAACCTTGTATTTTTTATCGAGTTTGTTCATCTGCTTGATGTAGATGAAAATCAACACGATAAAGGTGTAAATTGCGCCCTGTTGTGCATACCAAAAGCCCAACTTAAAGCCGAAGAAGGTAATGTGATTAAGCACATCAACCAATATGATACCGAACCCAAAAGAAACCACGAACCAAACAGTTAATAACTTAAGCATTAACGAAAGATTCTCTTTCCAATAGGCCTTGGCATGATCTTGCGATTCAAATGCCATGCGCGTGTCCTCCAGTTGTTATTATGGGTGCCACCCAATTATTTTTAATCTACGGGTGGTTCTTTCCAATGTACGAGGACTAGCATCGTAGAAGTTGAGGTTTTGCGAAATTGGACGTTAGTCTAATACCGGAAATTAGCCGCTGTGTTTTACTTGCTTTAATATTTAGTTCAACAAGAGCCGGAACAACAGAAGGCTTAACTAAACACCCAGAAACAAGTACTCTGAGCACATCGATTTGTGAAGAAGAATAAAACATGACTTGGATCTTAATCATTTCCGCCGTTAGCTACATTGCACTGCTGTTTCTGATAGCTTTGTGGGGCGAGAAAAAAAATAGTTTAGGTTACAAAATCAGCTTACACCCATGGGTGTATGGCCTATCGTTAGCTATCTACTGCACTACTTGGACCTATTACGGCGCTGTTGGCAACGCAATTGATAGCGGTTGGAGCTTCCTACCCATTCTTCTTGGCCCTATTCTTCTGTATATGTTCGGGATGCCAGTAGTGCGCAAACTGGTGGCCGTTAGCAAGCAACAAAATATCACTTCGATTGCCGATTTTATTGCTTCCCGTTATGGCAAAAGCCACAAAATGGCGCTAGTGGTTACCATTATTGCCGCCGCAGCAGTTATTCCTTACATAGCCCTGCAACTAAAAGCTGTCGGTATAAGCTTTAACGTTCTCAGCCAACTAAGCCCAGAAGCGAGTAGCAATTCATACAAGGAGCTCGGTGTGGCTATTCTTATGGCTGCGTTTGCTATTGTATTTGGTACTCGCAGGTTAGAAGTAACCGAATATCGCAGCGGCATGATGCTCGCTATTGCCTTTGAATCTACCGTGAAACTAGTAGCGCTCTGCGGTACTGCTATTTTTGCGTGGATATTATTTCGTAGCGGCTCCGATGCCAACTTTGCTAATCACATACAAAGCCTAAATCTCGATTCCGGTTGGAGCTTCCGCGGTGCCCTAACGCCTGAATTCTTCATTCAGCTGGCCATGGCAGCGGGTGCAATTTTATGTTTACCGCGGCAATTCCACGTGAGCGTGGTTGATAACGTTGATATTCAGCATTTAAAAACAGCGCGTTGGCTTTTCCCCCTGTATTTATTACTTACATCGCTTGCGATTGCAGCCATTGCTATAAGCGGCGTAGCACTACTTGGCAATAACGCAGGTTCAGCTGGTGATGGCTCGGTTTATCCGCTTTTAATTCCATTTTTGTATGGCCAAACTTGGTTAGCTATTTTGGTGTATATCGGCGGTATATCAGCGGCAACAGCCATGGTTATTATCGCCACGCTTACCCTAAGCACAATGATTAGTAACGATGTGGTAATGCCTCTATGGCTTACCCGCGAAGGCCGAAAGATACCACAACCTCATCGGTTTTCCCGGCGCTTAATTCGAGTGCGGCGGCAAGCAATTGTTGCGGTTCTGATGCTCGGTTGGGCTTGTTATCACTTATGGGTGGCACAATTAAATCTAGTAAGTATAGGCTTACTGGCATTTTCGTTAGTGCTGCAGCTATTGCCGGCCATTATTGGCGGCATGTATTGGCGCAAAGGCCATGCGCAAGGGGTTTATATGGGATTAATTGCTGGCCTACTAGGTTGGCTCTTCGCCATTTTACTGCCACTTTCACGATCAGAAGTTGCCCTTGCGGAACAAATTATCACTCACGGTACTGTTATCAGTGTGGCGTTAAATGTGGCTGCCTATGTGCTATTTAGCTACCTCGCGGTGCCCGCGTTAGTTGATAAAATTCAAGCTACCGCATTCGTAAAACCAAGAAAAAACGGCGAGCCGATTACTGAAAATAACAATCTACAAGAAACCCGTGTGGCCGATTTAGTATTGCTAATGGAAACTTTTCTAGGTAACGAACGCTGTGAAGAATTGGTGAAAGCCTACGAACGCCACCAGCCACTAAACCGCCAAGGTGTTGCCGATATGCAATTCACTGATTACGCCGAGCGAGCAATAAGCGGTGTATTAGGTGCAGCCACGGCACGTTCATTAGTAAACGCGGCATTAGAAAACCGGCAACTTAACCTTGAAGAGGTGGTGCACTTTTTCGACGACACCACGCAAGCATTGCAAGACCAGCAATCGATAATGTTCAGCTCATTAGAAAACCTTGCACAAGGTATTTCAGTAGTTGATAAACATTTGCGCTTGGTGGTGTGGAACCGCCGTTATCTTGAGCTTTTCGAATACCCCGATGGCATGGTGCAACCCGGCAGGCCAATTGCCGATTTAATTCGCTATAACGCCGAGCGCGGCGAGTGCGGTGTGGGTGATACTGATGAACTAGTAGCTAAGCGCTTGCGTTACATGCAGCAAGGTTCCGCGCATAGGTTTATTCGCCGCCGTTCCGATGGCCGAGTAATAGAAATGATTGGCAAGCCACTGCCCAATGGTGGCTTTGTTACGAGTTTTACCGATGTTACTGAACACATTGAAACCCAACAGGCTTTAGAAGATGCCAATATAGATTTGGAAGCGCGCATTCGCAGCCGCACCGATGAAGTTCGTGAAATTAACCGCGAACTTACTGAAGAGATAGAGCGCCGCCGGGAGATTGAAGTAGCATTGCAGGCTGCGAAAGGCGAAGCTGAATTTGCCAACGCCAGTAAAACGCGCTTTTTAGCCCTAGCCAGCCACGATATATTACAGCCCTTAAATGCCGCGCGTTTGTATCTTTCAGCGGTAGACCAACAACCTTTGGGGCCAAAGAATCAGGGGCTTTTGCACAAGGTAGACAACGCGTTAGATTCCACTGAGCACTTACTTTCTGCATTGCTTTCAATTGCAAAAATGGAGCAAGGCGCTATGCAGCCTCAGCTCAAGCACATTGATTTAAATACTATTCTAGGGCCATTGGTGCCAGAATATTCGGTATTGGCCGAACAACAAGATTTGCAGTTTAAGGCACGCCTTCGTAACCTAACAGTGTACACCGACCCAACTTACTTACGCCGCATCATCCAAAATTTCCTATCGAATGCGATTAAGTACACCGAAAGCGGCAAGGTGTTGCTTTCGGTGCGCCAAAAAGGTGAATTTGCTGAGCTAGCGGTATGGGATACTGGCCCAGGAATTCCCGAGCAAAAGCATACTGAGGTATTTGAAGCCTTTATTCGTTTACATCAAGGTTCTATTAGCGGCGTTGGTTTGGGGTTAAGCGTAGCCAAACGTATGGCAGAACAGTTAGATTGTCCGTTAGCTATCAAATCGGCACTTGGTAAGGGATCGCGTTTCTCAGTTTTAGTGCCTTTAGGTTCCGCAGCAAAAGTAATTCCGCGCACTAGGCCAGAGCGTTCGAGCCAAGCCTATGATGGATTACAAGTTCTGTGCGTAGACGATGACCCTGAGAACCTAGCGGCACTGCAAGCACTATTAAGTAAATGGAGTTGCCAAGCTATTCAATTCACCACGCCACACGAGGCAATTGAATGGGCACAAAGTAACCCAGCACCCGATGGCGCATTGCTCGATTATCAACTTGCGGAGTATGGTGATGGCATTAGTTTGTGGAAAGCACTATTGGAAATATGGGCAACCCCAGTTCCTGGTGCTTTAGTAACTGCGGTTCGCGACCCAGACGTAAAAGCAGAAGCGCGAAAGCTTGGCCTGCAGTTTTTAGCGAAGCCAGTAAAGCCAGCGCAGTTGAAAGCGCTGATGCAACACATGCAACGGCATAAGGAAACGCGATAATGCATAGATCTAAACATACCTCAGAATTCCAAACTACGCATAGCCTGCGAGCGCTTGGCGATTTTTTTTATCGCGATGCACTACCAACTGCAGTGAAGAATCCACAGTGGATAGCCTTTAACCAAAGCCTAGCCGAACAACTCAATATTTCTGCCGCTGAGCAAGATACTGATGAAGGTTTAGCAATTTGGGCCGGCAACCAAGTGCCTGAATGGGCGAAGCCTGCAGCGCTTGCGTATGCTGGCCACCAATTTGCTAATTTAGTACCACAATTGGGTGATGGCCGCGCTTTGCTAATGGCTGAGGCTGTTGATCACCACGATAAACGCTGGGATATTCAATTAAAAGGCGCAGGGCCAACCCCCTTCAGCCGCGGTGGCGATGGCCGTTCTGCGATTGGTCCAGTGTTGCGTGAATATCTATTGAGTGAAAGCATGCATGCTCTCGGTATTCCCACTACTCGTGCACTCGCGGCAGTGGCAAGCGGCGAAATGGTTTATCGCGATGGCGGCATTCCAGGGGCTGTCTTTACTCGTGTAGCGAGCAGCCATCTGCGGGTTGGTAGTTTTCAATACGCTCTTTTGCATGGCGGCCATGAAAAAGTAAAAGCGCTTGCCGATTACACCATTTCGCGCCACTTCCCACACATTAAAAAAAGCAGTAACGCGGGTAACCCATACCTAGCTTTATTGAATACGGTAGCGGAACACCAAGCCGAATTAGTGAATTGCTGGCTACGAGTAGGTTTTATTCATGGGGTAATGAATACCGATAACACCTCAATTTGTGGTGAAACCATTGATTATGGCCCAGCTGCTTTTATCGATACCTATAACCCCAACAAGGTGTTTAGCTCCATTGATCGCCGAGGCCGTTATGCGTTTAGCCAGCAACCCGAAATTGCCAAATGGAACCTTGCAAGGCTAGCCGAAACGCTACTGCCGTTGTTGGCGGCCGATGCTTCACACCACGAAACACCTAAGGCAACGCAAAAAGAGGAAGCCATTGAGCTCGCCACAAGAGTACTCGATGAATACAGCGAATATTGTGAGCAACTATGGTTAGCCAATATGGGCGCAAAACTGGGGATTCAGCACGCCACCAAAAATGACAAAGCATTAATGCAAGAATTTTTAGATCTCTTGCACCAACAGAATGTAGATTTCACCCAAGCTTTTTGGCAACTTGCGAATGAGCTAAATTGCACACAAACAGCAAACATTGGGCCACAAAGCCCTGCTTCTTCATTATTTCATGATCGCCAAGCGTTTTCCGAATGGCGCCAGCGCTGGTTAGAACGGCTGATTGAAAATGAGAATAATGCGGAACAAGTGCAAGCGAGTATGCGCAAAGTAAACCCTGCGCTCATTCCTCGAAATCACCGAGTAGCAGAAGCAATTCAGGCTGCCGAAGAAGATGGCGATTTAACACGTTTTCATGAGCTACTCGAAGCCTGGCAGGAACCTTATAAAATGCCGAATTCAGAGTTGGAAATTGAGCTTTATCAGGCACCAAAAGTGGATGAAGAAGTTACCCGCACCTTTTGTGGTACTTAGTGCTTTGTTTTCAGCTCAAATGGCTCTTTTTGGCTCAAATGGCTGCGGCAGATTTAGGCATGGCCACTTTTATCTTGCTCTGGCGGCGAAAGCTGCAGGCGCTCGGCTAGCAACACAGCCTGCGTGCGGCTATACACGTTTAACTTGCGGAAAATGGCGGTCATGTGGGCCTTTACTGTAGCTTCGGTAATGCCCAATTGATAGGCAATCTGCTTATTCAATAGGCCTTCATGTACGTAATAAAGCACACGGTATTGTTGCGGGGTTAAATCAGCTACTTTTTCGGCCAATTCTTTATCTTCTTGGCTAACATCACCAATTTGCTCTGCCACACCTTCAGGTAACCATTCATCACCATCGAGAATGCTCGCAATGGCATTGGCGATTTCCGCTGAAGATAGTGATTTAGGAATAAATCCAAGTGCACCGAACCCCATGCACCGGCCGATAATTTGCGGATCCTCAGCACCCGATATAACAGCCACCGGAAGCATTGGATAATCTTTGCGAATTCGAATCAAACCATATAAATCGCCAGCACCGGGCATATGTAAATCGAGCAACAGTAGATCCACTTCATCATCGAGATTTAGTGCTTCTAAAGTGGAATCGAGGCTATCGGCTTCACGAATATCAAGATCTGAAAAGTATTTCGCGAGAGCCCCTTGCAGGGCCTCGCGAAATAGCGGGTGATCATCAGCGATTAGTAATCGGGTCATAGCACTTTTAGCGGAAGCGCTAGTTCATCGCTTCCTATCCTTAACGGTTTAATCGGTTCTCGATAAGTGAATCTACCACACTCGGATCTGCTAGCGTAGAAGTATCCCCTAAATTGCTGTAATCGTTCCCTGCAATTTTTCGAAGTATTCGCCGCATGATTTTGCCCGAGCGGGTTTTTGGTAATCCCGGCGACCACTGAATGAAATCTGGCGTAGCAATAGGGCTAAGTTCTTTACGCACCCATTGCACCAGCGCTTTCTTCAGTTCATCGCTCGCATCCACACCATCAACCACGGTTACATAAACGTATATTCCCTGGCCTTTCAAATCATGCGGATAACCCACTACTGCCGCTTCAGCAACTGATTCGTGTGCAACTAACGCACTTTCAATTTCAGCCGTGCCTAAACGGTGACCAGAAACGTTCAATACATCATCAACCCGGCCAGTAATCCAGAAATCACCATCTTCATCTCTGCGTGCGCCATCACCAGTAAAATACACATTTTTGTAGGTGCTAAAATAGGTTTGCTCGAAACGTTCGTGATCGCCCCAAAGCGTGCGTGCTTGCCCTGGCCAGGAATCTTCAATAATTAAATTGCCTTCGGTAGCCCCCTCTAACGCCTGCCCTTCGTTATCAACTAACTTCGGCTTAATACCAAAGAATGGCAGCATGGCTGAGCCTGGCTTCATATCCGTAGCCGCTGGGAATGGTGCAATTAAAATACCACCGGTTTCAGTTTGCCACCAAGTATCCACAATTGGGCAATTACTGTTACCAATAGTTTTGTAGTACCACTCCCATGCCTCTGGGTTAATCGGCTCTCCTACTGAGCCGAGAATACGCAAGGTATCACGTTTACTGCCTCTGGCAGCCGCATCGCCTTTCGCCATGAGCGCACGAATTGCGGTAGGCGCGGTATAGAGAATGCTTACTTTATGTTTATCTACTATTTTACCAATTCGCGATACATCTGGGTATGTTGGTACGCCCTCAAACATTAACGTGGTAGTGCCATTGGCCAAAGGCCCATAAACGATATAACTATGGCCGGTAACCCAACCAACATCGGCCGCACACCAATACACATCATCTTCTTTCAAATCGAAGGTGTACTCGTGGGTCATAGCTGCATAAACTAAGTATCCACCAGTGGTATGAACCACACCTTTAGGTTGTCCGGTAGAACCGGAAGTATACAAAATGAATAATGGATCTTCGGCATTCATCACCTCGGCCGGGCAATCACTATCGCAATCACCAATGAGATCGTGCCACCAAACATCGCGGCCTTGCTGCATATCGTAGGCCACATCCGTATGCTTCAAAATCACTACGTTTTCAACGGTTGGGCAAGCGCCATTCGCCAATGCTTCATCTACGTTGGGTTTCAGCGCAACACCTTTGCCGCCGCGCCGCCCTTCATTAGAGGTAATCACCACTTTAGCACCGCAATCGTTTACCCGATCGGCAATCGCGTTGGGTGAAAAGCCAGCAAAAATAACAGAATGCACCGCACCTAAACGAGCACAAGCCAGCATTGCGTAAGCCGCTTCGGGAACCATTGGCATATAAATAGCCACCCGGTCGCCTTTCTTCACACCCAGCTTTTTCAAACCATTGGCAAACTTAGCAACTTGCTCATGCAATTCGCGATAAGAAATTGATTTTTGTACGTCAACTTCATCGCCTTCCCAAATAATAGCGGTTTTATCAGCGCGCTCGGCCAGATGCCGATCCACACAGTTGTAGCAGGCGTTTAATGTGCCATCGGCATACCACTGAATATCAATATTACCGGGTGCAAAACTTGTTTGCTTTACTTTGCTGTAAGGGCTGAACCAAGTAATACGCTCGCCCTCTTTGGCCCAAAATGCTTCTGGGTTATTCACTGATTCTTTGTATTTACTTAAATAAGTTTCTGGATTCAGACGCGCATCTGCTTTTACTGCGTCAGGCATTGGGTACACGTGTGCTGACATTTAGCTTTCCTCCTGAATTTCTCTTGTCTGTAGTTGTACTGATTTCGGGCCCTGAAACCTATTAGACCATAGTCTAGATTGACCAAAACTACATATTATCGAATGCTTACACCACACTAAAAACGCATCTAAATGCGCTTCATAAAAACTAATCCATCTGTTGAATAATCACAACGAGGAACTCAATATGCAACGTTTAACCACGGCTTTACTGGCGAGCACTTTAGTTGCTGGCGGCTTAGCAAGCATGGCAAACGCATCTGCAGAAACCGAATACAGCTACGGCGGCTACATCAAGGTAGATGCTATGATTAGCCGCACCGATAGCGGATCTTTACCTTCTGGCAGCATTGGCCGAGATTTCTATATTCCTGGGCTAACGCCAGTTGGCGATGGCGCCAGCAATACCTATACTGATTTTCATGCTCGCGAAACCCGGTTTTTCTTCCGAGCAGTGCAAACCTTAGAAAACGGTGAGCAAATTACCGGCTATATTGAGTTAGATTCTCTCGGCACGCCCGGCGGTGATAAACGTATTACCAACTCCTATTCACCACGCGTACGCCATGCTTTCATTCAATATCGCAACTGGATGGTAGGCCAATATTGGAGTAACTTCCAAGACGTAACCATTATTCCAGAAGCACCTGATTTTGTTGGCGCCCCCGATGGCATTGTATTTAATCGCCAACCACAAGTTCGTTACACTATGGCAAACGGTTGGAGCTTTTCAGTTGAAGCACCAGAAACAACTATAACACCCAACATGGGTGGCACCGGCCGAGTGACTACAGGTGATACCGCAATGCCTGATCTAACGGCTCGTTACCAAACCAAAGTGAACAACGTGCATTACAGTGTGGCCGCGCTTGTTCGCCGCCTTGAATATCGTCAAGATGGTGTGAGCGATACGGTGAATGGTTACGGCATTAACCTTTCAACCAAAATCGATATCGGTGAGCATGATATTCGCGCTGGATTTGTTCATGGTGAGGGTATTGGCCGTTATGTGGGGCTCAACTCGGTAAACGATGCTGTGGTAGACGATATACTGAACCTCGATACCTTAGGTTATACCGGCTTTACCTTGGCATACCGCCATGTTTGGAGTGAGAAATACCGCACCAATTTTATTATTACACGCGGTATGTTTGATGATAAACGCGAATACACCGGCATAAATGCAAACGATCACACCCAACGCATTGCTGCTAACTTGATGTACCAAGTAAACGAGAAGCTGGTTGTGGGGGCCGAAATTAGCCGAGCAAATCGAGAGTTGTTAAGTGGCGATGATGGCAACCTAGATCGCCTACAATTTAGTGTTATGTATTCATTCTAAGCACCGTTCGGCGTGAGTGTTCAGCAAGTGAACGCTTACGCTCCACTTTTCTTAGTTACCCCCCAAAATCTTTGGTAAACTCCGTCACTCAGTTATGTTTTCGAGTGTCGGAGGTTTTTTATGTCGAAGAACAACCAAGCCATTAACGACATCGACCTGTTTCGTGAATTGATGCAGGATGTAAAGCCCTTACCGCAAGAAGAAATTACCACAGTTAAAACACCAAAAGCCTCGGCTGAAAGTTTAGAAGAACGCCGCCGGGCAGCTGAAGCTAAAGTAGAAGATGATGCTGCTGCCGCCTTAAGCGAAGAAGTTCGCGAGTGGGTAGCACCCACCGATATTATTGGCTGGAAAAACGATGGCGTTCAAGATGGTGTTTTTCGCCAACTCAAGCGCGGCAACTACGAACCGCAGGCAACTCTGAATTTACATCAATTACGCGTAAGTGAAGCGCGCCGCGAAGTAGCGGGCTTTATTAAAGAATGCTACCGCACTGGTGTACGCACCGCATTAATTATTCACGGCCAAGGGCTGAAAAGCCAACCGCGCCCTGCGCTACTGAAAAGCTTGTGCTATCAATGGCTACCGGAACTTGAACATGTACTCGCTATTCACAGTGCGCAAAAGTTCCACGGCGGCTCCGGTGCGAGCTATGTCATAATACGGAAAAATTCAGCTGTTAAACTGGCTACGAAAGAACAAAATCGAAAACGCTAATTTTGCTTTAACATAGGAATAAAATCATGTTGATACAGCCACGTAAGCAAGTAAAACGCACCTTAATTATTGGTGCCGCGATGCTCGGGCTAACTCTACCTATCGCTGCAACAGCAAGCGAGCCGGCGCCTGAAGAACCAAAACAGATTATTTTGGTTATTGCCGATGGTATGGGCTTTCCTTTTTTATCCGCTTATCGCTATTTTAAAGATGGCCGTAACTCATCCGTGGCCGCTGATATTGAGCAAACCATTTTTGACCAATACTTGCTTGGTAGCGCCAGCACTTACCCAGCCGACGACACGTTGGTTACGGATTCAGCAGCAAGCGCTACTGCGTTAGCCACCGGCGTTAAAACCTACAACGGTGCGATCGCAATGGATAGCGAGGGCAACCCGATTCCTACTATTATGCAGCTTGCTCGTGAAAAGGGATGGCAAACAGCCGCTATTGCCACCACTAAAGTTACCCACGCAACACCAGCATCGTTCTTTACGCATTCACCTTCTCGCCGCATGGAAGATGAAATCGCCGACCAGTTCGCCGTAGTTGACGACAACGGCCAACCTATATTTGATTTATTATTAGGCAGCGGCCGCAAACACTTTGTACGTGAAGATGCCGAAGGCAACCGCGTTAGCCATTTACGTACGCTGAATAACCGCGGTGTTCGTGTGATCGAAAGCTACGAGCAATTACAAACACAACAACGTTTACCACTGCTTGGATTATTTTTCGACGATTCCTTCCCATACGTTATTGATGACGAAAAGCGCTTAGAAATGATGACGCGCGAAGGTTTGCGCCTACTCGGCAATAGCGAAAAGCCTTTCGTTTTAATGATTGAAGCTTCAATGATTGATTGGTGTGGCCATGCAAACGATGTAGCCTGTGCTATGCACGAAATGGCTGAGCTGGAAGAATTAATGGAGTTCTTAGAAGAATACGCTGATGGCCGTAATGATACGCAAATCATTCTTACTGCCGACCACAGCACTGGTGGTCTTTCACTCGGTGCGGATGGTAACTACAAATTCCGCGCAGGTGATTTACACCGCATTGGCCGAGGTTTACGCACAATGGCAGTTGATTTAAATGATATGCCCGCAATTGATTGGGATGCGTACATTGAAAAATACTTGCCGTTCCCATTATCTAGCGAACATCAAGCGGCCTTAAGTGAAGTTGCTGCAAGCACTAGTGAGCGTCGCCGTGCCGATATTCAAGATATACTAGTGAACATTGTGCGCTTCCACACCGGTGCTGGCTGGACAACGGGCGGACACACCGGCGAAGATGTACCCGTTATCGCCATCGGCCCTTGGTCAGATAGCTTCCGCGGCTCACAAGATCAAACAGACATCGGCAAGCAACTCTTCGATTGGGTGCAGAACTAAAGAGCTTCCGCTGGGGGGTGTTGGGCTTTGCAGAACCGCTCAAGTACATCCATGTAACGCTACGATCCGCGCCATCCTTGGCGCGGACGTTTCTGCATACCCAAACACCCCCCAGCTCGCGCTCTTGAGTTCAGCCTCTCAAGTTCAGGGCTGAATTCGTGAGGGGAGTACCCGTAATTCCGGGACGCCGTGAATACATCCATGTAGGCTTGGCTGCCGCATCCATGCGGCAGACACCCGGCATCACGGATACTCCCCCCACGAACGCCCTTAACTCAATCCCCAACTGATAATCTCGGATTGAGCGGCGCGAGCCGAGGGCTTATTCGCCATCCAGAAGTGTCCACGCCAAGGATGGCGTGGATCACAGCGTTACATGGATGTACTTGAGCGGTTCTGGATGGCGATTAAGCCCTCGGCGGAAGCCGCTCAATCCGAGCTGGAGGCTTCAGAAAAATGATGAGGGGCTTATTTTGAAGCGGTTGGCTAGTTTAATGATGTGTTCTTTCGTTAGGTTCCGTTTGCCAGTAAGCACTTGCGACACCATGCTTTTTTTACCAATTTCTTGTTCAAAATCAGCTGTTTTTAAACCATGTTGGTCCATCAGTACACGCAACATCACCACACCCGAATCTGCACCAGAAATTTCTTTATTAAAACTCGCAAACTCTTCCGCGCCCTCTTCATAGCGCTCAATAGAGTTTGCTAACGCTTCAATCAACACCACATTCGCATCATAGTGCTCGATCAAATTTTCCATCAGCTCAAGCGCTTGAGTATGTTCGGTAGATGAATTAATTTCACGCAGCACCGGATAGCGCTCCAGAATTTGAGCAGCCATACTGGTAATATCAGGCTCAACTATCATTTACTACCTCGCTAATTCCGGTATTTCTTACAAAGCTCATCATATTCAGCATGTGAAACGATATGCTTTACGAATAGCCGCGAATGCCTAAATTCAATAAAGGCCAACAACCGCAAGTTATTTCCACCAATATCGATCACCCACCATTTATCTTTGTATTTAAAATTATCCAATGAACGAAACACAGCTCTTAACTCTTGAGGGCTAGAAAAGTGCCCTACCTTTAGAACACGATACACGGCCTCAATCGCCGCTGCATCATTCGGGAACCGCTTAATCGCATCAACAAATGGCTTTCTGGAAATTACATGCATAGTCACTCCGTTTACTATCTGTAAACTATATGACACTTCTTGGAGGTTTACAACTAGTAAACTATCAAAAGAATGAGCTTCCACGAAACTGAGCGGCGCGAGCCGAGGGCTTATTCGCCATCCAGAAGTGTCCACGCCAAGGATAGCGTGGATCACAGCGTTACATGGATGTACTTGAGCGGTTCTGGATGGCGATTAAGCCCACGGCGGAAGCCGCTACTGAGAAGCTTGGAAAAAAGAGCGTTTGAGGAAGGATAGGTTCGAGCCCGGGATTGAACTTATCCTTCACAAATCAGCTCTTTTCCACGAAACTGAGCGGCGCGAGCCGAGGGCTTATTCGCCATCCAGAAGTGTCCACGCCAAGGATGGCGTGGATCACAGCGTTACATGGATGTACTTGAGCGGTTCTGGATGGCGATTAAGCCCACGGCGGAAGCCGCACAGTTTCGTGCGCTAAGAGCCGAAATAGCGGCGGGCGTTGCGGAAGATGCGTAGCCAGGCGCCATCTTCGCCCCACGATTCTGGATACCACGAATTGCTGATGGCACGGAACACCCGTTCCGGGTGTGGCATCATAATAGCAACACGGCCATCGGCACTCGTTAAGCCAGTAATGCCTTGCACCGAGCCATTAGGGTTCGCCGGATAAACTTCGGTTACTTCACCGTAGTTATCCACGTAACGCAGGGCAACCTGCTTACCTTTCGCCAAACCAGCAAGTGCCGCATCAGCATCGTTACGGCTAAATTCAACTCGGCCCTCACCATGGGAAACCGCGATAGGCATAAGCGAACCCGCCATACCACTGAACCACGGCGAGTTGTTCTCTTGAATCTCAACCATCGCCACCCGCGCTTCAAAACGTTCAGAACGGTTCGTAACGAAGTGTGGCCAATGCTCCGTGCCCGGAATCAGCTCGTGTAAATTTGAAAGCATTTGGCAACCGTTACACACACCCAATGCTAGGGTATCTTCGCGCGCAAAAAAGTTCGCAAATTGTTCGCGAGCATTTTCATTAAATAGAATTGATTTTGCCCAACCTTCACCGGCACCCAAAACATCGCCGTATGAAAAACCACCACAAGCCGCTAAGGCCTGGAAATCATCTAACTTGATGCGGCCACTGAGAATATCGCTCATATGCACATCAACCGCCGTGAACCCCGCACGATCAAATGCCGCCGCCATCTCATAATGAGAGTTAACGCCCTGCTCACGTAAAATCGCGATACGCGGCGAATTCCCCTTTAAAATATAAGGGGCCGCAATATCTTTTGCCGGATCAAAGCTCAGCTGTGCATTCAAGCCTGGGTTTGTTGTATCTTGTTTCGCCGCAAATTCCTCATCCGCACATGCGGGGTTATCGCGTAAGCGCTGCATTTGATGGGTTGTTTCCGCCCAAATGGCACGAAGTTGCGAGCGTGGCGCTTGATAGATGAGCGCATCGCCTTGCTTAACACGCACATGATCTTCGCTGCTCACTTGGCCGATATCAACACACATATCGGCATAACCTGCAGCCGCACATTCTGCTTGAATACGCTTGGCCACTTCATTGCTTACCTGCAATACCGCACCCAGCTCTTCACTGAACAATGCAGCCACTGCATCAACACCCTCGGGGAGTTGAAGCTCTACACCACAGTTTCCAGCAAAAGCCATTTCGGCAGCAGTAACGAACACACCGCCATCAGAGCGATCGTGGTAAGCCAAAAGTTCATCGTTAGCCACCAGTTCTTGCACTAATTCGAAGAAAAAGCGCAGATCAGCCGCTGCTTCTAGATCAGCTGGAATATCACCTAACTCACGGTAAACTTGGGCTAAGGCAGAACCACCAAGGCGGTTTTTGCCACGGCCTAAATCGAGCAATAGCAAGCGAGCATCATCGCGCTCACTACGCAGCATTGGTGTTACTGTTTTGCGCACATCAGTAACCCGGCCAAATGCAGTAATTACCAATGAAAGCGGCGAAGTTACCGCCCTATCTTCGCCATTCTCTTGCCAACGCGTTTGCATCGACATGGAATCTTTACCTACCGGAATAGTTATACCAAGCTCGGGGCAAAGTTCTTCGCCAATAGCTTTTACAGCTTCATAAAGGCCAGCATCTTCGCCTGGGTGGCCAGCAGGTGCCATCCAGTTCGCTGAAAGTTTAATGTGTTTGAAATCACCAATAGCAGTGCCCGCAATATTCGTAATAGCTTCGGCCACTGCCAAACGCGCAGAAGCACCATGATTCAACAACGCTACAGGGGTACGCTCACCCATCGACATCGCTTCGCCAGCATAGCTATCGTAAGAAGCAGCGGTAACACCACAATCAGCTACCGGAATTTGCCATGGCCCAACCATTTGATCACGCGCAACCAAACCGGTAACGCTGCGGTCGCCAATAGTAATTAAGAAGGTTTTTTCAGCGATTGCCGGGAGGCGCAACAAACGGTTTACCGCGTCAGCCACATCAATTTTCTTCGTTTTTAAAGCTGGGTTATTCACCTGAGTGGATACCGCTTCCCGATGCATTTTTGGCGTTTTACCCAACAATACATTCAGCGGCATATCAACCGGGTAGTTATCAAAAATTTCATCATACAAACGCAAAGTTTGTGCTTCAGTGGCTTCCCCCACTACTGCAAACGGTGCGCGTTCACGTTTGCAAATTTGCTCGAACGCAGCTAATCGCTCTGGTGCAATAGCAATAACATAGCGCTCTTGCGATTCGTTACTCCAAACAGCCATTGGCGCCATGCCCGGCTCATCATTTGGAATTGCGCGAAGTTTAAATTCACCACCACGGCCGCCATCGTTTACCAGTTCTGGTAATGCATTGGATAAACCACCCGCGCCCACATCGTGAATAAATACGATTGGATTTTTATCGCCAAGCTGCCAACAACGATCGATTACTTCTTGGCAACGGCGCTCCATTTCGGGGTTTTCTCGTTGTACAGAGGCAAAATCAAGCGCTTCAGAAGAATCACCTGAAGCCATCGATGATGCCGCGCCACCGCCTAAGCCGATATTCATAGCTGGCCCACCAAGCACAACTAAAGGCGCGCCCACTGGAATTTCGTGCTTTTCTACATGCTCTTCACGAATATTACCTAAGCCACCGGCGATCATAATTGGTTTGTGATAACCGCGTACTTCGATTCCATTGAAGCTATTTACTTTTTCTTCGTAGGTGCGGAAATAACCCAAAATATTGGGGCGGCCGAATTCGTTATTAAACGCAGCACCACCAAGTGGCCCTTCAAGCATGATATCGAGTGCGCTAACAATGCGCGAAGGGCGGCCAAAATCTTCTTCCCACGGTTGTTCAAACCCTGGAATGCGTAAATTAGACACCGAGAAACCTACTAGGCCAGCTTTTGGCTTCGCACCAATACCTGTTGCGCCCTCATCACGAATCTCGCCACCTGATCCCGTTGCTGCGCCAGGGTATGGCGAAATAGCCGTAGGGTGGTTATGGGTTTCAACCTTCATTAGAATATGAATCGGCTCACCATGATAATGGTATTCACCGTTACCAGCTTGTGGGAAGAAGCGCCCCGCTTCTGAGCCCGTCATTACTGCAGCATTATCTTTGTAAGCGGAAAGCACGTATTCAGGAGTAACTTCATAAGTGCGTTTAATCATTTTAAACAATGATTTTTCTTGTTCTACACCATCAATTGTCCATGAAGCGTTAAATATTTTGTGCCGGCAATGCTCTGAGTTGGCTTGGGCAAACATATACAGCTCTGCATCTACCGGGTTTCGGCCAAGCTTTTCAAAGTTCTCTGTTAGGTAATCAATTTCATCGTCAGCGAGTGCTAAACCTAGGCTTTGGTTCGCATCTACTAATGCTTGGCGGCCGGCGCCGAGAATATCTACCGTGGTATAAGGGGCTGGTGATTGTTCGCTAAATAGCGCTGAAGCCGCGGCTAAATCGAAAAAAGTGCTCTCGGTCATGCGATCGTGCAGTAGCACGCTAGCTTGTTTGCTTTGCTCAGCGCTGAGGGAGCCTTCTAGATAATAGGCAATGCCCCGCTCTATGCGCTCTATTTTTTGTAACCCACAATTATGTGCGATATCTGTAGCTTTCGATGCCCACGGTGAAATAGTTCCAATTCGCGGCGTTACTAAAATTAGTGTCCCGCTTGGTGCATGCAGCTCACGCTGCGGCCCATAGTGCAGTAACTTCTCTAAAACCCGTTTCTCTGTTGGTGCCAAAACCCCCGCAGCACTGATGTTTGGGCTTTGCTCTTGCGTAGTTTCCGAGCAATGAACAAAGTGCACATACTCAGCGTAAACCGAGGTGATAGGTAAGCCCGCACCATGAAGACGTTGAACTAGTTTTTCAGCACGAAAATCAGACAATGCAGGTGAACCACGAAGGATATCCACGGGTTTAGCTCCAGATTACTTTGAGGAATGAAGATGGGCTCATATTATAGAGAAAATGATGTGAAGTTGCGACATAAATGACAATGCAGAAATTGCGATGTTCTGTTATAACTACGCTTATGAATATTATTTACCAAAAGCGATATGAGCTATGAGCTTAACAAGAATCGGTTGCGCCCTGCGAACCCGTTCGTTGTGGCTATTCGCATTACTTACCATCAGCCTTACCGGCTGCGGTAATGAGCGCGTGGATCAACATCAGCTTGAGCGTATACAAGAGCGCGGCGTGTTGCACGTTGGCACGATGATGAGCCCGGTAAACTACTATTTGGGCTCCGATAATCTCGAAACTGGTTTTGAATATGAACTAGCAGCAAACTTGGCGCAACAACTTGGTGTTGAGCTTGAAATGAGCACAAGCTACGAGCTGCGCGATTTGTGGAGCAAACTTGAAAGCGGCGAAATTGATTTTGTAGCCGCTGGTATTGATGTTACCGAGCTGCGATTAGATTGGCTTAAATTTACCCCTGCTTACCACAATATTGAGCAAAAATTAGTGTTTCGCCAGGGAACTCGAAATCGCCCTCGTGAGTGGTCGGAAGTAAATGGAACGATTCGTGTGGTTGCTGGCAGTAGCCACGAAGAGCATTTGATTGAGCTCAGCAAAACCTACCCAAACCTGCAATGGACCAGCACTCACTTATACGATGCGGATGAACTGTTAGAGCATGTTATTCAAGAAAAAATAGATTTTACCATTGTTGATTCCCATCACTTAGATATCAAACGCCGGGCTTACCCAAATTTAAGTGTGGCGTTTACTACACGAAACACCGTTCCGATTGCTTGGGCATTTCATGGTGGGCATGATGATTCGCTCTATGCAGCCGCGGTAGAATATATTGGTGGCCAACATGAAAACGGTGAAATTGCGCAACTTGTTGATCGTTACTTTGGCCATGTTTCCGAATTTAATTTTGTTGATACTCGAGCTTTCATTGCTGCTACCGAAAACGTATTGCCCGACTACCTGAATTTATTTAAGGAATACTCCGGCGAACTAGATTGGCGTTTGTTGGCTGCTGTTAGCTATCAGGAATCACTTTGGGATCCATGGGCGCGTTCAGTTACCGGCGTGCGTGGGTTGATGATGCTGACATTGCCAACAGCTCAAGATATGGGCGTAAATAGCCGCCTTGATCCTGAGCAAGCCATTCGTGGTGGTGCTGAATATCTGCGCCGGCTACATCAGCGTTTACCCGATAGAATAAACGAACCTGATCGCACTTGGATGGCGCTAGCAGCTTATAACGTTGGCTTGGGGCACTTAGAAGATGCCCGTATTATTACTCAGCGCCAAGGTGGTAATCCGGATTATTGGATAGATGTTCGAGATCGATTACCGTTGCTGCGGCAAAAGCAATTTTATCGCACTACGCGGTTTGGCTTCGCTCGCGGTGAAGAGCCGGTAAATTATGTAGAGAATATCCGGCGCTACTTTGATACGCTAGTATGGCTTGATGATCAGGGAAGATTACCAGCTTCAGGCATAGATTATTCCAGCCTCACACAAACTGCGAATAGGGCAGAAGAAGAATGAAATTGAAATCGAGATTAGTTAAAAACGAGCGGCGCCGGCAGTTGTGGAAACGCCACAGCCGTAACATTGTGGATCGCCGGAATAAATGGTTTTATTTAACTGAAACCTGCTTACGCCCAGTAACTAGCCCGAACGCTCCAGATCCAGAAGATCTTGATTTCAAAGCGTTTAAAGATTAGTTCGAAGGCGTTGTTTCAGTGCCTTCTTCCTCTCTCTTTGGGCACTAAAAAAACCTGATAGCTGCGCAGCGCACTCTTCTTGCAATACACCACTGGTAATTTCAACCTTGTGATTCAATTCTGGATACTGAAGTAGATTCATTAAACTTCCGGCAGCGCCGGTTTTCAAATCG
Source organism: Idiomarina sp. A28L (assembly GCF_000218785.1). GTDB lineage: Bacteria > Pseudomonadota > Gammaproteobacteria > Enterobacterales > Alteromonadaceae > Aliidiomarina. Next base: position 160,158 of record NZ_AFPO01000021.1, read on the forward strand.
GGTGTGCCATAAACTAGGCGGGAAATTCGGCTGTGAACCAATAAACCAGCACACATGGGGCATGGCTCCAGAGTTACATATAGGGTGCTTTCGAGAAGGCGGTAGTTGCCAATTTCCGCAGCACCTTGGCGAATCGCTTCAAATTCAGCGTGCAATGATGGGTCGCAACTGCCGATCACACGATTACGGCCCACGCCAATAATTTCATCTCGATACACCAACACGGCGCCAACGGGAACCTCGCCATCGGCCTCAGCTTGCGCCGCTAACTCAATGGCTTTATGCATGTAGCTTGTATCTTTCTCGAATTGGGTTAATTTAGTTTCCATATCATTCATCACCTAACGCGCCCTAAGCAAAGCCTAAGAAGATACCAATATACCGGCAACGATATAACAACCTGTAGCCAAAGCCGCGGCTAACAGCGCGTAGGGTAGCTGGGTTCGCACGTGATCGATGTGCTCCGAGCCAGAAGCGAGCGAGGCGATAATCGTGGTATCGCTAATGGGCGATGAATGATCGCCAAAAATACCACCCGCAAGCGCAGCACCAACAAACAATGCAACGGGTAAATCTAAGCCCACGGCCAACGGAATAGCAAGCGGTAGCATAATAGCGAAAGTACCCCAACTTGAACCAATGGCAAAAGCAGTAAGCGCTGAAAGGAGAAAAATTAACGCTGGCAACAGCCAATTCGGCAAGCTTGCGTTTAATATGCCCGCTAAGTACTCTCCCGAACCGAGTGTGCGGGTTGCATCGCCCAACGCTATCGCCACCCACAAAATAATCGCCAATGGCAATATTTTCCAAGCACCACGGAGCACCGAAGATACAATGAGCTGAGCCGACGCACCTAGACTCAATACCGTACCGATGATGGCGATAGCTAAGGCCACTACAATGGCAGTGAATACGCTGAGCATACCATCGCCAGCCACAATACGGCCCTCACCTGTGAACCAAAGCATTACGGGAACCATCAGCACCATAGTGACTAAACTAATGATTACCGTATAGAGCGCGCCTTTGTTCACAACTTGGCTAGTTGCCGCAGCTTCGGGTTTATTGTTTAGGTTTAATTGCGCCGTTTTCTCAAATCCTTTCATCGGGCCAAACGCCCAGCCCGTCCAAGCGACAAAGAGCGCCAGAAATAACGCAATAATGGCGTAGAAGTTCAAACCAATAGAGGCCACAAAGGTACCAATCGGCTCACTAATACCCTGATTGCCAATTAAACCAATATTGAAAGCACCCCACGCATTGAGCGGAATTAGAATACAAATAGGTGCGCAGGTAGAATCAACTAAGTAAGCCAATTTTTGCCGAGAAATACCAAGCTGATCGTATACCGGCCGCGAGGTAGTGCCCGATGTCATAATCGACACATTCGATTCGATAAACACCAAAACACCTAAAATCCAGGTAAACATGCGAGCGCGGCGTTTATTCGGCACCAACTGTTTTTGCTGCAGCGCTGCTACAAAATGCTTGAAGGTACCACCACGTTCGAGAACACCAAAAAGCGCACCAATAGCGAGCGTGAAGCCCCAAATTAGTTGATTGGAAGGATCGATAAGAACTTCGCCAAGGCTAGTAACACCGGAAATAACTCCGGTGCCAACGCTGGGCATAAACAACAGGATGTGGGCGAGCAGAACGCCGCCCAACAATGCCCACACAACTCGGCGGGTTAGAATGGCAAATACAATCGCAAGTAGCGAAGGAAGTAAGCTTAACCAACCCAGTTCTGTGTTCATTTTGCGGCATCCTTTCTTATTATTTTATTGAGCCGCGTTATTCCCATTCGATGGTAGCTGGCGGCTTACCTGATACATCGTATACCACTCGGGAAATACCATCAATTTCATTGATAATGCGGTTCGATACACGGCCTAGTAGTTCATACGGCAAGTGTGCCCAATGCGCGGTCATGAAATCAATGGTTTCTACTGCACGCAGTGAAATTACCCAATCATATTTACGCGCATCACCCATTACACCAACCGAACGCACCGGCAAGAACACCGCAAAGGCCTGGCTAACTTTGTGGTAAAGCTCAGCTTTATGTAGCTCTTCAATAAAAATGGCATCAGCACGGCGAAGCAAATCACAATATTCTTTTTTCACTTCACCCAAAACCCGAACGCCCAAACCCGGGCCAGGGAACGGGTGACGGAACAACATATCGTAAGGCAAACCGAGTTCAAGGCCGATTTTGCGCACTTCATCTTTAAATAGTTCACGCAATGGTTCAACCAACTTCATCCGCATCTCTGGCGGCAATCCACCTACGTTATGGTGCGATTTAATCACATGCGCTTTACCGGTTTTTGAACCCGCCGATTCAATTACATCTGGATAGATCGTACCCTGCGCTAACCAATCAACCTCGGTAAGCTCATGCGCTTTTTCATCAAATACTTCAATAAACGAACGGCCAATCGCTTTGCGTTTCGCTTCCGGTTCATCGATACCAGCAAGGGCATCAAGAAAACGGTCTTCCGCATCAACACGAATGATATTCAAGCCAAAATGGTCACCGAACATTTCCATTACTTGATCACCTTCGTGCAACCGCAGCAACCCGTTATCCACAAACACACAGGTAAGCTGATCGCCAATCGCACGGTGCAGTAACATTGCAGTTACTGATGAATCAACGCCACCCGAAAGCCCCAACATCACTTTCTCGGTACCTACCTGCTCACGAATACGCGTAATAGCATCTTCAATGATCGCGCCTGGGGTCCAAAGCTTTTCACACTTACAGATATCCAACACGAAGTGCTCGAGCATGCGCTGGCCTTGGCGGGTATGGGTTACTTCTGGGTGGAACTGCACCCCATAGAATTGCTTCTCTTCATTCACCATTGCCGCATACGGGCACGTATCAGTGCGCGCAACGGTTTTAAAACCTTCAGGAATCGCACTTACTTTATCACCGTGGCTCATCCACACATCGAGCAACGGCAACCCTTCGGCACTCACACCATCTTCGATATTGGCAAACAGTTTACAATCCGCAATCTGTTCTACTCGTGCATAGCCAAATTCACGCAAGTTAGAACCTTGCACAGCGCCACCAAGTTGCGCCGCCATGGTTTGCATCCCATAACAAACACCAAAAACTGGCACACCAGCTTCGAAAACATACTCGGGCGCACGCGGCGAATTAGCTTCTGGCACGCTCTCTGGGCCACCAGAAAGAATAATACCATCGGGCTTAAAGCCTTTAATATCTTCCGCATCCACATCCCAAGCCCAAAGCTCGCAATACACGCCAATTTCACGAATTCGGCGCGCAATAAGCTGTGTGTACTGCGATCCAAAATCAAGTATCAAAATTCGGTGCTGGTGAATATCGTGTGTCATGAGGTTCCCAATATCTAATTAAATGCGTAAATCAAATTAATAGCTGCGGCTTGGCTGCTCGCTTCCACGGTAAGATACAGACATTGCTGGAACGCTCAAGTACATCCATGTAGCGCTATGATCCGCGCCATCCTTGGCGCGGACATTCCAGCAACGTCTTGTATCTTACCGCTCACGCGAGCAGCTACAACATCCGGTCTTCGAAATTTAAAAGCATAGCGTTATCCAGTAAACCTTGCCTCTGAAAGTAGCCGCGCTTGCACAATAGCCCGAACACGTACGTTCGGACTAAATGAACCTTATCAATAGGCTTACCGCTAGTTTGTACCTGGTTGCTTGCGAAATACGCGAGCGGTGGTAAAAGCTGGTTGAGAGAAATGTCCGCTCCATGGATGGCGCGGATCATAGCGCTACATGGATGTACTTGAGCGTTTCTCACAATCAGCTTTTACCAACGCGGAAGTATTTTGCGATGGCAACCAGATACAAACTAGCTACACGAGCCGAACCAGTGGTTCATTTAGCCCATGCGGTAGTTCGGTGCTTCTTTGGTAATTTGTACATCGTGCACGTGCGATTCGCCCATGCCCGCAGCGGTTACTTTTATGAACTGTGGCTTGGTACGCAGCGTTTCGATATCTGCCGAGCCCGTAAGCCCCATGGCAGAGCGTAAGCCACCCATTTGTTGATGGATAATGTTCGCAATTGGGCCTTTGTACGCTACGCGCCCTTCAATTCCTTCAGGAACCAACTTCTCAACCTGATTAGAAGATTGGAAATAACGATCCGACGAACCGTGGCTCTGATTCATGGCACCCAAAGAGCCCATACCGCGATACGATTTGTAGTAACGGCCTTGGTAAAGCTCAACTTCGCCCGGAGATTCTTCCGTGCCCGCCAACATGCTACCCACCATCACGCAGCTTGCGCCAGCAACCAGTGCTTTTGCAATATCGCCAGAGAAGCGAATGCCACCATCGGCAATTACTGGAATATCACGGCCCTCAAGGCCGGCTACTGCATTTGAAATCGCAGTTATCTGCGGTACACCGCAGCCGGTTACGATACGTGTAGTACAAATTGAGCCTGGGCCAATGCCCACTTTCACAGCATCAACACCCGCATCTGCAAGCGCTTGTGCACCTTCAGCTGTGGCCACGTTACCACCAATAATGTTTAAATCAGGATATTCTTTACGAGTGGTACGTACCCGCTCGAGAACGCCTTCAGAATGGCCGTGAGAGGTATCGATAAGAACAACATCAACACCCGCATCAACGAGTGCGGCGATACGCTCTTCAGTGCCAGCACCAACGCCTACCGCAGCACCAACACGCAAACGGCCTTGATCATCTTTACAAGCGTTCGGTTTATTAGCAGCTTTTTCGAAATCCTTTAGCGTAATCATGCCCCGTAATTCGTGGGCATCGTTCACCACAAGAATTTTCTCAATACGATGTTTATGCATCAAATTCAGAATATCTTTGCTTTTGGTGTTTTCTTTTACGGTAATGAGGCGGTCTTCTGGGGTCATTACATCGGCAACGGTTTTGTTATTGGCTTCTTCAAAACGCGTATCACGGCCGGTAACAATACCTACCAAACGATTGTTATCTACCACTGGGAAACCTTGAAAGCCATGCTCTGCAGCAAGTGCTTTTACTTGTTTAATAGTGGTTTTGGAACTAACGGTTACCGGATCTGAAACAATACCACTTTCGTATTTTTTCACTTTACGAACGTGAGCAGCTTGTTCACTAATACTCATGTTCTTGTGAATAAATCCGATGCCGCCTTCTTGGGCGAGTGCGATGGCAAGATCAGCTTCCGTTACTGTATCCATGGCCGCGGAGACCATTGGAATATTGAGCGAAATTGAACGAGTTAAACGTGTGTTCAGATCGGCTGTATGCGGCAACACAGTGGAATGCGCAGGCAGTAATAGAACGTCATCAAAGGTTAAAGCTTCTTGAGCTAATCGTAGCATGGCAACATCTCTCGCTAGAGGTGAATGACTGGATCAATGTTGCGGCGGTATTTTACTCACAATGAGGGCTTCAGTAAACTAAAATATTCGCTTACTGCTGTTTAATTGCTCCTCGCGCAGCTCAATTTCAACAGAAAATAAGCGATCGCAACAATAAATTCACCATTCCATTCTCGCTTTATTCCGCTATCATGATTGCCATTACTTGATGAACATTTACTTGATGAACATTTACTTGATGAACATCTACTCAATAATCATCGGCGCCCTTCGTTAACTTAAGCGAGCGTTGAATAAAACCCCGAACAAAAGGTGTATTTCATGCAGCCAGATGAGCAACATAGCGGCAATCAACGGCAAATTTTTACGGTTGCTCGCTTGAATAGCGAAGTTCGGCGGCTTTTGGAATCGCAGTGGGGAGCGGTGTGGCTGCTCGGCGAAATTTCTAATTTTTCGGCACCGGGTTCTGGGCATTGGTATTTCAGCTTAAAAGACAAAGATGCGCAGATTCGCGCAGCCATGTTTCGGGGCAGTAATTCACGCGTAAAGCTACGCCCAGCCAATGGCATGCAAGTATTGGTGCGAGGCCGCTTGAGTTTGTATGAACCGCGCGGTGATTATCAACTTATTATCGACCAGCTCGAGCCTGCCGGTGAAGGCTTGTTGCAGCAACAATATGAAGCCTTGAAACGTCAGCTCAATGCCGAAGGCCTATTTACTGCCGAAAATAAAAAGCCTCTACCCAGCCCAATACGCACCTTAGGCATTATTACTTCGCCCACGGGCGCGGCCATTCGCGATGTTTTAAGTGTACTTAAACGCCGAGATCCTGAGCTCAGGGTGATCATTTACCCTACACAAGTACAAGGCGCAACCGCTGCTGAGCAAATACGGCAAGCACTGGCTACCGCGCTCAACCGCAATGAGATTGATGCGCTTTTACTTACTCGCGGCGGTGGTTCGTTGGAGGATATGTGGTGTTTTAATGATGAAACGCTCGCGCGTGATATTGCCGCGGCTCACATTCCCACCATTAGTGCGGTTGGCCACGAAGTAGATTTTTGTATCGCTGATTTTGTTGCCGATGTTCGCGCGGCCACTCCTTCGGCGGCGGCTGAATTAGTGAGCCAGGACCGAAGTGAATACTTACGTTTATTAGAACAAATGAAATTGCGCCTGCAGCGCAGCTGGCAACAATATAGACAACAACAAGCGCTACATTTACAGCATATTCAACGCCGTTTAGTGCCCTTAAATCCGCAGCAGCGTTTACAAACTAAAGCACAACAACTGGATGAGTTTAACGCTCGTTTACAACGCTCTCTGCGCCGCAACTTACAAAACTCAATGCAGCAACAAACTCAATTAAAGCAACGCTTATTGCGGGTAAGCCCGGCGTTTCGCATCGAAAAAGAGAGCCTTCTGCGCGCCCAATTGCAGCAACGTTCAATCAAAGCTATCACGTTACACTTGAACCGCGCCAACACGCGCATGCAATCTAACCAGCAGGCATTAGGCCTAGTAAGCCCACTACAAACTCTAGAACGCGGCTACACCATCAGCTTCGATGAAGCTGGCAACATTATTCGCAATGCCGAACAATTCCAAACCGGCGATCAAATGCGCACCCGCTTCGCCAACGGCGAAATCCTCAGCCGCATCGAATCCATCAAACCCCGTTAAACTGGCTCGTGGCCATAACAGCTTCATTGCGCTGTAAGCACAAATGCTGTTACGGCCACAAGCCGCTACATGTTTCAGCTAAGTTGCTTCGAGTGGTGTTTCGGATGAGAAATATGCGTTTGCGGAGGATGACTAAACGCGGTTCGGGGAGGCTGATTGCTGATATCGGGTGTCTGCCGCAGGGATGCGGCAGCCAAGCCTACATGGATGTATTTACGGCGTTCCGAGATTAGCAATTAGCCTCCCCGAACTTAAGCGTTTAGGCGTCCCTGCGAATACACTCCCCCACCCCGGAGAAGCCACTCGCAGCAACCGCCCACTCCAAGCTATTTCTGTTCGAGTTTCTCAGGGTTGGCGATGCGGAGTTCGCTTACTTCGCCTTCTGGATGATGCAAGTGCACATCCATTTGTGGATACGGAATACCGATACCGTTGGCATCTAGAGCATTCTTAATGCGCTCCATGCTATCCCAGTACATTGGCCAGTAATCTTCGCTTTTCACCCACGGGCGAACAATGAAATCTACGGAAGAATCGTTGAGTGCCGTTACCGAAACGCGCGGTGCTGGATCAGTAAGCATGCGTTCATCTGAACTGATAACTTCCATCAATACTTCTTTCGTTTTCTTTAAATCCGCGTTGTAAGAAACCCCAATTAGCATATCAACACGGCGAATTGGTTCTTGTGAAAAGTTAGTGATCTCACTACTAGTAATTTTGGAGTTTGGCACCATCACAATTTTATTGTCTGGCGTTTTCAATATAGTAATAAACAGTTCAATGCGTTCAACTGTGCCAGCAATTCCACCCGCATCCACATAATCGCCTGATTTAAATGGGCGATAAATCATAATCATCACCCCAGAAGCAAAGTTTGAAAGCGAGCCTTGCAGCGCCAAACCAACGGCCAAACCAGCAGCACCCAAAATGGCAATGAACGAAGTGGTTTGCACACCAACATGAGAAAGAGCCATTAGAATAGAGGCAATAATAATGATGGTTCGAATAATTCCGGCCATGAAAGAAACTACAGCATTATCAATTTTGCTTTTGTGTAAGCGCTTTTTCATACCGCCGGTAAGTATGCGTGATATCACAAAACCACCGATAACAATGGCCAGCGCAACAACGAATTTACCCGCAAATAGCAAAATTGCTTCTTGGTTTTCAGCGAACCAAGTCATTGCATCGTTCATACTAAATCCTTAAAGATTAACAAAATTTGGCCCATTATAGCCGGAAATTAAAATATCTTCGACCTTGGCTATCCGCCTGCCCTAACCATTGCATTAAATCGCGTATACCTTGCGGAGCACCCTCTTTTGGTGCAATTCCAATGCGTAAATCAATTCCTGTAGGTGCAACATTTCCGTTCACGCTCAAGCCCAGTAAATTATTGTCTGGCATTTCAATAGAAATACGGCCTTCGCTACAGCCTAAATTTGTTTCATAATCACCCAAGTTTTCCCACTGAGCACCAAAACGAGCTTGTACCTGCATAGCAAAGATTTGCCCTACAAGCGCATTGCATATCGGGCTACCCAACTCAAAACTTGCAATATTCATACTCACCCCGCCCCGTAGCGGAATGGGTGAGGAAACCGGGCTTAACACCAACATATCTTCTAGATCTGCGGCAAAGTTTGCATTGCTCACGATAAGCGCATCGGAGCTTGCCTGAATTTGGGCCGCACCTTGCACTATATTGCTGGGATGGCTTGGTATAGTAATATCTGCCTGTGCGCGCAAACGCAGCAGCGCAAGAGGGTTTAAACGCCAGCTTACATTATAAAAAGAAAGCCCTTGGCTATTCACTCGCTCAATGGAGCCGTTCCAAATACTGCCATCCACTCGCCCTATTTCGACATTTTCAGGGACGGGTGCTAATGCTACGGCTACTTTCGCTGGAAACAGCACAATAAGCCCAAACAAATACACAACAACAACAAGGCTAATCAGCTGCCAATTTTTAATCATGGAGATACTCCAACGGTAATGAATGCGTAACTCGGTTTCGATATCTGAGCTAAAAAATTTTCTTTAAAAGAATGTTTATGCTCGGATTAACAGGCGCCTAACACGAACTACGCCCGGCTCATTAGTTTCTGAAATATCAATTGCTTCAATTACCACTTGCCGCTCAGTTAAACGCACAAGAAGCTGAATTAAACGGTTAAAATCAACCTCATTAAACACCACTAACAAAGATTCGTTCTGCGGTTGCATACGGGCTACTTCAAGTTCAAGTTCATTGCTCAGTGTACTCAATAAACCGTTCAACTGGGCTGAGTTAACCGCGGCGGTTCCTTGTTGGCGATTGGCCCGAGCTTGTAATACTTGTGATATTTGCGTTTCTACATAGCGTTGCGTGCTGTATTGGCCTGCTAGTGCCGCTTCCGCGCGCATTTCGCGCTCTTGCAAGGGTTGCCAAATGCCGAACCAGAGAATAGCTATCGCGATAACTACCGCCATTGCTCGCAACATTTTTTGTTCGCGGGGTTGTAACCGCTGCCAACGCTGGAGCGCTTGCGCTCTAACTTTCGAGTACTGCGGACCCATTTTTTGACCAAGCCTCTGACTTAGCGGCGTAAGGATTCGATTAATCTTACTCATACACCCATCCTGACAATAATAGTGCCGTTAATTTGGCCACCACGGCTGGTAAGTTGGCCCTGCTCCACTACTAAATTTTGTTCCCGAGCTATTTGCGTGAACCGCTCGAACGATTGGAAGTTTTCGCCATTCGCTTGCATTCTTAGCTCACCTCGGCTGTGATCATACTGAAACATAGTTAGCTGTATGGGCACTCCACTAAACGCAGGCTGGAGCTGTTCAAGAATGCGCAACACCTGCCCCGGATCACCAGCACCTGCAACCTCAGAATGTTGTGCAAGCTGGGCACGAATATCTACAATTCGCGTATCACTTGGAAAGGTTTGCTGATACAAACGCTCATATTGCACTTGCACCAGAGCAGCTTCACGTTCAAGTTCAACCACACCCATCCACTGATTAACAAATAGAACGGCGAGGAAAATAGCCGCAGCAATACCGGGGAATTTCCACTGGCTATAATCGGCTGAGCTGCCCGAACTCAACTTATAATCGCCTTGTAATATATTCACACCCACTGCTTTTTGAGCTACACCTAGTTGCAAAGGCAACGACGGATTCTTCGCCACTAATGGTGCCGGTGGCTGTGGCCATTCAATATCACCGAAGGCAGAGATTTCAGTGAGCACTTCACCTTCCTCGGGTTGCATACCAAATGCTAATTCAGGCTCAAGTACTATACCGCGCCAAGCATCTTGCCGAATCACCCACTCTTTGCCGAACGAGCCAGGAAACGCGGCCATGCTCCACACATTTTTTTCTAGCGGCAACAAGAATATATCGGGGTAAATAGCAGTAGTATGTAAACCTGCAGCCGCAAGCTGGCTTAGCCAGAGCTCTACTTGATCACGGCGAACCACAAAAACCGGTACCGCGTTATCTTTCGGTAAGGTTTCTGGCCAGAAAAAATGCAATTGCTCGATATCTTCGGCAATTTCATCTTCTAACGCGAATGGAATTACACGCTCAAGGTGGCGCCGCGATTTCGCTGGTAACTCTACTTGGTGAAAACCAATGGCCGCCGAACTTGCATAAACCCGCAGCGAACGATTCTGAGCTTTATCGCTCAATTCACTCAGCTCTGCAATATCATTTAGCTCACCACTCGCTACCACGCTCGCCTCATCAGTGTGCCAAATTAACCAGCTCACTGGGCCTTTTTGCCCAGCGGGTAGGCGTATAATTAATTGTTCATTCATCTTGTTCGTATCCTCCACGGGACCGATGCAATACGTGGGCAGAACCATTCATAATGCGCAATTGGCTGAACCCATAATATTCAAGATCACCATATTGCACTTGAGCCTGCAATTCAAAATATTCACTTGCTACCGTGAGTTGATTTAATTCATTCAATGCTGTGCCGCCACTCACTAAGTTTTGAATTTCACCTTGCTGGCGAATGGCATCAACATCAACATAACCTTCTTCAGGCCGGTTCGCTATTAGCCCTTCTGCAGCATTCATATCTAATTGCCCTCGAAAAAACGCCATTACGATTTCGGGCTGTGTTTCACTCACAGTATTCAAGTTTAACTTCCACTCGGTTACGCCTGGAATCACGCAAACATAGGGCTTTAATAACTGATAAACATCACGGTTATACCCCAAAATTTGGCGCAATTCGGAAACGTGAGAAAGCAAATTATTAGCGGCTTGATAGGGCTGTGGCAGTGATTCATAATCTGGGTCTTCAGCGCCTAGCGTGCTATGTAGCTCTCTATTTTTATCGAGCCAATCAATCAATGTACTCGTTAAGCGTTCGGCGGCAAACTCATCAACCTCAAGCGCTGATAGAAGAGCGCGATACTGTGCCTCTGCAAGCAAAAATTGCGCATTGGCTGGGTCGTCGGTATACAAGCTATTTAGATTGAAACAACTATGTAAATCACGAATTCTGCCTGCAATCAAACCACCACGCACAGGAAAAGGGCCCTGCTGTATAGCCCAGTTTTGCGATAAATTGGTGTGCCCTTCATCTTCCGCCAACTCCACTAACAATACCTGCCGCACCAGAGCTTCCGCACTCATCCAGTGCCAATAAGCTTGCTCAGCATAATCACTACTGGCGATTCGGGCTACCTGCATGCGTAAGCGGCCACTCATTTGCATTGCCAGCACAGCAATCAATGCTACTACCAGCAACACTGTAATAATTGCAAAGCCCCGCGAACGCCTATATGCACGCAAGCTCATGGTAACGCCACCGGCTTTTCACCTGAAGTAAGCAACCAGCGTTCAATCACACCAAAATTCTCTAATTCTAATTTTATGATAACGAGATCTGGAAAGCTGTTCGGCACTTCCCAGCGCTCGTAATCTTCGCCAGCATGCTGAAACGTAACTTCCAATGATTCTACTCCGCTAAGCAGATCTTGCACGCCCTCATCACCACTTACATCATCAACAAATGGCCGATACACACGCTGTAATACATTCTCGCGCACACGGTAAACTACCGGCTGTAATTCACTGCGCGGGAGTATCATATCGGGGTTACTCCAACCTGCACGAACGAAAGCTATGCCACCGCTATCGCTATCAATCAACGCGGCATCATTAGTTACATAATATCGCCGCGCCTCCTCGGGTATCGATCGCACTTGCCGCACTACCATTTGCCGAATATCACGATCAAGGGTAACCATGGCAAATTGTAATTCACTCAACTGTTCGTGGCGCTCTTTACTCATTTCCTCAGAATCTAACATTTGCGTAAGCACCATAGCGCTCACCAAGCCGATAATGGCCAGAATAGACATTGCTACAAGCACTTCGATTAACGTAAACCCGCGCTGATTCTGCATTAACGCCGCCCTATATAAGAGCTAAGCTCTACGATAACGGGGCCATTTTCACGCTCACGAACCATTACGGTTACTTCAATTAAATCATCAGTTACGGTTTCTAATACCCGCTGTTCCCAAAACCACTCTGAGCCAGCCATTTGCGCACTGCCGCTCTTCTCGTTTGCTGGTGGCCAATCAGCCTGGTCGGTATTTGCATGTAATTGCGCTAAACGGTTACTCGCAACTTGTTGGGCAAAATAGCGGGTTTCTAAAATCCCCGTGCTGCGCAATTGTTCGGTGGCTACATTCAACGCCGCAAGGGCTGCAAGCGAAAAAATAACTAGCGCAAACATCGTTTCTACTAATGTAAAACCTCGGTTCGCTGTTACCACGCTTCGCCTTCCTCAAGCTTTAGTTGAATGCCACTGCGGCCATCAACTGTGTAAGTGGCCGAGTTTATCGCACTACCGCTAAACTCAAGCGAAAATGGCACAAATTCAGTGCTTTCAAAGATTAATATGGTTGGCCGCGGCAATTCCTCATCAGGATTCTCACGGCGGCGATCGCGCCCAAATACCGCATCGCGCCCCTCTTCCATATTATCTAACAAACGGAAATCCCCCATTTGTAACTCGAGCAATACAAATTCAGGAACCGTAACTGGCGCTAATGGCGGTTCGGTTTGCAGTTGCCACACTTGCTCATGCCAGCGGTAAAATTTGTAACTGTTTTCAGATACTTCAATGCCAAACACATAATTGCGCAACAGTGCCTGCTCGCGGGCATGGTGCATTTGCTGCAAAAAACGTTGTGCCGAATCTTCTGGGCTATCTCCAAAACGCTGGCTCGGTAGATTTAACACCACCACCATAGCGGCTACACCAATAATTAAAATGGTCATCAATACTTCAATTAAGGTAAAGCCACGCTGGGTTTTAGCCATACAGCCGATTAATTCTCTGCTCGATCATGCATGTTCCAATTTCCGATATCGTCTTCAGTGCCGGGCTGGCCATCTGGCCCCACACTAAATATATCGTAGCGGCCGTTTTGGCCTGGGCTCAACAAACGATACTCATTACCCCATGGATCTGCTGGCAAGCGGCGAATATAACCATCTGATTGGTAATTCCGAGGACGCGGATCAGTTTGCGGCGCCGAAACTAATGCTTCCAAACCTTGTTCTGTGGTTGGATATATCCCATTTTGAACGCGATACATTTCCATCGCATTTTCTAATGCTGTGATATCCGAAATCGCTTTTTGCATATCGGCTTGCTCACGCTGACCGAATATCTGCGGCACAACTAGCGTTGCCATAATGCCTAGAATTACAATTACCACCATCATTTCCAGCATGGTGAAACCGCTTTGTTGTTTAATTTTCATCACTAACCACCTGCTATTGTATTGAGAGCAAGAATTGGCAGCATAACCGCCAACACGATAAATAGAACCACAAACGCCATTGTTACAATGAGCAATGGCTCAAACACTTTCAGAGAGATATTTACCACTGCCGAAAATTCGTTATCTTGGTTATCTGCACAGCGGCGCAACATTTGTTCAAGCTCACCGCTTTTTTCACCCGATGCAATCATATGCAGCATCATCGGTGGAAACAGCTTACTATCAGCTAGAGCCGCTCGTAAGCTAGTGCCTTCTCGTACCCGATCCGCTGCAATTTCAACTACTTCGCGCATACGTAAATTACCCAGTACCGAGCCCGAAATTCGCAAACCTTCTAGCAATGGAACTGCGGAAGCAGAGAGAATGCTTAACGTACGAGCAAATCGCGATGTATTTATCGTGCGCACCAAGTTGCCCACAAACGGCAAAAACAATAGGCGCTTATGTAACATATAGCGGTACTTTTCTACCTTTAGCAAACGCTTCACTGCAATAACTGCAATTATGATTGCAAGTAACAAGTAAACACCATAATCCCTTAAGGCATCGCTAATTATAATAAGAATCTGCGTAACCATGGGTAATTCTTGCCCGAGGTCGTCGAATTGCTCCACAATTTGTGGCACTACTACCGCCAACAAGAACGCCACTACGCCAAAAGCCACAATAGAAAGCACAATCGGATATACCGCAGCTTGCGTAATTTGGCTATTCATCGCTTGCCGTTGTTCGGTGTAATCAGCAAGGCGATTTAACACTTCATCTAAGTGGCCCGATTTTTCACCTGCACCCACCATGGCACAAAACAAATCATCGAAAACACCGGGGAAATCACGCATACCATCGGCAAGGCTATACCCTTCCACCACACGGCTGCGCACCGACATCAACATTTTTTGTAAGCGCGGTTTATCGGTTTGTTCAGCAACTGCTAATAACGCCTGTTCAATAGGCAGAGCCGCTTCAACTAACGTAGCTAGCTGGCGTGTAATCAGCGCTAAATCGTGCGTTTTTATTTTCCGCTGGAAAATTGAACGCTTACGCGAAGTGCCTTTCTCTTCTGCACTTGCGGCCTCAACGCTTAGCGGAAATAAGCCTTGTTCACGTAACTGAGCTCGAATTTGCCGCTCGGTATCCGCTTCTAATACACCCGTTTTTTTTGCACCTAGCTTATCGAGTGCTTCGTAGGAAAAAGCTGGCATGGGTTATTCCTCGCGCGTAACGCGGAGGACTTCCTCAAGCGTGGTTTTGCCGGCAATAATTTTATCGCGGCCATCTTGGCGAATTCCGGGGGTACTAGTACGAATATATCGTTCAATAGCTTGTTCGCCCTTACCGTTATGTACCAGCTCGCGAACTTTATCATCAACCACAAGCATTTCATGAATACCGGTGCGGCCACGATAGCCGGTTTGGTTACATTTTTCACAGCCACGGGGGCTATAGATTTCTGGTGGGTTTTCCGCACTTATCCCGAGTAAGCCACACTCTTCAGCGCTAGCCACGTGTAACTGCCGGCAATCTTTGCACAAAGTACGCACTAAACGTTGCGACAACACCGCCAATAAACTAGACGAGAGCAGGAAGGGTTCAATGCCCATATCTTCCAAACGGGTAATGGCGCCAGCTGCCGTATTTGTGTGCAAGGTAGATAACACCAAGTGCCCGGTTAACGATGCTTGTACGGCTATTTGGGCGGTTTCACCATCACGAATCTCACCTACCATCACCACATCGGGATCTTGCCGCAAAATCGCCCGTAACCCCCGCGCAAAAGTCATATCAACCCGCGGGTTCACTTGCGTTTGGCCTACGCCTTCAAGGGAGTATTCAATTGGATCTTCAACAGTAAGGATGTTTCGATCTTTGGTGTTAATTTCGGAAAGCCCGGCATAGAGCGTGGTACTTTTACCCGAACCGGTTGGCCCCGTAACCAAAATAATGCCGTGCGGCTTGTTGATTAAACTCGAGAAAATAGTGCGGTTTGCATCGGTCATGCCGAGCTCGGTTAAATCAAGTTGCGCGTTATTCTTATCTAATAAGCGCAAAACCGCTCGTTCGCCATGGCTTGATGGCATAGTAGACACACGCACATCTACCGCTCTACCCGCAATTAACAACGAGATACGGCCATCTTGTGGCAAACGTTTCTCGGCGATATCTAACTGCGCCATTACTTTAATACGTGACACTAACAAGCTGGCGAGCTTGCGATGTGGCCGCAGTATTTCCCGCAGAACACCATCGATTCGAAAGCGAATAACCAAATCTTTTTCGAAGGTTTCGATATGTATATCGGAAGCACCTTCTTTGATTGCTTCGCTCAACATCGCGTTTATCAATTTGATAATAGGCGCATCATCTTCACTATCGAGCAAATCTTCGGTTTGTGGCAATTCTTCCGCTAACGAAAATAGGTTCACTTCATTACCGATATCTTCCATCAGCTGTTTCGCTTCAGACGAATCACGTTGATACGCCTGGCTTAACAATACCTCAAAATCATGATTTGTATGCGCTTGAACTTTAAACGGCTTGCCTAACAAACGCCGAACTTCATGTAACGTTTGCGGACTTGGCTGGCTGCGGCTATTTAAAACGGGTTGCTCATTCTGATAGGTGAGCACCACCCCGTAGCGTTTCGCAAAGGCATAAGGCACACGTTTGTGCCCATCTAAAGCCTCAGCAGCCGCTTCTTGCACAAGCTGCTCATCAGGCAACTGTTGAATAGCATCGCTAGTTGCTTTTGAAACTCCAGCTACCATTGTTGCTCGCTGTTCGCTCATCGCTGGCCTCCAGCCTCCGCTTCACGGCGCATATCCTCAATCTCACGGCGCCATTCATCTAAGAAGCGTTGATATTCCGGTGGTAAATCTGCATCGTCATCCCACTCTGGCAATACTGGAACGGTATCGTTACTGCGCAGAGAAATACCACGTTCACGCTGCTCAATTTGTTGTGCACGCATGTAGCTATATTTGCGTTGGCTCAACTGCCCCATAGTGCTGTCGTCGCGAATAATAGTAGGCCGAATAAAAATCATTAAGTTTCGTTTACGAGTAGTAACACTCGTTGATTTAAACAAATGGCCTAATAACGGAATGTCACCAAGCAGGGGAACCTTAGATAAACTTTCCTGCACATCTTCATCAATCAAACCACCTAAAACGATGGTTTCACCATCACGCGCAAGAACTGTTGTGCTTAACTCGCGTTTATTAAAAGTAACATCTACTGCGGTAGAGCCGGCAATACTAGAAACTTCTTGCTCGATAATCAGTTGTACCGCATCACCTTCGTTAATTTGCGGCGTTACTCGCAAACGCACACCTACTTCACGGCGATCAATGGTTTGGAAGGGGTTATCGTTATTAGCACCCGCAGTTGCGCCAGTAAGCGTTGGTACCTCTTGACCCACCAAGATATTTGCCTCTTGGTTATCTAACGTAGTAATACTTGGTGCTGAGAGAATGTTCGAGTTCGTAGTTGTTGCTACCGCTTGAATTACGGCGGCCCAACCATCTTGCACCGTACCAAACAACAAACCATTAGCATTACCAAGCAAGTTCGCTAACAATGAGAAATCGCCTCGGCGATCAGGTTCACGCGTAGTAAATTCATTACCCGCGTTATCAACCCGCGTTGTTTCTGAGCCTCGTTGGGTACGCGCTGCTTCTACCGCTACACCAAGTTGCCCGATTGGAACCATTTGGCCGTTACTATGCTGCATCAAGCCAATATCTTCACTGGCCCATTGAATACCGAAATTAGTGCCATCACCTTCAAATACTTCCACAATAAT
This sequence comes from Idiomarina sp. A28L, assembly GCF_000218785.1. Taxonomy (GTDB): domain Bacteria; phylum Pseudomonadota; class Gammaproteobacteria; order Enterobacterales; family Alteromonadaceae; genus Aliidiomarina. Next base: position 177,814 of record NZ_AFPO01000021.1, read on the forward strand.
TGCTTCTACGAGTACTTGCGCACGGCGAATATCAAGCTGATTCACCACACCTTCAATAGAACGAATAACATCTGGCTGACCCGTTACCACCAAAGCATTAGTAGCGTTATGCGCTTCAATGCTCACATTCCCAGCTCGGCCTTGCGTTCTGGCGCCACCACTACTAGCACCACCCGTTGCTGCGGCGCGCTCTTCGGCAATAATGGTATCGGTCATACCGCGTAATAACGAAACCATCTCTTCCGCTTTTGCATACTTCAAATAGAATACGCGAGTATTACCGCTGGTTTGCATTTCAGTATCGAGCTGGCGAATGAGCCGAATTACTCGCTCCCGAGCTTCTGGCTGACCACTCACTAATACTCGGTTTGTACGTTCATCAGCGGATAAACGTGGAATTCGCATTTCTGGTGCGCTAGAACCTTGTTGTTGAAATACACTTTGGGCAATACGTACCATTTCTGCAGCTGAAGCATGCTCTAGTTGCACTACTTCAACATCTGCGTTGCCGGCCCGATCTACTCGTTGCACAATTTCGGCCAAGCGGTTCAAGAAAGAAGCACGCCCCGAAAGCATTACTACGTTGGAAGGGTCGTAAGTAAGAACAGCACCACCACCGGTTGCATCATTGAGCTGGCGTAGTAATGGCCCTAGGTCACGTACGGTTACATTTTGTAGCGGTATTACGCGAATTACCCACTCATCGCCATCATAAGAATCATCATCAACAATTGGAACCGGCGCGGTTTTTGCATCTCGGTCGCGAATAACTTTCAAAACATTGTTATCCATCCGCACAACTGCATAACCGTAAACTTCTAAAACATTTAAAAAGAAGCTGTAATATTGCTCTCGATCCATTGAATAATAACTACGCACATTAATTCGGCCCCTTACTTCTGGGTCGATAATAATGGTTTCTTCTAGGTTTCGGCTTACCGCCTGAATAAATTCGTTAATATCAGTGTTTTTAAAGCTTGCCGAGTACTCTTCTTGCGATATAGCACTGGCCGGAACCAAAGCGATACTGGCCGCAAACGTTAATCCAAAAAACCGAGATAAAATGCGCATGTAAAATTACCTATTGATTAGGAATGCTAAATTCTAGCTCAACGAGATCTCCATCTCGTAAAACCACTACCGTGGCACTAGTAAGCGTTTGTATTTCATTCATAATAACCATTGCTTCTGCTGCATTGGTTAAATCATAACCATTCAAACTCACCGCAATATCACCACTTCGAAAACCAGCAGCATTGAAAAGCGCAGGATTTCCTTTTGGTGCTAAGCGATAACCAATTAATTCACCATCTTGTTGAGCTGGGCTGATATTAATCAGCTCGCCGATATTGGCATAGGTTACTTCATCTAAACGAGTTGGTGCTGATTCTGTTGCCGGCCGAGTTGGCGCAGAAGTTACTAGCGATATACCGCCATCAGAGCCTTCGCGGCCATCGAGTAACAAGGTTTCTAAGCGGCCGTTATTTTCGAGTATAATTCGGTCTGCATAAATCTCTTTGATAATTGCGCGGCTTGACGCCACCGTTTCATCGATTACGTAGGTATTTTGATTACTACCTTGCTCAATGATTGCTGCGGAGCGTGAAGGCTCGGTTGCCGCACTTACACCCACTAAACGGATGTTTAATGTAGTTTGCGGAACATCTTCTCGTGCTTGTACATTAGCCTGCACGGCCCCCCGTTCACCAAATAGATTTAGTTGGCTAATTTGCTCCGGCCGAATGCGGCTTCTGGTTTGCTGGTTGGTATTTGCTTGCGGCGTAAATACCGCACTGCCGGTATTTGCCGGAGTTACAACTCGCCATGTGATAGCGGCGGCATACCACGCAGAAATGAGCAGTAGCAAAACACCTAGCACAGTGAGCAATTTGGTTAATAATCCATTGCTAACTTTTAAAGAAAGCGTTGTAGGAAAAGTGCTTCTCATTATTTCGCTGCCTAATCGGCTATTAAATTTTTGTTATAAGAAATTGCATTCTAGCCTGCTAAGCCACGAACAACAATGCCGGTATCTGTAAAAAAATGTTTCGAAAAATGCTACGATATAGATGTTATTTTTAAACTCTTTTTTGTGAGGCTGTGCAATGTCTGATTCAACACCTGTTCGCCTTGATAAATGGCTTTGGGCAGCCCGCTTTTTTAAAACGCGAGGCTTAGCACGAGCAGCCGTGCAAGCTGGCAAAGTAAGTTACAACGGCCAACGCAGCAAGCCAGCAAAGCCGGTAGAACTCAACGCCCAGCTCGTTATTCCACGTGGCAATGAACGCATGGAGGTTATTGTGCGTGGGATTAGTGAACACCGGAGCAACGCAACTGAGGCACAAAAACTCTACGAGGAAACTGCGGAAAGTGTTGAAAAGAGAGCAACACTTGCCGAAGCGCGAAAATTGAATCAATTATATAATCCGCACCCAGATCACCGCCCCGATAAAAAAGAACGGCGCGAACTCATTAAGTTCAAAAATCAATAGACCACTTTATAGGAGCTCGCATGAGCCTAATCACTGATTCCATTGCTCGTTTTTCCTTCACTAACCATGATGTGAGAGGCGAAATAGTGCGCTTGCAGGCAAGCTATAAAAGTTTACTTGCCGGCCACAGCTACCCTAAAGTTGTGCAGCAGCTTCTTGGCGAACTCATGGCGGTTACTAGCTTACTTACCGCTACGCTAAAATTTGAGGGGCACATTAACGTACAAATTCAAGGTAACGGCCCACTTAATTACGCCACAGTTAACGGAAGCCACGGCCAAGCATTGCGAGGCGTTGCGCGTTTAACTCGCGAACCTGAATCTGAGCTCTTCCGCGATCTGGTGGGCGAAGGCGCATTTTTAGTGATTACCCTTACACCCGAGAATGGCGAAAAATACCAAGGCTTAGTTGCTATAGAAAGCGATTCCTTATCCGGCGCGATTGAGAGCTATTTTTTACAATCAGAACAACTGCCTACTAAAGTTTGGTTGTTTGCTGATGTTGAAAATGAACAAGCTGCGGGGCTATTTTTGCAAGTATTGCCCGCGGGTAACAATACTGAATCAAGTTTTGAGCACGTAACTGCACTTGCAGCCACTATAACTGCAGATGAGCTCTACTCATTGTCAACAGAAGAAGTGTTACATCGCTTATACCACGAAGAAACTATTGAGCTTTACCCTGAAGAAGCGGTTAGATTTTTCTGTGGATGTTCACGCGAACATACCGCAGATGCGCTTCGTCATGTGGCGGCTGAAGAGTTGCACAAGATACTCGAAGAAGATGGCGAATTGCGGCTGAGTTGCGATTACTGCCTTACCGATTACGTATATACCCGCTTCGATATTGATGCTCTTAACGCTCACACGGCCCCAGAACAAACGCAATAGCCCTTGTTCTGAATAACAGTTCGAGCAATAAAAAAAGGCGCTGCTATCGAAGCAACGCCTTTTTTATTGCATTTTTTATGCTTATTTCTTCACAAACCGCATCATCCGTTTGCGTTTACGCTGTTGCGATAAGGTGAGATTATTCTTTTTACCCGCAAATGGGTTTTTACCTTCCCTGAACTCTACTTTAATTGGGGTGCCCATTAGCTTCAGAGAACGGCGGAAATAATTAATTAAATAACGCTTATAACTATTAGGTAAATCGGTAACCTGATTACCATGCACAACTATCAATGGCGGGTTATAACCACCCGCGTGAGCAAACTTAAGTTTCACCCGGCGCCCGCGCACTAATGGCGGCTGATGCTCATCCTGAGCCGATTCCATAATGCGCGTTAACTGGGCCGTACTTACACGCTGTGTTGCACTGGCATAAGCTTCTTGCACCGATTCAAACAAATGGCCCACGTTGGTACCATGCAATGCCGAAATAAAATGTAAGCGGGCAAAATCAACAAAACCCAAGCGCCGATCTAGCTCGGTTTTTATCCATTCCCGTGCATCGTTATCAAGGCCATCCCACTTATTCACCGCGATTACAACCGAGCGGCCAGCATTCAATACAAAGCCCAGCAGATTCAAATCTTGGTCACTAATGGTTTCACGCGCATCGATAACAAGAATAACTACGTTCGCACTTTCAATCGCCTGCAGAGTTTTTACCACTGAGTATTTTTCAATCGCCATATCAATGCGGCCGCGGCGCCGAACACCTGCCGTATCGATTAACACATACTCTCGGCCTTCGCGTTCCATAGGGATATAAACGCTATCTCGGGTGGTGCCTGGCATATCGAATACCACCACACGTTCCTCACCTAAAATTCGGTTGGTAAGTGTTGATTTACCAACATTTGGCCGGCCAATAATGGCTAACTTAATAGGCTGCGCCTGCAATCTTGCAATTTCAGCTTCAGCATCGGCCTCGGTAAGTTCTGTGGCTTCTGTTTGTTCTTCGTTGGCCAGCATATCCGGAAATTCATTAGCGAGCGGATCTAACGTAGCTTGCAATAGCTGAGTAACACCCCGGCCGTGAGCAGCGGCGATCTGCCAAATCTCGCCTAAACCTAAACTGAAAAAATCAGCAGAGGCGGCATTACCATCAATACCATCAACTTTGTTTACTACTAAATGAATTTTCTTATTTTGCTTACGTAAATAATCAGCAATGAATTCATCTGCAGCAGTAATACCATCGCGAGCATCCACTAAAAATAAAACTACATCTGCTTCATCTACCGCTTGCAGCGATTGCCGAGCCATCATTAAATCGAGCCCTTCTTCCTTGCCATGAATACCACCGGTATCCACCACAACGAACTTATATTCTTCATAATGGCCTTGGCCATACTGACGATCGCGGGTTAAGCCTGGAAAATCTGCAACCAGTGCATCTCGGCTTTGTGTAAGCCGGTTAAATAATGTTGATTTGCCCACATTCGGGCGTCCAACTAATGCAACCACTGGTAACATTTATGTGTCCTCATTAAACTAAAATACGCCTGAGGGCGAAAAAGCACCTCAGGCGTTCATCGGCAACTGCTGTTGAATATTTACTCGAAGCTCACGCCACCCTGGGCGGCTAGAGCTTACGGGCACCTAATTAACGAGCTTGTTGGCTAATTGCGTAAATTTTACCACGGGCATCTTGCACAATAAGGTTATCGCCCGCTACTTGCACTGCACCTTGAATCGCAACATCTTCATCTAACTCTAAGCGCCCAACTAAGCGGCCATTAGTGCGATTAAACCAATGCAAATAACCAAACCTATCACCTGAAATCAGGTAAGAACTGAGCACGGCAGGCTCAGTTAAGCTTCGGTTAAATAAATCTGTATTACGCCACAATTCAATGCCGTTATTGCGATCAATGCTCAGCATATGGCTATCTTGGTTTACCAAAGCAATACGGTTTCCGGCTTGCACTGGAGCGCGCCATGCGCCATGGTTTTGCTTCCAAACAGCCTCACCCGAACGCAAATCAAGGCCAACCAACTCACCATTAAATGCACTCATGTAGAACGTGCCACCCAATACTAGCGGGGCGCCATCAATATCTACTAAACGCTCTAATTCGGTTGAGCCTGAAGGAGTTGCTAGCCGCTCTTCCCATGCAATTTGCCCAGTTTCACTCAGCAAAACCACCGCTTTACCAGTAGCCGTACCAAAAATCACACCGCCACTACTAATCGCCGGTTGCGAGGTGCCCCGAAGTGATAATAACGATACTTCCTCTTCGTGGGTCCATTGGTGCTCGCCGGTGCGTGCTGCCAGTGATACAACGTAACCGCTGCCCAAATGCGATACAACTCGGCCTTCACCTACGGTTGGCGCAGCTAAAACTTCACCAGGTACCGTTTGTTCCCAAATTACTTCACCATCATCAGCGTTCAACGCAATCACTTTGCCGTTTTCTGATCCGATAAATAACATCGAACCCGCAGCCGTAATGCCGCTAATACGCGCACTTTCTCCGCGGAACCAGCGGTTCATAATGCCAGTTCGGCCACCTAAACGCTGTGTCCAAACACGGTTGCCATTTGCAGCATTAATTGCCACAACCAGCCCGTGGCGGTCAGCCGCATAAATTACGTCGTCTTGAATTGCTGGGCGCAACCGCGAATAATGCCCTTCAGTGCCGCTACCCACTTTGGTTTCCCAAACTATTGAAGCGCTTACTTCTGGCGCTATGTTTGTGAGTTCAGCATAGCTAGGGCCTTCGGTAGATGAACACGCTGCCAAAAATGCTACCGCCGCGAATGCACCTATCCAACGTTTGAATACCATCATTCTTGACCCGCCAAATTATCAATTTTCATTTGCAGATAGGGTGATGCACTTTCACCTTGATTCGTGGCGGCAATTTCATAAGCATTACGCGCCGCTGAAAAATTACCTTGCGCAAATTGTAAATCACCACGCAATTCGCTCACTAAACCTTCAAACGCTGAGCTAGTTACTGCATTTAAATGGCTTTCAGCTGCGGTGAAATCGTTTGCCGACATCGCAATTCGAGCTAAGCGAACGTTAATCAGTGCTTGCAGCTCAGTTACTTTAGTTGATCCTAATGCATTATTAAGGAAACCCTTGGCACCGTCTAAATCACCGTTGTTAATCGCCACTTGGGCTAATTGCATAAACGCTAAAGCTCCTTGCTCAGAGCCGGCAAGTTGCGCTGCTACTGATTCCGATTGCGCAATGGCTTCTGCACCTTCAGCAAACTGTAAGGAATCCATCATGGCTTGGTAGCTATCAGTGCGTTCTTGCGCCGCAGCCAACTGATTATCTTGGTAGTAGCGCCAACCAAATAATGAGCCTAGGCCAATCACTAAACCTGCCACAACCCATGGGCCGTATTCTTTTATGAAGGCTTTTATCTGTTCAACTTGTTGATCTTCGTTTTCCACTGATTTTTCCTCTTATTCTACTACCAAGGTATCTAGTACCTGGACAAGTTCAGCAAAGGCTAATGTTTCTTGTGGCTTATCATGCCGCAAGTATTTTAACGTAACACGTTGTTCAGCAACCTCATCAGCCCCTAAAATCAACGCAATTTCGGCACCGCTTTGATCGGCGCGTTTTAATTGTTTTGCAAATTTACCGCCACCGCAATGCATCATAATACGCAGCCCCGGCAGAGCATCACGAATTTGTTCGGCAAGCGCCATGGCAGGAAGTTCCGCATCATCGCCAACTGCGGCAAGATATACATCAACCTCACGCGGAATAGTGAAGCTTTCCACCTGCTCAAGCATTAGCACCAAACGTTCTAAGCCCATAGCAAAGCCTACTGCAGGCGTTGCTTTACCACCAAGCTGTTCAACTAAACCATCGTAGCGGCCACCAGCACAAACTGTGCCTTGCGCGCCTAAACTATCGGTTACCCATTCAAACACAGTGCGATTGTAATAATCTAGGCCGCGCACTAACCGCTCATTGTGAACGTAGGCTACACCAGCGGCATCGAGCCGAGCACATAACCCTTCGAAATGGGCTTTTGATTCTTCATCCCAGTATTCGCTTAATTTTGGCGCAGCAGCCAACATTTCTGCCATAGCTGGATTCTTCGAATCGAGTACACGCAATGGATTCGATTCCAACCGGCGAATGCTATCTTCATCAAGCACTGCGCTATGTTCACGCAAATAAGCAGTAAGTGCATCACGGTAATTTGCACGCGCTTGATTTGAGGCTAGCGAATTAAGCTCAAGTTGCAGGTGCTGTTCGATACCAAGCTGCTTCCACAGCCGAGCTGTCATCAAAATTAATTCCGCGTCGATATCGGGGCCATCTAGCCCAAATACTTCAACACCTACTTGATGAAACTGGCGGTAACGGCCTTTCTGCGGACGCTCATGCCGAAACATCGGGCCCATATACCAAAGACGGCGAGTTTGGTTATACAGCAAACCATGTTCATTGCCCGCACGCACGCAGCTTGCTGTGCCTTCAGGCCGCAAAGTAAGGCTATCGCCATTGCGATCATCGAAGGTGTACATTTCTTTTTCAACAATATCGGTTACTTCACCTATCGAGCGCTTGAACAAATCGGTTTGTTCTACAATCGGCATCCGAATTTCGCTGTAGCCGTAACCAGCGAGCAATGAACGAATCACCTGCTCCAGCTGTTGCCAGCGCCCACTCTGCTCCGGAAGAATATCATTCATTCCGCGAATGGCTTGAATCTGCTTTGCCACAGTTGCTGTTTTCCTATATTAAAAAGGCGGTTGCCAATGACACCCGCCACTTTCTGCAAAATAATATGTTTATTATACGTGTTTAAAAAGCTGGGCGAAAGAATACTCGCGCTAAGCCTTAATAATCACCTAATGAATCAAATATTGGTAACCTTGATTGGCTCTTCTTTTTCTTTCCGCGCCACATAATCACGAATCTGCGCTTCTAAATCGTCAACAATGGAATGGTTATCGATACGCAACTTTTGCCGCTGCCCATCCATGTAAAAACCGCTCTTATTCTTAGCACCGGCCAGACCAATTTGCGCCACTAGGGCTTCGCCTGGGCCATTCACCACACACCCTATAATCGATACATCGAGCGCAGTAGTGATATCTTCTAAGCGTTGCTCAAGAGCGTTCACTGTGGAGATAACATCGAATTCTTGCCGGGAACAGCTGGGGCAGGCAATAAAATTAATACCACGGCTACGAATACGCAGCGATTTCAAGATATCGAAGCCTACTTTAATTTCCTCAACCGGGTCGGCCGCTAACGAAACCCGAATGGTATCGCCAATGCCTTCGTTCAAAAGCATACCTAAACCGATTGCAGATTTCACCGCGCCAGCGCGCATGCCACCCGCCTCGGTAATGCCAAGGTGCAATGGTTGCTCAATTTGTTTCGCCAACAGCCGATAGGCATCAACCGCTAGGAATACATCGGAAGCTTTCACACTCACTTTAAAATTCTGAAAATCGAAGCGATCGAGAATATCCACATGGCGCATAGCCGATTCTACTAATGCAGCACCCGTGGGCTCGCCATATTTTTCTTGGATATCTTTTTCTAACGAACCGGCATTTACGCCAATACGAATGGGAATGTTTTTATCTTTGGCTGCATCTACTACCGCACGAATACGATCTTCATGGCCAATGTTGCCTGGATTAATTCGCAGGCAATCAACACCATATTCGGCAACCTTGAGCGCTATGCGGTAATCAAAATGAATATCAGCTACGAGCGGAGTAGTTACTTGCTCGCGAATTTTTTTAAATGCCTCGGCTGCATCCATAGTTGGCACAGATACTCGAACGATATCAGCACCCGCCGCAACAATTCGTTCAATCTGCGCCACGGTGGCAGCAACATCATCGGTAAGTGTGTTCGTCATTGATTGCACGGCAATTGGCGCGCCATCACCAATGGGCACATCGCCTACATAAATTCGGCGGCTCTTACGGCGAGTTATTGGAGAATGATGGATCATGGTGTGAACTGCTCTTTGCTGTAAATCGTTATAATGAGTACGTGCTTCTAGAAGTATTCAGATTCATTCTTGCGCGCTCTGGCGCGTTCGCTGATCTAGTGGTGCCGTATTTTAGCTGCGCGGAAGCGTGAACCGCGCAATGCGGCCGCCGCGAAACTCACTTAAATCTATCTGCTCACCACGAAAATAAACAGCCACAACGCTTGGTGCACCTAAGGTTAGCTCATATGGCGCAGCACCATTCAAGGGCATCACGTAACCGCTTTCTTTTACACCGTAAGCAATTGCCTCACCTGAATTATCTTCAATACGAATCCAACTATCGCCCGAAAATACTAAAACGAGTTCACCTTGGTCCGCCGGGTTATTAGTAGCTCGATTAGAATTAGCACTCTCAGTATCCGCGCTTTCTGTATCCGCAATCTCTGTACCAGTTGTAGAACCTACATCGCCAACAATCGGATTTGTATTGGTATTATCAACCAATTCGTTAGCATTTCGGTTATTCTCTCTCGGCGGTTGCGCAGGTGTACTGCTACCAGCAGCATTAATTGCTTGGCTATCAGTTGTTTGGTTGCTAGGCCCGGGAACTTGCCCCGCTGCTGGTTCAGAACCAGCAGCTAGTGTTGTTGCTGACAATTCCCCTAGGTTACTTGTGTTTACACCGCTATCAACACCACCGAGTTGTTCGTCGGTCGGTTGCAACCCTTCTGCTTCAACACTATCGTAATCAGTAGGTGTTTCAGCAGAGTAATCGGCTACTTCAAAAGACGATTCAATACTGCTTGAATTCGCCTGTTCCCGATCTTCAACGAATTGCTGCCAAACAAATACAGCTACCGAACCAATAAGAATCAGTATGATGATCCAAGTAAAAAACATTAATCGGCTGTCTTGGGTTTCAATACTAGTTTTTTTGGAAAAGCTTTGCATCTGTCCTTTGGGCTTTTCATCACCAGTAAGATGCTCATACGCCAAAAGAATCTCAACATCATCTATATGAAGTAACTTTGCATAAGAACGAAGATAGCCACGGATATAGGTTCCACTAACGTGAGCCGTAAATATATTGTCTTCGAGTTCTTGAATTTGTTGCTGGCGTAAGCGCAGCCTATCGGCAACCTGCCCCACCGAAAGGCCCATATTTTCACGCCCTAAGCGTAATAATTCACCTGGCGTTGGCCGCTCCCCGATGAGCTCTTCTACAACTTCTGGTTGCAGATCTTCGTCTGATTCATTTTTATTTGTCATGATAGATTGAGATTCACCACGTTATTGCTATCCATAGCTATTATTCGCGCACGTTCTTAACCGACCACATTTACTTGGATCGGTTCCCCAGATTTTTGTTTTTCTTGTCGTTTTAATAATCGTTTTGTGCGGTCCACAACATCACCTACAAGTTGCCCGCATGCCGCATCGATATCATCGCCACGGGTTTTCCTTACAATAACGGTATATCCGTAATCCATCAACACTTTAGAGAATCTGTCGATACGAGAATTACTTGAGCGCCCGTACTCCGAGCCTGGGAAAGGATTAAATGGAATTAAATTTATCTTGCTCGGTGTATCTTTCAACACTTCGGCGAGCTCATGCGCGTGCTCAGTAGAATCGTTGATATGGTCAATCATCACATACTCTACCGTTACCTTAGTTTGCGCCTTCGAAGCTTCCACATAGCGGCGTGATGCTGCCAAAAATTCAGCTATCGGATATTTCTTGTTAATCGGTACTATTTCATCACGCAATTTATTGTTTGGTGCATGCAATGAAATCGCTAATGCTACATCTACTTGCTCACGAAGTTGATCAAGCGCTGGTACCACGCCCGATGTACTTACGGTAATGCGGCGTTTGGATAAGCCGTAGCCGAAATCCTCGAGCATTAATTGCAGTGCTGGCACCAAATTTTTCATGTTCAGCAACGGTTCGCCCATCCCCATCATTACAACATTAGTTACCGGCTTAACGCCAGTATCGCCGTAGGAACCAAGCAACTTATTCACTCGCCATACTTGGCCAATGATTTCCGAAACTTTCAAATTACGGTTAAAGCCTTGCTGGCCGGTTGAGCAAAAAGTACATTCCAATGCGCAACCTACCTGCGAAGATACGCAAAGCGTGGCACGGTCGGCTTCTGGAATCCATACTGATTCTACTTCTTGGCCATCACTTAATTCCATCGCAAACTTAATGGTACCGTCGATCGATTCTTTTTGAACCTTGATTTCAGGTGCCTTAATTTCAGCGATTTGCTTAAGTTTTTCACGTAAAGGCTTATTCAAATTTGTCATGTTGTCGAAATCGTCAATGCAATAGTGGTATATCCACTTCATTACCTGATCGGCACGAAATGGCTTCTCCCCAAGTTCAGCAAAGAACTGGCGAATACCTTCTCGGTTCAAATCAAGTAAGTTAACTTTCTTCATTGTGGTTTCCATTGCATTGACCTCTCTTCATATGACTACAAACATAGTCAAAAAAGGGGCTTAAAGCCCCTTTTTAATCACGCGCTTCGCTTACAGTTTAGCGAGTGCGTGAACAAACTTCTTCATCAGAGAAGAAATAAGCGATTTCACGAGCTGCAGATTCAACTGCATCTGAACCGTGAACTGCGTTTTCATCGATAGTTTCTGCAAAATCAGCGCGCAAAGTACCGGCAGCGGCTTCTTGCGGGTTAGTAGCACCCATGATTTCGCGGTTCTTACGAACTGCATCTTCGCCTTCCAACGCCATTACAACGATAGGGCCTGAAGTCATGAATTCAACCAATGCACCAAAGAAAGGACGTTCGCTGTGTTCAGCATAGAAGCCCTCAGCCTGTTCTTTGCTTAAATGCATCATTTTCTGACCTACGATACGTAAGCCTGAAGTTTCAAAACGATTAACGATTGCGCCGATCACGTTTTTAGCAACCGCGTCAGGCTTGATGATGGAAAGTGTGCGTTCCAAAGCCATTGTATACTCCTGGTAAAAGTTGGCTCCGCAGAGCCATTCAAAGTGGTTAAAAAAGACGCACGGATTATACGTGATTTAGAGCAAGTTTCCCAGTAAATTTCAGTTTCCGCTAGTCATTCGAATAATCTTGAAAATATATTTACACGTTTATATTTCGCTTTTGTGTATTCGCCTATTGGCAAACCTACTATTCTGGTGTAGTTTAGACGTCCAGATGGTTATTTGATTCTATTTAATTGAGGTATTTATGGCCGGTTTATTTCAGGAAGCAACCCTTGCTGGTGGCTGCTTCTGGTGTCTGGAATCAGCTTTTAACCAACTCCAAGGCGTAGAGAAAGCCAGTTCAGGTTATGCCAATGGTGATATCGCCAACCCAACCTACAAGCAAGTTTGCAATGGTGATAGCGGCCACGCTGAAGTTATTCGCTTAATTTACAACCCAAGTGAGATAAGCTTTCGGGAAATCTTGGAGGTGTTCTTTGCCTTGCATGACCCAACGCAGCTAAACCGCCAAGGCCATGATATTGGAACCCAATATCGCTCAGGCGTGTTCTATCATAACGATGAGCAACGGCTAACTGCAGAAGCAATTATTGCGGAAATCGAAGCAGAGCAAATCTGGCCAGGCAAAGTGGTTACTCAAGTAGAGCCAATCCAAAGCTATTATCCAGCCGAGGATTATCATGAAAACTACTTTGAACGGAACCCAGAAAATCAATACTGCCAAGCAGTGGTTTCGCCGAAGTTAGCTAAATTTCGCCGCACTTTTGCAGCCAAGCTTAAACCTGTTATCTCCGCCCAAGCGAGCTAACTTTCGCAAGTTAGCCGAACAACCAGAAACATCGCTTGCGGTTTAATCTAGCTGCCGCAAGCGTGGCACTACATCGCGTAACAAACCAACGGTGTAATCAAGCTCTTCAGCGGTAGTATAATTACCGATACTAAAGCGAATGGAGCTATGCGCTAATTCATCACTGAGCCCAATCGCGCGAAGCACATATGAAGGCTCTAAACTTGCCGATGTGCAAGCCGACCCAGAGGAAACCGCAAGCTCTTGCAGAGCTAACAATAGCTTTTCACCATCTACGTCGGTAAAAGCAACATTCACTATCCCGGGAACACTCTGTGCAGGCTCGCCGTTAATTTTTGTGCCAGCAATTGAAAGCACTTCATTGGTAAAATCACTGCGTAAAGCTTGAATGCGTTGAGAATTCGTCTCTAGTTCTTGCTTTGCAATCAGCGCCGCTTCTCCCAAGCCAGCAATTTGATGAGTTGCCAGTGTGCCTGAACGCATACCGCGCTCATGGCCCCCACCATGCATTTGTGCAACCAACTGGGTGCGCGGCTTGCGGCGAACATATAGCGCGCCAATTCCTTTCGGCCCATACATTTTGTGTGCCGAAAGAGAAAGCATGTCAATATCTAAATCACGCACATCAATCGGCATTTTGCCGACACTTTGTGCCGCATCAACATGAAAAATAATATCCTGTTCTTGGCAGATCTTCGCGATCGCCGCAATATCTTGAATAACACCGATTTCGTTATTAACCTGCATCACGCTGATTAACACGGTATCAGGCCGTATTGTTGAACGCAGCGCTTGTAAATCCAGAACGCCGTTACTTTGTACATCTAGGTAGGTAATTTCAAACCCGCGGCGCGCTAATTCCTTACAGGTATCGAGCGTTGCTTTATGCTCGGTTTTTACCGTAATAAGGTGCTTTCCCTTGCCTTGATTAAATTCTGCGGCGCCTTTAATAGCCAGGTTTGTGGCTTCAGTAGCGCCCGATGTAAATACGATTTCACGAGGATCCGCATTCAACAATTCGGCTACCCGTTCGCGTGCTTCATCAACTGCTTCTTCAGCCTGCCAACCGAACCGGTGCGAGCGAGAAGCTGGGTTGCCAAATATGCCGTCGATAGTTAGGTATTGCATCATCTTTTCTGCCACCCGTGAATCCACCGGAGTAGTGGCGGCATAATCAAGATAGATGGGGAATTTCATCAGGTTATTCCTCGTTGCGGCTGAGTTAGTAAATGCCGCAGAGCTTTAAATGTGCAAATTTAATTCAATTTTGTGTTCGTGATTCTCACCGTAGCGCTTTTTTTGTTGCTCAGAAAGTGATTGCACATCTTGCTGCGCTACCAATTCAGCCAGGGTAATTGCAGAAAGAAACTCATCAATACGCTCACTTAAACCCGCCCAAAGCGAATGCGTTAAGCAACGTGTACCACCGTGGCAATCAGATTTACCTTGGCAGCGGGTGGCATCAATGCTTTCATCTACCGCATGAATAACTGCGGCTACTGAAATATCACTTGCTGATCTACCTAGCTGGTAACCACCGCCCGGGCCACGCACGCTGCTCACAATCCCACTGCGGCGTAAACGAGCAAAAAGCTGCTCCAAGTAGGAAAGTGATATACCTTGGCGTTCGGAAATATCGGCCAGAGGTACAGGCCCTTTATCTTTGTGCAAAGCTACATCAAGCATCGCTGTAACTGCGTATCGGCCTTTTGATGTTAATCGCATGCATTACCTCATTTAACTATTGCTTTCGAGTTTGAAAGCTCATGCGTACCGCTAATTTTTGCCTCTCAATCTATTTATAGAAAAGAAAGTAAAGGCTCACAGGAACGTACGCAGAGGGAGTTTATGCATGAAACTTTATCATTCCCGACTATTCCTATCAAGTATTTAACCTAGTAAAACACTCAAGTTTACGTTTTCGGAACATGCTTCTCCAAAGACGACAAAACACCGCGCAAAATTTTCAATTCATTTTCTTCCAACCGAGTCCGAGTAAACAACCGGCGCAACTTTGTCATAACGGTGCCTGGATGCTGTGGGATAATGAAGCCCGAGTGAGTGAGTACTCGCTCCAGATGATCATAGAAACTTTCAACTTCACGGTGATATGGATACTCTTGCTCAGGCGCAACCGGCTCAGATTGAACCGCAAGAAAAGCCATACGCATCTCATAACTAACCGTTTGTACTGCCATTGCCAAATTCAATGAGCTGTATTCCGGGTTTGCTGGAATATGAATATGGAAATTACTCTGTTGCAGTTCTTCGTTAGTTAAACCACTAGCTTCACGCCCGAATACAATCGCAACTTTCGCTCCACCCAAGCCTTCATGAATTGCCTTCTCACCAGCTTCACGCGGCGTTAATTGCGGCCAATCTAGGGTGCGATTTCGAGCACTAGTAGCGAGCACCAAGGTGCAATCTGCAAGCGCTTCAGCCAATGTATCAACCGTTCGAGCATTCGCTAGAACATCGGTTGCACCAGCAGCTAACGCTTGTGCTTTGCCCTGCGGTATTTCTTGGGGATCGACAAGCACAAGTTCTTGTAGCCCCATAGTTTTCATTGCCCGAGCTGCCGAACCTATGTTCCGTTGATCGGTGGTACCTACTAACACAATTCGAATTTCGCTTAACATTCCGCAACTTCCATCGTTATATTGAAGCCATATAGTGCGTGGCCGTTCAGTGCATAATACCGTTATACCGGCGAACAAAAAAGCGCTCAGATACTAGCACAGCAGGAGTTTGATTGCATCTGAGTACGAACATGCCTATAATACCGACGAATTTTTCACCCGCTCTTTGCCAGTACAGGAAATTCCCATGCATGCAATTTTAAACATTGCGGTGCGTGCTGCTCGTGCAGCCGGCCGTGTAGCTATGAAATCATTCGCTCAGCCTGATCAAGTTGAGGTAAGCTCAAAAGGCTTACATGATTATGTTTCAAACATTGATAAAGCTTGTGAAGAAGTGATTATCAGCACGATTAAAAAATCGTATCCAGATCACGCCTTTCTAGCGGAAGAATCAGGTGAACACGGTGCTAAAGGGGATTACCTGTGGGTAATCGATCCAATCGATGGCACTACCAATTATATTCGTGGCATTCCACACTTCTGTATCTCTATTGCACTTACCCACAAGGGTATAACACAACACGCTGTTGTGTATGATCCGGTGCGCGAAGAAATGTTCACCGCTAGCCGCGGTGCAGGCGCGCAACTTAATGGTTACCGCATTCGTGTTGGCGGCGGTAAAGATCTTGATGGTGCCCTACTTGCTACTGGCTTCCCATGCCGGATGAAACATTTACTTCCAGAATACCAAGCTGTGTTTAACAAATTCTTTGAACAAACAGCCGATATTCGCCGCGCAGGCGCAGCAGCGTTAGATTTGGCTTATGTTGCCGCTGGCCGTTATGATGGTTTCTTTGAAGCGGGCCTAAAATACTGGGATACCGCAGCAGGTGAACTGTTAGTGCGTGAAGCTGGTGGTGTTGTTACTGATTTTGGCGGTGGCACCAACCACAACAATTCTGGAAACATCGTTGCCGCTACACCGCGAGTGTTACAAACTATGGTTTCGCAAATGCGGCCTTTATTATCGGCATCAATGCGCAAATAAAGCTACTTCTAGCTCGGTTCTTAGAAACACAAACGCCGCAATTAATGCGGCGTTTTTTGTTTAGAATTCAAGATGATTTAAAACTCTAAATCATCTGTTTCTAAATCATAACAGTAGTCGATATCTGTTAATTCCTTTTCGAGGCGTTGGCGTTCTTGAATTGCTTCAATTTCTCGCCATTTCCGCTTTGCTGCCCGACCCTTACTTGATTTCTCAGTATTGTTGAGTTCGTCGTTCATGGGATTCCCCTTTTAAAAATATCACTGTTATATTTTTGTTAAAGCGCAGTTACTTTGTACCACAAGCAGCGAAATTATAAAAGAAGTATGTTACAAAAATGTGTACTGTTCGGATTCTGGAGTTTCAGTATTGAGCCATCGAATAGGAGATTTACCCTGTTCCTGCAACCACTTATTAGCGGCGCGAAAATGTCCGCAAGTAAGAAACCCTCGATGCGCAGAAAGTGGCGAAGGATGAACCGAATTAAGCACTAAAGAGCTTTTTCTATGGATGGAGTTTGCAACAATAGGTTCTGCAACATTCTGAGCATGCTTGCCCCACAAAAGGTAGGCACAAGCTTGATACTGGGCAAGATAGCGAAGCGCATTTTGAGTGAATTGTTGCCAACCCAATTTAGCATGCGAGCCTGCTACGCTTTCGCGTACCGTTAGTGATGTATTTAGAAGTAAAACACCTTGCTCAGCCCATGCTTGCAGATCACCGTGCATTGGAATTTGAGCGCTTGGATAATCATTTATGATTGCTTTGTAGATGTTTTTCAGAGAAGGCGGTGGCTTTACTCCTTTAGGTACCGAAAAAGCTAAGCCATGCGCTTGATTCGGCTGGTGATAGGGATCTTGCCCTAAGATAACGATTTTAACCTGCTCAATAGGCGTGAGCTCAAACGCTTTAAAAATATCGTGCTCTGGTGGGTATACCACCACACCACTTGCGCGTTCTTCGCTTAATTTTTGTTGCAGCTTTTGGAAGTATGATTGCTGCTGTTCCTGAGCCATAAAGGCCTGCCAACTCACCATGCTCTTTCCTTCAGCGATTTTGTTTAAACGGCAATGATTTAGTATTCAATTACCGAACCTATGCGCTCAGTAACTTTCTACAAATAGGTAAATATAGCCAACAAAAAACCGCCCGAAGGCGGTTTTTATCAAACATACTCAATATTAAAACGCTACTGAGAAGCTTGCTGATACATGGTCACGATCCTGCATTGGGTCGTAATCTGCACCGCTGTAGTTGTTGTAACCTACAGTTACGTTATATTTGCTCATATATGTGGCATTTAACACAACACCTAGGTTCAAACGGCCTTCAATGAAGTTTGCGTTTGGTGAATAACCTTTAATATCATGGTTCACCACTAACGTAGGCGATAAATTCCAACCGCGATACACGTTATTGAAATCAAATACTGCGCGTAAACGATAACCAAATGAAGTAGTAGTTACGAAACCATCACAGTTAATATCTGAAGCTGCAGCTGGGTTACCTAGCTGACGCTGATCACGCACTGTTAAGCACTTACCGTACACTGGGTTACGGCCAAAACGCTGCGTATCCAAATCAGGCAAGTTATCAATGTGGTTCGTAGCAACTTCAGCAAGTAATGTCATTCGATCTGAAATCCAGAACTGTTCGAAGAAGTTAATGAACGTCATTTGCGCTTGATAAACTTTCAGCTCTTCAAAACCAGCCGCGTAGTTACCTACTGGAATACCATCTGGCCGCGCTTGTTGAATACGGCCAGTGAATGTACTTGGCACGTTTGGTCGCAAGCCTGCAGTAAGGATTTCAGTAGTATTAATTTGCACTGCCTGATTCGGGCGATAGCTTACTTCACCTGCCCAAGACCAA
Organism: Idiomarina sp. A28L; assembly: GCF_000218785.1. Taxonomy (GTDB): domain Bacteria; phylum Pseudomonadota; class Gammaproteobacteria; order Enterobacterales; family Alteromonadaceae; genus Aliidiomarina. Next base: position 196,478 of record NZ_AFPO01000021.1, read on the forward strand.
CCGGCTAATGTAGTACTGAAGCTAGCACCAAAAATTTGGTTATCTTCAGGCCATTCTAGGAAATACATCGGGCCATTTGAAGCAACAATGTTGTTGCTCATATTTGGCGTATCCCAGTCGTATGCAGAAACTATTGGCGCGTGGTTATGTACGTTAATGTAATACAAACCAAATTCAGTATCTAAATCTAGTGAGTAGTGGCGCACACCTACACCCCACTGGCCACCATCGCTAGCATCTCTATCTGCTGCACGGGATACATATAAACCAGCTTCAACTGATTCTTGGTCGCTTAAGAAACGGCCTGGTGCTACTTCAGGGTTCAAGGTAACTTTGTTACAACCTTGGCCGCCTAAAATATCAACTGTAGAAAAGAACGTGCCACAACCATCTAGCTTAGTGTTATCCCACTCAAAACCAACAAACGTATCAACAGTAGTATTCGGAGCAACACCAACTGATAAGCTCACCATACCCACTGGTAGAAGTGCTTCGCGAACTTCAGCGCCTGGCCGACGTGCCGCGTTAACATCTAATGGGTTGATAGAGTTAATACCGTTGAATACCAGCGTGCTCTCACCCCAACTTAAAACTTGACGGCCGATACGTAAATCTACCGGCGTAGTACCAACATCGAACTGCGTGTAGTAAAACGCATCAAGTACGTTAAAACCTTGGCCTTGTGAGTAATCATCAAAGGCGTCGCCTTCAAGGCGCGAATTTGGGGTGTAATTATTACCGGTATGACCATGAGCCACGCCTTCGCTTTCTATTACCGCATCATGCCAGTAATTGAAGCGCGTAAAGAAGCCACCGTAACGACCAGCATTAATATCAAGGTCGTGAATACCCTTAAATACTAATGACGTCATATCGCCACGATCAAAGTTCAAGTTACCATCATCAGCCACACCCGATTGCCCACGTCCACCTTCGTAGTTACCCGGGTGTAAAACGCGCGCATCACGAGAACCGGTACGCCAAACGGCACCTACCGAGAATGTTGAATCAAATTGAACGGCGAAAGGCCCCAAATCGAAATCTGCGGCTTGTACTGGTACGGCTGCGATCGCTACTGCTACTGCAGAAGCTAATGGAAGTTTTTTAAACATAGTTGTTCTTCTTTTCATTGTTGTTGCCACCTATCCTGCGTACCCCGAATCGGGAGTCCCTGGCTAATGACTTTGGAAAAATCATGTATGATTACTCGCATTTAAGCAAGTGTTTCATATCATTTTTCCAACTTTTTTATAATATATTCTTAACAAGCAGGTTAGCAGACCTCTAACCTGCTTGTCACGCAGTTAAGATAATGCGCTTTCAAGTTCTGGTAATGCATCAAATAAATCAGCCACTAAACCATAATCCGCCACTTGGAAAATAGGGGCTTCTTCATCTTTGTTAATCGCAACAATTACTTTCGAATCTTTCATGCCAGCTAGGTGTTGAATAGCACCGCTAATACCTACAGCAATATATAAATCTGGCGCTACAATTTTACCGGTTTGGCCTACTTGCATATCGTTAGGCACAAAACCCGCATCTACAGCAGCACGTGAAGCACCAATGGCAGCACCAAGTTTATCTGCAACTTTTTCGAGCAATACAAAATTCTCACCATTTTGCATACCACGGCCGCCAGATATCACTACCCGAGCGGCTGATAAATCAGGCCGCTCAGAAGCTGCAACTTGCTCACCGATAAAGCTTACTTTATTAGAAGAAAACACTTCATCTAACGTTTCAACTGAAGCACTGCCGCCTTCCGCTGCAACTGCATCAAATGCGGTAGCACGAACGGTTACTACTTTTATTTCTTCGGCGCATTGCACGGTGGCAATAGCATTACCGGCATAAATTGGGCGGCGGAATGTATCTGCCGATTCAACACCAATAATATCGGAAATTTGTGCAACATCGAGAAGCACAGCCACGCGAGGCATGAAGTTCTTACCGGTAGTAGTAGCAGGCGCTACGATATGGCTGTAGTTTTTTGCAATGCTAACTACCAGAGCGCTCACGTTTTCAGCTAACTGATGGCCATACGCGGCATTATCAGCATGCAATACTTTCGCTACGCCAGCTACTTTTGCTGCCTCTGCCGCAACATCTGCACTGCCTTCACCGGCAACTAAAACGTGAATATCATCGCCCATTGCCTGTGCAGCAGTAAGCGTTTTTAACGTGGCTGGGTTAAGGGCTTTATTATCGTGTTCGGCGACAACTAAAATGCTCATAATACTTTTGCCTCGTTTTTCAATTTCTCTACTAATTCTGCGATATCGGCTACCTTCACACCGGCACTGCGCTCTGCAGGTGCTTCAACTTTCAACACAGAAACCTTACTTTCGATACTTACACCTAACTCTTCTGGAGTTTTCACATCGAGTGGCTTGCGTTTCGCTTTCATAATATTAGGTAACGATGCATAACGCGGTTCGTTCAGGCGTAAATCGGTGGTTACAATGGCAGGTAATGTAAGTTCAACAGTTTGTAAGCCGCCATCAACTTCACGAGTAACCTGAACCTTATCACCGTCAACCACAACTTCTGATGCAAATGTGCCTTGCGGCATATCAGCCAGAGCTGCAAGCATCTGCCCAGTTTGGTTGTTATCAGAATCAATTGATTGCTTACCTAGAATCACCAACTGTGGTGCTTCTTCAGCTACGATTTTGTTCAAGATTTTAGCAACGGCTAAAGAATCTGGGGCAACCTCTGATTCAACGTGAATGCCACGATCAGCACCTAATGCCAAAGCCGTGCGAATCTGTTCTTGGCAAGCTTTCGGGCCAATAGATACCACCACAACTTCTTCCGCTACGCCCTTTTCTTTCAAACGCACGGCTTCTTCTACCGCGATTTCACAGAATGGGTTCAACGCCATTTTAACGTTGCTCAAATCAACATCCGATTGATCAGCTTTCACACGTACTTTGACGTTGTAGTCAATCACGCGCTTAACCGCGACCAAGATTTTCATAACATCTTCCTTCTGATAATTTCTGTATCGAAACCGATTTCAGGCTGCATTATGTAAAAGCAGCCTGCATGAAACAAGTGTTCTCGCTATAATGATAAAAATTTGCTGGCGTTGAGGTGTCAACTGAAACTGGCACCCTGTTCAAAACAGCACAATAAACCTGTAAAAAATGGCACTATGCACGCAAGTACTGATGCAAACGCCATTCCTGAGCAAGAACATAAACTTAAACCGTGAAGCCCTAAAATGCCGAACTCGAACACGCAAAACATGAATGCCATCACGAATGGTTCAGCTAATGGTTCAGCTACTGGCCTAGCCGTTGAAATTAACCCAGCGGCGGCCGAAATACTTAAAAAGCTACAGCAAAGCCCGCATTGGGAACAACGTTACCGTTATGTATTGGAACTCGCCAAAGGCTTGCCATCGGGCTCTGTTGAGCATACCCAAGCATTTGCTGTAAGTGGCTGCGAAGCGCCGGTATGGCTGAAAATCGAACAAACGGCTGATAATACACTACGTTTTCATGCCGATAGTAGTTCACGTTTAATTCGCGGCCTACTGGTGATTCTCTTAGCGCCTGTTCAAAACCAACCCGCAGCTTATATCTTATCATTTTCTTTTAATGATTGGCTGCAGTGCTGTGGTTTACAGCAACAACTTACGCCTTCGCGCAGTAATGGGTTATTTCATATTTGCCAACATGCAAAAGCTGTTGCAAAAACTTTTATTTAACTAAGGCTTTACTACCGCCAAAAAAGCTCTATCGGCGCTATAGCGCTTAGGATACTATTAAGAGCTTGGTGTTACTTTCGGTAATACCTTCTCTAATAAGCGCGCAGCAGCAAACAAACCAAAACTAGCAGTAACCATCATGCTGGCACCAAAACCAGTACTACAATCAATTCGTTGGTTATTTTCCCCTGGTTTTGCATAAGAAACACAACCTTCTGCATCTGGGTAGCGCAGCTGCTCGGTAGAATACACACAATCTATGGCAAATTTACGTTTAGGATTGCGGCTAAAACCATAATCTCGGCGCAACTGATTGCGCACTTTCGCCATCAGCGGATCTTGCGTTACTTTGGCAATATCAGCGATAGCAATTTTTGTTGGATCTATTTGCCCACCAGCTCCACCGGTGGTTATCACCGGCAATTTTTGCCGCTTACACCAAGCCAATAAGGCTACTTTCGCTTGCAAACTATCAATGGCATCGAGTACACCATCAGGCATCGGCGTTAAGCACTCAGAAATATTATCTTTGGTAATAAAATCATCAACGATATGCAGCTTGATATCGGGATTAATCGCGCGAATTCGCTCGGCCAATACTTCCGTTTTCAACTGCCCCACAGTATGCGTTAGTGCGTGTGATTGCCGGTTGGTATTACTCAGGCATACTTCATCGAGATCAATTAAAGTAATGTTACCAACACCGCTGCGCGCAAGCGCTTCAGCAGCCCACGAGCCAACACCACCAAGGCCAATAACCGCAATATGCAGCTTCGCAATTTGCCCTGCTTGGGTAGCACCGTAAAGCCGCTCAATACCACTAAAACGCCGCTGCCACTCTGTCATCGAGCTCATTTATGTTCCTATCTACAAAAAACGTGCACGTATTATATCGCAACAGGCGCTTTAATGTGGGCGTGTGGCTCGTACCCGCTTAATTCAAAATCATCAAAGCTGAAGGCAAAAATATCGTTAACTTCTGGATTCAATGTCATTTTCGGCAGCGGCCGAGGCTCTCGGCTCAATTGCAACTCCGCTTGCTCCATGTGGTTTGAATATAAGTGCGCATCACCTAGGGTATGAATAAAATCACCTGGTTCTAAACCACACACTTGCGCCACCATAAGCGTAAACAAAGCATAACTCGCAATGTTGAAAGGCACACCCAGAAAAATATCGGCACTGCGTTGATAAAGTTGGCAGCTGAGTTTGCCATCAGCTACGTAAAACTGAAATAAGGTATGGCATGGCGGTAAAGCTTGAAGGCCAGCTGCCGCATTTTCTTTCGGTGAATTTTTTGTATCAGGCAACAATGCCGGGTTCCACGCACTCACTAACAACCGCCGTGAATCTGGGTTGTTTTTAATTTGCGCAATTAAATCGCTTATTTGATCAATACTTTCGCCATTAGCGGCTGGCCAATTTCGCCACATTGCTCCGTAAACTGGGCCTAGCTCTCCACTTGCGGTTGCCCATTCATCCCAAATACTCACGCCATTTTCTTTTAAATAAGCAATATTGGTATCGCCCTGCAAAAACCATAACAGCTCGTGAATAATGGAGCGCAAATGGCACTTTTTAGTAGTTACCAGAGGAAAACCAGCACTTAAATCGAAACGCATTTGATAACCGAAAACACTTCGTGTGCCAGTGCCGGTGCGATCTTCTTTAAAGGTTCCATTTTCCATTACATGGCGCATTAAATCTAAATACTGACGCATAAATCACGGCCTCATTAATTCATTTAACTGGTTATCAATTCGTTTACTGATCAGCTTACGTTATTTCTTTCTCTTCGCTACACCGGCTTTCTTGTTCGCCGCTTTAGCCTTAGAAACGTTTTTACCCGCTACTTCTGCACTATGTTCAGCGAGCGGCTTCATGCCACCAAACTTACCTTGGTACGCCAGCACCATTAAGATAATGCCGCCAATAATCATCGGCAGTGAAAGCCACTGGCCCATGCTCATGATGCCCAAAATACCCAAATGGGCATCAGGCTCACGGAAAAACTCAGTTGTTATTCGTGCACTACCATAACCCACTAAAAATAGCCCCGAAACAGCGCCTACTGGCCGTGGCTTTCGGCTAAAGGCCCAAAGTAACAAAAACAATAACAGCCCTTCAGTGGCTGCCTGATAGAGCTGCGAAGGATGGCGCGGCAACAAACCAGCAGCTGGATTTGGAAATACCATAGCCCAAGGTACATCGGTTACCCGGCCCCAAAGCTCACCGTTTATAAAATTACCAATTCGCCCAGCACCCAAACCCACAGGCACCAAAGGTGCAACAAAATCACTAACCCGTAAAAAAGCTCGATTTTTCTTTATTGCGTAGATAAGCATCGCGCTGATTACGCCAAGAAGCCCGCCGTGAAAAGACATTCCTCCTTGGCTAAAGCGGAAAAACATGAGCGGATCGCCAAAAAAGCTAGATGTCTGGTAGAACAAGAAATAGCCTAAACGGCCACCGAGAATTAGCGCCAAAAAGCCCCAAAATAAAATATCTTGCCACTCTTCTGCCCGCCAGCCAGGCGTTCCTTCAGCGCGTTTGTTACCCCACCAATACGCAAATGCCGCACCTACGAGGTACATTAATCCATACCAATGCACCGCTAATGGGCCGATTGAAACCGCTACTGGGTCCCAGTTTGGAAATTGCAGAAAATCACCGTTCATGAAAATCCTTAAATTAATTCAAACGCAGCCAATGCAAGGCTCTTAAGCCTTCAAATTAACCACCAAAAAACAAATGAAGTGCCACGCTTATTAGTAATACCGCGAAACCACGTTGCAAATATCGTACCGGCAATTTATGTGCCACAGCAGCGCCCACTCGTGCAAAAATCATTGATGTAGCCGAAATTGCCAGCCAAGCTGGAAGATACACGTAACCAATTAAACCAGAAATTGCGGTTACCCCAATTGGAGGCCCGGCAAACATATAAGTTAACATGCCAAAACCCGATAACAGCACGCTACACACAGCCGCCACAGCTACCGCATTGCGCATTGCTACTTGGTAGAAATGTAGTAAGGGCACGATTAGCGCACCACCACCGATACCTACCAACGCAGAAATAATACCTATAGCGCCACCAAACGATTGCACGCCTAGTGGGTTTATTCGCCGATCTTCAGATCTTGGCCGATGCTTCCAAACCATATGAACGGCTAAAAACATCAGCATAATTGCAAATATGCGCTGCAATAATTCCGGCGGCAGCCGTGTGCCTAAAAAAGCTCCAATTAGGCCACCAGCGATCAACGTGGGCGAAATAAGTTTTACCCAATGCCACAACACATAGCCGCGCTTAGCATGCGCACGAGCGCTTGATAAAGTGGTGAGCATGATCGTTGCCAAGCTTGTACCGATAGCCGTAGGTACAATTATTTCAGGGGGCAGCCCCATTATTGGCAACAAATAAATTAGCAGCGGCACAATTAAGATGCCGCCACCAATGCCTAACATACCTGAGAGCAAGCCCGCAGCAACACCGCCTGCTAAGCAAATAAGTAAACTGAGTAACACTATTTACCCGCCCGAACAAAACCACCAAGGCCCAACGCTTCCAGTTTCAACCGCACAATTCGGCGCACTTGATCTGGGTGCGTACACTGCATCACCTTGCTCAGCAAAGTTTGCATAATTTCACTATCTAAATGGCGCAAAATCCACCGGGTTTTATCGAGGTTGTGAGTGCTCATGGATAGGCTCCTGTAGCCCATAGCCACAAGGATCAAAGCACCACCCGGATCACCCGCCATTTCACCGCAAATACTCACCGGCTTATTTAATTCTCGGCAGCGATCAACAATAAATTGCAGCGCATGTAACATCGCTGGATGAAATGAATCATACAAGCCCGCAACCCGAGAATTATTGCGATCTACCGCTAACAAATATTGAGTAAGATCGTTCGTTCCTACTGAAAAGAAATCAACTTTTTTTGCAACGGCTTCAAGCTGATAAAGTAATGCGGGCACCTCAATCATTACTCCAATTTTTGGCCGGCTTACTACCGCACCTGGTTGGCTTTGTAACAATTCATTGCGCACTTCAAAATAGGCTTGGTTAATTAAACGTATCGATTCATCTACCTCATCTAGCGTAGTAATCATCGGTAGTAAAATTTGTAGATTATCGAGGCCAATATTTGCCCGCAGCATCGCTCGCACTTGCACCAGAAAGATTTCTGGGTGATCGAGTGTCATACGAATGCCGCGCCAGCCTAAAAACGGATTATCTTCATGAATTGGAAAGTACGGTAACGGTTTATCACCGCCCACATCCAATGTACGCATAACTACCGGCAGCTGCCCAGTGCTTTCTAATACCGGCCGATAAAGATCGTATTGCTCTGCTTCGGTAGGAAAGCGCTCGCGCATCATAAAGGGTATTTCGGTGCGATAAAGGCCTATGCCCTCATAATGCCCAAGCCGCTGCTGATCATGTTCAACGTTCATACCCGCGTTAATTTGCAACGAAACCGCTATACCATCGAGAGTACAGGCTTCATCTTCACGGTGATCAGCAACCATTTCCGCAAGTTCAAATTCCTCACTGCGAAGAATTTCATATTCATGCATCAATTGCTGTGGTGGGTTTACGAATATTTCACCGCTGTAGCCATCAACAATTAAATGCTGATCAGCCAAATAACCGAGCGGCACTTGGCTAACACCAAATACAGCAGGAATACCCATACTCCTTGCCATGATCGCAGCATGGGAGTTTGCAGACCCCTGCAGAGATACTAGGCCTTGCAGTTTATTTCTAGGCACGCCAGCAAGCATGCTCGCGGTAACTTCTTCAGCAATTAAAATACAAGAATCGGGAAAGTTTGGTTTATTGCCATTTTTATCCTGCAAAAAGGATAAAATGCGTTGGCCTAAATCGCGAACATCTACCGCGCGTTCGCGCAGGTAGGAATCATCAAGGTCTTCAAATTTAGAAACGAAATCTTCAACAGCCATTTTAACTGCTGTTTGTGCCATCCAGCCGTCTTTTATTTTGTTCTCAACGGCATCGCCCAAGCTTGAGGCATCAAGCAAGCTTTGATAAACATCAAATATCGCTAGGGTATCCTCAGCAACATGCTCAGCCACTTGGTCGGCTAAAGTGCGTAACTCCATGCGAGTTTGCAACACCGCTTTACGGAATTTGTGAATTTCTCGCCACGGAAATTCAGTGCGCCTCGGCACCACTGAACTCAATGTGGCGGCAGGTTTACCAATAAAAGCTTCACCAATAGCCACACCCGGCGCACCCGGCAAACCTGTTAAGTTACGAAGCCAAGGCGAGTAGTGGCCACTTACTAACCCACGTGCTTCTGCATGCGCAATTACGGTGGCTAACTGAGCCGCTAAGGTAACTACAAAGGCTTCCTCTTCGGCAGAAAAAGCCCGTGCGTTGCGCTGTTGCGCTGCCAACACACCAAGCACTTTGCGTTGATGAATAATGGGTGCAACGAGCATAGCTCGGTAGGCTTCTTCCCCCACCGATTCAATTAATTTAAAATTCGGGTGTTCGCTGGCATTCGCGATATTCAGCGGCTCTTCACGCTGCGCCGCTAAGCTGATCAAGCCCTCGCCAAAGGCTAAGGTTACGCGGTCATTTTCATCTAAATTAAGGCCCTCGGTGGCCATCAAAATAAATTGCTGAGCATCGTGATCAGCTAGGTAAACACTACACACATCACTGCCTAGTGCCGCCCGAGCTTTTTGCACAATAAGCGCCAGCGCCGAATCTAAATCGGGCGCTTGGTTTACTGCCTCTACTATGCGTTGCAATACGGTTAGCATGGGTTACCGCTTACGTTTGAATCGTTTAGGGCGCGCTTTATGGCGAAATGGCATCACCACAGAAGAAAATTCTTTCATTACACGCCGATATACATCCCGTTTAAAAGCAACAACTTGGCGCACTGGGTACCAATATGAAACCCAGCGCCAACCATCGAACTCCGGGTGGCCTGATTGCAACACATCCACTTCCGATTCCGCACAAGTAAGCTTCAACAAAAACCATTTTTGCTTTTGGCCTATGCACACCGGCTTTGAACCTTTACGCACGAGACGTTTTGGGAGCCGATAGCGATACCAAGTTCTACTGGTATACACGATCTCGACTTGATCAGGCGTTAAGCCCACTTCTTCATATAACTCACGGAACATTGCTTGTTCAGGGGTTTCACCATCGTCAATACCACCCTGAGGAAATTGCCAGCTTTGCTGACCAAAGCGCCGTGCCCAAAATACTTGTCCCTGCTCGTTACATATCACTATGCCGACATTCGATCTATATCCCTCGGCATCAATCACGCGAGCATCCTCTTAATAAAGCTTTTCTTGATTCTTCCACAAACCCTCGCTTGCAGCAAATATCTTACGCTTTTACTATATCCACTATATTTAAAAAACGTTTGCATCTAAGGAGCAAATTCAGGTTGCCAAATCAATTCGAAAACCATGGCATTATACCCGCTAATGCCCCTCCAATGAATCAACAAGAGCTTATGGCGCGTGCTGAGCAGTTAATTGGACGCTCATTTCAAGAGCTCGCCGATATTGCCGGCGTTGCCGTGCCGAATAGCCTTCGCAATGCAAAAGGCTGGACAGGCCAATTACTTGAACTGTTTTTGGGTGCTAGCGCTGGTTCGCGAGCGGAGCAAGATTTCCCCGCTCTTGGTATTGAATTAAAAACTATTCCAGTGAATCTAAATGCCATGCCACTAGAAACAACCTACGTATGCATTGCGCCACTACTGGGATTAACTGGGGTAACTTGGGAACAAAGCAATGTTCGCAACAAACTTAGTAAAGTGCTTTGGGTTCCTATTGATGGCCGCCGCGAAATCCCTGTTGCTGAACGCACAGTGGGCTTGCCTCTACTGTGGCAACCTACAGCGGCACAAGAGCGTTTGTTACGAACGGATTGGGAGGAAATCACCGAGGCCATTATGTTGGGCCAAGTAGAAAGCATTACCGCAAGAACAGGGACCGCTCTGCAACTGCGCCCTAAAGCAGCGAATAGTAAAGCATTAACCGGCGCTGTTGGCCGCCATGGCCAGCCCATACAAACGCTTCCCCGAGGTTATTACCTAAAAAAGCAATTTACTCAACAAGTTCTAGCCGAAGGCCTTGGTTTACAGCTTTCTTAAACTGATGCTAACTAAACGCCAAAGCCGCATTTTGTTTCACTTCACTAGTTTAACTCCGCGGGAAATTGCGCTAAATTCAACAGTACTTACATTTTCGGGAATAATTAATCGGTGATAAACGAACAGCAACAGAAAGTAACTGGATGGCGAGAGTGGTTATCGCTACCTGATTTAGGCATTTCAGCCATTAAAGCCAAAGTAGATACTGGTGCTCGCACCTCTTGCCTGCATGCTTTCCGTATTGAGCCTTTTGATAAGAACGGCGAAGAGTGGTTACGCATTTGGGTTCACCCCATTCAAGATGATTTAACTGAACAAGTTGTCGAGGCGCCAATACTGGAACAACGTGCAGTTACCGATTCTGGCGGCCACACCGAGATTCGTTATGTAATTCGCACGCGAGTACGCGTTGGCTTTGGGCCTCGGGCCGAAGAATTTTATGCTGAATTTACCTTAACGAATCGTGATACAATGAAGTTCAGAATGCTACTTGGCCGCCAAGCTTTGAATGGCCGCTATTTAGTGAACCCCGAAGCTTCTTACTTACAAGGGAAACCAGCATGAGAATCGCTATTATATCGCGGAACAAGAATTTGTACTCAACTCGTCGATTGATTGAAGCTGGTGAAGCTAAAGGGCATGAAATGCATGTGCTCGATCCACTACGCTGCTATATGAATATCAACGCCAAAGAGCCAGAAATTCATATGCGTGGCAAAGAATTACCACAGTTCGATGCTGTTATTCCACGTATCGGCGCTTCAATTACGTTTTATGGTGCAGCTGTATTACGCCAATTCGAAATGATGGGCACCTACCCACTCAACGAATCGGTAGCCATCAGCCGCAGCCGCGATAAATTACGTTCGCTGCAACTACTATCGCGTAAAGGTATTGGCTTGCCAGTAACCGGTTTTGCCAGTAAGCCAAACGATATTCCAGATTTAATTGATATGGTTGGCGGTGCGCCTTTAGTTATTAAACTATTGGAAGGCACCCAAGGTATAGGTGTAGTGCTTGCTGAAACGCGCAAAGCTGCCGAGAGCGTTATCGAAGCTTTCATGGGCTTGAACGCACACTTTATGGTGCAGGAATATATCAAAGAAGCTGGTGGCGCTGATCTTCGTTGCTTCGTAATCGGCGATAAAGTGATTGCTGCGATGAAACGCCAAGCTAAACCCGGCGAATTCCGTTCAAATTTACACCGTGGCGGTAGCGCTACCTTGGTAAAATTGAGCCCTGCAGAGCGTTCTACCGCAGTTAAAGCGGCAAAAACAATGGGCTTAAACGTAGCCGGTGTTGATTTACTGCGCTCAAACCACGGCCCATTAGTAATGGAAGTGAATTCGTCACCAGGGCTTGAAGGTATTGAAACCGCAACTGAAAAAGATGTTGCCGCGCAAATTATTAGCTTTATTGAAAAAACCGCACAGCTTCATAAAACTCGAACTAAAGGTCGCGGCTAACCCGCGATCTTCTTTTAAGGTCTAACCTTCATGGCACGTAAACTTAGTAAGCCGTTTTTGTTGGGCGAAATATCGGTTGCCCCTGGAACTCAAGAACGGGTTCTTCTTCCCGCAGCACGCCTATATTCTGATACACCACTCGATTTACACGTTGAAGTATTGCATGGCAGTAAGCCCGGCCCTGTGCTGCTAGTGTGTGCAGCAATCCATGGCGATGAGCTGAATGGAATCGAAATATGCCGGCGTTTGATTCAAGATATCGATCCAGTGAACCTTACGGGTACCCTATTGTTAGTGCCGGTAGTAAATATGTTTGGGTTTATTCAGCAAACCCGCTATTTACCGGATCGCCGTGATCTCAATCGGTGTTTTCCTGGCTCTGAACGCGGCGCTCTTGGCAGCCGCTTAGCCTATTTGTTCCGCACCCAGTTGGTGGAACGGGCAAATTATATTATCGATTTGCACACCGGAGCTATTCATCGCAGTAACCTGCCGCAAATTCGCGTAAACATGGATAATGAAACAGCGGTTGAAATGGCCGAAGCCTTTAACAGCCCAGTTATTATGAACTCCAAAGATCGCGACGGTTCGTTACGCTCACAAGCATCAGAACTTAATATTCCATTGATTTTATATGAAGCCGGTGAAGCGTTGCGCTTCGATTATTCAGCAATACGCGCGGGTGTTAACGGCGTTACCAACGTTATGAAAATGCTGAAAATGATGAAAGGCCGGCGAACTCGTAAAAAAGTAACCCCGGTATTCGCACAGCGCTCAGTTTGGGTGCGCAGTGAGGGCGATGGCTTAGTGCTTGCTAAAGTTGAACTTGGCCAAACTGTTCATCGTGGCCAACTATTAGCCCACGTTGCACCTCCACATGGTGGCGAACATACATCGATTTATTCAATAGTAAGCGGCATTGTTATTGGTATAAGCAATATTCCAGTAAGCAACGAGGGCGAGGCTCTGTTTCACATTGCCTGTTTCGATGCCAATGAAATTCCGAATGCCACAGAAATGGTTGATATGTTTGTAGAAGCTTATCCAGATCGGCCAAGCTAATAGCCCGATCTAGTTAGCAATACCCAAGGTAAGCATCAGCATAGCAACACCGTAGCAAAAATCAGCAAAAGGCTCCCAATGTCTGTAGCAGCAACTAAGTTACTCGTTCGCCAAGCGAACCTTATACAAGCCCACCTCTCGCAAACCGATACGGGTGAGCGTTTGGTGCTGCTGGTGAACCCGAGTGCAGGCATGGCACAAGAGCTTGGCCACGCTGGCTTTTCTTGTATCAGTTGGGTTTTGAATGCGCAGGCGCTTTCTGCTCAAGCAAATGATTTAGAATTGTTTCAAGCACACCTAAGTGAACCACTTAAGGTTGCCGGAATAATTTTGAATATACCCAAGGAAAAGCAACTTACTCGCATGCTTCTAGCAAACTTGCGTGCTGTAGTTGCGGCAGCAACACCCATTTGGTTAGTGGGGCATAACGATACCGGTATTCGTTCATATTTGAAGCAAGAACATGCTGGGTGGCAAACGTTTAACAAGCTCGCCAGTGGTAACCACTGCCAATTACTAAGTGGAAGTTTGCAAGCGCAAGAAGCGTTCCAAAAAGAAGCTTTCATTAGCGAATATAATGTTGAACTAGCCAATAATAAAGAGCCAATAACACTTAAGGTTGCCAATTTGCCAGGGGTATTTAGTAGCGGCCACATAGATACCGGCACTCAATTGTTGTTGGAAAACTTACCCAGCAAAATTAGTGGCAGCGTGCTCGATTTTGGTTGTGGCGCTGGCATTATCAGCGCTTGGGTAGCCCTCCAGAACCCAAATATTAAGCTCAGTGCGGTAGATATTAGCGTGCTAGCCCTTGAAGCTACTAAAGCCACATTAGCAAACGCAGGTGTTGAAGCTAACGTATTTGCCAGCGATGGTTTAGCTAAAGTATCCGGGAAGTATGAATGGATTATCAGTAACCCACCGTTCCATTCCGGCAAACAAACTGATTATCAAATTACTCAGAATTTCATTCATGAAAGTAGCCAAAAGCTACAAGCGAATGGTTCACTGCTGATTGTTGCGAATACTTTTTTGCCTTACCGCGAAACACTGAGTAGCAATTTTAAGCAGGTAAACATTTTGGCGGAAACACCAAAATTCACAGTATGGTTAGCTACGCACCCAAAAAAAATAACGCAGGCAGAACATAATTAGCATGCACTTTAAATCAGCGAAAAGAGCAAATTAACATGGCGGAAAGCACGCAGAATTGGTCGCTAAGCAGCCGCCTCAACATTATCATTGCCGGTATTGTGGCTTTGGCAATGTTGCTATTTACTGCGCTTTCCACCTTGTTAGTTTCTGATTCTGAACGCCGTTCGCTCGTTAATAAAACCGAAGCATTAGCGCAACAGCTAGCCATACAGGCGAGCAATCACCCGTTAACTAATCAGTACACTGAACTCTTGTTCAGTGGCCTTTCAGCGTATGATTCTCTTGAGTATGTGCATCTCTATACCGTTCACGAAGAAGAGCGCTACCCAGTGCTCGCAAAAAGTTATATGGCTGCTGGCCGCTCTGTTTTGGCGCCGCAATCTGAACGCATTGAAAACTTACCCTCATATCAATTCGCCCTCGATTTCTTAGAAATTGCGCAGCCAATATTTAATGAAAATGAGCTTTCCGGCTATATCTATGTAAGAGCTTCGCTCGCCCAGATTCAGAGTGCACATCGCCGGCACATGTTAATCAGTATTGCAGCGTTTCTTATCGTTTTACTTAGTGTTTCTTTAAGCGTGCGGTTTTTTGTACGCACACTCGAATCTACGCTTTTGCGATTCAGCAGAACTATTGCCAACGCAAGCCAAGACCATAGTTTCGATATTGAAAGCGAACGTGAAATACCAGAAGAACTCTTCGATGTTCGTTTGCAAATTAAGCGGCTGGTAGAAAAATATCGACATGAAAAACGCTATGCCGAACATAGCGCGTTGCAGGCTCAACGTGCTAACGAAGAATTAGAAGCTGAAGTAGCTGAACGCACGCAAAGCTTATCTGAAGTAAATAGAAAGCTTACCAATGCACTAGAAACGCTACATAGCCATCAACGTAAACATTTAGAGCAAGATAAAATGGCATCGCTCGGCGATTTAATTGCCGGGCTTTCCCATGAACTAAATACTCCAATAGGGTCGAGCATTACCGCAACCAGTTTTGCTCAAGAGCAACAACAGCAAATACTGCGAGCCCTTAATAAAAAACAAATAACAGAAGCGCAATTAGCCGATTACCTTGAACAATCGGAACAAAGCCTCGAAGTTGTTATGCGCAACCTACGCCGCTGTTCTGATTTGATTCGGCATTTCCAAGAAATGGCTATGATGAATCGCACCGATACCCCAAAGCAAATTGCGCTTTCTGTGTTTTTACAGCGGTTACAACGTTCAGTTATAAATGAACGCGGATTACCAGCCCACATTGATATAAAGTTCGATTGCTCATGTGGGCAAAACGTGGTGAATTTGCGAGTACTCATTTTAGAACAGGTGCTGTTGGAAATTATTGATAACGCAGCCGTGCATGCGAGTATAAAGAATGAAGCCAATATTGCTCAGCCTTTGCTTATTTTGGTTTCTGTTCACCTTGATAAAGCGTTTCTAAATATCGAAATAAAAGATAATGGCTCCGGCATTGCACCTGAGTTGAAACAAAAAATATTCCAACCATTCATCACTACACGGCGGGCACAAGGTGATACCGGGCTTGGGCTATATCAAGTGTTTAACTGGGTAACACAACTATTGAATGGCGAGATTGAATGCGAAAGTATTCCCTACGTTCGCGGTGAAGAAGAAAGCCCACACGGCACTACTTTTTCAATTAAAATCCCTATATTGAATAAATAATATACAATTAGTATAAGATTTGTTAAAAACATACGAACTTGCTTGCATTTATTCGCTAAGAAAACTTATTCTTATAGGCTGCAATATAATTCATCAGCAGTTCTATTTCATTAGCAATTGAACGCGGAGATCAGAAAACAACATGGAACAAACAACGAACGTGAAACTTCTGATTGTGGAAGATGAGGTGGTTACCCGCCAAACACTAACGCGCTTATTTCAGCAAGAAGGCTATGAAGTATTTGATGCTGCAGATGGCCGCCAGATGGAACACATCATGGCGCAACAACAAATTGATATCATTATTATGGATGTTAATTTGCCGGGCCAAAGTGGATTAGAGCTGGCCGAATCATTACGTGAACAAAATAATATTGGGTTAGTATTCCTTACTGGCCGTGATAGCGATGAAGATCGCCTATTGGCACTCGAGCTGGGTGCTGATGATTACCTAATCAAACCTTACAACCCTCGTGAGCTTACGGTTCGTGTGCGCAATCTTGCACGCCGCATCGAGCAAATTAATGAGCCACGGGAAAACCAAGTTGAAGGTAGTAAGCAATACCACTTTAGCAATTGGATTTTAGATTGTGATAGCCGGTGTTTGTTCGCACCTGATAATAAAATGTTTCGCTTACCGAAAAGTGAATACCGCGCGCTTGAGTTATTTTTAACCCAGCCAGGTAAAATTCACGATCGCGATACTTTGGTGCGGAAAATGCTTGATCGTGAGTTGCGCCCAAATGATCGTACGGTTGATGTAGCAATTCGCCGTATTCGCCGGCATTTTGAAGCACACCCAGAAACACCAAACCTAATTACCACCATACATGGTGAAGGTTATCGCTTCGTGGGTGATGTAGAAATTAAAGTAGCTTCGTAATTGCAGATTGCCGCTAGCGATTAGCGGCCAACCATTCTGCAACAATGGCCGTATCTTCTGCATAGTAGAGCGGCCATTTTGCTATCTGCGCTTCCACTTCTGGCCATTGCCAACTTTCTTTTTCGATAAATTGCATTACTTCACCCAAACGTTGAAAACCGAGTGAACGGCAACTGCCTTTTATCTTGTGCGCTTGCGAACGAAGGCCTGCCTCGTTTTTGCTAGCCAATAGCTTCATAAGCTCAGCTTCATAATCAGGCAGCACCTCAAGAAACATCTGAAAACTATCGGCTATACCCTGCATTCCCAAAATGCCTTGATACTGCTTTAACAGCGCCCAATCAATATCGTTGGAATTTCCTGTACTCATGCAATCCAAATCCTCATGCCGTTACGTATTAAGCAACAATTAGTAAAGCCAAGTACCATACTGATACATGGTATATCTCACTTTACTACAGGCAGCTTTTGTTGCCTATCCTCAGTGCCTCCGTGAGAGCGCAACTGTTTTTATTTCTGGGGTGCCGTTTTTAGGTGCCTTGTTGTATAATTCGCGGTCACTTTTTTGATTTTACAATTGACTCGCATAACCTTGGCTGTAAGTTTTGGCTCGAAGGTTATTATTAAGCGGAGTAGTTTGAATGCCAACATCGATGCCAGATATCGCAAATCAAGCACAAGCTCATATCGAAGGAACCCTCGATTGGGTAGGTATGAGTAATATTGAAATGCCATTCATGGTTGCGAGCGAAAGCGGGTTACCACAACAAGTGGGAGCGCGCGTAGAAGCATTCGTAAGCCTCGACGATGCCAAAGCAAAAGGTATCCATATGTCGCGGCTATACTTAGCTGTCGATGAGCTTGCCAATGATGATGTACTCAGTGGTAGCAGCATTCGTAAGCTACTCGATTATTTTATCGAAAGCCATAATGATATTAGCAAGCAAGCACGCGTTTCCTTTTCATTCGAATACCTGCTGCGCCGCAAATCGTTGGTGAGTGGCAAGCAAGGCTGGAAAGGCTACCCAGTAACGATAAGCGCGGTTCGCAACGGCGATAAAACTGAACTTGAAATGCAGGTAGGTATTACCTATTCCTCTACTTGCCCATGTTCGGCGGCCTTAGCAAGGCAACTTATTCAACAAGCGTTTAAAAAACAGTTCGGCCACGATGATTTAAATCTTGATGATGTAGTGGCATGGCTCGGTACTACCGATGGTATCGTGGCTACTCCACACAGCCAACGCTCGTTAGCCGATATAAAAGTGAAGCTCAGTGAGAGTACTGATATCTTCCCTATCGTAGCGATGATCGATCGCGTTGAAGCCGCGCTGAAAACCCCAGTGCAAGCTGCTGTGAAACGTGAAGATGAGCAAGAATTTGCGCGCCTAAACGGCCAGAACTTAATGTTCTGCGAAGATTCGGCACGCCTGTTACAATACGAGCTGAATAAAAACTCGACAATTTTAGATTTTTGGATTCGAGTGAATCATTACGAATCCTTGCACGCACACGACGCAGTAAGTATTACAACAAAAGGAATTACTGGCGGATATCGCGCGTAATTTCCTGTATAATTCGGCGTCTATTTTTTAACTAAGCTAGCGTGAAATGAGCGTAATGAAATCTTACGATGTAATTGGCGTCGGGAACGCCTTGGTAGACCAAGAATTTAAAGTAACTGATGAATTTTTGGCGCGCCATAAAATTGAAAAAAGCATCATGACGTTGCTTGACGAACCACAACAACAGTTGCTTCTGAGTGAACTACACAAAGAGTTCAAACTTGAAAAACGGGTTGGCGGTGGTTCTGCAGCAAATAGCCTAGTAGCCTTTAGCCAGTTTGGTGGCAAGGCCTTCTATTGCTGCAAAGTAGCAAATGACGACGATGGTAACTTTTATCAGGCCGACCTTGAGCGTGCTGGCGTAAACACGCATTTGGTGAAACAAGACAACGATGGCCACACAGGAAAATGTGTAGTGATGGTTACCCCAGATGCGGAACGCACCATGTGCACTTTTTTGGGTATTACCATTGATTTCTCTAACGAAGAGCTTGAGCCTGCGGTAGTTGCCGATTCTCAGTATCTGTACATTGAAGGTTATTTGGCTACCTCAGAGATCGCTCGCAGCGCAGTTCGTGAGGCTCGTGAAGTAGCTGAAAAGAATGGTACCAAAATAGCGCTTACCTTCTCTGATTCCTCCATGGTGAAGTATTTCAAAGAAGGCTTAGATGAATTCCTTACGCAAGGTGTTGATATCCTTTTTTGTAATCAAGAAGAAGCCGAAATCTACACTGGCGTTGAAGGGTTAGAGCCAGCTATGAGTGCGTTACTTGACGTAGCGAAGCAGGTTGTTATCACGCGCGGTAAAGAAGGCGCTATTATTGGCACCCACGAGCATCGTATTCAAGTACCTGGTTTTAAAGTGAAAGCCATTGATACCAATGGTGCCGGCGATATGTTCGCAGGCGCATATTTATTTGGCATTACGCAGGGGTTAACACCTGCACAAGCTGGCACACTTGCTAGCCGCTCGGCAGCAGAAGTTGTGAGTAACTACGGGCCTCGTTTGAGTACCGACACGCAGCAACAAATTCTGGAAGAATTAAATCTTGCTGAACAAGTTTCAGCATAAATTCAAATTTGTAGATACGAGAGAGTATAATGACTTCTTTTCAAGATTATAAAGTAGCTGATATTAACCTTGCGGATTATGGCCGCAAAGAGATTCGAATTGCAGAATCAGAAATGCCAGCATTAATGGCTATTCGCCGTAAATATTCAGCAGCCAAGCCATTAAAAGATGCACGCATAATCGGCTGCATCCACATGACGATCCAAACGGCAGTGCTCATTGAAACTCTTATTGAGTTGGGCGCGGAAGTTCGTTGGTCTTCGTGTAATATCTTCTCAACACAAGATCATGCCGCCGCAGCTATGGCCGCAGCTGGTGTTCCAGTTTTTGCTTGGAAAGGCGAAACTGAAGAAGAATACGAATGGTGCCTAGAGCAAACCTGTAAGAAAGATGGCGAGCTTTGGAATGCCAACATGATTCTTGATGATGGCGGTGATTTAACCCTACTCATCCACGAACAGTTCCCAGAAATGCTCAATAACATTCATGGTATTACCGAAGAAACCACTACAGGTGTTCACCGTTTATTAGAAATGTTGAAGAAAGGCACTTTGAAAGTTCCTGCCATTAACGTGAATGATTCTGTAACGAAATCAAAAAATGATAATAAATACGGTTGCCGCCACTCGCTAAACGATGCGATTAAGCGCGCTACCGATCACTTATTATCAGGTAAGAAAGCTTTAGTAATCGGCTATGGCGATGTTGGTAAGGGTTCTGCTGCATCACTACGCCAAGAAGGCATGATTGTTAAAGTAACTGAAATCGACCCAATTTGCGCAATGCAAGCATGTATGGATGGCTACGAAGTAGTTTCTCCATACATCAATGGCGTAAACGCTGGCGATGGCTCAACTATTAATAAAGAATTGTTGGGTAACACCGATTTAATCGTTACCACCACAGGTAACGTGAACGTGTGTGATCAATATATTCTTGCGGCACTGAAAAACGGTGCTGTAGTTTCCAACATTGGCCACTTCGATAACGAAATCGATACCGCGTTCATGCGTAAAAACTGGCGCTGGGAAGAAGTGAAAGCACAGGTACACACCGTGTTCCGTTCTGATTCAACAGATGATTATTTAATTCTGCTATCAGAAGGCCGTTTGGTGAACTTGGGTAATGCTACTGGCCACCCAAGCCGCATCATGGATGGCTCTTTTGCTAACCAAGTATTAGCGCAAATTCATTTATTTGAGAAGAAGTATGCTGCCATGTCGGCTGCTGATAAGAAGCAAAACTTAACGGTAGAAGTATTGCCGAAGCAGCTTGATGAAGAAGTAGCGCGTTACATGGTTGAAGGTTTTGGTGGTGTGATTACTAAAATGACGTCACAACAATCAGAATATATCGGCGTGCCGGTTGAAGGCCCGTTCAAGCCTGATGAATACCGCTACTAAAATTTAGCGCAAGGTTTAGCTTCGAGAACGAAAGTAAACTATTGTACGAAAAGGTGAGCACTTGGTTGCTCACCTTTTTTTATGCGCGGTATAATGCTCGCCCATTTTCAAGGAAGTTTGCTATGACAACCGATTCCCCTCGCCTTTCTTTTCGTCCGCTCACCGAAGCTGATTTTGCTGATGTTATTGAGCTTGGCAATAAAGTGCACGGCGACAATTACCTAACCCCTGAGAATTTGGAAGATTATTTTCTACGTGGGCAAACTGAAAATGGCCGTAACCTGCATTGGTTAGCGTTTAGCGATGACAAGTTGGCCGGTATTCGGCTCACGTTTGCACCCGGGAAATGGGATATTGATAAATATTGCACACCTAGCGCATGGCCATTCGCGGCAGAAGAGCTCTGCTACTTTAAATGTTCAGCGGTTGATCATGAAGTACAAGGTGGTGGCATCGGCAAATCGTTGCTCATGCATTCAATTGTAGAAGCGCAAGGTGCGGGCTGCAAAGGTGGGCTTGCCCATATTTGGCGACAAAGCCCAAACAATAGCGCGTTCGAATATTTCTCACGCTGCGGCGGCGAATTAATAGCCGATCATGGCAAGCGGTGGCTGCAATCATCTCTCGAAGAGGGCTATTACTGCCCTGTGTGTGATGGTGATTGCTACTGCACAGCAGCAGAAATGCTATTGCGCTTTTAGTAGCATTTCCGCCCCAGTTTACTTCTTAAACTTATCAAAGCTGTACATCGCGCGCAGTGCTAAACGCCGGGCTGACGCGAACGGATAGCGAGGTAATCCTGATTGGTAGAACGGTAAATCAGGCACCCCCTCGCCATTGCAATATTGCGCTAGGCGTTTTCCCGCCAAACTCGCAAAAGCAACGCCAGCGCCACAATATCCGGCGCTGGTGTAAACGCCTATCGCCGGAGAAAATACGCGCGGCATAGAATCAAGCGCCACACTTATCCAACCACTCCAAAAATAATCTGCATGTAAATCGGTAAGTTCCGGAAAAGTAGCGGCCAACGCTTTTTCCATACGTAGCTTTTGTCCAGCATCGTCGGCATGCCTACCTTCTACTGCGCCGCGGCCACCGAAAAGAATTCGGCCATCCGGTAGCAACCGGTAATAGTATTTTAGTGTGCGCGTATCCATCACCAAATCATTAACTTTTAAGCCACAATATTGCTGCTCGGCAGCATTTAGTGGCCGCGATACCAAAATGCTAGACAGGACAGGGAATTGACGCCTACTCAAATCAGGAAAAGGCTGCTGAGGTAAGTAGCCGTTGCTGCACACTAATACCTGATCACATTTGATTTCATGGCCGCCAGCAATAAGCCTGTGTTTACCCATGCTGGGTATCCACTTCGTTACAGGGTGGCCCGTAACAATCGTTACGCCTGCTCGCTGTGCTAGGCGCAAATAAGCACCCGTTAACGCTCGTGGGTTAACCGCAGCGGCTGGGGTAAGGGCCAACCCACCATGTTTCCATTTAAGGCCTGGTAGTTGTTCATGTTGCTGTTCTGGGCTTAACCATTCAGCGTTTAATAGTGTATTGGCATACGCGGGTTGTTGGCGCTGAAGCATTGCGGCTGCTTTGGCGTTATGGCCGAGGCGTAAGTATCGCGCATCGATTAATTCGCAAGGCCAATCTGAATCGGCTACCGAAGCCTTCACATGCTCAATGCTTGCAGCAAATTCGTTTTGCACCGCGCGGGCAACCTCATCGCCATATTTACTTGCATAGTCGCTGTACCCCAACCTGCCAGTACCAGGCAACAAAAAGCCGGCATTGCGGCTGCTCGCTCCAGCACCCACGCCACCGGCATCAAGCAACACAACACTGCGTTGCTGTTGCTGTGCAATTTCAATCGCAGCATTAAGCCCTGTGTACCCAGCGCCGATAACTACAACGTCGGCATCGCTTGGTAACGCCACCGCATTCGTATCTGGGAAAGGCGTTACTGCAGCCCAATATGAAGCAATACCAAATTCGTGAAAAGCCGGGATATCCCGGCTTTTTAACGGATCATACACAACTGCCTCCTAGAGGCCAAAAACCACTTTTTCGCTGCGCAGCATTTTTGTTACCACCGCTACCAACACTGCGGTTACTGCCAAGGTAACGCCGGCGCCGCCAAGTACCATTAGCCAGTTAATGTCTTGTCCACCAATGGTAGCAAGCAAAACCTGATGTTGCGAAGTTACCGGCAACATTGCCAACGCAGGGTGCTCAAAGCGGGTAAATTCAACGGCGAATATTACCGCTACTGGAATAAACATCACCAACGAGATATAAGTTTGGGCTTCTTTGAATGATTTTGCGCGAAAACTTACAAACAACTGCAAGATACTCGCAAACGCTGCAAGCGGAATAAGCACCAATATCATGCCTGCTTGATCCAACCAACTCATACCGAAATCTATACCGAGCTTTTCTAGCGGCACAAACACAAACACTAGCGGAATTAACAAGATACTTAATACTCCCCCGAACAGAGCAAAGGTTCCTGCCGCTGCCGCCTTCGCCATCACTAACCAATGCGTGGCTACGGGTTGCGCTAATAGAAACTCAAGCGAGTTTCTCTCGCGTTCGCCGGCGCTGCCATCAATAGCCACATTCATTCCCGAAAAGAAAATAGCCATCAACACAAACACCATCACCGTGCCTAAAATCATCGCGGCACGCGCTTCTTTTGTAGCGGTATCTTGCTTATCAATGCGGATAGGCGAAATTACATCCGCGCTAATCCCGCGCAAGGTTAATCTATGGCTAGCAATAGTATTGTTGTATTCGCGTAACGCACTCTCTAAGCGGCTGCGATGGCTGCCATCGCTACGTTCTGAATAATCTGAACGCACCGTGATATAAATAGGTTTTGCACTGGCGATGTTTTCTTCGTAATTCTCTGGGATCTCTAAGTAAATTTCACGAGCAGTATTTTCTTCATCACCCGCAAAAATTCTTCGATCACCAAGAAAATCCACCAACGCCGGAGCATATTGCGCGCCATCAATATGCACATACACATCACGCTCAGAAACGGCATCTTTAATTACCATCATGAAGGCTACAGCCATCATAATAGGTCCAAAGAGCGCATAGCTCATTGCTGCCATTAGTGAACGCTTATCACGCAAGGCGTCCGTCATTTCTTTTAGCCAAACCGTCATAAATACTGATTTCATAGCATAATGCCCTCTTCAGTTCCGATTAACTGCACGAAGGCTTCTTCAAAGCTCTCTTGCCCTGTTCTTGCACATAGTTCAGCTGGGCTACCTTCAGCCACCACTTGCCCTGCCACCATAATCACTACCCGATCACAAAGTGCGGCTACTTCTTGCATTACATGGCTAGAAAATAAAATACAGCGCCCTTGTGCCTTAAGCCGGAATAATAACTCACGCAAAATACGCGTGCTCATTACATCTAAGCCGCGGCTTGGCTCATCTAAAATTAAGTTTTGCGGCTGATGAACAATCGCTTGCCCAAGCGCAACCTTCATTCGTTGCCCCTGAGAAAAACCACCGGTGCGGCGATCGGCAATATCGTTCATATCCAAATCATCAATTACTCGCTGCACCGCTACTTTGCGCTCTTCACCATGCAAACCGTGTAAGCCAGCAAAATAAGCGATATGTTCACGGGCACTTAAACGTTCTTGCAAGCCGAATTTATCCGGGAAGATACCAATGCGTTTGCGCACAGCAATCGGCGCTTTCGATGCATCAATATTATCTACTTGAGCACTGCCAACATCGGGGTGAATTAAGCCATAAATGCTGCGTAAACAAGTAGTTTTACCGGCACCATTAGGCCCAAGTAAACCAGTTATCTCGCCATCATTGGCTTGAAATGAAAGCCCTTTCAGCGCCTTTACATCTTTATATGCTTTTTCTAATCCGCTCGTTACTATCATGGCTTACATCCCCGCCGCATTAACGTTACGTAAGAATGGCAACATACGCGTGCGTGCCAAACAAGAAGCATCAACCGCTTTACTCGGGTCTTCTAAAAACTGAGCAATCAAACGGTTAGCGCAGGTGTGGCTCATAATAGTGTGGCCACCGAATTCAGCAACAAGGTGTTGCGAGTTAGATAAGGTTTCCGCGGCAATTTCTGCCCATTCAGGTGGCGTTACCGGATCTTGTTCACCCGAAAGTAGTAAAGCAGGAATATCACTTACTACCGGTTCTGCATGGCGGTTATCAGGCAATGGCTGCACTGGCCAGCCGGCACACATACTTACAAAATCTTCGCCTGTACTGCCGCCAATGAAGCGGTTATCACCATCACGTGCGAGTAGCTCGGCATCAACTCGTGGCATATCTTCCTGGCACAATACCGACACTAACAAACCGGTGTACAGTGGCGAATCCGCATCAAAAGCACCAATAAGCCCCGCAAGCGGACGCCAATTACCATCATTGGCTTCACTAATCACAATCGGAATTAACTGGCGAGTGCGCGGCGAATATAGAGCGGTTCTTAAAATCCCAGCTAATCGTTTCGCTGTCATCAATACTTCGCGAGTTTCATCGCTGCGGGCATCTTGCATCGTCATAAACTCTGGCTCAGCTAGCAAACGCTCACGCAACGCATAATATTTTTCATCAATAGCACCGAAACGCTCAACACAAGCGCTATCGTTGTTGCAATCGCTTACCATTAAATCGAAAGCGCGCTGGCTATAGGAACCAAACGGGCCTACCACCACTTGCGTAGGTGCCACACCATCAAGCACTACACTGCGCAGTGCGGCAGGCGCTTCACGCATCCACACTAGCGCGGCACGAGTACCATAAGAGCCGCCATATAGATTAATTTGCTGATAACCTAGCGCTTTGCGCACCATTTCAAAATCACGAATCGCATTTACGGTACTGTATTGCTGAAAATCAACATCAAATTCTTCAGCACATTTCGCCATGTTCGCCACTAAATCAATTTGGTCATCGGGCAACAACAATTCTTCCAGAGCAGAAATTTCGCATTGCAGTGGGCCTGATTTGCCGGTTCCACGTTGATCAACTAACACTACATCGCGGCGTTGGCGTACATCTTGGAATATTCGGTCGATCAAACCTGAAAGTTCTGTTGCCGCTTGCCCAGGGCCACCGGCAAGAAAAAACAACGGGTCGTTAGCCGCACCAGAGCTTACAGCTGGCAGCCGAACGATATTAAGTTCGATTTGTTTGCCATTTGGCGCATCATGATTTTCTGGAACAGAAAGAACACCACATTCAACTTGCTCCGATAACCCACGTATGTGGCAGGCTTCAAGTTGCAATGAGTTATTGCTCGTAGTGCGTGTTTCTGAAGATTGTGTTTCGGTTGTTTGCGCATTTACCGGATGTGCACTTAAAGTAAGGCACGCAGCAAAAGCAAACACCAGTTTTACCGGGGTAAGCGTTTTCATTTTTATTCTCTCTTTTTATGCGCTAGCGCTACAAGGTGTTTTACCGATTTTGCAGAACTACTGCAATA
Source organism: Idiomarina sp. A28L (assembly GCF_000218785.1). Taxonomy (GTDB): domain Bacteria; phylum Pseudomonadota; class Gammaproteobacteria; order Enterobacterales; family Alteromonadaceae; genus Aliidiomarina. The sequence goes on from NZ_AFPO01000021.1 coordinate 223,148, forward strand.
GCTGTTTACATTCGGTAACAAAAAACTGAAAATTTTCAAACAGATTCAAGAAGCGGGCTGTTTACTCTGAGGGGGATTTAGATAATGGATGTAAACATTAATCTCTTTCGTACATATAGCCACGAAACGAAAGTGGGTTTTTCTCATCTGCTTTATGTTCGCGCAGTAAGGTTTGCTGCCATTCATCGGCATGAAATTCTGGGAAGTAGGTATCGCCTTCAACGTTCAGGTCGATATGGGTGAGGTATAACCGCGTAGCGCGAGGTAGAAATGCCTCATAAACCTGGCCACCACCGATAATCATTATTTCGTGCAATTCAGTGCCGTTCGCCGCGGCCATAGCCTCGGCAGCAGCAATCGCTTGTTCTGGGTTATTTGCGGTAGTTACACCTTCGGGGAGTAGTTCAGGTTTGCTGGTGATTACAATATTGTGCCGGCCTGGGAGTGGCCGGCCAATCGAAGCAAAAGTATTGCGGCCCATGATAATCGGCTTACCCATAGTGAGCTCTTTGAAATACTGCAACTCACCGGGTAAATGCCACGGCATATCTCCTTCATTACCAATAACACGGTTATCAGCCATTGCGGCAATAAGGGAGATTTCCATAGGGCTAAATACCTTTTTTATTTAATCATTATGGTTTCTAAATTATGGTTTGTAGATCACATGACCATCATCAGGTTCTTCTTCCCAATCATCGTCTTCGTCATCTAAATCATCTTCTAGATCATCGCCCCACTCTTCTTCAGCTTTTTGCATCTGTTCATCGTGGTAGCTTGTCCATTTAAATTCAACCGGCTCATCATTGCCTTCAGCTTCTGGATCGGCTTTTGGTAACGCTTCCAGATATTGCATGATTTCGCGCATCAGTTCGTTACAAGCTTTACCCGTTATCGCCGAGAGCTCAAATACTGGGCCTTGCCAATCCAAACGTTCAACGATTTCAGCACGGCGTTCAGCCAGTGTTTCTTCATCTACTAAATCTGTTTTGTTCAACACTAGCCAACGCGGTTTAGCCGCAAGTGCCGGGCTATATTGCGCAAGTTCTTGAATAATTGTTTCCGCTGTTTCCGCTGGGCTGCTCTCATCGAATGGAGCAATATCTACCAAATGCAACAACAAGCCACAACGCTCAAGGTGCTTCAGAAACTGAATTCCCAAGCCAGCGCCATCAGCTGCACCTTCAATCAAACCGGGGATATCGGCTATAACAAAGCTTTGGCTCGCGTTCAAACGCACTACACCTAAATTCGGCGTAATGGTAGTAAACGGATAATCAGCCACTTTTGGCTTCGCTGCGGAAACTGAACGAATCAATGTTGATTTACCGGCGTTTGGCATACCAAGTAGGCCAACATCAGCTAACAACAATAATTCGAGTAATAAAATACGGTGCTCACCTTTGGTGCCATCGGTTTTTTGCCGAGGCGCACGGTTGGTGCTGCTTTTAAAGCGAGTATTTCCTAAACCGTGGAAACCGCCTTTAGCCACAAGTTGGCGCTGGCCATGGCGGGTTAAATCGCCAATGATCTCGCCTGTATCCATATCCTTAACGCGCGTACCTACAGGAACCTTCAGAGTTTTATCTTCACCCCGGCGGCCGGTACAGTTACTACTCTTACCGTTTTCGCCACGTTGCGCACGATGGGTGCGTTCAAAACGATAATCGATAAGGGTATTGAGGTTCTCATCGGCTTCCAACCAAACATCACCACCATCGCCGCCGTCGCCGCCATCAGGGCCGCCTTTCGGTATGTATTTCTCGCGCCGAAAGCCGATGCAGCCATTGCCGCCATCGCCTGCTTCTACGCGAATATCAATTTCATCAACGAATTTCATGGTTTTGCCTGTTTTGCCCGACGCTCACACGTCAATATTTCAAGAATATACTCACCCGAGGGTAAGGTAAAGATACAAAAAACCCCGCACTAAGGCGGGGTTTTCCGGATTCGGAGTTCGTATTAATCAGCGTTTACGCTGATGAACTTCCGATTTTGCGGTCCACGCTGTTCGAAGGTAACTTTACCATCTACTTTAGCGAATAACGTGTGGTCACGACCTACACCTACGTTACTGCCTGCATGGAACTTGGTTCCCCGTTGACGAACCAGAATATTTCCGGCTAGTACAGTTTCACCGCCGTAACGCTTAACACCGAGACGTTTGCTCTCTGAATCGCGACCGTTACGTGTTGAACCACCTGCTTTTTTGTGTGCCATGTGTCTCTACTCCTCTTAAGCGCCAATACCAGTGATTTTCACTTCCGTGAACCACTGACGATGACCCTGTTGCTTGCGTGAGTGCTTCCGACGACGGAATTTAACGATAGTAATTTTATCGCCACGACCATGGGTCACTACTTCTGCTTTAATCTTGCCACCTTCGACGAAAGGTGCACCAATTGTCACGTTTTCACCATCGGAGAGCATGAGCACTTGCTCAAACTCAACGGTATCACCGGTAGCTGCTTCGAGCTTTTCCAGGCGAACGGTCTGGCCCTCGGTGACACGGTGTTGTTTACCGCCACTTTGAAAAACCGCGTACATATTCTTCTCCAATTGCCTTTTTCAGGCGCTACAAACTTTAATTCAGGCCGCGGATTTTACGTAAAAACATCCCGCAGCGCAAGCGAAAAATATAAAAATCATCAAACTGGCAGAAATTTGTAATTCAGGTAAAATCAACCGCAAATTTTATGCAAACAAAGAGCTGCTTTACCATGGATTTATCTGCCGTACGCACGCTTAGCGAAAACGATATGCATGCTGTGAATGAGATTATTACAGCACAATTACGTTCAGATGTCGCGTTGATTAATCAATTAGCTTTCTACATTATCAACAGCGGTGGTAAGCGCTTACGCCCCCAGCTGGCCGTTATTGCAGCCCGGGCCTTGGGGTACAAAGGCGATAAACATCACCTGCTAGCAGCTATTGTTGAATTTATTCATACCGCTACTTTGTTGCACGATGACGTTGTAGATGAATCACTCACCCGCCGCGGCCAAGAAACAGCAAATGCCCTATTTGGTAACGAAGCGAGCGTATTAGTAGGTGATTTTCTTTACACCCGTGCATTCCAGTTAATGGTAAAAACCGAAAGTATGCGCGTTCTCGAAGTGCTCGCCGATGCCACGAACATTATTGCTGAAGGCGAAGTGTTGCAGCTGATGAACTGCAACGATCCCACCACTACCGAAGAATCTTACTTTCAAGTTATCTACAGTAAAACCGCAAAACTTTTTGAAGCGGCAACCCAACTCGGTGCCGTGCTCGCAGGTGAAAGCGCCGAACTCGAACAGGCCGCCGCTGATTATGGCCGCTATTTGGGCAACGCTTTTCAATTAGTAGATGATTTACTCGATTACACCTCTGATGCCGCAACCATGGGCAAAGATGCCGGCGATGATTTAGCCGAAGGCAAACCCACACTGCCATTACTTTATGCCATGTGGAACTGCGATGAAGAACACGCGGCTCTAATTCGCAGCGCTATTGAAGAAGGTGGCAAACGTGATTCGCTAGAAACAATTCTAAACGTGATGCACAGCACCGGAGCCTTAGAATACACCCGCAACAAAGCCCTAGAGCAACGCGATTTAGCCATCGCAGCACTCGCTCCTTTCCCCGAAAACGACCACAAAGAAGCACTAGAGGCACTCGCCAACCTCGCAGTAGAGCGCGTTACCTAAATCACAGCTCTCAAGTGAGGGCGCTGAGTGTTCAAGTGTGGGGTGAGGGGTTGAGCTTTTAGTGCGGGGTGAGGCTGCCCCGTGGCGGGACGCCGTGAACCCATCCATGGGGGCTTGGCCTCGGCATCCATGCCTCGGACACCCGCCACGAGGCTGCCTCACCCCACACTATGCTCAACACTCTCACTCGCTCCAGTTGCAAACTGGACTTTAATTAAGTTCATCTACCCACATAACTACAAAGGGCGATAGGTTCAGCAGTGCATGAATAGCAAAAGCAACAAAGAAGGCCATTTTCTTCGATTTAGTTCGCCATGTTAGATAGGCCATGCTGAAAACGAAAAATGGAATAAGTGTGAAAAATCCCCATAAAAGGAAAATCATAGAGTGCATAGCCGACCACAGAAAAGCATTCAATATGCATGCCGGTGTGGAACGGCGAGAGATGAAAAGGAACACTCGAAGCGACAATATCATTAATACAGTTTCAACAAAGGGTGCAAAAACAACCACTCCAAAGAAATCGGTTCCGGTTAAACTGATGCTCGGGCCTTCATCGGGTAACTCAAAAAAGAAACTATATAAAAAGATAAGGCTGAAAGAGGTTAAGATAACAAAAGCCGATGCCTTTATTATGTAAATCGAAACCCTAGTCTCTTTTTGCAGAAAATTCATTATCATTCCTTGATTACTGTGTTTTCAATCCCAGTTCACGTTTCATTTTTTGAAGTTTTCTCTATAAGCGTTTGTCACCTCTCGCAGCTGTCCTGCGTTGAGTTCATATATACGCTCGGCATTCATAATCGTTTCAGGTCGGTGAGCAATTACAATTTGTGTCATGCTCAACTTTTGTATTGCCTGGTTTACGTATTGCTCTAAGCTCACATCTAAATGGCTAGTTGCTTCATCCATCAACAATATTTTTGGCTTTCGGTAAAGGGCTCGCGCAAGCAATAGACGTTGTTTCTGGCCGCCCGATAGCGCACTGCCCATATCCCCCACCAGAGAATTGTAACCCATTGGCATTGCGCTTATATCCTGATGAATGCCCGCTAAGTTAGCCACTGACAAAACCCGTTCCATATTAAAATCCGGATCAAAAAAGCTAATATTTTCTGCCAACGTGCCCGACATTAACTGATCATCTTGCATTACCGCTGCAACTTGCCTGCGGTAATTGCGTAAACCCACGTGCTTTACATCAATACCATCGACTAGCACCTTCCCTTGCTCCGGCAACAATAGCCCCAACATAATCTTCATTAACGTTGTTTTACCCATGCCAGAGGGCCCAATAATCGCTATCTTAGCCCCTTTTGGAATATCTATTGAAAGCTCATTAAACAACATCGGTTCAGTATCAGCGTAACGAAAGCTTATATTGTTTAGACTAAGCTGACCGCTTATTTCTCTATCGGGAGCGCTTAAACCTTCATCTTCCTTATCGGTGAGGGCTATATCGGCAAGGCGGTCAAGGTGCAGCCTTGTCATTTTTATTTCTATGAGCTTTTCAATAAGTGCTGCCATACGATTAGTAAATTGCGTTTTGTATGCCATGAAGGCGAACAACATACCCACGGTAATATCGCCACTCATTACCGCAAGGGCAGCTAAATACACCACTAAAACGTTTTCTAAACCAAAAAGTAACTGATTAATGGTTTGGTACGAAATTTGCCATTTACCTAATCGGTATTGCTGGTTAATGGCATCAGCATAGCGGTTTTGCCATTGGCTTAAGCGTTCTGTTTGTTGTCCAAACAGTTTAATGCTTTGCATGCCGCGTACCGATTCCATAAAATTGCTTTGCTCTTTAGCGCCCGCCATGATGCTAGCTTCAGTTAGTTGATGTAGAGGGCGGTATAAAATAAAGCGAATCGCAGCGTATAGAAGCACCGTTAATAAAACGACCACTGCCAATTTAGGGCTATACAAAAACATCATTACCAATACAGTAACCGCCATTAGACCATCAATAATGCCCTCTACTAAGCTATTCGTAAGTAACTCACGCACAGCGTTTAATGACCCGAAGCGCGATACCACATCGCCCATATGGCGTTTATCAAAGTAACTCAGCGGTAAATGCAATAAGTGGCGCATTAAGTTAGTAGCCATTTGCACGCTCATAACCGAGCCTAAGTGCAATACCACCCAACCGCGTAGGGTTTGCGTAACCACCTGAAACAAAACCAGCAAACCAAAACCTAGAGCGAGCACAAGCAATAGAGGCTTATCGTGGCTAATGAGCACTTCATCCACCACTAATTGTGTGTAATAAGGGCTCGCGAGCAAAAACAGTTGGAGTAACAGAGATAAAAGGAATAATTTACCCAGCGAGGGCATCAAGCCTTCAACTTTAGTCCAAAAAGCGGTAAATCCGAGCTGTACTCGCTCATCGATTTTCTTAAACTCTTGAGTAGGGCTAAGCTCCAACGCTATACCAGTAAAAGCTTTATCAACGTCACGCATGTGAACTCGGCGTTCACCCACCGCAGGATCGAGAATTGTAATGCTATTACGATGTATTTTCTTTAGAACCACAAAATGGTTCATTTCCCAGTGCAGAATACAGGGCGTTTTTAGCTTTTTTAAATCCCTTAAATCTAGCTTAAGAGCTCGGCCAACCAACTCTAATTGATTAGCAAGTAACATTAGTTGCTGTAAATTAGCGCCTTTAAAAGAAACGCTGTAGCGATTACGTAAAGTAGTTAGATCTATTTTATGGCCATAATGGTTAGCAACGATTGCCATGCAGGCGAGGCCGCATTCAGCGGCTTCGGATTGGTAGATCATTTTCTTATTTCATCTAAGCCACAAAATATTTGCAATCTTTTCTTTAGAAAGCATTCATATATTACCATCGCGAATAAAAACAAGCTTCCCAGCGGGAGTAACCAATGAATCTGAAAAAGATTTCTAAATGCTAGCACGTTGTCCCAGCCTAAAAACAATATTACTAGGTTATTCACCACCGCAATTAAAGTTAATATCATTAGAGTAAAAAAGATATCGATAAGGACATATAGCAACCTATTTTTCCAACCTTTATTTGGTCTTTCGGCCAAAATATAATTATTCCTTATCATATAAAAAAGAATAATCGCAAGAATTCCGATGATACTAGCCCAAAAGTGAACTGGGGATAATAAAACATGGGTAATGGAATTTGCTTCTATAAATGGATTTAGCTCAAAAACATCCGAACCAATGCTAATTCCATAGACTGTCGTGATGGAATCAAGCAAACGAAAAACTACAAATGCCATTATTAACCACATAAGTATACGAATACTCATAATGAAAGCCTTAATAAAAGGGCTGCAAGCAGCCCTTTAGGATTGAAAATAGGAAATATTATTCTTCGCTTGCGCTGTCTTCAGCATTCGCTCGATTAGCCCCTTTCTGAGCCAAATATCCGGCAGCATAAGCTGCAGATCCCCACTTTACTAATTTATACGCACCCATAGCTACAGGTATTATAGGCAAACCACCACTTACTTCTTTCGCTTGATCAAATGTTAATTCCTGCATAGTATCTCTCCTCGAGACGATTTAAGTTTTGAGTAAGGCCTGCGGGGTCATAACTGTCCTCGCAGGCTTAAAATCGGCTCAAACAACCAGTTTATTAAACTACGTTGTTCAAGCACGATATCTGCGCTTAACAGCATTCCCGATTGCAGCGGGACGTTGTTGCCGTAAGCGCGGATGTCTTGCGCCGCTAGTGCTACCTCTACCCGATATACGGGCTCCTGTATTGCCACGGGCATATCTACTTCTCCTGGAAGCACGATTGCCTGTGCGGCGCGAATTACTTCCCCTTCATATAGCCCAAAGCGCTGATATGGAAATGCATCAAAACGAATGCGGGTATGTTGACCTTGTTCTACAAAACCATAAGCGCGAGTAGGCACAAGCAGCACGGCATGCAGCTCAGTATTTTCGGGGATAATCGTGAGCAGCGGTTGCGTGTTACTAACCGTAGCTCCTATATCTGCTACAAAATTAGTAACACGGCCACTGATGGGCGCAGTAATTAAAATTTCGCTGCGGGCGGTAAGCTCAACCTGTTGCTGTTGTAAGCGCGATCGCTCGAGTTCAAGCCCCGCAAATTGCTGAGCTTGTTCACCTGGTAAGCGCTCGATTTGGCCTCTCAATTGTTCTATTAACCCTTGTTGTTGCTGGCGGCTTCCATTGAGCTCCGCGTGTTGCTGCTGAACGTTAAGTAGCACTTCGTGTTGCTGTTGTAGCTCTAATAGAGATATCGCCCCATCGTTCTGTAATTGCCTATAGTTTTCATACCGGCGCTCGTGCAGCCCAAGGCGTTGTTGTAGCAGTGCCTGCTGATTTTCCAGTTCACTAAGCATTTGTTCACTCAGAAGAAGCCGACGCTCGGTTTCCTGCACTTGTTGTTGAAAATATTGATACATCTGAGATTCACGCATATCAATTAGCGCCAGCTGCTGGGTAAGCTCACGGTTTAATCCTTGTGCCAAGCTGCTGCCATCAGCTAAATGTTCAGGAATGTGCAATAAGGCAATAGGCGCACCCGCAATTACGTGCTCGCCATCATTCAAAAAACGCTGTTGAATAATGCCCGCTCGCGGTGTTGTAACTTTAGCAAGGCCTAAGGAGGGCGTTAAATAACCTTGAACGGTTTCTTTACGATTAAAGGAAGAGAGTGTTAGAAAAGTGATAAGCGCAGCAACCAACAGCAACAGTATCAGCGTAAGAACACTATTGGAGAGCGGCTGCGCAATGATCACATCGCCTTCAAGTCTCCCTGCCTGTTCTTTTATCGCCGATTCTCTAAATAATCCATTATGTGCCATGCGCTGCTTACATCCCTGAACACCAATATGCTAACCATCATATGTACATTGGGGGGGGGTATTGCAATAGCATTTTTAACATAAAGTTAAATTTTAATAATTCTGTAAGATTTCATTTGCTGCTGTAGGTGCTTAAGATATGTAATAAAGCCTTCTAAGCAATTCCAGTTTCACTTAATACTAAAACAAAAAAAAACCGCGCTGGTTTGCACCTAGCGCGGTTTTTAATTTCAAGCAATCAGGTTTACTGATTGGCGAAATCGATACCCATTTGAATATCTTTTTTCAGGCCATCAAGCATATCGGCTTTGGCTTTCGCTTCGAAATCGCTTAATTCGCCGTATGGTAAGATTTCTTCGATACCGTTGGCGCCTAATACTACCGCTTGAGCGAAGTATTTAGCATCGCTGCCATCGCCTTCAACGTACGCGTATTCAGTAACGTGAACACCTTGTAAGCCTTTCACGATTGATAAGCAGAAACGTGCTGCTGCTTGGCCCATTGAAAGGGTTGCAGAGCCGCCGCCAGCTTTGGCTTCAACCACTTCGGTACCCGCGTTTTGAATGCGGTGAGTAAGTGATTCAATTTCTTCTTGCGTGAATTCAACGCTTTTCACTTGTGAAAGCAATGGTAAAATCGTGGTGCCGCTATGGCCACCAATTACGGGTACATGAACGTCTTCTAGCGGCAGACCTTTGAGTTCACCCACAAACGCTTCAGCGCGGATAACATCAAGCGTAGTTACGCCGAATAAACGATTCTTATCGTAAACACCTTTGGCTTTTAATACTTCAGCAGCAATTGCTACTGTGGTATTTACTGGGTTGGTAATAATTCCAATACATGCTTTCGGGCAAGTATCGGCAATATTTTCAACTAGGTTTTTAATAATACCAGCGTTCATGTTAAACAAATCTGAACGATCCATACCTGGCTTACGCGGAACACCTGCTGGAATCAATACTACATCAGCACCTTCTAGTGCTTCAGTTAGGTTCTCTTTACCATAACCTTTTACCTTTACCGAGGTTGGAATATGGCTCAAATCAACAGCAACACCCGGCGTTACTGGTGCAAGGTCGAACAAGGCAAGGTCAGTTCCAGCTGGAAGCTGAGTTTTCAATAGCAAAGATAACGCCTGACCAATACCGCCAGCGGCGCCTAATACTGTTACTTTCATATTGCACTCCAATCAATCTGTTGCGGGGGGCTAAACCTTAGCCGATCAGCCCTAAAAAAACAATAAAACGCTCGTTTAACTGCTTCTATATATGGGGACATTTATTTACAAAACTAGGTGTTGCGGAAAATATCCGATACACTATGTATCTCTTATTCTTGGTAAACAATTAGACGATCGTATGGCCTCTGTTCAGCAAGATTTGCTCATAGAAGCATTTCGGGAATTATTAAAAGAAGAATCTTATTCATCGCAGGCGGAAATCGTTGAAGCGCTGCAAGATCGTGGGTTCGATGGAATGAACCAATCTAAAGTATCACGCATGCTGAGTAAGTTCGGTGCTGTACGTGCGCGCAATGCCCGTGAAGATATGGTGTATTGTTTACCGCCTGAACTTTCCATGCCTTCGGCTCGTAGCTCTGTGCGCCAGCTTGTGCTTGATGTTGAGCACAACGATGTCATGGTTATCATCCGCACTACCCCAGGGGCAGCTCAGCTTATTGCCCGCCTGCTTGATTCTGTGGGTAAAAAAGAGGGTGTACTCGGAACGATTGCAGGTGATGACACAATTTTCATCGCGCCGGTAAAAGTGAGCGATATTGATGAAACCTTGCATAATATTCAGCGGCTGTTTGAAAGCCACTAATATTAGTAATTAACGGTCTAAATTAGTTATCCAAGCTGTTAAACCAATTCAACGCAGGCACGAAATAAGCGCTCGAGTGCTCAACGTTCACATAATCGAGCAACGGATCGCTCAAACCATTTTCATCTGCAATAAAGCGATTGCGAATCCATTGATCTAACAAGCTCACCTGGTTTGAAAACAAAAAACTCACTTCTTGTGGCCGTTGTAATGAGCCATAAGGCATATGCAAACGCCAAATATCACCTTCGGTTTTACTCGCATGTGTAGCGCCATTGGTGGTTTTCATACGCCGCCCCGAGCTTTTCTCGCGGCCCATAACGCGTTCTTGCTCCGCTTGCGTAAGCTTACTGAATCGTTGCACATCTAATTTACTTTGCAGCAACCAAAAATAGCTACCACCAGCGTACTCTGGATCTTGCGCTTCCGAAACCAAAGCATTTTGCCGGCGTGTAGCACCCGCTAAAGCTTCATTAGTATATTTGAAACCAAACAAATCACGGCCATCTAGGCAGCGGAATGGCATAGATTGTTCAGCTAAGGTTACTAAATCACCTAACCAGTGCAGCAGCTGCAAACCGGTTAAATAATTAGCATCAGCACGATCGGAACGCACCACAATTGCCATATCAAATGGCGTAACCGGTAAAGGGTGTTCGCTACGAATGTAATCTGGAATAGTTTTCAGTGCATCGGGCCGTTCATCGGGGGAAATAACGTCCCAGTAGGGTTCGCCAATGGCCAACACGATATTCAGCATGCTTTCAGAAAAACGGTTTTCCAATTGCTCCGCTTGCTCAGCGAAGCTTGCAAGCTTTCGGCGAACCTTGGCCACATCTTCAGAAGTTACGTGCAAAAGCATTACCAAGCCATGCAGGCTTGCCTCTGCGCATATTCCCGATTGTGAACGAATGAGCTGCCCCATATCTACGAACTTCCTTGCTAAACGTGAATGAACACTACCGATGCTGGCTCTATGCGTGCCTTGAAAACTTACTTTTGCGCCTTACTTTTGCGCCTTATTTTTGCGCTTATCTTTACGATCGCGCCACCACGTTTGCACTTGGCGAATGCCGCTGCGCACCGAGGTATTCGCTTGCGAGCCAGTATAACGGCCTTTAAAGATATGCCGAATTCGGTATACACCAGGTACGTTTATCGCTTTGCCTTGGCTTTTTAACATCCACCGAAAGGCACGATCTTCATAACATTTTTGCCAGCTATCGGCCGGAGTTTGATACACCGACATTGCATCACAATATCCCATTTCTCGTGCAGCATCACCATGAGTAATTTGCAGTGGGCCGGTAGCCTTAGTAATCGCTTTGGTAATGAAATCGGTACCATCGAGGTTTACCACTTGCGGCTCTGCCGCTTTTTGCAATAGTGGATCATCTTCCGCTAATAACGAGGTTACGCGCTCTTCTTGCGGATACACCAAAGGCTCGGTGCAACCTTGCAATTCAGCGGCCAGTTTATCAAGTGCCCCTTCATGGAAAACTACATCGCAATCGGTAAACCACACCCAATCAGCGTTGCTATTTAACGCTGCGTGATTACGGCCAATGCCACGGCGAAACAGTTGCTCTTTTGGCATAGCTCGCCATTGCCACTGCACATTTTCAACATTTTGCTTTGCAAAAAAATCGAGCAGCTCACAGGCTTTTTCATCTTCTTCGCTGTAATACACTGTCATGGTTACGTTGATATCTTTCGGCGCATGTTGCACTAGCGAACTTAGTTGGTAAGCCTGCAAATGCGCATATTGCCAGCAATGGCTAACAATCTCTAAATGCAGCTTGCCGGTTTTCGGTTCATACTGTTTCTTCGGTTGCGGATACAGCCAACGAATAGGTAGCACGCCACTTACCGCTAAGCGTGCGAGTTGCCCTTGAATCCCACGATACCAACGTTGCGGTGCTACCCGCGCTGAAATTGCTTGCATCTATTTGCTCTCATTTGCGCTTGTTTCAACAAACGCTTAGTTGCCGAAATACTTATGGAATAACCATAAAAAAACCCATGTTGCGATGCTACACCATCACAGCACGGGTTTCATCTATCACTATCGCCTAGCGAGCATTAATATTGTGCCGGAGCACCTGCTGCGGGCAATGCGTTTAAAATAAACTCACGCAAGTGTTGATTCGAAAGCTCTAGATCATGGCGGCGCAAATACATCATGTGGCCGCTACGGTAGCCTTCAAAAAACAAGCGATCTTTCATTTTTCCGCTCGGGTCCATTTGCCACATACTGTATTTCGCATCGAAATAGTTGGTGGCGCCATCGTAGTAACCTGATTGATACAACACGTTCAAAAACGGGTTTTGCGCCATCGCTTGGCGTAAGTTTTCACCCGTATTGTTGCCGCTGCGATCCCAAGGGTGAACCGGGCCAAACATGTTGTACGCCACATCGGTTTTATAACCTAGCTCTTCTCGCAGGTAATAATTAATCGCCGGCGTAAATGAGTGTAACCACGAAGTTAGCTCTGAGTTGAAATCAGGACGCACACCTACATCTTTGCGATCAATTCCTTTATAACGCGAATCTAAACGGCCAATGGTTACGCCCTCATCACGCAGCAACTCTTTCCAGAAAAATGCCGTATCGATATCTAAGTTGCTTTGCAGCACTGCTTCAACGGAAAGGCCAGAATAACGCGCTACTTGCTCAGCAATCGCTTGTTTTTCCTCTGCCGGTAACCAAGCACCTTTGGCCAACGCCGGTAGATATTCATTCAACGTGAACGCTTCTACTTCTGGCAGTAAATCGTAGAGATCGCCACTTTGTAGATCATCCGCTAGTACGCCATGATACCAGGCCGCAGCTGCAAAATAGGGTAAGCGATTGGCCGCTTTTACTGGGCCATCACGGCTAATACCCATATCGGTTGGCGATACCAAAATCACACCGTTTAAATACATCCAGTGGTTGTTTTGCAAAGCTAATGCCATACCCGCAACACGGGTAGTGCCATAGCTTTCACCAATCAGGAATTTCGGTGAGCGCCAGCGTTCGTAGCGAGTAACAAACGTATTTACCCACTCGGAAAGATAGCGAATATCTTCGTTCACGCCGAAGAACATTTTTTGCTGTTCCGCGCGCGAAGGCATATTGCCATCTGGGCCGGGGAGCACCCGTGAATAACCGGTGTTCACTGGATTCACAAATACAATATCGGCTACATCTAACACTGAATATGGGTTTTCTTGCACGCCGTAGGGCTGGGTTGGAAAGCCCTCTTCATCGAGTAATAAGGTTTTCGGGCCGGTATAAGCTACGTGCATCCAAACCGATGCTGAGCCTGGGCCACCGTTGAATGAAATCATTAGAGGCCGGCGCTCTTGGTTGCGCACGCCTTGGCGCTCGTAATACGTATATTGCAGGGTTGCCGTTGGGTGCCCTTCTTCATTCCATACCGGCATGGTTCCAGCATAGGCTTTGTAATCAATGCGTGAACCATTAATTTCTGCTCGATGATCCGTAACCACTACCGATTCCACATCAATGCTACGGCGGTGCTCATCGTTCGCATGTGCGGTATTTGTGTAGGAAACAAACCCTAATTGCAGCGTGGCTAGTGTAAGCACCAGCACGCCTTTCTGTAGTATATTCATAGTCTTCCCATTTATGTTTTATATGGTTCTAATACTTATTTTTTGAACCAGTTATTCAGCAAATATTTCCATTAACACAGGCTTTAAAAAGCTAGCACCGTATTCGTTCAAATGATCGTCATCGAAATATATAGGTAAACCTGCCTTATCACCCCAGCACACCCCATCTTGGCAAAAAATCGGCACCGGATCGAGTAAAGTTACTCCACAATCGGTAACCGCCTGTTCCAGTGCGGTGAGTATCACACTTTGCCGAGCATAGTAGTGCTCTAGATCCAAACTTACGCGCTCAGCCTTGCCTTGGAAAAACTCCGTTCTTGCCATACGTTGTGGCACGCTTACCGGCATTTCCGGTGTGGGTTTCAGCATAAACACGTGCCGATCTTCGGCAAATTCGCAAGCGGTAGCAGTGATCCCGGCACTAAATTCCTGAAAAAACGCCATCGTACGTTCAGCGTAAGGTTCAGAAATATAATACTCGGGCACTTCCCCTAATCCTGTAGCTTCCATCGGATCGCGGCCAATAACATATTGGGCAAAACGATTCACCATTAACATCGGCACATCAGCCGGCAGTTGTTCGCTACGCTCAAGGGCGAAATCGATAAACTCGGCACATCGGTAACGGCCGTCTTCCGCCGATCGAATACCTTCAATAGCGGGGCAACCTGTCATTGTCCAATCAAGCACGTGCAAACTTTCATGTGGCAGCGCCGCCTCTGCTGTTCGCACCACGGAACCGCCGTGGCTATCACCAAGCACAATTAACCCAAGTTCCGCCCCACCATAGGTGCATTCAGCCGAGGTTCCACGAGAACTAGAGCCTAAACACTCGCTTCGGCGTGGATTAATATCGTTAATAGCGCCAGCAAGCTGCTCAACATTAGCCGGTAAACGTTCTGGCAAATCACCACCTCGAACCCATTGCGCTGGCACCGCACACACTACCAAAGCGGTAACGAAAATAGCTGTTAATGCCCGCTTCCGGCGGCCATAAAACAGGATGCGAACCGGGTTTTCAATGAGCCGATAGGATAAATCACCGAGTAATAAACTGGCGAGAATCGCACCGATAACTGCAGGCACCGAATTTTGCATACCCATGAAGAATAGCAATACAGCAAAGGGCCAATGCCACAAATAAATCGAATAAGAGCGCGTACCCAGCCATTGCGCAATTGGGTGGCTTACCATCGGGTTGTTCTGCCGAGCAGCCCCTAGCACCAGCATGGTGCCGATTACCGGTAACAATGCCCACGCACCTGGCCAAACAAGCTCTGCATGGAAAAACACAAATGGCATTATCATCAGCAGCCAACCAACAGCATAACCCACGTTCGCTATACTAGTACTAAGTTGCGGCCTACCTTGCCAACGAGTAAAAAAGAATACCAAGCCGCCTGCGGCCATTTCCCATGCTCTCGCTGGTAATAAATAAAATGCTGCGTTCGGATCTTGCGGCGAAATATAAATACTATAGCCAAGAGATAGCAAAAACAGCGCAGCAATACTTATAAATAGCGCGGTTATGTTGCCCCGTAGCAGGCGAAAAGCGAGCCACAAAAATACCGGAAAGAGCAAATAAAACTGCCATTCCGCGGCTAAACTCCAAGTGTGTAATAACCACTTTTCATGGGCTTCACTATCGAAATACCCGGCCGCACCGGCAAAATCGATATTAGAAATAAATGCTAAGGCATAATTCGCCTGAGATGCGAGCTCTTGATAATCTGGCGTGGGTAAAAAGAACCAGCCTGCTCCAAGCAGAAGCAAAATCATCGCGTATAGCGCGGGAATAATGCGTTTTGCGCGCGCGAGGTAAAATAGCCGGAAGCTGAACTTATTCTGAGCAAGGCCGCTCACAATAATATCGGTCATTAAATAACCGGAGATAACAAAGAAAATATCAACACCGGTAAAACCACCGGAAAAACCTGGCACTAAAAAGTGAAATAGCACCACCGACATCACAGCCCATGCGCGCAGGCCATTAATATCGTTACGGAATCCGGCTTTAGTTAAATCAAACTTCATGCGCCTGTTTAGCCCTCAATACACCTTCAAAACAATCGTTATGTACTATTCTATTGGTGTATTTTCAGGGCTACGGCGCATGAAGTAAACCTACTTTTCTAATTAATAACCCGCAGCGTAACCATCTTTGCGGCTCTCGGAAGCACCGATGTAAATGCCCTGTTCCGCATCAAACCAAATCGCTTGATAACCACCATAAGGCCCAACCGCTTCTTGCAAGCGGTGGCCCATTTTCACTAATTCTCGCCGAGTGTTATTTGAGAAGCCATTTTCTAAACTAACCGCACCACCATCAACCATAGTTTCGCCAGTTGGTTGGCTAGAGCCGGTATGCAGAATGCGCGGTGCATCACCTGCTTCTTGTAAGTTCATGCCAAAATCAATCATGTTAATCAGAATTTGCGCATGCATTTGCGGCTGCGTTGCCCCACCCATTACACCGTAACTCATTAATGGCTTACCATCTTTAGTAACAAACGCCGGTATAATAGTTTGGAAAGGCCGCTTACCCGGTTCAAACACGTTCATATGGCCTTCTTCCAGAGCAAATAGCTCGCCGCGGTTTTGCAGTACAAAGCCCAAGCCTTCAGGCGTAACACCCGAGCCCATGCCACGATAATTACTCTGAATTAGCGAAACCATATTGCCGTGCTTATCGGCGGTAGTAAGGTAAATGGTATCGCCGGTAGTTGGCGGATTACCCGGTTCATAGCTACGCCCAGCACGTTGAGGGTTAATCAATTGCACACGTTCTTGGGCATATTCTTTTGAAATTAACCAATCAACCGGAATATCGTTAAACGCGGTATCGGAATAGAACTTAGCGCGATCTTCGAACGCCAGTTTTTTCGCTTCTACAAAATGATGAATATATTCTGGGCTATCAAACCCCATTTCAGCTATATCAAAATGCTCAAGAATATTAAGAATCTGCAGTGCAGCAATACCTTGGGTATTCGGTGGTAGTTCCCACAAATCGTAACCGCGGTAATTAGTAGATACCGGGTCTACCCACTCGGAATGGTGCGCAGCTAAATCTTCGTAACTCAGAAAACCGCCGTGCTCCTGCACGAAATTGCCAATGGTGCGGGCAATTTCGCCTTCATAAAAAGCATCTCGGCCATCGCTAGCCAGCTGTTTGTAAGTGTTGGCCAAATCTGGATTACGAAACATCTCACCTTTACGTGGCGGGTGCCCATTTTTCATGAATACTTCACGAAAACCAGGGAAATCTTGCAATACTTCGGCATTGCGTTCGAAGTAATAGGCAATCACTTCAGTTACTGGGAAGCCGTTTTCTGCGTAATGAATAGAAGGCGCAAGAATTTCATTCATCGGCAATGCGCCAAAGCGGCCATGCATCTCGAACCAGCCATCCACAGCGCCCGGCACCGAAAGCGGCAATAAACCCCGAGCCGGAATGCTTTCATAGCCATTTTCAATAAAGTAATCGAGCGATAGGCTCATAGGCGAGCGGCCAGAAGCGTTTAATCCATACAGCTGCTCACTTTCCGCATGCCAAATAATAGCGTAGAGATCGCCGCCTATGCCGTTGCCCGTTGGCTCAACCAACCCCAGCACAGCGTTGGCGGCTATAGCTGCATCAATGGCATTGCCACCCGCTTGCATTATATCGAGCGCTACTTGTGTAGCGAGCCCTTGGCTAGTTGCTGCCATAGCTTCAGGTGCCATTACTTCAGAACGGCTAGCGAAATGGTGGCCAGTAATTCTATCGGCAGCAGTAGCGTTATATATTGGAGCAAGTGCGGCAGCGGTAACTAGGCCCGCGGTGATAGCAGCAACGGCTGCCTTTTGAACAAATGCATGCATGGTATTCTCCAGCTATGTTAAGTAGGCGCTTTGATTACATAATCAATCAGCAACTGCTGTGCGCTTTGTTTCTGGCGCATAAGCGCCATCACGTGAGCTTCCTGCTTACTTTCATCCAATCGAAATAAAACTTTGTATTTTTTGTAGGTTACCTGACGATAATCAGTAATGCCCAGCATTTCAAGCTCTGGGCATACCGGAAACTGCTTCGGGTTATTGGCTAACTTGCTTTCCGTGGCTAAAACCAACTCGCGCGCGATTGCACTAGCCTCTACCTCGCCTATAAATTGGTTCATATAGCGAATCAGAATGGTTAGCGTTACTTGAGAAACATGAGTGTAATTTACGAGCGTTCTTGCTGTATTCATATTTGCTTGGATCCTAATCTTGTGAATCCAAACCTACTCGCTGCAAAAGCTCATCTGCACCGATAGTTCTGCCCTCGCGAATATCTCGTTCGGCAAGGTTCATAAGCTTAAGTAGCGCAATGCCTTCATCGCGTATTTGCGCACTCGCCTCAGATTCTATTCGATATACCGGCGTACCACCTTGAGTAACCACAATAGGCTCTTCAACATCAAGAGTTGCCGCATTTTGCTTTATATAGCTAATGGTTTTAATTTGCATAAGCCCCCCGTAAACACTTACTCATAATAGAAAACAGCCCAAAGTAGAACACCGCCAAAGCAGAACACAGTACGGCAGCCCAAATATGAACTATTTATAGACCATTTATCATAAATTCACAAGATTCAAGCCCCAAGAAACAAAAAGCCCAGCACTTAGATAAGTACCGGGCTTTATTCTACTAGCTGAAATTAATCGCTAGATAATTTATGCAACACTAATCGTTGGAATAATCGTATCTTTCGCTTTCTTCTCAGCTGCCATGAAATCAGGCATTTGATTAAAGTTCAGATATTTATACACTTCACCTGCCATCGCATCGATGTTTTGTGCGTATTCCATGTACTCTTCACGGGTTGGGATTTTACCCAAAATCGCGCCTACTGCAGAGAGCTCGGCAGAAGCAAGGTACACGTTTGCGCCATCACCTAAACGGTTCGGGAAGTTACGCGTAGAGGTAGAAAGTACAGTTGCACCAGCTTTCACGCGCGCTTGGTTACCCATACACAATGAGCAGCCTGGCATTTCAGTACGCACACCGTTGCGGCCGTAAATGTTGTAATAGCCTTCTTCCATCAATTGCGCTTCGTCCATCTTCGTTGGTGGCGCGATCCACAATTGAGTATTTAATGGCTTGGTATTTTGCTCAAGCAATTTGCCAGCAGCACGGAAGTGGCCAATATTAGTCATACAAGAACCGATAAATACTTCATCTACTTTGTTGCCAGCAACGTCTGATAAGGTTTTCGCATCATCAGGGTCGTTCGGGCAGCAAAGAATTGGTTCTACGATTTCGTTCAAATCGATTTCCACAACTTCAGCATACTCGGCATCTTTATCAGCCTGCATTAGTTCAGGGTTGGCCAACCATTCTTCCATTTTCTTCGCGCGGCGTTCAAGTGTACGCACATCGCCGTAACCTTCAGCCATCATCCAACGCAACATGGTAATGTTTGAACGTAGGTATTCGGCAATCGATTCTTCTGAAAGCTTAATGGTACAACCCGCAGCTGAACGCTCTGCTGAGGCATCAGAAAGCTCGAACGCTTGCTCAACGGTTAAATCATCTAAACCTTCGATTTCTAAAATACGGCCAGAGAAGGCATTTTTCTTACCACGTTTTTCAACTGTAAGTAGGCCTTGCTTGATACCGTATAAAGGAATGGCATGTACTAAATCACGCAAGGTAACGCCCGGCTGCATTTTGCCTTTGAAACGCACCAATACTGATTCTGGCATATCTAACGGCATTACACCGGTAGCCGCAGCGAATGCTACTAAGCCTGAACCTGCAGGGAACGAGATACCTAGTGGGAAACGAGTATGTGAATCGCCGCCCGTACCTACAGTATCTGGCAACAACATGCGGTTTAACCAGCTATGAATAATACCATCGCCAGGGCGCAACGATACACCGCCACGGTTCATAATGAAATCTGGCAATGTGTGCTGAGTATCGATATCTACTGGCTTTGGATATGCCGCTGTGTGGCAGAATGATTGCATTACTAAATCAGCGTTGAAGCCTAAACATGCTAAATCTTTCAGCTCATCACGCGTCATTGGGCCGGTAGTATCTTGCGAACCTACCGTTGTCATGCGTGGTTCACAGTAAGTACCTGGGCGCACACCTTCGATGCCACACGCTTTACCTACCATTTTCTGTGCTAAGGTGAAACCTTTACCACTATCGTTCGGCTGATCTGGGGCACGGAATAAATCGTGATGGCCAAGGCCCAATGATTCACGTGCTTTCGTGGTTAAACCACGGCCGATAATTAGATTGATACGGCCACCGGCACGTACTTCATCAATAATTACATCAGAAGCATACTCATATTCAGCAATCACTTCGCCAGCTTCGTTTTCGATTTTGCCAGCGTATGGATAAATGTGAATCACATCACCCATATTCATTTTTTCTACATCAGCTTCAAATACCAAAGTTCCGGTATCTTTCATGGTGTTGAAGAAAATAGGCGCTACTTTACCACCAATGCAAATACCGCCAGAACGTTTGTTCGGCGTACCTGGCATATCTTCACCAATGCACCAAAGCACAGAGTTAGTGGCTGATTTACGTGAAGAACCGGTACCTACCACATCACCTACGAATGAGATTGGGTGGCCTTTTTTCTTCAGCTCTTCAATCTGTGCTGCCGCATTTGTAATGCCTTCACGTGGCATCTTGTACATAGCTTTCGCATGTAATGGGATATCTGGGCGCGACCATGCATCTGGTGCAGGTGAAAGATCATCGGTATTGGTTTCGCCGGTAACCTTAAATACAGTAGTAGTGATTTTTTCTGGCATTTCCGCACGATTAGTAAACCATTCGGCTTTCGCCCATGATTCAACAACATCTTTTGCCACGGCGTTGCCGTTTTTCATGCGCTCTTCTACATCATGGAACGCATCGAACATTAAGATAGTTTTCTTCAATTCAACGCCAGCAAGCTCGGCTAATTCTGCATCATCTAGAAGCTCAACCAAGGTTACAATGTTATAGCCGCCATGCATGTTGCCCAAAAGCTTCACGGCAAGTTTCTTATCAATAACAGGGCTGCCTACTTCACCTTTGGTGATCGCGGCTAAAAAGCCAGCTTTTACATAGGCTGCTTCATCAACGCCAGGAGGCACGCGTTCGCTAAGTAGCTCTAGTAAGAAATCTTCTTCACCTGCTGGTGGGTTTTTCAATAACTCAATCAACTCAGAAACTTGCTCTGGGCTAAGTGGTTTTGCTGGAATTCCTTCGGCGGCGCGTTCGGCCACATGTGCACGGTATTGTTCTAACACAAATAATTCCTCTTAATAAAAGCCCCCGCTAACTTCAACATGAAACGAGCGTGGGCAATGTGAAAACGGGCGAATTATACGCCAAATTCACTCGGAAATGAATTTAAGCGGCTCTGATAAGGGCTATATCAGCCATTCACCGTGTTTATGGTGTGCGTAATAGTTAGTTATAGTTCTAATAACTGTTTCAACACTAGGGTTTCTCGATGAATCGAGAGGCCCATGGTTGCAGGGCGTTGTTTGATAACATTTTGGTTATGCGAAACCGCTTCTTCTAAAGATACCCAATGCGCCGACATGCCATTATTAATCTCGTAATGTTCAAGGTTGCTACTGCCAAGTTCCTCAGCAATATCGCAATGAAACCAATAAGAGGTTTGGTGCATAAGATCCCAATCTTTCTTCCAAGTGGGCATGTATTCGGTAATTTTACCAAAGGCTGAGAGCACTTGAATATCTTGTGCGCCGGTTTCTTCTTGCAGCTCTCGCTTTAAACCAATAATTGGGCTCTCGCCGGCATCGATACCACCACCCGGAAAGCTAAAATCATCATAGCGCTCGGTATATAACAACAAGATTTTCTCATCGCGGCGCACAATGCCACGCGCAGCTTCACGCTTAAGCACCCGCAAATCAACCGAAGGCTCGTTTGCATGCAAATCATGCCCAGCGAGCGATTCGTGAATAAGGTGAGAAATTAATGGGATATCGAGAACAGAAGGTTGATTCATTAGTTTATAGCACCGCGCTTTAGCAAAAAAATTACCATTTAGATTTGCAAACAAAGCTAAATTCAGGCGGCGAATTGTACGCTAATTCACCGCAAGAAGCTAATTTAACGGGCTTTATAATCTTTAACGCGAGGTGCCAAAAATCAGCTTTGTGATCACACGCCGCTGTACACTTCATCGAGTGCGGCCAGCATAGTTTGTTGCGAGGTTTCCGAAGCTAAGCGATGTTCATCTTCAACGGTAATCAACGAAATGCCAAAACGCTTACAAAATTCAGCTACTTTAGCGTGCGGCACTACTTCATCGGATTTGCCATGAATAACGCGAATACGAGAAGCTGGGGGTAACTCAGTAACCTGCTCACCTTCATCTGTGTGCACTGCCGGCGCCAACAACACCAAACTTTTAAAGCGTTCTGGGTATAACGAGTATAAACGCGCCGCTAAAAGCCCCCCAAACGAAGAGCCAATTAGAGTAACCCCGGTTAAACCTTGGGTTACCTCGGCGGCTTTTGCCAACCGCTGATGCAAATCCATATCTTGAAAATCAGGCGATTCAAGTTCCGGAAACGCTTTTTTAATCAGCTGATATTTCGAGCCAT
Organism: Idiomarina sp. A28L; assembly: GCF_000218785.1. GTDB lineage: Bacteria > Pseudomonadota > Gammaproteobacteria > Enterobacterales > Alteromonadaceae > Aliidiomarina. Next base: position 245,738 of record NZ_AFPO01000021.1, read on the forward strand.
GAGGGCCACTTTCAAGGCCATGAAAAAAGAATAAACTGGGCATTAATCAATTCGCTTCATGAGTTCTTCCATAATATCGTTCATGGTTACAAAACCTACGAGATTATTATCACTCACCACCAATAAGCGTTTCACGTGGTGCTGCGACATCAACCCAGCCACATGCTTCAAGCCCAAACTTTCGCCTACCGACAACGCAGGTTTTACGCATACATCGTAAACATTCAATAAATCGATATCACCATCTTCGGCGATAACGGTTTTTAAAATATTGGTGTACGTAATTAACCCATAAGCGTCGTGGTCTGATTGCTTTTCTACCACCAACGATTTGATATTCTTGCTTTTTAGCAAGCTCAACGCTTGTCGCAAGGTAGCAAAAGGCGAAATAGTAATTACATTGTTAATCATTACATCGCGTACGATCATTATTAGTTCCTATCATTAACCTAAGGGTTATAAAGTATCTTTTATATGCTGCTCAAATTTTTCTAACTGGGAAACATCAATACCGCCCAGGTGCTCAAGTGGTAAAGTAAAAACTAACCCCTTCGAATCTTCGCTATCGGGCATAATTACATGTTGAACGGCTTTGAGTATTTGCAACGATAACCCTTTCTCCAAAACCATCAACAACACTTGTTGGCTACCATCGTAAGTTAAGCCAAAAAACGATTTCTTCTGGTTATTGCTAATACCTCGACCAGACATCACCGTAATACCGCCAGCGCCGAGTTCTCGCGCTGCATCAATCGCTTCTTGCTCTAACTCTTCTGGAACAATTGCAACTAACACTGAAAATTTCATGATTCTACCTTTTCGATCGAAGTGTTTTGCTGTTTCGCTCGGTATGTTGCCATCCACTGCATAAGAATAGCGTATACCATAACGGTAATAATGGGGAATATTGAGGCGAAAGCAATTAAGCCAAAACCATCAATAAGTACATTCCTCCCCTCAATGTGGGTAGCCAAACCAATACCTAGGGCAGTAACAAGCGGAACGGTAACCTCTGATGTGGTTACGCCGCCTAAATCATAAGCCAGCGCTATGATGTAACGCGGTGCGATTATAGTGAGCACAATCACTATCGAGTAGCCGCCAATCACATAATAGTGCATGGAGCCACCTTCAATGATGCGGTGTACGCCAATAGTGATACCAATGGCAACACCCAACGCAACTAACAGCCTGATAGCATTACCATTCAATTTGCCCGCGGCCGCTTCCTCGGCTTGTTGGCCAACCGCAATTAATGCTGGTTCTGCCATCGTAGTGGCAAAACCGATAGTGAAAGCAAAGAGGTAAATAAAAATAAGGTTATCGCGTTGTATGAGCTGCTCGGCCATGCTGCTACCAATCGGGAACAGGCCCATTTTTAAGCCAACCACAAAAGCATATAACCCAAAAATTACTAATAAAAAGCCAAGCAACACCTTTCGTGGGTTAGCCAAAGGCCGCCGCAACACAATGTATTGAAAGAATACGATGGTAAGAATGATTGGAATAACATCGCGGAACATTTCCACTAAATCGAGCAGCATAGCCATAAAGCCACCGAGCACCTCCTCGGCAGCGCCAGCTTGCAGGAGCATGGCATCGGCATCTGGAGCCGGGCCACTAAACACAATAATGCCATAAATCTGCACACTGATCATTGGCACCATTACCGCCAATGCAACAAGCCCAAAACCATCAATAAGTGGGTTACGGCCGCGGATTGAAGCGGCTAAGCCAATACCTAGCGCAGCGATTAAAGGAACGGTAACAATATTGGTAGTTACACCACCCGAATCGTAAGCCAAGCCAACAATTTCTTCGGGTGCAAAATAGGTAACAATGACAACGAGAATGTAGCCAACAATCATGAACCATTGCAGCGGATACCCAAAAATAGTTCGAAATACCCCAAGAGAAATAACAAAACCCACAGAAACTGCTACGAGCAAGCGCAAGGTAAGGGCATCAATGCGGCCGCCACTAATTTCTTGGGCTTGTTGGGCCACGGCAATAAGAGCAGGCTCGGCAACCACAGCAGAAAAGCCGATAGCAAAGCCGAAAGCAAGTAAAATAGGCACTGAGCCTTTTTTAGCAAACTGGTTGGAAAGGCTCTTACCTACGGGGAATATACTTAGTTCTAAACCCTGCAAAAAGAGTGCAACGCCCACAGCAACAATACCTAAGCCTATGGCCATACTCAGGCTATTATCGGGCACTTGCTTTAACACCAACAATTGAAAAACCAATACCACAACAACGATAGGCATTAAATTCTTAAATGCATGTGCTAGTGCATGGGAAAACTCTTTTAAATAACCCAAACGCAGCGATTTCCTTGTGGTTAACTTACATTACCGCACAGAGCGCAAATCTTACTTGCCTGAGCTTTAGTTCGCAATAGATTGCGATTCAAAGCCTTGCGAATACGCGATCTAGATCAACCATTGCCACAACACACCGCTTAAGCAAAGCAAGCCAAGCAGTGAAAACAACCCAAGCCGCAGAACAAACATGCACACGAATGCAACCGCGGTTAACACCCACGCACCGGTTTCAAACGAGCTCAATTCTGGTAACAACACGGAAATGCCGGCAGCTTCCCAGGTGAAGTTATTGGCAAATAAATAGTTCAGCGCAAACCAAAGCGCCAAATTTGCGATAACGCCTACTACCGCGGCCGTTACTGCCGATAGTGCGGCATTTAAACGCGGCATTCCTCGCAGTTTCTCAACGTAGGGAGCGCCAGCGAATATCCACACAAAACACGGTAAGAAAGTAACCCAAGTAGTGAGCAGTGCCGCAAGCGTTGCACCCAATAATGGATGCATGCCTGTGGCTTCGCGAAAACCTGCTAAAAAGCCAACAAACTGAGTAACCAAAATAAGTGGGCCCGGCGTAGTTTCCGCTAAGCCCAAGCCATCGAGCATTTCTCCTGGTTCTAACCAGCCATACAGCTCAACCGCCTGCTGAGCAACATAAGCGAGCACAGCATAGGCGCCACCGAAGGTTACCACCGCAAGCTTGGAAAAGAATAAAGCGATTTGCGCCCACACCGAGCTATCACCAAATAGCGCAATAAGCCCTACTACGCTGAGTAACCAAAGGGCTGCGCAAATAAAGGCCGCGCGTTTGGTGCCGGGCCGAATATCGGTAGTAAGAATATCTTCGGGTTCAGCGGTTTTTGCGTTTATTTTGCTAGCAAATGCCCAACCGATAATAGCCGCGCCCAAAACTACCAATGGAAAAGCAACATCAAATACAAACAGTGCAAAAAAACCACCCACCGCTAGTAAACCGGCAATAGGTGTTTTTAAAGCCCGCTGGCTTAAACGCATCATGGCTTGAAAAACAATCGCCAAAACGGCCGCTTTCAGGCCAAATAATAGGCCTGCCACAATGCTGACATCGCCGAGCAACACGTACGCCCATGAGAGCGCCAAAATCATTGCAGCGCCGGGTAAAATAAACAGAATACCGGCTACTAACCCGCCTTTCACGCCATGCAATAGCCAACCTACATAGGTAGCCAATTGTTGCGCTTCTGGCCCGGGTAACAACATGCAGTAATTCAGCGCATGCAAAAAACGAGATTCATCAAGCCACTTCTTTTCTTCCACAATCATGCGGTGCATTAGCGCAATTTGCCCAGCAGGGCCGCCAAAACTAAGCAAGCCAATGCGCCACCAAACAGCAAGCGCTTCAGCAAACGGAATAGATTGGGATTTTTGAAGTTCACTCGCGCTTTCATTCATCAGGTTGCTGCCTCATTATTTTCCGCGCTTATTCTTCTTCGCGCTTGTTTTGCTAAAGATAACAGAAACTAGCAGCGGTGAATTTGCTTGGTGAAGGTTTGCCACATTAAAGTTGCTGCCGGCCCTAAATGTTTTGCTGCCATTTTCACCACATGAATTTCCGCATGAATATGATCAAGGAAGCCTGGAATATCAATTTCGACCAATTTTTTGTTCTTTAATTCTCGGCTGATCAAATCGCGTGGCACTACGCCCCAACCCATTCCTGCTTTTACATACTGTACCAAGGTATGCGCATCATTTACACGCAACCGTGAACTACCAGAAACCCGATATATCTGTTCAGGATTAATACCCATATTTAACTCTTTCGGCAAAATATACGGCAATGCACTGAGCGCATCGCGGCTTTCAGGTAATCCATATTCAGCAATCAAGCTCTGTGCCATTACCACTACTAATTGAAAATCACCAATGCGCAGGCTCTCGAAATCAGCAAGTTGCTGAAAGGTAGGCAGCCAAGGTGTGAGTGCCAAATCGGCTGCACCGGTTTGAATATCGCGTAACGATTCCAGTTGCGAATGGCCAGAAACAATCACCTCGGTAAAGGGGAATTGCAGTTGCACTTGGCGCAATGCCTCGATGAGCAGCTCAGGATTACAGGTATAATCATAAGCAATGCGCAGTTGCGGCTCAGCACCTTCCCTGAGTTGCCCAATGGCAGAGTTTAGGCGCTCATGTTGGCGCATGAGTTCTTCAGCGTGGCGCTTAAATTGAGTACCTTGCGGCGTGAGTTGCAAGCGATAACCGCTGCGATCAAGAATGGCAAAGCCAACTTCATCTTCTAGTTTTTGCAAGGTCATGCTGAGTGCGGGTGCAGTTCTGTGTAACGCTTTTGCGGCGCCTTGCAAGCTTCCTTTCTCCAACACCATAAACAAAACTTTCAACGGCCATATTTTCACAGTTTCACCAAAACTTATTAAGGAATACTTAACAATATAGCAAGTTTATTTAAATATTTCTTTACGAAAAAATACACTACACTTGTTTGCATTGGCAGTATTCATTAATAACCTACTTACCTGAAAGGTTGTAACTCATGCGGTATAAAAAATTTAATGTTCGGCCCCTACTCGCCCTCACTGTGATTGCGCTAGCCTTCGGCCTTTCAGCCTGTAGTGAAACTGCCTCAGAGCCAGCCGAAAAACCATTACGCCCAGTAAAGCTAATTACTGTAGGTAGTGATGATATTAGTGATATTCGCAGTTTTCCCGCCGTGGTTGAAGCAACACAAACCGCTGATTTAACCTTCCGTGTTGGTGGTGAATTAGTAGAGTTACCCTGGCGGCCCGGGCATCAGGTAGAACAAGGCGATCTTATTGCAGCTCTCGATCCTACCGATTACCGGCTTACCGCTGAACAAGCCCGCGCTCGAGCTGAACTGGCACAAGCGCAATATGATCGCATTGCCCAATTGGCGGAGCAAAATATTATCTCACGCTCACAGTTCGATGAAGCGAAAGCCGAGCTACAAGTAGCCCAAGCTAACCTGAACACTGCTGAAACAAATTTAGGTTACACCAAATTGCATGCGCCGTTTGCTGGCATCATTGCCAACTTGCATGTTGAGCTATACGAAAATATCGGGCCACAACAACCGATTATTACCCTGCAAGTAGATGATATGGTTGATGTGCGCATTCAAGTGCCTGAACAGTTATTTGCGCAAGTTCGCCGTGATTTAAGCTACCAACCCGATATCACCTTCGAAAGTTTACCGGGGCAAACCTTTCAAGGCCAACTTCGCGAATGGGATCGAATTGCCGATGCGGCAACGAATACCTACCGCGTAGTGTTTACTTTGCCGAAACCTGAAGCTGGCAATATATTACCCGGCATGACAGCCTCAGTAGCTATCGATAGTACCCAAGTGATGCCGGCGCATACCAACGCCATCACGGTTCCAATTGCTGCTGTTTTCACGCCAAGTGATAAAGCGCTGGCTGAGAATATTCGCATGGTATGGATATACCAACCCGCAGAACAAGGCAGCCAAGGCACGCTTTTCGCTAGGCAAGTTACTATCGGTGCGGCCAGCTCGTCGGGTATTTCCATTCTCGATGGCTTGAGTGTTGGTGAGCATGTTGTAGTTGCTGGGGTTCATCAGCTTGAAGAAGCGCAAACAGTGCGCCCTTGGATCCGCGAGCGGGGCCTGTAAGCTATGAATATCGCCCGCTATAGTATTGAACGGCCTACTAGCTCTTGGATTCTGCTGCTAGTACTTTTAATCGGCGGTTTTTTAGCGCTGCAAAGCCTTGGCCGCCTTGAAGACCCTGAATTCACAATCAAACAAGCATTAGTGGTTACACCCTACCCTGGCGCATCAGCGCAACAGGTGGAAGAAGAGGTAACCGTACTACTTGAAAACGCATTACACGAATTGCCTTATATAAAACACGTTACTTCCAATTCAATGCCCGGCCGATCGCAAATTATGGTGGAAGTAAGAGAAACCTTCCGCTCCGATGCACTTCCACAAATTTGGGATGAACTTCGCCGTAAAATCAACGATCAATCTCGACACCTACCACCGGGCGCTGGGCCCGCCATGGTGCAAGACGATTTTTCCGATGTTTATGGTGTGCTACTCGCCTTAACTGGTGATGGCTATAGCTTGCCCGCTCTGTATGATCATGCCAAGTATCTTCGCCGTGAGCTCGCGTTAGTTCCAGGCGTTGCCAAAGTAGTGATTAGCGGCAAACAACAGGAACAAGTGGTAGCCGAGGTTTCCCGTGCTCGGTTAGCAAACTTAGGTATTCCGCCACAACGTATTTATGAATTGCTCTCTACCCAGAACACTATTTCCGATGCTGGCCGTGTTCGCCTCGGCAACGATGCTGTGCGTTTTGCCACGAGCGGTGAGTTTACCTCTGTGGAGCAATTGAATACGCTGATTATCAGCAACCCAGGCGCGCGTGAACAAATTTATCTGGGCGATGTAGCGAACATTTATCGCCAAGAACAACCGATTCCAAACCACGTTCTGCACTTTAATGGTGAAGCTTCGTTGTGGTTGGGCGTATCCTTTACCCGTGATGTAAACGTGGTTGAAGTGGGCGCTCACTTACGCGAACGAATAGCCGAGCTAAACTATGCCACTCCTGTAGGCATGGAATTAAACTCTATTTATGATCAGCCTGCAGAAGTAGAAAGTTCAGTTTCTGGCTTTTTGAATAACCTCGCCCAAGCCATTGTGATTGTGATTGTTGCGCTGCTGCTTACCATGGGCTTACGCAGCGGCTTTTTAATCGGCTTGGTACTCCTACTTACCGTTCTTGGTACTTTTATTTTCATGGCTCTTGCAGGCATCAACCTGCATCGAGTTTCACTTGGCGCGTTGATTATCGCCCTAGGTATGCTGGTTGATAACGCCATTGTAATTACTGAAGGTATGCTGGTTGGCGTGCAGCGTGGGCAAACTCGATTGAGGGCGGCGCAAAACGTACTGCGGCAAAATGCATGGCCGCTTTTAGGTGCCACACTCATTGCAATATTAGCCTTCGCGCCTATTGGCCTATCAAACGATGCCACGGGCGAATTCGCCGGTTCACTGTTTTGGGTGCTGTTGATATCGTTAAGTTTAAGTTGGCTTACCGCACTTCTGTTAATTCCATTTTTGGGCGAACGGCTATTTCGAAAAGGCGTTAAACAAGCAGAAAGCGAAGAAGCGCTCTACGGCAACCCAATTTACCAAGGTTATCGGTTATTATTGAAAACCGCCCTGCGTTTCCGCTTGCTCACTATGGGGTTGATGGGTTTGCTATTAGTGGTTTCGGTGCTAGGTTTTATGCAAGTAAAACAAAGCTTCTTTCCAAGTTCAAACACGCCTGTTTTCTATGTTGATATGTGGTATCCGCAAGGCACCGATATTCGCGCCACGGGCGAAGATATTGCCCACGCTGAGCAATGGTTACTCAGGCAAGAAGGTATTGCTCAAGTAGCTACTACCATAGGCCAGGGCGCACCCCGTTTCACGCTGCCGTATATTGTAGAAATGCAGCATGAAAACTACGCTCAGCTTATCGTGCGCACCGAAAACACTGATATTTTACCCAGCTTAATGGGCAAAACTCGTGATTACTTGGCTCACGCCCACCCTGATGCGCGGCCAAAAATACGCCGCATGGAAATCGGCCCGCCAGTAAAAGCGGCCATTGAAGTTCGTTACAGTGGTGCTGACCCGGATATCTTACGCCAGCTCTCAGAACAAGCACAGCAAGTGTTGAGCAGAGAGCCTGCTCTGGCTTATGTGCGTGATAATTGGCGCGAGCGCGCGAAAGTATTGCGCCCACAATTTAACGAAACCCATGCCCGCCGGGTAGGTATTAGCAAGCAAGATGTGGATGATTTATTGCTCGCAAACTTCCGTGGCAAACGCGTTGGCATTTATCGTGATGGCACCGAGCTGATGCCTATTTTAGTGCGCGCTCCGGAAAACGAGCGAGTTTACTTAGAGCAGTGGCAAGATATTCAGGTATTTAGCACCGCTTTAAACCGTTATGTGCCAATGCCGCAGGTGGTTGATGCCATGCCACTCGAGTGGGAAGACCAAGTTATTCACCGGCGCGATCGAAAGCGTACACTTACGGTAATGGCAGATCCAGATCCGCTGTTTGCCGGCACACCGGCGCAAATATTTAGTAACATTGAAGCAGAAATAATAGCTATTCCTCTGCCTGCAGGCTACGAAATGGCATGGGGTGGTGAGCATGAAGCTTCTGGTGATGCCAAAGCCGCCGTATTTAAAACCTTGCCTCTTGGCTATTTAGCTATGTTCATAATTACTGTGCTGCTGTTTAGTTCAGTGCGCCGCGCGGCGGTAATTTGGACAACGGTTCCGCTTTCCATTATTGGTGTTACCTTGGGTTTGCTCATTACTAATCAAGCGTTTAGCTTCATGGCTTTGCTGGGTATTTTGAGCCTTAGTGGCATGTTAATTAAGAACGGAATTGTATTGCTCGAGCAAGTACTTACTGAGGAGCGCAGCGGTAAATCAGGTTATCAAGCATTAGTAGATGCTTCGGTAAGCCGGGTGCGGCCGGTAGGTATGGCTGCGGTAACCACCATTTTAGGCATGATTCCGCTGCTATTTGATGAGTTCTTCGCCAGCATGGCGGTAACCATTATGTTTGGTTTGGGTTTTGCTACGCTACTTACATTGATTGTGGTGCCGGTAATGTATAGCCTAATTATGCGTAAATCAGAATACCGCAACAGCTAATATGGAATAGCTGATACGAATTCACCAACTGCCTGCGCTTTCACTTGCGTTAGCGCTGGCAGTTAGTTCGAAATAGCTTCACTAGCTTCAGGTAGTTCACCCTCTTGCATTTCATCCACCGGCTGCTCCTTAGGTTGCACCCGCGCTTGAATTTGCAACGTTGTATAGCCAGAGCGGGGCATGTTATATCCCATATTCACCGGCAAGCGGTTGGGTGTCATGCTTGCTTGAATCATGGTGCGAATATCGGGTGGGGTAATTAAGTAACGGCTAATATCCGAGCGCACACGCATTCGCTGATCCACATTATCAAGGCCAGCCATTGATAAGTAGGTGCCAATCAAAGCATTCATTCCTTGTTCATGCCCACGCAAAAACTCTAGCGTTAGTTGCCCACCAGTTTCATTTCCTGGTGCAGCCAATAATGTAATGGCATACCGGTGTTCTGAAGAAGTGGTGCCCCAACACACCCAATAGTTTTGGTAACCTTGCTGGCCAAGAATTTGCCCGCGCTCAAAATCGGTATTGCAACCATTCCATTCTGAAAGTTGAAATTGATTCAATATCGCTAGTTGGTGCTGAATAGTAGGTAATTCGCCCTCAGGCCAGTTTGATTGGGTACGGCTGGGGGCTTCGCTGCAAGCAGAAACCGCTAAAGTACCCAATAGCAACAAACATACTTTAACTAGATTCATGTTTTAACAACCATTTCTTTCGTTCTACACCACCGGCATAACCACCGATACTTCCATTAGCTTGCACTACCCGATGGCAAGGCACAACAATAGCGTGCGGATTACGGCTATTCGCTTGCCCTACTGCTTGATAACCGCGAGGCCTTCCTACTCGTTCCGCCAACTGCCGGTACGACCAAGTTCCACCAAAGGGAATTTCTCGTAAAGCGGCCCAAACCTCTTTTTGAAACTCAGTTCCAACAGTAACTAAAGGCACATCAAAGGTTTTTAGATCACCATCAAAATATTCATTCAGCTGCTGCTCCAGCCTTTCTATCCAGAGATTCGCTTGATTATGGGTATGATAACCATGCCCTACTTTTGGCACGATTTTCACAAAGTTCACCGATTGAATACCATCAATATTCGCACGTAGATGCAGCGTTCCTACTGGGCTTCGAATATATCGTTCCGCTTGGCTAATCATCCTTTATTTCCTCGTATTGCCTACCTGCAAAGACTACCAAATCCAATGTTTAAAGCGATACAACCAACGTTCAACTGCATTCATTTCTGCTCGCTCTGCTAGCACCGCTGTTAACAGATCAGGCCTATCGGTAATAATGCCATCAACACCCAAATCAACCATTCGTGCCATGCTGGCCGTATCGTTCAATATCCAAACATGTAATTCATGCCCATGGCGGCGAACCCTGCTTAATCTGCTTGGCGTAACTAACGCTGCTCGCAACGCCAACGCATCAACCGGTTGCCCCTCCAGCCTGCCAATCGAAGTATGCACTAATAAACTCGTTCGCAACTCAGGGTCAATTTCCCGCGCTTGCCATAAATCATTGGGGGCCAACGATGCCAAAATAGTGTTGTTAATAAACTCCAAACGTTGCAGTTCGGCGACAACTTTAGGCACTAAATTTGGCATTTCCGGAGCACCCTTAATTTCTAAATATAGCCCTGCTCTGCCACGCATAAGCTCCACAGTTTCCGCCAATGTTGGCAAACGTTGATCGGCAAACTCACTCGCAAACCAACTACCTACATCAAGGTTCGAAAGTTCAGTATAGTTCACATCCCAAATTGGGCGATGATCTCCCGCTATCCGCAACAAATCGCGATCATGAATAATCACTAATTCGCCATCAGCCGTGTGACGCACATCGAGTTCAATATAATCAGCACCGTCGTGAATCGCACGGTCAACCGCTGCGAGTGTATTTTCTGGCGCATCCCATGAGTTACCGCGATGGGCAATATTCAGCGCCTCATCATTTGGATTAAACACCTGTAGTGCATAACCAACTTGCACTAATGCAAAAATAACTAACACCGCTTCAATACCTATCGCAAACAAACCCGTGTTACGGGGTTCATTAATAGCACTGCGGCAAATTTTCTTACCTGCATAACGGTGATAGAGCCTAAGCATCAACAAGCTATTAATGCTCACGCCCACACAACTCGCCACTAAGCTAGTTAGTGTGTAGCTAAACAGTAGCAGCACAATGGCGCTCAAAACTAACCATTGCTGGGCGGGCAATATCTGAAATAAACCCCACCCTAAGGTATCAAACAGCAGTGAAATTAATATGGGGAGTAGCGCAACAACAGCTGCAACCGTAAGCACTACATAAGCAATTTTATGCCGTGAGCCCTTGGTAAGCTCAGCACTACGGCGTAATGCTCGTAGTGGCGAACATTCTTCGATAAGCATACACGGTAGTGCCAACACCCAGCGCAGGTGGATACTGCCATGCACAGCAATCACCCAAATTGCGGCAATCGCCAACACTGACATAAACTGCCAAAATTCAGGAGGATGCGCGTTGATAACAAAGTAGATATCGTAACCGCCAAGCAGATGCTGAAAGGCAAAACCAATTATCGCCAAAAGCGGCAGAAGCAGCGCTAAATGAACGGCTACTTGTATGCCAGCTAGCGCCAACAGCGATTTTAACCGCTTAACCACTAACCACAGAGCACCTGCGGCGGTATGAAATTTTCCAGAAGCGTTGCGGCTAGTAATTAATATCATGCCGGCGTGTTGCAGAAAGATAAACACTGCAAAAAAAGTAACCGATACCAATAACCACAACATCCCGCTGGGATTGAACATAAAGCCTAAGAGCGCTTCGTTGCCCACCAGTGTTTCGCCACTAAGAGTAACTAGTGCACGCAAAAGCCACACGCTAAGTGGTGTGAATACGGTAAGTAGTAATAACGCGAAATACAGGTGGAAAGCCAACAAGGCTCGCCGGTGATATCGAATGCTAGCCAGTATCTCGCGTTTCAATTGCACGAATCGAATCATGTGGTTAGTTTACCCTGCTCGCGTGCTGCTGCAAGTGCGCTAGCTGCGGCCAATTACCACCGTAAAAGTTGCAGTGAGTGAAAAAATCAACATTACACAGAGCATCTCTAAGTGAATAACTCGTGCTAACCAACGTGCACGTTCGGGGATATGTAAATAAGGCACAATAAACCATTTATTCGCCGCCGCGCAGGCAAGCAAAAGAACTACTATTACTAATTTTAAAGTTACCGCTATGCCGTATCTGCTGTTGAATAAATCGATAGGGCTTGCCAGTAAATATACCAGCATAATCAACCCAGATAACATCAATGTGCCAACAACTATTTGCGCAATATAACCAAACTTTTCGAAAACCAACTGCCATTGCTGTATCTGTTTACCACGAGCAAGTAACCAAAGGGGTAAGAGTGCGCCAGCCCATACTGACATACTCAGCACGTGCAAAATCAAGAGCACTTGCGCCCAGGCCGGCGCGCTAGCCAAATGCCCACGTAAGATAAAAGTAGTTGCGAGTACAACTGCAACGAAGCAATACACTACCGCTACCGGCTTGCGAGCAATAAAGGGCAGCAAGCCAGCTAACAAAGAAAATACAATGAGCTGGGAAATTGCCACTTTTCCTGGTGGATCGTAGAGCAAAAACACTATCAATTCGCCATCAAACATACCCGGCACACCGGTTTGATTGATGCTACCAATAAACATTAAATAGCCCGCGCTAGCGAATATCGCACCGAGAATAATGCTTCCCCATATCCAGTGCTTTATCAACCGCACTGCTACAGCGAAATCCATAGCTTCCGGTACATAGCGATCCAGCAACCAAAGGCTGAAACCACCGCCAATAACACCAGCAACAGCAACGTAAACTAGCGCTTGGCTTGTGGCTACCGCAATATCCCAATACATCAACTAAATCACCCAGCAGAGCTTAACGTAAACACGATATCACCCGATACCCGATGGCCATCTGCGCCAATAAGTGTCCATGTAATGGTGTAAATATCATCAGCGAGATCAGGCAAGTTAATGTGAAAAACATCTTTTGCTTGGCGATCGCGTTGAAAATCAATCACCACGTCACCCTGTTCCATCCCACTTAGTTCAAGAGCCAGCAAACGCACATCTTCATTAAATTCCAAATGAATGGCATCTGGAGCCTCACTTAGCTGCGAATTATTTGCTGGTGATGAAAACACCACGGCACTGTGAGCGAAGGCAATGTTTGTTAATGCTAAAGCAAACCACAATGTAATCGCCCAAATCGTTTTGTTGAACATATGTTCCCCTTGTTAAAACTATTTAATTAACTCGCAAGTAAACTGCAATCAAAAGAAACGCAACATACGCTAACTTCCTCATTTTGCAATGCTTGCTGATAATTCAATTGTAAAAACGAATTATAACCCACCCACAATAGCTAATGTAGTTAGGAACGTCAGCCTAGATTGTTAGAAAATAGACATTAATCAGTAATTCCCCACCACTTATCGCAAATACACATTTTTTTACGCTTTCTTTTTTTCATTTGCCCCAAGAATAGATAGAATCAGGGTGAAAATTCATCAGGGAACTAATAATCATGAAAAAAACACTGATCGCGAGCAGTTTGGCTGCCATTCTGCTCACGCCGTTTGCTTATGCCGAGGAAACAACCGAAGCTGAAGCTGAAAAGGCAGAAGAAACAAAAACGTATAGTGAAATTGTAAAAGACCTCACCAAAGCGGAAGGTTTATTTAACTTTTATCAAGATGAAAAAACTGGTGCTATGCAGTTTTCTCTATCTGCTGAGCAGTTAGATAAGCCATTCATCTACTTCGCAACAACTGTAGATGGTGTAGTTGAAGCCGGCCACTTCCGGGGCAACTATCGCGATACGAAACTTATTGAATTCCGCCGTTATTTCGATCGTATCGATGTTGTTGTTCTGAACAACAACTTCCATTTCGATGAAGATAGCGCATTAAGCCGCGCTAAAGATGCCAATATCAGCGAAGCTACTGTTGCCAGCCTGAAAATCAAAGAAGAAAGCGAAGGCCGTATTTTGTTAGACGCCGATGAGCTTTTCATCAGTGAAGCGCTTCACCGTGTTGCGCCATGGTCGCGCCCAGGCGCTCAAGGCCCTTCATTCTCGTTAGGTAACTTGAGCAAGAGCCAATCACGTGTTCTTAATCAGCGCGCATACGAAGATAACATGGATATCGTGGTTGATTACGTGTTCAACAACCCGAACCCAGTAGTTTGGGGCGGTGGCGGTATTACTGATCCACGCTCAATTTCTATCAAGCTACAACACTCGTTCATTGAAATTCCAGAAAACGATTTCCAACCACGTCGCGATGATGCACGCGTTGGCTACTTTGGCCAGCAGTTCACCGATATGACCACGGCAGATTGGGCACCGTTCAACGATTACATCAACCGTTGGAACTTAGTTAAAAAAGATCCTTCAGCTGAGCTTTCTGAGCCAGTAGAGCCTATCGTTTGGTGGATTGAAAACACTACGCCAGTAGAATGGCGCGATGTGGTTGCTGAAGGTATTTTAGCTTGGAACAAAGCATTTGAAACGGCTGGCTTCTTGAACGCTATCGAAGTTCGCGTTCAACCAGACGATGCCGAGTGGGATGCGGGCGATATCAACTACAATGTTGTGCGCTGGACTTCTTCACCTCGCCCTCCATTTGGTGGTTACGGCCCATCATTAGCTAACCCATTAACGGGCCAGCTGATTGGTGCTGATATCATGATGGAATATGTGTACATGACCAACCGTTGGTTAGAAGATCAACTTCACGGTGATAGCGATGCGGGTTATGAAGCACAAGATTTATATTGTAGCCAAGGCCACTTAATTCATCAGAACCTAATCGCCGGTAGTGCGATGGCTGATTTGTTAGGCACTGAATCAATCGAAGATAACGAATTGTTACGCCAAGGTATGATTCACGTAATCTTGCACGAAGTGGGCCACACTCTAGGCTTAAACCACAACATGAAAGCCTCTATCCTTTGGGATGAGAACGAAGTTCATGATGCCTCGTTAACACAAGGCGTATTAACCGGTTCTGTTATGGATTACGCACCAGTAAACATTGCACCACCGGGTGTTTCACAAGGTGATTTCTACCAGTATGTGGTTGGCCCATACGATGAGTGGGCAATTGAATATGGTTACTCGCAAGGCCTTGATGATGCAGAAGCTGAAGAAGCGCGTTTAGAAGCCATCTTAAGCCGTTCACATGAGCATGGTTTAGCGTTCGGTAACGATGCTGATGATATGCGTGCGCCTGGTCGTCACATTGATCCAGATGTAATGATTGGTGATATGTCGTCGAACCCAGTAGCTTACGCTGTGGGCCGTTTTGCAGTGGTAAACGATACGCTAGAAAACTTGCTTGAACGTTCAATGGTTGCGGGTCAATCGCACCAGCGCACGGCTACTTCTGCGGGCCGTTTGTTTGGCCAGTATGCGAGCCAAGCGGGCGTTATTACCCGCCAAATCGGTGGTGTAAATGTTGAGCGTGCTTTGGTTGGCCAAACCGATGATGTGAAGCCGTTTAGCCCAGTATCTCGTGAACGCCAGAAAGCAGCTATTCAAGCTCTGAAAGATTACGTTTATGCACCAGATGTATTGAGCAGCATGGAGCCAGTATTGGCGTATATGCAAAATCAACGTCGTGGTTTTAGCCATTCTGGTCGTAACGAAGACCCGAAGTTCCACGAAATGATTCTAAACATGCAACGCAACACGTTTAATCATTTGTTACACCCTGCTGTTCTTCAACGTGTAACTGATTCAACGCGCTATGGTAATGAGTATCCGTTACATGAAGTAATGGGTGATCTTACTGATGCGGTATTCCAAACAGATAAAGCCCTTTCTACTACGGCTAAAAATCTACAAATCGAATACGTAACGCGTTTGTTGGCAGTTGCTGGTATCGAAGGTAGCGCGAGCTACGATAACATGAGTAAAGTAGCAGCTACTGCGCAGCTTAACCGTATCAAAGCTATGCGTGCTCCGCGTCGATCTGATTTCGCGGCCACTGCACACTACGATTACTTACGCATGATGATTAATCGCGCAATGGAAGGCTAATAACCTCCTTGCACTAAAAAGGCTCCTTCGGGAGCCTTTTTTATTGCCTGCTTTGGAATAGATTGGTTCGGGGGTGAGGCTCTAGTACTGCGGGGACGCCGCAAGTACTTCCATGTAGGCTTGAGCTGCCGCATCCCTGCGGCAGACACCCTGCAGCGCTAGAACCTCACCCCCGAACGCTATTCCTGTTATGCATCCGGCTGTGCTTTAACCTCGCCCCAAGGAACCGCCACTTTTCACCCAATAAAAAAGCCAGCGCAAGCGCTGACTTTTTATTTACACTTAACCTCTAAACCAGAGGCGCAGCCAGAATCGGGGCTAGCAAGGCATAATCGGAGCGATTGAGGGAGCGTACGCATAGTACGTGACCGATTGAGCTTCGATTATAACGCCGCTAGCGTTGATTCTGGCAAGCCTCCTACCAAAGGATTACGCGTTCTTCTGGTGGCAAGTACATTCCATCACCTTCCTGCACATCAAACGCTTCGTAGAAGCCTGGGATGTTGCGCGGAGCACCTAGGGCACGATATTTGCCTGGCGAATGCGGGCCTCGGGCTAGCTGCGCGCGCATTGCATCTTCGCGGAACTTAATTTTCCAGATTTGCGCCCAGCTGATGAAGAAACGTTGCTCGCCGGTGAAGCCGTCCATTACTGGTGATGCTTCGCCATCTAACGATTTTTGGTATGCACGGTAAGCACTTAACAGGCCTACGTGATCGCCGATGTTTTCGCCAAGTGATACGCGGCCATCAACGTTCATGCCAGGAAGCGGTTCGAACTGCGAGTATTGATCAACTAGCACGTTGGCTTTTTGGTCAAATTGCTCGCGGTCTTGTTCTGTCCACCAGTTGGCTAGATTGCCGCCGCCGTCGTAACGTGAACCTTGGTCATCGAAACCGTGGCCGATTTCGTGGCCGATTACCGCACCGATGCCGCCGTAGTTCACTGCATCTTCGGCATTCATATCAAAGAATGGCGGTTGCAGAATACCGGCTGGGAATACGATTTCGTTGGCGGTTGGGCTGTAGTATGCATTAACCGTTTGCGGTGTCATGCCCCAACGCGTGCGATCTACTGGCTGGCCTAGATCAGCTATGTTTTCGTCGTAGCCGAACTGCGCTACGCGAATAGTGTTGCCGATTAAATCATCAGCGGCTACTTCTAGTTCTGAGTAATCTTTCCACTCATCTGGGTAACCAATTTTTGGCGTAAAGTTATTTAACTTATCAAGTGCTTTTTCTTTGGTGTCGGCTGTCATCCACTCAAGATCTTCGATCGATTCTTCCATAGCTTCTAATAGATTATCAATCAGCTCACCCATGCGCTCTTTGGCTGCTGGTGGGAAATGGCGTGCCACATATTCTTGGCCTAGTACTTCGCCTAATGCGCCGTTGGTTGCTTGAACGCCACGTTTCCAGCGCTCTTGCTGTTCTGGTGTGCCGCTTAGCGTAGTTGAGTAGAAATCAAATTGAATATCAGCTACTTCTCTGTGTAGGCGTGATGCGAATGAGCTCATCAAGCGAACTTGTAGGTAATCTTTCCAAGTTTGCAGATCTGTATCAGCGTAAATTTCGCCTAGTGCTTCGATGTACGAAGGTGTATTTACAATCACGTATTCAGCGTGATCGATGCCTGCTACTTCGGCCATCGCATCATAATCAATGCTGCCCATAAGCGCGCGCACTTCATCGATGGTCATTTTGTTGTAGCGCGCTTCGGCATCACGAATCTCAGCTCGGGTCCAGTGGTGGCCGGCTAATGTGTATTCTAGGTCGTAAATGCGTTGAGCTGCTGCTTCTGCATCAGTGTGGCCTGCTGCAGTTAACATATCGCCAAGATACTGCACGTATTTCTGGCGAATATTTTCGAAATCATCACTATCACGGAAATAGTAATCGCGATCTGGCAAACCTAAGCCTGCTTGGCTCATGTGTAATGCGTAGATTTCTGGGTTCTTGGCATCAGTTGAAATATAAAAACTGAATGGTCCGCCTAAACCACTGCGGCGCATATCGGCCATAGTTGTGGTTAAATCAGCATGGCTCTCAACGCCAGAGATGCGATCAAGCATTGGCTGCACTGGGGTAATGCCCAGTTCTTCAATGCGATCTTCATTCATGAAGCTGGCATAGAAATCACCAATTTTTTGGTTGTTTGAGCCTGGAGCCGAGGAAGCCGCGGTAGCATCTTCGATAATGCTACGTAACCGAATTTCATTTTCTTCGGCGAGCATGTTGAACGCACCATAAGTGGAGCGATCTGCTGGAATTTCAGTGTTGTTATACCAGGTGCCGTTTACGAACATGAATAGGTCGTCTTGCGGCCGCACATCCATATCGAAATCTTGGAGAAATAAGCCTGAGGTAAGTTGCTGTTCAACTTGTTGGCTTTGTTGATTATTCTGAGTTTGTTCTGCTGGTGAGCAAGCAGCTAGGCCTAATGCCATAGCAATGCTCGCCGCTACCAAAGTTACCTTCTTCATTTTGTGTCCACCTGAATTATGTAATAAGAGTGTTACAACATAATCAGTTTAAGGCTTTCACCTATATTTGGCAAAGGTCTACCGCGCGGTTAACCGCGTGTTGGTCGCAAATTACAGCATATGGCCGAATTTTTTCGTTTTTGTTGCCAAATAATATTCGTTATGAGGCGTTCCTTCGGTGCGATGCGGAATACGTTCTACTACCTTTACACCACAATCAGTAAGCTTCTCTATTTTCTTTGGGTTGTTCGTCATCAGCTTTATTGATTTCACATTAAGCTGCGCAAGCATACCAGCGGCAATATCATACTCCCGTGCATCCGCTACAAACCCTAAAATTTCGTTCGCTTCAACAGTATCTAGCCCCTTATCTTGCTCCGCGTAGGCTCGAATCTTATTCAACAGGCCAATTCCACGGCCTTCTTGGCGTAAATAGATAATTACGCCGCGCCCCTCATTGGCAATTTTTCGCATCGCGGCTTCCAGCTGCGGCCCACAATCACAACGTTGGCTAAATAGAGCATCACCCGTTAAGCACTCAGAATGCACCCGTGCTAATACCGGCTCGTCGGTGGTTATATCACCCAAAGTTAACGCAACATGTTCTTTGCCTTTAGGATCTTCAAAACCTACCAAAGTGAATTCGGCAAATGGGGTGGGTAAACGGGTTTGCGCAACAACTTTCATTTTTGCAACGTTGGTCATGAATACAGCTCTCATTCAGCAACTAAAATCGCCGCGATTATAGCAGGAAGGCAAAACAATTGCGCGTTTAGGTATGCGCTAACGCTCGATTGTGGTTATCGGAAA
Source organism: Idiomarina sp. A28L (assembly GCF_000218785.1). Taxonomy (GTDB): domain Bacteria; phylum Pseudomonadota; class Gammaproteobacteria; order Enterobacterales; family Alteromonadaceae; genus Aliidiomarina. The sequence goes on from NZ_AFPO01000021.1 coordinate 265,165, forward strand.
GCTTGGGCTAAAACGTACTCACCCCAGTTGCTTCCATAGTGCGATACAACACCCGAAGCCACAAGCTATCATCGGCGTAGGCAGCGTAATCTAAACTGAATTCTATGCCATCAACGTTGTGCCATTGGTTTTCAAACCATTGCTCACCTTGTGCTAAAGGTTCTGCCGATATCGGCCCACTTAACACAACGCTGGTTTCAAGATTCAGGTTATGAAAATTACGGCGGGTAAAATTCGTAGAGCCGAGCAACATTGTTGCCCGCCCTTCGGCATCGCGATGAAACACCCACTTGGAGTGACATTGCTCACCGATAGTGGCACACCAGCGCACAGGAATGCCTGCGCTCATTAATTCATGCGCTACTGGCCGGTTCGGAACACCGTTTTTCTCGCGGCCAAAAGCATCTTTATTGGGATCAAGTAGAACCCTAACTTCCACACCTCGCGACACAGAATGTCGCAAAGCACGAATAACTTGGCGATCTGATAAGTAGAAAGCGGCCATATCAATTTTTTCACCGGCTTGAGCTTCATTAATCACGCTCAGCAGTGCGCGTTCTACTGCCCGTTCACTTAAGATTTGCAATGTTAGTTCGCTATCCGAGCCTGCATCGGTATCAGCAACGGCTTCTAACTCAGGTTCCGGTTTAGTGAACGCGATCGCTGGGCCATTAGAAAACGCCAACACCGCCGCTTCGGTTTCCAATAAATCCCAAGCCGCCTCGCCACCAAAGCGCAACGCCACATTACTATGCGCACTGCTGCCATCGTGTGGGTTTGCCGAAGTAACTAACGCGGTTAATTCATTGCCGTTATCCGCTATTACCAACTTGCGGTGATTTGCCTTAAAATTCAAAAGCGCCAAATAGCTACGCAATGAAACCCGCCCTTCATCGAAGGGGTTAGGCAAAGTATTTGCTTCGCTATTGCCAAAAGGCTTAATAAACAGGCGCCACCACACTGAATACAAAGGATTACTATCACGCAAGCGCGGTAAATTCGTGAGCGTAACCGAAATACCGGCAGCTTCTAAAGCGGTAAAATGTGGCGAAGGCCAACCACCATAAATATTATTAAGCGGATCGGAAATTACCTGTACTTCAAGCTCAGGGAAACGCTGCTTCTGTGCAATAAGGGCTTCGGTGAATTCATCAGAAAGCGCTCGATAAGAATCACCCATCGAGCCATGAAAGCCATTAAACAAGAACATATCCACCAGCACGAACTTGCGAGCATTGCCGATGATTGCCAATATCTCATCGAATATCTGCTGCTCAATAACCCGATCGCCGTTGGCATTGATATAGGTGCTATCAAATAGAAATTGAGCATCGTTCACAATGCGAACTGGGCCGGTGAAATCTAACCCCTTTGGCAGTGGCTTATAGGCTTGGTAGACACCAATGCTCACTAAAACAAAAAAAATCAACGCCAATATTTTTTTCAAAGGAATTATCCATTAAACACAGTGAAGCTCAGGCCCACATAAGCGCCATAACCGAGCAGCAACAACGCCCCTTCAACACGTGATAAGCGTTTGCCGGTATACAGAAACAATAATAATACCAACGCAGCACCCAGCATAACCCACTGATCAAACTGTAATATTCGGCTGTGTACCGGCAACGGCTGCAATAACGCCGAAATACCAAGAATACCGAGTAAGTTAAATATATTACTGCCAAGAATATTACCTATCGCCACATCGGCATGGCGCCGAAATGCAGCAATAATTGAAATTGAAAGTTCGGGCAACGATGTACCAACCGCCACTAACGTTAAACCGATTACCGCTTCTGAAAGCCCTAGTGCTTCAGCGATACCCACCGCGCCTTTTAACAAAACTTGCGAACCACCAATGAGCAGCAGCAAACCGAACACAACCGCAGCAATAATCCACAAAGCTGTTCGCGGAAGCGCGGTAAGTTCTTTTGCCTCAGCTTTGTGCAATTCAGCTGAAGGTGCTGTGCCATAGCGCTCAGTTCGGTAAGCCCAGAATAGATAAGCAAATAAAGCCGCCAAGAAAATTGCGGCATCGATACGCGCCAACGCGCTTCCACCTACCAAAGCCAAAAACAGTAAACTTGCAGCTACTACGGTTACCGCATCGCGGCGCAGTATTAAGGGCTTCACAGCCAAGGGAGTGATCACCGCGCACAAGCCTAGGATTAATAGAATATTGCTTATATTACTGCCCACAACGTTGCCGATAGCAATATCTGGCCGCGCATTCATAGCTGCATCAATTGAAACCACCAATTCAGGAGCAGAAGTACCAAACCCCACAATAAGCAGGCCACTCAGTAACGGCGAAACACCCATTCTATTCGCCGCTGCTAACGAACCACGAATCAACGCTTCACCACCCGTAGTTAACAACAGCACGCCCAACGCAACCAGCAACAGGTTAATGATCATTTAAAGCTCCCTCAGCTTATTATTGTCGCTCTTCTTCTATACCTTTTCTTTTAATATCATACATGTTGCTATCTGCAACACTCAAAAGCGTATCAATATCTTCACCATCATCTGGATAACAAGCCACGCCGATACTACACGAGGGCATGTCTAACCCTTTAAACTCAGTGCCCAAAGGTTCCGACATTACCGTCATTATTTGCTGAACCACAGTAGTAACCGCATCAACCGATTGGATATCCGTTAGCAATACCGTAAATTCATCGCCGCCCATGCGAGCCACGGTATCCGTTTCACGAAGATGTTGTTGCAAACGCTGAGCCACTTCGCGGAGTACAAGATCTCCCATTGAATGCCCATATTCATCGTTAATATTTTTAAAGTTATTCACATCAAGGAACAACAAAGCAAAATGAGATTTATGGCGGCGAGCTGAGCTCATCGCCGAACTTAACCTGTCGTTAAACAAAGAGCGGTTAGTTAAACCGGTTAGTGGATCATGATGGGCAAGAAAACGCAGTTCATCTTCCGCTTTTTTGAGTGCCGTTACATCGCGCGCAACACCAATGCGCACTTGTTCTTCTTCATACCAGCGGGCCGCCCATAAAATGTACACTACTTCACCATCTTTACGCAGATAGCGATTGCGAAAATCAATATGAGGTTGGCCTTGCATTACGCGCTCAATCGAAGCTTTTGATATCTCCAGATCTTCCGGATGCATATAATCGGTAATCATTGTGCCAATTAGTTCTGCAGGCGGATAACCGAGCAACTCTTCGCAGGCATCACTTACAAAAACAATATGATTTTCCGGGTCCACAACAAAAACGGTATCGAGCATTAAATTGATTAGTTTGGGGGCGAGCGCTTTTATATTAACGGGCATGTTATAAAGTTCCGTCTTCCCTACCTAAAATATAGTCGGGCAAAGTCTAATGTTTATATTCTTACAAAAGCATATACCATAAATAATACAAAGCACACAGCGATCTAACAGCAAGCCCTATCTTTCCAATCATGCAAAAAAAAGCTGCCAACTCGTTGGCAGCTTTTTAAATTTCAACACACGGTTTCAAAGCCCGATTAATTAGAACTGGCCTTTAAATCCGATAGCAAAGGTGCGCCCGTATTCTTCAAACTGCAAAGTATAGTTTGAAGTACCTTGGTATAACTCAAGCGGCTCATCCGTAATATTGGTTACTTCAAATACTAACTGGAAGTGACGGTTGATATTATAAGATGCTGTCCAATCCAACTGCGTATGCTTTGAAACATAAATATCATAACGCGTGTCATCACCAACTTCTGTAAGCATTTTATCACGGTGAGAAAGGCTCACACGGGTACCAAAGCGCTCACGCTCGTAACCTACATATAAGTTACCCGATAGCTCTGCCGCGTCAGGTAAAGCAAAGCTCTCACCTTGACGTTCGAACAGCTCTAAATCAGTATCCAATGCGGTTAAATTCGCGCCAACTAAGAACCCTTGCAAGTTCTCAGATGTAAAACTGTGCTGCAAGTTAAACTCCATACCTGCAATCGAAGCCTTGGTACTATTGGTTGGCCGAGTTACATCAAAGCCATCAAACTCAGGCACATCATTGGATGTCAGTTCCACAACATAGTTATCAATATCTTTGTAGAACGCACCCACTGAAAGCACGCTGCCTTGGTTGTAATACCAATCAAACACCAAATCAAAGTTCATCGCTTCGTATGGTTTTAAATCTGGGTTACCCAATTCAACTTCGTTATCTTCACGGTCAACCGAAGCGCGTGGCGAAATATCCGAGAAGCTAGGGCGCGCGATGGTGTTTGTCCAAGCACCACGCAATACCATGTCTGGTGATAAATCGTAAGCTACATGAATGCCTGGCAGCACATTAGTATAATCCGAAGATACCGAACGATCGGTTACCTGCAAACTTCCATCTCCTAGGAAATCAAGCTGATTGCCAGTTGCTGAGTATTTAGTACGCTCAACTCGAGCACCTGCAATTACGCGTGTGCGGTCAAGGTCCCAAGTACCCATTAAGTAACCCGAGAACACATCTTCATCCGCCACGAAATCTTCTGCCAAAAGCAGCTCAATCGCTTCTTGCTCATCTCGTGGGCGGAGGTTGAACTCAGAACGGTTCGCAGTAAAGAAATCAACATACCGGCTGTAGCTAATACCTTGACCAAGGTTTCCTAAGCCATAGCTCGGCGCCGTAATGGTGAGCGCATCTAAACGCGCATCGGGCACACTGCGTAATTCAATTTCGTTCACATCAACATCTTTATCCTTCCAACGTAAATCAACACCTGCTTGTAGCGTTAATGATTGGTTGTTAAAGGCATAAGGGTAGGTTGCATCGAAACCAACACTGTATTCATTATCATCAATTAACTTCGGCTCCAATACCGCGCGATCAAGCACATAGTTGGCGTTATCGCGATGCGTAGTATCGGCAGTGCCGTTGCGTAAGATTTCGAACGATGGAATACCAGAGCCAATTCTATAGGTCGCGTCTAAATTACCCTGATCATATTCGTAGCGGCCTTCGTTCTCGTCTAACACTCGTTCTTTGGTAGTTGAAATACCAGCACGGTAGCTCAAATCCCAGGTTTCGAACATATGCTCACCGCCCGCTGAAAACGCGAGTGTATCTTGCTCTTTTGTCCGGAAACGAATGCGGCGGCGGAATGAATCTTCCGGCATGTCAGCCACTGCGCCTTGTTCACCATCAAAGCTGGTTAAATCGCCATCTTCGAAGATGTAGATACTGCGCTGGCGCGTTTCTGCATCTTTAAACTCGCTGTATACAGTATTCGCAAAAAATTTCGTGTTGCTATCAGGGCGATATTCTAAATTTAAGTTCGTGCCTAAACGCTCACGATTCACATAGTATTTCCGCTCTTGCGCTTCGATGATGGAGAACACTTCGCCATCACCAAAATCTACCATATCGTATTCGGCTTCGATATTGTCCGATTCCAGCTTGCGGTCAAGGAAGTTCACACCAAATGAAACACCGAAGTTATCATTTAATACATCGCTGAAGTTAAACTGCAATTTCGGGCTAGTTTCGCCACTCAACTCGTTATAGGAAGCTTCCGCACGATAACGAATACTGCGGCCTTCGCGATCGAAAGGTGATGCTGAACGCACATCTACCGAGCCACCGATGGCATCGCCAGGCATATTCGGAGTAGGCGCTTTCACAACCGAGATACCCTCTACTGAGCCGGTAGGAATAACATCGAGCGGTACCGCACGGGAACCATCTTCTGGTGTTCCGATACGCATACCGTTAACCGTTACGGTACTTAAGCCAGCATCAACACCGCGCACGCTCACAAAACGGCCTTCACCTTGGTCGCGTGAGATAGAAGCACCAACAATACGTTGTAGCGATTCAGCCACGTTCTGATCAACAAACTGACCCATATCATCTGATTCAACGAAGCTGGCAATTGCATCAGACGCGCGATAAGCATTCAGAGCTCGGTTTTGCGCTTCGCGCTGACCCGTTACCTGAATCCGCTCAATGCTTTCAACTCGCGCTGTTAACACAACATCTAACTCTTCCGTATTCGCGCCTGTTACTTGAACCGCTCGCTCAACACTTGGTAACCCAAGGTATTGAAAGCGCAAGGTAACAGTGCCATCTTCCACTTGGCGCAGCACAAAACGCCCATCTTGATCCGTGAATACACTACGAGAAGTGCCTACAACCTCAACTTGAACACCGCTTAGCGGTTGGCCGTTGGCATTCTTTACTTCCCCTTGCACTGTAGTAGCGGCTTGCACTACACCAGCCATGGGTAAAGCTAGTGCAAGTAGCACCGCTTGTGTGGTTACTTTCCGAGAGAACCGAGGAGTTCGCAACATTGTGAGCACCTTCAATAAAATTGTAATGAAAAGACCGCTCAACGGTATAGAAGGTAAATGACGCTTTTGCGCAGTTCCTGTTACAAATCAACGACTGTTCAGTGACAAGACAAAGAATACCAGTAGTTTTGTCATCGAATAGTCATCAAAAGTTGTTATATTACGAACATTAAATGACCTAATATGAAATCACCTCATGCCAATTTTCAAAGCATTTTCAGCTCTCTCCGCTAGCCTCCTTATTGCTATCATGCTGCAGTTGCTTTATGCCAACGTTGCCCATGCACAGGAGCGAGCGCCCGGGCAGGCGCAAGCCCCGAGAGTAAACCACGTGATTGAAATAGACTTGAGCGAATTGCACCCCACCCAGGGGGTTATTGCGCACGCCCAAGTGGCCTATAAACTCAATCGCTATCGGTTTGAGCCACAAAAGCGGTTAGATGATATCTGCGAAGCTCGCGGATTAGGCCGTGCTATGCAAATACAAACCGCAAGCTTGCACTTACCCAATTGCACTGGTGACGGCCAGCCCCCTAAGTTTAACGAGCTCAAAACCGCAATAGTTGGCCCCGGTGGGCAGCTCTACCTCACCGATGGCCACCATACTTTTTCTATTTTTTATGAAATGCCCGAAGGCGGTGCCGATTTTACAGTTAGCGTGTTAATTACCCATGATAAATCAGAGCTTACAGATGCCGAATTCTGGCGCTGGATGCAGCAGAATCAACTTACATGGTTGCGAAATGCAGAAGGCCACGCCATTAGCCCGCAGCAATTACCAAGTAAACTTGGCCGTTCCAACATAGCTAACGATGATTTTCGTGCAGCCCTATATTTTTTGCGCGGGTTGGTATGGAGCAAGCCTGCCCCTTCAGTTCCATTCGTAGAGTTTTATTGGGCGAATCATTTGCGGGAACAAGCCATGTTACAGCCGCCTGCAAACCTAGAAAATATGCAAACCTATATGCGTTGGTTGAGTAAGCTAGCCGGATATATTGGCGGCATGAGTGGTGATATCGTTTTGAATGAAAGCGGCGGGCGTGAGCAGCAAACTGCGGCTGAACTTGGAAAATTTGCAGCAGGCACTGAGCGTGAACTTGAAGCGCTAATTTGCGATAGCCAAAAGCTTGGTAAACTTGCTTATGCGCTGCTCGATACCAATGCTGCGGAATTGCGGCACTGTGTTTTCAATCAACAGCCTATTGCAAGTGCTGAACCCGAAGTTGCCGAAGGGCTTGTACTGGCAATGATTGAAATCACCAGCGGCAGCCAACAAAAATGGCAGCAAAATCACAGTGATGAGAATTGGCTAGAGTGGGAACTCGAAAACGGCAGCCCACGTTGGGTTCAGTTTCTTGGTTATCCAGCAAACTACGGCATTATTCCGAATACATTGCTGGAAAAATCAGAGGGTGGCGATGGCGACCCTCTAGATGTATTGGTTTTAGGTTCACCACTACAACAAGGTGAACTTATCGCAGTAAGAATTATCGGCATCATGACCATGCTCGATAATGGCGAGCAAGATGATAAACTTATCGCGGTAGACCCAAACCACCCAGTTTTCGGCGCGGTGACCGATATTGCCGAGCTCACCGAAACCCACCCCGCTATTCCGGAAATATTGCAGTTGTGGTTCGAAAACTACAAAGGCGAAAGCGGCTCAGTTACCGATGTGCGTTTCGAATCCAGATTAGTGGCTATGGAGATACTGGAGCGGGCAAGGTAACCGTGCTCCAATGTTTAGCTGGTGTTTGCTAGCCGAGTGTTGCTAACAAAGTTAGGCGCTTCTCGTGTGAAGCCGTTACCGGTGAAACCATTAGCTGTGAAACAATTGCCCGTAAAACAATCACCACATTAAATCGTCAGGAATTTTGTAATCCGCATACGGATCTTCTTCGTCGGCATCATTCTCAACTACATCATTCACATTCAATAAAACAATTGCCGTTGGAATGCGCTGCTGAATTTTATCGGCAACCTGTGCTGGAATAAGGGCATAACCATTCTTATCAGGAGCAATGGCATCGCGAGCAATGGCAAGCTTGCCTTTAGTAAGCTCATTATGAATTTTCTGATTCACATATAACCGCTTCACCAAGTTACCATCGGCAAAGTTAAACGCCACTTCACCTTGGTGAGATATTCGGTTCACGTTAATTAACTGCCGCACTTGCGCCGCAATCGCTTTTTCTTCCGCTTCGGCTTTGCGCTGACGATTAAGCTCTTGATCACGCGCCACCTGCTCACGCCGCTGCTCCGCAACTGAAAGCGTAGCTTCATTCACAATCTTCTGCTTCTTGCCCACTTGCTTGCGCTGCAAATGCTTCTCTTTTTTCATCTTCTTGAGCTTTTTTTCATCTGCCAAACCCGCTTTCAGCAGTTGCTCTTGTAACGCATTTTTCATAGGTGTTTTGCCCTACATCTCATATAAATTAAGCCGTGATTTGTGCCTTATAATAGCATTTCCTAGATTCAACTAATAAATGCTTCATTGATTTCGTGAAGTAAAAGTTTGGTGCTTAAGTTAGGTTAATCTTTAGATCCTTTATGTGCATACATTAGAGAATCTACTTCCGCCAACATAGCTTCAATTGTTGGGTGCTTATCAGAACAGATTTGCAGCACACCATTAGAGAAGAGAATATCGTACCCGCGCTTTGCTTCCTGATTGTATTTATTCACTGACTGATTAAGCCTTAAAACAACAGAGTTTGCCTCTTCCTCGGATAAATCAACCAATAGCATGGCAAATTCATCGCCTCCTAATCTTCCACAAATATCCGATTCTCGGCACACTGCTTTAATTTGTTCTGCAAAGGCAATCAATGCGCGATCCCCTTCCGCATGCCCAAAAGTATCGTTTACCTGCTTAAAATTATCCAAGTCGATAAATATCAGCGAAGCGGCAAGTTTTTGTCGCGCGCAAAGCTTCAGGCTTTGTTCAGCGAGCGTTATGAATCCGCGCCGGTTTGAAATATTGGTAAGCTCATCTAATGTCGCCTGCTGTATAGCTGAAAGTTCACGTTCTACCATCGATGCAAGGTCTGCTAAAGCTTCCATATCTTCCTGATCAAAGATTCTGGGCCTGCAATCGAGAATACACAAAGTACCAAGCTTACTTCCATCCGGTGCGCTGAGTGGGCATCCGGCATAGAAGCGAATATAAGGTTCATCAACAACCAAGGGATTGTCCGCAAAGCGTGCATCTTTGCACGTATCTGGAATGATAAACAGATCTTCACCTAGGATTGCATGGCCACAAAATGAGATATCGCGTGGTGTTTCACTTATACTTAAGCCTACGCAAGATTTGAACCATTGACGATTTTCATCGACAAGACTAACAAGCGCAATAGGCACATCAAACAGCCTTTTCGCCAACCGCGTCAGGCGGTCAAATCGTTCTTCTTTTGGTGTATCTAGAACACCGAGTGATCTAAGGGTATTAAGCCTAGCTTGCTCGTCTTTTGTTATATTAGGTTTTTTCATTACGCTAGCCTTTGGTATCCACTTAACGCCCAAGAAAAAAGCACCCGAGAAGCTGTTGTTCAGCGCTGAAAACGCGCGTTTGTTCCTATAGTTAACTACCTAAAACTCAAATCCCATAGGTTCAAAATTCTCACATCACATAACATTTATATTACCAGAAAACCTAGCTTTGCCAACCATACCACTCCGTGAGTAGAGCAGGAATATCTTGAATAGAATAGAAAAGAAATGAAAAGTAGTTCCCCGATTAGCCGATTCGAAGGAATGAGCGCTTCCGAGAATTCTAATAGCTAACACACGCTATCTCTGCACAGAATAAAAATCACACCAGCCCGCCATAAACGGCGCGAGGAACGAGCGTCCGGCGACCGCAGGCGCGCAGTTTATTGACTTGTTATGTTTCATCAACACCGAGCTCAGAGGCTTTTAATAACTGACTGCTGCGACGAACCGTTAGAATATCCACCCGATTTGTTACGCTGTAAATAACCCGGTAAGAGCCAAACATCACTTCTCGAATACGCTGCAAACGCACCTCAGGGACGACTCGCCCACTCTCCGGAAATTCAGCTAACCGATCGACGCAAGAAAATAATCCATCAACCCAATATAGCGCCGCACTCGGTTTATCTTCGGCAATGTATTGAGCGATACTTTCTACGCGCTCTAGCGCAAGCGGAGACCAGACTAATTTCATTGGGCTAATTTACTCAAAATGCGCAATTTTGCATCTTCATGAGAAATTCCGGCACCATTAGCGATTTGCTCTTCAGCGCGGTAAACCTCTTCGAGCACTTCCAAACGCTCTTGCATCTTTTCGTACTCTTGAACATCAACCAGCACTGCAACTCCGCGGCCTCGCTGTGTAAGAACCATCGGGCGCCGCGTTTCATGAATTTGCTTAACAAACTTTGCAACCCCGGCCCGAAATTCAGATAGAGGTCGAATATCTTCGTCTACACGCATTCTTTTCATTGGCATCACCTACGTACAACTTTATGTACTTATAAATGTACGTTACAGTCTAGGAATTCGCAAGAAAAGGATTGACGAAACATAACGCCCGAGCACAGCGGCACGAACGAAGTGAGTGTCCGGCGCCAAAGGCGCGTACTGCTGCGACTTGTTATAAATCATTCTTCGAATGCGCTGCACTTTCATTAGTAGCCACGTCATTTTTCAGCATTAGAATAACTAAATAGATTATGCCAAAAATTGGTATAAGTCCCAGAAAAAAGCCAAGTACGCCAGCAAGAAATGGAGTTTGAGTTTTCCGGCGACCTAAGCAATAACCAATTAAACCGATGACCACTCCGCAAAAGAAAAGAAATAGTCCTGTAACTGTTCCATTGATATCCATATTTACTCCTTTTGAGATTTATAACGCCCAAATTTAGCGCGGAAAGCCGCGCAGCGGGTTGAAGTCGCAGCCAGCGCTTTTTTGCTGGCGATAAAATTTGATTGTTATGTTTTTAATAAACCAGCACTTGATAGTTGTTGTTCTAATCGATCATGAACACTCTTAGACAAACCCAGCCACTCCAAAACTTCACCGCGAGAGATCTCAGGATTTTTGGCGTGAACGATTTCGTTCCTTAAACGATACATTTTTACAACTAGGTTGCCGACTTCGCTATCGATTAAAGACAAACTTAGTAGTTCATCAATCATGCGATTAATGGAAGCTATGGGTTTACCTACGTTTGACCTGAGCAATAGACTTTCTATTTTTTGCCACGATTTGATAAATGCCCACTCAGGTGCTTCTTTAAACAGCATCATGTCTTGATTACTAAATAAACCACTTATTCCAGAAATACTAATACCGGCTTGAAAAGCGAGGTTTTTAACTTCAGTAACAGCTTCTGTAAAATCAAACTCAGCATTTCCAACTTTTGCTTTTTTAATGCGCGTCAATAAAGCGGGAAGCTCGTCCTTAAATTGGTATACAACCAACAATATCAGCCCAGGCCAAGCAATGTGGCCAATAAGATCAACAAGCAACTTCAGATATTCGAGCATTCAAAGCCCCCTGAGAAAACATAACATTTATATATAAAGCCCGACACTTTGTGGCGCATGGCAGAGAGCTAAAAAAATATACAGGGTATTGAAATTAAGTAATAAAATGAGATGCATCCCTGTATTTTTAGATGTGAAAGTGACCGTGCTTGTTAATTGCAGATAATATGCGTGCGCATTATCTCAGGCACCGGTGCTCATTATCTAAGTTGTTTAACTTACAAGTATTTAACATTACGGCTTTTTTTGGAGGGAGGCAAGTTGATAACGAGAATTGGGTTGCGGCTAATTGTGCATGCTCGAATAACGCTATAAGCGGGTGGTGTGCAATAAAAAAGGCCTATCACGGTTTGCACCATGGTAGGCCTATTTTCTGTGCTACGGCATTGGCATTTAGCTTCCGCAGCTATTTATTATCGTTAAAAACTAAAAATTACTTCTTCTTAGCTTTCTTGTTTGGCATATCAGTAATAGAACCTTCCATCACTTCCGCGGCCAAGCCAACTGATTCATGCAATGTTGGGTGAGCGTGTACGGTTAGTGCGATATCTTCGGCATCCGCACCCATTTCGATGGCTAGGCAGATTTCGCCCAGTAGCTCACCTGCGTGCGAACCTACAATGGCACCGCCGAGAATGCGGTGGCTTTCTTTATCGAAAATCAATTTCGTGAAGCCATCGGTTGCGCCAGAAGCAATTGCGCGGCCTGAAGCCGACCATGGGAACACGGCGGTTTCAATGGCGATATCTTGCTCTTTCGCTTCTTTCTCGGTTAAACCTGCCCATGCAACTTCTGGATCGGTATAGGCAATTGAAGGAATTACTTTCGGATCAAAGAAGTGTTTCTTGCCAGAAATTACTTCGGCAGCAACATGGCCTTCGTGAACCGCTTTGTGCGCAAGCATTGGCTGGCCAACGATATCGCCGATAGCGAAGATGTGGTCAACGTTAGTGCGCATTTGCTTATCAACTTCAATGAAACCGCGATCGGTTACATTAACGCCTGCTTTATCAGCACCTAATTTGCCGCCATTTGGTGTACGGCCAACGGCTACTAATACTGCATCGTATTTCACTGGTTTTTCTGGTGCGTTTTTGCCTTCAAAAGTAACGTGAATGCCATCTTTCTTAGCTTCAACTGCGGTTACTTTAGTTTCTAACATGATGTTATCGAACTTAGGCTTCATGGCTTTGGTGAATACTTTCACCAAATCTTTATCAGCCGCAGGAATTAGTTGGTCCATGAACTCAACTACATCTAGTTTTGAACCTAATGCGCTATATACGCAGCCCATTTCTAAACCAATGATACCGCCGCCCAAAAGCAGCATTTTCTTTGGAATGAACGGCATTTCTAGTGCATCGGTTGAATCCCAAATGCGCTCATCTTCATGCGGGATAAATGGCAATTCAACGGGTTTTGAACCGGCAGCTATAATGGCGTTATCAAATTTGATAACCGTTTCTTCATCGCCAGTTACTTTAAGCTCGTTCGCACCGGTAAATTCACCAGTACCCACAATAACTTTCACTTTGCGCATTTTCGACATTTGGCCAAGGCCATTTGTAAGCTGGCTGATTACTTTTTCTTTATGCGAGCGAATTTTATCTAAATCAATTTTCGGCGCAGTAAAAGTAACACCTGCATCGCCTAAATGCTTGGCATCTTCAATATGTTTAGCTAGGTGCAGCAGGGCTTTTGAAGGGATACAACCCACGTTCAAACAAACACCGCCTAACACGTTGTAACGTTCAACAATTACTACATCCAAACCTAAATCGGCTGCACGGAAAGCGGCTGAATAACCACCCGGGCCTCCGCCAAGAACTACAACCTGTGTTTTAATTTCGTTGCTCATGATAACCCCTATTTTTTCGCTAACTGCTGCGCCAAAAATAAAATTCAAATTCGCGCTCAAATTTGCGCTGTATTGTACCGAGAAATCCTCGGTACGTCTTGTTTAGAGTATAATTTTCCGGATATCGGAAAGCACGCCGGCCAAATACACTGAGAACCGCGCCGCTAATGCACCATCAATTACTCGGTGATCATAGGAAAGACTCAGTGGCAGCATTAACCGTGGCTCAAACTCTTTGCCATTCCATACCGGTTTGATATCGCTTTTTGATACCCCGAGAATAGCTACTTCTGGCGCATTTACGATAGGCGTAAACGCCGTACCACCAATGCCGCCTAAGCTTGAGATTGAGAAACAGCCGCCCTGCATATCGGCAGATTTTAGCTTGCCATCGCGGGCACGAATGCTTACATCGGCCAAATCGCGAGAAAGCTCGGCAATACCTTTCTTATCCACATCACGGATAACCGGCACCACTAGGCCCTTCGGCGTATCTACGGCAATACCAATATTGATGTATTTCTTCAGAATCAAGTGCTCGCCATCTTCGTGTAACGAAGAATTGAACTCTGGGAATTCTGCCAGCGCTTTTGCAACCGCTTTCATGATAAATACCAGTGGCGTGAACTTCACATCGGCTTTTCTCTTCGCCAACTGCTCGTTCTCTGCCTTACGGAATTTCTCAAGCTCGGTGATATCCGCTTCATCAAACTGCGTTACATGCGGAATGGTTACCCAGTTGCGATGTAGATTCGGCCCCGATAAACGCTGAATGCGCGACATTTCCACTTCTTCGATTTCACCAAACTTGCTGAAATCAACTTTCGGCTGGGCAATTACTTGCAGGCCGCCAGCACCGCCTGAAGAAGGGGCAGAAGAAGCTTTCGGGCGCGAAAGTTCGTATTTCACAAACTCTTGCACATCTTCTTTCAACACGCGGTTTTTCGGGCCGGTGCCAGAAACTTTACTAAGATCAACACCAAACTCACGCGCTACGCGGCGCACTGCAGGTGAAGCATGCACTAGAGCATCGTCTTTACCTTTGCGTCCTAACGGATGATCAGGCACTGGTGGTTCTTTTCTGCTACCAGAATCACGTTCGCTTGTATCGTCTTTAGAATCAGAATCGCTTTTCGAGCTCTTCTCTTCTTTCTCATCAGAGCTACTATCAGAGGCAGAATCGGCAGTATCTTCTTCCTCACCATCATCTTCACCAGCGATTTCTAGCTCAAGCACGAGCGAACCTTCTTTCACTTTATCGCCCACTTTCACTTTCAAGCTTTTCACTTTACCGGCTTTCGGGCTAGGCACATCCATGGTGGCTTTATCGGTTTCTAGCGTGATCAGGCCATCTTCTTCTGAAATATCATCGCCTTCGGCAACTAACACTTCAATTACTTCAACTTCACCTGATTCACCGATATCGGGCACGTTTACTTCAATAGTTTGCGTGCCACCAGAAGGTTTCTTCTTGCTTGCAGATTTCGAATCATCTTTCTTGGACTCATTTGAGGAGTTATCATCTTCGTTTGAGTCTTTTTTGCTTTCACTCGAGGATTTTTCTTCCTCGTTTGAGTTCTTTTCGGGTGATTTTTCATCAGATTCGGCATCAGAGCCTGAATCATCGCTTGAAACAGAATCATCAGCCGCCTCCATTAGCGCCAGCAAATCGCCTTCACTAATTTTATCGCCAACCTTCACTTTCAGGCTTTTTACTTTGCCACCGAAAGGAGCTGGAATATCCATCGAGGCTTTATCGCTCTCTACGGTTACCAACGAATCTTCTGCTTCTATGCTATCGCCGTCACTTACCAATACTTCGATAACTTCAACGCTTTCCCCACCTACATCGGGAACTAGAACTTCTTTTGCATCAGCCATCATGTTCTCCTTATGCGTAGAGTGGGTTTGCTTTATCAACATCAATACCGAAATCTTTAATTGCTTGCGCAACTACTTTCTTATCGATATCACCTGCTTTCGCCAGCTCACTAAGAGCGGCTACAACAATATACTCAGCGTTTACTTCAAAATGACGGCGCAAGTTCTCGCGGCTATCCGAGCGTCCAAAGCCATCGGTGCCGAGCACACGGTAATTACCTGGCACCCATGCGCGAACTTGGTCGGCATAGAGTTTCATATAATCAGTGGCAGCAATTACTGGGCCTTCTTCTTTTTCCAGCACTGAAGTGATGTATGCTTTTTTCTCTTTCTTGGTTGGGTTCAGCATGTTGTAACGTTCAACATCTAACCCATCACGCGCCAATTCATTAAACGAGGTAGCACTAAATACGCTGGCATCAACATCATATTTCTCAGCCAAAATGCTCGCTGCTGCGCGCACTTGCTGCAAAATTGTGCCTGAGCCCAATAAACGTACTTTCGCTTTCGCTTTCTTCGCTTTCACCTGATCCAGCTTGTAAATACCGCGCAGAATACCTTCTTCAACGCCTTCAGCCATTTCTGGTTGCTTGTAGTTTTCGTTCATTACAGTGATGTAATAGAAAACATTTTCTTGCTCAGCGAACATGCGGCGCATGCCATCTTGTACGATAACCGCTACTTCGTAGCCGTACGTTGGATCATAGCTGATGCAATTTGGCACAGTGCCAAAATGCAATAAGCTATGGCCATCTTGGTGCTGTAAGCCTTCGCCATTTAGTGTAGTTCGGCCGGCAGTGCCGCCCACTAAGAAACCACGGGTTTGGCTATCGCCTGCAGCCCATACTAAATCGCCCACACGTTGGAAACCGAACATCGAGTAATAGATGTATACCGGGATCATCGGTTCGTTGTTGGTGGAGTAGCTAGTACCTGCCGCCACGAACGAGGCCATAGCACCTAATTCGTTAATGCCTTCTTGCAATACCTGGCCTTTCTTATCTTCACGATAATAAGCCACTTGATCCGCATCTTGTGGGGTATATTTCTGGCCTTGGCTTGAGTAAATGCCTACTTGACGGAACAAGCCTTCCATACCGAACGTACGCGCTTCATCAGGAATAATGGGCACTACCCGCGAACCAATTTTCTTATCTTTCAACATAGCGGTAAGTACACGTACAAACGCCATAGTAGTTGAAATTTCCCGATCGCCGCTGCCTTTCAATACCGCATCAAAGGCTTTCAAGCTTGGTACATCTAGCTCTTTATCGGTTTCCGCTAAACGCACGGGCATAAAGCCACCGAGCTTCTCGCGGCGCTCTTTCATATACTTCATCTCTTCGCTATCTTCTGGGAAGCGATAGAACGGCATATCTTCTAAATCAGCATCTTTAATTGGAATATTGAAACGATCGCGGAAGTGTTTAATCGCATCGATATCCATTTTCTTCACTTGGTGCGCTACGTTTTTACCTTCACCCGCAGCACCCATGCCGTAACCTTTTACAGTTTTCGCCAAAATAACTTGTGGCCGGCCTTTGGTATTCACCGCTTTGTGGTAAGCAGCGTAAACTTTTACTGGATCGTGGCCACCACGGTTCAAGCGCCAAATATCTTCATCAGAGATATTTGCTACCATCGCTTTGGTTTCTTCGGTTTTACCAAAGAATTTTTCCCGCGTGTAAGCGCCACCTTTAGCTTTGTAGTTTTGGTATTCACCATCTACGCTGGTTTGCATGATTTCAGCAAGCTTGCCTTCGGTATCGCGGTATAACAATGGATCCCAATAGCGGCCCCAAATTACCTTGATTACTTCCCAACCGGCGCCACGGAATGTGCCTTCCAGTTCTTGGATAATTTTACCGTTACCACGCACTGGGCCATCTAGGCGCTGCAAGTTACAGTTCACAATAAAGGTTAGGTTATCTAGGCCTTCGCGGGTGGCCAAACCAATCGCACCTAAGCTTTCTGGCTCATCTACTTCACCATCGCCTAAGAAGCAATAAACACGCTGTTTCGAGCAATCTTTAATGCCGCGATCGGTAAGGTATTTTAAGAACCGAGCAGTATAAATAGCCTGCATTGGGCCAAGGCCCATAGAAACAGTAGGGAATTGCCAAAAATCTGGCATTAACTTCGGATGCGGATACGAAGAAAGGCCATCGCCATCAACTTCTTGGCGGAATTTGTTCATTTGATCTTCGGTAATGCGGCCTTCTAAGAAAGCGCGCGCATAGATACCTGGAGAAACGTGGCCTTGGATAAATAGGAAATCACCGCCATCTTCGCCCGGAGCCCGGAAGAAGTGGTTAAAACCAACATCGTAAAGCATTGCTGAAGAAGCAAAACTCGAAATATGGCCACCTAGCTCAAGGTCTTTTTTCGATGCGCGTAAAACCATTGCCAACGCGTTCCAACGAATAGCCGCACGAATACGCGCTTCCAAAGTATGATCGCCTGGCATTACTGGCTCTTGGCTTACCGGAATAGTATTCAAATACGCAGTGGTTGGCTGATATGGCAGATATGCACCGCTACGGCGCGCCTTATCAATCAATTGCTCAAGAATAAAATGCGCCCGCTCTGGGCCTTCAGCATCGAGAACGGCTTCGAGTGAATCTAGCCATTCCTGCGTTTCTTGCTGGTCGATATCGTGCTGATCTAAATCTGCCATACTGGTTCCTTACTTCTCCAATGGAGTCGATAAAGGTTCACTCCGCCGCAACGAACGTTGCAGCCGGGTGTGTTCCCGATTCAGGTGTAACAAGGTTTTTTCTATATACGCCAAATGCTGATGGCACGCATCACGTGCCTGTTCTGGCTTTCTTGCAATAATTGCATCAACAATTGCTTGCCGATGTATATGAAGTTGTTCTCTTACATCACTACGCTCTGAAAGCACTTCTAGATTTCGCCGCATATTTTCTTGCAGCAATTCGCGCATACCGCGAACTAAATGCAATAGCACTACATTATGCGAAGCTTCGGCAATGCTAGTGTAAAACACCATCAGCGCTTCAGCTTGCTCAGCAATAGAGTGTACTTGCTCGGCTTCCGATTGCGCGCGCTTTGCGGCAATGGCAGCAAAGCTATCAGCAATGTGCTGTAAATCAGAATCAGTGCCACGCATAGCCGCATAAAATGACGAAACGCCCTCAAGGGCGTGGCGAAATTCTAGCAAATCAAATTGTGATTCCGGGTGCCGTGCAAGCAGCTCGAATAAAGGCTCTCGCACTTGCTGATCAAGCGCGTTACTTACGAAGGTTCCACCACCTTGGCGGCGAGAAACCAAACCTTTTGCTTCCAGCTTTTGAATTGCTTCGCGCAATGATGGCCGCGATACATGAAACTTCGTGGCCAAATCGCGCTCTGAGGGTAAACGTTCACCGGCCGCCCAAGTACCATCAACAATCATCGATTCGATTTGCGAAACGATGATATCTGATAGCTTGGTTTGTGCCACTCGTTGAATCATATACCGCCCATTATAAATAACTTATTGGTAATACCAATTTACCACTGGCGGTAATTATATCCGTTATTTACCCTGAAGCCAAATTTATGCGTGGCATTATTGGTCATACCACCCATCCTAGTAAGGTAGCGAATGCCACGATAACCAAGATTAAAATCATGTTGCGCCGCACTAAGTTCACTAAAGCTTCGGCTTCTATCCAGTTGTTTTCTGGATCTTCTGGCACTTCTTCAGCTGCTACCGCTACATCTACTAATTGCTGCGGCGGGTTTTCAATACCTTCAGGCACTATTTTTAGCCACACCGGCATCGCTTTCGAAAAATGCCCCACCAACACATAACCAAACGCACAAATACGCAGCGGCAACCATTCTACCCAGGCTAAAATTTTCGGAAATACATCGGCGCGTGAGCGCAGCAAGCCATATGCAAGAGCACCCGGCGCGCCTAGCAAAATAAACCAGATCGAAACCGCCGCATAAAAGCGGAAGTTTAACCAAACTAATTGTTGGCCAGTGTTAAGGTTTTCATCGGGGTGATATTTTAGCGCCTCAGCATGAATTTCTACTTCTGCATTATCGCCGCGCTTTGCCGCTAGAAAATATTGGCGCAGTGCTGAACGTTGGGTGCGGCAACCAATAACCAAAGTGAGCACAATAATATTCACCAATACCGCTGCTAGCACGCTGTAGTTTATCCACATCAAGATGGCTAACACAATTGCCGGCGCCACCAGCAACAGCGGACCGAATAAATCGTGATTGCGCCAGCGATTAATATCATCTTTTTCATTCAGCCAAGCATCCCACCGATCGGCTATAGGATCTAGCTTCCAAGCTTCTGGAGTAATGCGCAATCGCTCTAAAATTAAAGCGATAAATAATGAAAACACCATCATGTTGTTTATTCCTCTGTTGCACTGGCAAGTGCTTTGCCATCATGCCTATTATTTGTGCGCTGTTTCGCTTATGAGTGCGCGGTATGTTTGCCAATCAAACGCCGGGCCCGGATCTGTTTTCCGGCCTGGTGCTATATCTTCATGCCCAACAATGCGTTCATTTGTGATTGCTGGGTAATGTTGTTGTAAAACTCGAGTTACTTCCGCCAATGCTTCATATTGTAGTTTAGTGTAGGGGGTGGAATCGGTTCCCTCAAGTTCAATGCCAATTGAATAATCGTTGCAGCGTTCGCGCCCTTGCCAACTGGAAACTCCGGCATGCCATGCGCGGCGGTTAAAATCGACATATTGGATAATTTCACCATTGCGCCTGATCAAACAATGCGCCGATACCCGTAAACCTTCTAAGATGGCAAAGTTCGGGTGCGCTTCACAATCTAGGCAGCCGAGAAACAAATCATTGATGTAAGGCCCACCAAACTCACCCTCGGGCAAGCTGATACCATGCACCACTAGCAGGCTAATATCATTACTATCGGGCCGCTCATCAGCATGCGGTGAGCACTGCCAAGTTACAGGGGTTAATCGGTGCGCTTGCAAATTTAGCAATGGGTGCCTCTATCGTTTCCGTTCCAATGGGTTCTCTTGTTACTATGTAACTCAGTAACATTACTTAGGAATGTTACTTGGGAATGTAGCTCAGTATCCGTATTTAACATGAAAAGGTAAAGTGAGGGACTAACTCTTATGCCAAGTTCAAACGATTCAAGCGGGCAAATGGGCCGATGGTTCTCTTGGTTTGCCTGGATAGCCGCTCTTTTTGTGTTGTATTGGGGGTTCGAGAACTTTCTGCAAAAGAAAGAAAATCCGAATCAACAAGTGGTTAGCTATCAAGAAAACGGTGAAGCGGTGGTTACCTTGAAGCAAAATTCGCGCGGGCATTACATTGCAAATGGCTTTATTAATGGCCGCGAAGTTACCTTTCTATTGGATACCGGCGCTACCCAAGTTGCAGTACCGGGGCGTTTGGCGCAAGAGTTAGGCCTTAGCCAAGGCACCCGCATTCAGGTGCGCACCGCAAATGGTATTGCCGATGCCTTTCAAACTGAGGTTTCAGAGCTGCAACTTGGTGAAATTCGCCTGTATAATGTTGCCGCCACTATCGTTCCTGATTACGATAGCCAACATATTTTATTGGGTATGAGTGCCTTGCGAAGCTTGGAATTCAGCCAACGGAACCAAATTCTAACTATTCGCCAATAACTTAATATTTTCCTAACCCATAAAGGTAGTAGTAGCCAATGCAAAACCCAGCCAGTATGAGCGATTCATTGCGCCAATCGATTCCGCAACAAGTAGCCGCTGCTTTGGCCGAAGATTTAGGCGGTGTTGCTGATGCCAGTGCCGATATCACGGCAAATTTAATTCCTGCCGATCAGCGAGCTACCGCTCGCCTAATTACCCGCGAGCCGGGTGTGATTTGTGGCTGCGCTTGGGTAGATGAAGTATTTGCCCAGCTTGGTAATAACGTGCGCATTGAATGGCATGTGCATGATGGTTCAGCCGTTAGCGCAAATCAGGAACTTTGCACTTTATCGGGCCCGGCACGAGCAATACTTACCGGCGAACGCACGGCAATGAATTTCCTACAAACGTTATCGGCTACCGCTAGTGCGGTTGCAAGCGCGGTGGTGCATTTAGCCGGCAGCAATACCCAATTGTTAGATACTCGTAAAACTATTCCGGGCCTGCGTTTAGCGCAAAAATACGCAGTAGCCTGTGGAGGCGGTGCGAATCACCGCATTGGTTTGCATGATGCGTTTTTGATTAAAGAGAACCACATTGCGGCTTGTGGCGGCATTGATAAAGCCGTGGCTACAGCGCGCAAAAACGAACCGGGCTTATTGGTTGAAGTAGAAACCGAGAACCTTGCAGAGCTTGAGCAAGCTTTGGCCGCCGGTGCCGATGTTATTATGCTCGATAATTTCAGCATGAGTGATATTGAAACCGCGGTAAGCCTTACTCGCGGCCGCTCCAAGCTGGAAGTTTCGGGTAATGTAACCGCCGATCAGTTAGCCAAATATGCCGCTACCGGCGTAGATTATATTTCATCTGGCGCACTCACAAAGCACGTACAGGCGTTAGATTTATCTCTGCGCGTTACCAGCCTTTAAAAAGAAAATGGGGTCGTTGATGTGAAGCTCTGGCACCTTTAAAGTGCCAGAGCTTCACATCAACGACCCCGCTTTTTTCAGCTATTGCTGAATTCCTATTGGTTTGCTTTACCCCTGCCAAATTTACCGCTATTACTTTTGCTTCGTTGTTTGAGTTTTGCAAAAGGAGTTGCACATGAATTTATCTCGCCGGGCCACTGGCTTTAACCTTATTGAGCTTATGATTGTGGTGGCCATTATTGGCGTACTCAGCTCATTTGCCGTGCCTGCCTATACCGATTACACCCAGCGCGCCCGCGCAAGCACCGCATTAATGAGCCTGCAACCTTGGCAAACAGCTATCAATATATGCTGGCAAATGGAAGGTTCGCTAAGCCCTTGCGCAGCTTTTGGCCAACGCGGCATTCCCCCAGTGCAAGCCCCCTTTCCTTCTGGTATTGCCGCTATTACTCAAGGTTCGGTGCCCGGTTCTATTCAAGCAACGTTGCAGGTGAACGATCGCCAAGGCAACCCGCTTATAGTTGAACTTCGCCCTGCGGCTACCGCCACGCAGCTGCAGTGGGCAGTAGCCTGTTCAGATTTTGGTGATAATGAAGGAATGGGCATGCGCATTCCCCATTGTGTGGCGGATACCCGGGGGTAATGCGTGCATTCGTTAAATGCTGATATAGCCAATTTTATTTGCCAACACGCTTACGCTGGGGTTTCTGATTTACATTTAGAGGCGGAGCCCAATGCTTATCGGTGGCGCGGCCGGCGGTTAGGTTTGCTAGAACCTATTGCTTCAATTTCAACCGCCGAAGGTGTTCGCATTATTGCTGCGCTTAAAACCGCCGCTGGCCTCGATACTACTGAGCGCAGATTACCCCAAGATGGCCGCTTGCAACTAACCGCTTCCGAAGGGGCGCCTGATGGCACCAACACCCCAGGCAGCGGAGTTGATTGTCGAATTAATACGCTGAACACGTTGCACGGCGAGAAAATGGTGTTGCGTTTGCAACTAAGCGAGCAAGAAGCATTACCATTGCATGCGCTCGGCCTGTTGCCGCAACAGCTAACAATGATTAAACAGATTTTAAAAATTCCAGAAGGCTTGATTTTGGTAACCGGCCCAACCGGCAGCGGCAAAACCCGCACCCTTTACGCCATGCTGCAAATACTCGCGGCGGAGGCAAAAAATATTGCCACTGTTGAAGATCCTGTGGAAGTAACGCTTACCAGGGTAAACCAAGTGCCTATTAAACCCAGCGTGGGGCTTACCTTCGCCGCGGCGCTACGGGCAATGTTACGGCAAGACCCTGATGTGCTGATGGTAGGTGAAATTCGCGATGCGGAAACCGCCCAAATTGCTGTGCAAGCAGCGCAAACTGGGCATTTAGTATTAGCTACCCTGCATGCCAGCCAGCCGTTAAGCGCCATAATCCGCTTGCAGCAGCTGGGTATCAATAATTATCAGCTTGCTGCTTGTTGGCAACTTTTGGTGAATCAGCGATTGCTAACCGTTGGCCAAAAGCGCCAAGGCGTATTTACCTTACAGCCAATGCACACAAGATTAAGAGCTGCATTGTTGATGGGGCCTACCCATGAAAACTATTGGCAGAATTTGCAACAATGTTTAGATGACAACGAAGAAAATGATGTGCAACCACAGCAAGAAAAGCTAATGGAGTGCCCAGCAGGTAAAACAACAAAACCATAAAGGGATTTCTATGGCATGGTTTCAGTGGCAAGGGCTGCATGCAGAATTAGGCCCACAGAAGGGTATTATTCAAGCCTCAACCGCTAATTTGGCGAAGCGGCAGCTATATCTTCAGCAAATTTATGTTCGTTCCCTGTCGAAGTTACCGAGCAAAATCGGAGTTCGACATTCCCGGCTGTTTTTGCCGGGCTTTTTATTCCAGTGGCAAAGCTTGCTTGAGGCGGGCTTTGATCAGCAATTAGCTTGGCAGCATTTGCATCGCAACAGCCAAACTGAGGCACAAGCAGAAGCTTGTGTGGGCGTGATAAATGCATTGGCGCAAGGTAGTGGCATTGCCAGCGCTATGGCAAGATACCCTCGTTTATTTTCTTCTGAAGTATGTGCGTGGGTAGAGGTAGGCGAAACCACCGGGCGCTTACCCGACGTTTTGCAAGGCATGGTGGCCACCATGGAAGCCGAAAGAGCGCGGCAGAAACAAATGCGCGATGCGCTGCGCTATCCGCTTATCGTGCTTAGCGTAGCAGCCATTACGTTGCTGCTCATGGTGTTTTTTTTGCTGCCACGCTTTGCCGCCATTTATAGCCAACTTGATGTAACGTTACCGGCAGTAACACAGACATTAATGCAGCTAGAAACCCGCGCCGCGCAGCAAAAACTACTACTAGTGCTGGGTGCGATTGCGGGGGTAGTAAGCTTTATTCAGTATCGGTTCAAAGTATGGGTTAGGCATCCACAGCATTGCCGCGCTATTTATCGCCTGCCGCTTGTTGGCCAGTGGCTTTGCCAACAACACCTATTACATGATTTAGATATGTTGGTGCTCGCTACCGAAAGTGCTATTCCCTTACAGCAAAGCTGCCAACTGGTGAGCGAACATTCGGCAAGTGGTTATTGGCAACAGCAATGGCAAAGTGCCAGTGCGGGTTTAAGCCAAGGCCTTACGTTCAGCCAAACGCTAGCGGCGAGTAATCTACCTGATTTACTCCTGCAAGCTATTGCGGCTGGCGAGCAAAGCGGCCAGCTTACGCGGCAGTTACAGTTTGCCATGAAACAGGTTACGCTAACGCTTGATAATCAGCAGCAACAAGTAACCCAAATTGTTCCAACCATTGTGCTTATTTTAGTGAGTGTGGTGGTTTTGATATTATTGCTGGCACTCTACTTACCGCTCTTTCAGCTCGGGCAAACAGTGCGGTAAGATAGAGCTTTAAAAGGAGAGCAAAGTGGCAGAAATTTTTCAGGTGTTCCCGTGGGTTGGCTTTGTATTTGCGGCGTTGTTCGGGCTTGTATTTGGTAGCTTTGGCAATGTTATTGTAGCTAGGCTACCGCGCATGCTCGAGCAGCAATGGCGCGATGAGTGCGCGGCTTCTTTTCCGCAGATCGCGCACGATCCAAAAACAACCAAAAGCTCGAGCAAGCGCTTCAATTTAGCCTATCCTGCATCACATTGCCCTAAGTGCGGCCACAGCCTACGCTGGTTCGAAAATATTCCGCTGCTTAGCTACCTAATACAAAAAGGCCGCTGCCGCAGCTGTAAAACGCATATTTCCTTGCGCTACCCAATAACCGAGGCGGTTTCGGCATTGCTCACACTGGCTGCGGTTGCCCACTTTGGGTTTACTTATCAAGCCATAGCCTTTGCAGTGCTCTTGTATGTGTTATTACTACTTACCCTGATCGATAGCGAAATTATGTTACTGCCAGATCAACTCACTTTGCCGCTCTTGTGGCTAGGGTTAATTCTAAGCATTCACATTCTGCCAGTAAGCCCAACCGATGCCATTATTGGTGGCGCTGCAGGTTACTTATTTTTGTGGTCGGTGTATTGGCTATTCAAATTGGCCACTGGTAAAGAAGGCATGGGCTACGGTGATTTTAAATTGCTCGCGGTGCTGGGTGTTTGGCTGGGTTGGCAAGCACTGCCTATCATTGTGTTACTCTCATCGTTAGTGGGCGCAGCCTATGGCATTTTCATGATCATTCTGCGCAAACATAGCCAAGATAAGCCGATGCCTTTTGGCCCCTTCTTGGCGGTTGCCGGCGGCATTGCCTTGTTCTATGCCGAACCAATTTACCTTTGGTATTGGAACTTTGCACTATGATAGTGATTGGCATAACCGGTGGTATCGGTTCGGGGAAAACTACAGTTACAAATTTATTCCAAGCGCACGGCATTGTGGTGGTTGATGCCGATGTTATCGCTCGTGAAGTTGTAGAACCCGGTTCACCTTTGTTAGCGCATATCGCTGAGTATTTTGCCAAACACTACAACACCGATCTTCTGGATACTTCGGGGCAGTTAATTCGTTCCAAGCTGCGCGAGATTATTTTTGCTGATAACTCGGCAAAGCAGTGGTTAAACGAGCACATGCACCCGGCTATTCGTGATGAAATATTAAGCCAGCTAAAGGCTGCAAAATCACCGTATGTAATGCTTTCAGCACCACTTTTGCTAGAAAATGGCCTTGATAAACTTTGCCAACGGGTGCTTGTAATTGATATTCCAGAAGCGCTGCAGCTTGAACGCACACAACAACGTGATGGTGTAGCCCAAAGCCAAATAGAGGCCATAATCGCAGCGCAAATGAGCCGTGAAGAACGATTAATTAAGGCCGATGATATTATAGATAACAGCAGAGATACGCAGTCACTCACGCCGCAGGTTGAACATTTACACCAGCAATACCTTTCGCTCGTTTAATGCTCTTAGCGCATTGGCAAAAAACACAGGTATATTGTTAAATTACGGGTTAACATTTTGAAAAACCATTGCACTCGGTAACCGACTCGTTATCATGGGCGTTGTTTCACTAACTAGAAGAAGAAAATGGCCTGGAAAACATACGAACATCCGTTAGAAGAACGGGTTCGGGTATATTTACGTATCGAAGCATTGCTCGACCAACTGGAACTTGCTGCAGAGCAAGTAACGCCAGTGAATTACCCATTGTTTTTTGGTGGTTTATTTAACCTTCTTGATTTACTCGATCGTACCGATACCCGCGCCGATTTAATTAAAGATCTCGAACGCCGAGAGGCAAAGCTACTGGCATTCTTTAATCACCCTGATGTTGATCAACGGCGGTTACAAGAAATACACCAAGAGCTACAAGCCATTTTACAAGCCCTTTGTGAGGGCCGTAAGTTTGGCTATGCCCTGCGTGATCATCGATTGCTGGGCAATATTCGGCAACGCATGGGGATCATGGGTGGCCAATGCCACAATGAATTGCCCGATTTGCAGTATTGGCTACAATCTACCGCGGCTGATCGCCGGCATGATGCGCACACTTGGTTAGAACAACTGAGCGTGCTGCGTGATGCCCTAGCCATGGAAATGACCATGTTGCGAGAACAAGCCAACTTCATGCCACTGGTGGCCGAAAATGGCAATTGGCTCGGCAACGAAGAAAAATTATCGATGCTGCGCGTAAGAGTTCCTGCCGAATTAGCGATTTATCCGCTTATCAGTGGGCATCGCCAGCGGTATAATATTCGCTTCATGCATGCGAACACGAGTGAACGTGCCGCATATCAAGAAGCGGTAAATTTTGAATTGGCGCGCTGCTTGTAAGCCTAGTTGTTCGTAAGGAATGAATTAAATGTCGAAAGTAAAACCTATCACCGTGCCTTGCCCTACCTGCGAAAAAACTGTGGTATGGGAAGAAGCTTCCACCTTTCGCCCATTTTGTAGTGAACGGTGCAAGCTTATCGATTTAGGTGAGTGGGCCTCTGAAGAGAAGCGAATTCCGGGCGATGAATTGCCATTACCCACGAATCAAGACGACGAGTTTTAAAACAAAAAAAGCTGCTAACCGAGCGTTAAACTCGGGCTAGCAGCTTTTCAACAACTTCAAGAATTGGCACATTCGCGGCCGGAAAATCAAGTGATTGCAAGGTAGGTTTATCGGCCCAAAGCCATTGTTGGCCCTCATTCGGGTGAACATCGCCAGTAAAACCGGTAACGTGCCACACATCGAGCAATACCTGCTTATCACCATAATTATGGCTTACACTCAATAACGGCTCTGCGCTATCTACGTGCAGGTTCAACTCTTCGTGCAACTCACGGTCGAGCGCGGTTAACAACGCTTCCCCAGCTTCAACTTTACCACCGGGGAGTTCCCACAAACCACCTTGATGCTGATGCTCTGCGCGCTTGCTAATAAGCACTTGTGCGGCGGTATTAATTACCACCGCAACAGCTACATGAACTTGCTTATTTGCGGGCAAATGCCACTCCTTAACCTAATTCCTAAAGCAATAGGAAATACTTAAGCCAGCTTACCGTGGCATTGCTTGTATTTCTTACCAGAACCACACGGACAAGGATCGTTACGGCCAACTTTCTCGCCTTCACGAACTACTTGCTGGCCTGAGGCTCCAGCGTTTTCCTCTGAGCCTGGCGCGCTTTCGTGTTGGAATTCACGCGGAGCCGCTTGCTCTGCTTGCCGGCGTTTTTCTTCCATTTCTTCAACATCTTCTTCGGCACGCACACGCACTTTGCTTAAAATGCTGATTACTTCGGTTTTTAACGCTTCTAGCATATCCGTAAACAAGTTATAGGCTTCACGCTTGTATTCTTGCTTCGGATTCTTGTTTGCATAACCGCGCAAATGAATGCCTTGGCGCAGGTGATCCATTGCAGCCAAATGCTCTTTCCAATGCGAATCCAAACTTTGCAGCATTACTGCTTTTTCAAAGTGGCGAAGCACTTTCTCGCCTACTTGCTTTTCTTTGTCTTCGTATGCTTTTACCGTTTCTTCGAGAATTTTTTCGCGAAGTAATTCTTCGAATAGCTTATCGTCTTCATCGAGCCATTTTTGAATAGGCAGCTCTAAATCAAAATCAGAGCGTAAGCGATCTTCTAACCCTTCGATATTCCACATCTCTTCAAGTGATTGCGGTGGAATATATTCATCGATAACCCGGTTCATTACATCTTCACGAATTACACTGATGGTTTCTTTAATATCGTCGCCATCGAGCAACTCATTACGTTGCTCGTAAACTACTTTCCGTTGGTCGTTGGCCACATCATCGTATTCAAGCAATTGCTTACGAATATCAAAGTTGCGTGCTTCTACTTTACGCTGCGCATTTTCGATCGCTTTGGTAACCCACGGGTGTTCAATAGCTTCGCCAGGCTTCATACCTAGGCGCTTCATCATCGCGCCCATACGCTCAGTAGCAAAGATACGCATTAAGCTATCTTCTAATGAAAGATAGAACCGTGAAGAACCCGGGTCACCCTGACGGCCCGCACGGCCACGCAGCTGGTTATCAATACGGCGAGATTCGTGGCGCTCGGTACCAATAATATGCAAACCACCAGCGGCAATTACTGCATCGTGGCGTTCTTGCCATTTGCTGCGAATCTCGTTGATTTGTGCTTCAGTTGGCTCTTCAATAGCAGCAATTTCTGCCTGCCAACTACCACCTAGCACAATATCGGTACCACGCCCGGCCATGTTGGTTGCAATCGTAACAGCACCTGATTGGCCAGCTTGCGCAATAATTTCAGCTTCTTGAGCATGGAATTTTGCGTTCAATACTTTGTGCTTAATTTTTTCTTTCTTCAGCAAACGTGCTACCAGCTCAGAGCTTTCAATTGAGCTTGTGCCCACCAAAATTGGCCGGCCTGCATCACGTTGTTCACGGATATCTTCAATAATGGCATCGTACTTTTCTTGCCCAGTTAAGAAGATTAAATCCGGCATATCATCGCGAATCATGGTTTTGTTGGTAGGTACTACAACCGTTTCTAAACCGTAGATCGATTGGAATTCGAATGCTTCCGTATCGGCAGTACCTGTCATTCCCGCTAACTTATCGTAGAGGCGGAAATAATTCTGGAAGGTAATAGAAGCAAGCGTTTGGTTTTCGTTTTGAATCTTCACGCCTTCTTTAGCTTCCACTGCTTGGTGCAAGCCTTCAGACCAACGACGGCCTTCCATGGTACGCCCAGTGTGTTCATCAACGATAACAATCTCATCATCTTTAACAATGTAATCAACATCGCGGTGGAACAAATGATGTGCGCGTAAAGCTGCGTTAACGTGGTGCAACAAAGAAATGTTAGTTGCTGAATATAGTGAATCTTCACTTGATAACAGCCCATTTTCTTGCAGCATCTCTTCAATATGTTCTTGGCCGTGCTCAGTAAGATATAGCTGGCGAGCTTTTTCATCAATCGTGAAATCGCCAGGCTCTGCATCGTCTGGTTGCTCATCTGGCTGACGCTTCAATTGCGGCACTAAAGCATTAATGCGGCGGTACAAATCAGAAGAATCTTCAGCTGGCCCTGAAATAATCAGTGGCGTACGAGCTTCATCAATTAAGATTGAATCCACCTCATCCACGATTGCATAATGCAAATCGCGCTGCACGCGCTCATCTTTAGTGAACGCCATGTTATCGCGCAAGTAATCGAAACCGAATTCGTTGTTAGTGCCGTATAAAATATCGCACGCATAAGCATCTTTTTTGTCTTTCGGATGCATACCTGCAACATTTACACCTACGGTTAAACCCAAAAATTCAAAAAACGGGCGGCTCGATTCCGCATCGCGGCGCGCAAGGTAATCGTTCACAGTAATAATATGAACACCACGGCCAGTTAACGCATTTAAGTATGCCGGTAACAATGCCGTTAATGTTTTACCTTCACCGGTGCGCATTTCAGCAATACGGTGCTCATTTAAAATCATGCCACCAATTAACTGCACATCAAACGGCCGCATTTCTAGTGTGCGCTTACTCGCTTCGCGGGCAACCGCAAAGGCTTCAGGCAACATACTTTCTATGGTTTCGCCCTTTTCTAGGCGCTGTTTAAACTCGCCGGTTTTGCCACGCAGCTCCTCTTCACTCAGCTTTTCGAAATCAGCTTCCATGGCGTTGATGCGATCAACTTGCTTGCGGGTTCCGCGAATAACTCGGTCGTTACGGCTACCTAGAATACGTTTGAATAGACTACCTAACATGTGGATTCAAATTCCTATAAGATTTATTTTTAGAGTTCGAAAAAATAAAACGGCACCACAATCGGGTGCCGGATATTGCGCCCTAGCTGCTACTACTCCCCGGGCATTTGCCGAAGTACATAGCGTGCCGGATTAACGTGTTTGCCATTTTCTAGTATTTCATAGTGTACGTGCGGGCCAGTTGAACGGCCAAGTGTGCCAACTTCTGCAATAGTTTGCCCACGGGTTACTACATCACCCACTTGCACGTTGATAGCACGCATGTGGCCATAACGGGTGCGCAAGCCAGCACCATGATCAATTTCTACAAGCTTACCATACCCTGCACGCCTTCCTGCAAAAGTTACGATACCTGCACCGGTAGCAACGATAGGCGACCCTTCTGGTGCTGCGTAATCAATTCCGCGGTGCATGGTTGGATTGCCGTGGAATGGGTCTTTGCGAACCCCATACTGTGATGATAACCAACCTTCTTGCACCGGACGCCCGACAATGAAACGCTCATCTTCTATATGGTGATTCAACATCAAAGATTCAAGTAGGCTGAGTTGTTTCTGACGGCTAGAAATTTGCTCTAAGGCTAAATCGATATCTGCGAGCAACTGGTGTTCCGCTACAACCGGCCATTCAGCCATAACTTGATCGGGGCCACCAAGCGCTAATTCCTGGCTAAAGTTGAATTCACCAGAATCAAGCTGAGCCGCTGTAGCTAAACGTTGACCCAGCGCTTCGAGTCGCATAATCTGCGCTTGCAGGTCGCCAAGCTTCATTGTTAATGCGGTTAACTCACGCTGCGCTTGAGTGCGAACATCTTGCACAGCTTCGGCTTGCATTGCCAACGAGCGTTGCTCTTGTTGGATTTTTTCTTGCACTACTAATTTGTTCGTACTCAAACCTTGCCATGGTTGCATATAGGCAATAGCGAGAAACAACGAAATGCCAAGAAGCGACAATAGCCGGCGCTGGCTAAAGCGAAGTTTCATGCGGATTTTTTTGCCGCGATATATAATTGCTAAACTCATGCAATTTCCCGAATAAAAGTGCGAATTATATGCTTAACCGACCACCCAAATCAGTGCAAGAGCTACTTTCAAAGGGTAACCTTGCAAAGCTGCAAAAGAAAGATGCTAAAAGTTCTCGTTTACAGGCGCTTTGGCTCCAAACAGTTCCTGCTGATCTTGCTGCCAACTCTCGCTGTTTTGCGGTACAGGGGCAAACACTTGTAATTTACGCCAGAAATGGTTCCTGGTCGACCCGTATTCGCTTGCTACAGGCTCATATTATGAATAAATTTCGAGAATATCCAGATGCACAGATTCGTAGCCTAGATATTCAAATAAAACCAACACTTAAATAGCAAAAAAGGCCGCTAATTACCGTAGCGGCCTTTTACTTTATGCTAACACCGGGTTGAGATAGCTTATCGGTGCTTTTGCGCTCGGTTCTTCGAACGTTACGAATTCCCAAGCCTCTTGCTGTTGCATTAATGCAACTAGCAACTTGTTATTTAACGCATGGCCTGATTTAAATGCCCGCAGGTGGCCGAGAATACTGTGGCCGCCCATGTATAAATCACCCACTGCATCAAGAATTTTGTGTTTCACGAATTCATCATCGTAACGCAAGCCATCGGTATTCAAAATTCGGAAATCATCCAACACTACGGCGTTATCAAAACCGCCCCCGAGCGCTAAATTATTAGCGCGCAAATGTTCGATATCTTTCATAAAACCGAACGTTCTAGCGCGGCTGATATCCCGAATGAAGCTTTGGCTACTGAAATCCATTGATACAACTTGGTTTGTGCCGGCAATAGCGGGATGATCGAAATCAATGGCAAAGTCGATTTTGAAGCCCTTGTGGGGTAACAATTCGGCCCATTTATCGTCTTCTTCCACACGAATTGGTTGTTTCACTTTAATGAAACGCTTCGCTTTTGCTTGTTCTTGAACACCAGCTGATTGCAACAGGTAGATAAATGGATGTGAACTGCCATCCATAATTGGAATTTCGTGAGAATCAACTTCCACGATCAAATTATCAATACCCATGCCAGCAATAGCTGCAAGCAAATGCTCTACGGTTGAAATACGCACGTTGTCGTCGTTAATTAGGCACGTGCACATGCGCGTATCTTTCACCAATTCCGGTGATGCCTTAATTTCCACCATAGGATTCAGATCAGAACGGCGAAACACAATTCCCGTATCTGGCGCAGCAGGCCGCAGCACTAGATTGACCTTATTACCTTTGTGCAGGCCAACACCAGTAGTTGCAATCATTTGCTTGATTGTGCGCTGTTTAATCATAACTGAATCCTCCATCATCTCATTGACGATGCTCTTTTGAGCCTGTAACTGATATTTCCAATTACAAACTCACCATTTAATCTGCATTTCCCCACTATCTGCTGATATTTCAAACAGCATTTAGCTACGGGTAAAGGGGCAACACTATAGCAAATGGTAGAGCACTGGTCAATCCAGATAATTCAACCCTCTATTCAACGCAAGGCATTCTCACAACTTGAAAAATACCACGCGGCAAATACCAATTTATACTCGCTTTATGCGCCTGCTTTAATCTGCTTGCCGGCGCAAAAATGCAGGAATATCTAAAATATCTGGTTCACCTGATTTTCGAGGACTGCGTTCTTCTAGTTCGAATTCAAGATCTTCTTCCATTTTAGGTGCCGTAGCTTGGCGTTGTGAATAACCGCCAGAACTTGGCCGTGATGCCGCTTGCTCAGCTTTCTTCTCTACTAACGAGATATCAGGCTTACGCTCTGCACCAATGCCAGTAGCAACAACAGTTACCCGCATTTCATCAGACATTTCCATATCGATTACAGTTCCCACGATAACCGTAGCATTCTCTGATGCGAATGAACGAATAACGCTACCCACTGTTTCGAATTCATCGATACCCATATCCATGCCGGCAGTAACGTTTACTAGTACGCCACGTGCGCCAGAAAGATCGATATCTTCCAATAACGGGCTATTAATCGCCATTTGTGCCGCTTCTTGCGCTCGATCTGGCCCACTTGCAACACCAGTACCCATCATAGCAGTACCCATTTCACGCATTACCGCTTGCACATCGGCGAAATCGACGTTGATTAAACCTTGGCGCGTAATGAGATCAGCAATACCTTGCACAGCACCCATCAATACATTATTCGCAGCACCGAAAGCATCTAGCAAAGAAGTACCTTTACCCAACACTTTCAAAAGCTTTTCATTCGGAATAGTGATTAATGAATCAACATGCTTGCTCAGTTGCGCAATACCTTCATCGGCAGCTGCCATCCGCTTTTTACCTTCAAACGGGAATGGCTTGGTTACTACCGCAATGGTAAGAATGCCAAGTTCTTTAGCAATTTCTGCAACTACAGGAGCAGCACCAGTACCGGTACCACCACCCATACCCGCGGCGATAAAGATCATATCCGCACCTTCGAGCTGGCGGGCGATCTCTTCGCGGTTTTCTTCAGCCGAAATACGGCCGATTTCTGGGTTAGCGCCAGCACCTAAACCTTTGGTTACTTCGCTACCTAATTGCACTAATACATCAGCATCATGCTTACGCAGTGCTTGTGCATCTGTGTTCGCCGCAATAAACCGAACACCTTCGATTTTTTGCGAAACCATATGTTGCACGGCGTTACCGCCGCCACCGCCAACGCCGATGACTTTAATCACCGCGTCCGCTTCAAAATCATCCTTTATTTCAAACATGTTCATAATAATTACCTCTCCACTTACCCGTATTTTCTGTTGTTACCCCAAAAATTGCAAAATTTCTTCGTACTTTAAAACTCGCCTCGAAACCAGCTTTGCAAACGCTGGAACCATTGTCCCCAATGAGGCTTTTGGCTACGTTGCCGTTCTTCTTGTTGCTCGTTGAGCATTATTTGGCCAAAACGTAGCAATCCAACGCTAGTAGCGTATTCAGGATCATTCACGTAATCGCTTAAACCCCTTGTGCCAATTGGTGTTCCAAGCCTTACCGGCATTTGAAACACTTCTTCAGCAAATTCAACCGCACCTTCCATTTTCGCGGTGCCACCGGTTAAAACTACACCTGCAGCAATTTGTTCTTCTAAGCCACTGCCGTAGATTTCATCGCGGATCAGCTCAAACAATTCTTGATAACGCGGCTCTACTACTTCCGCCAAAGTATGCCGTGACATCGAGCGCGCTGGCCGCCCGCCCACTGAAGGCACATCAATGTTATCTTCCATACTCACCATTTGCCGTAATGCACAGGCATACTGCACTTTAATTTCTTCGGCATGGCTCAGCGGTGTGCGGAAAATATTGGCAATATCGTTAGTAACTTGGTTACCCGCAACTGGAATTACCGCCGTGTGGCGCAATACACCACCACTAAAAATACTGATATCAATAGTTCCCGCACCCATATCTACAAGTGCAACACCAAGCTCGCGCTCATCTTCTGTGAGCGCTGCGTGGCTTGACGCCAAGGCCGAAAACACTAAGGTTTCTACTTTTAAATCGCAACGCTCAACCGCTTTCACAATGTTGCGCGCCATATCGTTAGCGCAGGTAATCATGTGTACCCGAGCCTCCATGCGCACACCCGACATACCCACTGGGCTTTTAATACTTTCTTGCGAATCAATCACAAACTCTTGTGGCAATACATGCAAAATGCGGCGCTCTTGTGCAATTGGCACTGATTTAGCGGCATGAATTACGCTATCAACATCATCTTGCGTTACTTCTGCATCGTTAATTGGCACCATGCCATCTTCGTTCTGGCAAGCAACGTGGCGTCCAGAAATGTTCAGATAAACCGTGGACACATTACAATCGGCCATCAATTCCGCTTCATTCACCGCACGTTGAATCGATTGCACCACTAGGTTCAAATCGTTCACACCACCCTTATCCATACCACGGGCAGGCGTTACACCAACACCAATGATATTGATGTCTCCATCCGGTAAAATTTCGCCTATCAGTGCTGTCACTTTGCTAGTGCCAACATCGAGGCTCACGATCATGTTGTCGTTGTCATTTTTTGCGATCACAGCTCTCTCACTTACCTTTAACCACTTATTTTGCAAAAGTTATTCGCTCTCTGGCTCTTTCCAACCAATAGCGATACCAGTGTCGTAACGTAAATCTGCGTAGGCCACCGCCTTATCGCTTTCTTTCTTTATTAACGGATACAAATCTAAAAACCGCTGAATCCTTTCTAACCGGGCTTCCCGCCCCAACTGCAACTCAATTCCGTTATCGAGCCACAAGCGAACTGAAAAACGTTCACTTAAGGTAATGCGGGTAATGGCATAATCATGAATTGCGAGTAATTCCGAAATTCGCTGATACTGCCTTAACACCTCATCTTCGGCCTCTTCCGGGCCAGAAAAATGTGGCACCGTTCCGGCTATTAATTCAGGGCTTGCGATAAACACTTCCCCATACCGGTTCATTACCTTCTCTTCATTCCAAATACCAACCGGCTCTTGTTCCACTAGAAACACCCGCAACCGTTGTGGCCATTCTTTTCGAACTGAAGCCGAATAAACCCATGGCAACGCCTCAATTCGATTGCGAATCTCATCTACATCGGCGGTAAAAAAGCTACCTACCTCGCCAGCGATAATCGCATTTAATACTTCATTATCCTCAGTGTATAAGCGCTCACCTTGAATAATTACGCCCTCTAATGGCACTTGCTCTGCATCGGTTATCCAAGCGAGCAACTTATAGCTCCCCATCAAAAAGCCCAGCACGATTACAATAAATACTGCAACCCCAGCAATGAACTCCCAACGGTTTGGCGTATCAGTTGCCTCGGTTGCTTTAACCGCCGCTGCCGCCACTTCAAGCGTCCAACGTTGTAGCCAAAATCTGTAGCACTAAAGCAGGAAATGAAATTCCCACTTGCTTTGCAGCCATTGGCACCAAACTTTTCGCTGTCATTCCAGGTACGGTGTTGAGTTCCAGCAACTGCAATTGGCCATTACTATTCATCATCATGTCTACCCGGCCCCAGCCTTCACAACCAACCGCTTTAAAAGCCGCTACCGCTAAATCTCTTACTTGTTTTTCCTGCTCATCAGAAAGCTCAGCCGGACAAATATACTGGGTGGTATTATCTTGATACTTAGCCGCGTAATCATAAAACGCATGGGGTGTTTGCACTTTAATTGCTGGTAATGCCTCACCAGCCAATACCGCAACCGTGTATTCCGGGCCACTTAACCAAGTTTCTACCAACATATCGCCATCAAATCGCGCGGCTTCTTTTAGTGCTACTGCTAGTTCATCTGCTGTATGCGCCATGCCCATACCAATGCTACTGCCTTCATGTGCTGGTTTAACCATCACTTTGCCGCCCAAACGGGCCAACAAAGCTGCACAATCTACCGTGCTTAATTCGCTTGCGGTTATCGTAGCAGCCGCTGCAGTAGGCAAACCCATACCGTGCCACAATGCTTTGGTTTTGCTTTTATCCATTGTTAATGCACAGGCCAAAATACCGCTACCGGTGTAGGGAATACCGAGCACTTCTAATACCGCTTGTACTTGGCCATCTTCGCCACCGCGGCCATGCAAGGCGATAAATGCGCGATTAACGTTTAGGCTCACGAGTTCAAGCAAAGGTTGCTCAGCCGGATCAAACAAAAACGCATCCACACCCTGTTCGCAAAGCGCCTGCAATACAGCTGCGCCAGAGCGCAAAGAAACTTCCCGCTCTGCCGAATTACCACCTGCTAATACCGCTACTTTGCCAAACTGCTTCATTTTGCTACTCCAAACTGCTGCATACGCGCTTTATCTAACTGCAACTCATTCAAAATTTTGGCTAATCCACCCACATTACCCGCGCCTTGGGTAAGCACAATATCACCCGGCTGGAGTAATTCAGCAAGGCGTTCTGGTAGTTGATCCACTTCTTTCACGTACACCGGATCAACTTTGCCACGTTGCCGAATTGAACGGCACAGCGCTCGGCTATCAGCATTCGGCACCGGCTCCTCACCTGCGCCGTAAACTTCTAGCATAATCAAGGCATCAACTTCGCTTAATACATCAACAAAATCTTCGTATAAATCACGGGTACGGCTGTAACGATGTGGTTGAAAGCACATTACTAAACGCCGCTCTGGCCAACCCGCTTTTGTAGCTTTAATCGTAGCTGCTACTTCTGATGGGTGGTGGCCGTAATCATCCACCAACAACACATCACCATCATCGCAAGCGAAGCTACCATATTGTTGAAAACGCCGGCCAATGCCCTCAAATTTCGCTAGAGCTGCCATAATAGCCGCATCTTCAATGCCTTCATCGGTAGCTACCGCAATCGCTGCCAATGCGTTAAGCGCATTGTGTTTACCCGGTAAATTCAATTCGATAGCTAAAGGTTCCATACCTTTACGTAACACTACGAAGTTGCAATGATTCCCAGTTTGTTGGTATTCACTTGCACGCACATCGGCATGTTCAGAAAAACCATAGGTGGTGATTTGCCGGCCAACGCGGGTTAACAAACCTGCAATAGTTGGATCATCAACACACATTACCGCCAAGCCGTAAAACGGCAAGTTGTGCAAAAACTCGATATAAGTATCTTGCATGCGGTTGAAATCACCTTCGTAGGTGTCCATGTGATCCGCTTCAATATTCGTTACTACTGCTACCATCGGCTGCAAATGTAAAAACGACGCATCACTTTCATCGGCTTCGGCGATCAAGTATTTGCTGCTACCCAAACGCGCGTTTGTGCCTGCACTATTTAGCAAACCGCCAATCACGAAAGTTGGATCGAGATCCGCTTCGGCGAAGATGCTCGCGATTAAGCTCGTGGTTGTGGTTTTGCCATGGGTGCCGGAAATCGCAATACCATGGCGAAAACGCATAAGCTCCGCCAGCATTTCCGCTCGGCGCACTACCGGAATCAAAAGTTTACGAGCCGCTACTAACTCAGGGTTATTCGCTTTGATTGCGGTAGAAACCACAATCACATTTGCGCTGCTAACATTTTCCGCGCTGTGGCCAATCGCAACTTCTGCGCCCAAACCACGTAATCGCAAGGTGCTCGGGTTTTCTGCAATATCAGAACCCGATACGTGGTAACCCTGATTAAGCAATACCTCGGCAATACCCGCCATACCCGCGCCGCCAATACCCACAAAGTGGATTCGGCGCACTCGGCGCATTTCCGGTACCGTTACAATGGTAAATGCTTGTTCTTTGGCTACTGTCATAAATCGTTTGGTTCCGTTTTTTTATCGTGTACTACTTTAGCCGTATTCACCGGCGCTAAAAATTCATTACAAACTGCTACAATGCGGTTCAACGCATCGATTTGTGCACTCTTCTTGGCGGCAAGTTGCATATTGATTAGCAACTCTGGTTGCGCCAACAACTGCTCAATTTGTTTTACTAGCCATGCTTCGGTTAAATCTTTTTGCTGCACTAATATTGCCGCACCCACATCACTTAATGCCTTTGCATTCTCAGTTTGGTGATCATCAACCGCATATGGATATGGCACTAAAATCGCTGGCTTACCTGCCGCACTTAATTCCGCAACGGTTAAGGCGCCCGCTCGGCATATTACGATATCGGCCCATGCATAAGCTGCGGCCATATCGGTAATAAACTCTGCAACATCAACCTCTACTGCGCTGCCTGTTGCCGCTTTTGCGTAAGCTTGCTGTACGCCAGCTACATTGCCTTTACCTACCTGATGGCGAACCATTACTGTGCGCTGCTGTTGATCGTTATGTAACTGGCTTAATGCCGCTGGCACGCATGTGTTTAAATACGCTGCACCTAAACTACCGCCAACAATTAGTACCTTTAACTCAGCACCTAACTGCCGCGTTGGCTGTGTATGCAAAGCAGCAATTTCACTGCGAACAGGGTTGCCAACAACCTCAGCTTTCGGCAGATATTTATTGGCCCCCGAAAAACCGAGCAGCGTACGCGTTGCAAAGCGTTCAAGCAACCGATTTGTTAAGCCAGGAACCGCATTCTGCTCATGTATAACTAATGGAATTCCCTTGCTCCAAGCAGCTACTCCAGCAGGGCCCGCGGTATAGCCGCCAAAGCCTAAAACTAAATCGATTTTTTCCTTTACCAATAATTTTCGGCATACCCAAATGCTCTTACCTAAACGAAACGGTGCGGCCAACAAATTCAACTTACTTTTTCCACGCAACGCTTGCTGCCGCATACCAATAAAACGAAACCCATTCGCCGGAACAACC
Source organism: Idiomarina sp. A28L (assembly GCF_000218785.1). Lineage (GTDB taxonomy): Bacteria > Pseudomonadota > Gammaproteobacteria > Enterobacterales > Alteromonadaceae > Aliidiomarina. Next base: position 305,198 of record NZ_AFPO01000021.1, read on the forward strand.
TCAGCTTCCATTCGATCTGTTGTGCCTAGCCAGGTTATATCATGGCCTTCGGCTGCTAATACTTTAGCTACAGCAAGTGCCGGAAAAACATGGCCACCAGTGCCACCGGCGCTAATTAGAATATGGCTCATTAAACACCCCCACGCGCTTTACGCCGCGCCCTTTGTGGTGCTTGCTGTGCAGCTTCGCCAGCCGAACGCGCTAAGCGGTAACCGGTGCGCACTTCGTAATCAATACGCAACAACAGCGCAACGGCTGCCATAGTAATAATTAAGCTACTGCCACCATAACTGAGGAGTGGCAACGTTAATCCTTTAGTGGGAATCAAGCCCGAAGCCGCCCCCACGTTTACACCCACTTGGAATGCAAACCAAATACCAATGCCTTGCGCCATATAACCGGAAAACGGACGCTTTTGCCGCAGTGCTCGCTGCCCTAACAACAAGGCTTTGATAACCACCACAAAACTAATGGCAATTACCGCGAGCACACCGATAAACCCAAGCTCTTCACCAATCACTGATAAAATAAAATCAGTATGCGCTTCTGGCAGATACTGTAATTTCTGCACGCTATTGCCTAGCCCTTGGCCAAACCAATCACCACGGCCGAATGCCATTAACGATTGAGTAAGCTGATAACCACTATTGAAAGGGTCATCCCATGGGTCCATAAAACTTGCTACCCGCGCCATACGATAAGGTTCAAACATAATCAGTAGCACAAATGCCACTAGCAAAGTGATCACCAGCGAAATGAACTGAATCATTTTCGCGCCAGCTATCCACAACATCCCTACAGCGGTTACACCAAGTACAATTACCGAGCCCAAATCTGGTTGCATCAGCAACAAAATGGTTAATATTCCCAGCACAAACAACGCTTTGATAAAGCCCCGCCAGTTTTTCCGTACTTCATCGTAACGGCGATCTAAATAGCTGGCTAAATAGATTACAAAAAACAGTTTTGCCAGCTCCGCTACTTGCAACGTGAGCGGGCCTACTTTTAACCATCGAGTAGCACCGTTAACTGTGTGCCCTGCAAAAAGCACAACTACTAACAGTAACAACGCTAATAAACATAAAGTGCCGCTAAATTGCTGCCATTTTGCCACCGGTATCATGGTTACAATTACCGCAGTGCAAGTGCCCAACACCAAATAGATACTGTGGCGAATCACAAAATGAAACGGATTACCGGTTAACCGCTCGCCTACTGGCAACGAAGCTGAAGCTACCATTACCAAGCCAAATGCAATAAGCACAATGGCCAACCAAAGTAACTGGCGATCATACAGCTGATAGGTTGTTGAGCCTTGAAACAACCCAGTAAACTGCTGCCACAAGTTGTTTTGAGCGCGAATTTCGAGTTCGAGTTGTGGTTCAGCTGAGCGCATACCAAGCCTCCACCGCTTCTCGGAATTTCTGCCCACGCTCGGCGTAGTTTTTGAACATGTCTAAGCTAGCGCAAGCGGGTGAAAGCAACACTACGCTGTTTTCCGTTGCTTCTTTAGCTGCATACGCCACGGCTTCGTTTAAGCTATGTACTTTGCGGCTGCGTGTTTTTTGTTCTGCAATTTTATCGCCATCACGGCCCAAGGTTATCAGTATATCTACTTGCGCTAAGGAATCTTTCAATACTGAAAGATCAGCCCCTTTCGCATCACCGCCGGCAATAAGAATTAATTTACCCTTTGCACTTGCACGTATACCTTCAATCGCCGCAATAGTAGCGCCCGGGTTAGTGGCTTTGCTATCGTCGATCCAGCGCACTTTTTCGAATTCACCCACCAACTCACAACGGTGCGGCAGTGATTTATAACCTGCTAGCCCGGCAACTGCTTCGGCAAGATTCACCCCTAGCGCTTGTGCCAATGCAACAGCAACTTGGACATTTAACAAGTTGTGGGTGCCTTGAATAGGTAACTCACTCTCTTTAATAAAAGGTTTATTAGCGTAAGTGAGTGCTAACTCATCTTTTACTGTAGTAATACCGAAATCTTTTGCTGCATCTGTGCTACCAAAGCTAATCAGCTGCATACCTTGACGCCGAAATAGCGGCTTAGTTTTAGTATCATCGCGATTCCAAACACACAATTTTGTGTGCTGATAAATGCGGTGTTTTGCTCGCTCATAACCGCGCTCATCATCGTAACGATCGAGGTGGTCAGAACTGATATTTAAAATTGTAGCGGCTGTTAATTGCAGTGAATTCACCAGCTCCAACTGAAAGCTAGATAGCTCTAATACATAGCAATCTGCTTTTTTCGCGCCAGGCAACAGGCTATCTAACACTGGCGTGCCAATGTTACCTGCCGCTACTGCATTGATACCGCATTGGCGCAATATATGGGTAGTAAGCTCAACCACTGTTGATTTCCCGTTTGATCCGGTAACACCAACAACTGGAACTTCAACTTCCCATGCAAACAGCTCAATATCGGAAATCATTTCTACGCCAGCATCTGCCGCCATTTGTAACAAACTATCTCGCCGATCAATTCCAGGGCTTACCAGCAGCAAATCAGATTGCAATAGATGTTCGAGCTGCAACGGCCCAAAATAGGTTTCACACTGAGCCGCTACATCGGCAGCATCGATCAAGCCCGGTGGTTCCTTGCGGGTATCTAAAACAATAGGTGTGATGCCTAACGATAACAAATAGCGCGCACACGAAACGCCAGTTAGGCCGAAACCCAATACTGTAATCGTGGTTAAATCGCGCAAATGTCGTTGCATCAAATTATCCTTAACGTAACTTCAATGTGGCTAAACCGATAACCACCAAAATGAGTGAAATAATCCAGAAGCGCACAATCACGCGCGGTTCCGGCCAACCTTTTAATTCGTAATGATGATGAATAGGTGCCATTCGAAAAATACGTTTTCCACGCATTTTGTAAGAGCCCACTTGTAGCAACACCGATACCGTTTCCATTACAAACACACCGCCCATAATGAACAACACAAGCTCTTGGCGTACCAAAATAGCGATTACCCCAAGCACTGCACCCAAGGCTAAAGAACCTACATCACCCATAAATACTTGCGCTGGATAAGTGTTGAACCACAAGAAGCCTAAACCAGCACCCACAATAGCAGCGCACACTACGGTTAGCTCAGCAGCCTCGGGAATATAGGGAATCTGTAAATAGCTGGAAAAGTTCACATTACCCGTTACATATGCAAACACACCCAATGCGCCCGCCACCATTACCGTTGGCATAATTGCCAAGCCATCTAGGCCATCGGTTAAATTCACTGCATTACTGGTACCCACAATAACGAAGTAAGCTAATAGCATGTACATTGCGCCTAATTGTGGCATTACATCTTTTACAAATGGTATCAACAGCTGCGTTTCCACCGGCTGCTTGGCGCTCCAAAACAAATAAACGGCTACGGTTCCCGCTAACACCGATTGCCAAAAATACTTCCAGCGCGCAATTAAGCCATTTGGATCTTTACGCACCACTTTGCGGTAATCATCTACCAAACCAATAATCCCGAAACCGGTAAGCGTAAGTAGCGTTACCCAAACATAACGGTTGGTTAAATCCGCCCACAATAAACCCGCAATCAATATACTGAACAGAATCATAATGCCGCCCATGGTGGGCGTGCCTGATTTGCTCAAATGACTTTGCGGGCCATCATCACGAACGGTTTGGCCAATTTGCAACAACTGCAAACGGCGAATTAATCGTGGCCCCATCCACAAGGAGATAAACAGCGCGGTGAGAACGCCCATAATGGTACGCATCGTAAGATACGAAAAGACATTGAAGCCTGTGGCAACGTTTGTTTGTAAGTATTCTGCCAGCCAAACTAACATGCTGCTTTTCCTCGCGAATCGGGTTGTAAATCTTCAGTTATAAGAGATTCCACAATGCGTTCCATACGCGAGCTACGTGATCCTTTCACCAGTATCGTGATCTCGGAAGTTTGCTGAACCAATTCCAGCAACGCCGTTACTAAACTTTCAACGCTATCGAAGTGCCGGCCACCATGGCCGTTAAAAATTTCACTGGCACTTTGGCTCAAAACACCAAGAGTAAACAAACCATCGATACCGGCGGTAATTGCGTGTGCGCCAACTTCTTCGTGGTAGGCGCGAGCTTGGGTTCCTAGTTCACCCATATCACCGAACACAAAAATGCGCTTACCCGGCAAACTAGCCAGCACATCAATGGCAGCTTTTGCCGAACCAACATTGGCATTATAGGTATCATCGATAATCCGCACTCCGGAACGCGGATTATGCACATTCATGCGCCCCGGAACTGCTACCATGCTGGTAAATCCACCTACTATTTCAGCCAATGGCAGGCCTAACGACTGGCAAATAGCCACCGCAGCGAGCGCATTTTTAACGTTGTGTTTACCTGGCAATGTTAATTTTACATCACGCACTTTTTCGCCTGCAGGCGCACTTACATGCAAATCAAATTGCGCGCAGCCATCGCTATCAAGACGAATGTTGCTAGCGGAAATATCAGCGGTTTGCGCATCTAGCCCGAAGGTGAGGTGTTTCTGGCCCACTAAATCACGCTGCCAGTGCTCATGAAAATCAGAATCGGCATTGGTAATGGCAATACCATCTGCTGGTAAGCCACGAAATATTTCGCTTTTCGCTTTAGCAACACCGCAAACATCGCCAAAACCTTCCACATGTGCGGGCGCTATGTTGTTAATAAGAGCCACATCGGGCTTTACTAAACTCGTGGTATAAGCAATTTCACCACGGTGATTCGCACCCAATTCAAACACACCATAAGTATGCGCGTGGGTAAGCGATAATAATGTTAATGGCACACCGATATCGTTATTAAAGTTACCCTGAGTGGCTAACACTTCACCGCTTACACTTGGCGCTTGGCGAAGGATAGCAGCAACCATTTCTTTCACTGTGGTTTTGCCACTACTGCCTGTAATTGCCACGCTTTTCGGCGCTACTTCAGCTTTTACCGCTGCGGCTAATAAACCCAAAGCTGCATGTGTATCAGCAACTAAAATTTGCGCAACATCACAATCAAGCGGGCGCGAACAAATAATAGCTATGGCCCCTGCTTCTGCTACCGCATCGGCGTAATCATGAGCATCATGATTCGGGCCTTTTAATGCCACAAATAGATCTTCCGGTTGTACTTTTCGGCTATCAATCACCACATCACCTTTTACCAAGTGCTGCGCTAAGCACGAGCCTGGTAAAAGCGCTTCACCACTTGCGCCTTGTAATGTGCCATTGGTTTTCTGTGCAACCCACTCTAGAGATACCGGAATCATTGGCCACCCCCAAGAATTTCAGCAACCAGTGCACGTTCATCATAATCGTGAACTTTCGTGCCAATAACTTGATACGTTTCATGCCCTTTCCCTGCGCACACCACAACATCGTTTTTATTTGCATTTTCAATTGTTTGCCGTACCGCTTTTGCTCGGCCTGGTAACGCGGTATGCACGGAACCGCTTGGCATTCCGCTAATAATGTCTTGAATTATGGCTTCCGGCGCTTCGGTACGGGGGTTATCATCGGTAACCACCGTGTGATCTGCCAACCGCGCAGCCACTTCACCCATTTGCGGACGTTTACCCCGATCGCGATCGCCACCACAACCAAACACGCACCAAAGTTTGCCAGTGCAATGCCGGCGCGCCGCTAATAAAACTTGCTCAAGAGCATCTGGGGTATGGGCGTAATCTACTAAAACTAATGGCTTATTCTCAGCCATAAAGGTTTCCATGCGGCCCGCAACTGATTGCAGTTGCGGCACTAAAGCAGCGGCAAAGGTTAAGCTAAAGCCACTTGCCAGTGGGCTTAACAGCGCTGCCAGTAAATTAGCAACATTGAAATCACCCAATAACGGGCTCACTACGGAAATTTGTTGCTCGTGCCAATGCAGCAGCATTCTTGTACCGCTGTTTGTGTAGCTAATATCGCTTGCTACAAGAGTATTCTTTTGGCCAATTCTACTGCTATCCATGCTATACCAATGATCATCGGCTGTGCCCCATGCTGCAACGATGGCATCATCAGCATTGAAAATTCGCACGCGCGCTGGAAAATCAGTAAATAGGCGTGCTTTTGCGGCAATATAGCTTTCCATACTACCGTGATAATCAAGATGATCACGGGTTACATTAGTGGCAATCAACGTATCGAAATGCAGTGCTTCAACTCGTGCCTGTACTAAGGCATGAGAGGAAACTTCCATAGCAGCTGTTTTCGCTCCTTCAGCCACAAAGCTTGCTAACCGTTGCTGTACAGTAACCGCATCGGGCGTGGTGTTGGTTTCCGGCAATAACACTGGCAACACGCCGCTGCCCAATGTTCCTAACACAGCCGCAGTGGGTTCTAATTGTTGCCATAGCTGCGCTACTAAATGGCTCACGGTAGTTTTGCCGTTCGTGCCAGTAACTCCAATTAAACGAATTTGAATATCAGGTTGCTGATAAAAACGACCGGCAATATGCGAAACTTCTGTGGCTAGCTTAGGCACGCCAATAAGTGGCACGCCTTCAAGTTCACCGTGGGTCCATTCATCCATATCGGCCAACACTACACTGGCGCCAGCAGCAATTGCTGATTGAATATAATCTCGGCCATCAACTTCAGCGCCCGGCACGGCAATAAATGCATCGCCAGTGGCTATTTTGCGGCTATCCAGTTTCAAACCGCTAACGGCTAAATCTGGCAACGGGAACGGACAATCTGGAAGTAAAGCGGCTAATGAGATCATTGCCCACCTCCAAATCCGGCCACACGTAACTCGCGGCCATTTAAATTATCTGGCGCTACATTCAAGATACGCATCGTTTCTTCCGCAATTGCTGAAAATACTGGCGCCGCTACAGTGCCGCCGTGATAGCTATCACCCGCAGGTTCATTAATCATTACTGCAATTGCAACGCGCGGGCGGCTGGCTGGCAGTACACCAGCGAATAAACCTACATACTCATCGCCATACCCCCCGGCAACGGCTTTACGGGTTGTTCCAGTTTTACCAGCTACACGATAACCGGAAACGCGGGCTCGGGTACCAGTGCCACCTTCCTCAGCTACCGCTTCCATTAACTGCAATACTTGCCGCGAAATTTCTCGGCTGAATACTTGTCGGCCTTGATGTGGCTCATCTAGTTTCAAAATCGATAGCGGCTGGCGATTTCCGCCATTGCCCAAAATCGCATACATTTGCGCCAGTTGCAGCGTGGTTACGCTAATGCCGTAACCATAAGAAAGCGCGGCAACTTCAAAATCCGACCAGCGATTCCGATGCTGGAACATACCCATGCTCTCGCCCAGCATATTAATACCGGTATCAGAGCCGAAACCAGCCATGCTGTATAGATCTAAAAAATCTTCAAGCTCGAGATCCAAAGCTAATCGCGAGGTACCAACGTTGCTTGAGTGTGCCAAAATACCGGATAAATCAAGCTCACCGTAATTTCGAGCATCTTGCACTCGGCGGCCACCCACGCGCATCCAGCCTGGGCTGGTGTTTAGTTTGCTATCAATCGTTACAGAGCCTGAAGCCAACGCACCGAGAACTACTAAAGGTTTCACCGTTGAGCCGGGCTCAAAGCTATCGGTTATAGCCCGGTTACGCATTTGGTGTGCTTGCACGCCTGATCGGTTGTTTGGGTTGTACGAAGGGTTATTCACCATGGCTAACACTTCGCCAGTTTGCACATCAACCACAACCACTGAGCCTGAACTGGCTTGGTGATAACGCACAGCTTTCGCCAGTTCCCGGTAAGCAACCGATTGAATTCGCTGATCTATACTCAGGGTTAAATTTTGTGGCTGTTCAGAAGCCGTTATTTCTAGCTCTTCAATCAATCGGCCTTGGCCATCTTTCCGGTAGCGGCGCTGCCCGGGTGTTCCGGTTAATATATCGTTGTAAACCGATTCCACACCATCGAGGCCTTCGGCATCAATGTTGGTAATGCCAACAACGTGCGCTGCAATTTCACCGCCCGGATAAAAGCGCCGTGATTCTTCCTTCAAACCCACTCCAGGAATACGTAAATCGCGAATATAATTAGCTACCGCTGGGGTAATCATGCGCTCAAGATACACAAACCGGCGTTCTGGATTTTCAACTTTACTTAATAATTGCTCTGGCGTGGTATTCAACACATCGGCCATAGCTTGCCACCGGCGTGTATCAGTGTAGCCACCGCGATCATGCACCACTTTTGGGTCGGCCCAAATGGTGTGTACCGGCACGCTAACCGCCAACTCAACGCCGTTACGATCGGTAATGTTGCCCCGTTGAACGCGATCTTGCGCTACTCGAATAGAGCGTAAATCACCTTCGTAACGTAAACGATCAGGCTCAATTACTTGGATGTAAGCCGCGCGTGCAACCAACGATACAAAGCCTAAACAGATGCATACCAGCAAGAACATGAAGCGTCCTGGTAGTGGCTCTGGGCGCAGTATTTTTTCATTGCGTTTTACCGCCATGGTACTAATACCTCCTGCGCTTCAGTGGGCCGCTGCATACCAAGCTCGCGTTGTGCCAGCGATTCAATACGGTTATGCGAACTCAATGTTGTTTGTTCAATCACTAAATGGCGATATTCAACATCTATCGCATCGCGATACTTGAGTAGCTCTTCGCGTTCAGCAAGTAATTCACGATTCAAATGCGTTAGATAAACTGTTAACAAAGCACTACCTAAAGCCACTACTAACCACACCAATAGGCCGCGATACTGCTTTATATCCGCAAGGATAATCTGCAGTAGGGCTTGGTGTGCATCAAAGCGCTTTAAATCGAGCTTCTTCATCATTACGCCTCATCCTCGTGGGATAAACGTTCGGCAATACGCAACACGCTGCTACGTGCACGTGGATTTTCATTCAGTTCTTTTTGACTTGGTTTAATAGCCTTACCAATTGAAATCAATGTTCGGTTATCTTCAATTTGGTCATCTCTAAGCGGCAACCCTGCAGGCACTTGTGCGCGGCGGCTTTGCTCACGGATAAACTGTTTCGCAATGCGGTCTTCTAAACTATGAAAACTAATAACTGCTAAGCGGCCACCCGGCATTAACGCATCAAGCGCTGCCACCAATGCCTCGCGAACTTCATCTAATTCACGATTCACATGAATTCGAATTGCTTGAAACACCCGGGTTGCTGGATGTTTTTGCTTTTCTCGACTCGGATTTACTTTCGCAATTAAATTCGCCAACTCGGAAGTACGGGTAAATTGGTTATCTTGCCGATACTCAATAATTGCTCGAGCGATTCGCGCTGCGTATTTTTCTTCGCCATACGTGCGAAACACATAACAAAGCGAATCCATATCCGCGTGTGCCAGCCAATCAGCCGCTGATTCACCTACTGAAGGGTCCATGCGCATATCTAAGGGCCCATCACGCATAAAACTAAAACCTCGATCGGCATCGTCTAACTGTGGGGAAGAAACGCCAAGATCGAATAAGATACCGGCCACGCGGCCGTTAAGTTGCTGCGCTGAAATAATTTCTGCGAGTTTTGAGAAAGGAGTGTGGAAAAACTGAAAACGTGGATCATCAGAAAGGGCTTCAGCTGCCTTTGCCGCGGTGGGGTCGCGATCAAACGCAATAAGTTTACCGGCCGGCCCCAATTGTTGCAGGATAGCTCGGCTATGACCGCCGCGCCCGAAGGTCGCGTCGATGTATATTTGGTCCGGTTGGATCGCTAACGCTGAAATCGACTCGGTTAGCAACACCGGTACGTGGAGCGGTGTATGCGTCATTATAATGAGAAATCTTGTAGTCGATCAGTTAATGTGAAATCACCAGCCTGTTCTGCAGCAATATCGTCTGCAACCTGCTGCTGCCATACTTCTTCATCCCAAATCTCAAACTTATTTAACTGACCAACAAGCATCAGTTTTTTTGTGAGATTTGCAAATTGACGTAACGGCGGAGCGATGAGGAGGCGACCGTTTTTATCCATATCGCAATCTTCTGCATAGCCGAGCAACAAACGTTGCAAACGGCGCTCTACTGGGTTCATCGAGGAGAGGCTAGCAAGCTTCTGTTCAATCACTTGCCACTCGTGAAGCGGGTATAACAAAAGGCAAGGCTGCTTGTTATCAACAGTGCAGACCATTTTGCCTTCGCATTCCAATGACAAAAGGTTACGATACCGCGCTGGTATCGCTAGGCGACCTTTATCATCAAGACTTATACTCGTTGCTCCACGAAACATAGTTTTTTAGCGGGATCACTGAATGATCCACTTCTCTCCACTTTTCCCCACAATGATACAGTCTAGGTGCCACTCTGATCCCCTGTCAAGGAAAAATACGTTAAGATTTGTACAATGTTGGTTTACTTTTTACTTGCGCATTTAGTTACTTTCGTTAACTATTTGTTTAATAATTAAACGAGAGGTGGAAACGTGCGCGCTAAGCTGTGGATTATCGGTGTCAGCATTGCTGTTTTTTTGTGTGGCGAGCTCGTAGTTGCCCGTGTGATTAGTTCCGATCGTGCCAGTGTTATTGAAACAAATCGTTATGTAGGCTTAGAGCAATTATCAACCGTTCGTGCTCGTTTAGAAGGTTTACTGCAAGCAAACCTAATTGCGATTCGGCAACTTCGCACTGAGTTAATGTTAAATCCGGACTTAGATGAAGAACGCTTTCAAAGAATTTCTTCGAGTTTACTTACCTCCGAGTTACATATTCGCCATCTTGCTATAGGTAAGAATTATCGAATTGTGATGATTTACCCTCTTGATGGCAATGAAAGTGCTTTGGATTTTGATTATCGTAGCCAACCTGAACAATTAAATTCATTCATGGCAGCCCTCGAAACAGGTGAAATAACTATTAATGGGCCAGTAAGTTTAGTGCAGGGCGGTAGCGCCCTTATTGCCCGTGTTCCCGTTCCTCAAGATGAAAGCCAAAACCATATCGTTATTTCACAAGTAATTGATCACGAACGGCTATTTCACGATGCTGGCTTGGATCAACACCCATTCCTGCAAATTAGTTTGCGAGGCAACGATGGCCTCGGGCAAGCTGGAAACGTTATATTCGGTGACGAAGATTTGTGGCAAAGTGATCCCATTACTCAAGATGTTTTACTTCCCACAGGCTCATGGGTACTGGCTGCGGCACCCGCCGACGGCGATTGGTTGCCAGCAGATTACCCAATGGTTACCTCATGGTTAATTGGCACGTTGGTAGTTTTGTTGTTGACATTACTAACCGGCATGGTTCTTTTAAACCAGCAACGGGTTCGTGAAGCCTTTCGCTTGATAACAAAGCAGGCTCGCTTTGATACGCTCACAGAACTACCCAACCGGCACTACTTTCAAGAGCAACTGGGTAACTATCTGGATAGTTGCGAACGCCGCCGCGAAAAATGTGCTCTTTTGTTTATCGATCTTGATCATTTCAAAGAAGTAAACGATGCGCTTGGGCATGCCGCTGGTGATGAACTGCTTGTCATTATTGGCAATCGCTTGCGAGCTTCGTTGCGAAAAGACGATATTGTAGCGCGGCTGGGAGGTGATGAATTTGTTGTGGTTATGAAAAACATCACTGAAGCCATGCATGCGCAAGTACAAGCGCAAAAACTACTGAAACATATTCACGAGCCCGTAACCCTCGGAGACCAAGATGTTATCGTGAACTCTTCGATTGGCATCGCCATTTATCCTAGCGATGGTGAAAGTGTTGATGAATTATTAAAATCAGCCGATTTAGCTATGTACAACGCGAAAAATACCGGCCGTGGCACTACCTCATTTTTTAATGCTGATTTACGCCAACAAGCGGCTTCACACGTGGAATTGCATCATGCCATTATGCTGGGCTTGCAAAATGATGAATTTTTTATTGATTACCAACCCGTTGTAAATTCTAAAGATGGTTCGCTTCACAGTGTTGAGGCTTTAGTTCGTTGGCAACATCCTGTGCATGGCTTAATGGCACCGAAAGCATTTATTCCGATAGCTGAGAAAAGTGGTGCTATTCGTGAACTCGGTAACTTTGTGTTAAACCAAACCTGCTTAGATATTCCAGCCCTGCGCGAAGCACATATCACCGGCCGTGTTGCGGTGAATTTTTCTTCTCATCAGTTTTATGATCAAATGGCCGTAGATACATGGTTTGCGATTATGGCCCAACACAATATTGCGCCAAGTAATTTTACTTTCGAAATAACTGAATCGATGCTGTTACCCGATCGTGAACGTCAGCGCGATCTCTTACTAAGCATTCGCCACAAAGGAATACAACTTGCGATTGATGATTTTGGTACCGGCTACTCTTCTACGAGTTATTTGCAGCACTTCCCTGTATCGATGCTAAAAATTGATAAAAGCTTTGTTGATAGAGTGCCTGAGGATAGACATCAAACCGCTCTTCTTGCCGCCCTTATTCACATGGCTCGTGCACTGGAAATAGATGTTGTTGCTGAAGGGGTAGAACAAGTAAATCAAGTGGAGTTTTTGAACAAACACTGTGCCGATTTAATTCAGGGCTTTTACTTTGCCCGGCCAATGCCGATTGCAGAATTAATTGAGCGCTATGGTGGAAAGAGTGCAGCTAAAGGCAACACAGAATTAGCTAAGAAAGATAACTAGAAAAGAAGTTGGAGTCAGCCATTAAGCCGGGTTTTGTCGTGGACAATCATTCGTCTAGGACTATGGTCACCCATAGCCTCAAGCAACCTACCCGGATCCGAGGCGGGCCGCCCCAAGAATCCCTATTTGGTCTTGCTCCGAGTGGAGTTTACCCAGCCACGAACTGTTACCAGCCGTGCGGTGCGCTCTTACCGCACCCTTTCACCCTTACCTGATCCCACACTTTCTTGCGAAAACATGGGCCATCGGCGGTTTGCTCTCTGCTGCACTTGTCGTCGGCTCACGCCGCCCAGGCGTTACCTGGCACCCTGCCCTATGGAGCCCGGACTTTCCTCCCCTCGCGTTAACCCGAAAGTTACGTAAGCGGCGATTGTCTTGGCTGACTCCGAGCGCGAGTATACCTCAGTGCAGTTTGCGGGGAAAGGAATAAGGCATTGCTGAACATAACAACTAAAACTCCCAGCTGTTTGCTTAACCGCGCCGCCAACAATTAAAGCGTGTGCTTGTATAGATCATTGGCCCGTAAGTTATAATGGCTAGCTACAATTTTAGCTGCCTTTTTAGGCGGGAGCTCATTGTTTAATAGAGTTAGTAACTGCAATGCCTCGGCAGGAATACTGTGGTCATGTGCCGGCGCACCAGCAATCATTAGCACCATTTCTCCGCGTTGTTGATTCGAATCAGCGGTAACCATTGCGAGTACTTCTGCAACACTTCCACTTAGGTAAGTTTCAAATTGCTTGGTAATCTCGCGGCCAATCACAACCTGGCGTTCCGGCCCAAATGCTTCCTGCACTGCGGCTAAAGTATCAAGAATTCGGCGTGGAGCTTCGTAAAAAACCATGGTTGCCGTTTCATCTTGTAAACGTTGCAATGCACTTAGCCGTGCTTGTTGTTTTGGCGATAAAAAGCCACAAAATAAAAACCGATCGGTAGGCAACCCTGAGGCCGACAATGCGGTAATAGCAGCACAAGCACCTGGCAGGGCCACCACGGGCACACCAGCACCGCGGCATGCATTCACCAATGGATAACCAGGATCGCTGATCAAAGGCGTTCCGGCATCGCTGATTAGTGCGATACTTTGCCCTTCTTGAATACGTTGAACGATAGCTTCGGCTTTTTGCCGTTCATTATGTTCATGTACCGCCCACAACTTACTCTCAATACCAAAATGATTGAGCAACACACTGCTATGGCGCGTATCCTCAGCGGCTATAACATCAACACTGCGAAGAACCTCAAGCGCCCGTAACGTGATATCATTTAAGTTGCCAATCGGCGTTGGCACGATATAAAGGGTTCCGGTTTTCATTTTTCGCTCTCTTTACGCAGTTGTATGGCAGCGATATTTGTTTCACTGCGAATGGCAGTTTATAGTAGAGCATCGCTCGTTACATGAGATGGTTATTGTGCCAAATAAGTTAGCTCGTTGCATATTTGTTTTCGCTGTAGGCGCAATTGCGCTTGCTGGATGTAGCTCTGCCCCAGAGCAAAGAACAGAGCCCGAACCGGTTACTGATACCCGAACGCCAGATGCTCCGGCAATATCAGCTGATATGTTGCTGGCAGAAGCGCGTTCAGCTGCTCCTGGATACCAACAGCAGGAATTATTGCTTGCCGCAGCAACTCAATTTCTAAATGAAGATAACACCCAAAAAGCAGGCGTGGTATTAAGTGTAATAAATCCTCAGCAGATTCGCCCGGAAGCAGCGAACCGCTTGCAATTGCAAAAAGCTCGATTCGCCGCAGCTTTGGAAAACTGGCAACGCGTGCTTGAACTTACTGATGATTTAAATCAGCAATTAAACCAACGAGCGGCGAGAGCGCAACTCTACACATTGCGCTACCAAGCCTTTGAAAATTCTGGCAAGTGGCTTGAAGCTGCGCAGCAGTTAATATTGCGCACCCGCTATACCGATGATGTTGATTATGCTGTTATCTGGCAAGTGCTTACGCAAGTACCCGCAGAGTATTGGCGTGAATCGCGCTACCAAAGTGATGAGCTTACTCGTGGTTGGTTTAGTTTAATGCAGCAACTTACCCAAGCGCTCGATTATAACCGCCCTGTGGCAACAGCTTTGGAAGCTTGGCAGCGCACATACCCGGATCATCCGGCGCAAAATATAGCCGAGGAAATGCTCACTACAGAGATATTTACCCATCGGCCTCAGCATATTGCCGTATTATTGCCTTTATCTGGGCCATTGGCAGACCACGGCATCGCGGTACGCAATGGCGTGCTTGGTGCATTGAGTGCTGATCGCCCAGAGATAGTGAGCTTTTACGATACCGCAACGTTGAACCCTGAGGATATTCAGAAGCGACTGCTAGAAACGGGGGTTGATTTCGTTATCGGCCCACTGGATCGCGCGGCAATCGATGCATTCGTACCTTATGCACAAGGCCCGTGGAATCAACTTTGGTTGAATCAGCAGCCCGACGATATGCCGATGCAATCTGAACATGCATTTTTTGCCTTAGATTCAGAATCGGAAGCAGAAAGTGCGGTGCGTTGGTTAGATTCGAAGGGCCACAAAAATATATTGTTATTGGGGCCTGATACGCAACGAGGCAGCAACACAGCAATGCGGCTCGAAGATTGGTGGCAACAACACCATGGTAACCAAAGCATTCGCTCGGCTTTTTATTCTTCTAGTAATGATATGCCGGAAGCGGTTCAGGAAGCGCTGAGTGTAACCCTAAGCCAGCAAAGAATAGATCGCATTGAAGCTGTACTGGCTCGGGATCAAAGTTTGCGTTCACCACGCGGTGAAGCCGCTGAGCTAAATTACGAAGTGCGTAGCCGGCAAGATATCGATGCTATTTACTTGCTCGGTGATGCTAACCAAGTTCGATTGTTAAAACCTTATATTGACGTAAATTTAAGTGCTTTTGGCAAGCGAATTCCGGTGTATGCAAGCAGTGCAGTTCACCAAGAACAGCGGAGCTTGGGTGAGAATGATTTAAACAATGTTTATTTTTCAGATGCTCCATGGACACTTCGCGATAGCCTTGAACCTGATCTTAAGCAGCAACTTAGTAATGCTATGTTGCCATGGACATTAAACCGACAACGCTTAATTGCGATGGGATTTGATGCATTTGAAATGGTTCCTAAGTTTTCGATAATGTTACGTTTTTCTGGTTATCAATATCCGGGATTAACGGGGCAATTGCGTATTTCTAACCAAATAGTTGAACGCGAGCTAGATTGGGCTAGGTTTGATGGACACGAAATCAAACTGGAAGTGCAAAGCTATGTCAACTCGCGAGGTCGGAACTAGTTACGAATTACTAGCAGAGCAGTTTTTGCAAGATAAAGGCATGCTGCCGCTAGCCCGAAATCAACGCGTGCACTACGCTGAAATTGATTTAATTTTGAAAGATTGCGAGTATTTGGTTTTCGTTGAAGTAAAATATCGGCGTGATCAAAATTTCTCACAGATTTTAGAACAACTTCGGATATCACAATTAGAACGGATAAAGCATGCCGCGAAAGTTTGGATGACAACCGAAAATATCATTGAGCATCAAACCTCATGCCGTTTTGATTTAGTAACGATAACAGGTGAACCCTTTCACATTGAATGGTTTAAGGACGCGTTTTAAACATGCAAGATACCATTAAGGCCTATTTTAACGAGAGCATTCAAATTCAGGTTGCCGCTTCTGATGCGCTTGCCGTGTCTATTCAGCATGCAGCTGATTTGATGGTTTCATCACTGCTTGAGGGTAGAAGAGTTTTTTCTTGTGGTGATGGCAACAGCAGTTTCATCGCTCAACATTTTACTGATTTATTGCTACACGGTAGCCAATTAGAGCGCCCTCCTTTTCCAGCAATTACACTTGGCGTTAATTCAACACATCCGGCACAAGAAGCGTGTTTAGCTCGTCAGCTTAGCGCTCTCGGCTCTAAAGGTGATTTGTTAGTTGCGTTCGTTAGCCAGCAACAATCAGAGCGAGTACACCAAGCGATGGAAGCGGCGCTCTCGCGGGAAATGACCATTATTGCCATTATTGGTGATGACGCTCAAGAAATTACTAGTTTACTTGGCCCCGCTGATATCGAAGTGCGCATCCCGAGCACAAGCTCGCTGCGTATTGTTGAACAGCAGCTGTTCCTCAGCCAATTACTATGTGATTTGATTGAACAACGAATATTTCACGGAGGGTAGAAATCTGTGTTCCGTAGATACCTGATTCTGTTGATTCTTACCACCCCGCTCCTGCAAGGATGCGCTGCTGCGATTGTTGGTGCAACCGTTGGTGGCACAGTTGTAGCGCTCGATAACCGGGGCGTAAATCAACAACTAGATGATTCTGGTTTGCGCTTGGAAATGGCTTCTGCCTTACGAGAAAACGATGCTTTTGCTGAGCAACGAATAAAGTTCGTAGCCTATAACGGCGATATATTGCTGTATGGACAAGCTGAAAGTGAAGCAATATCTCGTAACGCCGAAGCAAAGGCACGTAATATTGAAGGGGTAGTTCGCGTATATAATCAGATTCGGGTGGGCGAAACTGCTAACCTAGTTGCGCGCGCTGACGATACTTGGATTACCACACGGGTAAAAGCGCTACTGTTGCGCGATCAAGAGTTTGATATTTCCGGTATTAAGGTAATTACCGAAAATAATGAAGTATTCTTACTAGGCATTATAGACCGCGCAAGCGCCGATAGAGCTATTGATATTGCCCGTAACGTGCGCGGCGTAAGAAAAGTTATCGATGTGCTTACTATTCAATAGCAGTGCAACTATTTTACTACGGTTAATGTAGGGCCTTTTTTAGGCTTTTCCGGTTGATCGTTATTATTACTGGAGTTGGAATTATCATGCTGCTCAGCACTTTCTCCTTCTACTTCAGATAGCAACGCATCTTCGGGTTCAAAAATAGTGCCAGCACCATTTTCCCGCGCATAAATCGCTAGAATAGAACCGATAGGCAGTACAATTTTTTGATCTTGGCCATTAAAACGCGTTCTAAAACTCACCTGCTCGTTCCCCATAATGAGGCCTTGTATTGCACCGGGCAATACGTTCAAAACAATTTGGCCATCTTGTACGAACTGTTGCGGAACCTCTACGTATGGGTACTCAGCATCTACCACAAGATGCGGCGTTAAATCATTCTCTACCAACCATTCGTAAAGCGCTCTGAGAATATATGGGCGTTTCGGCGTCATGGGGTTGCTCCCGAATTAACTGCGATAATCTGTGATTAAAAAACAAAAAAGGCCAGTTTTAGCTGGCCTGTTTTATGAAGTATAACCTTAGTATAAATTAGTATTCAAACTACTGTTACCTTAACTTCAGCTGTATTAGCTACGGCCAATTTCACGTTCATCTTCAGTTAGTGAATCACGGAAAGATTCCCGATCAAAAACGCGAAGCATATAAGATTTTACTTCTTTGGCGCCGGCGCCAGCAAGTTCAATACCATACACCGGTAAACGCCACAACAACGGCGCTAAATAACAATCTACCAAGGTAAATTCTTCACTCATAAAATAAGGCATTTCGGCGAACACAGGAGCTAGAGCCAATAGGCTTTCTTTCAATTCTTGGCGTGCTGCTTCAGCTTCTTTCTTTGTGCCTTTCAGAATAGTATCAGCTAGCGCATACCAATCACGTTCAATGCGATACATCATTAAGCGGCTCGTGCCACGGGCAACCGGGTATACAGGCATTAGTGGCGGATGTGGGAACCGCTCATCAAGGTATTCCATGATGATCTGTGCTTTGTACAACACCAGTTCGCGGTCAACTAATGTAGGTACATTATCAGCGTAAGGGTTTAACTGCAGCAAATCTTCAGGTTGGTTATCCTGTTCAACAAATGCAATTTCAACGGTTACGCCTTTCTCAGCCAACACGATACGTGTTTGATGACTGAATAAATCATCTTTCCCTGAATATAGGGTCATTACTGAACGCTTATTGGCGGCAACAGCCATAAGATTCTCCACTCTCTGAAAACAGCAAAGGGGGCGAAATTTCGCCCCCGAAAATATAACTTATCTTTCAAATACCTAGTGCAGCTAATTACTTAACGTCACGCCAGTATTCTTTTTTCAGCAAAATACTGAGTATAAGTAAAATCAGTAAGAAACCGATTACAAACATACCCATGCGCTGACGTTCAAGAATCATCGGCTCGCCAGTGTAAACAAGGAAATTGGTAAGATCGAGCATCGCTTGATCGAACTCTTCATCGCTCATCGAGCCGGTACCATCAGATTTAATACCTACATAAACTTCTTTCATTTCACCATCAACGAGGCGACGTTCCCAAGTTTTGCGCGGAACACCTTGAAGCTCTTGTAATACGTGAGGCATACCCACGTTTTCAAAAACTTCGTTGTTCACGCCAAACGGGCGGCTATCATCAACATAGAAACTACGGAAGTAAGTATATAGCCAATCAGCACCACGTACTCGGGCTACCATAGTTAAATCTGGTGGTGTTAAGCCGAACCACTCTGCAGATGCATCAGCATCGATAGAAGAAAACTTATGCGAGCCAACACTATCACCAGTGAATTGTAGAAATTCTTCGCCTAAATCCAGCGGAATATCTAAATCTTCAAAGGTACGCTGATAACGCTGATATTCCATGCTATGGCAGCCTAGGCAATAGTTCATGTATATCTGCGCACCGCTTTGTAGCGAAGCTTTATCTGATTGATCAATGTTCGCTTTATCTAGCGGGCCTGAATAACCTGCTGCAATTGCAGCAGCAGGTATTAGGAATGCCAGAGCCATTAGAAATCGCTTCATCATTTCGTCAACCTCTCAGGAAGTGGCTTAATCTTCTCATTCTTACTGTATATAAACAGGAAGATAAAGAATCCGAAGTACAACACTGTACAGATACGTGCAATGAGTGTGTATAAATCAGTTGCTGGCATCACACCTAGGTAACCTAAGATAATGAAGCTAATTACGAACTGAGTTAAGTTCACTTTATGCAACGTGCTGCGATAACGAATTGACCGAGCTTTCGAGCGATCTAGCCATGGTAATAATGCAAGCACTACGATTGCACCACCCATTGCAATTACACCCAGTAACTTATCAGGTACTGCACGTAAAATTGCATAGAACGGCGTGAAGTACCAAACCGGCGCTATGTGATCAGGCGTTTTCATTGGATCAGCTGCGGTAAAGTTAGGTGGCTCTAGGAAGAAGCCGCCCATCGTTGGCGCATAGAAAATCACCAATGAACACAAAATCAAGAAGCCAACCAAGCCTACGATATCTTTTACTGTGTAGTAAGGATGGAAAGGAATCGCATCCACAATATCGTACTTATCGGTGTAGCGTGGGTGGAACTTGTATTGCGCTTGATCTTCTGGTTTCACAGTACCTTTTGGCTTCTTAATATCGATGCCATCTGGGTTGTTTGAACCTACTTCGTGTAACGCAATTAAGTGTAGGAATACTAGGATTACGATAACCAAAGGCAACGCGATTACATGCAATGCAAAGAAGCGGTTTAGGGTAGCCCCTGAAATAACGTAATCACCGCGAATCCAGGTTGTTAAATCATCGCCGATAATAGGTATCGCACTGAAGAGCGAGATAATTACCTGAGCACCCCAGTAAGACATTTGTCCCCAAGGCAACAAGTAACCCATAAATGCTTCAGCCATCAACACGAGGAAGATTAGCATACCGAAAATCCACAGTAGTTCGCGTGGCTTCTGGTAAGAACCGTACATCATGCCTCGGAACATGTGCAAATACACAACTACGAAGAACGCGGATGCACCAGTAGAATGCATATAACGAAGCAGCCAGCCGAATTCAACATCACGCATGATGTATTCAACTGAAGCGAACGCTCCCTCAGCACTTGGGTTGTAGCTCATGGTAAGCCAAATACCAGTAACGATTTGGTTTACCAAAACAACGATCGCAAGTGAGCCCATTAAATACCAAAAGTTGAAGTTCTTTGGCGCTGGATACTCAGTTACGTGCAACTTCATAGAGTTGCTAAAAGGGATCCGTTTATCAATCCAATTCATTAAGGACATTAGGCAGCTCCCTCTTCTTCACCAACTAAGATTGTTTCATCATCGATGAAATAATGTGGTGGAATCATAAGGTTGGTGGGCGCCGGAACACCTTGGAATACACGGCCAGCGATATCAAAACGCGAACCATGGCAAGGGCAGAAGAACCCAGCATCAACACCCTCCATTGCGCCAAAATCGCGCTGGATAAACTGCGGTGAGCAGCCAAGGTGTGTACAGATACCTACCGCAACAAACCACTCTGGGTTAATTGACCGGTGTTTGTTCTTGGCATATTCAGGCTGTTGTGGTTCATCAGAATCAGGGTCGCGTAGGTTGTTTTCCACTAGTGGTAAACTATCTAACATGGCTTGAGTACGACGAATAACCCATACAGGGCTTCCTCGCCACTCAGAGCGAACCAACTGACCAGGCTCAATTTTATCAATCTTCATTTCCACCGGAGCACCCGCTATACGGGCTTTAGCGCTCGGATTCCATGAAGCTATAAAAGGCACGGCAGCACCAACAACTCCTGCACCACCTACTACCGAAGTAGCAACGGTCAGAAACCGGCGGCGGCCTTTATCTACAGGCGCATTGCTCATCCATCTCTCTCCAATTTGGACGCTGTGCGAAATTACGCAGCTTATTTAACTCAATGCTCGCACGAAAAAAAATCTATCCAATGATAATGAAAATTCACACTCTTTACAAGGTAAACGCACGATCAAATCAGATAGATCTGATGTTTATTTTTGCGTTAGTGTGGTGTTCGAGTAATATTCTGCAAGGCAGGAAAAATAAGGGCTAGCGGAAGGTAGTTTATGTAATAACTAGTTCAGTAGATATAAAAAAGCCCGGAATAATCCGGGCTTTCGTAGGCCTGCCAATTTCCAGCTTAACGCTTAGAGAATTGTGGACGCTTACGCGCTTTGTGTAGACCAACTTTCTTACGCTCAACTTTACGCGCATCACGAGTAACATAACCCGCTTTACGTAATTCGCCGCGTAAGGCTTCATCGTACTGCATAAGTGCACGAGTAATACCGTGACGAATTGCACCCGCTTGACCAGTAGTACCACCGCCAGTAACGGTAACGTAAAGGTCGAACTTCTCAGTTACTTCAAGAAGCTCTAACGGCTGACGCACTACCATGCGCGCAGTTTCACGACCGAAGTATTCTTCGAGCGTACGATTGTTAATTTTAATGTCACCGCCGCCAGCACGCATAAATACGCGAGCTGTAGAGCTTTTGCGACGACCTGTACCGTAGTATTGATTATCTGCCATCTGTATATGCTCCGTATTAAATCTCTAAAGTTTTAGGCTGCTGAGCTACATGTGCATGCTCAGGACCCGCAAACACTTTAAGCTTACGGAACATGGCACGACCCAAAGGACCACGCGGCAACATGCCTTTTACGGCTGCTTCGATGATCATTTCTGGCTTCTTCGCCTGTAGCTTTTCAAAGCTGATAGACTTCAAACCACCTGGGTAACCACTGTGCGAGTGATAGATTTTGTTTTTTGCTTTATTACCGGTAACGGTAATTTTTTCTGCATTAACAACAACGATATAATCGCCAGTATCCACGTGTGGAGTATATTCAGGCTTGTGCTTGCCACGCAAACGAGTTGCGATCTCAGTGGCCAAACGACCAAGAGTTTTACCGTCTGCATCAACTACGAACCAGTCGCGCTTTACAGTTTCTGCTTTTGCTACAAATGTTTTCATGAGTTATCTATTACCCAAATTCATGAGTTTACCTGGGGCCTTCCGGGCTTCCCCGCGAAATGCCAATTATGTTTCACCCCGCTTTGAACCGGGGGAGGTAACGTGGGCGGCGGGTATTATATACACGGACGCAATTAAACGCAACGGCGATCAGGCCTAGATCGTATTAATTTATGGAAGATGCTCGCTACCTAAATACTCGTGTGATTGCATTTCTTGCAACCGGCTTAAACAACGGCGAAATTCGAAGCTTAGCGTGCCGCCGCTATAGAGTTCTTGCATGGGCACTTCAGCCGACATAATAAGTTTTACTTTGTGCTCATAAAACTCATCCACCAAAGCAATAAACCGACGGGTGGCATCGTCTTTATCACGGCTCAATTGCGGTACATTACTAATCAATATGGCGTGATATAACCGCGCCAACTCAATGTAATCGTTTTGGCTTCTTGGCCCTTCACAGAGCTCTTTGAAATCAAAAAATGCCACATCATCTGCTTCACAGCGTACTAGTATGTTGCGGCCATTCACTTCTATAGGTTCATCACAACGATGAGCTTGATGTTCCGGTGCAAGCTGATGGAAATAACGTACCAGGTTTTCATCGGCTGCTTTATCGAGCGGGGAATGATAAATCTCTGCCTGTGTAAGTGTACGCAGACGATAATCCACACCACCATCAACATTTACAATTTCACAATTTTGATTTAACAACTGAATAGCTGGTAAAAACCGAGCTCTTTGCAATCCGTTTTTATATAAATCATCGGGCACTATATTTGAGGTTGCAACCAGCACCACGCCCTCTTCAAACAAAGCTTCGAGCAAAGTGGCTAAAATCATAGCATCGGTAATATCTTGCACAAAAAACTCATCGAAGCAGATAACCCTAGCTTCGGTGGCAAACTTAGCTGCAATTAACGGCAACGGATCAGATTTGCCTTTTAACGCTTTCAGTTCCGCGTGTACCCGATGCATAAAGCGATGAAAGTGCACACGCCATTTGCGCTCGAACGGCAGTGCGTTATAAAAGGTATCTACAAGATAGGTTTTACCCCGGCCTACTCCACCCCAAAAATATAAACCTTGAATTTGCTGCTTTTTTTTACCGAGTAAGGTTCTGGATATCTTTTTGAAGCCTTTGCCGGGTTTATTCCCAATAAGATCATCGAACAAACGCTGAAGATGCTTAACGGCCTCTTCCTGCGCTGGATCGTGGTGAAAATCTGAACGTGTTAAATCACGTTGATATGCTGCTAACGGTGTATTTACATTTTCCGACACAAATTTGCCTGACATCTGACGACTGTTTGAATCATTACATGATACCATCATGCATTGAGGATTATGTAACAAGAATCTAGTATTATGGAACTTGTTGCTAATATTACAATTGAACGCCCCGGTAGGCGTTGAAACCAGCTAAAATATAACAAAGCATTAGTAAGCACCAAGTTTTGGTGTGAGTAACGGCTGAATATGAGCTGAATATGAGTAAGAGGAACACAATATGGATTGGTTAATAGGAATTTTACTACTAATCGCGGGGGTGATAATCGGCTTTTTCGCCGCGCGTTTTTATCTTTCCCAAACCGGCGATACGGCAGAATTAAAATCACAAATAGAGAGCTCGCAACAGCAGTTTGAGGCCTATCGTAAAGATGTGGTAGAGCAACTTGCTTCCGCCCGCCAACTCGCCTCTGAAGTAACCGATATTCAGCATCGTTTAAACTTGTTTTTGCAAGATAGCCAGCATTTGCTTGAGCAAGATAAAGATTGGCAGCAACCGTTATTGTTTTCTGAAGAAACCATTCGCTCAATTCGCAAGGCCAACGTGATGAATAGAGATCGCAGAGAAGATAGCGAAACAGCTGATTCTCCGCCTCGTGATTACTCTGAGCCTGGCAGTGGGTTATTTACGCCAGTGCCGAAAGCGTTGAAAGAAGAATAACGCTCGAACCACATTAAAAAATATTCTCTCAGGGCGCTTCGGCGCCCTGTTTGCGTTTTTATCCTCTTGAATTTTTTTTACAGCGAACTTATTTCCGATTTTGATGGTCTTTGTTTTGCACCTTCAATGGTTTTTGCCCTGAACAATTGATGTCTATTCGGAGTAATATTGATGAGAAAATTAACATCCTTCATTACCACACTGGCGCTGGCCAGTATTCTAACCCTTCAAGCCGGCTTTAGCGCGCAAGCACTTGCAAACCAAGTAAATGCTCAACAAGCAAATACTCAGCAAGCCTATGCCAATTTCCCTGCCGCTCATACCAACGAAAGAGGCATTCCAACTCTAGCCCCTATGCTTGATGAGGTTACCCCTGCTGTAGTGAATATATCGGTACAAGGAAAGCGCGTAACACGCCAACGCTTACCGGAAGCTTTTCGCTTTTTCTTCGGGCCAAACTCACCTCGTGAAGAAGTTCGCGAGCAACCGTTTCAAGGCCTCGGCTCAGGCGTTATTATTGATGCCGATGCAGGGCTTGTGGTAACCAATGCACACGTTGTTAATGATGCTACTGAAATAACCGTTACTCTTCGCGATGGCCGCCAATTCGATGCACAAGTGCTCGGCCGCGATGAGGAATCGGATATTGCACTGCTGAAATTAGAAAATCCAAGAGATTTAGTATCTATAAACATCGGCAACTCAGATCAATTACGAGTAGGCGATTTCGTGGTGGCCATTGGCAACCCATTTGGCCTCGGGCAAACCGTTACCTCCGGCATTGTTTCTGCTCTGGGCCGCAGCGGCTTGGGAGTTGATAGGTTGGAAAACTTTATTCAAACCGATGCAGCCATTAATAGCGGAAACTCTGGAGGAGCGCTGGTTGATCTGGAAGGTAACTTAATTGGTATCAACACCGCGATCCTTGGCCCAACGGGAGGCAACATTGGCATTGGGTTTGCTATTCCAGCCAACATGATGAATAACTTAGTTGAACAAATAATTGAATTTGGGGAAATACGCCGCGGTGTTCTGGGCGTTCGTGGCGGTAACCTCACTCAAGAACTCGCCGAAGCACTTGATATCAATCGAGCACAAGGCGCATGGGTTAGTGAAGTAGTTGCCGATAGCGCAGCGCATAAAGCCGGTATTGAAGCGGGCGATGTAATTTTAGCGCTTAACGGCACCCCAGTTTATTCTTTTGCAGAACTTGCCGCA
This sequence comes from Idiomarina sp. A28L, assembly GCF_000218785.1. Taxonomy (GTDB): domain Bacteria; phylum Pseudomonadota; class Gammaproteobacteria; order Enterobacterales; family Alteromonadaceae; genus Aliidiomarina. Next base: position 330,720 of record NZ_AFPO01000021.1, read on the forward strand.
AAAGTAGGAACCATAGGTGCTGGGAGAACAGTTGAACTCACATTGCTACGCGATGGTAATGAACTTAACGTAACGGTTGAGCTTGACCAACAAGAGAGCCAACAAATAACGGCCGATATATTGCACCCTGCACTTCGGGGGGCAGAGTTAAGCACTCGGGATCAGCAAGGCGTTGTAGTTAGTGCTGTTGAAACCGATTCACCCGCCGCGCGCCTGGGTTTACGTGAGAACGACATCATTGTGGCCGTTAACCGCCAAGTAGTGAGCAACACTCGAGAACTGCAAAATCTTATTCAAAATACTCAGGGCGTTGTTGCGTTAAATTTGCTTCGGGGTAACTCGCAGCTCTATCTTGTGCTTCCTAACTAGCACGTTTGCAATCTCCGCCGGCCTCTATCAGAGGCCGGCCTTTCCTGCTATATTTAGTGTTATATTTCACCAATATGCGATTTACTTTGCTACCAAGCAGCTTTTGCTCGGCTAACTGTAAATTGCAATATCACTAAACTTTGTGAGAACCCATGACGGCTAAAAAGCGCCAAAAAAGCACGTTTAGCGAAATTTTTACGCAATACTTCTTAAAACCGGCACTTTTGGGTGTGGTTGTTGCACTTATTGTGTTGTGGGTGATAACACGCCAGCCAGCAGGCGAACAGCAAGAACAGTTAATACATGGCGAGCTAATGACTTTCTCAAGTGCCTTCGAGCGCGCTGCTCCTGCCGTTGTTAACATTTACACTGCACAATCGATTCGAGATGGCCGAGTACGTAGCCAGCCAGCAACAGCCATGCGCCTGGGTTCAGGCATTATTATGGATTCTCGCGGTTATATTTTAACGGCGTTGCATGTAGTTCAAAACGTAGATCAAATTGAAGTAGCATTACAAGACGGCCGCTTATTCGGCGCTCAATTAGTGGGTAGCGATGAACTTACTGATTTGGCAGTACTCAGAATCGATGCGAACAACCTACCAACGATTAGTGTAAATGAGAGTTACACCCCCCGCGCTGGCGATGTGGTGTTAGCGATTGGTAACCCTTACAACCTTGGGCAAACGGTAACCCAAGGCATTATTTCGGCTACCGGCCGAATTAGCTTAGGTAGTGCCTATGCAGAGTTTATTCAAATGGACGCCGCCATTAATGAAGGCAACTCGGGTGGCGCTGTGGTAAATAGCCGTGGCGAATTAGTGGGTATTGCCAGTGCCTCATATCAATCTGAATTCAGTAGCCGAGGCTCACAGGGTATTTATTTTGCTCTAGCCTACCCATTAGCGCAGCGAATTATGCGCCAGCTTATTAACGAAGGCGCAGTAACCCGCGGTTATCTCGGTATCACCGCTGGGCAATACTACAGTGATGATTTTTCTACTCGCGGATTACGGGTAGACGATGTGGTAGAACAAGGCCCAGCTTGGCGCGCTGGCTTGCGCACTGGTGATTTTATTTATGAAATTGGTGGCCGGGCTGTAACTTCAGTAAACCAAGGGCTCGATTTGGTAGCGGAAGCGACACCAGGCTCCGAATTAGAAATAAAATTCTATCGTGGTGGTGAGCCTAGAGCTGTTATTGTAACCATTGAGCAACTGCAGTAATACCCAGAGCTCTAGCAATAGAAACAAAAAAGCAGCGGTTTAAAAAACCTGCTGCTTTTTTATTTTCTAATCAATAAACGGAAAATAACTAATCTTGAGTGCGTTTTATCCGTGTTGGGCACATTTGCTCACGTTCAATTCTCGCGCCTAAGCCAGCAAGCTTAGTTTCAATTGATTCATACCCACGATCGATATGGTATACCCGTTCAACTTCAGTAACGCCTTCAGCAACCATTCCCGCAATAACTAATGAAGCAGAAGCGCGCAAATCTGTACACATCACTTGCGCACCGGTAAGTTTATCAACACCAGTACAAATCGCTGTGTTGCCTTCTAGCTCAATATCTGCGCCCATGCGCCGCAGTTCTGGAACATGCATAAAGCGGTTTTCGAAAATGGTTTCACGTACCCAGCAAGTGCCTTTCGCAATGCTATTCAACGCTATAAATTGCGCCTGCATATCAGTTGGAAAAGCCGGGTGCGGAGCAGTAACGATATTCACCGCTTTCGGCCGCCCATGGCTAATAAGCTCAATCCAATCTTCGCCCTTAATAATTTCAGCGCCAGCTTCGGTTAATTTTTTCAGAACCGAATCTAGAAAATCAGGATTAGTATGAGTGCACCGAATATGCCCTTGGGTAGCTAACGCAGCCACTAAAAAAGTGCCGGTTTCAATACGATCTGGCAGCACCGTATATTCACCACCGTGCAGCCTTTCAACCCCGTGAATAATAATTGTATCGGTACCCGCATCGCGAACATCAGCCCCTAAGGCATTCAAGAAACCTGCTAAATCAATAATTTCTGGTTCACGCGCCGCATTTTCAATAATGGTTTTGCCATTGGCTAAAGCCGCCGCCATCATCAGATTTTCGGTGCCGGTAACACTCACCATATCCATAATGATATGCGCACCTTGTAAACGGCCGCCATGAGCTTCTGGTACATGTGCTTTGATATAACCGTTCTCAACAACAACTTCAGCGCCCATTTGCCGCATACCATCGATATGCAGGTTCACTGGCCGCGCCCCGATCGCACATCCTCCCGGCAGAGATACTTCAGCTCTGCCGCATTTGGCGAGCAGAGGCCCGAGCACCAAGATAGAAGCACGCATGGTTTTAACTAATTCATAGGGTGCAATATGGTGATGATGTTTAGGTGGGGAAATAAGGTAACTATTAGCACCTTCACGTTGGTGTGGAATGCCGAGTTCGCCAAGCAAATCTAGTGAAGTTTCTACATCTTGAAGGCGCGGAACATTGTGAATTAACACTTCGCTATCGGCTAAAATCGACGCCAGCAAAATAGGTAAGGCTGCATTTTTCGCACCAGAGATGCGAACTTCACCTTCTAAGCGGGTACCGCCTTGAACTACTAATTTTTCCATCTTTTTACACTCAGCTAGGCATATTAAGCAGCTTTTCACGCTGCCATTTTTCTGGAGTGTACGCTTTGATGCTTAGCGCATGAATAGTACCGTCAGAAATTTTATCGTTTAAAGGCCGGTAAATCATTTGCTGTTGCTTTACGCGAGAAAGGTTGGCAAACGAAGCGCTAACCGCAATCACTTGGAAATGGCTACCTTCGCCGCTAACGTGTACTTCATCTAGCTCGAGTGCTTCTTGCAAAAGCGCTTCGATTTCATTCGGATTCATGGATTCTTCCGTTGTTTACTGTTTTGATTCCGCATAGCTTAACGAAAGCAGCTCAGTAACGCCACTCACCTCGGCAAATTGACGCAGTTGAGTGTTGGTATTCTGTAAAGACAACGAGCGGTTCGATTCTGCTAGCTCAGCGATTAGCTGAATGAACATAGCGATTCCAGAAGAATCAACCTGCTGCACATCACTACAATCAAGTGTTAAATCACCGCTGCTTCCAACCCAATCGCCGCGAGCGCGCCAAGCAGCGCCCACGTTATCGCGATTCAATTTGCCCGCTACGCGAACACAATCTTTATCTACCTTGAAGCTCAGATCTGACATTGTTTAATCATCACCTTGGCTAAAGAGAAATTGGCCTATCAAGTTTTCTAACACCATAGCTGAATTGGTGTTAAATATTGAATCGCCATCGGCTAAAACGAAGATATCATCGTCCATAAAGCCAGGCTCTAAACCAATATATTGTTCACCCAATAAACCAGAAGTAAGAATTGATGCAGTGCTGGTTTCCGGAAACTTTGCATACTTATTGCTGATACGCATCTCAACAACCGGTTCGAAATACTCGGAATCGAGCTCAATGCTCGCCACGCGGCCCACTACTACGCCACCTACTTTAACCGGTGAGCGTACTTTCAAGCCACCAATGTTGTCGAATTTCGCGTACAAGGTGTAAGTTTCCCCTCGCAGCGCATTACTCTGATTAGCTACCTGTAGCGCAAGAAAAATCAACGCAGCAATCGCTACCGAAATAAATACACCTACCAATAATTCAATTTTACGCATTTCCATAAATCACCCGAACATCACTGCTGTCAAAATAAAATCCAAACCCAACACGGCTAGCGAGCTATAGACTACTGTTTGCGTAGTAGCTGCGCTGATTCCCGGCGAGGTAGGTGCCGCTGTGTAACCTTTATAAAGTGCTATCCAAGTTACAACGATTGCGAATACAAGGCTTTTGATAACGCCATTCATAATATCGTTCTGCCACTCAACACTTGCCTGCATAACCGACCAGAACGCACCATCATCAACGCCCAGCCACTGCACACCAACCAAGAAACCACCATAAATACCAATGGCACTAAACATGAGTGCCAACAAAGGCATACTGATGAAACCCGCCCAGAAACGCGGTGCTACTACTCTCCGTAAAGGATCTACCGCCATCATTTCTAGGCTCGATAGTTGCTCGGTAGCGCGCATTAATCCAATTTCGGCGGTTAATGCTGAGCCCGCTCGGCCAGCGAACAAAAGTGCCGTTACCACCGGCCCAAGTTCACGCAATAGTGATAGCGCTACCATTGGCCCTAATGCCTGTTCAGCACCAAAATCAACTAAAATAGTATAGCCTTGCAAGCCCAACACCATGCCAATGAATAACCCTGAAATCAGAATTATTAGCATGGATTGCACACCCACCACATAAAGCTGGCGAATCAACAACGGAAACATTTTCCGCGGCTGAGGCTTGCCTACTAAAGCTTGGAACAACATGATTGAAGCTGCACCCACCCCTCGCAATGTGTTTAGGGTATTGCGGCCAATGTTAATGAAGAAATTCATTTTGCGCGGCCTCCGGCAAGTAAATCGCTTTTATATTCGGAAGCGGGATAATGAAAAGGTACCGGGCCATCAGGCTCACCTTGGAGAAACTGCTGCACTAAAGCATTACCATTTTGCTTGAGTTCTTCCGGTGAACCTTGCCCAACCACGGTTTTGTTTGCCAAAATCACCACGTGGTCGGCTATACTCATTACTTCATGAATATCATGAGAAACAACGATTGATGTTAGCCCAAGCGTGCTATTTAGTGAACGAATTAGCTTTACCAACATGCCCATAGAGATAGGATCTTGGCCCGCAAACGGTTCATCATACATGATCAATTCAGGGTCGAGTGCAATTGATCGAGCTAATGCGGCGCGGCGCGCCATACCACCTGATAATTCTTGCGGAAACAAAGTTCCAGCACCGCGTAAACCCACCGCTTCGAGTTTCATTTTTACCACTGTGGCAATGATATCTGCGGGTAAATCGGTGTGCTCTCGCAAAGGAAAGGCTACGTTTTCGAAAACCGTTAAATCACTGAATAACGCGCCACTTTGAAACAACATACTCATGCGCTTACGCGCCTCAAACAACTGGCTACGCCCTAGTTTAGTGATTTCGTAATCAGCAAACCGAATGCTTCCTTTCTGCGGCTTTAATTGCCCGCCAATTAAGCGTAAAAGCGTAGTTTTACCGCAACCACTGGGGCCCATAATCGCGGTTACTTTACCACGCGGCACTTGCACCGAAACATCTTCATAAATCAGAGTATCGCCACGCTTGAAGTAAATATCTTTAACTTCTACTAAATTATCCACTTATTCCCTCTGCTCACTAGCCAAATACACTGCCAGAATTTCCGTTATTATCCTCTGGCGCCTCAAGCAACGCCATCATTTCGGCAGTAAAAGCTTCTCTTTGTTCCTTACTTTCACAATCGAGCAAGCCAAATTGGCGCAATAAACGATCGCCTACCGCTGCTTTCCATACCGTTTGTGCTCGCGCACCACCGCTAGAGCTGGCATTTAGTATTGTCCATAACTCTTCAAATTTGTGCCGTACAGGGTGTAACAAGCTCGGATTGTTAGCCGCTGCGGCAATTATAGCACTATCAACCGCTAGCATTGAGGTAGGCACATTCAGCTCACCAAGAATAATCGCCTTTATTTCCGCATTTGGGCCTTCAATACCTTGTTCCAGAAGCTCTTCTGTTCTTGCTTCGCGCATTCCAATATAGCGTTCCAGCATAGCAACGATGAGCGCCTCTTTACTGGCAAAATGGTATAATAAACCGCCCTTACTAATGCCGGTTTTTTCCGTTAAAGCATCAAAAGTTAGATGCGAGGCACCCTGCTCTTGCACTAGAAGCTCAGCCTGCTGCAAAATAAACTCACGCTTGCTCGGCCGGCCTCCTCTGCTGGTTTTCGTTGCATCTGTCATATTAAACACCCACTATAAAAACCGTCTGTTCGGTAAAGTATCATCCGCACTGGTTTTTCGCAATAACCAACTTGATTGCTAGAAACCACCAGAGAATAGCTGAATTAAACACCAGCAATGGTATACTCACCCTGTTGTGCAGCACTGAACAACCCGTTACTAAAGCGCTGCACCCATAATATTGTGTATTTGCTTGGTAGAGTTTTATTACGTTGCAAAATAGGATTAGGGATCTATGTCTGAACATATCTCACCGGCTTCCACCGAAGGCTATATATGGCAAGGTAAACGCGTTCTTGAAATAGAAATAGCGGCCATACAAGGTATGCAAGCGGCTATAAATCAAGATTTTGCGCAGGCCTGCCAATTACTGATTCGGTGTCAAGGCCGTGTTGTGGTTACTGGCATGGGTAAATCGGGCCATATCGGTGGCAAAATAGCCGCAACTCTTGCCAGCACAGGCACGCCAGCATTTTTTGTACACCCTGGTGAAGCCAGCCATGGTGATTTAGGTATGATTACGCCACAAGATACCGTTATTGCGATATCCAACTCCGGCGAAACGAATGAAGTTTTAAGTATACTTCCGGTTATCAAGCGTTTGGGCGTTCCCCTCATAGCTCTTACCGGGCAACCTGATTCCACCCTTGCCAAGCTCGCCGATGTACATGTAAGTGTAGCTGTAAGTGAAGAAGCATGCCCGCTGGGCTTGGCTCCAACCGCGAGTACTACAGCCACCTTAGTAATGGGTGATGCCCTAGCCGTAGCGCTTTTACACGCACGAGGCTTTACGGCAAACGATTTCGCTCTTTCGCACCCGGGCGGCAGTTTAGGTAAACGCCTTTTGCTCCGTGTGGGTGATATTATGCACGCTAACGAACGCGTACCTAAGGTATCGAGCAATGCCATTATTACTGAGGCTTTGTTAGAGATATCGCAAAAAGGCCTAGGCATGACCACTATAGTTGATGGACAAGGCCGATTGCTCGGGCTTTTTACAGATGGTGATTTGCGCAGAATTCTTGACCAACGAGTAGATATTCATCAAACCAAAATTTCTGAAGTAATGACTACGGGCTGCATTACTACCACAGCCGATACATTAGCAGCTGAAGCACTAAAGCTAATGGAAACTCGCAAGATCAACGGCTTAATAGTCCTAGATAAAGCGCAAACCGTTATTGGCGCCTTTAATATGCATGATCTTCTACGCGCGGGGGTTATGTAATGAAAAACACAATAAACCCTTATGTGAGTACTTGGTATGGTGATATCCACGAAGATTTATTAGCGCGTTTTCAAAGCATTAAACTGCTCGTATGCGATGTTGATGGTGTATTTTCAGATGGCCGCATTTATCTCGGTAATCAGGGCGAAGAATTAAAAGCCTTTCACACTCGCGATGGCCTCGGAGTTAAAGCCTTACTTTCAGCCGGTATCGAAGTTGCCGTGATCACAGGGCGCAAGTCAGAAATTGTGCAAACCCGCATGCAGGCACTGGGTGTGAAACATATATATCAAGGGCAACACGATAAGCTGGTGGCTTTACAAGAAATTCAGAAAAACACGGGCATCGGCATCGAGCGCACGGCAAGTGTTGGCGACGACACGCCTGATCTCGCTCTATTTCAAGGCTCACACTTAGCATTCAGCGTATTTGATGGCCACCCGCAGGTGCAACAGCACGCGCATTATATAACCCAGCAACGCGGCGGTTTTGGGGCTGTTCGCGAAATCGCAGATTTACTATTGCTCAGCCAAGGCTTGTTACATCAGGTTCAGGAGAGCAGTACGTGAACCGCAGAAGTATCTTCATCATTCTGTTAGTGGCATTTGTTGCTACTATTATTTTATGGGGCGCCTTTGATGATGAAGAGGCGATTGAAAGCGGCCAGCGCAGTGAGAAACTGATTCCAGATTTCACCGCAACGGGGTTGGAAACCCGTGTATTCGAATCTGATGGGCGTTTAGCTCAACAAATCCGAGCTGAGCACATGGCTCATTTTAGTGCTTTGAACCTTACCGAACTCGAAAAAGCGGTGTATATCACCTATCTCGATGAATCTGCGGTGGATAGCTCAGAAACTGGAAGTGTATGGGAAGTGTCTGCCGATAAAGGGCGCTATTATGAAGGTGAACGCCTCGAGCTAGAATCAAATGTTCTAATTATTAACCGCTCCAATACAGGCTACATTGATGAAATTAAAACCGATTTCATCAGCATCGATTTACAAAATCGTATCATGCACACAGATTCCCCTGTTACTATTCAGGGCCCCCAATTTACTATTAACGGCAACGGAATGCGCGTTGATTTAGAAGTACAGCAACTGGAGCTTATCGATCATGTTGAAACAATTTACTACCCTCGCTCTGCTCGCCCTTAGCCTTACCAGCGTAAGCATTGGAAGCATCAGCGCTTATGCTAACGCGCAAGAATCTCCCCTGGCTCGCGATTTTTCAGAGCCGATGCGAATTCTTGCTGATGAGGATTTTGTTGATATAGCCAACAAAGTGAAAATCGCAACTGGCAATGTTCGAATTACTCAAGGTAGTTTAAAAATAACCGCGCACAAGTTATCGATTACCGGCTTTGAAAACGATACTGGTGCAGCAGAGCTGTTTATTCTTGAGGGTAACGATGAGGCGCCAGCTACCTATCAGCAAGAAATTGAACCAGGGATAATAGTAAACGCGCATGCAAATCGTATTGAATATGATGCTACTGAACGCGTATTGAAGTTAATTGGCGAAGCAGAACTCAACCAAGACGGCAACTCGGTACGCGCTGAAACCATTCTCTATTATGTAGAAACCATGCAGGTAAGCGCCACCCGCGGCGAAGAGCAAGTAGAAACTATTTTCCGGCCGCGCCCACGCACTGAAAACGAGCAGAATTAAGCATGACAACACTAAAAGCTGAACATTTAGCAAAAGCCTATAAAGGCCGTACCGTTGTAAAAGATGTCAGCATCGAAGTAGATGCTGGCCAGATTGTTGGCCTTTTAGGCCCCAACGGTGCAGGTAAAACCACCACTTTCTATATGATTGTTGGCCTTGTAGCTAATGATAAAGGCAGTATTCGGCTTGATGATGAAGATATAACTCTGCTGCCAATGCACGCACGAGCTCGCAAAGGTATCGGCTATTTACCGCAAGAAGCCTCGGTTTTTCGCAAACTAACTGTGCGCGATAACATTATGGCCATCTTACAAACACGCAAAGAGCTCAGTGCTAGCCAACGAGAAGATAAGCTTGATGAGCTCGTGAATGAATTTCACATTGGCCATATCATAGATAACTTAGGCATGAGCTTATCGGGAGGCGAACGCCGCCGAGTAGAAATTGCTCGCGCGTTGGCAGCGGAACCAAAATTTATTCTTCTCGATGAACCTTTTGCTGGGGTTGACCCAATTTCAGTATTGGATATCAAGAAAATCATTCAACAGTTGAGCGATCGTGGAATTGGGGTATTAATCACCGATCACAATGTGCGCGAAACACTTTCCGTGTGCGAAACTGCGTATATTGTTAGCCAAGGCAATTTGATTGCAAAAGGCACCGCAGAAGAAGTTTTAGCAAACCAGCAAGTAAAAGATGTTTATCTAGGCGATCAATTCACCTTGTAATTTCTTCTACCGCACCCATGATATACCTATGGGTAGTGTTTTCATTACATGCAAACTTATTTAACGCCAGAGATAATAATTACATGAAGCAAGGCTTGCAGCTCAAGTTTAGCCAAAACTTAACCATGACACCGCAATTGCAACAAGCAATTCGGTTGCTGCAATTGTCTTCGTTGGAGCTGCAACAAGAGATACAAGAAGCTTTAGAAAATAACCCTCTGCTTGAATTACCAGAAGAAGAAATAACGCCAACTTGGGAACAAAACATTTCCGCAACCGTTTCTTCAAGTGCCGGCGTTGCCGCTGAAGATGATTACATCTATCAGGGCGAAACCAACGAATCACTGCAAGATTATCTTATTTGGCAAATGCGCCTCTCCCATTTTTCAGCAACCGATGAACACATAGCTCTGATCATTATTGATGCCATCGATGATAGTGGTTATTTAACGCAATCATTAGAAGAAGTTCTTGAAGCGGCACAACAGCACGATGAGGAAATAAATGCGGAAGAAGTTGCCGTTGTTTTAAAGCGCATTCAGCACTTCGATCCTATCGGTGTAGCGTCTCGCAGCGTACGTGAGTGCTTACTTTTACAACTAAATCAATTACCAAATGACACTCCGTCACTAGCGGCAACCAAAAACGTAGTCGATAATTATTTAGAACTGCTCGGAAAACGTGATTACCGAACTTTAGCGCGAAAATCACGCTTAAAAGAAAATGTTATTCGAAATGTGTTAGCGCTTCTTCAGCAGTTGAACCCGCGCCCGGGTGATTCTTTTTCTGCCGGCTCTTCAGATTATGTAATACCCGATGTACAAGTAAGAAAAAATAATGGCCGCTGGGTGGCCGAATTACACCCAGCAGCAATGCCCAAATTACGCGTTAACGAAACCTACGCTGCTATACACACCAACAAGCACAACAATGGTTGCAGCAGTGGCGATGCCGATTATATTAAACAACACTTGCAAGAAGCGCGCTGGTTCATTAAAAGTATTGAGAGTAGAAATGAAACTTTACTTAAGGTTGCCCATTGTATCGTGCAACGACAACAGGCATTCTTTGAGTATGGGCCAGAATCAATGAAACCAATGATTCTAAGTGATGTCGCAGATAGTATAGATATGCATGAATCAACCATTTCGCGAGTAACAACGCAAAAATTCATGCATTCCCCTCAAGGTGTTTTTGAGCTGAAGTATTTTTTCTCCAGCCATGTAAGCACAGATGAAGGCGGTGAGTATTCATCTACTGCAATTCGTGCGTTAATTCGCAAACTAGTTGCAGCAGAGAATCCGGGGAAGCCATTGAGCGATAATAAGTTAGCAACGCTATTGGCCGACCAGGGTATTCAAGTAGCAAGAAGGACCATTGCGAAGTATCGGGAATCGCTAAATATCCCATCTTCGAGCCAACGGAAGAGTCTGCTTTAACTATCAATAGAAGGAAGATGTGCTATGCAAATTAATCTTACGGGTCACCATGTTGATATTACCGATGCTCTAAGAAACTATGTTGACACCAAATTTTCCAAGCTTGAGCGCCACTTCGATCATATAAATAACGTTCATGTGATATTGAATGTTGAAAAACTCATGCAAAAAGCGGAAGCTACCATTCATCTTAATGGGGGTGAAGTTTTTGCCACATCAGAGCATCAGGATATGTATGCAGCCATCGATGCCTTGATCAACAAACTCGATCGCCAAGTTATTAAACACAAAGAAAAATTGAGTAAGCACTAGGATCATGGAACTAAAAGATATCCTTAGCCCCGATAGCACTCGCGTTGCGGTTGAAGAAAGCAGCAAAAAGAAAATTCTTGAGCTCATAAGCCAGCTCGTAGCACCTAAACTTGCTGGCGTAAGTAAAGCTGATATTTTCGAAAGCTTACTGCAACGCGAACGCTTAGGTAGTACTGGTATAGGGCTAGGTATCGCAATCCCTCACGGCCGGCTGGAGAATGCCGGCCAACCGGTTGCGGCACTTATTACTCTTGCGCAACCTATTGATTTTGATGCGATCGATAATCAACCAGTGGATATCATTTTTGCACTTTTGGTACCGAAAGATAACCCAGAGTTACATTTGCAGACGCTCTCGGCGGTAGCTGCAAAACTAAATCAAAAAGATTGCTGCAGAGCTCTACGGCACTCTACTTCTAGCTCAGAGCTCTACGAACTAATGACGAAGGAAGATACAGCAGATTCATGCAACTAATTATTGTTAGCGGGCGCTCCGGTTCAGGAAAAACAGTAGCGCTTAGAGCACTTGAAGATTTGGGCTATTATTGTGTAGATAACCTGCCAGTAGCGCTATTACCTACTCTTGTGCATACCGTAATAGAGCGCTATGAAAACATCGCCATTAGCATCGATGTGCGTAACCTTGCCGGCGATAATAATGAGTTAAGTGATGCCTTAGAATTCCTTCCTCACGATGTAAAGCCTGATATCTTATTTCTCGATGCCAACGATGAAATACTAATTCGCCGTTATGGTGAAACACGGCGTTTACACCCGCTTTCACAATCAGATTTAACCCTTGCTGATGCTATTCAAGCAGAAGGGCAAATTTTAGAACCTTTAGCTAACTTGGCCACATGGCGAATTGATAGTAGCGAATTAAGCCTCCATGAGCTGATTGAACAAGTAACAGAACGCGTATTAGGGCGTAAACAAAATAAGCTCATGCTCGTATTTATGTCGTTTGGCTTTAAACATGGCATTCCTACTACAGCTGATACAGTGTTCGATGCACGCATCTTGCCTAATCCGCATTGGGAACCTGAATTGCGCCAATATTCCGGCCTCGATGCGCCGGTGCAGCACTATTTGAGCCAACAGCAATTAGTAACCAAGTTTATTTACCAAACCGAAAATTTTATCAGCACTTGGTTACCCTATTTTCAACGCAGCAACCGTAGCTATCTTACCATCGCGGTTGGCTGCACAGGTGGCCAACATCGTTCAGTTTATATCACCGAAAAATTAGCGGAAGGTATTGCATCGCAACACCCCAACATACGAATTAAACATCGGGAATTAGAAAGAAAAAACAATGCCAAATCTAACTCGTAAAGTAGAAATTCGTAACAAACTGGGCCTGCACGCCAGAGCCGCCACCAAACTTGCCCGCTTAGCGAGTGAATTTGATGCCAAGGTAATCATCGCTCAAGATGGCAAGGAAGTAGATGCTGGAAGCGTAATGGGCTTAATGCTTTTGGCCAGCCAACAGGGCAAGCACATTGAGGTAAAAGCTACCGGCAAAGATGCCGAAGCCGCATTAGAAGCCATTACTACGTTGGTACAAGAGCGTTTTCATGAAGAAGAATAATGCTCATCGAACCTTCTAATTACAGCATAATAAAAAAGGAGCCTAGGCTCCTTTTTTATTATGCTTCGCTCATGTGCCGTGCTTACGAACCCGCTATCTTCATATCTGCGAGCAGTACCGAACCACATTGTACGCCATGGCGCGGATCAACATCGGCCGCCATTGCCACCATGTTCTTAAACATATCGCGCAAGTTACCCGCAATCGTTACTTCGGTTACTGGAAACTGGATTTCACCATTTTCAACCCAGAAGCCCGCAGCGCCGCGGCTGTAATCACCGGTAACTAAGTTAATACCTTGGCCCATAAGTTCAGTAACCAGCAAGCCTGTGCCCATACGCTTACACAATGCCGCTAAATCGGCATCTAACTGAGGAGCTTGCGCTTGCACATACCAATTATGAATACCCCCCGCATGCCCTGTAGTTTGCATACCCAGCTTGCGCGCCGCATAACTGGTTAACAAATAGGTATCGAGCACACCCGCAGTAACAATATCGCGCTCTTTTGTGGCCACGCCTTCATGATCGAAAGGGCTCGTTGCTAATCCGCCTGGCACCAATGGGTTTTCATGAATGCTTAACCAATCTGGGAATATTTCCTTGCCGAGATGATCGAGCAAGAACGTGCTTTTACGATATAGATTGCCGCCGCTAATGGCCCCCGCAAACTGCCCGAAAATACCATGAGCCAAATCGCTATGAAAAATAACCGGCGCTGAACACGTAGGTATCGAACGCGCACCTAAACGAGATACTGTAGCTGCTGCCGCCTCTAACGCCACTGCTTCTGGAGTGTTCAATAATGCCGGGTTACGGGCCATAGTGTAGGCGTAATCGCGCTCCATTTTATCGCCTTCTTTAGCGATCGGCATACAACTTAAGCTTTGCCGAGAACTCATATAATGGCCGGTGAAGCCATGGCTATTACCATACACGCGAAAGCCACAGTGGCTAGAATAGTGGGCACCATCGGAATTAATAATACGCGGATCTGCTGCCAGCATTACCTTTTCACAGGCCAAGGCTTGTTCGGCTGCGTAATCTGGTGATTGGTTTGCAGCATAAAACAATTCTGGATCTGCGTAACCACTTGCCATAAGCTCTTTATCGGCAAGCCCGGAACAAGCATCTGCTTCTGTCCACCGGGCAATAGCATCGGCTTTTTCAACTGCAATCAATACCGCTTCCGATGAAAGATCGGAAGTGCTTGCGCTACCTTTGCTTTGGCCGCGATATACGGTAATACCAAGCGTGCCATCTTGGTTAAACTCTACTGTTTCAATTTCTTCTAAACGGGTGCTTACACTCAAGCCCCGGCTGTGTGCTAAGGCACACTCAGCTGCAGAAGCTCCGCGTTTTTTTGCTGCTGCTAATGCCGCTTCTACAGCTGAAATTGCCCGTTCTAAATCCGGTTGCAACTGTTCGCGCGATGTTAAACCCGTATTGTTATTTAAATTAGCCAAAAAAAACCTCAAATATTATGGTGAACGGCCGGTATATCACCGAAGCCTGCTTCCTGATAAACTTAGCGCATTGAATAGTTAGGTGAACCTGAACATGCAACGCGATAACCAAGATGAACATTTAGATGATGGCGACCTCAGTAAAACACAACTGAAACGCCATTCCCAAGATATGCACGACCTCGGCGTTAAACTGGTAAAAATGGGCAGCAACGGCCTAAAACAAATACCGCTTGATGATGAAACTTTTGCCGCCGTTAAACTTGCGAAAAAAATCGAAAATAAGCGTGAAGGCTATCGCCGACAACTACAGTTGG
Source organism: Idiomarina sp. A28L (assembly GCF_000218785.1). Taxonomy (GTDB): domain Bacteria; phylum Pseudomonadota; class Gammaproteobacteria; order Enterobacterales; family Alteromonadaceae; genus Aliidiomarina. The sequence goes on from NZ_AFPO01000021.1 coordinate 345,729, forward strand.
TAGCAAAGCTCTTGCGCCAACGTGATACAGCGCCAATTTTAGCCGCTATTGATGAGCTCGAAAACCGAGCGCTTTACCAAGCAGCTCATTTCCATGCTCTCGAAAAATGGCGTGATCGGGTTATTAATCAAGGCGATGATGCCATTCAAGAACTATTGGATGTATATCCCCATGGCGATCGCCAGCAATTACGCCAATATGCCCGGCAAGCTGCGAAAGAACTGGAACAAAACAAACCACCGGCGGCTTCCCGTGCGCTGTTCAAATATATCCGCAGCCTTAGCGAGTCGTCCACCTAAAGAAACCTTCGTTTGCGCCCAAATATTGCTTTCATAGCTTGGGCGCAAAGGAATCAATCTCTATTCGGTTCCACCCACTGTCATATTATCGATCTTCAATGTTGGTTGCCCTACGCCTACCGGCAAGCTCTGGCCATCTTTACCGCACACCCCAATACCGGTATCCAGTGATAAATCATTACCAATCATAGAAACCGCCGCCATTGCATCCGGGCCGTTGCCAATCAACGTGGCACCCTTTAATGGCGCCGTAATTTTGCCATCTTCAATTAAATACGCTTCCGATGCCGAAAACACGAACTTGCCAGAAGTGATATCTACTTGCCCACCAGAAAACTGTGGTGCGTATATGCCCCGCTTAACCGAAGCGATAATTTCTTCCGGCGTTTTATCACCACCCAGCATGTAGGTATTGGTCATTCTCGGCATAGGTAAGTGCGCGTATGATTCCCTACGGCCATTTCCAGTAGGCGCTACACCCATCAACCGTGCATTCAGTTTATCTTGCATATAGCCCACTAGGCGGCCATCTTCAATTAGCACATTGTATTGGCTCGGCGTGCCTTCATCATCTACGCTTAGCGAACCACGGCGGTTGGCAATAGTGCCATCATCCACAATTGTGCAGCCCTTTGCGGCAACCTGTTCACCAATGCGGCCACTGTAAGATGAAGCCCCTTTCCGGTTAAAATCACCTTCTAAACCGTGGCCTACCGCTTCGTGCAATAACACACCTGGCCAACCAGCACCCAATACAACAGGCATTGTGCCAGCTGGTGCCGGCTTTGCTTCAAGCATAATCAAAGCTTGGCGCACAGCTTCATCTACATAACTCAAATAACGCAGCTTATCCGAGCCTTTACTTGCCGAATCGGTATCAATAAATACTGGCTGCATGAAGTAATGATAATCAACGCGCCCACCACCACCTGAAGAACCCCGCTCACGGCGGCCATTTTGTTCGGCTAACACACTACAATTCAAACGCACTAGTGGGCGAATATCGCTCGCTAACGTGCCATCAGTTGCCGCCACTAAAATGTGCTCGTAAGTACCTGTAAGGCTTACTGAAACTTCATGAATACGCGGGTCTAGCTTGCGGGCGTATTTATCCATTGTTTGCAGCAATTCAATCTTTTTTTGCTCAGAGAAGCTATCGAGCGGATTATCCACCCCATAAAGCGGCTTTGCATTACCTGCATTTAGAGCCGCTACGGTTCGATTTTCGCCATGATCCGCAATGCCACGTGCAGCTGCCGATGCCCGCTTAAGGGCAGCAGGGTCGATGCTATCAGCATAAGCAAAACCGGTTTTTTCGCCGCTAATTGCCCGCACGCCTAAGCCACGCTCAATATTGAAACTGCCACTTTTTACAATGCCATCTTCTAATACCCAAGCTTCATGGATACTGCTTTGCAAATATATATCAGCGTAATCAACGCTGCCGCTGTAAATGCTTTGCAAGCTATTTTGCAACGCGCTGTAATCGAGCTCAGCGTTATGCAATAAGTGGTCGGCCACTTGAGTATTAATCATTTAAAAACGTTACCTCAAACTGATTATGTTGCTGCACCGGCATGCGCCCACGCAGTTGTTCTAATTCTTCGAAATTGGGTGTAAAACTTATGAATCCGGGCTCAGAACCCAACGTAGCCACAATTTTTCCCCACGGATCAACCACCATACTACAGCCCCAAGTTTCACGGCCATCATCGTGAGTTCCCGTTTGATTTGGTGCCAACAGGTAAACCTGATTTTCAATGGCGCGAGCTTGCAACAATGGCTGCCAATGCGCTTCACCCGTAACTTTAGTAAAGGCCGAAGGCAATGTGATGAGCTGTGCGCCCATTTTTCGTAATGCACGAAACATTTCAGGAAACCGTAAATCGTAGCAAACGGCTAAACCTATTTTTCCAAACGGTGTTTCCACTACTACTAGCTTGTTACCCGGTTTAGTGAATGCCGATTCCCGATAACTTTTGGTGTTATCGTTTACGCTGGCATCAAACAAATGGATTTTATCATAACGCGCTGCAAGTTCCCCATCAGCATTAAATAACAGCGAGGCTGCAGCATAACGCTCGCCTCCGCGAACGGCTATTGTTCCCGCTAGTATCCAGAAATTAAAACGGCGGCAACAATCAGCAATAAAATCTTGCACCGGGCCATGCTCAAGTTCTTCGGCAAATTTACCTTGCGCGGCTTCACCGGCACCAAAGCGTGCAAAAGCTTCGGGTAAAATAACCAGATGAGGCCCACTAGTACAAGCCGCCGCATTGCTCGCTTTAACTTCCTCGAACGCTTTAAGCAAATAAGCCTTGTTGGCTTCCCAATCCGAGCGCGATGTCCATTGCAATAAGGTGATTAGCGGTGAAATATTTGCGTTACTCATTTTGCCCGGATCCTTTTTCTCTCTTTGCTTCGGTATTTGCTGGTAGTTCTGGCGGCAGCACATCTTCAGCCATTTCTGGTAGCTCCACCTCGGCACTATCACGTTTTACTTCGGTTACCACTGGGTTTTGCATGGTGCCGGTAACTTCGTATTCCAATCGCGAAATTACTTGCGCATCGTGTAGCATTCTATCGAGTACCAAGGCTGCAATACCACTCGGAGGGTTCACCATAAACGCCAATAATACCGGCAAACTTGAGGTTACTTTAGGCACATAACTCAAACGATAATGTAGGCTTTCATCAACTAAATTGGTGTACCCCGATACCGCCATATCACCCGCTGAACCATTCATTCTTGTATTATCTGTGCTAATAACGCCTTGATCTAAACTAAGGGTTCCATTGAATGATGAATAAAACATACCGCGAGCAAAAATATCACGAAAATCTAAGGTTAGTTTACGCAGCACGCTCTCTAAACTGAGAATTGAAAGCAGCCGGGCACCGCCATCAGAAACATCGCGCAGGTAACCTGCTCCTAACGACCAATTAACCTCACCTCTTAACGTTTCTTTGTTCCAATCTTGCAGTGCACCATCCCATCCTAACTGAAAGCGGAAATCAGCCGAGGAATCTCTCACCACCGAATTGAAGCCTAATTCGCTGATATAAGAACCAATGTTATTACTCGTTAAACTACCTTGTAACGATGTTCGCAGAGCTTGGCCTTCGCCGGCCCATCCGCCACGAGCTTGCAGAACTGTGCTGCCTTTACGTACTTCAAACTGGCGAACTTGTTCTGCTTTATTTGCGGGCTCTAAGCGCATTGCAACTTCGCCTAATTCTCGCCCCTGAAAACGACAAATTCGGCAGGTAAATATAATGGGCGGCATGTTATCTAGCCATGAGCGATCTTCAATTACGCGCTTATCGCTATCTGCTGAAGGGGGGCTATTCAATTCGAGAAAATCGGCAGCTACGGTGAGCTGGCCAGCACCAATGGTACTCCAATCAATTCGTGCGCGCCCATTATCAGCGTTCACCTCGAGCAACCAACCATCGCCACTGCTGCGCCCTTCTATCTCGGTGTTATTGAAATCTTGCCCGAACCACTGCAAGCTGCCAATCGTGGCATCAACCCTTGAAAGCGGTGGTATCGGTGAGCGAGCGGTAGCCTCTGAGCTCGTATCAGCAACGTTATTATTCTTTTCCGGAATCGCACTGCTTAGCGAAACAATTACCGGAAGCCAATCGCCTAATTCTGCTTCTTGCATTCCCGCCATTATACGGAAACCACTTTCAGGGCGTGCGCCAACGGTATAGGGGCTATCGCCAATTTGTAATTCTAATGCTTGAAATGCACCCGAGCCAATTCGCATATCACCGCGTACATTAAATACTTCTGGGCTATTTGCGCTTGCCCGCAAAACATCTTGATTCCCGGTAACCTCGATTTTAAGCTGCCGCGCTTCATCAGTGTTTTTTGCAAATGGTTCCGGAAGTAGCATGGCTAAAGAAGATAAATCTGCATCCATAAGCCAGCTGTATTGATAAGCACCTTTCCCTAATTCAAGAGCGAAGTTGGCTTGCCAATCCAGGCTCCCCTCTAATTGTTGAATCAGTGGAATTCCAGCATGCACAGATTGCAACCGAGCCGCTTGCCAGCTGGCCTTGATATCAGATTGCAATGCATAACCATTTTCTCCCGGAGCGCCCTTTAAATCTAAGCTCACAGGCATGTTAAAGAGCAACGAACGTTCTGCTACAAAGTTAATTTCAGCGTTATCAAAAGTAAAATAACCTTCCACATCTTGTAGCCATAAATCAACAGGTTGAATATGAATATCTTGCCCGTTCAAATCAACCCGCCCTTTTGCACTTACTCTACGATCATCACCGGCCAAGGGAATATCAAGTGTAAAATTACCACGTAGCAAATCTCCCGTTGGCACTACATTTGAAAGTGCTGCCCCAACAGAGTTCACAAGAGGGCTAGCCATAAATAGTTCGTGTAACTGTGGCCCAGTTGCCTGAACATCTGACGCAATATGTAAATGCCGCTCACTACCACTAATAGCAGAGATTTTCGCATCAACTTTAGTTAATGGAATATCATACAAACTGCCGCCACGGGCGCTTATGTTCAATTCATCACCCGCGAACGTAAGCTCCGCACGTGTGCCCACAACCGCAGGCCAATTTGGTTGGAATCGATAATCCATGTTGTTGATCAACGCCTGCGCCTGCAGAACTCCCTCGCCTTCAGAATACGGGAAATTTTGAATCGGCCCGCGCCAAACCATGGTTAAACTATCAACATCACCTTCTAACAGTGAACCAGTTAAATAATTGCCCAATCGCTCACCCAGTTGCAGAGGTAACAGCGCAACCACATCCAGTACATCCATTCCTGGTGTGCCGCCATTTAGTAGCCAATCTACTTCAACCGGCTTTCCTTGCTGCCCACTGAAGCGCATTTGTTGGCTAATATCCGCCCCCGGCAAGCTAAATAACGCTTGCTCAACATCCAACTCCCAGCTACCGCCGTTTTGTAACCAATCACCGGTTACCAAAACTTCGTTGAGAACTTTTGCATCATTATAGGTGGCAGGAGAGCTTAATCTTACCGAATCACCTTGAATTAAAAACTTTCCTTGCGCCAATGTGCTCCAAACTTCCATTTGCAGGCCACTAATGCCAGGAACACCTCGGTGTGGTTGCCAAGCCAATTCACTACCATGGCCGTAAAGTTGCCACTCTCGTTGTTGGGTTAAACGCACCTGCAAAGAATCGAGTTGCCCGCCAAACTGCAAACCATCAGCCCAATCTCCAAGCGCAACTCCCGGCGCCCCAAATAGATTCCAAACTGGGCCGAAATCAATTAACTCAATATCATTTAAGTTCCACAGGTGCTCACCTTCAGCGTATTGCCACGTTACTTGCTCAAGCCGCCATTCTTGATCATCAAGCCGCGCTACCATTGGGTTGGAGTTTAATATCCAGCCGCTCGATTCGGGAAATAGTGTCCATACCGTTGGAGTTGTTACTAAACGATGAAGCTCACCTGCTTTTGTCCACTCAAGTGTATTTTCTTCAAAGCGTACTTGCCCATCACCAAACTGGCCGTCGGCAAAATCTAACCACGCCTGTAAGTTAAACTCTGCCCGTTTAATCGATGAGGTTTTCGTTACTTGTTGCAGCCATGGGGAAATATCAAGCTGCTGTGCTTCCACAAACAAACTTCCGTTCATTTCAGTGAAAGAATCGCCATAAAGGTCGATTACAAAATCCAACGAGTTTGCGGTTATACCGGGAACGCGAAACAAGCCTGTAGCCTGTTTTCGAATATCATCTCGGAACCAACGGAGTTCCTCGATCTCCACAGCACGAGGCTCTTGATTGGCGATATGAACTCGCACAATACTATCGCGCAACTGGAAACGCTCTAACTGCTGAAAAAGTATCGTTTCGAGTGATCCCTGAAGCTCTTGCAGAATATTTTGGCCAGAATTTCCCTGATAATAAATATCCAGTTCCATACCGGTAAGAACAAAGTGATCTAGCGAAATCTGCCGTTGCAGCAGGCTGTTCCAAAAATCAAAACCTAAGCTTAAATCGCGTACAGTAACTTTTGCTTCAGTACCTTCATTTGTAATTAGCTCAACATCTTTCAGCACCAAAGCAGGCCCAGTACCACTCCAGCTTGCACTCAAGCTACCAATTTGCACATCTTGGTTATAGCGTTCGCTAATTTGCCGCTCTATGCCTGCACGATAATGATCAAGATATGGCAAGCTGAAGCGAACAATACTGATAAGCACCGCTAAGGCCACCAGCAGCACAGCCGCAGTGAGCCATAGTTTTCGAATTATAAAACTTACGGTACTTCTTACATTCACTACATCATCACCACATCAAATTGTTCTTGATGATACAAAGGCTCAATTTGAATTTTTATTTGTTTACCTACAAACACTTCGAGTTCTGCTAATGCATGCGATTCTTCATTTAATAATCGCTCTGCTACAGCCGCAGAAGCGTAAACCACAAATTTATCAGCGGCATATGCTCGGTTAACTCTTACGATTTCTCGCATAATTTCATAACATACAGTTTCCACTGTTTTCATGGACCCACGGCCCTTACATACGGGGCATTCACAACTCAGCACGTGTTCTAAGCTTTCTCGGGTACGCTTTCGGGTGAGCTCTACCAAGCCTAGCGAAGTAAACCCAGAAATACTTGTTTTTGCGCGATCTTTAGCAAGCGCTAGTTCCAAACTGTGCAACACGCGGCGTTTATGATCTTCGTTTTGCATATCAATAAAATCGACAATAATAATACCGCCAAGGTTTCGCAATCTTAGTTGCCGCGCAATTGCTTGCGTTGCTTCAGTGTTGGTATTGAATATTGTTTCTTCTAAATTGCGGTGGCCAACAAATGCTCCGGTATTGATATCAATAGTTGTCATCGCCTCAGTTTGATCAATCACCAGGGTGCCCCCTGATTTCAATTGCACACGCCTATCAAGGGCCCGTTGAATTTCATTTTCAACATCAAACAAATCAAAAATAGGGCGTTCACCTTCATAATACTCGAGGCGTGGTGCAAGTTGCGGCACAAACTCTTCTACAAATTCGTGCAACTGTTGGAAACTTAGACGCGAATCAACACGAATTCGTTCAATTTCAACACCCACAAAATCACGCAAAATTCGAGCCGCAATGTTTAAATCTTCATAAAGAACGCCGCCTTTCGCGTTTTTCTTTTTCCGTTCCTGAATTTTTTCCCAAAGCTTTCTTAGAAACAAAGCATCTTGTTCAAGCTCTTCTTTTCGCGCGCCTTCGGCTGCGGTGCGAACAATAAAGCCTAAATTTTCATCGCTAAATTTGGTAACTACGCTGCGTAAACGATCTCGCTCAGATTCACTTTCTATCCGCTGAGAAACACCTACGTGGTTAGAGCGCGGCATAAGCACTAAATAACGCGATGGTATGGTGATATCCGTAGTTAACCGCGCGCCCTTCGTGCCCAATGGATCTTTCACCACTTGCACAACAATGTGTTGGCCTTGGCGCACTAACCGAGAAATATCGGGTGGCGGTAATTGATCGCGATCCAGCTCTTCTACATTATCAATACGGGTAATAATATCGGAGGCATGTAAAAACGCCGCTTTATCTAAACCGATATCTACAAACGCCGCTTGCATGCCCGGAAGCACCCGGCTTACTTTGCCAACGTAAACGTTACCCACTAATCCACGCCTTGATTGCCGCTCAATGTGTACTTCTTGCAAAATACCATTTTCTACAAGCGCTACGCGCGTTTCACTAGGGGTAACGTTAACTAATATTTCCGCACTCATTTCACATTATTCCGAATCTGTTGCTAACCACTGCTTTAGCAAGTGCTCAGTTTCATACAAAGGTAAACCAACCACAGCGAAATAGCTGCCATTGAGGCGTGTTACAAATTTTCCGGCTAAGCCCTGAATACCATAACCTCCGGCTTTATCGTGCGGCTCGCCCGAAGCCCAATAGGTTTCAATATCCTGCGCTGATAATTGCCGAAAGCTCACTTCAGTTGCTACACAACATTGCCATTGCTGCTTTGCTGTAGCCAAACATACGGCAGTTAACACATAATGGCTGCGGCCACTTAACCGCTGCATCATGCTTTGAAAATGTTGGTAGTTAACGGGTTTTTCTAGTATTTCGTTTTCTACCACCACAATAGTATCGGAGCCCAGTACGGCAACATTTGCCTGCTGGTTATGTTCTACTAAAACGGCAAGGGCTTTTTCCTGAGCCAAACGTTGAACGTAAGCTTCCGGGCTTTCATTCGGTTGTTGTTGCTCAATGATATCGGCCGGCTGAGTAACGAACGGGTATTTCAAAAGCTGCAGCAATTCTTGCCGCCGAGGTGAAGCCGAAGCGAGAATTAAAGTACTCATCTAACCTGAAACCGCCGCCGTATCTTCCGCAATACTAAAAACACCCATGGCCAAAAAATTGCAGAACTTAAAGCTGGCCAGAAGTAGTAAAACATTAGTGGGGCGTTGTTCAGGTAATGCTCAAATAAATATACAATTGCGCGTGCTATGAATACCAAAACCGCTACTAACAACGCCTGCTGCGATAACGAAAAATTTCGAATACGTTGATAATAATTCGCTGCTGGGTAAGCCACTATTGCGTATGCGGCAGCGTGAAAGCCCAACGTACTGCCCAACAATATATCAACCGCAAGGCCCACCACCGCTGCATACCCGATATTTACTCGATACGGTAAGGCAATAATCCAATAGATCATCACCAGTAAGGGCCATTCGGGCCGCCAAACCGCAACCGCCAGCGACATTGGCATAACTGCGAGAATCAATGAGAGAACTATGGTGATTAAAATCACACTGCGCTGGGTTATTCGCCGCATTATCATAAGCCCGCTCCTTCTCTAGCAGCTTCTGTAGCACTTTCTTCGCCTCGAATAGGCTGCGATTCACTATCGCTATCCCAGAGTAGAAGCAACATGCGAATACGATCTAAATTAGCTACCGGAACTGCCTTTACCTGAGCAAAAGGCAACGATTCATCACGAACAATAGCACTGATTCGGGCAACCGGATAACCCTCAGGGAATACCCCTCCAAGCCCCGATGTCATCAGCAGATCACCCACATTTAGCTCCGTAGAGTGCGGTACATGCATTAGTTCTACAGAGTTAGTGTTGCCTACACCTTGAGCAATAACACGAATACCACTAAATTCAGCGCGCAGCGGAATAGCGTGGCTTTGATCCGAAATTAAAATAACTCGAGCCGTTATCAAGCCAACATCCACTACTTGGCCGATAACGCCTTCGGCATCGATAACGGGCTGGCCAATATAAACCCCATTTCGGCGGCCTTTATTTACCACCACCTGATGCGAGAAAGGGTCGGAATCCACAGCGATTACTTCCGCAACCATGCGCATACGCTCTTCTCGTGATTCACTGGAAAGCAACCCACGCAAACGATCATTTTCGCGTACTAAAAATTGATAGCGCTGCATTTGCCCCTGTAAATTCAGCACATCTTCTCGTAATTGTTCATTTTCCCGCACTAGCCGGCGGCGCGATTGCACTTGGCTAATAAAGTTATCAAACGCTTGTTCTGGCATTACTGCTAGATATTGAACAGGGCTAACAAAGGAGTTTAAAACGGAGCGCACAGGCTGCATGATACCAAGCCGGTGATCTGCAAAAATAAGCAAAAACGCTAGCAACAAGGCTAGCGTTAGGCGGACTCTTAAAGAGACCTTTTGAATAAATAGAGTAGAAGACACCGGTTACTCGTCGCTAAACAAATCGCCGCCGTGTTCATCAATCAGTTCCAGTGCCTTCCCGCCACCGCGAGCAACACAGGTTAACGGATCATCGGCAACAATAACTGGAATGCCTGTTTCTTCCATGAGTAAGCGATCTAGATCACGCAATAATGCACCACCACCGGTAAGCACCATGCCACGCTCTGAAATATCGGAAGCAAGTTCTGGAGGCGATTGCTCAAGGGCTGTCATTACAGCTGCAACAATACCCATTAAAGGCTCTTGCAAAGCTTCAAGAATTTCATTGCTGGTTAGCGTAAACGAGCGTGGAACACCTTCCGCTAGGTTACGGCCACGAACTTCAATTTCACGAACTTCATCACCAGGGTATGCAGTACCAATTTCATGTTTAATGCGTTCAGCCGTTGCATCACCAATCAATGAGCCAAAGTTTCGGCGCACATAGCTAATAATAGCTTCATCAAATTTATCACCACCGATTCGAACTGATGAAGAATACACAACCCCATTCAAGGAAATAATAGCTACTTCAGTGGTACCGCCACCGATATCAACAACCATAGAACCGGTAGGCTCTGAAACCGGTAAGCCTGCACCGATCGCCGCAGCCATTGGTTCATCGATTAACACTACTTGCCGTGCGCCAGCACCCAATGCTGATTCGCGAATAGCACGGCGTTCAACTTGAGTAGCACCATAAGGCACGCAAACAAGCACCCGCGGGCTTGGCCGCAAATAATTGTTTTCATGCACCTGTTTAATGAAGTGCTGAAGCATTTTTTCGGTTACGTGAAAATCTGCAATTACGCCATCTTTCATTGGCCGAATTGCCTTAATGTTGCCAGGCGTTCGGCCGAGCATTTGCTTAGCTGCCGTACCAACTGCGGCTACACTTTTGCTTCCGCCCGCACGGTCTTGGCGAATCGCCACAACGGAAGGTTCGTTCAAAACGATACCTTTTTCTTTCACGTATATGAGGGTATTTGCTGTTCCCAAATCGATTGATAAATCGTTGGAAAACAAACCGCGCAACTTCTTAAACATGGGGGGCTGTTCCCTGTACTCGTCATTATGTTTATTGGAATTTTACCGAATCTAAACTGTTATGCTTAAAACCGACAAAATCTATGTGAAAACGCGCTTTTTAAAACGCTTCGAGCTGCCATTACTCTTTATTCTAAGAGTTTTGGCCCGAGTGAGTACTACTATTTACTGCACGTTTTCTAATTGATTCTTTAATCCGTAACTTTAGCAAGCTGTGATCGCGCGAGCAAGCGTGTTAACGCGCTTTTGCAAGATTTATACAGTTTCCGATCAGTTACAGCTCCCTGATCGGATATAACCTTGGCTTTGTATACAAATTCGCCGATTATCAACACCTACAACTTGCAGTTCAACAGAACTCTGACCGCAAGCTTCAGGGTTAGTTTCATGAGCATTAGAAACTGGGCAACCTAAACTATTGAATAAAAATCCTGAACTAGCAGCTGGCAAACCCGAAACCACAGTGAGTAACGCGGGCTCGGGTAGCAAAAGAACTCTATCTTGGGTTACTGCGGCTGTGCAATCCCGTGGTGTAATCTGCGTAGCAGTTAAGGTTACACCAAAACATGGGTTCAGAGTATCTTGCATGGCTCGTTGCTGTTGCAAACGCAACATGCTCAGAATTCGAGGCTCTAAAGTAGCTTCTTCTACTCCCCGATCGCTAAAAAACCGTGGCCCGGCGGTAACGGCTAGGATGGCTACGAGCACTATCACGATAATCAACTCTATCAGGGTAAAGCCCTTCGAGCGGCTCAAGCCCCCGCTCAAGGTTTTTGCCCCGCTCGAGGCTGCTGCCGAGAAAGGCTTCAATAATATTGATGTAATAGTTGGTTTATACATTCGGAAAACCCAATGTTTGCACTATAATTTATAATCTAAGTATGCAGTGTAACTGAAAAAAATGTAGTATGAATCACATTATATACAGAACACCTTACCCCTGCCGATTCGATAGGAATAGATGAATGCCTGCACATAATTTTCACAATAGCGCTCAGGCTGCTAAAACCGCTAGAAAAAGCGGTTGCAGAGCGGCGCGCCAGCAGGGGTTTACACTTATCGAGATCATTGTTGGTATTGTTACTCTAGGTATCAGTTTAGTACTACTCACGGTAATCATTTTCCCACAAGCTCAACGCAGCGCCGAACCGATTTTACAAGCCCGCGCGGCCGCGCTGGGGCAAGCATTGCTCGATGAAATTATGAGCAAACCATTTGATGAAAACAGCGATCGGTCTGGTGGTCAAATACGCTGTGGAGAAATTGATGCTGATGAATGTACGCTACCAGCTAACCTCGGCCCTGATAGCGAAACTCGGGATCGCTTTAACGATGTAGATGATTATCACCAACTTGAAGTTAATTTCCCACAGTTGGAAAATGCTTTAGGTGACACTTTAGCAGCACGGTATTCAGGGTTCGAGTTCGCGGTGGATGTTTGTTACAGCAATAGCAAAGGCGAGTGCCAAACAGAAATCACTTTATTTAAACGTGTTGAAGTAACCATCACTACCCCGGTGGGGCAAGATTTCCAATTTAGTGCGATTCGAGGTAACTACTAATGTGCCGCTCGCAAAATATAGGCTTAGCGCGCGGCTATACCCTGGTAGAGCTCATTATTGTAATGGTGCTCTTAGGTATTGTGAGTACCTTTATTTTCACCTATATCAATTTTGGCGTACGTATTTACGGAGATGCAACCGGCCGTGAGCAACTTGTTTCGCAAAGCCGTTTTGCTGTTGAGCGTTTAACCCGCGAGCTTCGTAATGCGCTACCGCGCAGCATTCGGGTTCAAGCTACCGATCTGCAGCGCTGTGTTGAATTCGTACCCATTGTTACCAGCAGCCGCTATCTACAAATCGCCAAACCGGGGCCCACATCTGGTAGCGATTTCATTGCCGTAATGCCCCACGATACACAAGCTCTTGAAAACCAATATTTATTCGTTTATGCCACCAACATAAATTTTATTTACGGCACTCAACCATTACGCCGTAAAACCATAGATAGCGTTACTGAAAACAGCCCAGAAGATGGCCTTATCACCTTTAGTTACAGCAATTCACCAAGCTTTTTCCCAACCGATAGCCCGGTACGCCGCTTTTATGTTGGCGGCAGCCCGGTAAGTTGGTGCTACAACATGGCTAACAACACCCTTGAGCGTTATCAGGGATACGGGCTTACTCCTACTCAATACACTCAAGCTCAGTTGCAAGCCAGCTTCGCCAGTAATCGTGAAATAATGGCAGTGGATATTGGTAACGATTTAGCCAACGATGAATTACCATTTCGGGTATTCGAGGCCACGCTGCGGCGAAATAGCTTAGTGCAAATCGATTTACGCTTCCGCCGCAGTGCGGCAAACGAACCGTTGCAGATATCACACGAGGTGCATATCCCAAATGTTCCATAACTTTCAAGGCAAAATACCAAGTAATACACCGCGTTATCAGCGAGGTAGCGCGCTGGCCGTCGCCATATTTATTATTGTGGTAATGAGTATTATCGGCGTAGCGATGGTGCGCATTCTAAGTGATCTCGGCCGTGCAACCGTAAGCGATGTGTATGGGGCACGTGCTTACGCCTCTGCACGCACAGGCGCAGAATTATTTCTAACTGAATTATTCCCCTTAGATGCAAGCACCAACATAAGCGCCTGCCCAGAGCGAATAATTAATACACCGCCAGCAGAACAATTCACAGAAAACTTCGAAGTAGCCGGCTTGTTCGGCTGCGAAGCACGCGTAGCCTGCGATCGGTTGGAACTCTCAGCACCATTTAACGGCACCCATTTTCGAATCATCACCCAAGGTATCTGCGATACCGGTGAAACTACATATTCGAAACAAGTGATTTTGGAGGCCTTCGATGGTGGGAATTAAATCTAGCGCTTTCGGCCAACACTTCTCCGCGTTTAAATTTGTATTCGCGTTAGTTTTTATTATTTTTTATTTACTCGCCAATACCGCTTTTGCACAAGATAACGATTCTTGCGAAGCCGTTACGGCCTTTAGTGAATTTGGGATTATTGGCGACACCCAATTCGAATATGGCAATGGCTCTACCATCAACGGCAACAATATTGACGGAGAAGGAAACACCCCCACACCTTCGGGCAGCGTAACCACAGTACCTACAGAGTTTCCTCTTTTTGAGCCATTGCAATTTCCAAGCAACTTAGTTGGCGGCCCAGATCGAACCAACCAAACCAATATTCCACCCGGAAGCTACGGCAAAATAAGCGCGGATGGGAACGATGCGTTCACATCATTTTCCGGTGGAACTTATTACATTGAAGAGTTAGAAATTGATGGGAACAATGCAACTATTCAATTTGCCCCCGGCGATTATTTTATCGAAGAAATTGATATGGCTAATAATTCTTATATAACAATCTTTCCCGCTGGGCTTGTGAGAATTTTTATTAAAGATGAGATTGAAGGTAAAAATAATATCTTTATAAACAGCGGGGGTAACCCAGCTAATTTGATAATTTACCTATACGACGGTGCCGAAGTTGATATCGGGAACTACAATCAAGGTAGCGGAGTTCTGAACTTTAGTGGCTCGATTTACAGCCCTTACGAAGATACAGAAATTGAATTTGGCAATAATAACAATATCGAAGGCTCTATAGTAAGCGCAGGTGAAGTTGAAGTGGGCAACAACACAAATTTCACCTATACACTAGAAACCCAACAACAGATTTTAGAGGCTTTCGGTTGCGCACCGGAAGACGCTGAGATTCTATATTTTCAGGTGCGACGCCCTAGTTCTTTGGTGAGTTGCTATACCGCTGCTATTGAAATCCGAGCATGTGCAAATGCTGATTGTACCGAATTGTTTGAAGATACAGCCTCCGTCGAACTCTCAGCACCGAGCGCAAGTGCTGAATGGGTTAATGGCGATATTATAAATGGTAGCGGTACTAATACCGCATCTGTTGGCCTAACCAATGGTATTGGTATTGTAGGGTTACAAAATATAACGGGTGGCAACACTGGTTTTTCTATTTCGGCCTCTACGCCAAACGCAGTAAACCCAACACAATGTTTTGATTCCACAGGAACCACCTCTGGTGCTTGCGCTGTTGATTTCCGAACCGCTGGGCTCTTATTTGTTGAGGGAAATAACTTCTCGGCAATACCCGATGATTTTGCCGGTGTTGATTTCCCGGTAGCTTTGCGCGCCGTAGAAACCAATTTAAATACCGGCGCCTGCGAAGCGCGAGTAGAAGGCCCGCAAACCGTTAATATGGGAGTAGAATGTGTAAACCCAGCCAACTGTATTGCTGGCCAAACATATTCGGTTGGTGGCACCGACATTGGTTTAAATAACGCGGGGAATAACATTAACCAACTACCTGTATCGCTTACCTTCGATGCTAACGGTGTTGCTTTGTTACCCCATAACTACTCTGATGTAGGCCTGCTGCGTTTACATGCATCACTTAGTTTGCCTGCTGAACCTAATGCTAATAACCCAGATATTAACGATCCACCAGTTACGCTCGAAGGCTCGAGCCTAAATGAATTCGTGATAAAACCGCACACTTTAATTGTGCAGGCGCTCGATAGCAACGATGATATTTGGGACGCTACCACAGATTCTGGCTCAGGTTTTCAAGCTGCAGGTTCAGCATTTAGTGTCATTATTCAATCGCAAAATGCCAATGGTAATGCCACACCAAACTTTGGCAACGAGAGCCCTGCAGCGGGAGTTCTTGCTGCCTTTGATTCTGTTGCGTTTCCAACCGGTGGTGAGGCCGGAAACCTAAACTTCACCCAAGGCTTTGTTCCAGATGCGGGTTACCCTGGGGCCCAACGCTCCAACTCGGTAACCTGGAGTGAAGTAGGCACGGTTAACTTTGTTGCTCAGTTAATAGGGAATGATTACTTAGGTGGAGGCGATGCATTTTCGCGGCCACCAAGCCCGGTTGGTCGGTTCTTCCCCGATCGTTTCGTAATTACCGATTCAGCAGTTACCGATGCGTGTATTCTTGATGAGTTCTCTTATATGGGGCAACCCGATATTTCAATAACCGCTACCTTAAACGCGGTAAATGTTTTTGGTGACCTCACCCAAAACTACGGCCGCGGCAATTATATTGGCAGCGCCGGAGTTGCTGCTGTGGCGGCAAATACAACCCCAGTTGACGTAGCCGCCGATGAGTTTAATACCCGTTTTAACATTGATTGGCCAGCAGCATGGGTTGATGGCGAAATGATAATTAATGAGCCAGAAGCTGTATTTGAACGTTTAGCGGATAACTCGCCAGATGGCCCTTTTGATAGCGTAAAAGTTGGCCTGCAAATTATCAATGAGCTCGATAGCAGAGGCATTCTGCCCACAGATTTAGTTACCCTTGGGGGCGATGCTACAATGCTTACCGGTGAACTCAACCTTCGTTACGGGCGTTTAGTATTAGAAAATATAGCTGGCCCAGAAGATGAAGATTTAGCGGTAATAATGCAGGCTGAATATTGGAATGGCGATCGTTTTATGCTTAATGATTTGG
Organism: Idiomarina sp. A28L; assembly: GCF_000218785.1. Lineage (GTDB taxonomy): Bacteria > Pseudomonadota > Gammaproteobacteria > Enterobacterales > Alteromonadaceae > Aliidiomarina. The sequence continues at coordinate 362,315 of NZ_AFPO01000021.1, forward strand.
ATAACTGCACCGCTAATCTAGCCTCGTCTTTGGGTATTATCAGCAACCCTGATAATCTCAGCACTGCGCCGGGCGGTGATGGCAATAACTTAGAGAATGGTGATTTAGTGTTCGGTGATTTGTTCTGGCAAGCGGCAAATGCGCAAGGCGAATTTAAGTTTGAATACGTAGCGCCACCATGGCTGCAGTTTCCGTGGGTTGATAATGAGGGTGATTCATATCTGAACCCACGAGCCTTTGGTAGCTTTGGCCAATATCGTGGTAACGATCGGGTTATCTATTGGCTTGAGTTACGCTAGCTCAAAGTGAACGGACAATAAAAAACCAGCTTACGCTGGTTTTTTATTTCTATGCTTTTAAACAATAGGCTGTAAGAAACGTTTATTCGCTGCGTGGGTTCAAATCATTATATAAAGTGCGGATCCAGCGATCTTCATTAATGAAATTCCAGCTCCAACTTTCCCATTCTTCTGCTAAGCCGGTATCCACCATATTATCCACACCAGCGCCGGCCGCTTGCCAATCTTTTACTTGTTGCTGGGTAGCTACAATCATATCGTGTACCCGCTGTAAATCGCGCTTTGATGCCAAGCCACCGTGGCCTGCTACAATTTGGGTATCGTCTTGCAGCAACACTAACAAATCAGCAATTGCATCGATAAAGCCTTGCACCGTGCCGCCAGCGCTCAAATCGATGAACGGGAAACGATCAACGAAAAACAAATCACCTAAATGCACGATGTTCTCGCCTTCTACCCAAATAACCATATCGCCATCGGTATGCGCAGTTGGGTAATGCACTAAGGTTAACGTATGCCCACCTAAATCGAGCGTTAACGAGTTATCGGCCAAAATGGTGGGTAAGCCTGCTGCATCGAAATCTTCATCAGCTTCAAGGCGTGTACGAACATTCTTGTGGGCAATAATTTTCGCACCAAGTTCAGAGCCCATATAGCCGTTACCGCCTACGTGATCACCATGAAAATGGGTATTGATTAAATAAGTAAGTGGTACATGCCCAAGTTCACCCACTTTTGCGCCAATACGTTCGGCCATTTGCGCATACTGAGCGTCGATCAACACCGTGCGCGTTTCAGTGGTAACCAACATCATGGTGCCGCCCTGCCCCTCGAGCATATAAACGCCCTCGGTAAGCTTGGTTTCATTTACTTCCTGCGCCTGAGCTGGCACAACCATCATTGCGGCAACGGCAACAACTGAGAATAAATAGCTACGTAACTGATTCACTTGGCAACTCCTTTTAGCCGCAGATTTGCGGCTGATTGTTATCGATTTTTAGTAACTGCTTATTAGCAGTTTAGCAGTAAAATGGCTGAGTATACTTATAGTGACCAATTCCAAATTTAGATCCAAAAAAAAGCACCCGAAGGTGCTTTTTAAATTTAATCTTGTAATTAACAGCCGTCAGTTACTGCAAAAATAACTGGAGCAGCCGCTGCTACTACAGTAGGAGTTGTCTGAGCCGCTACAGCCGCACGATAAACAACGTAGCATAGTGGTTCACCTGTTGCATCTACCGCTAAATCAGTTGGAAAAATAAGTAAGTCGTCTTCTTCAACATTTTCAGCTGTTGCTGCTGCTGTCAACGCACCGCCCGCTACCACAGAACTGAAATCATCATTTTCTACAGCTTCAAAAATACCAGTAGCCGTTGCAGCCGCATAGCGAGTATCTGCAGTCAGCGCAACCGAAGTGCCCGCATCATCAATAGTTAACGGAGTAGTAATCCCACCACCAATGATACTCTTTGCGTAAACTAACGCCGAAGCCGCTTTAACGCTACCTTCCATTCCTTTCACTACCGAGGTTTGTGCATCGCTAGAGAAATCAAAGAAGCGTGGTGCTGCTGTTACCGCCAAAATGCCTAAAATAATGATCACAATGATCAATTCAATTAATGTAAAACCACGTTGCTGTTTCATGTTTATCACCTTTATATGCCTAAGTTAAACTCTATATTCCATGGCAGTAGTAGCTGCCTACTAGTTGCTTCTATTAAGGTTAACGTTTACTCCCCCGGTACGCGGGTTATACACGAAATTGTTACCTACCGTTTGATAATCGTTACCTTGCGGCGCAGAAAGCAAGCTTTTCAACGTTCTAGCCTGATAATATACGCAGATATTATTCGTACCGCTATTTTCCGCCGCTACAAAAAACCTCACTCGGTCTAAGTCGGCGAAATCTGAGCTCGCTGTCGGAGCGCCCTGCAATATTGCAGCAAACAAGCTCCGGCAATCTTCCGCATTCATATTTTCATCGTGTGCTGCTGGGTTATCTAAACCGCTTACGGGATAACCACGGTTACCATCAACATACACTTCAATTTCATCAATTAAAACAAGAGCACCTGCGCCAGTTACATCATCAGTACCCTGCGGGCGGCCATCTAATTCCCACTGCCCGCGCACAATACCTACTGCACTTGTAAAGCCGCCAGCTACCCCTTCAAGTGATGCATCTTCGGCTTGGCTCGAAATATCGGTAAAGCGGGGCAGTGCGCTTGCTGCTAGCAAGCCCAAGATAATCACTACTATAATCAATTCGATTAAGGTGAAACCTTGCTGTTTAAGTTTGTTAGCGCTGTTTGGTATCTGTAACTTCATTATATTCGCAGCTCCTTTAATACTAGTGATCATATCAACTTAATTCCGTTTAGCTTTATACTGAATGTTATATGCGACATTTTGCGCACCCAGAGGTTTTTCGCCCTGCCTAATTACGCTGGTTTTGGCTCGTGATATATTTGCCCGTTCGAGGGCTGGTATCGGAATCGTAAGATATTATCGTAATAGAACTTACAAAAGCCTCGGTTTCCTTCTACGGCCCACTCGGTTCGTAGATCTTTGCGCATATCTCCTGGTTCTGCCAATAACTCCCACACTGAGCGGCAAAGTTCGTTCCCTGTGGTTTCGCCATTTTCACCCACAGGCCAACCGTTTTTTCCCATTGGCACAATGGTATAGGTATCACCACGCACTTCTAAAACTACATCAGCGGGTTGGCTTTGCCGAATCCATTCAACATGGGCAAGCATTACATGTGTTTGAAATCGGCTTGCCGCCGCATCAAACTCTGCATCGCGCCAACCGCCGGTATGATCAGACCACATTTGCAACGATGCGCTGCGCATCAACACAGCAACAACAATTAAGCTGGCAATACTAATCGCAAGCGCAACGCCCAAGTTCGAGCTAGTACTTGCGGCTGATGAACTAACCATTTTAATCGGTAACTTTGGGTCCTTCGGCTGGTGCTGTTTATCTGCCATTATCTGCCGCCTGCATGGTTACATGCCGCCTGAATATGCGCCCATCATTTCCCACATTGGTAAGAAAATACCAAGCGCTAAAAATAAAACCATTACCGCAACCACACTAATCATAATCGGCTCAATACGCGCAGTAATATTCTTTAAATCATAGTCTACTTCGCGCTCATAGTATTCTGCAGCTTCTACCAGCAAATCATCAAGGCTACCGGTTTCTTCACCCACAGCTATCATTTGCAGCACTAGTGGCGTGAATAAGGTGCTCGCTCGGCTTACCCGCAATAGGCTTTCACCACGCTCAATACCTTTACGCATTTCACCTACTCGTACCGACATATATTGGTTATCTAAGTTTTCACTTACTAAACCTAAGGCTTGAGTAAGTGGAACGCCTGAATTCAACATTACCGAAAAGCTGCGGCAAAAGCGTGCTAGCAGCGAACGTTCTACAATATCCCCCACTGCGGGCATGTGTAACTTCCAGCCATCCCAACGCTCTCGCGCTGCTGGCTTTTTCAACCACCGCATAGTGCCAAAAATGATACCAATCACAACCAATATCAACAGCCAGGTATAATTTATAAAGAAGTTTGAACTAGCTAACAGCATCCGTGTAATTAGCGGTAGTTCGACATCAAAGCTCGCGAACATAGATGAAAACTGAGGAATAACGAATATATTCAGTATGATTACCGCAAGCACTAAAAAAATGCTCACAAAAATAGGATATCGAGTGGCGCTTTTTATCCGCTTGCGGGTATCAAGTTCACCCTCAAGATAAATAGCTAACTGTGCAAAGCTTTGCTCGAGCCGGCCAGTATTTTCACCCACATGCACCACGGCAACTACTAAACGTGGAAACACCTTTGGGTGTTCCGCCATGGCAGTTGAAAGGCCGCGGCCACGCTCAAGCTGCTCGCAAATATCATTCAGTGCTACGCCAAGCTGTTTATTCGTGGCATTCTCAGCAAGGCCCTCGATTGCACGCAACATAGATATACCCGCTTTAGTAAGCGAATACATTTGTCGAATAAACATAATTAAATCAGGCAGTGGCACGCCACGTTTGAGAAAGGAAGGTAATTCAAACCCTTTTTTAACTGCCTTGGAACTACTCGCTGCTTTCTTCGCCTTCGGCGCCTGTTGCGGTTGGATTTTTAACGGTGTTATGCCTTGTTGAATCAGCTGATCAGCTACCGCTCCTGCACTTGCTCCGCTCAGGTTGCCCTTCACCGTTTTACCGGCTCGAGTTCGGCCTTGATACAAGAAATTAGCCATCGCTATCGGCCTTAATTCCCTTATCTGGCGTTTCAGCGTTTTCCATCAACTCCATATCTTCATCAGAAAATACAGGGGTGCCTGCTGCAAGTGTTAGTACTTCATCAACCGTTGTAATACCTTCAAGCGCGTAATCTAGGCCAACTTCTGCAAGTGTGCGGAAATCTTTGCTTTTGCGAGCAGCTTCGGAGAATGCCTGAGTATCGCTATTTCTTAGTGCCGCAATCATCGGCTCATTCATTTCCAACAATTCAAACACACCCACACGGCCACGATAGCCTGTGAAATCGCAGCGTTGGCAGCCTCGGCCTTTATAAAAAACTGCTTCTTTCGGTACATTCGCAACCACACTGCGTAGCAATGTACCTTGCTGAACATCGGGAGCGTGCTCTTCTTTGCAATGTTCGCAAATACGCCGCACTAAGCGCTGGGCCAATACCGCCCGTAATGCACTGGCAACTAAATAAGGCGCTCCACCCATATCGATTAACCGCATAGCACTGGTGATAGCATCGTTGGTGTGCAGCGTAGATAAAACCAAATGACCGGTAATTGCACCGCGCAGGCCAATTTCTACAGTTTCTTGATCGCGCATCTCACCTACCATGAGAATATCGGGGTCTTGCCGTAAAGTTGTGCGCAACACACGGCCAAAATTCAAACCGATTTTGCTATTCACTTGTACTTGGGAAATCCGTGGTAAACGGTATTCAACCGGGTCTTCAACCGTAATGATTTTTTTATTCGGTTGGTTCAATTCACTCAAAATGCCATACAGTGTTGTAGTTTTACCGGAACCCGTTGGCCCCGTAACCAAAATCATGCCATGTGGGCGGCCAATGTGATAACGAATTTTTTTCGCTATTGCAGCCGGCATACCGGTTTGTTCAAGTGAAAGTAGGCCGTGAGATTGATCGAGCAAACGCATAACGCAAGCTTCGCCCCATTGCGTAGGCAATGTAGATAAGCGCACATCAATTTGATGCCCGCGCACTTTCATTTGAAAACGGCCATCTTGCGGCAGCCGCTTTTCGGAAATATCTAAGCTCGCCATTAATTTAAGGCGCAACACCAAGGCCGCCGCTATACCTTTTTCATCAAGAATAGTTTCTTGTAGCTGGCCATCTACCCGCTGACGAATACGCAAACCATGTTCAGCTGGCTCCAAGTGAATATCCGAGGCACGAACTTGCACTGCATCAGCAAATATAGATTTTAGTAGGCGCGCAACCGTAACATCCTCGCCATCGCCTTCAAGAGAACCACCTAAATCAAGCTCTGCTTCATCCTTTGATTCTTCTTGCAGCTGGCTCGCATACTGTTCAATTTCTTGAGTTCGCCGATAGAGGCTATCAAAAGCTTCCAAGAGTTGCCGTTCAGCAACCACCGCTAATTCGATTTCACGCGGTGCCAATATCGCCGATATCGAATCTATCGCGGTTAAATCAGCGGGATCACTCATGGCAATAAGGGCACGCTCATCATCCGCTTCAACAATAAGCGCACGATGCCGGCGGGCTTGAACTTCTGGAATCAGGCGCGATAAATTCGGATCTATACGCCGTTCGCCCAAATTTAAAACGGGTAAGTTAAGCTGTTGCGCCAAGAAATCGAGCAACTGCTGTTCGCTCAAGTACTCTAACTCTATCAACAAATCGCCGAGCTTACGGCCGGTTGTTTTCTGTGCTTTCAACGCTTGGCTAAGTTGGTCTTCTGAAATAACTTGTTCATGAACCAACAAATCGCCTAAGCGCATTTTTAATCGATTACGGCGAGCCATCAGTTACTTAGTGCCTCCCGCCGATCTAGTGCGAATTCTCGCCCTGAAATAGATAAACGCGAATCTTGCAGCGCTCTTCGATATGCCTCTGCAGCTGATTCACGTAGATTAACGTAATCGGTGCTATTCTCGCCCTGAAATTGGGCAAATTGCTCTAGTGCATAACCGTAACCAAGCCACCATGAGCCTTGATCAGAGCGCCAGGTTACCAGTTGCTGGTAACTAGAAATCGCTAACGCATAATCACCCGCATCGCTCGCCAAATTCGCACGCATCAGCAAAATATCAGCATCGCGTGGTAAGCGAGCGCTTACATCACGTAAAAGCTCTAAGGCAAATTGCGGCTGTTCAATACGATCATAGATACGCGCTTTCAGAAGCAAAAATTCGGTATTAGTCGGTGCCAACTGCAGGCCATCACGCAGTAACTCTAATGCATCGGCAGCAAAGCCACGGCCAAATTGTAACGCGGCTAATTGTAAACGTGATTCGTGATAATTAGGGCTAACCAACAACGCTTCTTGAAAACGTTGAATAGCCTGCCGAGAATCGCCAGCCTCTAAAGCTTCAAGGCCTCGCCGATGCAGCGTTGGTGCGGTTGCAGTACGGCTATCACTACGTTCAATGGTCATTTGCCCAGCATCTTCATGCATTACTTCTGGATCAATAGATGTTTCAGGCAAAACGGCAACAGCTGGGCCTTCAGTAACTGAACTTTGTGTAGTTGGGCTTTGCGCAGTTGAGCTTTGCGTAGCTGCACTGGTACTAGGCTCTTTACCAACTGTTTCGGTGTTTGTGGCTGTTGTACCTTCATTACCTACCGGCGCTAGTACTGGCGCGGCTAAACTCTGCGCCCGTGAACGCGAAGCCGCTTGAGCTGCACCTGTAGTGGGTATTTCCGCCGCACGCGCTGCCGCTTGTTCCGTGGCCCGCGCTACCTCATTTACAAGCGCTTCTTCGCGTTCCGCTAAACGTTTCTCAGCGGCTTCTAGCTCTACAACACGTTGTGCAAGATTGGTATTCACGCGCTCAATTCTTAATTGCTCTGCCGTTGGTAGTGGGTTCGCATCTTCCGCTTTCGGCAATAATGAAAAGCCCCATAACAGCAAAAATAGAATAACAACTACAGCAACGCCGCTCAGCGCCCATACCCATCTTCGCGAACGCAAAGAGCGGCCTGAATAAACGTAATTCGCTCTACCACCGGGATCACCCTGACGCTCACGCTGATCGATATCTTTCAGCATTTGATTGATAATGCTCATAGCGGCAACCACCCTAACAAAAAGGCTGCGCCAAGGGCTATCGCCACCGCAACAGAAAAGCCCACGAAGAACCAGGTTAAATCTTGTCTTTTTGGCATTACCGCATCTTCTGTATCGGCAATCGCCATTTTGGCATCAGTTACCGATAAGGCGTGCCGCCCCGAGCCGTAAGCTAGCAAAAGCATTTTATGGCACAAGGTGTTCGTCAACCGAGGAACGCCCCGGCTGCCTTTATGAAGCCACCAAATTACATCAGGATGAAACAGCGAGGGGCCTTTAAAACCCGCGATTTGCATACGGTGATGGATATAACGCGCTAGCTCTTCTTCAGTGAGTGTTTCCAACTCATAAGAGAAGCTTATCCGTTGCCGAAGTTGCCGTAGTTCACGAGTAGCTAGCCGCTCATCAAGCTCAGGTTGGCCAAACATCACCAACTGCACTAATTTTCGCGTTTCTGTTTCTAAGTTCGATAGCAAGCGCAGCGCTTCTAAGCTTTCGTTCGGCAAAGCTTGGGCCTCATCGATAATAATAACTACCGAGCGGCCACCCTTATTAATGCTCACCAGCTTTCTCTCAATCTCACGGGTAAGCTGATGCTGATCGATCTCTAAATGGTGCTCAATACCCAGCTCTGAGGCCACCGCATGGCGTAATTCTTCAGGTGGTAAATACGGGTTAGGAATATAAGCCGTTGCAAAGTGTTCAGGAATTTCGTTGAGTAACTTTCGGCATAACAATGTTTTTCCGGTACCAACTTCGCCGGTTACTTTGATAAACCCTTCGCCTGTTTTCAGCGCCGTTAATAACACCTGCAACGCTTCATCGTGGCCCCGAAGGCCACAATAGAAGTTGGTATTTGGTGTTAATGTAAACGGCAATTCTGAAAAGCCGAAATGGTATAAATACATTGTTATCCTTGCACTCGTTGAAGTTGTGCTTTTATTTAACGGTTAGCATTCTCTAACAACACTAAGATTTTACATTATTGGCTTTCATACCAGCGGCGAAGCAGCTCGCGAGAAGCTTCCAACTCGGTATCCCAAGTATCAACACCAACAACTGTGGGCCGCAGCATAATCACCAGTTCTTTTTTCACTTCCCGTTGCCGGCGATTGGTAAACAACTCGCCCAACACCGGAATGTTTCCAAGAAATGGCACTTGGCTCACCTCATCAGAATACGAGGTTTGCATTAAACCGCCAATAATCACAACTTCACCATCACGCGCACGAATAATTGTATCAGATTCACGAATGTTACTACGCGCAAGCGGCAATACTAAGGTTTCGCGATTTAGGGTAATGATCTTCTCTTGTTCACGAGTTTCCGTTACCGAAGGGCGTATATGCAAGGTAATGGTGCCATCGTCGGAAATTTGTGGTGTTACATCAAGCGCAATACCTGAGAAAAATGGGGTTAATTGCACGTTCGGCGTTGATGTAGTAGCTGTGCCGGTAACTGTAGTGGTGGAAACATCCGTTACGAAATATTCATCTTCACCGATTTTTATAACTGCTTTTTGATTGTTAGTAGCGGTTACCCTCGGGTTTGAAAGCACCTGCACATTACCTTGAGTAGATAACAGTTCTAACATCCCGTTGAAGCTTTGGTTCTGGAACTGCAACCCAAATACACCACCTAACGAAGAAGAATCTACGCTACCGCCACTGAAACTGAACTCAGTAACGCCACTGCCGATGCGGCTAGTAATGCGGCTCCAATCAACACCTTGTTGATACGCATCGCTAAGCGATACTTCAACAATGCGAGCTTCAAGAATTACCTGCCGTTGCAAACTGCTTTCAGCCGCGGCTAAGAAATCGCGAGCGGCACGAATTTCATGTGGGTAAGCACGAACTGTAGCTAGCCCAGCTTGCGGCGAAACCACTACACGGCGGCCATCGCCCGTACCTACTACACCTTCAAGAATTTCTTGCAGCCCTTTCCAAAAATCAGTTTCCGAATCAGAAGAAATAGTTGAGCCTGTTTGCCCACTACGCCCTGTTGCACCGCCTCCCGCAGGCAATCCGCCTTGCGAACCTAGGTTACCCTGATTACTCTGGCCTAAATTACCCTGATTTCTGCCACTAGCACCTTGCTGATCAGCAACACCACCCGATGTTACTGAGGTTTGTGATTGCCCTTGGCGGCGCAATGAAAGGTAATTTAGTGATAATGTTTCGGTACGCAGGCCCGCTGGAAATACGCGATAAATGCGCCCTTCTCGGCGAATATCAAAACCATAAATATCCTGCACTACATCTAATGCTTCTTGCAGCGTTACATCGCGCAAGTTTACTGTTATCAAGCCTGAAACATCTGGGTGAACTACCAAGCTGTATGGGCTTTCATTCGTTAGTTGAGCAAAGAAATCAGCCGCATTCACTTGCCGTGCCTGCACAGAAAAGCGCGGCTCTTCTAAAAGCCGGCTGCGCTCAGCACGATCATTTAATGGCTGCCGTAATTCGTTACGAACATCACTAGGCAAACCTTGTAAACGCTCGCTTGCTGGACGAATTTCACCCGTGCGCAGTGCTTGATCAGCTTCATCAGCTAACTGCTCTGGAGGTTTAGTAATACACCCCGAGAGTATAATACATCCGATTAAAGCACTGAGGCTCATTCTCACTGTCATGAATTATCCTTGAAGCTACTACGCGTTAAGCCGGAGAATACCGACAGAACGATTTCTTCGTTACCGCGAATAAGAACCACACGATCGGCTTCGATCTGCTGCACATCCCAACCGCCAACTCGATCGCCAATAAAATAGGTATCTCCATTAATCACTGCACTACTACCACGAGTGCTATAACGGATAAACTCAAGTTTTAAATTTGCTGTTCTCGCTCTTGCGCGCTCACCTTCCGGCGCCAAACTTTCGGCACTCACTGGAGGCCTAGTTGGATCACGCTCAACGCGATTTTGTAAATTATTTATGTTTAGGTTATCTACCGCAACCACGCTAAGAACAACATTTGCAAACGCCTTAGATACTCCAACAAAACTGAAAACGGTAATAATCAGCAAAGCAGACACGCACGTTAACACAACATTTATTTTCGCTATTGGTGAATTAATTTTCATCATTACCTCCAGCCTGCTGGCTTAAGGTATATAGCCGCAACCGAACTTCTGCCATCGGATAAGCTCGAACCTGATAATCAAGTTCTTGCCAATAAAAACCAAACGGCAAATCTTGTAACCGCTGTAAATAATCACGTACGGCGAAATAACTTCCTTCAAGCTCCACTTGCACGTTGTGTTGATATACCGTTCCACCCGGAGAATCGGCTAAAAATGGTTCTGGGGCGGAAGTATCAAATGAACGCAACGTAAGCGCTTCATCGCCTGTTAATGCAGCGTTCTCAGAATCCACCAGCATTGCTTGCAGCCAATCAAGTAGTTCATCTGGCGCCACAAATTCAGCGAGGTTATCAAGCTGCATGCTGAGCTGGTTACTGCGGCTCGCTAACTGCCGTTGCCGCGTATTCAACTCAATATCTGGGTTAGCCTGCAGCTGAGTTCTTATCCCGGTCACCTGCTGCTGTATACTCTGTGTTTGCGTTGTTATTTGTTGCACTTGGCGCTGCAGTGCAGTGCGTTGCTCAACACTTGGTTCAATCAAAAAAATAAAACCTAACCAAGCAATCACAACAAATATAACCACTGAAAATATATATTGCTCGCGTTTTTCACGATCGTTAAACCACGATTCGGCATTGGCTAACCATTGCTTCATTGCGAGCCCTCCGCTGAATTTGTTGCATCAGAATCGTTATTCTCGGTTGGTGGTATTTCTTGCACCCCACGAGAACTCCCCTGCAACACAAAACTAAGTAATTCGCGGTTATCGCGCTTTAGCTCAACCATGTTAAAGCGCCGTTCCGATAATACGGTTGATTCTTTAAAGCTTTGCATCCATTGCGGCAAAATACTGGCATTAACAGCATGCCCATGTAAATTCAATTGATCGCGATCTTGATGAATGCGAGTAAGCCATACACCATCACGATGCAACAAAGCCAAATCCGTTAGCAGCCCTGCATAATCGTGTTGCTTAATCTGGCCCCGGCGCTGAAATTCAGCCAATAAGTATTGGCGTGTTGCAATTTGGTTCTCAAGCCTACCAACATCGGCTTGTAATACCGGATTCGGCGCTTGCAGGCGCAGTTGCTCACTCAAAGTTGCCAACTGTTGCTGTTGTTCATTAAGAACAACTCGTTGTTCCGCCACCTGCGATTCTATGCCATTTGCTTGCACCATCAACCCAGCTTTCCAAATACCGAGCAAGCCACACAAAACAGCGATTACAATGAGCACCTTCGATAAAGTTAACCACTGCTCTTCTGGAATTAGATCTTGTTGGAAAAGGTTAATAGTGTGCTTCATGAGGCAACTACCTTCTCTGCTGCTTGAGCAGAGGTGTACCAAAGTAAACCAGAAATCGCAGCCAAATCAGAATAATCACCAGCGGCTAATTCCTTGGTAAAATCTGGATACTTCAGCATGCTCACTTGCATGCCTAATTGCGCGCCAATAACTTCCGCAATCGCTTTTGCATTCTTATGATTTATCGCCAGTTCAATATCAGCCAACGAAGCTTGCCGCAATTGCCCAGTATAAAAATCTTGAGAGCGTTGTAGTTCAATCGAAAGGCTTTCTAGCTCTTCCATGTTTTCTGGATTAATAACTTCTAAATCAAAGCCGGCCGATAACCTTCGGCTCACTACCAATTGCTGTTTAGTAATAATGTGCAATTGTGCACGCTCACCGGCTGATTGGCTTACTACCATCGAGCGAAGCCCTTCATCTATCCATTTCACCATGGCCAGATCTTGGTTCACAATACCGGCAACAACCATGCCCTGATTGTGCAAGAACTCTACCCACGGCTGCACTTTCGAACGACTAGCAGCAACAATATTTATTTTTTTTGCGCCCGCAACTTGCACTGGAATATCATAGTAATCCAGCAATAAATCTCCGGCGGGAATTGGCACCAAATCTTTCAGTGTCCATTGTAAGGTGGGTAAAATATCTTGTTCGGGAACATCTGGGCGATCAACGGCCACTTGCTCTACCAAACTGGAACCAAGTACTATTTGTACCGGCTGTTTTTTAAAGTCAAAACGTTCGTAGCGTGCAAATAAGCTTTGCAACGCTGGTAACGGATTATTATCTGTTATTGCTACTTCATCGTTCACCACTAACTGCCACGCTTCGCCAGCATGCATCAGCACAGAACCATTAATTTGATCTTCCGCAACAACCTTTAGAATGGCCAGTTGCACAGAGGATTCACAAATCCCCAGCGCTACTATCAACTTCTTTTTGTTTGTTTTAAAAAGCTTAAACAAACGAATCCCTCTTTAAATTATTATTATGTTGGCCATTTCGTATTTCTTCACCAGCGCTTCATTGAAAGCAAAATGTGCTAACTAAAACACTGATTAATTCGAATTTATTTACTAGCCAGTAATTCCATATGAATTTTTTTAATATGGCACTAACCCAGCATATTTTAAAGCTTTTTTAGTATAATATTCACACTTTCTATGTATGACAAATAGAATATTGGTATCCCTATAGCCATCAGCTCTAAATGTTATTATTTCACATTTACGCATGGCATAGCCTTTGAGATCTCGTGTTCGCAACCCAAGGCATATAAATATATTTTATTAGCCAACTACCTGCCATTGCAGCTGTTTCCCAGCCCAATATGGCACCCAGGTTTCACCACCATGGCTAACGGTTTCTGGGGCCTGCCAACCTACCCGCTGTAAGTTGATTTTTTGGGTGTTTCTTGGTCTGCCATAAAAATCAGCACCAAAGTGGCTAGCGAAGCCTTCTAATTTATCCAACGCACCAAGCTGTGAAAAGGCTTCCGCGTAGAGCTCTATAGCGGTAAATGCAGAAAAACAACCTGCGCAGCCACAGGCCGTTTCTTTTTTAGCTTGCACGTGAGGAGCCGAATCTGTGCCTAAAAAGAACTTTGCGTTACCACTTATGGCCGCTTGTTGCAGAGCCTCTTGATGGCTGCGGCGCTTCAAAACGGGTAAGCAGTAATTATGCACGTGCACCCCACCTACCAATAAATCATTACGGTTCATGAGTATGTGTTGCGGAGTGAGGGTTGCAGCAACTAAATCATGCGCATCGGCAACGAAATCTACTGCATCTTTGGTGGTGATATGCTCGAGAACTACTTTTAGGCGCCCATAACGTTCGGTAATCGGTGCCAAATAGCGATCAATAAATACCTTTTCCCGGTCAAAAATATCAATTTCGGGCTCGGTTACTTCACCGTGCACTAGTAACGGAACACCCAATTCTTCCATCGCTTCAAATACTGGCCCCATAGCATCTACCGCTCGCACACCTGCACTCGAATTAGTTGTAGCGCCAGCCGGATACAGTTTATAGCCAATAATATTTGGGTTGTTTGCAGCCTCACGTACATCTTGGGCTGTAGTATCTTGCGTTAAGTAAAGTGCCATAAGTGGTTCAAAATCAGTACCTGCCGGCACATTCGCAAGAATGCGTTGTCGATAGGCTTCAGCTTGCGCAACTGTAGTAACTGGGGGCGCCAAGTTCGGCATTACAATCGCACGCTTAAAAACTCGCGCAGTTGCTGGTACTGTCATAGCCAGCATGTCACCATCGCGAAAGTGCAAATGCCAATCATCGGGTTGATCTATGCAAAGAGTGTCGGGGGAAACTGCTGCCGAAGAATTGCTGGCCATAAAAAAGCTCCGAAGATATACACTGAGAAAATATTTCCCTATAGCATATCATCGGAGCGCAATAACTCAGAATAAATCTGGTTACTTGTTCGCCATTTTCTATTTATTCGCTAGTAAGCGCTTGTACCGGATCGAGTTGAGCTGCTTTTCTTGCCGGAATATAACCAAAAATTAAGCCCGTTAAGAATGCACAACCGAACGCCATAATAACCGGCCCAGCGGCAAACACTACTGAATTACCAAAAGTAGAAATAATCCATGTAATGCCTAAGCCTAAACTAACACCAATTAAGCCACCTAATAACGCTACCGTTATCGCTTCCACGAGAAACTGCATACGAATCTGTGCAGCTCTTGCCCCTACGGCCATACGTATACCAATTTCGCGAGTACGTTCCGTTACGCTAACCAGCATAATGTTCATAACACCGATGCCGCCTACCACTAGCGAAATTACCGCAATAACACCAAGTAGTAATGTCATGGTGTTCTGGGTTTCAGTAGCGGTTTCAATAATCGAAGCCATATTACGTATTTGAAAATCTTCAACACCATGGCGTTCAAGTAATAACCGATGGACATCATCGTTAGCTGTTTGCATGGTAACCGGATCGCTACTTTCAACAGCAACCGTTACATTACGTAAAAAGCGTTGGCCAAATAAACGCAATGAGCCGGTAGAGTAAGGAACAAACACCACATCATCTTGGTCTTGGCCCCATGGCGATGCGCCGCGTTCACTCATCACGCCAATAACGCGAAATAAAACGTTATTAATAAGCATCACTTCGCCCAGAGGATCACGATCTGGGAATAACTGTGTTGCCACGGTTTTTCCTATCACTGCCACCGTTGCGTATAAATCTTCATCTTCTTGAGTAAAGAAACTACCGTAGGCTACATCCCACTGCCGTGCTAACGGGAACTTATGATAAGTAGCATTTACTTGCGCTTCTTTATCGAAACCAGAGCGCCTAAGCGTTCGGCTACCTGTAAGTTCGGGTACCGCCGCAAGAATATTTGGCAATTCATTAATAGCATCAACGTCTTCGGGCACTAAAGTTGCAACACTCCAACGGCCTCGTTGGTTTGGAGCTCCGGGAAACACCGTTAACAAATTCGAGCCCATTGCGCTAATGCGATCAACAACATCTTGGCGCGCACCTTGGCCTATCGCGAGCATCGAAATAACCGCCGCTACACCAATCACGATACCTAACAAGGTTAGCGCCGTGCGAAAAATATTTTGCCGCAATGCGGTAAGCGCAGTAATCACTGAACGGCCAGCATCCATTAACCCGCTTGGTTGCCCTGAGCCTGGGCCTTTTGCAGGTTCTACATGAGGCCTTACATCACGATTCCGAGTATCACTAATAATATGGCCATCTTTTAACTCAATAACCCGATCGGCGTGTGCCGCAACTTCATGATCGTGGGTAATCAGAATTACCGTATGGCCTTGCTTCGATAAATCCTGCAGCAATGCCATTACTTCTTTACCACTTTGGCTATCTAAGGCACCGGTTGGCTCATCAGCTAAAATAATTTCGCCACCATTCATCAATGCTCGGGCAATTGAAACTCTTTGTTGTTGGCCACCAGAAAGCTCGGAGGGCTTATGATGCATGCGATCTTCAAGGCCAAGGCGTGTTAACAATTGCTCCGCGCGCGCATGCCGCTGTTCGCTCGGCATCGATGTATAACCCGCTGGTAGTTCAGCATTCGCAAGCGCAGTAGCACCACCTAGTAAGTTGTATTGTTGGAATACGAAACCAAAGGCACTGCGGCGTAATTTAGCCAGCTCATCGGTATCCATTTCCGCAACTCTTTGACCTTGGAAATAATATTCTCCTGATGTAGGTTTATCTAAACAACCCAAAAGATTCATCAGCGTAGATTTACCCGAACCTGAGCTCCCCACAATGGCCAAAAAATCACCCGCATCGATATCTAAATCGATGCCATGTAATACCTGAGTATTAATTGGCCCTGTTTGGTAACTCTTACTGAGCCCACGAATCTTAATCATCGGCTCGTTTGCTTGCTGCTCGCGCTTAGCCATTTACTTAGCCTCGCCCCATACGAGCACCGCCCGGAGGCATGCCAGCCGAGGTTGGGATAACTATTTCATCACCAGCATTTACGCCTGATTTAATTTCAGTGTGAACGCGATCACTAATACCAATTTCTACAGAAACAGATTCTGCACGGCCATTACGCATCACCTGCACTTCACCAGTGCCTCGGCCTGTAGCTCTAACTGCTGAGGCCGGAACCGATACAACCTGCTCAGCACTTTCTACCACAAAGAATACTTGCGTTGTCATTTGCGGGAGAAGCACGCCCTCTGGATTCGGGATTTCAAATAACGCGTTGTATAGCACTACGTTATTTTCAACTACAGGGGTAGGTTCGATAAGCTCAAGCTTGCTGTACCAACGTTGGCCACGATTACCCAAAGTAGTAAAATAAACATTCATACCATTGCGCAGGCGGCTGATATCAGCCTCTGAAACTTGTGCTTCTACGAGCATGGTAGAAAGATCAGCAATGGTCATGATTGTTGGGGTTGTTTGTGCCGCGTTTAAGGTTTGTCCGCGGCGAGCTGCTATGCTGGTTACCGTACCCGACATCGGTGCAAAAATACGGGTATAGTTCAAGTTAGCTTCATCGGCACGCAAGCTAGATTCTGTTTGCTCAATTTGAGCTTGCACAGCATCTAACCGAGCTGCTTCTGCACGGGCCGTGGCCTCGGCGCTTTGCACGAGCTCTTCTGAAGTAGCGCGGTCAACAAAAAGCTTTTCTTGGCGTGCTAAGTTTATTTCCGATAAATCTAAGGTAGCTTGGCGCTCCCGCAATTGAGCTTGTTGAAAACGCAACTGCGCACGCACACCATCTAAACGCGCCTCCAAAACAGTAGCATCGATTTCCGCCAAAATATCACCGGCCTCAACCGCATCGCCAATTTCTACATGAAGCACATCAAGTTGCCCTGAAACCTGAGCGCCCACATCAACATAATCAAGTGGTTGTAATCGGCCTGTAGCCGTTACCACTACTTCAATATTACGTACTTCAGCTTTAGTTGTATTTATTCGTTGTTCGCCATTATCCTTTGGCCAAAAGAACCAAGCGGCGGCCGCTGCAATAACAATAACGATTAGGGCCCACAACCAACCACGTCCTGATTTTTTCATTCTTAAACATCCTCAACTAAGGGAAACGACTGCTGGTCTATTCCAGCATCCGCTAAAGCTTCAACCCAGTGTTTACGACAACACGATACATATCGATCGTTTCCACCAATGGCAACTTGTTCACCAGAATTTAACGCTACGCCATTTTCATCGCAGCGATACACCATGGTGGCCTTTCGGCCGCAAAAACAAATTGTTTTAATTTCATTTAATTTATCGGCAATCGCTAACAAGGTAGCGCTTCCCGGGAATGCATTACCAAACGCATCAGTGCGTATGCCGTAACACATTACTGGCACATTCAGTTCATCTACCACACGAGCCAATTGCCATACCTGCTCAGGTGTTAAAAATTGAGCTTCATCAAGCAGGATGCAATCAATAGCCTGCTGAGTTAGCAAGGTTTCGATGCGCTTAAATAAATTTGTTTTACCAGTAAATGTTTCTGCGCTACGCGCCAACCCCAAACGCGAGTGAATTTTGCCTTCACCTTCTCGAGTATCGAGTGCCGGTGTTAACAAAACAACTTTTTGCTCTCGTTCTTCGTAGTTATAAGCTACTTGCAATAACGATGTGCTTTTGCCAGCGTTCATTGCTGAATACGTAAAATATAAAGATGCCATGATATGTAATTCTTCTTGTTGAATAGTGCGTTACTAACCTAATTAAAAACCAACCAAAAGGTTAAGTAAACTTTACCATCAGTACATACAGCACGATGATTTTACTAATTCAGTAGCAACAGCACCGACAATAATCAAGCGCATGAATGCGCGCAATGCAAAACCGCGCAACCGCATTAAAAATGCGATATAATGCGCGGTTAAATTCACGTGTAGGGGTATTTATTCTATGTCACAAACTATGTCGCAATTGTCTTCTTCATCTACAAATGCAACCGGAGCCACGAAAAATCAGGCTCACACCACTTACTCGATGGATTTCATTCGTGAAATTCCAAAAGCAGACATACACCTGCACTTAGATGGTAGCCTACGCCCTCAAGGCCTAATTGAAATGGCCAAACGCAGTAAAATCGAGCTGCCATCATACACCGTAGAAGGCTTGAAGGAACTGGTTTTCAAAGACAAATACCAGAACCTTGGCGAATACCTGAACGGTTTTCAATATACCTGTGCTGTGCTTCGCGATTTAGAGAACATGGAGCAATCGGCTTACGAACTTGCCATGGATAACCTCGAAGAAGGTGTGAACTACATTGAAGTTCGCTTTGCCCCTCAGTTATTAATGGACCCAACCGTTGGTATTGGCTTCGATGAAGTAATGCATGCAGTAAACAATGGATTAGCAAAAGCCAAAACAGAATATAACAGCCGCCCCGATGTTGGCATTAGCGCTGGCTTAAAGCCGCCTTTCGAATACGGCATTATTAACTGCGCTATGCGCTCGTTTGGCAAAAAAGGTTTTTCACCTTATTACACACAACTTTTCACTTTGCTACGTGATCACGATTCTATGGCTGTTATCAAAGCTGCTGCCATGGAACTGATTCGTGCCAGCGTGCGCATGCGTGATGAAGAAGGCCTGCCTATTGTTGGCTTAGATATTGCGGGCCAAGAAAATGGCTTCCCAGCGCATAAATTCAAAGAAGTGTATGAGTATGCGCATCAAAATTTCTTATTAAAAACGGTTCATGCGGGCGAAGCTTATGGCGCAGAAAGTATTTTTGAAGCCCTAACCACCTGTTATGCCGATCGTTTAGGCCATGGTTATTCGTTGTTTTCACCAGAAATGATTGAAGATGCCAAGATCACCGATAAAGAAGCTTATAGCCAATCGCTTGCTTCTTATATCGCCGATCGCCGCATTGCCATTGAAGTGTGTTTAACCAGTAACTTGCAAACCAATCCTGCTATTGGCGATATTAAAAACCATAATTTCCGCCACATGCTTGATCATCGCATTGCCACGGTTATTTGTACCGATAACCGCTTGGTTTCGAACACAACAGTAAGTGATGAGTACAAGCTAGCATTGGATAATTTCCCAGTTCCACTGAAGCGCTTAAAAGATATGGTGGCTTACGGGTTTAAGAAGAACTTCTTCCCAGGCACTTATGTTGATAAACGTGCTTATGCCAAACACACGCTTGAATACTTTGATGTGGTAGCGCGGAAATACGGCTTTATTTAAACGAAACATTTAATTCAGCTGGGCAATTGCTTAGGCCCAGCTGAATTAACCCAAAAAGCCTTTTCTAGCTTTGAATACACATATATTTCAGTTCGCAATATTCATCTAAACCTTGATGGCCACCTTCGCGGCCTAGCCCTGAAGCTTTTACACCACCAAAGGGCGCTGTTGCATTCGATATCAAACCAGTGTTCACACCAACAATACCTGCTTCAATTGCTTCACCTACTCTGCGGATACGGCCTAAATCTCGGGCGTAAAAATAAGCGGCCAAACCAAATTCCGAATCATTGGCGAAATCGATAGCCTCTTCTTCTTTATCAAAAGGAATTAATGGTGCCACAGGGCCAAAGGTTTCTTCGCGAGTGCAAAGCATTTTCTGATTACCTTCGGCAATAACCGTTGGCATAAACCAAGTTCCGCCAAGCTCGTGGCGCTTACCGCCACACACAATACGAGCACCATTTTTCAACGCATCAGCAATATGCGCCTCTACCTTCTCAATGGCCTCTGCACTAATAAGCGGACCAATTTGTACGCCTTCAGAAAAGCCATCACCTACTTTCAGAGCCTGCACTTTTTTTGCAAGCTTATCGGTAAATTCTTTATACACACCACGCTGCACATATACACGATTTGCGCACACACAGGTTTGCCCTGCATTACGAAACTTGCTATCGATTAAACCTTTTACCGCGGCATCTACATCAGCATCATCAAACACGATAAATGGCGCATTACCACCGAGCTCGAGTGATACCCGTTTTACTGAAGCGGCACATGCTTCCATGAGCATCGAGCCTACTTTCGTTGAACCGGTAAAACTGAGCTTGCGCACTAGCTCGCTACTGGTAAAGGTTTCACCAATAGTTTTGGCATCGCCGGTAACTACACTAAATACACCGGCAGGAACACCGGCTTCATGAGCTAGTGCTGCTAACGCCAATGCAGTAAGAGGGGTTTCTGAAGCAGGCTTTACCACAATGGTACAACCGACAGCCAGAGCTGGTGCTACTTTCCGGGTGATCATGGCCGCCGGAAAGTTCCACGGTGTAACCGCAGCACATACACCTACCGGTTCACGGGTAACTATAATTTGCTGGCCTTGTTGCGCGCCCGGTATAGTTTCACCGTAAGCCCGGCGTGCTTCTTCCGCGAACCATTCAATGTAACTGGCGGCATAGGCAATTTCACCCTCAGCTTCAGCTACCGGTTTACCTTGTTCCAGAGTCATTAACGCACCCAGGGCCTCTTGATTTTTCATTACCAGAGCATGCCAACGCTTCAATATCGCTGCTCGCTCGCCTGCGGTTTTTTTTCGCCATTCTGGTAATGCTTCTGCCGCAGCATGAATGGCTCGTTTGGTTTCAACCGCACCGAGTTTTGGCACGGTTGCAATTTCTTCACCGTTTGCGGGGTTAGTTACACGAATTGTTTCACCACTATCAGCTGAAACCCATTCACCACTAACAAAGCACTTTTGATAAATAAACGCTTTCGCTTTATTGCTAATGTTCATCTGTACTCCCGTTGCTAATTTCGGTAACGCATACATATACGCTCTGAATAATATCGTTACAATTATCATTCTAGCGCCAAACACGTTTTCAATCACACCCAGAAACTAAAACAGAAAAGCCCCTTGCGGGGCTTTTCTGTTTTTCGGTTTGTTCTTGATAAATCCTAGAATGGAATATCATCATCAAAATCGTTATCCAACGGCGCTGGTTGTGCTGGGCGTTGTTGGTTTTGGTTTTGATTTTGTGAACCCTGGTTTTGCTGGCCGCCTTGGTTTTGCGAACCGCCTTGCCCCTGGTTCTGAGAACCTTGCGCTGCGTAACCTTGGTTTGAGCCTTGGCCCGAACCTTGATTCGAACTTTGATTGTAGTTTTGTGATTGGCCACCGAAATCGCCACCACCGCCGGCTCCGCGGCTATCCAACATTTGCATTTCATTACACACGATTTCTGTGGTGTATTTATCTTGGCCATCTTGGCCCTGCCATTTACGCGTTTGCAAACGGCCTTCAATGTATACTTTCGAACCTTTTTTCAGATACTCGCCAGCAATTTCAGCTAAACGGCGATAGCACACAATGCGGTGCCATTCGGTGATTTCTTTTTGTTCACCGGTTTGCTTATCTTTCCATGATTCACTGGTAGCCACACTAAAGTTTGCAATAGCGGTGCTGTTTTGGGTGTAACGAACTTCCGGATCTTGGCCCAGATTACCCAAAATAATTACCTTATTAACCCCACGACTGGCCATAAATCTCTCCTGTTATTTTTTACTGAAAACGCGCCACGATTCCATTAATCGCGGTGGCATCATATTCATCTTTTTTAATTTTCAAATAGGTTGCGCCTTCATCAGGTATAACGATGGCTTCCTCAATTCCTGGCGCTTTGGTAAGCGCGTTGGTGAGTTCACGAGCCTCACTAGGCGTAAGCGTGCGAGTTACAAAATTGAGGCGCGTAGTAGCAGACACCTGTTGCAAACCAATACTAAACAGCAACCAACATACTAGCAGGGCAACACAAAAAAGCATAACGCCAAAAGCACCGGCAATTTGAAATAAGAAACCGCCCGCTACACCACCAACAAAGGCACCGAAAAACTGGCAGGTTGTATATAAACCGCTGGCACTGCCTTTACTTCCGGCAGGTGCATGCTGTGTAAGTAACGCAGGGAAACTTGCTTCGAGGTAGTTAAAACCAATGAAAAACACCCAAACCGACAACACTAAACCCCATAGTTGCCCTTCAAAAACAGCAATCGCTGACAATGAAACAATCAGCATGAGCATCGCAATGCGCATTCCCAGCACTTGTTTTTTCTTGCGCAGCAACACAATCATCATTGGTATCATTACCGCGAATGATAGGAGCAATGTAGGTAGATACAACCAACTGTGATGTTCTCCGGCTAGGCCAGCATCTACTAACTGCAACGGTAGGGTAACAAACCACGCAGTAAGCACGAGATGCAGCACGAAAACGCCAGAGTTCAAACGCTGCAATTGCATATTCTTTAGTAAGCGGCCAAGTTCTTTCGGTACTGGTAACACATCGCGGCTAGGCACTTGTTGGTAAGTTTCTGGCATACCGCGCCACATGAGCAGAATACCACCTACCGCTAAGGCGGCTGTTAGCCAAAATAGGCCCGACATACCAATCACGCCACCTAATAACGGTGCAATAATGAGCGCGAGCACGAAAGATAAACCAATGCCCATACCGATTACGGCCATTACTTTCGGCCGTTGTTCTTCACGGGCCGAATCGGCGGCCAAGGCTAGAACAGCCCCGGCAATAGCGCCAGCACCTTGTAATACCCGGCCTATAATTACGCCTTGCATGGTATCGGCGAGGGCAGCTACTACACTACCGATAGCAAAAATAGCTAAACCGGCAAGGATTACCGGCCTCCGGCCTATCCGATCAGAGAGCCAGCCCATTGGAATTTGCAAAAATGCCTGAGTTAAACCATAGGCACCAATGGCTATCCCTACTAGGAAAGGGCTGTAATCAGGGTAAGTTTGGCCATAAATAGCCAATACCGGCATGATCAAAAATAGCCCCAACATGCGTAACCCAAAAATTGAGGCTAATGCTGCTGCAGCTTTTTTCTCGGTACGATTCAATCCGTTTTGCTTCATTACAGGCGGTTTGTCCACTTCGTAAAATCTGGCCAAGTCTAACAGAATTAGATGTAAGACGTCAGTTAGAAATCGCGCTGATTTGTGCGATAATGCATGATTACACTTTGCTCGCAAGAAAGGATGTTATGGATAAAATTGAAGTTCGCGGTGCTCGCACCCATAATCTGAAAAACATCAACCTGGAAATTCCGCGAGATAAGCTGGTGGTTATCACCGGGCTGTCCGGCTCAGGAAAATCATCATTAGCGTTTGATACCTTGTATGCGGAAGGCCAACGCCGATATGTAGAATCGCTTTCTGCATATGCCCGCCAATTTTTAAGCCTGATGGAAAAGCCAGATGTTGATTCTATCGAAGGCCTTTCACCAGCAATTTCGATTGAGCAGAAATCAACATCGCATAACCCACGCTCTACTGTGGGTACTATTACTGAAATCTACGATTACCTGCGCCTTATGTTTGCGCGCATTGGCGAGCCTCGTTGCCCTGATCACAATGTAGCGCTTGCAGCCCAAACTGTATCGCAAATGGTTGACCAAGTTTTAGCGCTTCCCGAAGGCAGCAAAATTATGCTGTTAGCCCCAATTGTTCAGGGCCGCAAAGGCGAGCATCAAAAAACATTAGAAAACTTAGCCACCCAAGGCTATTTGCGAGCACGCGTTGATGGCAACGTTTGTGACCTCAGCGATCCTCCTAGTTTAGAGCTACACAAAAAGCACAATATTGAAGTGGTTATCGATCGGCTTAAAGTGCGCCCCGGTTTAGAACAACGCTTAGCTGAATCTTTTGAAACGGCACTCGATATGTCGGGCGGTACTGCCATAGTAGTGCCCATGGATGATGCGGATAAAACGCCACCGGTTATTTTTTCTGCTAACTTCGCCTGCCCACATTGCGGCTATAGCATGCAGGAACTTGAACCGCGCTTGTTCTCGTTTAACAACCCGGCTGGTGCTTGTGGTTCTTGCGATGGTTTGGGTGTTGAGCAATATTTTGATGCCGATAAGTTAGTGGGTAACCCCGAACTGAGCCTAACTGGCGGTGCTATTCGTGGCTGGGATAAGCGTAATTTCTACTATTATCAAATGCTGCGTTCATTAGCGAAGCAATTTGAATTTGATTTAAACGTGCCGTTTCAAGATTTATCTGAAGACATTCGCGAACTAGTTTTACAAGGTTCGGGTAGCACGGAAGTTAAGTTTAATTATGTAAACGATCGCGGCGATACCGTGGTTCGCAAGCACCCGTTTGAAGGCATCATTCCAAATCTGCAACGCCGTTATCGGGAAACTGATTCAGCAGCGGTACGTGACGATTTATCTAAGTATCTTACTACCAAACCCTGCCGCAGTTGTAAGGGCACTCGATTACGCCAAGAAGCGCGCAACGTGTTTGTGAACGATACTACTCTACCGGAAATTGTAGAGCTAGCCATTGGCGATGCCTTGCAGTTTTTCACAGATATCAAGCTCACCGGCCAGCGCGAAAAAATTGCTGAGAAGATATTAAAAGAGATTAATGATCGCTTACGCTTTCTAGTAAATGTTGGCTTAAATTACTTAAATCTATCTCGCAGCGCAGAAACCTTATCCGGTGGTGAGGCTCAGCGTATTCGTTTGGCCAGCCAAATTGGTGCGGGTTTAGTGGGCGTAATGTATGTGCTCGATGAGCCTTCTATCGGTTTACATCAGCGCGATAACGAACGTTTGCTTACTACCCTTTGCCATTTGCGCGATTTAGGTAATTCAGTGCTTGTAGTTGAGCATGATGAAGATGCTATTCGGGCTGCCGATTATGTAATTGATATTGGCCCCGGCGCAGGGGTTCATGGTGGCGAAATTGTGGCTCAAGGCACTTACGATGATATCGTTGCGAGTGAGGGCTCACTAACCGGTGATTACCTATCTGGCCGCAAGCGTATTGAAATTCCGAAGAAACGGAATAAGCCGGGTAAAGAATGGCTGGAACTGAAGGGCGCCCGCGGAAACAACTTAAAAAATGTTAATTTCAAACTCCCCATCGGTTTAATGACCTGTGTAACCGGCGTTTCTGGTTCTGGGAAATCAACCTTGGTGAACGACACCTTGTTCCCACTTGCGCATCGTGAACTCAACGGCGCCACTACAGGCACGATTGCCCCACACGATAGCGTGCATGGTTTAGAGCTCCTCGATAAAGTGGTGGATATTGATCAAAGCCCTATCGGCCGCACACCGCGCTCGAACCCGGCTACCTATACTGGAATTTTTACACCGATTCGCGAGTTGTTCGCTGGTGTGCCCGAATCACGTTCGCGTGGTTATAAGCTAGGCCGCTTTAGTTTCAACGTGAAAGGTGGCCGCTGTGAAGCCTGCCAAGGCGATGGCGTTATTAAAGTTGAAATGCATTTCTTACCTGATGTGTATGTGCCTTGTGATGTGTGTAAAGGTAAGCGCTATAATCGCGAAACCTTAGAAATCCAATACAAAGGTAAAACCATTGATGAAGTGTTGGCTCTCACAGTAGAAGATGCGCGCGAGTTCTTCGATGCGATACCTGCGATTTCACGCAAGCTACAAACGCTGATGGACGTTGGCCTTTCCTATATTCGTTTGGGGCAAGCGGCTACCACGCTATCAGGCGGTGAAGCACAACGGGTTAAATTGGCGCGAGAACTCAGTAAGCGCGATACCGGTAAAACGCTATACATTCTTGATGAGCCAACTACCGGCTTGCATTTCCATGATATTCAACAGTTACTCACTGTGTTACATCGGCTTCGGGATCACGGCAACACTATTGTGATCATTGAGCACAATTTAGATGTTATTAAAACAGCCGATTGGATTGTAGATCTCGGCCCCGAAGGCGGTAGCGGTGGTGGTGAAATTCTCACTACCGGTACACCAGAGCAAATTTGTGAATCAGAAATTTCGCACACAGCGCGCTTTTTGAAGCCTCTGTTAGCGAAATCGGAGTAATTTATGGAAGGTACCCCGCAGCAACCCAAAAACTGTGCAAGCTTGCTTGAGCAGTTGGTAGCGGAAGCACGCAAAGCATCACCTGGCGGGCAAGTAGCGGATTATATTCCGGCGCTTGCCCAAGTTGATGCTGAGCATGTGGGTATTGCTGTGGTAGAGCTTGATGGCACGGTGCACACGGCTGGTGATGCTAACATGCCATTCTCTATTCAAAGTATTTCTAAAATATTTGGCTTAGCACTTGCTATGGATCGCATGGACGACACCCTGTGGGAACGAGTGCGCATGGAGCCTTCAGGGCAAGCGTTTAACTCAATTGTGCAACTCGAGTGGGAACATGGCATTCCCCGTAATCCATTTATTAACGCGGGCGCTATTGTAGTGGCCGATGTGCTCACCAGCCGGTACTCATCTAGCAAAACTGCTTTCGTGCAATATGTGCGGCAGCTATGCGGCAACGAAACAATTCATGCTGATCACGACGTTTGGAATTCTGAAAAAGAGCATGGTAATCGAAATGCAGCACTAGCGTATTTGATGAAGAGCTTCGGTAACATTGATTCTAGTGTACCAGAAGTGCTTGATCACTATTTTTTCCAGTGCTCAATTGCCATGAGCTGCGTTGATTTGGCGCGTAGCTTAGGTTTTTTAGCAAATAAAGGAATTCAGCCTGGCACCGAGCAGCGGGTTTGCGATGCGCGATCTGCTCACCGTATTAATGCCCTGCTTTCCACTAGCGGCATGTACGATCAATCCGGTGAATTCGCCTTTACTGTTGGTTTGCCAGCTAAGAGTGGTGTAGGTGGAGGCATTATTGCGGTAGTGCCTGATTATGGCGTTATATGCGCGTGGAGCCCACCGCTAAATCGCTTTGGCAACCCAGCTCGTGCTGTTGAAATGATTACTCAATTTGCATTGCGCCTGGGGCTGTCTGTCTACCACTAGCATTTTGAGTTACCAGTGTTAATGAGTATCTTTTTAACTCAGCTAGAACTTCAGGTTCGTTGATCACATCATGGATTAAGGCCATCAGTTCAGATTTCGAAACAGCACTTGTTTGGCTCATAATTATTTGCGTTGTATAGGTACCATCTGGTTCTGGTGCAGGGTAAAGGCCATTTACCAACTGCGGCTGCTCAACTCTTAGCCAGTTAACAAACTCATCAGTGAGAATAGCAAACTGAATGCGTTGATTTCGCAACATGGTGAGCGCCGTTTGCTGAGAATCCGCCCGATACATCATAAAATCGCGCTCAGATTTACCAGCATCTACCTGATATTTTGTGAAGTTGTAATGATAACCAACAACCCCTCCAACCCTATCGTGTGGCAGCGGCTGCCAATATTCACTTTGTAGTGAGTATAAGCGATCAGAACCATAAATAATTGGCTGGGAGGCAACATAGTTCATTTGCGGTTTCCAACCCCACACTTCTGATTCAAAAAAGATAACATCACAACAGCCCTCTGGGCTAATTGCATCGTAGCGCTCTTGCGGGCGCACTTCGCGAATTAAAAACTCATAAGTATTTTGGCGTTGATTCAATACCGCAACGAGGTTGCCAAGAAAGTGCTTTGGCATGCGCGCGGAATAGTAAGGCGGGAATTCATAAGCAGCTACATAAATAGCAATAGGTTCACTTTTCTGCGTTTGAGCTACAAAAGCTTCGTTCGCAGCCACAGAACCAGATAAAAAAGCAAAACTGAAAATGCACAACCATTGTTTCATTTGCATCTTTGCGTTCCTGTTTGAGCTGCGAAAGCATTAGATTATGCTCTCGCAGCTACCTTTCACCTATTCGTTTATTGCCCTATTGAGTAATAGGTTGCGGCTCCAGGGCCAACTGGAAGCCCAAAAGCGAATACCCAGATATAGAATAAGATTATCCAACCTACTAAGAATATCATCGAGTATGGCAACATGATTGAGATCAAGGTACCAATACCGATATCTTTTTTATAGCGTGCTGCTACCGCTAAAATCAAGCCGAAATAACTCATCATCGGCGTAATGATATTAGTTACCGAATCACCAATACGGTAAGCCGCTTGAACTAGCTCTGGTGCAAACCCTATCAACATTAACATGGGTACAAATATCGGCGCCGTTATTGCCCACTGTGCCGATGCGGAACCTAGCATTAGGTTCACAAATGCACACATCAGGATAAAGAATACGAACACCAATGGCCCAGTTAAGTTAATAGTTTCAAGGAAAGCAGCACCATTGATCGCTAGGATAGTTCCGAAGTTAGTCCACCCAAAAAATGCCACAAATTGGGCTGCAAAGAATACCAAAACAATATACAAGCCCATGCTACTCATGGTTTTCGACATCGCTTCAATCACATCACGATCGTTTTGCATGCTTTTGGTAACATAGCCATACACGAAACCAGGTATCGCAAAAGTTACAAAGATAAATACCACAATACCATTTAAGAACGGCGAGCGAGCTACGCCACCCGTTTCTTGGTTACGTAATACACCCCACTCAGGAACAATGGTGATAGCGAGCAGAATAATCAACCCAAGGAAAGTTAAACCGGCAAAGGCTAAGCCGTGCTTTTCGGTGCGGCTTAGCTTTTCCATTTTTACCGAGCCATCATCGTCGTAATCCTCATCCATATCGCTTGGATTGTATTTGCCTAATTTAGGCTCAACAATTTTCTCGGTAACTATCGCACCGAGCGCCGCGATTAAGAATGTGCTTATGGCCATGAAGTAATAATTCATTTCCGGGCCAACAATATAATCTGGATCGATAAGCTGGGCAGCTTCAGTGGTGAAGCCAGCTAGTAAAGGATCAACTGTACCGATAAATAGGTTAGCACTATAACCGGCAGATACACCGGCAAATGCAGCTGCGAGGCCAGCTAACGGATGCCGGCCTAAAGAATGGAATATCATAGCGGCAAGTGGCACGAGAACCACATAGCCAAGTTCAGAGGCAGTATTTGAAATAACTCCGGCAAACACCACAACGATGGTAACCATGCGCGGAGAAGCACCCATTACCATGCCACGCATCATTGCCGATAACATGCCTGAACGCTCAGCCACACCCACACCTAATATAGCTACAAGTACTACACCCAACGGCGGGAAGTTGGTAAAGTTAGTTACTAAATTAGATACTATCCAACGCACACCCTCACCACTCATGAGGCTGTTCACGGTAATCATTACACCTTCATTACCAGGGCGCGGATCTGCAGCACTTACGCCAAAAAACGCAGCGATACCACTAGCTACTACAATGAATACAGCAAAGAGCGCAAATAACGTAATTGGGTGCGGCAGTAAGTTACCGAGCCATTCAACCGTATCTAGAAAACGAGTAAACCAACCACGTTGTTCGCCATTGTTCGGGCTATTCTGCTTGTTCTGATTATTTTGCGCAGCGGCCATGCCGTTCTCCTTTAATTCTTCGGTTCCACTTTTGGTGGATTATTATCTTCGTCAGGATCTTCTTTGCGTTCTTCTGTTGACTCTGATTCGCCCTGCACTGAAGTATTCTGCTCTGTTTTTTGTTGCTCTAGTTCTTGCTGCACTTGTTCTTGCGAAGCACTTTCTTGCAGCTCAGAATTTTTCGATTCTAGCGTTTTGGTTGTAGATTCATTCGAATCATTATCCGAAGCCATCATATTCGCTGGAATGCGCTTTGAGCGAAGGGCAGTATTGTACGGTAAACTCGCTCTGGCAACAAATGCTCCCTGCCGCCATACCCTTACCAACATGATGATGCCTGTTAATACAAACCAAAGGCTAAACAAGCCTGCAGCAATAATCAGTAAATTGTTAAAGTTTCGGTTCCCACTGTAATCCATAAAGTGCAGCCGATACATCCAATCAGCTATTTTCCAAGGATCGTTACGATGCCCAAGCACTGTGCCACTTGCCTGATCAATATAAACGCGAGTATTGAGATTATCGGCGAATTCAACTTCGAAGCCTGGCCCTGCCCATCCGGGAAAATCAGCACTGCGATGAATATCTTTTATGCCGTTAAACATACCGGAACCCGTATATGAGTTTACCGCCAATCGCTGAGCCATAATGGCCGAGGTTTGCCACCTGTGGCCTGTTTCGCCATCGAACCATGCAACGGCATTGCGATGAATATTCCGCGTACTAGGATGCGTTTCGTGCCCCAAATCCAATGAGGGTACATAATAGGCTTCAATATGAGGCCTATCATCAATAAGTTTTACTGAAACTGAACGCACATCACCAAGGCGTTCTAGCTGCATATCGGGCGTGATATAGCTCTCCATCACACTCAAAGGCTTTGCCGGTAACGTATGCATATATCGGCTTGCAGTGAGCGCCTCGCGGCCCTGCCAACTGAAATAGAAACCCGAAACTGTCCAAATAATGACTTGGATAAATAAAATCAATCCAGCTCTACGATGTAAACTGCTCAAAACAGAAATTGATAAGCTCTTTTGTAGCCAACTCTGTTGCGTGGAGTTTATATAGCCCTCAGAGCGAGCAAACGGGCTTAATCTCCCCATATGCGCCTCCATGGTCTAGAAAGTAACTTCTGGGTTAGCAAAGCGGTTCCGGACAACGCAATTAGAAGCGTCATAATTGAGAAAAACTTTATCCAAGGTGTGGTGATATCGGACCGGTTCTCATAATCCATGATGTGCATCATCCACATGAAATCGAATACCCGCCAAGCATTGTGCCGCTTAGTTAGAAGATCTCCGGTGTCTTTAGCCAAATAAAAGGTTGTTGCACGGCGATCAGAAAATTCCACTCGCCAGGCAGGTAAATGCGTTGGGCTAAGTTCAGAGGGGGCTTGGTCGGTGAGTAATTCAACTGATTTTATTTCTGATCGCGAATCACCGTTTGGTGCATTGTAAGAGCGTATTGCTAGTTCACGAATATCATCTTCGCTAATGGAAATATCGGTAAAATCACTAGGATTAACTAGCCGCTTACCGGCACTCTCGCTTACTACAAAAATATGTTGGTACGCACCATTAATATATCGATTCACTAAGCGAGCTTCAGTTACTTGCGGAAGCGTTCGAGATAGCTCAGGAATTTTATCTAAAAGTTCGAAATTAGAAATTCGCTGATCGGCCTGCCGAACTAAATGATCACCATGAATATAGGGCAATTGTAAAACAACCATAAAGGCACCGGAAATGCTCCAGATTATTAACTGGATACCGAACAGCAACGTTAACCACCGATGAATTTTACGATTTTTTAGTGCTTTAAAGCGCATATTAGATTTGTTTTTTTAATGGTATGCGGAGGGCTCTTTTTACCACGAAGGCGATGTAAATGGTAGTGCAGCCGTGTTATGCGGATATTTGTTAAGCTAATCGCTAGCTGCAACCTGTAAAGGTTACTTAGCGCTGCATAGAGAGAATGTAAAAAACGCATACAAGGTTTAGGCAATAAAAAAGGCGCCCTAAGGCGCCTTCTTGTCGAAGTGTTATCTAAAATTAATCAAGAATCTTAGATACAACACCA
>NZ_AFPO01000020.1 GCF_000218785.1 Idiomarina sp. A28L
GAAGCCCCTGCTGAAGAAACAAAAGCTGTAACTAAACCAGCTGTAAGCAAAGCTGCCGCAGTAAAAAGCGTAGCCTCAGCTGCAATGACGAAAGCAGCAGCAGTGGTAGATTCAAGTAATGAATCAAAAGCGCTTAGCTCTGCTCCAATTGAACGCCGTAGTGAAGTAAAACACTCGGGGCGCTACTCTGGTATCAGTGGCGCTTTAAACAAAGCTGAAGCTGGCCCAGTGCGCTGTTCGCCGCCAAAAGAGTAAGCTTGGCGCTTACTTAGGTAAAATATAAAAGCCGAGGTTATATATAACCTCGGCTTTTTACTACCCGTACCATCCTTGGTTGCAACCATCCATGTTGCAGTTCCCTATAACTGCCAAGCACTAACAAGATCTCAGCAGCCTAACGCAACAGCAAATCCCTGCTGCTAAATTGCGTAATTCTATAAAGTGATTTTCTCTCGATTGTCGTTTAACACTTTAACGCCCAACCCGCGTACCTGCAGTAATTGCTCTACATCAGTAAATTGCCCGAGCTCTTCACGCAACTTAACAATTGCGCGAGCACGCGCCATACCAACTCCACGTAAAGCCGCAGCTAATTCTTCAGCGCTTGCGCGATTGATATTAATCTTTTGAGATTGTGTTTCGCGTTGTTCTTGGGCAAAGCTATACTCGCCCAGCGAATGCACTGAATTCGAATTGTACCCAAAAGTATTATCAACAGATTGAACATCCGCCGCCGCAACTGAAACCAAAAAAGCTCCAGAACAAGCAATAGCGATAAATGATTTTGTAAACATACAAGCTCCTTAAATAGAAAACGCTACCGTCCTGGTAGCGTTACTATTATAGAAAGCATCTTACTGATTACTATGAGGAAATAGCTGATATTTCGTGGTTTATCGCTGAAAGTAATTGGTTAGGCTGGCTATTTTCGCGTATTGGCCGCCCCATCACTAAAAAGTTTGCGCCTGCTTTCACTGCATCACCCGGGCTCATTACCCGCTTCTGGTCGTGATTATCGCTATTGGTAGGCCGAATACCCGGAGTTACTAATAAAAATTCTGGCCCCAGTGCATTGCGCAATATTGTCGCTTCTTGCGCTGAGCAAACAACACCAGCTAAACCAGCCCCTTTAGCATTCTGTGCCAATGCCAGAACCTGTTCCGGAAGTGTTCTCGTTACCCCAGTTGCTGCTAGTTGTTCAGCAGACATGCTAGTAAGCACGGTAACCGCAATTAAGATCGGCGCCTTATCACCATAGGGAATAAGGGCATCACGCGCCGCTAGCATCATTTCCTGGCCGCCGCTGGCATGCACGTTTACCATCCACACACCTAATTCAGCTGCCGCGGTAACAGCTTTGGCTACCGTATTCGGAATATCATGAAACTTTAAATCTAAGAAAACGTCAAAATCTCGAGCATGAAGTGCTTGAACTAAATCAGGACCACCCGCAGTAAATAGTTCTTTGCCCACTTTTAAGCGGCATTCGCTCGGATCTAAACTATCCACAAATCGAAGTGCATCTGCAGGCTTTGCATAATCTAACGCCACAATAATTGATTTTTTCATTATTCCCCGTCAAGGCCTCGTGTTGGTTTGATACTTCCCCAAGTTTTGCAGCTTGGGCAATGCCAATAAAGTGTTTTGCTGGCAAAGCCACAATGCCGGCACCTGTGGGTTGAGCGTTGTTTCAGTTGCTCTGCAACCATTGAACCGAGAAGCATTAGGCTCTTGCGAGCGCGGCCCTCATCTGCAGAAGCAACGTGAAATTGGATTAGTTTGTGGAATGCCTTCATCGTTGGGCTTTTTTGTAAAGCTGCAAGCATAAACTGCTCTGCCGCCTCAACATCATTTCTGCGGGCAATGATATCACCGAGCATAACCACGGCACTCGCACATGGGTGCTCGAGCACAATATCGTGCAATAAGGCTACCAACCCCTCAGAATCGTTCATGCCATCGTAGCATTCACGCAGCAGTGGTAATATTTCTGGAATAAAATCAGGTTGTTGCTCGGTGATCGGCAATATATAAGCGAGCGCTTTACTGTGCTTCCCTTGCCCTATCCACCAACGCGCTAGTGCAATCCGCGCCCGCACACAATTAACATCATGCTTTAAAGCTTTACCATAAAATTTTAATGTTTGTGCTGGCTCTTCTTGCATCTCTGCAAGCTCGCAGTAGAACTGCGCAATGATAATCTCAACCGTTTTATCTTTGCGGGAGATTTTAAGGCCAATCCGTATTGCTTTATCCCATTCATGAGTTGCTTCATACAGGGCAAGCAGGCTTTGTAAGCTTTGTGATTGATAATTGGTATGTTGCTGTAACTCGCTGAACATCTGTTCAGCACGGTCATAAATACCTGCTGAAAGATAATCTTGGCCAAGTTCGTACATAGCGTGTTGGCGCTCTTCTACAGAAAGCGATGGCCGGGAAATTAGATTTTGGTGAATACGAATAGCGCGGTCTACTTCGCCTCGGCGGCGGAACAACTTGCCAAGTGTCCAATGGGTTTCTATGGTTTCACTATCAATATCAAGCATATCAATGAACAGATCTACAGCTTTATCGCTTTGTTCAGAAAGTAAAAGATTGATACCGGTTACATAGTTTCGAGAGAATTCTTCCTGTTCTTTGCGCTGCTCAGCACGAACACTATTTCGGCCCATAAACCATCCATAGGCAGCCGCAACAGGTAAAAGTAGGAACAGCAACTCAAGCATTTACTAGCTCACTTTATCGGCGGAGCGTGAATCAACACTCACCTTACTCATTTTGATAATTGCTTTTTTCAATTTACGGTTTTGGAATTTTAACTTCAGGTAACTAATGCAAACTACACACAGGCCTAAGAGAAAGCCAACAAATAGTGTTGCCGCAATAACCATCGCCATAGAGGTTTCAGCCCGCATGAATAGCAGATTCACTTCTGCGTCATTGGCGTTGTAACGGCCTAAAATAAAAGCTAAGAAAAATAGAATTAACACGGGTATCAAACTTAGTATCAAACGTACCATAACGTTTCCCTGTGCGATTTTGAAAAGAAAAAAGGCACGCTATTATAGCATGCCTTTTTGCAAAACAGAGTTAAAACCAAGCAGTTAGCCTTGTACTGAATCGTTCACCCGCTCTCGTAGAGCTTTACCAGGCTTAAAGTGCGGTACATATTTACCGCCCAAATCAACCTGGTCACCGGTTTTCGGGTTACGCCCCACTCGTGGTTTTCGATAATGAAGCGAAAAGCTTCCGAAGCCACGAATTTCGATGCGATCTCCTGCAGCTAGGGTATGCACCATAACTTCAAGAATTTCCCGTACGCCGCGCTCTACGTCTTTGGGTTGCAGCTCTGGCTGCTTATTAATCAGTTTTTCAATCAGTTCAGACTTCGTCATAACAGATCCTTCATGCTGATAACAAAACAGCCGTCATCACTCAATAGAGAAGATACACAGTACATGTAACTTACTTTCGATTATTAATCGTCAGTTTTAGCTGCTTTAAATGCTTCTGCCATTGCGCTACTAAACGCAACTTCTTCAGCACTACTGTTCACAGTTTCCATTGCTGCTTTTTCTTCCGCTTCATCTTTCGCTTTAATCGAAAGGCTGATTACGCGGTTTTTCCGATCGATACCAACATAACGGGCTTCAATCTCATCACCAACAGAAAGAACAGTAGAAGCATCTTCGATACGCTCACGAGCGATATCTGATGCGCGAACATAACCTTCAACACCGTCAGCCAACTTAACAGTAGCGCCTTTAGCGTCAACTTCAGTGATACTACCTTTAACAATAGCACCCTTCTTGTTCGCTGCAAGGAAGTTATTCACTGGATCTTCTGAAATTTGCTTGATACCAAGTGAAATACGCTCGCGTTCTGCATCAACCTGAAGAACTACAGCTTCAACTTCATCGCCTTTCTTGAAGTCACGAACGGCTTCTTCGCCAGTTGCGTTCCAAGAAATATCAGATAAGTGAACTAAGCCATCGATGTTGCCGTCTAGGCCAATGAAGATACCAAAATCAGTGATTGATTTAATCTTACCACTCACTTTATCACCTTTTTGGAAGCCTTTAGCGAACTCTTCCCAAGGGTTTGGTTTACATTGTTTAATACCTAGTGAAATCCGACGACGTTCTTCGTCGATTTCTAGAACCATAACTTCCACAACGTCGTCTAAGTTAACAATCTTAGATGGGTGAACGTTTTTGTTTGTCCAATCCATTTCAGAAACGTGAACCAAACCTTCAACACCTTCTTGCAGCTCTACGAAACAGCCGTAATCAGTTAGGTTAGTTACACGGCCAGATAACGTAGAGTTTTCTGGGTAACGTGCAGAAATGTCGCTCCAAGGATCTTCGCCAAGCTGTTTCAAGCCTAATGAAACACGCGTGCGATCACGATCAAACTTAAGAACTTTACAATTAATTTCATCGCCAACATTCACGATTTCGCTTGGGTGCTTAACACGTTTCCAAGCCATATCAGTGATGTGAAGTAAACCGTCTACGCCGCCTAAATCTACGAATGCGCCGTAATCAGTAAGGTTCTTAACGATACCTTTAACTTCTTGGCCTTCTTGTAGGTTTTCAAGTAGCTCATCACGCTCTGCGCTGTTTTCTTTCTCAATAACAGCACGGCGAGAAACAACAACGTTGTTGCGCTTCTGATCGAGCTTAATTACTTTGAATTCTAAATCGCGGTTTTCTAAGTGAGCAGTATCACGGATTGGGCGTACATCTACCAATGAACCAGGTAAGAACGCACGAACGCCGTTAAGGTCAACTGTGAAGCCGCCTTTTACTTTGCCACTGATAATACCGATAACAGTTTCTTCATTTTCGTGAGCAGATTCAAGTTGCAACCAAGCTTCAAAACGCTTCGCTTTTTCACGAGAAAGAATAGTTTCACCGAAGCCATCTTCTACAGCATCTAGCGCCACTTCAACAGTATCGCCAACTGCGATTTCAAGCTCGCCGTCTGCATTCATAAACTGTTCAGCTGGAATAGCACTTTCAGATTTCAGGCCGGCGTCAACCAGAACTAACCCTTTTGCAATGGCAACAACAGTACCTTTCACAATCGAACCAGGACGGGTTTCTACTTCTTTGAGGCTTTCCTCAAATAGTTGGGCAAAATTTTCAGTCATAGGTTTAGTTAACTTCATTTATTGGACATCCACCAGAATTCCATCTCGGCGGGGTTGTTTCACATTATCGGAGCAATCCTTAGCACCGACCCTTGAATGGCAGCACCTCAGCACTACCGCTTCAATTTGAAATTGAGATTTAACCACTAATTACTTAGTTGTTAACCGTATGTGCGCGTATTGCAACACCTGCTCAAGCACTTCGTCGATCGACATTGAAGTCGAATCTAGAATTAACGAATCCTCCGCTGGCGTTAATGGCGCAACAGAGCGATTCATATCTCGATCATCACGATCTTTAATCTCAACGATTAATTCGTTCATATTAGCATCAAAGCCCTTTTCCTGCAATTGCAGGAAGCGGCGGCGAGCTCTTTCTTCGGCACTTGCCGTAAGGAAAATCTTTGCTTCGGCATCAGGGAACACTACCGTGCCCATATCACGCCCATCAGCAACAAGCCCAGGTAAATCACGGAACGCTTGTTGACGGCGTAATAGCGCTGCACGCACCGTAGGCAGAGCAGCAATCTTCGAAGCAATGTTACCCACTGATTCTGTGCGAATTGTCATGGTGATGTCTTCACCTTCCAAAATCACATGAGTTAAGCCTGTTTCATCATTGGGCACAAACTCAACATCTAAATCGGTGGCAAGCGCAACTAAGCTCTCTTCATCTTCAGGGCCAAAATCATGATGCATCGCGGCAATGGCTAATACCCGATAAATCGCACCACTATCCAGCAAATGCCAGCCTAGCTTCTCCGCCAATAAGCGGCAAAGCGTACCTTTACCGGCTCCACCAGGGCCGTCAATCGTAATTACTGGCGCTTGTTCCTGCGCTACGTCTTCGGTGGTCGACGGTTCGATATCCGACATGCTTACCCCTTTTGTACGCCCTCTTGCAACATAACGAGCGTAGTTTCAATAAATTATCAGGCGCGCAAATTATACAGCGCCTGTAGAAAAATGCACCTTAATTGGTGTAATCGATTGCGGAGAAATCAGAAAAGAAGTTGGGGTAGGTTTTTTTACAACACTCAGGATCAGTGATGGTTACTCCGCAAGGCGCAAAACTTAACAATGAAAAGCACATCGCCATTCGGTGATCATCATAGGTGGCAATCTCGGCATGTTGAAGGCCTTCAATACCTTTTGTTGGGGGCGTAATTCGAATCCAATCATCCCCTTCTTCCACAATAGCACCACACTTTTTCAGTTCCGTTGCCATTGCATGTAAACGATCTGTTTCTTTCAAGCGCCAATTTGCAATATTTCTAATTTCTGTAGCACCTTTTGCAAATAATGCCGAAGTTGCAATTGTCATAGCTGCATCGGGAATGTGGTTTAGATCAAACACACCACCATGTAAACCATTCTGGCCACTACTTACCGTAATACTACGAGGAGCCCACTGAACTTCCGCACCCATTGCCGCTAACACCTCGGCAAACGCTTTATCACCCTGCAAGCTATCAATGCCAACACCATAAACTGTAATCGGCCCAACACCAATGGCGCCCGCGGCTAAAAAATATGACGCGGATGATGCATCACCTTCTATCCAGTAAACACCAGGAGATTGGTATTGTTGATTGCCTTTGATCACAAATTCACGCTTATTTAACCGCTCAATAGCAACACCAAAGGAAGCCATCATTGCTACTGTAAGTGCAATATAAGGCTCAGAAACAATAGTTCCGGTAAGCGTAAGGTGAGTATCACCTGCAAGCAACGGTAAGAGCATAAGCAGTGCGCTAACATATTGGCTCGACATACTGCCATCTATGCTTAGCGAGCCTCCTGGGAGCTGGCCACCATGAATGAGCAATGGCGGGTAACCTTCTGTTTGCTGATATTCAACATTCCCACCAGCCAAACGCAAAGTATCAACAAGTGGGCCTATCGGCCGTTCATACATGCGAGGTTCACCGGTTAATAAAAATTCGCCCTCACTAGCGCTCAGAATAGCAGCCAACGGCCGCATTACTGTGCCGGCGTTACCGAGAAATAACGATAACTTATCCGAGGCTTTCGGCAACCCACCTAAGCCAACCACACTTAGTGTCGTTGCTTCCGCCTCATTGCCCGCTGCCGCGGTATGATTATCCGTTTCGGTGATACCGACACCTAAAGCAACCAGTGCTTCTCGCATACGGGCTGTATCATCGCTCAAGAGCATATTATCGAGTTGTGTAGTACCCGAAGCTAAAGCCGCTAAAAGTAACGCCCTATTAGCGATGCTCTTGGAACCAGGAACATGCACGGCGCCCTCAACTCGGGGCCGGTATGCTAACGTTAATGTTTTAGTTTTCGACATAATCTTAAGACAATAGCCCTTAACTGCTTTGGGCTTCAGCCACTATTTCATCATAAGCGCGGTAAAACGCAGCCATTTCTTCAGGCAAACCAATACTTACCCGCAAGTGCTCAGGTAACTCATAGCCTGCCACTGGGCGAACAATAACGCCTTTAAGCAAAAGCTTTTGATAGACATCTGCCGCGTTACCACCGAAACGAATGGTAATGAAATTGCCGTGCGATGGTATGTAACTTAAACCATGTGAATCGCAAAATGCTGTAATTTGAGCCATACCCTCTGCATTTACTTGAATAGAGTGCTGTAAAAAAGCTTCATCTTGCAGTGCTGCCATGGCTGCCGTTAACGCCAACTCGTTCATATTAAACGGTTGCCGAATGCGATTCATTAAATCTGCTACAGCCGCATTTGATACCGCATAACCTGCACGTAAGCCAGCTAAGCCATAAGCTTTCGAAAATGTGCGAGTTACTACTAAGTTTGGATATTCGTTTATCCACGCTAAAGATGGAGCTCTTACTTCACTCGGTACGTATTCGTAGTAAGCTTCGTCTAGCACTACCAATACATGCTTTGGTACCTGCGCAATGAACTCTTCAAGTGCCTCAGTAGGTAAAAATGTACCCGTTGGATTATTTGGATTCGCAACAAATATCATTCGTGTTTTATCGGTTACAGCCGCCAGCATGGCGTCAAGGTCGTGGCCATAATCTTTCGCTGGCACTGCAACCGGTTTAGCGCCAATAGCCTTTGTTACCAATGGGTACACAACAAATGCATGTTGAGAAAAAATCACTTCATGATGATTTGTTACATAGGTTCGCGCAAGCAATTCGAGTACATCGTTAGAGCCATTACCAAGGGTTATTTGGTTCGCTTTTACCGCAAACTTTTCAGCAAGCGCTTGTTTCAAATAAAAGCCGTTTGCATCTGGGTAACGCGCCAAACCATTAACTTTATTAATCAGCGCTTCTTTCACTAAGCTACTTACGCCAAGTGGGTTCTCGTTTGAGGCTAGCTTTATAATATTGCTAATGCCAAGCTCACGCTCAACTTCCTCGATTGGCTTGCCGGCTTGATATGGCTGTAGCTCTCGAATACCGGGTAAGGCTAAACTTGCTGCGTCAAATTCTTGCATCAGAATCCTCTTTCTTGTTTTATTTTTTATTGATGTTGCTGCACACCATTCAGTTTATCGATGTGCTTTTTCAAACCGCGTCATGAAATCTACCAATGCGTGCGCACCTTCTAACGGCATAGCGTTATACATACTCGCGCGCATACCGCCTACAAAACGATGCCCTTTCAAAGAAAGTAAGCCTTCCGCTTTCGCTTGCTGCAAAAACAGATTATCGAGATTGCTATCCACTAGCTGAAAGGGAATATTCATTCGAGAACGGTTTTGTGCCGCTATAGTATTTCGATAAAATTTTGAGTTATCAACACATTCATACAATAACGATGATTTTGCGGCATTTAGTTCAGCCATGGCAGGTAAACCACCCTGCGCTTTTACCCATTTGAAAACTTCGGCAGCTAAGTACCACGCGAAAGTATTCGGGGTGTTGTACATCGAGTGTTGCTCTGCTTGTACTTTGTAGTTCATCACCGTACACACACGATTTTGCTGCGTTTCGAGCAGATCATTACGAATAATCACTACAGAAAGACCAGAAGGCCCTATATTCTTCTGAGCACCTGCGTAAATGATACCAAACTTAGTAACATCAATTGGCTCGGATAAGATAACCGACGACATATCTGCAACAAGAGGCACGCCAACTTCAGGCACTTCATGTAAGGCAATACCATCAACGGTTTCATTTGGGCAGTAATGCAGATAGGCCGCATTTTTCGAAAGCGCCCACGCGTTTATCGGTGGAATCGCTTTTCCCTCAGGAGTTTCAACAACTTTGGCTACTTCATTCACCTCAGCAACGTATTTACGCGCTTCAATAATTGCGATATCCGACCAAACACCCGTATTTAGATAATCAACGGTAGCATTCGGCCCGGCTATATTCTGCGGTACCGATGAAAATTGCGCTCGGCCACCACCATGCATAAATAACACACTGTAGTTATCTGGAATTGCCATCAAATCACGAAGATCTTGTTCTGCTTCCTCGGTCATTTGAATGTAGATTGGATCTCGGTGGCTAATTTCCATTACCGAAATACCCAGGCCTTGCCAATCCAGTAGCTCGTTTTGCGCCTTCTTTAAAACTGAGGCCGGCAACATTGCCGGCCCCGCTGAAAAGTTATAGATCATCACCTGAATCTCCAGAGCTCGGCTCAGTGCTCTCGCCCCCTACATCATCAGCCAAATTTTCATCTGTATCTACCGCATCAGCAGTTTCCGAAGCTTCGCCTTCAAGAACTTCCAGCTCTTCTTCTTCAATTTCAGCTACGCGTGCCATACCTACAACGAACTCATCAGCCGCAGTGCGAATCAGAGTAACACCTTGGGTATTACGCCCAACTTGTGAAACTTCATCAACCCGGGTGCGTACTAGCGTACCGCGGTTACTAATAAGCATCAGATGCTCACCAGGCACTACTTCCATAGCGCCTACTACTGCGCCATTTCGTTCAGAAACCTTAATAGATACCACACCTTTAGTTGCTCGGCTCTTCGCTGGGTACTCTGCTAACGGTGTACGTTTACCGTAACCATTTTCAGTAACTGTAAGCACTGCGCCTTCATCGGTACGTGGAATCAACAAGGAAACAATTTTTTGTTCCGGCTCAATGCGCATACCACGAACGCCTGTAGCGGTACGGCCCATAGAACGTACTTGATCTTCAGTGAAGCGCACTACTTTACCAGCATCGGAGAATAGCATTATTTCACTGTTACCATCGGTGATATCCACACCAATAAGTTCATCACCATCGGTTAGGTTCAGGGCAATAATACCGCTGGTACGCGGGCGTGAGTAATCTGCCAATGGCGTTTTCTTCACGGTACCTTTGCGAGTAGCCATAATAACGAATTTATCTTCTTCGAAGTTCGCAATTGGCAATATCGCATTAATGCGTTCATCGTCTTGCAACGGCAGTAAATTCACAATCGGCTTACCGCGTGCTGCCCGGCTTGCATAAGGAAGATTATAGGTTTTCATCCAATACACACGGCCACGGCTTGAGAAGCACAGGATCATATCGTGCGTGTTCGCGACTAATAACCGCTCAATGAAATCTTCATCTTTCATTTTCGTTGCAGCTTTGCCCTTACCACCACGTTTTTGTGCTTCGTACTCTTTAAGTGATTGATATTTCACATAACCTTGATGCGATAGAGTAACTACAACATCTTCTTGCTCAATCAAATCTTCAAGATTGATATCGTGGCTTGAATTAGTAATTTCAGTACGGCGTTCATCACCGAACTCAGCTTGCGCTTGCACGAGCTCTTCACGAATAACTTCCATTAAACGTTCTGAGCTAGCAAGAATATGCATCAATTCCGCTATTACACCTAAGAGGCCTTTGTACTCATCAAGAATTTTTTCGTGCTCAAGGCCCGTTAATTTATGTAAGCGTAAATCTAGAATTGCTTGGGCTTGGTTTTCAGTTAGGTGATAAATACCATCAATTACGCCAAAACCAGGCTCAACCCAATCAGGCCGTGCCGCATCTACACCCGCACGCTCAAGCATTATGGATACATCACCAAGATTCCAGCCTTGCGCAATTAGTTGCGCTTTAGCTTCTGCCGGTGATGGTGAACGCTTGATCATTTCAATGATTTCATTGATGTTAGCTAATGCAACCGCTAAACCTTCAAGAATGTGTGCGCGTTCTCGAGCTTTTCGAAGTTCATATACAGTACGGCGTGTAACCACTTCGCGGCGGTGAGTAATAAAACACTCAAGCATTTCGCGTAAGGTAAATAATTTCGGCTGGCCTTTATCGAGCGCAACCATGTTGAAGCCGAACGCCACTTGCATTTGCGTATTCTGGTAGAGGTGATTCAGCATCACTTCACCGGATTCGCCGCGCTTCAGCTCAACAACCATGCGCATGCCATCTTTATCAGATTCATCGCGCAAGGCACTAATACCTTCAATACGTTTTTCTTTTACCAGATCAGCGATTTTTTCAATTAATTTAGCTTTGTTCACCTGGTAAGGAAGCTCGTGAACAATAATCGTATCGCGGCCAGTGTTTTCATCAGTAATAACATCGGCGCGCGCACGAATGTAAATCTTACCGCGGCCAGTGCGGTAGGCATCAATGATGCCTTGGCGGCCAGAAACAATACCTGCTGTTGGGAAATCTGGGCCTGGAATATGCTCCATCAACTCTTCAAGTTGAATATCTGGATTATCAACCATGGCCAAACAACCGTTAATTACTTCCGTAAGGTTATGCGGTGGGATGTTAGTAGCCATACCTACGGCGATACCTGACGAGCCATTGGCTAACAGGTTAGGAATACGCGTTGGTAGTACTTCTGGAATAAATTCGGTGCCATCGTAGTTAGGCACGAAATCAACGGTTTCTTTATCTAAATCGGCTAACAGCTGATGTGCAATTTTCGACATCCGAACTTCGGTATAACGCATTGCTGCGGCAGAATCGCCATCAACAGAACCGAAGTTACCTTGGCCATCTGCTAACATGTAGCGCAATGAGAATGGCTGAGCCATACGAACTATCGTATCGTAAACCGCAGAATCACCATGTGGGTGATATTTACCGATAACATCACCTACCACACGGGCAGATTTTTTATACGGCTTATTAAAATCATTACCTAGCACGCTCATCGCGAACAAAACGCGGCGGTGCACTGGTTTCAAACCGTCTCTTACATCCGGCAAAGCACGCCCGATGATAACGCTCATCGCGTAATCTAAGTACGAATTCTTAAGCTCGTCTTCGATATTAATCGGCATCACTTCTTTGGCAAGATCGCTCATATTTTTTCCCTAACAGTACTCTTCATATCGTTATAGTTTTCGAGTAAATCGCCTTACTGAATAACCGAAATAGCATACCACAGCACTCCGCCCATGACGACTCAAAAGCGCAGAGAAAAGTGAACTTATATCTGGTTTGCACAACTTCATTTCGGTACACTTCTACATAGCAATATGCACGAAGCCGTATCAGTGGCGCAAGGCCTTCTTGTTATCTTTCGGTAAATTCGCAGCAGTCAGTTTTAGCACAAGGATTATTAATATGCAGCAAAATGTCGATCCCG
The DNA here is from genome assembly GCF_000218785.1 of Idiomarina sp. A28L. Classification (GTDB taxonomy): domain Bacteria; phylum Pseudomonadota; class Gammaproteobacteria; order Enterobacterales; family Alteromonadaceae; genus Aliidiomarina. Next base: position 12,685 of record NZ_AFPO01000020.1, read on the forward strand.
CAGAAATAGAAAAATTTAATGCCATGGCTTCGCGTTGGTGGGATCCTGAAGGTGATTTTAAACCTCTGCATTTAATCAACCCGCTACGTTTACAATTTATTGATCAGCAAGGCTTAGGCTTAGCTGGCCGAAAAGTTCTCGATGTTGGTTGCGGTGGCGGCTTGCTCACCGAAGGTATGGCGAAAGCCGGTGCCGAAGTAACCGGCATTGATATGAGCCCTGATGCACTCAGTGTAGCTCGATTACATGCGTTAGATAGCGAGCTCGCCATCGATTATCAACAAACCACCGCAGAAGAGTTCGCCGTTGCCCACAAAGGCCAGTTTGATATCGTAACCTGTTTAGAAATGCTTGAGCATGTACCCGAGCCACTTACCGTTATCGCAGCTTGTGCGCACATGGTAAAGCCCGGCGGCCGCATTATCTTCTCTACATTAAATCGCACGCTAAAAGCCAAATTGCTTGGAGTATATGCCGCGGAATACGTTTTGCGTTGGGTTCCACAAGGTACTCACGATGCGAAAAAGTTTATCCGCCCTGCTGAATTAATGGATATGGCCAACGCTGCAGGGTTAAGAGAATTGGCGGCAACCGGCATTCATTTTAATCCGCTACTGAACCAATTCTTTATTAGTGATCGTAATCTTGACGTAAACTATCTTGTTGCCTGTGAACGGCCGCTTGATTAAGCACGTGAATCAAAGAAATGGATTAACAGCGGAGTAAATGAAGTGGCACTACAAAAAATCTGGCCTGATGCGATACTTTTCGATCTTGATGGCACTTTATTGGATACCGCCCCCGATCTTGGCCATGCGTTGAATCGCGTGTTGAGCGATCATAACCGCCCATTGAAAACTCACCCAGAAATGAGGCCTTATGCTTCACATGGCTCATATGGCTTATTGAAGCTCGGTTTTGGTGATGATTTTAACGATACTAACCGGTTGCAATTGCGCCAACAGTTTCTGGATTACTATGAAGCGCGCGTTTGTGTTGATACATCTTTATTTGTTGAAGTAGCTTTAATGCTCGAACGCTTGAACAAGCTGGGGCTTCCCGTTGCCATTGTAACAAACAAACCAACGCTTTATACCGAGCTCGTACTTCAGCAAATACCTACATTAGCCGAAATACAGGTAGTTGTGTGTGGGGATACTTTGGCGGTTGCCAAACCACATCCAGCTCCCCTATTGCATGCCTGTCAGCTTTTGAGTACGCATCATGATAAAGCAATAGATCCACAGCAGTGCCTATACGTTGGTGATGCCGAGCGGGATATTGTTGCCGGCAGAGATGCTGGAATGCGCACAGTGCTGGCTAGTTACGGGTATATAGCACCTGAAGATCAAGCATCGAGCTGGCGTGCTGATTACACCATTACAAGCCCAGCAAAACTGCTAGATTTACTTTTAGAAAGCTAAAAATAGCACGAAAAGCAATCGGCGATTCGCCACAGATATCACCACAAGCACTTGCTTGCGCCCTTGCTTATTTACTGTGTGCAACAACGGTGGCCATGCACTGCATTTGTTATATATTCCTTTCAGTGCTGTTAACAAAAATTTAATTATGAAAAGTTATTACGCGCGAACGCCCACCACCATTGAGTCAAGAAGAAAAATGCTATTTTCCTTACCAAAATTTGCAATTTGGTGCTTGATAAAATGCCCTTACATGACTAGCATACCCCTCAGCAACGCAACACTATATATTGTGTAAAAAGAGCCCAAGCGCAATCATTAAACACAAGATATAGTGCTACGAAAAACATCAGTGAGGGAACCATGAGCCAACCTATTCACGTTACAAAACGCAACGGCGTACGCGAAGTACTAGATTTAGAAAAGATTCATCGGGTAATTAGCTGGGCAGCTGAAGGCCTTAAAAACGTTTCTGTCTCTGAAGTTGAATTGCGCTCACGCATTCAATTTTATGATGGCATAAAAACTGCCGATATCCATGAAACTATCATTCGCGCCGCTGCTGATTTGATAAGTGAAGAAGCTCCTGATTATCAGTACCTTGCCGCACGGTTAGCGATATTCCATCTACGTAAAAAGGCCTATGGTCAGTTCGAACCACCTAAATTGTTCGATCACGTAAGCAAAATGGTGAGTATGAATCGCTACGATAAGCATATTTTAGAAGATTACACTCAAGCTGAACTTGAAGAAATGGACACCTTCCTCGAGCACAGCCGTGATCTAAATTTCTCATATGCGGCGGTAAAGCAGCTTGAAGGTAAATATCTCGTTCAAAACCGCATTACTGGTGTGGTCTATGAGAGTGCGCAGTTCTTATATATATTGGTAGCGGCTTGCTTGTTTGCTAAGTACCCACAAGAAAAGCGGCTCGATTACGTTCGCCGTTTTTACGATGCTACCTCACAGTTTAAAATATCATTACCAACACCGATTATGTCGGGTGTGCGCACGCCTACCCGCCAGTTCAGCTCATGCGTGCTGATTGAGTGCGGTGATAGCTTAGATTCAATCAATGCCACTGCGAGCGCTATTGTGAAATACGTATCGCAACGTGCTGGTATTGGTATTAATGCCGGCCGAATTCGTGCGCTTGGTAGTGCTATTCGTAACGGCGAAGCATTCCACACTGGTTGTATTCCATTTTTTAAATACTTCCAAACCGCAGTAAAGAGCTGCTCGCAAGGTGGTGTTCGTGGCGGCGCGGCTACCCTATTCTACCCACTCTGGCATTTAGAAGTTGAATCGCTACTGGTATTAAAGAACAACCGCGGTGTAGAAGAAAACCGTGTTCGTCATCTTGATTACGGCGTGCAATTCAACAAAACCATGTATCAACGCTTGGTAAAAGATCAATATATTACATTGTTTAGCCCTTCTGATGTTCCAGGGCTATATGATGCATTCTTTGCGGACCAAGATGAGTTCGAACGTTTATATGTGCAGTATGAAGCCGATGAAAGTATTCGTAAGAAGCGTATTAAAGCAATTGAGCTCTTTAGTTTGTTCATGCAGGAACGTGCAAGCACTGGCCGTATTTATTTGCAGAACGTTGATCATACCAACACCCATAGCCCATTTAACCCTAAATTGGCTCCGGTTCGGCAAAGCAACCTGTGTTTAGAAATAGCGTTACCAACAAAGCCGCTTGAACATATTAATGATGAAAATGGTGAAATTGCGCTTTGTACACTTTCGGCGTTCAACCTTGGCGCTATCAAATCGTTGGATGATTTTGAAGAGCTTGCTGATTTAGCCGTTCGTGCATTAGATAACCTATTGGATTATCAAGATTATCCGGTACCCGCTGCCGAAAACGCATCTATGGCACGCCGTACGCTTGGTATTGGTGTTATCAACTATGCCTATTATCTGGCGAAAAACGGTGTTCGTTATTCCGATGGTAGTGCCAATGGCCTAACTCACCGTACCTTTGAAGCGATTCAATATTATTTAATGAAAGCTTCGAATGAGCTAGCGAAAGAGCAAGGCGCTTGCCTGAAATTTAATGAAACTACCTATTCTCAAGGTATTTTACCGATTGATACCTACAAAAAAGATCTTGATGCGGTTTGCTCTGAGCCGCTGCATTATGATTGGGAAACATTGCGTGAATCAGTAAAAAAATATGGTTTAAGAAACTCAACACTATCGGCGCTAATGCCTTCAGAAACCTCTTCACAAATATCCAACGCTACGAATGGTATTGAACCTCCACGTGGCCACGTAAGTGTTAAATCTTCCAAAGATGGGGTGATGAAGCAAGTAGTTCCAGATTATGAGAATTTGAAAGATCAGTATGAACTGTTATGGCAAATACCGAGTAATAAAGGGTACTTAGAGCTGGTAGGGATTATGCAGAAGTTTGTTGACCAAACAATTTCAGCAAATACCAACTACGATCCAGGTAAGTTTGAAGGCGGCCGCGTGCCAATGAAGCAACTGCTGCAAGATTTACTATACGCATACAAGCTTGGCGTGAAAACTATGTATTATCACAACACTCGTGATGGTGCTTCAGATAGCCAAACGGATATGCCTGCCGAGATGCGTAAGAAGCTTGAAGAAAAAGCAAACCAAGCCGTAACCGCCATTATCGAAGAAGACGATGATTGTGCTGGCGGCGCCTGCAAAATTTGAGGTAAGCATGCGATATTCTACATTTAGTCAAGTAACCACAAATGCACTCGAAGAGCCGATGTTTTTTGGAAACTCAGTTAATGTGGCGCGCTATGATCAACAGCGCCACCCTATTTTCGAGAAGCTTATCGAAAAACAGCTTAGCTTTTTCTGGCGCCCAGAAGAAGTAGATGTAAGCCGTGATAGTGTTGATTTCAACAAGATTTCAGATAGTGAAAAGCACATTTTCATTTCTAACTTGAAATACCAAACCTTGTTAGATTCAGTGCAAGGCCGCAGCCCAAACATTGCGCTTTTGCCTATTGTATCGCTACCCGAGTTAGAAACGTGGATAGAAACCTGGTCGTTTTCAGAAACGATTCATTCACGTTCTTACACGCATATTTTGCGAAATCTTTTTACCGATCCAAGCCATGTATTTGATGACATCATGGTAAATGATGAGATTCAAGTTCGCGCAATTGATATCTCTAAGTACTACGATGATTTAATTTTCTACACTCAGTTGTGGCAAACACATGGTGAAGGCGATATCACCATTGATGGCGAAACCTATCATGTAAGCGTTCGCGATCTGAAAAAGAAATTATTTTTGTGTATCAATTCAGTGAACGCATTAGAAGCAATTCGCTTCTACGTGAGCTTTGCTTGTTCGTTTGCCTTTGCAGAGCGCGAGCTCATGGAAGGTAACGCAAAAATCATTCGCCTCATTGCTCGTGATGAAAACTTACATCTATCATCTACTCAACACATTATTAATCTTTGGCAATACGGCGAAGACGATCCTGAGATGAAAGAAATCGCCGAAGAATGCCGAGAAGAAGCCCGGCAAATATTCTTAAAAGCGGTAACGCAAGAAAAACAATGGGCGAAGTACTTGTTCCAGCATGGTTCAATGATTGGCTTGAATGAACAAATTCTATGCCAATATGTAGAGTACATTGCTAATCTGCGCATGCAAGCGATTGGTTTTGAGCCTGAATTTGCTCAAAAGAACAACCCGTTGCCTTGGATGAACAAGTATTTGGTATCGGATAATGTGCAGGTTGCACCACAAGAAGCCGAGATTAGCTCGTACTTAGTTGGCCAAATCGATAGCCAAGTAAGCATTGATGATTTCGGAGATTTTGATCTCTGATCCCATGGCTTCGTTTAACATCACCATAAATGAAGTGATTCACATTGAGGTCGCGGCTGATGCCCCGGCCTCTTTGCTTGAAATTATGGAAACCACTGGCTTAGAAACACGCTATCACTGCCGTAATGGTTTTTGCGGTGCATGCCGTACCAAACTAATTAGTGGCTCCGTTCGCTATACTACCGATCCACTAGCATATATTCGGCCAGGTGATATTTTACCTTGCGTATGCCAAGCAGAAACTGATTTAACTTTAGAACATAAATAACACAATCGTTTAAGCAGAATGGCCATATCGTATTAATCGATTTTCGGCGATTCGCCAGCTCTGCCATAATGCAGCACGATTTAATTTACGAATGTATTTCTACAGGAGCGCACGATGTTAACAGTAATTTTTGGCCGCCCTGGCTGCCCTTTTTGTGTACGTGCCGAGCAAATTGCCAAACAACTCGCAGGCCAACGTGATGATTTTGAATATCGATACGTTGATATGCAAAAAGAAGGTATTACTAAAGCTGATTTAGAAAAAACAGTAGGCAAGCCAGTAATGACAGTGCCACAAATTTTTGTAGATGAAGCGCATGTGGGCGGTTGCACAGAGTTTGAAGCCTACGCCAAAGCAAACCTCGGTTTGTACGCCTAGCTTCTTCACTAGCTCGCTTTTTAGCGCCCATAGCCTGTATTACCAGCAATCAGCGAGCCAAGTTCGATACACAACTGCTCCTAGCCAATTCTCCGAAACCAACAGAACTAAGCGCGGAGCAGTTTTTCTATCTCATTTAATCTTTGTTTCAACCTTTGCTCTGATACCGGAAATGCCGTACCCAGCTGCTGAGCAAAAGTAGATACCCGGAATTCCTCTAAATACCAACGAAAATCAGCAAGCTCAGTTGGAATCGGGTCGCCTTTTGGCACCTTTTTATAGAGTTCTTGCCAATGAGCCTCGAGCTTCTCAAGCTGTAAACTCCGAATCCTATCTTTATTCGGGTCTACCGGAAGCTTTTCTGCTCGTTGTACCAACGCTTTTAAATACCGCTCAGCATCGATTAAGCGCACCACACCAAAATCACTTACAAATCCAGGGTAAACCAAACGCCCTAAATGCGCTTTCACATCATTATATGATTGCACTAAGGTTAATGGGATCTTTCCTTTAATTAGTTTCTGAACCTGATGGCTCAGCAGCAAGCACCGTTCTACCTGTTCCGCAATACCTAGGGTTTTATCGTTTAATTCAGCCCTAATCATATTGGTAAGCTTTCGGAACTCTTCATCGTTATTCGGTAATTGATCATCAATAAGCGAATCTATCGCAGCCAACATACAATCTTCAATTAAAGCTTCTACTTTGCCCCAAGGATTAAAATACAGTGCAAGTTTTGCCTTATTCGGAAGTTTTGCGCGTAAATAGTTAACGGGCGAAGGAATTTGCAACATTACCAACTTACGTAAACCCTGGCGGTGCGAACGTTCAGCATCGGCTTCGCTATCAAAAACTCGAATAGCAACGCTTTTTCCTTCATCTTTCAATGCCGGGAAAGCCTTAATAGCAAAACGCCCAGTTTTCTTTTCTACTGCTTTTGGCGCTTCGCCGAAATTCCAATCAGTTAAGCCTTCGCGCTCAATATCATCACCCGCAGTTGCTTTTAAAGTTTCGGTTAGCTTGGGCTGCAATTGGTGTTGCAAATCTTTGAGCTTGCGCGCACGCCCTAAAACTTTGCCATCTTCACCGAGTATGCGGAAGTTCATTAACACATGATCAGGCACCGCAGCTAAATTCCATGCATCGAGCGGAACCTCAACCCCTGTCATGCGTTTTAGTTTCGCACTCAATACCTGCAACAGGGCTAGCTCCCCACCCGCTTCTTCTGGGCTAATTGCCTGTAAAAATGCTTGGGCGTAGTTTGGTGCCGGTACAAAATTACGCCGCAAGTTTTTCGGTAAGCTCTTAATGAGGGCTATCACCAATTGCTCACGCAACGCTGGAATTTGCCAATCGAAACCATACGGCTCAACTTGGTTCAATACCGGTAAGGGAATATCAACCGAAACACCATCGTCAATATCATTTGGCTCAAATACATACGTGAGCGGCAAGCGTAAGCGCCCCTGCGCCCACTCATCAGGGTAATCTACTGCGGTTACATGGCTCGCCTCTTGCTGCATCAGTTGCTCACGGCTGAAGCAAAGTATTTGTGGCTCAGCCTTGCGAGCATGCTGCCACCAGCGTTTTAAGCGGCGCTCATCATAAATATCTTCTGGAAGCACTTCATCATAGGCATGAAAAAGCGATTCTTCATCGATTAGAATATCGCGGCGGCGCGATTTATCTTCGAGTTCACGAACCGATTCAATGAGCTTTTGATTCGCTTTCATAAACGGCAATACTTCGCGCAAGTTGCCATTAACCAATGCTTCAAGAATGAAAATACGGCGCGATTCAACAGGGTCAATCCTGCCGTATTGAACTCGCCGCCCAGCCACAATAAGCAAACCATAAAGCGTAACCTGCTCTGTAGCCACTACCGCACCCAGCTTTTTCGAGAAGCGAGGCTCATGGTAATTACGCTTCACTAGATGTTCGGCCGCGGGCTCAATCCATTCTGGCTCTATTTTCGCTACGTAACGGCCGTAAAGTTTCGAAGTTTCCACCAGCTCCGCTGCGATTAGCCACTTTGGCTTAGCTGAAAACAGCGCTGAACCGGGAAAAATAAAGAAACGGCTCTGCCGCGCACCCATATATTGGTGCTTTTCATCTTTATTACCTATATGCGAAAGCAATCCGGTTAAAAGCGCTCGATGGATACTGCTGTAATCTGCTGGTTCTTCGTTAATCCGAATGCCTTGCTCACGAACACTTTGGCGCAGTTGCGTGTATAAATCTTGCCATTCCCGCACGCGCAAATAATGAATAAGTTCTTGTTTGCAGCGCTTACGGAACTGATTTCCGCTGAGCTCTTTTTGTAATTCCTGAACGTAATTCCAAAGGTTTAAATACCCTAAAAAATCGGAATCTTTATCAACAAAGCGTTTATGCAGCTCATCTGCTTTTTGTTGCTTATCATGGGGCCGCTCGCGCGGATCTTGAATACTTAACGCAGCAGTAATAACAAGAAGCTCTCTAACGCACCCTAACTCACTAGCGGCAAGCAACATACGCCCTAGGCGCGGATCTACCGGCATACGCCCGATAGAGCGTCCTACCGCCGTTAGCTTGGGTTGCTGCTTGCGGCCTGCGCCTTGCATAGCGCCAAGCTCTTCGAGTAAGCGAATGCCATCGGTAATAAAGCGTTCGTCAGGCCTTTGTAGAAAAGGAAACTTGCGAATATCGCCCAGCTTTAGCGTTGCCATTTGCAGAACTACTGAGGCTAAATTAGTACGGAGAATTTCCGGATCGGTAAATTCCGGGCGATTCAAGAAATCTTCTTCACTGTATAAACGTACGCAAATACCTGGGCCAACCCGGCCACAACGGCCTGCACGTTGGTTCGCACTGGCTTGTGAGATAGGCTCGATAGGCAGCCGCTGCACTTTTGTGCGATAACTATAGCGAGAAATTCTGGCACTACCTGGATCAATTACATAGCGAATTCCGGGCACGGTTAACGATGTTTCCGCCACATTGGTGGCAAGTACGATTCGGCGGCTATTATGCGGTTGAAAAATGCGGTTTTGTTCGCTTGCCGATAGCCGTGCATACAACGGCACTATTTCTATCGGTTGCGGCAACTCGCGAAAGGTATCATTAAGCGCATCTGCTGTATCACGAATTTCCCGTTCACCACTGAGGAATACCAGGATATCACCAGGGCCTTCGTTTACTAAGCTGCTGGCGGCATCGCAAATACCTTGAATAACGTCTTGTTCGGTTTCGTCATCACCCTCTTGTAGAGGCCGATAGCGTGTTTCTACTGGAAAGGTTCGCCCTTCTACCGCGATTACTGGGGCATCGGCAAAGTGTTTCGAGAAACGCTCTGTTTCAATAGTGGCTGATGTAATAATAACTTTTAGATCAGGCCTTTTATCGATAAGTTGGCGCAATACTCCAAGCAAAAAATCAATATTTAATGATCGTTCATGAGCTTCATCGATGATGATCGCTGAATATTTTTGTAACAAACGATCGTGTTGCATTTCGGCCAGCAAAATACCGTCGGTCATGAGTTTTATTGATGTGTCTGCTGAAGCGGTGTCTTGGAAACGAATTTTAAAACCCACGGTTTTACCCAAGGGCTCTTCAAGTTCATCAGCAATTCGTTGTGCAACCGATCGAGCAGCCAACCGGCGCGGCTGCGTATGGCCAATCATGCCCTTTTCTGCATAGCCCATTTCAAGCAACATTTTTGGCAGCTGTGTGGTTTTTCCCGAGCCTGTTTCGCCGGCCAGAATAATTACCTGATTATCGCGAATGGCGTTTTGAATACGCTTTTTATCGGCAACTACCGGCAACTGCTCAGGATATTTTATAACTCGGGCTACAACTTCAGACATGAATAAAATCACTTCCTTAAACGAACCAAAACCAGCACTAAAAAAGAGCTAAAAGCCAGCAAACACAAAAAATAAGGCCGCTAAGTTTAGCAAACCTAGCGGCCTAAGCCTATGTTATTGGCCGGCTCTCAAATATCAACCTAATAACTAGTGCTTCCCGTGTGATTCGCGCTGGTATAAATCAATAGCACGTAATACGTCGGTTCTGCTGATTACGCCCACTAATTGTTTCTCGTAATCAACAACGGGATAAACCTTGGGCTTGTTACTACCTAATGTTTGCGCTAAATCAACCACCGCAGCATCCATGTTGACAGTAAGCACCTCAGCACTCATGCAATCTTCAACATTGGCCGATTGCTCATTATGATAAGTGCCTTTTAGCATCATCCGCAAACAATCTTGTTCCGAAAGAAAGCCAATCACTTGCTTATTGTCATCAACCACTGGGCCGCCGCTTTGATGAGCAGAAACCAAGAGTGCCACCGCCTCTTCTATCGGCATTTTTCGAGTAAATTTTAATGGATGTCGATTCATGTAATCTTGTACTTTTATCGAACGCATAATATTACTCCTTTCGCTTATAAATCCTTACTGCTTGTAAATCCCTATTTGCTTGCCAGCATTACTGGTTTTAAAGCCGCGATACATACCCTCAGTGTTGAAAGGCATACTCACATTACCTGCTGCATCAAGGATAATTACACCGCCGGTGCCACCCACTGGTAGTAAGGTTTCGTGAATTACATACTCGCCGGCCTGATCAATCGTTTCACCAAGATATTTAACACGATTACAAATATCAGCAGCTACATGGTAACGAATGAAGTATTCACCATGCCCAGTAGCAGAAACTGCGCAGCTTTCATTATCGGCCCAAGTACCCGCACCAATAATGGGGGAATCGCCAATTCGGCCATACTGTTTCGCTGTCATTCCACCAGTTGATGTACCTGCTACTAGGTTCCCTTCAACATCAAGTGCAACAGCTCCTACTGTACCCATATTAAATATTGGATTTGTATGTTCATTAGCCGCAATAGCACGATAATCGCTTGCAGATGATTGGCTTTGTAAGCCATCAAGGGCTTCTTGTAACTGCTGAAAACGATGCTCGGTATTAAAATAGCTATTGTGCACCATAGTTAAGCCTTGTTCGCGAGCAAATTGCTCAGCACCTACTCCGCTTAACATTACATGCCGAGAGTTATCCATTACTGCTTGAGCCAACTCGATCGGGCTTTTCACCCGCCCAACACCTGAAACTGCACCAGCATTACGGGTACCACCGTGCATAATTGATGCATCGAGCTCATGGCCACCCTCGTAGGTATAAACCGCGCCTTTGCCGGCGTTAAACAACGGGTTATCTTCCATACTTTGAATAGCTGCAATAACCGCATCAGCACTAGTGCCGCCATTTTCAAGAATGCTGTAACCCATCTCTAGCGCAAGATCGAGCGCAGCATTGAATTGCGCCTCACGTTCTGGGCTCATACTCTCGCGAGTTATAGTTCCTGCACCACCATGAATAGCAATGGCAATTGGAGTTGCTGCAAAATCAGTGTTCGATTGCTCAGATTCTGGTGCATCACTGCACGCGCTTAAGCCAAATGCGGCTGCCAAAACAGCTGCCGAAAGAAGCGTTTTGCGGGCAGGTTTATCAATAAACTTGTTGTTAGCTTTGTTCCACACTTTATTATTCATGAAATCCTCGTTTTTTGGTTGTGCTAAGCTTGTATACAATACGCTAATATCATCATGCTTGCTGCTCGCATACAAGCCCTTCGCGGTGTTATCCTTGCTTTATAAGTTTAAACCATGAGAGAAAACTCGCCATGACAAATCCCACAATTTATTGGCATGATTACGAAGCTGGCGGTATAAACCCACGCGCCGATAGGCCAATGCAGTTTGCGGGTGTGCGTACCGATCGTGAGCTGAATATTATCGGTAAGCCCTTAGAAATATATTGCCGGCTATCGCCTGATTATCTGCCGCACCCTGAAGCCTGTTTAATCACCGGTATAACACCGCAAGCGGCTAATCAACGTGGCCTGCCTGAATGCGAATTTGCACGGCGAATTCATCAGGAATTTAGCCAACACCAAACCACTGTTGTTGGTTATAACAATATTCGCTACGACGATGAAATGACCCGTTTTCTCTTTTACCGAAACTTTATCGATCCTTACGCTTACAGTTGGGAAAACGATAATTCTCGTTGGGATTTATTAACCTTAGTGCGCGCTACCTATGCCCTGCGCCCCGAAGGAATTGAATGGCCAACGAATGAAGAAGGAAATGTTAGTCTTAAATTAGATCAGCTTGCGCCCGCTAATGGCATTGAACATACGAATGCCCACGATGCCATGGCAGATGTACATGCAAGCATAGAGCTGGCCAAGAAGATAATGCACGCGCAGCCAAAACTGTATAACTACAGCTTCGATATTCGGCGAAAGAAAAAGTTAATTGATTTGGTTGAGAGCGCTTTACTTAATCAAAGTATGCTGGTTTACGTAAGCGGCTTTTTCGGTGCTGAATCACGCTATGTGCAATGGGTATTTCCGATTGCATTCCACCCAGAGAATCAAAATCAACTGATTGCCTGGCGTTTAGATGCTAACCCCGAATTTTGGCGCGATAAGAGTGCGGCAGAAATCAACGCGCAGTTATTTGCTAGCCGCGAAGAGCTGCAGGGTGAACGCCCTGGGTTAATTACTATCACACTGAACCAATGCCCTTTTCTAGCTCCAGAAAAAACCCTTGCTGAAGCTCAGGCTCAGAACGCTGGCATTGATATCGCAGCCGTAGAAACGAACCGAGCGTTACTAGCCAACGATAGTACCCTTCGAGATCACCTACTTGCTGCAATTCTTGATAAAGATGATCGGCTTGTAGCTAACGAAGATCCTGAACGGGCTGATGCTGATTTAGCTTTATATTCGGGTGGTTTTTTCAGTGCACAAGCAAAAACACACATGAATATGATTCAACAAGCAAGCCCTGAACAGCTTGCAGGTATTGAATTACCACTAGACGACCCTCGTTTACCGGTGCTGCTATTTCGATTCCGCGCAAGAAACTTCCCACACACATTAAGTGCTAGTGAAGCTGAGCGTTGGAAACAACACTGCCAAAACCGATTGGTGCATGGTGGCGAAGCATTCTTAAGTAGTGATGAATTTGTTCTGAAGCTAGAGCAACTCGCAGAGCAACACCAGCAAGACCCACGCAAAATGGCAATTTTAAAATCGTTAGCCGATTATTTAATGACGCTCTAAACAAACCAAAGTATGGCATTGGTATCTTTCACTTCGCATCAAACAACAAAAAAGCCCTAACCATTCAGTTAGGGCTTTCGTTATTTACCTATTAGCTTTCGCCAAAGTGTTTCTTAGAACGTGTAACCAAGGTTCAAGAACACAGAACGGCCAATTTGGTCATATTGCGAATACAGCATCGCATTACCAACAACTGACGCGCGTGAGCCTAAACGGCTTGCGCTTGGTGGCTTCTTGTCAAACAAGTTGCGTACACCAACGGTAAGGTCTACTCCATCGTCGAACGACTTATTCACTGATAACGTGTGATAAAGGGTTGTAGGACCACTAGCAACAACGCGAACTTCTTCACCACGGTAGGTAGTGAATGGTCCGTTTGCATAAAGTGAATCGTTTGACACTTTACCCACGTAACGAATGGCGTAGTTAAAGCTTACAGAATCACGTACTAAACCAACGTTCAAAGTTCCAGAATGCTTAGGATTACCCAAACGACCAATTGAATTGATTTCTGCACTATCTGGGAACTGACGGAAAATACGTTCAAATTGAATCGTATGATCCAAACGCACTCGAAGAGAACCGTAAGGAGTTTCATCCATGTAAGTAAGTACAACATCAGCACCGCGTACTGTTTGCTCAGCTACGTTAACATAGCCTCCGCGAACTTCAGTAATATTGTAGTTACCGTTTGTTCCGTCATTGCGGTCGAATTGCTCACAGAAAGGTTCAGTGGCAAAGTTCTCTGAGCTATAACATAAGTTTACAATTGATGAACCACCTATGTTACTAACTTGGTCACGAATAATTACATCGTAATAATCAACTGAAGCAGCAAAACGGTTATCTTCTGAGGCCCAAACTAAACCAATACCCTCAGAAACAGAAGTCTCTGCATCTAAACGCCCTGCACCACCAGCTGTAATAGCTGTAGCTGAGCCAAAGTCTTGGTTGTAGTCTTCTGGAATGCCGTCGGCAATACAGTTCGCTCGAACAATAGCGTTCAATGTGCCAGCTTCATCAGCTTGTCCCCAGTTGAAACATGGGTCATTACGCTGGTCGAAGAAGCTTGTTTGATCCTTCAAAAACAATTCAAATAGTGCTGGCGAACGGAACGAAGTACCGCGAGAAGCCCGAATACGGAAGCCATTTGCGATATTCCAATTTGCACTTACTTTAAAGGTTTCTCCAGAACCGTATGTTGAAACGTCTGTATAGCGGGCTGAAGCTGTTAAATCAAGAGATTCTACAAACGGTAAATCACGTAATAGAGGAGCTTGAACTTCACCGTAAACCGCTTTTGTATTCGATTTACCGGCTGTAATACCCGCACTCGTCATACCCCAAGAGTTACCTGCAAGCGTTACTTCACCAGGAGTGTCTTGGATTTCATCAGATTGATAAGATACACCAAACGCAGCACCTAAGGGGCCTGCTGGCAAATCGATCAAATCACCTGTTACATAAGCATCAACAGTATCTTGCTTGTAAATAGTTTTACCCGTTTCAGTATCAAATAAGAAATCACGAGTTCCTTGATCGAAATCACCGTAAATGTACTCAGGTGTGAAGAAAGGAATTAAATGACACTCACGACCGGAAATCGGCGTAATTGACCCCGCACACGCATCTGGAGCGTAAATACCTAATTCTGCGCCCATATCGAGAGCATCTTCTAAGATAACTTTTTGCTGATACTCACCGCTATTCAATGAACGTTGGTACGAAATATCCCAATTCCAGTAACCAATTGCGCCTTCGAGGCCTAACACAGCACGTGTGTAGTCAACGGTAGTTACCGAGCCGGAATGGTCCGTAATTGCAGTAGGGTCAATCCATACATCGCCGTCCCAACCATCAACTAATCCCCACGATCCAAGTGGATTCAACATCGGATCCATCCAGAATTGACGATAGCTATCTATAGAAGTTTCGCGGCGGCTATGCATTAACTCTGCATACATTGAAATATTGTTCGTTAAATCGTAGTCACCCTGAAAATATACAGATGCCGTTTTTGTTTCAGGAACCATTGTTTGAAGATCTTGGAACGGATGCTGAGTATCAAGCAATGCATCAGTCTCACGTGAATAACCTACAGGAAACCAACCGTCCGGTGCTGAAATATCGCCAGGCTGAGTTTGAGTGTAAGTTGGTGTACCGTTTGCACGGTTATAACCACTGTAATCGAATGATGTAATTCTTGAAGTAAAGTTGCTCGCACCTGCATTCCACAACCACATACCGTAAGGTAAATCGTTACAATGGATGTTGCCCGTGCGCGGATCGATTGGGTCTACTTGCTCACCAGTTGCTGGATCAAACATATAGCGTTGGCCGCATGCAAAATGATCACGGTCACCGCGCTGTAATTCAGTTTGTACGTTATAATCAGCTACTGCTCGAAATGAGCCGCGATCGAATGTTGTACCCCAAGTACCATTGATACGGAAAGTTTCGCCACCACGTTCTAATGGTTGATTGCCGCTAACGTTGATGCTTGATTCATCGCCGCGTTTAGTGATGATGTTAATTACACCCGCAACAGCATCAGAACCATAAAGAGAAGAAGCTCCATCTTTTAATATTTCAACTCGCTCAACCGCAGAAATGGGTAAAGCGTTCATATCAAAAGCAGCTACCTGCCCGCGAGTACCTGAAGGCCCAGCCCGGCGTCCGTTCAGTAATACTAGAGTGCGGTTAGAACCTAAGCCGCGCATTGAAATTGATTCGTTACCTGCACCACCGGCAGTTACAGAACCAACGCTCATTGCAGAAATTAATTGGTTGGAACCAGAAGCAATGGTTGATGTCCGTAACAATTCACCCAAGGTATTTAAACCCTGCTCTGTTGCGATTTCAGCGCTGATAATATCGATAGGTGTTGCACTATCTAAACCATCGGTACGAATACGCGAACCTACTACCTGAATTCTTTCAGGGCGTTCGCTACGCACTTCTTCTTCATCTTCTTCTTGGGCGCTTGCGCTACCAGCAAATGCTAACGTAGAAGCGGCGCCAAAGGCCAACGCGATACGTATAGATTTGCTTATTTTATTATTAGTAAACATTGATTTACTCCCTGGGGTGCCATTCAGTGCTATTTCAAGCACTGTGCCTAGATTTCATTTTAATACTCTGCCCGTGCCTGCCGAAAGCCAGAACCAAAGCAAACCAACAAAATGAACCTTTAGCCGAACAGCAATGTGTATAAGTTTGTTTATATAACAGCTATAGATGCCAACGAGCTGTGCTCATAAGATTAGCGGACGGTTCACAACCGAATGTGCCAATGAATCATAATAATGTTAAAGGATAGTAAAGATCAACAAAACCACGGCGGTTAATGGCCTGTTCAACGCATTTTTACAAAAAAGTTCCGTAAAACATAAAAAAAACACCAACCATTGCTGGTTGGTGTTTATATTTCACTCAAAAATGTTAACTAATTCTAGTTACAACTTCTAACTTAGAAAGAGTAAGACATGTTCAAGAATGCACGGCGGCCCAATAACTCATATTGAGAAGCGAACAGCATAGTGTTACCCGCAGTGTTAACTCGTGAAGGTGAAGCCTGTGGTGGAAGTCTATCAAATAAGTTCGCAATACCAAAAGTCACATCTAAGTTATCACCAACAGTAGTATTAACTGATGCTGAATGCATGAAATAACGGCCAGTAGAACCAACTACGCGGTAATCTTCTCCACGGTAAGTAACAATATCACCACGAGTGTATAGGTGATTGTTAGATACGCGATCTACATACTGGATGTTCCAGTTGAAACTCCAATCATCACGCGTAAGGGTAGTGTTTAAGTTACCTGATTGTTTCGGGTTACCTACACGACCAACGAACTGAATTGGATCGCTGTCACTGAACTGCTTGAAATAACGCTCAATGGTAGAGGTATGGTTCAAACGCATGCGAACATGACCAACCGGAGTTTCTGTTTGGTAAGTTACAACAAAATCTGCACCGCGAACACGCTGCTCAGAAGTATTCAAGTAACCACCACGAACGGTTTCAACACCCCAATCGAAGTTATTACCTTCATTACCCGTACGGCGAGTGATCTGACGACAGAACGGTTCGTTATCAAAACCTGCTTCACTGAAATAACAGTTAGCAAGTACTGTTCCGCCAGCTACGTTTGAGATTTGGCCACGAATAGTTACATCGTAATAATCCGCAGAAACGGCAAACGTGCTCTCTGGGCTAGTATAAACCAAACCAATACCTTCAGAAGTTGAAGTTTCGGCTTCTAATTGGCCTGCACCACCACCAGTGATTGAAGTCATTGAACCACCAACTGCTGCAATGTACGTATCAGGTACGCCAGCCGCTTGACAGTTAGCCTGCAAGATTTCATTAGTAGACTCAACCCAGTTTACACACGGATCACTAAGCTGCCCTAGGAAACCAGTTTGGCCTTCTAAGAACAATTCGAACAATGCTGGAGCACGGAACGAAGTACCACGCGATGCACGCATGCGGAAACCGTTACCGATTGTCCAGTTAGCGCTAAGTTTATATGTTTCGCCGCTACCATAGGTGTTTACGTTGGTATAACGCGCAGAAGCGGTTAAATCTAAAGCTTCCATCAAGTATACATCACGAACTAATGGCGCTTGAATTTCTGCATAAGCTGCAGTAGTCGTAGAACGACCAGCAGTAATACCTGCAGAACTTAAGCCCCAAGAGTTACCGTTGCGAGTATGGAAACCAGGAGTATCTTGCAGTTCATCAGTTTGATAAGCCACACCTACTGCAGTTGCCAAAGGACCCGCTGGTAAATCAAGAACATCACCCGTGATATACGCGTCTACTGTATCTTGTTTATAAACGGTTTTACCTTTGTCGTTACCAAAGATGAAATCCGCTTGCGCATCGCCATAGTTGGTTCCAGTTAAGTGGCCATCAGTGAACCAGTTTAGCTGTACACATTGCTTCTGTGAGAACTCAGTTACTTCACCTGGGCCACAATCACGTAAACCAAGCAATGCTTCATGAGCCATAACCATTGAATCGCGATAAATAATATCTTGCTTGTATTCACCACGGTTTAATGAACGCTGCCAAGAAACATCCCAGTTCCAGTAACCTAAGGCACCTTCAAGGCCAAGTACGAAACGGCTGTAATCTACAGTAGTTTCGCTACTAAAGTGATCCGTTAATGCCACTGGCATTACACCCAATGCAGGGTTGATGGCTTCCCAACCTGGTAACGTATCTACTGGAATGAATGACGCTAAACCAGGGTTAGATGTCCAGAACTGACGCACTGAATCGATTTCAGTAGTACGTTGACTGTGCATTAATTCAGCGTATGCAGAAACATTGTTGGTAAGATCATAATCAGCTTGCTGATAAATAGACCAAACCTCAGACTTTGGAATCATTGTACGGTTTTTATGAAGATCTGAAGAGTTATCGTACCAACCATCAGTTTCAAAGTTATGACCAGCCCAATACCAACCATCTGGAGCTTGTGCTAACAGTGGGTTCCCGTATTCATCACCTGATGCAGCATTCGGGAAGCCAAAACCATCGCGATCAAACTGGAAGCGGCCGCCATTGTTTACCCACAAACCGAAACCATTATCGTTACAATGGAAATCGCCAGTGCGCGGGTCGATTGGATCGCCACGTTCACCAGTTTCGATATCAAATAAGTAGCGAGTAGGACAACCGAAGTGATCACGATCGCCACGTTTTAGACCAGTGTTTAAGTTGTAATCAGCTACGATGCGGTATGAACCACGATCGAACGCAGTACCGTAAGTGCCGTTTACACGGAACGTTTCGCCACCTGATTCGAAAGGCTGGCTAGCAGAAACGTTAATGCTCTTATCATCGCCACGTTTAGTGATGATGTTGATTACACCGGCTACCGCATCAGAACCGTAAAGTGAAGATGCACCATCTTTCAAGATTTCAACACGCTCAACAGCCGAAACTGGCAGCGAGTTCATATCAAATGCTGATACCTGACCACGAGTACCTGCAGGCCCTGCACGGCGACCATTTAAAAGTACTAATGTACGGTTAGCACCTAAACCACGCATTGAAATTGATTCGGCGCCTGCACCACCTGAGGTTACGAAACCTACAGAGTATGCAGAAATAAGCTGATCTGAACCTGATGCGATAGTAGAGGTACGCAACAATTCACCCAGCGTGTTCAAGCCCTGCTCGCTTGCGATTTCGGTGCTGATGATATCGATTGGCGTAGCGCTATCTAAACCATCAGTACGGATACGTGAACCAACAACTTGAATTCGCTCTGGGCGTTCGCTTCGAGCTTCTTCTTCTTCGTCGTTTTCTTCTTGGGCGTTAACGCCCCCCGCAAATGCTAACGATGACGCTGCACCAAATGCTAACGCCAAACGGATAGATTTGCTTAGTTTGCTGTTTGTATACATGTAGAGCTCTCCCTGGATCACTCTTAGTGACTTTAGATTTATTATTATGTGGCTCTTTAGGGCTACCACTGCTCCCATTCAATCAGAGCAAGGGGTAAACCCCTACTCTAAGCTCAGCAAGAATAAATCGAAACTAAACATAAAATCAACGTCTTTGTTAAAAAACTTAACATTAACTACGCGATTGGTTTCGGTTCCTTCTTCGGTCCTACCTTAAATAAACACGCAAGCGCTGGTATAAGAATCAATGCACCTAACATATTCCAAATAAACATAAAGGTTAGTAATAAACCCATATCCGCTTGGAACTTGATGGGCGACCAAATCCACGTTGCCACACCAATCGCTAACGTTAATCCAGTAAAGCCAACTGCTTTACCTGTTTTAGAAAGAGCGAATAGGTAGCTTTCCGTTAGGCCTTCGCCTCTATTTAGGGCTTCGCGCATCTTACTGTATATATAGATACCGTAATCGACGCCGATACCGACCCCGAGTGCGATAACCGGCAACGTAGCAACCTTAACCCCTATTCCCAGCATCGACATTAACGCTTGGCTCATAATAGTGGTAAACATCAAAGGTAATACGATGCAGAGCACTGTGCGAATACTCCGGAAAGTAATAAAACAAAGTACAATAACAACACCGTACACCCACACCAGCATGCGGAATTGAGCATCATCAATTACTTTGTTAGTAGCAGCTTCAATACCGGAATTGCCCGCCGCTAAAAGAAAGTTTACTGATTCTGTAGGGTATTGCTCCGAAAAGCCCCGCACCTCATCAACAACACGATTCAATGTATCGGCTTTGTGATCGTTCAAATAAATAATGATTGGCGCCATACTACAATCGTTATTTATCAGGCCACTTGGCGCTTGCGAAATTGAAGCGTTAACAATGAAGTTATCGCGGTTCACACTCGACCACTTCAAGTTACCTTCATTAGTTCCAGCCATACCTAGCTTAGAAACATAAACAATAGAGCGAACCGCCTGTACGCCTGGCACATTCTCCATGTGCCATTGGAACCGATCGATAAGTGCTAAATTTTCATAAGCAATACATTCGCCTGGCGCTGTTTCTGCCATGACCACGAAGATATCCGTACTCGCACTGTAGTTAGCAACTTGGAAGGCGTTATCAAGGTTATAACGTGAATCAGCACGCAACTCTGGCGCACCACTATCCAAATCACCAATTTGCAGGTTCTGCGCTTGATAAATACCCCATACACTCATTAGTACGGCAATACTCACCGCAGGAATAGCCCATTTGCGTTGAGTGAAACGATCAAAGAGTTGGAATACAGGATGGTTTTTACCTTGCACCTTCTTCATATAGGCAACACCACCTTTACTCACTCCCAAATACGAAGTAAGAATCGGTAGTAAGCCCAAATTGGTAAGCACAATAACGGCAACACCAATACTCGCCGCAATCGCGAGCTCTTTGATTACCGCAATATCGATTACCATCAATGTGGTAAAGCCAACGGCATCAGATACCAGCGCTGTTAAGCCGGCAACATACAAACCGCGGAAAGCAAAGCGAGAGGCATCAACTTTATTAGCACCATCAGCGTGATTCCCAATTACCGCATTGATGATTTGCACACCATGGCTTACGCCAATTGCGAACACTAAAAATGGCACAAGCATTGAATAAGGGTTTATACCGCTGCCAATAAGCTTGATGATGCCGAGCTGCCAAATTACCGCGATTCCCGAACACAACAACACAACGGCGGAACTACGAATACAGCGGCTGTACCAGAACAGCATGCCGAAGGTGATAATCATGGCAATAATAAAGAACACGCCAACGAGCAACGCGCCATCAATTAAATCACCCACTACTTTCGCAAAACCAACGATTTGAATATTAATATTCTCAGATTCAAACTGGCTGCGAATTTCGCTTTCTAGGCGCTGTGAAAATTCATGGTAATCGAGTGCCTCACCCGTTTCCGGATCGATTTCGTTTAACGGCACATAGATAAGTGCAGAGCGGAAATTGTTCGCAACTAAATCGCCTACTGTGCCCGAACGCAATATATTTTGCCGCAGTTGCGCTAATGATTCTTCAGTGCCATCGTAGTTTTGTGGAATAACCGGGCCACCCACAAAGCCATCTTCCGTTACTTCCGACCAACGTACGTTTGGTGTCCAAATGGAGCGCATACCCGAACGGTTAACACCATTCAGAAAAGAAACTTCATCGGTTACGCGACGAAGCAAATCTTGGTATTCAGGGTCGAATATATCGCCATCAGTTGTTTCTACTGAAATACGGATGGCATTCCCCATAACAGAGAGATCATCGCCATATTTGAAATAGTTCTGCACAAATTCATGGTTTGCGGGAATCATTTTTTGCAGGCTTGCATCTGGGCGTACCTGCGAAGCGTGATATAACAAGAACGCCGTTAAGGCTGCAAATACCAGTACCCAAAACATGCGATAACGAAATAGCATATTCTCGGCGAATGAAGCTTTCCCATGCGCTTCCGCATTAATTGCGTTTGCTTTATTTGAATCTTGCATGTGTATCCTATCTCCTTATTGGCTTGCCGCTGGAAGCGCAAAAGTTTGCAGGCCAGCCCGGCCCAATAAAATCACTTCACTACCGATCCCTTGCTGAATATCGCTAATCGGCGAGCCAGATGGGTGGCTAAAGAGGCTAACTTGCATAGTATCAGGCTCAATAACTATCATCACACCAGCATGCCCCACTAAAACAATACGCCCATCGCTCAATGCTAAACCGCCATTTAAGTTGTAGCGGGTATCAACATCAATGGCATCAAAACTGTAACCATCTTCAGAAACGAATACATTGCCGCGGAGGCCATACAGCCAAAGCCTACCTGAATCATCAAATAAGGCGCCGAATAAAGAGCCATGGTACGGAGAATCAATCATTTCGAAACTCTCACCCATATCATCACTGCGGGCTAACAAACCAGCCTCACCAATCAGAATCAGGCTTTGCTCTGGCCCTTCCACTAATTTATTGATGTGGTAGCCAATCACGTTATCAATCACATCGTTCACTACATTCCAAGTTTGGCCGCCATCGGTAGTACGAATAATGGTGCCATAAGCTCCAACAGCTAAACCCACCTCCCGGTTAAAGAAATGCACATCCAAAAACGGTTTAGTTGGGCCCACTTCGTATTGAATTTCAGCGCCGCCCATTTGAAATGAAAGTTCATCTAATGCAAATTCAAGTTCTTCGGCTTCATATTCATCTTCTGCATTTTCTATAGCGGCAATGAGCTCTTCTTCTTTCTCTTGCAACCAAGCAAATTCAAGTTCCAGTAATTGATGGCCATCCATTATCAATACCCACTCTTTACCGCCGTCAGTACTCTGTAAAAGTGCGCCTTGGTGGCCTGCAGCCCACATATGTTGCTCGTCAACAACAGAAACTGAGGTAAGCAAAACACTTGTTGGCACGCTACTTTGCTGCCAATCTGTGTTACCGGAACCCGTTAAAATAGTGCCGTAATCACCCACCACCACAAAGTTTTGCCCGAATTTTTCAGCGCCAACAAGTAAACCTTGTGTTGCTCGGGGCGCAATTGGCGAAGGGGTAAATAGCGGATCGTAGGTTTCGGCAACCACCGGCTGGCTCAGCACAGCCCCTGTCAACAGGGCTGAAACCATACCTGCTAAAGCAATCCGTTTCATAATTTGGGTACTCCAGATGTCATCACAGATTCAATTTGATCTGATTAAATTTATTCTCGTACCTGATTGTATAGTCTAACGGGCGTTTGAAAACCCCCGAATTGAAATTTTCTTGTATTTTATTTTGTTGAAAATTGGTGTAGCTTACATAACTAACCCCATCCGGATCGTTCCGGACTGGTGTTCCAATAAAAAAGAACGCACAGGAACTTAAGGACAACGACAATGAAAAAAATCATGCTTACTGCTGGGGTCATGGCGCTATCGCTAGTCTCGGCTGGCGTCAACGCAGCAGTTTCAGAAGAAAATGCCGCACGTTTGGCGCAAGACTTGACTCCGTTAGGCGCTGAGCGTGCTGGAAACGCCGACGGTTCGATCCCTGAATGGACTGGCGGTTTCTCTAAGCCAGGTGAAGATGTTCATCGCCCGCAGAACCCATTTGCAGATGATGAACCGTTATATACCATCACGCACGCAAACCTAGATGAGCACCGGGAGCGTTTAAGCCCAGGGCAAATCGCTATGTTTGGTCGTTACGATACGTATAAAATGCATATCTACCAAACTCGTCGAACGGCTGCTTACCCGCAAGATATTTACGATATCGTAAAAGCAAATGCGGAGAATGCATCATTAGTTCAAGGCGGTAATGGCCTTGAGGGCTTCAGTGGTTATGTTCCGTTTCCTGTGCCGAACGATGGCTTAGAAGTTATTTGGAACCACCTTACTCGTTACCGCGGTGGTGCAGTGCAGCGTACTGTTGGCCAGTTCCCAGTTCAGGCTAACGGTAATTACGAAATGGTTCGTTTGCGTGAACAGCTGGTATGGCCTGAGCACTTACAGGGCGGGCGAGATGAACGTGCCGACGACAACATCCTGTTTTACTTCCTACAAGAAGTATTAGCACCAGCTCGTTTAACCGGAACTGTATTGTTAGTACACGATACAATTAACCAAGCGAAAGAAAGCCGCCGTGCGTGGTTGTATAATGCTGGGCAACGCCGTGTGCGCCGTGCTCCTAACGTAGCTTACGATGGCCCGGGTACTGCATCAGATGGTTTGCGTACCTCTGATGGCTTGGATATGTTCAACGGTGCACCTGATAAGTACGATTGGAAGCTTGTTGGTAAGAAAGAAATGTATATTCCTTACAACAACTTCAAACTCTTAGATGAGAATTTACGCTACTCTGAAATTTTGCAACCTGGCCACATGAACCAAGATCATGTTCGCTATGAACTACACCGTGTGTGGGTTGTGGAGGCATCAGTTAAAGATGGGGAGCGACATATTTATGCTCAGCGTAACTTCTTTATCGATGAAGATACTTGGACAGCATCAGTTATCGACCACTACGATGGCCGTGGCGAATTGTGGCGTGTAGGTGAAGCTTACAACGTGCAATACTACGGTAACGATGTTCCGTGGATGGCCGCTGAAGCGCTTTACGACTTAAACAACGGCCGTTATCTAGTGCTAGGTTTAGGAAACGAAGAAGGCGATTTCATGGATTTTGAAATCGAGCCAAGCCGTCAGGATTTCACCCAACAGGCACTTCGCCGAATGGGTATTCGTTAATTCAGTAATGTTGAATTAATCTGAAATCTATAACCGAAAAAGGCTGAGTTGAAAAACTCAGCCTTTTTTAATGTTTACTTTTTAGAAATTTGAAAAACGTTTCGGTATTACTTGGTTTGAAAACGCGTAATCAAGCTCGATGTATCATAGCGGCTACCGCCATTTACCTGCACATCAGCATAAAACTGATCAATCAGCGCAGTAACCGGCAAGCGAGAACCATTTTTATTCGCTTCTTTCAGCGCAATCTGCAAATCTTTTCGCATCCAATCAACCGCGAAACCGAAATCAAACTCACCTTCCCACATGGTTTTGGAGCGGTTCTCCATTTGCCAGCTCCCTGCAGAGCCTTTGCTAATAGCCGCAACAAGCTTTTCTTGATCGAGCCCTGCATTTTTAGCAAATTGTAAGCCCTCGGCTAAACCCTGAACCACACCCGCGATACATATCTGATTTACCATCTTGGCAAGTTGTCCAGAGCCTACCGGGCCCTGCAAACCAACGTGGCGCGAATAGGTTTCTAGCATCGCCGATATCTGCAATAAATCGCTCGCTTCACCACCTAACATAACCGTTAATTGGCCGTTATCGGCCCCAGCTTGGCCACCAGATACTGGCGCATCTAAGAACGCCACACTATGTTTAGCCGCAGCCTCGGCAAGTTCCCGAGCTAAATCGGCAGAAGCCGTTGTATGATCTACTAGAATGGTGCCGGCCGACATACCCGCTAAAGCGCCGCTATCGCCGTACACAACACTACGAACATCAGAATCATTGCCCACACACACAAATACTACTTCGGCACCTTTAGCAGCCGCTGCGGGGGTTTCTGCTACACGCCCAGAAAATTCTTTTTGCCACTTTTCAGCTTTTGCAAATGTACGGTTATAAACACACACATCATAGCCAGCCCGCTGTAAATGGCCCGCCATGGGGTAGCCCATTACACCAAGCCCAATAAACGCTACTGAAGTTGTCATGTTCTATCCTTTTTTAATAATAAATGTTGGTATCGGCCTAACTGCCGATAGGGATTCTGATTACGATATTGCAACTCGAGTGCAAGCAATTGCTCAGCGTTATAATCTGGTTTACGCATGTAATCATGAAAACAACGAACACCGGAATGAGTAACCAGCGTTACTGGAAATTGCCCTAGCCTTGCTATTACATTTTCTGGTTTTAGCGGATAATTCGGGCTAAACCGTACTTTCTTTTTAACTTGCAAACCCGCATTAACGTAATCAAAGTTGCCATAAATCATATTTGCCATGAGCTTGGCATCGAGGTTATAAAACATCAATGATAACCAACCTCCAGGCTTTACGCGCTCGATTAAAGGGGTTAACGCTGCGTACGGATCTGCCAGCCACTCTAATACTGCGTGGCAAAGCACCACATCAAACTGTTCATTACCAATAACATCATCGAGTTTCTGTAAGCTTGATTGTAAGTAACGGTAATGCTGAGAAATTCCTTGTTTGCTGTGTTCTTCTTCTGCGCCAACAACCATTTCAGCGGCGATATCAGTATGGGTAACTTGATATCCGGCTTTAGCAAACTGGCTATTTATTTGCCCTAAACCACCGCCTACATCAATACAGGTAAGCGCTTCAGCTCCGTTTTCGGGCTGTGATTGCCATAGGAACGATAAATCAGCCGAAAGCACAGCTTCGCGTATCTGCCCTTTTTCGGTTTGATAAATATTTTTATTAAAGCGTTTCACATCGCTCTCAAAAGCGCGATCAACCATGAAAGTTCCTGCCTAGCTATCGAATTCCATAAAGCTCTGGATAATTTGTGCTACAACGCATTTTCGATGCACTTACAATGCAAAACAACTACGCTGGGTTATCAATATCGATAAAAGCCACAGTTAAACCAAGCTCAGCTGCAATCTTTTCACCAAGAGCCTTCACGCCATACCGTTCGGTTGCATGGTGCCCAGCGGCGAAAAATTGGATTCCACATTCTCTTGCAATATGAATGGTTTGCTCAGAAACCTCGCCCGTAATAAAAGCATCGGCACCAGCAGCAAGCGCTTGCTCAATAAAGCCTTGACCACCGCCCGTGCAAACAGCTACGCGGGTTATAATATGCGCCGAGGTTACGCAAGCAACAAGCTCACGATCAAGCAGCACTGTTAGCTTTTTAGCAAGCTCAGTGCCAGATAATCCCGCACTGAAATTCCCAATCTGCAATATGCCAACCGGTGTTACGTTACCTAACGATTCAATTTCACTCGCACCTAATAAGCGCAAAAGCTGCGCGTTATTACCAAACTCAGGGTGGATATCCAATGGTAAATGGTAGGCAATCAAATTAATGTTGGCGCTAATGAGAGCGCCAAGCCTTTTTCGTTTCATGCCCACAACGGGCTCAGCTTCACCTTTCCAGAAGTAGCCGTGGTGTACTAATAATGTATCAGCGCCTTGTTCAATTGCGGCATCCACCAATGCTTGGCTTGCGGTAACTCCTGTTACTACTTTACCAACCTGATCATTGCCTTCAACTTGCAACCCGTTTGGACAATAATCCTGAACGATTTCCGGCTGTAACCAATTATTAAGCTGTTTTAATAGATCATTGCGCTGCATAAATTAGACACTCACGTTAAAAATAGGTATAAAAAAGAAGCACGATATTATCTTAACACAAAGGGAATACACGATGAGCAAACTTGATAAAGAACAGGTGCTTGCTGATTTCAGTGCGGCTTATAAGAAAGCCCATGGGAAGGCACCCAAAGTGGAAGACAATAGTGGTTGGTATAGCATAGATGGCGGTAAAAACGTGCGTTTGGCGGAAGTAGCTGAACTTACAGCCGAATATTCCGGTAAGCCGGCTAGCAAAAAAGATACTGATAAGAAAACCACAACTAAGAAAGATACCGCTAAAAAGGCAGCCAAGCCGGCGAAATCTACAGCAAAAAAAGAGGTCTCTAAAAAGGCGACAAGCAAGAAATCAACTGCTAAACAGGGATCCACTAAAAAGGCTGCCACGGCAAAACCAAAAGCGAAGAAAGCAGCAAACAGCGGTGGTTTAACCGCAAAAGAACAATGGAAGGAGCAGCTAGAAGCAAGCCAAGATGCTCGGCTTCCTCGGGGAATGCAGTAGCAGCTTAATGCTGCTACTTTTTTTCTCTATTTCTTTTCCATGTAAATAGTGATTTCGCCAACACGAAAACCAAACTTTCGCATTTCCGTGCGGTTTACTAAGCGATCTTCATCGAGTAGAAACATCCAATCATCCAAGGTTACCGCTATGGTGCCATCACGAAACGGTACCTCGAGTTGGTATACCCAATGCAACGCGTTTCCCGCTGTAGTTCCCTTAGCAACCCCTACTACATCGCCGGCAGTACCTTCGTAGCTATTCTCACCAGTTTTCGTTAGTGTCCATACGCGTGTTTGTTCGCGGCCGTCATCCCAGTAAAATACCTCATCAAGCTCGCCCTGATTACCTTCCCAAGTGCCCACGATATCGGCACGAAAACGTTGCGTAACTTTTCCGGAACGATCTTGCACCATGCCATAGGCAACGATATCACCAACGAAATATTCATCTAAATGTAGCTTTGGTGAATCTGCTTGATAATCTTCAATTTTTGCCGAGCATCCACTTAAAAATATTAAGAAACCAGCAATCATCGCAAATATACGCATTATTTAACTCCTACTAACTCATCGCGGCTACTGCGAAAGCGAGCATCTTCAGATAACCAAATCGAAAGAAACTGATCGGCAAAATTACTGTTTTCAATCATGCCTAATTCACCCTCAGTGCCGTAAAATTTAATGCCACCATCGGCTACTCTATGAGCAACAATGCAATCACCCGAATTTACATCTGGCCACATAGCGCTCAGCTCACTAATCCATGTATCTGATTGTTCGTTCTGAGGGTAACCCATGCGTTCCCACTCATCTTGGGTTTGTTCGGCTAATTTTGCAGCACTGAAATCTCGGGCATATTGTAACCTTAACAATAATTCGTTAGCGCCAGAGTAATTGCCGTTATCAGAATACAATTCAGCGTCATAAATTCGAAATAGCATAACGCGCAACCGAGTTTCGCCAACTTTTTCAAGAGCCATCTCGCTAGCAGAGGCTTCACCGGAAACCACACTTTGGCCGCAACTGCTGGCATAGGCAGTAGAAGTACTCAGGGCTCCAAGAGTTACCGCAGCCGAAAATGCAACGGTAAATGCTGCCATTAAATAATTCTTTTTAAACATTGATATGTTCCTCCTGCCCTTTAGTTTTTCCAGCTTTCGCAACCAGTATCGGCGTTACTAACCTCGACACTAAAACCATTATCAATCCCCACATAACTGCGTAAACCGTTACTGCATAGGGAAATGCGATTAATATTTCCGCTGCATCTATGCGAGTTCCCGCAAAGTAGGTTATTGGCCCGAAAACCGCACCTAACAAAGCTGCCAGTAATGCCTTACCACGTAGCCAATCGAAAACTATCAACGACATTCCGGTAAAACCTACCCACAACAGAATCAACCAAGGCGGCAACCAATCGGTTCCGGTAAAAGAAATAACGCCAAAATAGACGGTTAGAAATTCAGCGAATAATCCAGCAAATACCAAAATAAGAAACGCATAACGCCGTTGCCATAAAAGCTTCGGAGTAGCAGCGAACATCGCCAAAATAAGAAGTGCCGTAAGCCAAATCCAAGCTTCTCTGCCTAAAACAGCGCTTAACCAGACAAAATCGAAAATCACGAAACCCGCCAACCGCGGGTTCCGATGTAAATTCAACAAATGGTACTTAACTTGTTCCTTAAGCTTAAACCAGATTTGCATTTTTCGTGGCCTTCATCTGCACTGCGCTGATACTTCGTTGATTGAAACCGCCCTCGCAATAACATAAATAGTAGTTCCACATCCGATAGAAACGGTCATCGTAATTAAAAGCCTGCAGCTCGTTAAACCGGCGATTAAAACGCGTTCGCCAATCCGCTAGTGTATGTGCGTAATCTAATCCAATATCACTAAGCTCACGAACAACCATATCTGTATTCTTTCTAAACATGCGTCCAATTAACTCCACTGATGGTAAATAACCACCGGGGAAAATATATTTCTGAATAAAATCAACATTCCGGTTGTAGCTATCCAAGCGTTGGTCGGCAATCGTTATTGCCTGGAGCACCATTGTTCCACCCGGTTTCACTAAATCATTACATTTGCGGAAAAATGTTCCCATGTACTCGGCGCCAACCGCTTCAATCATTTCTACTGAAACAAGCTTATCAAACTGCCCCTGTAAATCTCGATAATCTTTCTTCAGCAAAGTAATCTTATCGCTTAACCCTTTTTCCGCCACCAAATCTTGCGCGTATTTATATTGCTCTTCAGAAATAGTAGTTGTGGTTACCTTACAGCCATAATTTTCAGCCGCATAAATTGCCAAACCACCCCAACCCGTTCCGATTTCTATTAAGTGATCGTTCTCGGTTAGTGTGAGCATCTCGCACAGGCGGCGCAGTTTTTCTTCCTGAGCTTCATCAAGCGAGGCATCAACCCGCGGGTATACAGCACTTGAATATTGCATACGCTCATCAAGGAACCGAGTGTAAAGCTCATTACCTAAATCGTAATGCGAAGCTATATTTTCTTTGGCACGCGTTTTGCTATTTCTGCGGCGAAAATGCGAAATCATCTGCAAAGGCCACGAAATCCAGCCCAAGCGTTTCTCCAACTTATCCATCACACTTAAGTTGGCAGCAAACACCTCGATAACTTTGGTTAAATTTGGCGAGCTCCAATCGCCGGCGATAAACGCATCACCCGCGCCGATATCGCCACTAAAAACAAATTTTGAATAAGTGCGCGGGTGTAAAATTTCAATGCGAGCGCAAGGCTCAGCGCCCTCTTCGCCGAAGCGAGCAACTACCTGTTTATCATGTAAAATGACAAGTTCACCGAACTTTAAATGGCTAAGCACACGAAACATTATCTTTTGTGCAAAACGCTCCATTTTTGTCATTGTTATCTCAGATATCGCTACTGTATCTGTCGATGTTCTCATCTAATTAATCCTGCTTGTTATCTGCCGTTATTTTTTTTGTCCGTGTGGCCGAAATAAGGAACTCGTTTCGCAAACAATTTTAAAGCTTGCCAATATATTCCAGAAACTATTTTTAATGACATCCACGGATGTTTTCTTAATACGCGCCGAACTTCACTCTGGTTCATTGGTATACGAGTTAATGTCATGCTTGCATCGAATACTCGTTGCTCTTGGTGCGCTTCTATGTGAATTAAAAGTTTCGAATTCTCACTCAGCTCTGGGGCAGTAAGTCGCCAGTGATAGCGCATATCTAACGGATTAAACGGAGATACATGAAAGGCTTTATCGTGATCCTGAGGGTTATCAACAGTAAGTAAATAATAATGCCGTTCATTCCAAGGCGTATTACTCACCTCGGCCAACATGTAGGTAAACTCACCCCTCTCATTCTGTAGGTAATAGCAATTAATAGGGCTAAAAAAAACACCGAAATTTCGAATATTCCCAAGAAAAAACACATTGCCGGTGAGCTGTGTATTAGCCAATAGGCTCATTTTAGCAAGCACTGCATCGGCAAGGGGCTGCCCTTCATATTCGCGATGCTCATTACGCAAGTAATTCTCTTCCCGAAACTGCATAGGCGCCCAGCTTTTGCCCACCGAGAACAACTTGCTCACATTATTGGCGCTTTCTAAATCGTTTAGATCAAGCCACCATTGCATCAAGCTGTAATTAAAGCGGTGAATCTTTGGGGTAAACCGCCGGTGCCTAACTACTCCATAGTACACAGCGTGCTGCATTTTCTTCGAATGCGTTGTGAGTAGGTTGCCGTTTTGCATCATTATTCGCCGTTGTATCGAGAATCATGCTCTGGGCGCCCAATACCAAAGCGCTCAACAACATCTACGGCACTGCGCACGCCATCTTCATGAAAGCCGCTGTACCAATAGGCACCACAAAAATGTGTATGATTTTTGCCACATATCTCACTGCGTCGGGCTCGTTGTTTAAAAGAATCGACACTGTACACCGGGTGGGCGTAACTGAAACTACGAAGAATCTTGCTTTCATCAAGTGCGGCAGTGTTATTTAAGGTTACGCAAAACGTTTCCGGAGCATCAACTAACCCCTGTAAAATATTCATGTTGTAAGTTACAGTAGCGGGCTTATTCAAACCGCCTTTACGTAAATCAGGAAGTAAATAATTCCAACTGGCCCATGCTGCTTTGCGTTTTGGTAACTGGCCAATATCAGTATGTAACACAACATCATTATTTTGGTAGGGAATGCCACCCAAAATCGCTCGTTCATCTTCGCTTGGGTCGGCTAAGAGAGCTAGCGCTTGATCGCTATGGCAAGCAAGAATCACCTCATCAAAGCGTTGATTGCTGCCATCAGCAAAGGCAATATCAACACCCTCGGAACCCCGGCGAACACTAATCACGTTGGCATTTAAAACGATACGCTCAGCAAAAGGCTGCGTTAAAGCTGGAATATAGCTTCGCGAACCGCCTTTAATTACATGCCACTGTGGCCGATTGCTAACATCCAATAAGCCGTGATTTAGGAAAAAACGTAAGAAAAAGCTAAGTGGAAAAGCAGATGATTCACTTAAACTAGCCGACCAAATTGCCGCACACATTGGATACAGGTAATTGATAGAGAAATCTTCGCCCAGCTTAAGTTCATGCACAAATTCAGCAAGGGTAAGTTCAGCTAGTTCAGCTTCACTGCGCTCAACGAGTGCCTGCTTTGCCGCTTTATTAAACTTCACAATATCGAAGAGCATTTTATAAAAACGCGGCCGCAAGTAATTACGCTTTTGTGCAAACATAGTACCTAAAGTGTGGCCATTATATTCCAACCTTGTTTCCGGGTTTTGTACACTAAAACTCATCTGAGTGTCTTGCCAAGCAACACCATGCTTACGCAATAAAGCCCGAAAGTTCGGATAGGTTCTATCATTAAAAACAATAAAACCGGTATCGATAGCAAAAGGTTTACCGGCAACTTCAACATCAATCGTGGCAGTGTGGCCACCGATATAGTTATTTTTCTCAAACATCCACACTTCGTGGTCTTGGCTCAATAAATTTGCTGCGGTAATTCCCGCGATACCCGAGCCAATAACTGCGATTTTCATGTACTTTCCTTTGCCGCGGAATTCCGCATATTAATAACGGTTTAAGATTGTTTCATACGTTTTGAAAGTGAAATCTGCAAACGATATGGCAGCCGCTGTAGAAACGCTAAAATACCACCGAATATACGTGGGAATGCAATATGCGGTTTACCTTTAGCAATGCCTTTTTGGATTGCCCTAGAAGCCTGCTCTACAGTAACGCGCATTGGCATCTCGAAATCGTTAGCATCTGTCATGGGTGTTTTTACAAAGCCCGGCGATACGGTAATAACTTGGATACCCTCTTTTACCAAATCTGTGCGTAATGAACCGGCAAAGTAATGAATAGCGGCTTTGCTAGCTCCATAAGCCTCTGCGCGTGTAAATTGAAACATGCGAGCCATACTATCAACCACAACCAACTTACTGCCCGGCTTTAAATTCGGAAGCACCCCTGCAATTGAATTCACAACGCCAAAAAAATTGGCGGCGAACACACGATCCACAAGAGCCGGTTCAAAATTCTTTGCGTCATCAATATATTCACACACACCCGCGCTCAATATAACGCAATCAAATCCTGAAGCTTGCAGGCCCTCATTCACTGCAATTTCCTGCAAAGCCAAAAGCGTTTGCTCTCTATCGGTAACATCAAAAATACAGTAGCTTAAACGCCCGCTGCCGCGCGCATCCTTGGCAAGGGCATCAAGTTTCGCTTTTGTTCTTCCGCAAGCAACAACATGATGGCCATCTGCCAAGTAATCCAACGCTAGTTGCTTACCAATACCTGAGGTTGCTCCGGTAATTAAAATATTCATTATGTGCCCTTAACATTCGCTGTGAATAAATGGCTAAAATTAGGCTTACTCGTATGCTTCCAACCGTTCGCGAACTTTGCGTATTAAAAACCCAAGCACAGGAACATGCTCATAAACCATTGCACCAACATCATAATAATCAACATGATGGCGCACTGTGTTCTCTTCTTCTGCAAATTCCAAATGCGTGCAGCCAGGCACTACTATTTCTTTACCGCCTGCCAATTTTTCATGTTGCAAGCGCATCTGCCAAGTTAAGAAGGCTTTGCTTTCAGTAACCACTTGCGCATCAAACGCGAAGTGGCAGGAACTGGCATTTGCTACGCCGTGATTAAAGTAACTCTTCAACTCAGCCAAACCATTTACTTGTAAAATAGGATCTCGAAAACTTATTTCTGCGTGGTAAATGTTATCGGCTTGGTCAATAGATTTCTTATTAAACTCACTGTACATCGCCTGCAAATCATGTACCAATTGCTCCCGATCAGCATGCTTAATCGTCATAATCCACCGCCCTTAAATTGCTATTTTGAGTTGTTTTTAACTTGCTTAAATGTACTAATGAATACCTCCCGCGCCTGTTTATGGTCTACTATCGGTTTCGGATAGGTTTCATTAGCGGCCTTTTCTTCTGCAAACATACCTTGCTGTTTTAAGTAAGCATGCGGGTTATGAATATGCTTGCTTGGCACATCCCGTAATTCTTCAACCCATTTACGAATATAGTTTCCGTCTGGGTCAAACTTTTCTCCCTGGCTCGTAGGATTAAATACACGGAAATAAGGTGCTGCATCAGTTCCAGTACCTGCGCTCCACTGCCAGCCCCCATTGTTTGCTGGAAAGCTACCGTCAATTAAGCGCTGCATAAAATATTCTTCGCCCCATTGCCAATTGATATGCAAATCTTTCACTAAAAAGCTTGCCACTATCATGCGAACACGATTATGCATCCAACCGGTTGCATTCAACTGCCGCATACCGGCATCAACAATAGGAAAGCCTGTTCGGCCTTCACTCCAAGCCACAAACTGCGCCTTATCGTTTACCCACGGAAACGCAGATTGTTCTGCCTGAAACGGCTCACCCATAGCTAGGCGCGGTTCATGAAACATTAAATGCTGATAAAATTCCCGCCAAGCAAGTTCTGATAACCAAGTGTATGCTCCATCACTTAAACCCTCTGGAAATTCAGGCGATACTCTTTGTAAAAGATGAACTGCAACGCGTGGCGAAAGCGCACCAATCTCAAAATAAGCAGAAAGCGTTGATGTGCCATCAATAGCTGGAAAATCGCGTTTTGCTTTGTAGTCGTCAACTAATTCACGCACAAACTCTTGCGTTTTTTTACGTAAATTGGCTTCGCCTACAAGCCACTTTTTACTGCTCTTAAGCTGACCTATCCTATTCCCAGGAAGATTTGATTTATCTTTCGGCAAATCAAGTTCAGTAGTTTTATACGCACCTACACCCTCAATACCTTCTATCTTCAACGCGCATCTTGGGTAAGGCGCTGGTACACCATGCTCGCGAATATATTTCAACCAAACCTTAAAAAACGGAGTAAATACTTTATAGTATTCGCCTTTACCATTTTTAATCTGCTCCGGAGGTACCAGCAAATTGGAATCGAATGAATGAACCGTTAAACCGTTTTTAGCTTGTAATGTTTCAGCTACCTCTTTATCACGGCGCACTTCATCAAGCGCATAATCACGATTGAAATAAACATCTGTAATGCCCTGTTCTGCGCAATATTGCTGCAAGAACTCTGCACACTGAGAAAACCTATCGAGTTTAACCACTTCAAGCGAATGCCCTAATTCAGCCAGATCAAAACCTAATTCATTTAACTGGCGCTGGTAGAGATCCCACTTTATGGCTGCCCAATGATGCTCAGCAAACTGGCTCAAGGTTGGCGTTACTAAGAAGCGAATTGCGCTATTGTTCTTACACGCGTGCAATACAGCATCGTTGTCCAATAACCGTAAATCTTGTTTAAACCATACCAAAGCTGTCATTTTAAACCTTAATAATTATCCGCAACATAAATTCAAGAATCTCATAACCCATAGCGTAAACGCAGGTCGTCAGGATATGGCTGGAAATAAGATTGCGATTCGAGGTATGCATCGGGGTACCGCTTCAAATAATGGTTCATTAACGTTAGCGGTGCAGATAAGGGCTCGATACCGTGGTGATACCGCAAAATCAAATCGGCTAGTTCAGTTCGCGAGCTTGAATCGATGTGTTGCTTGAAGTAACCCTGGACGTGTTGCAAAACGTTGGTGTGATCTTTCCTAGTAGCAGGCAGAGATAATGCTGCCATTAACCGGCAAATATAGGTTTCAAGAAACTCATCAGAAAGCGCATCTAATTCACCAAGCTCACGCCCTAATTCCCTATAAACTGCTTGGTTATGAGCCAATAGAAGCAGCTTATGGCGAGCATGAAATGCATATAAAATGCCTTTGTTAATATTCTCAGCCAATTGTTTCCATTCCGCATAAACGTATAAGCGCAACACAAAGTTTTCACGCAGCTCTGGATCGTTCAAGCGGCCATCCTCTTCCATCGGCATAGCGGGAAACATTTTCTGCAAACGTTTTGCAAAAATACCCATTCCTTGCTTAACATTCGCGTTTGAATTTTCTTCGTAAACGCGAACCCGCTCCATTCCGCAGCTTGGTGATTTCGCACACAATACGTATCCTGATAGCTTCGCTAGTTGTTCGGCACGCACAGACGCAAAATCCTCTAACTTTTCGGTTAGATCTTCACCTGTTTTCTGCACCACAGCACGAGGCGCAGATACATCACCAATTAAACGAATTGTCGCTCTTGGAACTGATAACCCCACGCCCACTTCCGGGCACAGTGGCAAATATTCTACATGACGGCCCAATTCATGCTGACAAAATCCAGAGGCTTTATGCCCGCCATCGTATCTTACTTTTTGTCCCAGAAGACAAGCACTCACACCCACATATATCAATGTTTACTCCTTAAATGGCGGCACTAGGTATATTTATTTCACCGTTGGTCTAAAAATTAGTGATTCAACCCTAAGGTTGTAGCACTAATTCACCGCACAATTTTCAATTTGCCTTTTCCTTTAACTATTTGTCTTACATCTGCGTTATTAATGCAAGTAACGCAAGCACTTGTGCAGCTCAATTAATTAATAGTAATTACGAACGTTGCACCATAACTTTAAAAAATGACACCTTTATAGATCCACATCCCAAACTTCCGCGTAACTGCTTCAACAACCCATTTCGGGTTACAAACCGAATAGCGATTAGTGGATTTAAAAGCAATGTTAGATAGCAGCGTTAAAAAATTAGGTTTGTTTCCTCTTACCGCACATATTTTACCGGGCGGCAGAATGCAATTGCGGGTTTTCGAACCACGTTACATGCGACTTGTAAGAGATTCCTTACGTAATCAGCTCGGATTTGGATTATGTATGTTGAATCCAAATGGCGATTTAAGCCGCAACGAACACATTCATAGCGTTGGAACGCTCGTTAAAGTTATTGATTTTGAGAGTTTAGACGACGGTTACCTTGGTATTACTATAGTAGGTGAACAACTTTTTGATATCCAAAGCATCGAAACGGAAAAAGATGGTTTACGGGTTGGCGAAGTGATTCTGCGTAGCCTCCCAGATACAACAACCGCGAACGCCGAAGACTATGTTGCAAGTAACGATGAGTGTGAGTTAAAGCGCAGATTACAAGAAGTGTTTGATAATTATCCGGAGTTTGCCAGCTTGTATCCCGAGCAAAATTTTGATGATTCATTGTGGGTATGTAATCGCTGGTTAGAGATTTTGCCGTTACAAGCAGAAACTAAACAAGCGCTACTAAATGAAAGCGATGCACCACAACTGCAAGCCTACCTTAGGCAATTATTTGAAGAAAGCTCGAATGAAGATTCTAACTATGCAAGTTAACAAGCAGAAAGATTTGATTAATCTTTAACCGCAACTGATCCAGTAGCAAGTATGAAACCGTAATTGTTGTTACTGATTGGTGGAAAATAACAAGAAGGCGTACAATACAATGCATGTCATGCCTAAAAATCGGGTAACGCGAGAGTACATGAACACGTCGCCAAGCAAGACCCAAGAAATAACGACTGAATATCTCGGCAAATTATTAGCGGATGTAGCTAACAATCGCTCGCGCAGAGCGTTTAGTGAGCTGTTCAAGCATTTTGCGCCAAGGTTACAAGCCTTTGCTACCCGGCAGTTCGGCAACGAACAAACTGCAATGGACCTAGTTCAAGATACAATGACCAATGTATGGCACAAAGCGCATTTATTTAGCCCAGAGAAGGGTTCGCCCACTACTTGGATTTTCACCATAGCTCGTAACATACGGTTCGATATCTTACGCAAAAACAAACATCGGCAAAACGACGTAAGCGCAGAAGATTTGTGGCCAGTTCTTTCTGAAGAAATGAGTGATTCGTCTGATGAAGAGTTTGCCCTTGACCAAAACATCTTAATGCAAGAGATTGGTGAGTATTATCGCCAGCTTCCCGATGCTCAACGTATTGTTATTGAACAGATATATGTTCAAGGCAAATCCCAGCAGGAAGTATCTGACGAATTGGATATTCCATTAGGAACGGTTAAATCGAGAACGCGTTTGGCCTTACAGAAACTAAGAGAGCTGATTACTGCACATGATTAAATTTCATCCTACTGAAGAGTTACTAGTGAAGTATACGCAAGGCGAGCTTGATGCGTCTTTGTGTCTGGTAATCGGAACGCACATTGATATGTGTCCAGTATGTGCAAACTCCGTGAAAGACATTGAAGAACAAGTAGCCAAAACAGCTTTAAATAGCGGTTCGCGCTTCACTGATACAAATATCGATAACATGCTTGAGCAAATACTAAGCTCTAATGCACCGCAGCCATTGCTGCGTGAACCAACGCTGAAGGAAGTAACGCTTGAAGGTAAGCAGTTCAAAGTACCTCCTTCACTAGGCCGCTTAGGGTCACGCTTAGGGCCTTGGAGCAAGGTTCCGGGCTCAGTTTGGCGTGCTCCGGTGAATATCGAAGGCGAACATAACGTGAACCTCATATATATGGCCGCCGGCGCTTCAGTTCCTGAGCATACCCATAGAGGAAGCGAAGCTACTCTAGTGTTGAATGGATCTTTTGCAGATGAATTCGACCGTTATGACGATGGCGATTTTATATTTCTAGGTGATTCGCATCGCCATAGCCCGCAAACAGCGCAAGAAGATTGCCTCACGTTAGCATGGCTGGATGCACCATTACAGTTTACATCGGGCGTTGCACGCTTGTTAAATCCATTTAGTAGCTTATTCTTTCGGTAACATTACTGCAAAATAGACAGTGCAGAATAAATAATTTACTAAAGAAAAAAGAGCCATTCATTTCTGAATGGCTCTTTTTTGTTTTCATTATTAGGTAATTATATTAACCAATCGTTATTCTTGCTCATCGATTGGCGTTGCATCTTCTACTCGAGCTTTAAATTTCTGCCCTGGGCGGAAGGTAACTACTCGCCGCGCTGAAATTGGGATATCTTCTCCAGTTTTCGGGTTACGCCCCGGCCGCTCAGATTTATCGCGAAGATCGAAGTTACCAAAACCTGAAATCTTCACTTGCTCCCCATTTTCCAGAGCATGGCGAATTTCTTCGAAAAAAGTTTCCACTAATTCCTTCGCATCTTTGCGATTAATGCCAACTTTTTCAAATAGATGCTCAGCAATTTCAGCTTTCGTTAGCGCCATAATTAACTATCCCTCAATACCGCGTTGAATTCATTTTGCAGTGCAGTTACTACTTCAGAAATCAAAGTATTCACTTCTTGATCTTCTAGCGTTCGATCCGCTGCCTGCAGCGTTAATGCAATCGCCAAGCTCTTTTCTGAAGCTGGTAGATTGTCACCAGTGTAGACGTCAAATAAGTTTAGTTCAACTAACTGATTTGCGCTAACTTTTCGAATAACTTCAAGAATCTCTCCAGCCGCCAAATTGCGGTCTACCAAAATAGCAATATCACGACGAATTGAAGGATAACGAGAAACTACGCCAGCTACTGGAACCGTACGCTGCTGAATGGCTAATAAATCAAGTTCGAACACGAATGCACGGCCTTTAATACCAAACAGCTTCTCAAACTGAGGATGCAGAGCACCACAAAAACCTATTAATTTACTACCGCAATATATTGCCGCACTCTGCCCCGGATGAAGCGCTGAGTGTGTTGAAGCAACAAAACGGAATTCACTAAAGCGCCCTGATGCTCTTAATAGGGTTTCAACATGGCCTTTAAGATCATAAAAATCAACCGGCTTTACACCATCTTGCCAATGCTCACCTTGCACGGTGCCAAGCATTACACCGGCTATCATCGGCTCTTGCCGGATGCCATTTTCTGCATTCTCATCTGGTGTGAAACGTAAACCTGTTTCAAACAAGCGCACATTTTGCTGCTGGCGTTTTTGGTTGTAACCCGCCGCTGATAACAACCCAGGCCACAAGCCTAAGCGCATCGATGACATCTCAATAGATATCGGGTGCGGAAGCGTTAACGCTGCAGCTTCGGGGTATAGCTGCGCCTGCTGTTTTGGATCTACAAAGCTATACGTAATGGCTTCTTGATAGCCCGCGGCTAACATTACTTGCTGTAACGCCCGCACCGGAAGCTTTGATTCTTCTTGGCGCTGCATTCTCAATGGAGCAACTGGAGCTTTCACAGGAATGTTGTTATAGCCATAAACACGGGCAATTTCTTCAATTAAATCTTCTTCGATAGCGATATCGAAACGATAAGTAGGCACGTTTACTTGCCAACCTTCAGTGCTTTTCTGAACACTGAAGCCTAAGCGTTGTAAAATAGCTTCAACGTCGTTTGCTGCTACTTCGATACCCAATAAACGTTCTAACCGTGAAGCGCGCAAACTAATTTCAGCTGCTTTCGGCAAGTGTTGCTCACTCACCGCTTCAATGATTGGCCCAGCTTCACCGCCACATATTTCTAAAATCAAAGCACTTGCACGCTCCATAGCTACACGCTGCAGCTCAGGATCAACACCACGCTCATAACGATGCGAAGCATCTGTATGCAAACCAAACTTACGCGCTCGGCCCATAATGGCATCAGGAGCAAAGAAAGCACTTTCTAAGAAAATATCTTTCGAATTCTCAGTAACGCCGCTTGCTTCACCACCAAAAACACCCGCCATTGCCAACGCTTTATTTTCATCAGCTATAACTAAAACATCTTCTGAAAGTGTTATTTCTTGGCCATCGAGCAATATAATTTTTTCCGCGTTGTTCGCCATACGAACATGAACATCACCCTCAATAGCTGCAAGATCAAACGCGTGCATTGGGTGGCCTTGCTCAAGCAATACGTAGTTAGTGATATCAACAACTGGATCAATAGAACGAATACCGCTTCGGCGTAAGCGCTCTTGTAGCCATAACGGGCTAGCTGCGGTTACATCAATATTACGAATAACGCGGCCTAAATAACGTGGGCAAGCTGCTGGTGCATCTAAATGAATAGCCCGCTCATCGTTAACGGTAACCGCTACGTTTTTAAACTCTGGCACGCTTACATCTAGGCGATTTAACACCCCTACTTCTCGCGCTAAGCCCCTAACACCCAAACAATCAGCACGGTTTGGGGTTAAATCAATTTCCATCGCAGTATCGTTTAAGCCCATCCAAGCGCGGAAATCTTCACCAATTGGTGCGCTCGCTGGCAACTCTAAAATACCATCATGTTCTTCGCTAAGCTCGAGCTCCGAAGCTGAACACAGCATGCCGTGGCTTGGCTCACCGCGCAGTTTACTTTTCTTGATTTTGAAATCACCCGGAAGCAACGCACCAACTGTAGCTACCGCTACCTTTATACCTACTCGGCAATTTGGCGCTCCACAAACGATATCCAGAAGTTCTTCAGCACCAATATCTACTTTAGTTACCTGCAGCTTATCGGCATTCGGATGTTGCCCACATTCCATTACTTCACCAACTACCACACCGTTAAAAATACCGGCTACAGGTTCAATACCATCTACTTCTAAACCAGCCATACTCAACTGTTCGGCGAGTTCTTCGGTGTTCAGTTGCGGGTTAACCCACTCACGTAACCACTGTTCACTGATTTTCATAATTCTTATTCCCTCGTAACCGTTTAGCTGAACTGCTTTAAGAAGCGCAAATCATTTTCAAAGAATGCCCGTAAATCGTTTACGCCATAACGAATCATGGTTAAACGCTCTACGCCCATACCAAATGCAAAACCAGTGTATTGCTCTGGATCGATACCAACAGAACGCAATACATTTGGATGCACCATGCCGCAACCTAAAACTTCTAACCAGTTTCCATCTTTGCGGCGCACATCAACTTCTGCCGAGGGCTCCGTGAACGGAAAATACGAAGGGCGAAAACGAATTTCTAAATCTTCTTCAAAAAAGTGGTGTAGGAAATCATGCAAAATACCTTTCAACTCGGTAAAACTCACGTTTTCATCAACCATTAGGCCTTCCACTTGGTGGAACATTGGCGTGTGAGTTTGATCGTAATCATTGCGGTAAACTCGGCCCGGAGAAATAATGCGTAATGGTGGCTTTTCATGCTCCATAGTACGAATCTGTACACCGGATGTTTGCGTACGCAACATTGTTTCTGGTGTGAAATAGAAGGTATCGTGATCAGCACGTGCTGGATGTTGCGCCGGAATATTTAGCGCATCGAAATTATGAAATGCATCTTCTACTTCAGGGCCTTCCTTCACAGAGAAGCCTAATTGCCCAAAGTAATCTTCAATACGTTGAATTGTGCGCGTTACCGGGTGTAAACCACCAAACTGCCCCATACGGCCAGCTAAGGTTACATCAATGCGCTCTGCATCAAGGCGCGCATTCATTTCTGCATCTTTCAATTCATCACGGCGGGCGTTCAGAATATCCTGCAATTCTTGTTTAGCTTGATTGATTAACTGCCCTGCTTTCGGACGCTCTTCCGCGCTTAATTTACCTAGGCTTTTCAACTGCTCCGTTAAACGGCCTTTCTTACCCATAAATTCAACACGAACATCTTCTAGTTCCGCAGGGGTTCTAGCTGAATGAGCAGCAGATGTCCCTGCCGCAAGAATTTCCACAAGATTTGCTTGTAAATCCATACTTATCCTCAACTACTCATAAGCGAGTTATAACGGGAGTTTTACGCTATTTTTCAAAGGCGTAATCATAGCATAAAAATACCACAGGGTAAGGTTCATGTATTACCTTAAGCTCTTGCGAATTCAATAAAAAAGCCAGCTTCCGAAGAAGCTGGCCAATAACGATAAAAAATGAATCTTTTGGCAGGGTTAATAAAATGCTTTATGTAAGCGTGTTATGGCCACTGCATAATCCGCACGTTGTACCCGCTGCTTTGGTTCAAATGTAGCGGTGATTGTAGGCTCTAAATCCAACACTCCCTGCTGTAAATGAAACCGCACTGACAACAGGCCGGTATCAATCGCCGCTTGCACATATCCGCGTAGCCCTGCTGGTATGTCACCAGCATCTGTAACTGGTACTGCGTTACCGTCAAAGTATGCAACAACTTCACCATCAAAATTCGCAACTTCACGCCCTAATCCAAGCGATTGCACCAAAGTATAAGCAAGCTCAGCTTTTGTTACACGTCCATTCGGAGCAAACTTATCACTGTTAGCAATAACCACACCCGGCTCAAACTGCGCGCGATCGCGTAATGCTGCACCTCGAGCTGTGGTAGCTTCAGCAAGTAAAGCGGCAAAACCATTCACATCGGTGAATCTCTCCGTTGCAGGTGCAAGCTGACGAACGCCCCCACCCATAACTTGGAAATCAGCTAACTCGATCCGGCGAAGTTCTCGGTTTGGATCGAAGTTGCTACCGCGACCGTCTACCAAGCGGTTTTGTACCGCATATTCGATAAAGCCCCGTGCTGGGTGCGATGCAATATCGTTTAAACCAGAAAACTCACCAGCGCGTTCCTGCACTACCCGAACGTTAAGATCGCCAGGTACTCCATAACCGTTGGTTACACCGAGAGGGTCTAAAGCCACACCGGATAGCCCACCAACACCGCGCAATTCAAGTGTCCACTCTCCAGCTACAGCTGGAGCAGTGGCGGCAATGTTTTGCCCTAAAACAGGTAACGAAACGCCGGAACCGTAACGAACACCATTAGGATCAGTAAGCACAATTGCTAATGTGTTTTCACTCACATTGGCGCTAGCAGAAACCAAAGTAATGTCGCTGCCAACGTTGAAGCTGTAACGCTCTGGTTCGCCTACCGGTGAGAAAAACGCGTTAATAGTTTCTTCCTTACCGATTTCAATTGTTGCCGAAGCATTAAACTCACGATCTAGATTGTTTAAGCCACTCGCATTTTGTTCAAAGCTGGCTGCCATTTTCACTGCTTCATAGGCGTTTACGTAACCAGCGCCAACTTCCCAATCTTCACGACCCGGCATATTGGTTGCAGTGTACTGAAGGATATCTTTTACTTCCCGCCATTCAAGTGATGGGTTTGCTTCTAACATCAACGCCACAATACCAGCAACATGTGGCGCAGCCATAGATGTACCACTCTTCGCAGTGTAGTAAGGTAAGTGCCCTAACTCGATGCGTTCAGCGTCAGAGGTTGCACCTAAACCACCCAACGGATCTGATTGTACGCGAGCGGAAATAACACCAACTCCAGGTGCTGTTACCGTTGGCTGGTCCACCCAATCAAACCGTTCGCCATTGATTATTACTTCACCGCCTTTGTTACGTTCGCCACGGCTGGAAAAAGGCGCTAAATTACCTTGCGAATCACCAGCTGCAACAGTTACCACCCATGGAGCCTTTTTAAAGTTTCCAGTAATGGTGCTAGCTCCTGATCCAGAGTTACCTGCTGAAAATACAGTAATTACTCCACGGTCTGCCAATGCTTTGGTAGCGATATTCGTTGGATGATTAGGTTGGAACTCAGAACCAGCATCGGCAGTTGAGCC
This sequence comes from Idiomarina sp. A28L, assembly GCF_000218785.1. Classification (GTDB taxonomy): domain Bacteria; phylum Pseudomonadota; class Gammaproteobacteria; order Enterobacterales; family Alteromonadaceae; genus Aliidiomarina. Next base: position 57,430 of record NZ_AFPO01000020.1, read on the forward strand.
AAATGAGTTGGTAATTACCCGAATACCATATCGAGTTTGATTCGCTAACGCATAATCAAAGCCACCAAGCGTATCCAATAAAAATAGCGCCGCACCAGAGCCGTAACCAATCAAGTTAGCGCCTGGAGCCACACCTTCGTATAAACCTCCAGACATAACACCATCGCCACCCACAGTCGCGGCAACGTGAGTTCCATGACCACCAAGCTGATCAGTAGTGGCAAGATTTTCTTGATAAGTGATCGGCAATAACGGTGATAACCCGTTGAGGTTAATTGCGGCTGCTACATTTTGAATAGTACGCGTAGGATATTCAACATCTCGATGTAAGCCATCAATACCTGAATCGTTCACCACCACACCAACGCCACGACCCGTTATTGGAAAGCCATTAATGCGCAGGTTACGATCGGTACGCACCCGATTGACACCTGTGATCTCGGTTTCTTCTGCGTTTTCGTAGTCCATCGCGTCATTGAGGTAAACAGAACGTACCTCAGGTAATGCGGTTATTGCATGTATTTGACCAAGATCAGCAACTACACCCGCAATTGGTAGCTTTTGAAAAGTGGTACCGGTAACGCCAAGGTTCGTCAATGCAAGAACCTGTGCCGGCGTGAGTGGACCATCTCCTTGAAAACTTACTACTAACTCTACACTTCCCTGTAGCTCACCAGAATCTAAGATAGATTGAACTTTTGGCCCAATGGTTGAAGCATGCGCGCCCATTGCGAACATGGTTGCTGCAGCAACTGAAGCCAGTTTAAATGAAATGAATGTTTTTTTGCTTTTCATAAGTGTGTCCTCTGTAACACGAATTTAACAAGGACACATTTACACGGCGAAGAGCGATTTAATATCAGGGAGATCCCCGAACTTCTTCAGTGCAACCCTACTACTCTAATTACTAAGCAAGAGGTAAACTAATGATATATATTCTTTTTTACAGCGATATGAATTAGTTCTGCGGTAGTAGTAACATTAAATTTTTGTAATACTTTTCCACGATGGTGTTCCGCAGTTTTGGTGGCCATATTCAATAATCGACCAATTTCTTTGGTAGGATGCCCCTGAACAACGAGATGAAATACTTCCCGTTCTCGGCGGGTTAAGTTCTCAAGGCTTGGCCGAACGTTGCCTTGTTTAATTGCCTCTTCTAGCAATGGCGGGAACACTCGAACCCCGCCATATACTTTTCGAATCACTTCATATAACTCATCACCGGTAGCATCTTTCAGCACATAACCAACCGCGCCGGAATGATAAAATGCTTCCATATACTCAAGTTCATTATGCATCGTTAAAACCAGTACTTTGGAATCTGGACGTTGCAGTAAAATTTTTTCAATCGCCACTAAACCATTCATTTTTGGCATGGCGATATCCATTAGGATCACATCGGGTTGATAAACTATTACTGCTTTTGTAAGGTCAATACCGTTATCACATTCCGCAAGAACTGTAATGTCTTCATACACATCGAGCATTTTTACCACGCCCTGGCGCATAAGCGTGTGATCATCAGCAATAACTAACGAAATGATCTGCGTCATAAACGCACCTGAACAGTAAGCTGCGTGCCGTTGCTCGGCCGCGTTTGTATATTTAGTGTGGCATCAAATGCGGCGGCGCGATCAAACATGCTGCGCAGCCCAACCCCCTTTTTCACTGTATCGTAAACAAAGCCTTTACCGTTATCGATAATATCCATTCTAAATGCCTGACCATTACGGGCAGCAAATACCCGAACTTCAGTTGCACCGGAGTGTTTAAGTATATTAGTAAACGCTTCTTGAGCGATGCGGAATACCATAATATTCAGGTCATCAGGTAGCTCATCGTTAACATCGATATCTAACTTAACCTGCACATTTTCTTTTTTAAACACGGTTCTAGCTAACCACCTCAACGCAGCATGTAACCCTAAGTCATCAAGCACAGTAGGCCGCATTAATCTTGCCATGGTACGAATATCTTCCATCATATTATCAGCTAGTAAGTAGAGATCTTCATCATCTTCTGAATTTTCTCTGCGCTGCTTTAATCTGCGTGAAAGAATAGCCATTGATTGACCAACGCCGTCATGCAAATCATGTGCTAATTGATTCCTTTCGAGCTCTTGCTGATTCCACACGCGCCTAGCGAGTTCTCTCAACTCGTCCTGCTCTTGCATCAACAAATTGCGGAGTTGTTGTTGGATTTCACATAGTGAATCAAGTTTACTATTCACTTCCACATTCCTTATAGAACCAACAGCTATATCGTTGTGCTTGCTCTTCTTCTAATGAACCTAACCACTCGGTTTTCGCTAATCGTACCTTAGTATCTGAGTTCGGTGTTTCTTGTATGAAAATATGATTTCGCCAATGTTTTGGATATTGAGCAAGCACCCTAACTAATGCCTCAGATGACTGTAAGCCATCTCTTGCTGCTAGATAATTAACATGTAGATGCTCTTGGTAGTATGAAGGCAATACAACTGCCATAAGCGCTTCTTTTTCTTCTAAATCAATAGCTTTTGGCATGAATTCCCATAATAACAAACGCATTTTCATCTCCGTATGTAACGGGAGATTAATATCGTTTAACGATTCCCGTAAACGTTTGCCCTCGGCCACTGCATTATCAGTTTTAGTTGCGTGGTTGTAACTCCAATTTAGCCACGCGAAAACAATTTCCTGTTCGCGCGTAAATCCATCTTGTAATGAATTTAAATGCTCTTGTTCACGCAGAAAGCATCCAGCATCAGCAATCCAAAAACACATTTCAAGTTTCCACAGTAAGTTCTCTATGATCGCCCTATTATCTTGAATCGCAGAAGCATACTCTATCGCTTGCACAACATTGCTCAACGCAGCATCGAGATTCCCCAAACCAAAATTACGACGGCTAAATACAAAGTTCAAAAATGCTTGTTCAATTGGCCGGTTATCACCAATATAATTACTTACTTTGGCGAGTATGCGAGTTGCCATTTGATACTCACCACGATGAAGGTGCAAGTTTGCCAACTGCAGTTCAGTTCTGAGTTTGCCGCTTTCGTGATCAATTCGATCAAATAAAGTATTTGCTTGCCGCCAGAAAATATCAGCTTGGCTAAAATCTCCTGACAAGAAATAGACAAAAGCCACATTGTTGATAGTTTCAGCTTGCTCTTCAGTGCTGCTGTAGCGTATTCGCAAATCTAAAGCACCGCGAAAATACCGTAGCGCCGCGTCGTATTTACCCTGCTCTTCAGCTAAATATCCACGTTCATTCAGAACTTGCGCAGTACCTCGATGATCATTCAACGTGGCAAATATCTCTGCTGCTTTTTCTAACTGCAAATCTGCCTCTACATACTTCTGCATAATTGCGAGAACATTGGCTAAATTACTTAATGTCACCGCTTGGCCCATGAAATCCTCATTCGCGGTTCGTACTTTCAATGCTTGCTCGAAGTAGTTCTGTGATGCTAACAAGTCACCGATGCGCAGGTAAGCTACACCGAGCGCATTTAAAATAATGCCCTGGCCGAATAAATCTTCTTGTTGCCGGAATCGAATCAACCCTTGTGCTAATTCATGATGAATAGAACTTTGAATGTCGCCTTGATTAATTCGTAAACGGCCCAACTCAAACCAGAGATTACCTGAGTTAGGATCTATACTTAATGCTGCTTCCAGCAACTGCTCCGCTAATGATACATCGTCGAGTTGTTGAGCTATCATCGCTCGTTGTTCTAATAAAATTGGTCGGCTCGGGTAAACTTCAAGAAGCCGATCTAATGCCAGCGCAGCTGAATCTAAATCACCCGACAACTGAGCTTCTAACACCCGCCCTCTTAACACCCAATAGTTTGCTGTGTTTTCGGCAGTGGTTTCAAACAACATAGATAGATAGTAATCTGCCTTGTCATCTAACCCTGCTAAATTTGCCCATTGCGCTAATGCGAACCAAAATGCTGTAGATTGCTGATATTGAGCCTGATGATCGCGTTGCAACCGTTCCACTTGCTCATGTGATTCTGCGTTTTGTATTTGAATTACTAATTCTGCTAGTTCCGCATTGAGTACATCGCTGGTTTTCCCACCACTAACATTATCCAGATGAATGACTAGATGTGATTGAATCTGCTGAAAGGCAGTTAACACACCTCGCTGTAAAGCAAAAGCCTCAACACCCATTGGCTGATTCTCTGGGTAGTGACTAACATAAACTTGAACATAATCTGAAGCGCCATCGCTATCGTTAAAGGATGCAACAAAAATTAGTGTTGAAACGTTCAATAAAGTAGCCAAGCGCTCTCGATCACGCGCTTGCTGGAATGGATTTAAGCCTAGCTGTAAAACAAGGTTGTTGACACGGGTAGGCGAAATTACCGAGAACTTATTCTTCTCTGTGTAGGTAAGTGAGAGCATTTGCACAATTCGCTCTGCATCGGGCGCATCCGGTGTATGTACGAATGCAATTCGTGCAGGTGCAACTGAGTGATTTGGCTCAACCAACAGCTCAGGGCCAGTGCCGTTAGAATAATGCTGGTATATTGTCGCTAGAAAAAGCAACAAGACTACAAGAGCGGCCATCGCGATGTGTCGACGAGAACCCGTTACCGTTGTTTTTCTAACGATTTTTGTGAGCGATGAACGGTTCTCAGGATTCTCATTTAGCATTCTCTTTGCAAGCTTTAACCAGCGCAATCGCCATAAGTGAGTTCTTGTGCCATGCCTTGGAACAGCATTAAGAATTCGTTGAATAACTTTACCTAATGCATAAATATCAACCGCGTTTGAAATCGCCTCTCCTTCATCTATTTCGGGGGCTCGATAGCCGTCTGTTCCGCTACCTCTAGTATACGAATCACCATGAACCGCGCTAATACCGAAATCAGCGATAACCAAGTTATTACTTGTATCAATCAGTAAATTTGCCGGTTTGAGGTCACCATGAATAACTTGTTCTCGATGACAAGCTTGAACTCCCGCAATGATCTGATGAAACCAACGCTCCGCATCAGGCATTGATACATTTTCTTGCAATCGCTGAGCAAGTGTTTGCCCTGCGATATAGTCCATTGTGTAAAAAACGTATGCCTCATCACGATAAAACTCATGAACACGGATAATATTTGGATCGGAAATTCTTCGAGCAGCAAGTAGTTCATCACGCAATCGTTGTATTGCAGATTCAGATAGTTCGGTTCTCCGAGCTAGTACTTTAATTGCAATCGTTTTGTCGGTGATTTCGTCATGAGCACGATATACGTGAGCTTGCCCGCCCTGTCCAAGCTCCTCATGAATGAAAAAACGATTAGCTAAAAGTGTTCCAGCAGGTATCCCTGTATCGGCAATAATAGTTGTGCGGATGTCATCCTTAATCCCGTCACTTGGGGTCGACATACTCACCTCAAAAGCCACCTCTCACATGCAATAATTGTTATGATTATACGAACAGAGTGGGCGAAGTAATAGATAACTAAAAACAGTATTCTATACGCTTCTTTACACTATAGAGGTAATTCAGAATTAGCAAGTTCTTGGTCTATCTCTCGCAAGCCAAAAACAATGCCCAATTGTCGGGCATATGATGTAACAACACGTAAATCTATATCGGTAAAAGCTCGAGACGTTTCAGTGCTGTCTGCATATAACACTGCATATGTACGGCCGTTAAAATTAACTGGCACACAAATTAATGACGATAATTCTTGTTCAACAATACTGTGTGCATTGCGAAGTAGTGGATCATCATTAATATTTGCTAATACAACAGGTTGGTTTTCGGTTACTGCTCTACGAATAGCGCTGCGGCTGCCTGAAAAATCAGCAGCAGAACACCAAGAGGGATTACCGCAAGATTGAATAACTACACCGGCTTCATTTAAAAGCAATAGAGCTGCTCGTTCTCGAGGAAAAAGGTTCTGTAATGTTTCCGTGGCAAAATTCGCAAACGTTTCCAAGTTCATGGTTTGAGCGAGTCGTAGCGTGCTATTTTTTATTTGTTTAAACTGCCACCCTGCCTCACTATCTGCCGCTACGGCATCTCGGTATGGTAGCTGTTCAGCAAGACAGTTAACATGCCCCATTCTGAATCGAAGAGGCTCGTATGGCAAACTAAGATATTCAATTCTTTCGTGCGCAAAATAACAGCCACTCCGGCTATTTAAATCTTGAATTTGCCAACTGCCCTCGCGGAATTGAATTTGGGCGTGAGCTCTTGATATCGCTGGATCGTTTATACGAATATCTGCCTTTGAACCTCTACCAATTACATAATGCCTCCCCTCTAAAAGGAGGGAAATCTGGCTTGGTTGATCAACTAAGTTCATTTGTAAACGTAATGGCACTTGTTACCTCTATTTACAAAATCCGCAGGCTATAACGGATAGTTCTAGCTTGAGCAAGCAATGTACCCGAAACGTTCTGCAAATCTTTAGACGACCGCCAAATCGAAGGCATCACAGCACCATCTGCTGTTTCTAAGATTGTGATAATTTCATTCACAGTGTTTTGAGCAGAACCGTAACTACCAGCACTCACTTGCTGTTGCAAGATTGATAATGCTGCAGAAAGCAAGTTATAGGTTGGCGATTCGATAACACTAGATTGTGCCTGAAGGTAATCAGAAAACGCAGTAACTTTGCCTGCAACCACGCTTACCGGCGTTCGCAAATCGGCCGCAATAAGGAAATCTGAGAACGTACCCATCTGCCCACGAGCTCGATAACTTCCAGCACCTGTAGTAACCGTAATATCTTTAAATTCTCCACCATCTGAGCTATGGAACAAACGTAATGGTGATCCTGCTACGTAATGTAAATTCTTGGTATAAATTTCAATTTCTGCAACGCCTTCGAAGCTAAAACCACGATCTGCAATTGGTTTAATGGAAATGAGCACTGGGAAATCAGCAGGTAAAGACACTAACGTTCCTGGGAGTCGGTTAAGAAGATTCGTGTTCAGTGGAGAAACTATCTGAAAATCAAGCTCAAAGTTTTCTGCAGCCACTCCCACTGCGTTTTCAAATTTTACCGACACTTCTAGCTCAATTAAACTGGTAACTTGCACCTGGGCGGTAAACCCATCGTTTGTATAAACCACATTAGCTTCTGTGGAAGCTTGAGCTGAAGTTGCGATAAAGAAACTCGCAATAAAGATTAGGAAACCGCTCAAGCAATATAATAAACGTGACCGATTCTGTGTATCTCGTTTTGCTAAAATAGCCATCATTCAACTCCTAGTTAGAAACATTTTGTTACAAATGAATTAACATAAATGTAACTTTTGTTTACACTAATATCAATCGGGACACATCCATATGCCCCGATTTGATTGTTTTTATTAACTATTTACTGAAAGTACCCATCAAATAGACGGCTAGCCCACACTGCGTATTCAACTCGTGTGATATCTCGGCTAGGGTTAAAGGTTGCCGTAATTGTTGGCTCTAAGTCAAACAAGCCTTGTGTAACCGTAAAGTGCACATTGGTCACGGATAGGTTCAAGGCCAATTGCACATGGCCACGTAATTCCCGCGGAATTTCATCTTGGTCAGCAACTTCGATCGTTTTGCCTTGATACGTCACTGTAATCGGTTGTTCTGGATCGAACGCCAATGCTGCAGCTTCTAAACCGAGTACTTGTACAAAGCTATACGCAAGATCAAGTTTACTAACCGCATCTCGAGGTGAGAATTCGCCAGCAACCACGCGCATCACCCCGTTCTGAGAATAATCGTTATCGCGTAACGCACCGCCCTGTTGGCTTGCTGCTAAAACAAAACTTTCTTTACCCTTTGGTAATTGAGTAATATTCGGCTCTGGTTCATTCAACAATTCGCGATATTGGCGAACCGCAGCGCCCATAACTAAGTATTCAGCAAGGTGTTGACGCTGAAGGTTAGCATTTGGACGGAATCGACGGTTATGCAAACCATCCATTAAACGACGGCTAATCGCGTACTCAATTGCGCCCTGGAATGGGTGCCCTTCAATATCATCGGTTCCTTCGTATCCTGCCGATTCTACAAACTCAATATTCCCGGAAATAACCTCTGGAACGCCTGGACCATTAGTAATACCTAAAGGATCTGCTTCAACACCAGATAACGATGTTAAACCATACGCATAAAGCGACCATGTTCCTACTTGACCAGGAGCTGATACACGCATTGCAGTTTCCAGCGCTGGCAGGGTTAGGTTGCCTGAGTATTCAGTACCGTCTGGTGCAACTAATACCAGTTTTATCGTGTTCGCTAATGAACTTGCGCTCGCCTTCACCCATGCGGTATCCGCATCAACCTCGAAAGTGAATCTATCAAGTTCACCGAGCGGGCTATATAGCACTTCGAATGGTTCAACATGATCACTAGTGAAGGTTAGTGCATTTGCATTGAAATCGCGTAAGCTATTCACATTCTGGCTGAACTCTAAATTTGCACCTAATGCGGCAGCTACCGCAGCGCGGGCATTAATAAAGCCTGCTCCCACTTCCCAGGTTTCACGCCCAGGCATATTAGTTGCTGTTTCTTTTAACAGCTCAACATACTCAAGTGGCTGCCAATTTGGGTTTGCTTCCATCATCAGTGCCAACACACCAGAAACATGTGGTGTTGCCATCGATGTGCCAGAAATCATTGTATAAAACGGCAAATATTCTTCTTCGATTACACCAACATCATTCGCACCGCCATTCGCAGTAAGGTTCGTTGCCGCACGAGTTGAGATAGTATCAACCCCCGGTGCTACGATCGTAACATCATTGGTGTAGGTCCATTGGGAACCGTCTGGCATTGAGAAATCACCACTTTCGCCTTTTAAACCGCGCGATGAAAAGCCCGCTAAATCGCCATTTTTCGTTGCCGCACCAACTGAAACGCCCCATGGAATCTGCGCATATGGGTTATGCGTATCCTCACCCGGCCCTGAGTTACCAGCAGCAAATACAGACAAAATACCCAATTGAAACGCTTTATAGGTTGCTAATGTGATGGGTCCATTCGGATCAAACTTACCCGAGCTACCCCAGGAGTTACTTATAATCCGAATCGGGCTATTAAACGAGTACACATTACTAATCGCATAATCGAAGCCACCAAGTGCATCTAGTATAGCAATACCACCACCAGAGCCGTAGCCCACAAGATCGGCATTTGGTGCCACCCCTGCATATTTACCGTTCGACATAACCCCGTTACCGGCAATTGTTCCAGCAACGTGAGTTCCGTGTCCGGAGTTAGTATCAGTATTTATTTGCCCTTCTAACCACGCACCGTTAGTACCTAAAATGCGCAAAGCTTGGGCATGGGTTAATCCCTGCACGTTTTCTACAACCGTATCACCGAAGAAATGGTCTTGATGACTCGCATCGATGCCACTATCGTGAACTAAAACAGTAACGCCACTACCAGTAAATTCTATACCGTTCCGATCAATGAAATCTTGACCCTGTACTTGATTCACACCAGTAATCTTGCGGGAATCGTTGTTAAAATACTCAAGTGGCCGATTCAACCAAACCGATCGCACTTCCGGTTGCGCACTAATGGAACGAATTTGTTCGGGGCTGGCAAGCACACCAATAATTGGTAGTGAGCGGAACTGAACGCCCTCGCTGATACCCAAATCTAGCAGTTGTCCAAGCTGAGTTTCCGATACTGGTTCTAACTGTTCATAACTAACAACAACCATAACCTTATCGGTAGCTTCAAGTGTATTTAGGGTAGATTGAAGCGCTTCGCCAAGAACACTCGCGTGGGTTGGCGATGACATGGAAAACCCAATAACCGTGCCGATCGCTAACGAAATAGCAGTTTTTTTCATAATAATTTTCTCCGCAAATTTCAATACAGAATATGTTAATTAAACGTTACGGAACTAAGACTGACAGTTGCTGGGCTTTACGGGTATAGGGGAGATCCCCGATATAATCAGGTCGGCGTATCAGGGCTATAAAATACAGGCAACAAAAAGGGAGCCAATTGGCTCCCTTCTTTGCTAGCTAAAGAACGCCTGCTTACGCAGAAAGTCCTTCTTTCGCTTTCGCTACCAATGCAGAGAAACCTGCTTGATCGTGAACAGCGATATCAGCCAAAATCTTACGGTCGATCTCTACTGATGCTTTCTTCAAACCATTGATGAAACGGCTGTAAGAAAGGCCACCTTGACGTGCAGCAGCATTGATACGAACAATCCATAATTGACGGAAAGTACGTTTCTTGTTGCGACGGTCGCGGTATGCGTATTGACCGGCTTTAGTTACTGCTTGCTTCGCAACGCGGAATACGCGACTACGTGCACCATAGTAACCTTTGGCTTGCTTCATTATCTTCTTGTGACGCGCGCGCGCCATTACACCACGTTTTACTCGTGCCATGGGTCAGTCTCCTCTTATGCGAACGGTAACATGCGATCTACTAAAGCAACATCGCTCTTATGAACCATGCTCTTTGCACGCAGGTGACGCTTCCGCTTTGAGCTCTTCTTGGTCAAAATGTGACGCAAGTGAGACTGCTTGCACTTGTAACCGCCAGAAGCAGTTTTCTTAAAACGCTTCGAGGCGCTTTTTACACTTTTCATTTTAGGCATTGCATAAACTCCGCATTGGTTGCCATTCAAGATAACATGGTGAGGCAATCGGAATGATTACCTTCTTGTGTACCAGTGCTACTTGCTAGTTGTTGGGGCCAGAACCATAATCATTTGGCGCCCTTCAGCCCTACGAGGGAACGATTCAAGGCTTGAAACTTCTTCTAGATCGTTTTTAATACGCTCTAGCAATTCAATTCCAATCTCTTGATGCGCCATTTCTCGGCCACGGAAACGAATAGTAACTTTTGCTTTGTCACCACCCTCAAGAAAGCGACGCAGGTTGCGTAGTTTTACCTGGTAATCGCCTTCATCAGTTCCAGGCCGGAACTTAACTTCCTTAACCTGAATCTGTTTTTGCTTTTTCTTTTGCTCTTTCTGCTGCTTACTTTTTTCGTAGAGGAATTTTCCGTAATCCATCACACGACACACAGGCGGCTCAGCGTTAGGACTGATTTCCACCAAATCCATTCCCGCTTCTGCAGCAACTTCAAGAGCTTCGCTTAAACTAACTATCCCGCGCTGTTCACCTTCGCCGTCTTGTAAACGTACTTCAGGGGCTGTGATAGTTTCATTAATCCGAGTTTTATCGACCTTTTGGCCTTTTTTTCCGCCTTTAATTGTGTCTTCCTCCAAACAATTTTAAGAAATTACGCGCGAATTAACTTCACCGCGTATGCGAGACATGAAGTCGGCTACTGCTAGTTTGCCTAAATCTTCACCCCGCCGGGTTCGTACCGCTACTTGTCCATCTTCGACTTCGCGATCACCAACCACCAATAAATACGGCACGCGCTTAAGCGTATGCTCGCGGATTTTAAAGCCTATTTTCTCATTTCTCAAGTCGGCTTTTGCTCTAAAACCCTGTTTTTTCAATTCTGCTACTAAATTCTGGGCATATTCTGCCTGATTATCAGTAATATTCATTACCACAACCTGCATTGGTGAGAGCCAAAGCGGGAAGAAACCAGCATACTCTTCGATCAAAATACCCATGAAACGTTCTAACGAACCCAAAATCGCTCGGTGAATCATTACTGGTACGTGGCGTTCGTTATCTTCACCCACATAAGTAGCACCTAAACGATCAGGTAACGCAAAATCAAGCTGTATTGTACCACATTGCCACGCTCTTCCTAAGCAATCGTGTAAAGTAAATTCAATTTTCGGCCCATAGAAGGCACCTTCGCCCGGTAAATACTCAAATTCGATACCATGGCTCTTCAGCGCCTCTGCTAAAGCAGCCTCTGAACGATCCCATGTTGCATCGTCGCCTAACCGCTTTTCTGGGCGTGTAGAAAGCTTCACTACAATCTCATCGAAGCCGAAAGTTTTATAAGTTTCATAAACCATGCGGATACAACCTGCCACTTCTTCCTGCACTTGTTCGTGAGTACAGAAAATATGGGCATCATCTTGAGTAAAACCTCGAACGCGCATTAAGCCATGCAAAGCACCGCTTGGCTCGTTACGATGACAACACCCAAACTCGGCCATGCGCAACGGTAAATCACGGTAGGATTTCAAGCCTTGATTGAATATCTGTACGTGCCCCGGGCAATTCATTGGCTTAACCGCATACTCGCGGTTCTCTGATGAAGTGGTAAACATCAGCTCTGAGAATTTCTCCCAGTGGCCAGAACGCTCCCACAACACCCGATCCATCATCAACGGGCCCTTTACTTCTTGATAGGTGTATTCATTGAGTTTTTCACGAATATACTTTTCTAACTCTTGGAAAATGGTCCAGCCGTTGTGATGCCAGAACACCATTCCTGGCGCTTCTTCTTGCCAATGGAACAAATCTTGAGTTTTACCAATTTTACGGTGATCGCGCTTTTCTGCTTCTTCGAGGCGCTGTAGGTATGCTTTTAATTCTTTCTTATCTGCCCAAGCAGTACCATAAATGCGTTGCAGCATTTTATTATCGGAATTACCACGCCAGTATGCACCAGCTACTTTCATAATTTTAAAGTGCTGGCAAAACCGCATGTTGGGAACGTGTGGGCCACGGCACATATCAATATATTCATCATGATGATAAAGGCCTGGGCGGTCATCACGAGCTACATTTTCATCAAGAATTTCAACTTTATAACTTTCACCACGTTGTACAAAGGTTTCACGCGCTTCTTCCCAACTTACGCGTTTTTTAACAACATCGTAGCCAGTTTTCTGTAATTCTTGCATACGCTTCTCGAGCGCATCCAAATCCTCTTGAAGTAACGGCTTATCGATATCTACATCGTAGTAGAAACCATTATCAATCGTTGGCCCGATAGCCATTTTCGTATTTGGCCACAATTGTTTAATCGCATGGCCCAATAAATGCGCACAGGAATGGCGGATAATCTCAACACCATCATCATTTTTTGGGGTGATAATTTCCAGCGTGGAATCATTTTCCATCAGCTCGCAAGCATCAACAAGTTCGCCATTAATGCGGCCAGCAACCGTAGCCTTAGCTAAACCGGGGCCAATATCGTTTGCCACATCTAATACAGAAACTGGATGATCAAACTCGCGTTTGCTTCCATCGGGGAGAGTAATTACAGGCATGATTCTTCCTTTCTACAGTGGTGACACCTACCAAGTGCCACTTGTATGAGTGAATTCGATTTTGAATAACCGAGATATATAAAATACTACAAAAAATAGACGAGCAACTATAGCTAAATCGTTGCTAGCCCGCAACGCTTTCAACGCGCTTTTGCCGTGATGGCTTTGGATTTATCTTATTAGCCGTTTTACTAGCGAAGAAACAACAGCCCTATTCCTATCATGGCAACAAAGGTTCCTAACAACGCTCGGAAACTCACGGTGCGACCACGAAAGAGATTTAATCCAAGCATGAACAATGGCGCCGTAGATAACAAGGTTTGGGCAATGCCCGGTGTTACGTAGGCGATAGCTATTTGCTGCAACCAAATGGCCATGAATGTTCCTAAAATAATCGCGGTAAATAGAATTGATTTTCGTGTTTTCTGCACAGCACCCCATGTTTGCATCAACATACGCGGCTTCACTATCAATAAGGCTAGTGTTAACACCATAGTTCCAGCTGAGAGCCTTAACATTGCCGCTTGCAGTGCATTAACTTCAAAGTTTTGAAACGCATAGAATGCCATTACCAAGCCTATAGCTTGGCAAAGTGCTGCCGCAACCGCAAACAGCAAACCCGGCCTGCTCAACTTAATGCCAGCAACCGGTTGCCGCTCCGTAAGCACCAACAAAACCCCTACTATCACGATAACTGCAGCAAAAATTTCTACCCAACTCATTCGTTCACTAAGCACAAGCCAAGCAATAAGCGCTGCAAGCGGCGGTGCTAAATACTCAAATAAAATAGTATGTGCGGGGCCTAAACGCCGAAGCGCTGAGAAATAACAAGTATCGCCAATAGTAATACCGATAACACCACTCAACAGTAAAAGTAGAAAGGGAGTGCTGTGCCATTGCAAAAGCTGCATATCGGCAAACAGTAATAGGCCTAGAAACAGCAGCGGCGATGCTATTGCACCCTTCACGAGATTTAACTGTGCTGAACTTAAGTGGTGGCTGCTGCGGCTATACATCAATGTGGCTAAAGCCCAACAAAAAGCAGCCGTTAACGCAGCTAGCTGACCAAGAAATAAAGGGGTAATTAAACTATTCAAGGAGCGTGCCTACTATTTTAATAAAAAACATCTGTAATCACCGCGGTTTAGGATATCGGCAACACGCCTTAACAGCAAAAACATGGCCTGTTGCTATAGTTAACTTATGCAACAGTTAAGTTATGCAATACAAAAAGGTGCTTGGTATGAACACTAAAAAAATTCATGATACCAAATTGCAATGCCCTCATTGCGGGCATAACATTCATCTGGATGTTGATCTTTCAGAAGAACAACAAAGTTTTGATGATGAATGCCGTGCCTGTGGCGAGATTATATATCTGCATTTATACCGAAACGCAGCAGATGATCGGCTGCACTTACAAATCAGTTCGGGTGATGAACAATATTATTAACTGCTATAAGACAAATCGCAGATTATAACTTTTGCGCAAGCACCCGCTTCACTGTTTCAACAATGGTAATCGTTTGTTGATCGGCTTCAATATTGATTTTTTGCCCTTCCAGGGCTTCGCCAAGAATAGTTAGCGCTAATGTTTCCGGAATCAAGTGCAGCCAAAACCCACTTTCTTCTACCTCGCCTACCGTAAGGCTGGCACCATCGATGGCTACAAACCCTTTAGCTAGAATGTATTCTAGCCACTTCGGTTCAACCGATAGAAACATGCGGCAGTTATTTTCGCTATCAACCCGTTGCGCTAAAGTGGCGGTAGTATGAATATGCCCAGAAACAATGTGGCCACCTAATTCACTACCGAAGCTTAATGAGCGCTCAAAATTAACGTTACTACCCTGTTTCAATGCGCCTAAATTAGTGAGCCGTAATGTTTCATCAATGATATCAAAGCACACTAATGCTTCTGGCTCGCTTGCCGTAAAACTTACGACCGTGAGGCAGCATCCGTTAACGGCAATACTCGCGCCGGTTTCAATATTTTTTAGGTGCTTACTCGCAACCCTAAGTTCCAAGCGCCGAAATTGCCCTTGATCAGTGATCGTGTTAACCACTGCTTTCGTTTGAACTATACCCGTGAACATAAGTTTCCCGTGCTAATATTCTAGTAAATAAACATATTACCGAAGCGATAAAAACCATGAGTTATAAGCAGAGTTTACCGCAAAGGATCATTAAAAGCATTGGCATCATTACGCTTAGTGCCTTTCTAAGCGGCTGTTTTGGCAGCGATGTTAATAAGGTATTTGAAGATTATCAAAATCGAGTTCAGCGTTTGATTGCTGAGCCGGCAGTGGCACCAGAAATTCCACAGGTTCCGCGCCAACCGGGCGTAAGTGATGTGCGGCAAGAAATCCCAGAGGGCAGCATCGGTTTGTTCGAAAGCATGCGCTTGAATCAATGCCGCGCTGGCCAATTAATCGCTCAACGCAACAGTTCATTGGGCCGGGTTCAATCAGTACAAGCACGAGTTCTATATGAAATCGAAATGATACCAGCGTTGGCTGATTGCCTGCAAAATACCGATATTGCTGAATCTAACCTTGCTGAGGCGCTAACGCTCAGTTTAGAAGAAAAGATTAACAACCTTCCGCTGTGGATAGACCGTTTCTGGACAAGCGAACCAGCAATTCGAGATACCTTTCGACCCGGCCGCAACCTTCGTGCGGTTGATGCGCAGAGTAATTTGCAAAAATCGCTAGCAGCGTTGGATTATTTCTCTAACTTATTTGCCGGTATTCTCGCTGATCCAGAAAAAATTGCGCTCGATCAAAACGAATGGCAGCTGCATATGGAAGCTCTGGGAACAGGAAAATCTATTCCTGAGTTGTTGCGCACACAGCAGCATGTGGTGGGTTGGCTAAACGCACTGAATGAACAACTGGCCGCTGGAGCTAACGCATTAAGCTGTGTGAGTAACTCTGAAACAAGCAGTGGCCGCTCGTTCACGCCGCAAAATGCTGAATACATGCAGAATGTATTAAACGCTGTTTGGATAGAAAGATTACAGCCGGCACTTGCCCGTTGGGATAATGAATACCGCCAAGTAGCGAGCACTACGATAAACATACAATCGCAAGTGATCAGTTCAGATTGGAATGAGTATTTAACTGCACTATTGGGCGAAGAAAGCTTTGGGGTAAAAAGCCGGCAGCTTGCACGTGTTCATGCCGAGGAATGGCAAGCATTTCTTGCTGCATGCAACCTTGAAGTGCGTTAACACTGGCTAGATATGCGTGCACTAGCGGCGTAGCTGAATGCCTGCTGGAATAGTGCGAATAATCATCGGTGTTTTGCCTACATATTCACCATCAGCTTGCACTGGTAAATCAGGCGTTTGTATTTGCACCGCATGCAATTGCCCGCAATGAACCTTGGCATGATTCGCGTGCGTTCCCTTCATCACTTTATTTAAAATTCGAAAGCGTGTTAACCAGCCACATTTTTCAATGAAGCAATAGGCCAGCGTGCCATCATTCAAACTGGCATGGGGTGCGATATGCATTCCTGCCCCGAAAAACTGGTTGTTCGCCAGCGTTAACAAAAAACCAGGCCGCTGCGCTATTGCCATTACTTTTGTGTTGCTGCCAGCTAACGAAAAAGACCTCGCACGATAGCTACTAATAGCCCTTAATGCCGCCAATAAATAGCTTAGCTTTGGCCAAATTGATTTCTTGTTTCCCAAGCGCTGAACCAACTCGCCATCGAAACCAACACCGGCAACATTAATAAAATAGCGAGATCCTGCTTGGCCTACATCAATCGTTTTTGCGGGTGAATCGAGCGCTTGCTGCACCCATTCCTGAACTGCTTTATGCTGTTTTTCTGCAAACCAACCCCGGGCAAAATCATTTCCAGTGCCACAGGGTATATAACCGATAGGTAAACGATATCCAATTAGGGCATTCACTGCTTGATGCAGCGTACCATCCCCCCCTAGCACAATTGCCTCGGTGCAATCCGCAATACTCGCACTCACCCCATCAATCGTTTTTTGCACATCGGGAAAGGTTTCAAAGTGAACATAAGCAAAACCGCGAGCATCAAGCTCATGAATAAGCACATTAAGTAAAACCCTTCGGCGTTTATTCGCCAAAGGGTTGAGGAAAATTAATATCTTTCGGGTGCTTGCCACAGAATCTCTCCTAAACAGCTGAAACCTCAGCATATATCAGAGTGCTCTGCGATTCTAATAAAAGTAGATGAGCCCTATTGAAATCTGTGTGCTTTAGTTTATTCAACCGGTGGCTGCAAGTTCTCAAATAATTCAGCGGCGTTATACGCTTGATCACTTTCAGGGATTTCACCTCGCCCCATGCGAATTTCTAAGTTTACCGCCACTTCTTTGCGGCCATCACCCAATGTCATGCCTAAATGATAGCTGCTGCGAGAGCGAAAACCGTAGCCAAAGCCAAATCCAAAATTGTTGTTGGTTACGCGTTCCCGATCTACAAATGTTTCGCGGCTGGTAACTACAAACCACTCATATCCGTTCTCAAGAGTTAATTCACTGGCGCGAAGCATGGCATAGTCCATTGCTGCGCCTGTATCATCGCCACGGGCTTTAAAGTTTACGCGGTACTGATTTTCCGTTAGTTGCCGCTCCGAATAACCAAAACCACCGCGCTCGGCCGCGCGATAATCGGGTTGCCCAGCACACGCACTGAGTAAAAGCGCCATGGTGACAACAATTACTTTACCAAAATGCCCTTGCATTAAATTCTGCTTCATAAATATACGCATAGAATACCTCATAACTATTAAGCCAAAGCTACCTCTTGTTGCCAGTTGAAGCTTAGGATAAAAACGCTATAGCCAACTATCAGTGTAATGCAGATTTACGAAAAAGATGGGGTGAGAGGCGTAAAGAAGGTGAAAAATACTATAATCGAATACGCGCATTTGGGTTTAATCGTTGATGTTTTTCGCGCCAGTTCGGCATGAATTCATCCATAAACCTATAAAAGCGTGCATTGTGGCCTGCTTCGAGCAAATGCACTAACTCATGCACTAACACATATTCCAATAGATCTGGTTCTTTTGCCGCAAGCGCTAAACTTAACCATATTTTTTTTGTACGAATATTACAGCTGCCCCAGCGGGTTTTCATGTTTCGAATACCAAAGCTGCTCGCCTTAACCTGCATACGCGGCTCCCACAGCAACAATAATTCACTAATACGCTGCCGCATAGGCTCTCGCAGTGGCTCTAAATCTTTTTCCGGTTCTGATATTAAGAGCGCCTGTTCACTTATTCGCTGCTGATGTTGCCGAATCCATTCTTGCTTTTCAGCAATAAAACGCAAAACATCTTCAACTCGCGCGCGGTGTGGCGCAGAAACTTTAACCTCACCCGTAGGGGCTAAAACACGCAACCGAATATTTTTCATTCGTTTGCGGGTAAGGCTGAAATAAATTCCGGCGTGTGTATGCTCAGTGGTTGATAACGGCAAGTAACACCTATTTATGGTTTAGAAAGATATTCGTATAATTACAAAAGTGATCTCAAAACGAAAACCTATTGTAAGGGTTAGTTATACCTTGTTCCATTAGATTTGCCCTGACATACTAAAATCACCGAACCAATTACTGTATTGCACCATTCAATATTTGCCAATCGGCCTTGATGAGTATGCAAGATGAAAATGAATAAATCGGAGTTTTTCGCATTATGGAAGTAACTGAACGTCCGAAATTTAAAGATCCAAAGCTCACCGCTAAAGGAGAGCGGCGCGCCAGCGTTGAATTGAGAAACTTACACACCCTATGGTTCAATACAGGAACGCGCTGTAATTTAACCTGCGAAAATTGTTACATCGAATCATCACCCGAAAACGACCGTTTGGTGTATCTAGACGTATCGGATGTGGAGCCCTACCTCACCGAGATCAAACAAACGAATTTACCTACTAAAGAGATTGGTTTTACCGGTGGTGAGCCATTCCTTAACCCAAAAATGGCGGATATTTTAGAAGCCACGTTAGCGCAAGGATTTGAAGTTTTAGTGCTCACCAACGCAATGCGCTTCAAACCACGCCTGCAACAACGTTTATTGGCAATGAACAACGCTTTTCCAAACAAAATAACAATGCGAATTAGCATTGACCACCACTCACAAACGCTACACGAAGAAGAACGTGGAACCGGTTCTTGGCAGCCTATGATTGAGGGTATGCAATGGCTTGCCGAAAACAAGTTTCAAATTGATGTAGCTGGCCGCACACGCTGGGGTGATGATGAAAAAGAACTTCGTAAAGGCTACGAACAACTGTTCACAGAACTTGGAATCAACTTAAACGCTTGGGATCAACATCATTTAGTGCTGTTCCCAGAAATGGATGAAAAAGCGCCAGTACCAGAAATTACCACCGAATGTTGGGGCATTCTTGGCGTGAACCCCGATGCAATGATGTGTGCAAGCTCACGAATGGTTGTAAAACATAAAGGCGATAGCACTACCAGTGTTATGGCCTGCACCCTACTTGCCTACGATCAGCAATTTAATCTCGGCACAACCCTTGCCGAGGCTTCAGGCGCCGTTCCGCTTAATCATCCACACTGTGCAAAATTTTGTGTTCTTGGCGGGGGTTCTTGTAGTGCTTAAGCCATTCAAACATGGCTAATTGGCCGGGAACCCGCATGGTTTCCGGTACCTTTTCTAGTTCTTCTTGCATAACCAATAAATCAGCGGCCACATCAACATCCATTAGTGGTTTTAACGCCGCGGAATGGTTCGGTAACTTCGCCTGAAAAACCGAACGCGTTTTGCTCGTGCTCCAAGGTACATTTTGCCAAACCGAACGGGCAATATCTCTGCGGCCAGCAAATAGGTAATAACCACCATCGTGAGCTGGCCCAAAGGTAAACTCATGATCAACCAACGCCGATAAAACCGAAGAGAATTGCTGTTCACAAAGTTGCGGCGTATCCGCACCAATCAAGATAACTTGCGAAAATTGTTGGCGAAGTTCATTGTAAACTTGGCTTTGTCGTTCCCCTAAATCTCCTGGGCCCGTCCACAAGCGTTGTTGGTTCTGCCAAAGTGGGTTATTTAATTCAGCTTCTTCTGCTATCGCCCAAAATGGTTCAATACCTAAGCTTTTTTTTATTTGCGCAAGCTGTTGCTCAACCGCAGCAACACTCAAATGGTAAAATTCTGCCGCGGCTACGGCACCAATACCAACCGCTAACCGTGTTTTCAACGGAGATACACCAGGCGTTTTCACGAAAACGGCTACGGCGGTTGTATTCTCTTTATCTGGCTTCACTGTTACTGCCACCTATTTTTCAACGTTAATTTCCAATAAATCCATTGATAGCGAAGGGTTAATCGCAGCCAGCCCTGCTGCTGATACTTGCGCGCGCTTGAACTTAGCGTACTTGTGATGCGATATATTTTCACACCATTAGTTTTCGCTGCTTGCACCAACAATAGATCTTCGGCGTATTCTACATTTTCTGGATATCCACCAAGCTTCTCCCATAAACTACGTTGCATACAGAAGCCTTGATCACCGTAGGGTGCTCGAAATAATACTGAACGAAGATTGGCACCCAGCGCATTTAAGCGTGCTAAACCACCCTCGCGAAACACGAGGTTAAAATAAAAGATAGTTGCAGGTGATGGATTTTTGTTGAGTGCCTGCATCAACGCCTTCACGTTCTCAGCTGTAATTCGAGAATCAGCATGCAGAAACCAAATGTAGCCATCGGCGCTATTCTCAGCACCCTGATTCAGGCTTTTTGCTCGGCTTCCAGCCGAAACCACACTTACGCTCAGCTTTACCGACTGTTTTACAAACTCTGGTTGTAAATGTTCGATATCACCAAGCAGTTGTGTATGTTGAGTTTCATCCGGAGCTACCGGAATCACTATGCTAAGCTTAACGTTATCAGCCACGCAACACGCTCAGCCATTCACGCTGTTCAGCCGAGAGCGCTTCATCAGGTGTCATTACCGCCATAGCTAAAGCATTTTTTGCTAGCGGAGAGCGAGCTTGCAATGGCGCTTTTAGCAAGGCTTCAATAACTTTTAAGCCCTGCTGTAATGTTGCCGCATAAGTTTCCAGGAACTTCTCTACACTTACGTGTTGCTCAGGGTCTTCTAACCAACAATCGTAATCAGTAACTAAACACAGTGTGCAATACGCCAACTGTGCTTCTCGGGCTAAAAACACTTCTGGAACATTAGTCATGCCCACTAAATCGCAACCCGCCGCATTCCGTAAAAAGAAGCTTTCCGCCTGAGTTCCTAATCTAGGGCCTTCAACACAACCATAAGTTTGCCCGGTGTGTAACGCTACACCGGCGTTATTTGCTGCATTTTGCAAATCGCTCACTAGGTTTGGGCATACTGGTTCGGCGGTGCTCACGTGTGCGGCTATACCATTACCGAAAAATGAACGTTCACGCAGCCCGCGGGTATGATCAAAATACTGTTTGGGTACCACTAAAGCGCCCGGCGGTAATTCCATGCGCAAACTACCCACCGCAGAAACCCCAAGTACATGAGATGCACCAAGTTTTTTTAACGCAAAAATATTCGCTCGATAATTCACTTCGTGGGGCAAGCGAGCATGGCCAGCGCCATGCCGAGAGAGGAATAGAATTCTTTGCCCGTGCAGCTTTCCTTCAACAACTGGTGCAGAAGGGTTGCCAAAAGGGGTTTCTATATCATGCTCTTGAATAAGCTCTAATCCCTGAAGGGAATACAACCCAGAACCACCAATAATTGCCAGCATGTAATTTCCTTTAAATTTTATTTATTCAGAATCGGTTTCAGTTGCAAGCTTTAGTTCAGCAGTTGCAAGCACTTGTGGCCAAACCACTACTTTTTCACCATTTTGCCATTGCACAAACACGCCCTGATTAGCTACCTGATACCCACGGTTATCAACCTTAAAACGGCTAAACACTGTGGTATAGTCCATTTCCAAAAGCTCCTGTCTTAACGCATCGGTGTGTAAACTCCCCGCCCGACGCGCCGCTTCAACTAATAATTGGCAACTGCCGTAACCCCCTGCAGCGTGAAAACTAGGCTGCATTTGAAACCGCTCTACATAATCCGCAACAAACTCAGTAACACCCGGGTTTGGTAAGCTTGCTTCCCAAGCAGAAAGCCCTAAATCACCTTCTGCGGCAGCTCCCAACGCCTCTTGATACTGGCTTACAGCACCCGAATTACCAAACATTTGCACTTCAATACCCATGGTATTGAGTTGTTGCCGCACTTTTACAAAATCATCAAGCGCCGAGGCCGCCATGGCTAGTATCTCTATGTTTTCATCGCCTAACTGTTGCAAAAAATCACTAAAATCTCCAGTGCCGCTGGTGTAAGTATGATTTAGCAACACCTGCATGCCACGTTGCTCAGCCAGGGCTACAGCGCCTCTGCCAGCTGCTCGGGGAAAGAGAGAATCTTCTTGCAGCACAGCTACCCGCGTAAACCCTTGTTTATCGGCTAAATCAATTAAGCCCGCTAAAAACAGTTCGGCTGGCGGTAGCACCATAAATAGATGATGGCGCCCCTGCTCCCAAATGGAACTTGTTGCCGCTAAAGGGGATATATGTACCATGCGGTGTTTTTCAGTAATGGGGGCAACCGCTTCAGTAAGTGTTGAGCCATAAGGCCCCATAATGGCGTCAACATTTTCATCAACAATCAACTGGGAATATAGCTCGTGCGCGCGTTCGGTATTTGATTCATCATTATGAATGATAAATTCTATATTCCTTCCCAATACTCCACCGGCCGCATTCACATGTTCGGCACAAAGCAAATAGCCATTTTTCGCAGCAACACCTTGCGTAGCATACGCGCCCGTTTCCGACATCGTAGCGCCGATACGAATAGGCGAATTATTATCGCCAGCGCAGCCCGCAAGTGCGAACACAATCGCTGCGCTGAGTGCAACTCGAAGCACTCTCGATTTACCAGAGCTCTTTTCCAAACACTCTAGATCTATCCCATGCAATTTCGTTTGTTCTTGTTTTAATTGAAATTCCATTTGATTATCCTCTTAAAGAATTAAACGAACACACTCATCGCGTTCATGACCTTCTACAAATGTAGCCTTATTGATCGACGACCACTGCGGGTGTTCACGAGCTAAACGAAAGAATTGTTTGAACTTCACTGGATCTTGAAACTTCTGCTCGCTATCGAGAATATTCAACGGTTCTATCGCTGCATGCCCCCGTTTGTTCAACGCCAGAATGAGCTTCTGCTGGCGCGCCGCCAACAGCCGAATAACGGCTTCATCAACATGCACATCATAGTAACCTTGCACTTTGTGCTTAAGGTTACGGCCATATTTCTGCCACGTTTGCCAAGCACCGCCAGCTACCGCACCCATTACCGTACCGGCACCGAGTGTCATACCACCAAACAACAAATCGACACTCGCCCCCGCTGCACCACCTGCAGCCACGCCTTTACCCGCTTTCACGCCGAATGCTTTAAAAGTTTCACTAGAAAATAAATCTGTTTGCCATTGCCCTGCTCGTACTGAAATTTCAGGTAAATTAACCGCATCGTTGGTAAAGCTATAAACATTTAACAGATCCCGTAAGCAAGCTTGCTCCCTTGCAGAAACGGTTTTTTGCATGGCTTGAGTAATCTTTTCGTGTTCACTTTTATCCGTTACCGTAACGGCATAAGCGGTTACATCAAGCAGCAATTCAGCAACAATGCGCTTCGCCGCTTGCTCCTTGTGAACAGCCCGTTGCGAACGATCAGTTAAAAGATTACGAAGAAGTTCACGAGCTTTTGGTAGTAACGTGCTCAAGTGCTCAAACAGCTCTACCTCGCCTTGTTCCGGAATACTTACCGTATCGAATTCCACCCAGCCATGTAAATTAACCTTGGCGAGGGCGTCCATCCATGCTTGCGAATTAGCCTCCGCAGAAGCGGTAAAATTCAACACTGGCAAAATAGGTTTGCCGCATCGCCTTAAAATATCGAGTTCATCTTGGTGTTTTGGCAAAACCGGATCGCGGGCATCAATTAAATAGATAGCCGCATCGGATAGCAGCAGTTGCCGCAGCACTTTAGCTTCTTGTTCAAAATCGCTATGCGCCAAGTCTGAAAGCAAAAACTGCTGTATTTGAGCTGGGCCATCATGCCTTAATTTCGGGTCTTGCAATTCATTAAGCACCGCAAACAGGCTTAAGCCATCTTCTAAACCTGGCGTATCGTAAAGTGCAACCGAAGGTTCACCGGCAACCAATAAATGTGCGGCAACTACTTCGCGGGTAGTGCTAGGCCGCGAAGAAACCTCGCCAAACGCTGTATCTTGCAACAATGTGCGCAACAAAGAGGTTTTACCGGTATTAGTGTGCCCAACAACCGCCAGCCGCAATGGGTTATCTCTATTGTAATATGCCATTACTGAGTGCCTATATCGTTACTACTACCAGAATTGCCTTGCGCCCAGCGCACCGCTTCTTCATCTATGGAAAACAGCAAAACATCGATTTCGGCTAAGGCTTCGCTCCAGTGCTCGTAATATGCACCATGATCAACCAGCCACGCACCCAAGCTACCGCACTGTTGTTGCAGGCTTTGCAGAAAGCGCAGACTGCCACGATCGGGCGATAGTTTGCTATTAATACGCACCAGAATTCGTGCTGGAGGCTTACTTTGAATTTGCTTTATTAGTGTTGAGCGCTCGGCTAAGCTGGCGATAACCCCTGCCGAGTTCAACCATAACAAATGATTCCAATCAGGTTCTAGTTCGTACTCTAAGCTAAACACCAACTCACCACTACCAGTTGCCAATGGCTTCCCAGCCCGCAACGAGTTTGCTTTATGAATATCTGCATCCACTACTGTAGCCGATGTGCTCACCGGCGTTAGGCGATTCAGCAGATGACTAATTCCGGGTTGAGTTAAATCAAGTTTCAGGTTGCGCTTTGCCAGCATAAGCCACCCAAAACAAATAAGGGCGGCTAGCAATCGGGGTAATATTCCATAACAAAACAGCACCGCTAGAATCCACTTACTTACAATGGCGTTGTTCGTAAAATCATCATTACTTAACAACTGTTCAATCGTTGGCACTGATATACCGAATTTGGCCGGTAACCAGCCAATTATTTCGCTCATACGGGTTATTTCAGCATTAGATAGCACAGTGGTTGCCCAACGAAAACTATATTCATTGAAAAGAAACTGGGTGTAGAGCGTAAGCATAGCGAGCAGTAATAATAGTATCCAAAAGCAGTGTGTTATCACCGACATTGCTGGCTTCATCAACCCGTGGCGGGCGGCTACGGTAGTAGCGGCAAAGAATACAGAGATACCAAATTTTTTCCGCCGCAATGAGGTAATAAGCTCAAATAACTTCCCTCCTATTCCGCCGCCATTACCTGAGCCGAGCGTAAAGATCAGCCAGATTACGAAACTAATACCATGAAGGCCGAGCAAGATCATAAAGATCCAAGCAATACTAAGTGGTTCGTTCGTGCTTACCAAAACACTGCGGCCCAAACCCCAACCGGCAATAACCGCAATAATCGCGAGGCTAGAAAATGCCAGTAAGCGAATAGTTATCCAATCTCTGATTGCTTGCAAATAGCCCAAGGATTCAGCAAGTAAAGTGGCGCGAGTAATTACCCGCTTTTCCGGCGTATTTTCAACCCGAGCTTGGGCAAGCACATGTTGGTCGGTTAGCGGGCCATTTTGCAGTTCATGATTACGCACCACTTCGGTAACTACAAACGCTTCAAATTTATTCACTTTTCACCCTTAAAAGCAATTACAGCCTATTTTTTGATGTTAACAGCAATGGCTTTAATTGACACCCAAAGAAAACCTATCTAGAATTAGTGACCGACCAGTCCGTCCGGTTATTTTTTAAGCATAGTTTACGATTAGTTTAGTTATACAGCCTATAGTTTAGGCTCGTTCCTCTAGAAACTAGAAATGAGATTTTAAAGGGTAAACATGGCAGAAGAACTGAAAAAAAAGCGTGTACATAAACCAGCAGAAGAACGGCAAGCTGAAATACTCGATGCAGCTGTAAAAGTGTTCGCGAATAAAGGTTATCAAGTAGCCGATGTACAAACTATTGCTGAGCATGCTGGAGTAGGAAAAGGAACAGTATATCGCTACTTTCCCACTAAAGAAGACCTGTTTAAACAAGCGTTGATCCGGCAATTAGATATTTTGCGTTGCAAAATGTTGCAAGCTCACGATTCCTGCGCTGAACCTCTGCAGCAATTGAAATTGGTTATGAGTACCTATTTCCAGTTTTTTGATGAACAC
Source organism: Idiomarina sp. A28L (assembly GCF_000218785.1). Classification (GTDB taxonomy): domain Bacteria; phylum Pseudomonadota; class Gammaproteobacteria; order Enterobacterales; family Alteromonadaceae; genus Aliidiomarina. Next base: position 83,831 of record NZ_AFPO01000020.1, read on the forward strand.
CCAGAAACAATAGAGCTATTTGTGCATGAGCGTGCTGAATTTGGGCATGAAGAAACTCCGTTGTATTTTGCCCGTATGCACGAACATACCGGCGATTGGATTCCCATGTTTGAAGCCGTAAGAGCAGCCTTACCAATGCGTGATATCGACGTAGAGGAAATGATGTGCCTATGCGGCGAAATCATGCACGGTGCCGTTTACTTAAGTAAAGCTGTTGTGCCAAGCCGAGCCTCGCATGATCGCCTAGAGAATGTATTTAGATTTTATCTGCAAGGCTTAGTAACAAATGCAGATGTTGATGAGATTTACCAATTACATAACCTTTAAATTCATACGAATACGCACATGCTCTTTGTACAAGCAAACAAAGAATCGTGTGCAGATAGCAGTATAAAATGTTGTTACGGAGATATATTCATGAAAGCAGTTTCAAGTTCTGCATTAAATAGCCAAGGGTATACTACCCTTCGTGTAGTTATTGGCTTCGGGGCGCTAAGTTTTCTTGCCGCATGCAGCGGTGAACCTGCTGAGGAAAATGCAGGAATGAGCGGTGGTATGCCGCCATCACCTGTTACCGTTGCAGAAGTATCACTGCAACCCGCCACTCATCAAGTTGAATACCCAGGACGCATTCGAGGCGTTCGAGAAGTTGAAATTCGCGCACAAGTGGCCGGAATTCTGCAAGAACGAAAGTATTCAGAAGGTGAATACGTTGAACAAGGCCAAACGCTGTTTCAAATAGACCCTGAACCTTACGCGCTTGCGTTGAACTCGGCAAAAGCTGCTTTTGCAACTGCAGAAGCTAATCAAGCCCAGGCTCAAAATGAGTGGGAACGAGTAGCCGATCTTTACGAAAACAATGCAGCCAGCACCCGTGAGTTTGATCAAGCACGCGCGAGTATCGCAGCTGCTAACGCAAATCTTGCGCAAGCCGAATCAAACCTAAAAGATGCAGAGCGAAATCTGCGCTACACCCGGGTTGAAGCACCTATTAGTGGTATTGCAGGTATCGAAGCATTATCGGAAGGGAATTTAATTAGTTCCGGATCTCATCTCACAAACATGGTGCAAACCGATCACGTGCGAGTGCATTTTGCGATTCCTGAAAACGATGGTGAGCTCTACCGAGCTCGCCTAGAACAATTAGTTGATGATACACATGCAAACGCCTGGATAGTGTTTGCTAATGGCGAAACATACTCGGAAACAGGCAAAATTAATTACATCAACACCAGTGTGAACGCTGCAACTTCTCGAGTTGAAATGCGCGCAGAATTTGCTAACCAATCCCACAATTTGCGGTCAGGGCAATTTGTACGGGTAAGAATAACCTTACAAGAATTTTCATCTGTAGCCCTTGTTGATCCAACCGTAGTTAGCCAAGGGCCAGAGGGCGCACAAGTGTTTGTTATTAACGGAAGTGAGAGTGCGCAAGCTAAGCCTGTGGTGCTCGGCCCTATCGTTGATGGCAAGCAAGTTATTCTCGAAGGGCTTATGGATGGCGATATGCTCGTGGTAAATGGCCATGTAGCGCTTGCTGATGGTGCACCAGTGAACATTACCAACGGCAATTAAGAGGGACTACCATGTTACGTTTTTTTATCGACCGACCGCTTTTCGCATCGGTTATTTCTATTATTATTATGATTGCCGGAATAGTGGCAATACGTGCGTTGCCCGTTGAGCAGTATCCGAATGTCGTGCCCCCACAGGTAGTGGTTTCTGCCGTTTACCCTGGCGCGAGTGCCGATGTTCTCGCTAATTCAGTAGCCGCACCGTTAGAGCAAGAAATTAACGGTGTCGACAATATGCTCTATATGGAAACCACCAGCACTGATTCTGGCATGCTGCAAATTTCCGTATCATTCGCTATGGGCACCGATCCCGACCAAGCTACTATTAACGTTAACAACCGTGTGCAGGCGGCAACCTCGCGCTTGCCACAAACCGTTCGTGATTTGGGAGTGCGGGTTGAATCTCGCTCAACCAATATTCTCATGGTGCCGGTGCTGTATTCTGAGGGTGGCGTAATAGATACTCTTGAAATCAGCAACTATGCATTGTTAAACGTTCTTGATGAACTTGTTCGCGTAGAGGGCGTGGGTGACGCTTCACTGTTTGGTGCGCAAGATTATTCAATGCGCATCTGGACAGACCCAGCAAAGTTAGCCGAATTTAACCTTTCACCTGCGGAAGTAGCCAACGCCATACGTGAGCAAAATGCACAGTATGCGGCCGGCCAATTTGGTTCCCAACCAACACCCTCAGATACCGCATTTACCATTAGTGCAACTACGAATACTCAGCTATCTACGCCGGAAGAATTTGCCAACGTTATAATTCGTTCTGATGAAAACGGTAATGTAATTCGCGTTGGTGATGTTGCTCGCACTGAATTAGGCGCACAAAATTATGCGTTCTCGGCAATTTTTAACAACCAAGATGCGGTGCCTATGGGCATCTTCTTACAGCCAGGCGCTAACGCGCTAGAAACCGCTACAAATGTGCATAATGCATTAGCGGAGATGTCCGAACGCTTCCCAGAAGGAATGAATTATTATGTTCCTTACGATACAACTGAGTTTATTGAGATCTCAGTTAAAGAAGTAATTATCACACTGATCATTGCTGTATTCTTGGTTGTTCTCGTAACGTTTTTGTTCTTACAGCATTTGCGGGCTACCCTTATTCCGGTAGCCGCGATTCCAGTATCGCTTATCGGTACCTTTGCTGGCATGCAAGCGATGGGCTTCTCGATTAATATGCTCACCCTGTTTGGCTTGGTGTTGGCCATCGGTATCGTGGTTGATAACGCAATTATCGTGATGGAGAACGTTGAACGCTTAATAGCTGAAAAAGGCATGAAAGCGAAGGAAGCCGCAGTAGAAACAATGAAACAAGTTTCTGGTGCAGTTGTATCCTCTACCCTTGTATTAGTTGCGGTTTTCGCACCTGTTGCATTTTTAGGTGGTTTAAGTGGTGAGTTATATCGCCAATTCGCCGTAACCATTGCCGTATCGGTAGTTGTTTCAGGTGTTGTTGCACTTACTCTAACACCAGCCATGTGCGCGCTACTTCTTGATAAACAAACAAAGAAAGTAGCAAAGCCGTTCCAAATTTTTAACCGTGGTTTTGAGAAACTCACCAATGGCTTCGTAAACGCTGTGGCATTTTTAATTCGCCGCTGGATTCTTGGCGTTGCTTTATTTGTTGGTTTTTGCGCACTAACTGTTGTACTCATGCTGCGCATGCCATCAAGCTTGGTACCGGGCGAAGATCAAGGTGTTGCATTAGCCGTTGCACAACTTCCTGCCCTTTCATCTTTACAACGCACTGAAGAGTTTCGTAATGAACTATCAGAGCGCATTAGAGCAGTAGATGGCGTTGATGATTTCACTACCTTCGCTGGCTTCGATATTATCGCAAGTTCGTTGCGCTCAAATTCACTCGCCGGCTTTGTGAACTTATCTGATTGGAGCGAACGCCAAGCGCCTGGGCTGAGTGCTTCTGAAATTGCTGAGCAAATCATGGGCATTGGCTTTGGTATGCAAGAAGCCAACGTATTCGTGTTTGTTCCACCTCCAATTCAGGGGCTTTCACTCACCGGCGGTGTTGAAGGATACCTGCAAGTTCGCGGCGAATCTGATTCAATACAAATCAATGCTATTGCGCAAAAAGTTGTTGCCGCATTGAACGAACGCCCAGAGCTCGTGGGTGTACGCAGTACCCTAGAAACTAATATTCCGCGCTACATGATTCACGTAGATCGCGATAAAGCGAAAGCCATTGGTGTGCCACTCGATCAACTGTTTAGCACCATGCAAGCCACGATTGGCTCAATGTACGTGAATGATTTCACTTTCCAAGGCCGCTTGTGGCAAGTTAACTTGCAGGCTGAAGGCGAATATCGCGCGAACCCAGATGATTTACGCAATGTTTATGTGCGTTCTAATTCTGGAGAAATGGTACCGATAAGCGCTCTGGTAACCCTCGAACGTGTATCCGGTGCAGATATCATCAATCGCTTTAACCTCTATGGTGCCGCTAAAATCATGGGCGACCCCGCTCCTGGCTACACCACTGGCCAAGCGAAAGATGCGATTGATGCCGTTGTTCGCGAATTTCAACAAGAAGAAAATATACAAATGGGTTGGGTAGGCGAAGCCTTTCAGCTTGATGAAGCGGCTGGTGCTGCTGGCTCCGCATTTGGCTTGGGCTTACTCATGGTATTACTCATCCTAATCGCTCAATATGAACGCATTACCCTACCCTTTGCGGTGGTAACGGCAGTGCCTTTTGCTGTATTCGGTGGTGCGCTTGCCTCTATGCTGAAAGGTTTCCCAAATGATGTTTACTTCCAAGTTGGATTATTGGTGCTTATCGGTTTAGCTGCGAAAAATGCAATCTTAATTGTTGAGTTTGCATCGCAAAACCGTAAAGAAGGCATGAGCTCAACTGAAGCTGCTGTTGCTGCTGCACGCCAACGTTTCCGGGCAATTATTATGACGGCTGCAACCTTTATTATCGGTACGCTACCGCTTGTATTCGCTAGTGGTGCAGGTGCAGTAAGCCGCCAAGAAATTGGTACGGTTGTTGTAGGTGGCATGATTGCGGCGAGCTCGCTTGCGCTTCTATTTGTGCCCCTTGCTTACAAGCTATTAGAAGATGTAACCACCTGGCGGAATGAGCGCAAAGCAAATGCGCAAGGAAATGCCGAGGAATCAAATCATGCATAAATTTACGTTAACGATTGCAGCTGCTCTAATAATGAGTGGCTGTGCAATGGGGCCTGATTATCAGGCCCAAGAGGTTGATGTGCCCGATGTTTGGAACGAGGGCCATTCCGATATTCTCGCGCTAGCAAACCAACAATCGACAGCGAATACTGAGCAGTGGCAGCAATGGTGGACTCAGTATCAAGATCCCGCATTGAACACACTGGTAGAGCGCGCACTGGATGAAAATCTATCACTGCAAATTCAATTAAGTAGAATTGAGCAAGCACGTTCACAGCTTGGCTTAAGCCAATCGAATCGATGGCCAATGTTGAGTGCTCAGGCTTCTGCTGCTCGCGAGCAACAGCCTACTACGATAATGCCAACGGCGTTAGGTGGTGGCGAGCCGCGCAACCAATTTTCAATTGCCGGTGTACTCAGTTATGAAGTTGATCTTTGGGGGCGAGTATCTAGGCAGCGTGAAGCGGCTACGGCTATGCTCGAGCAATCTATTTTCGGTACCGAAGCAATTCGCTTAAACCTCATTACCGATGTTGTATCTACCTACTTTTCTTTGCTCACCATTGAGCAACAGTGGCAAGCCGCGTTGGATATGATTGCATCGCAAGAACAGACCCTTGCCATCGAGGAATATCGCTATGAGCGCTGCGCTAGTAGCCCGCTGAACGTGCGCCGTGCGCAAGCAAGTTTGGCGAGTGCAAAAGCATCGCTTCCAGATTTAGAAGAAGCAGCACAAACCACGCGTTCTGCGCTGGCGATGCTGGTGGGCTATACACCACGAGAAATGTTGGAAGAGTTTAAATTTGCTGAAGGTGAGTTAAATGCCGTAAATCAGCCCACTGCATTTCCACCGATAGCGCCCTCTGAGTTGCTGCAACGCCGCCCTGATGTGCGTGCGGCCGAAGCGAGCCTGAAAGCTGCATCCGCGGAAGTTGGCGTTGCTGTTGCTCAACGCTTCCCAAGTTTAAACCTAAATGCCCTACTCGGCACCGCCGCGGTGGATACTAGCGATTTATTCAGCTCTGGTTCAGAAACATGGAGCGTGAGTGCTGATCTTGCCGGCCCAATATTCGATTTTGGACGCCGCCGCAGCGCGGTTGAAACCGCTGAAGCCGGTTTAGTAATGGCAGAGCTTGAATACCAACAAGCAGTAGTTTCTGCGTTGCGAGATACTCGTGATGCACTTGTGCTATTGAAGATTGCCGAGCAACGTTTAACAGCCACCGAATCTGAATATAAAGCTATTGCTGATACTTATCGGTTGGCAGAAATGCAGTATGAAGGTGGTGCCATTGGTTTCTTTGAGCTGCTAGAAACTCAGCGTGCGTTGTTAAACATTGAAATGGCTCTAAGTACCGCGCGTAGCAAACAACTAACCGCAAGCACTAATCTCTTCAAAGCCCTTGGCGGCGGTTGGTAACTTCTAGCATAATTTTCAACATTAAAATCCAGCACCTAAATTCAGCACAGATAAGCGATTTTACCTATCTGTGCTGGTTTTGCGCATAGCCTCTCTGCATTGAGTTCCGCGCGTAAAAGTGGCATACTGTGCCGCGAATTCTGAGGGGTGTGGGTTGTCTTTACCACCCTTTTTCCCAACGCATTATTTTCTGGCGGAATTACCTTCTGGAGCTTGAATGCGTTGTTTTAACCAATAGGAATCACAATGTCGACTGATAAATCAACGATTATTTATACCGAAACTGATGAAGCGCCTCGCTTAGCGACCTATTCTTTATTGCCAATTATTCAGGCATTCACGAAGGCAGCTGGTATTTCTGTTGAAACTCGTGATATCTCTCTTGCTGGCCGTATTATTGCAAACTTCCCAGAATATCTTCGCGAAGATCAGCGCATCGGCGATGCCCTTACCGAATTAGGCGAGCTTGCAAAAACACCAGAAGCGAACATTATTAAATTACCAAATATTAGTGCTTCGATTCCACAACTCGTGGCTGCTATTAAAGAATTGCAAAGCCAAGGTTATGCGCTTCCCGATTACCCGTTTGATCCACAAAGCGATGAGCAACGCGATGTAAAATCACGTTACGATAAAATCAAAGGCAGTGCTGTAAATCCTGTTTTGCGCGAAGGTAACTCCGATCGTCGAGCCCCTACTTCTGTTAAAAACTATGCGAAAAAGCATCCGCATCGTATGGGCGCTTGGAGCAAAGATTCAAAAACTCACGTAGCACATATGGATGGCGGCGATTTCTACGCCAGCGAACAATCTACTACGTTTGAGAATGCCGATACCTTAAAAATTGTTTTGAAAACTGAAAGCGGTGAAGAAACAGTATTAAAAGACGGCGTTAAAGTACTGGCTGGTGAAGTTGTTGATGCAGCAGTAATGAATACTACTAAGCTGCAAGAGTTTTATGCTAAAGAAACAGCGGCTGCGAAATCTGAAGGTGTATTGTTATCACTACACTTGAAAGCCACCATGATGAAAGTTTCCGACCCAATTTTATTTGGCCACGCAGTAAAAGTTTACTTTAAAGATTTATTCGCAAAACACGGCGATACCTTTAAAGAAATCGGCGTTGATTTAACTAATGGCTTTGGCGATGTAGTAGCAAAAGTTGCTGAGTTACCAACGGAGAAGCGCGCGGAAATTGAAGCCGATATTAAAGCGGTATATGCGAACCAAGCTGAACTGGCAATGGTGAACTCCGATAAAGGCATCACCAACCTACACGTTCCAAGCGATGTAATCATTGATGCCTCAATGCCTGCAATGATTCGTGATGGCGGTAAAATGTGGGATACCGCTGGTGGCCAACAAGATACCAAGGCAATGATTCCAGATCGTTGCTATGCAGGTGTTTATGCTGAAACCATTAATTTCTGTAAAGAAAATGGTGCATTCGATCCAGCAACCATGGGCACAGTACCAAACGTTGGTTTGATGGCTCAAAAGGCTGAAGAATATGGCTCTCACGATAAAACCTTTGAAATGCCTGCAGCCGGTACCGTGCAAGTTGTGAATACCGAAGGCGAAATTGTATTTTCACATACCGTTGGTAAAGGTGATCTATGGCGCATGTGCCAGGTAAAAGATGCTCCTATTCGTGATTGGGTAAAACTTGCGGTAACGCGTTCACGCCAAAGCGGCATGCCAGCGGTATTCTGGTTAGATAGCGAGCGTGCTCACGATCGCCAGCTAATCGGCAAAGTAGAAGATTACTTACAAGAACACGATACTAAAGGTTTAGATATCCAAATCATGGCGCCAGTTGAAGCGACTATACATACGCTGAAACGCATGAAAGAAGGCAAAGATACCATTTCAGTAACGGGTAACGTGTTACGAGATTACCTTACTGATTTGTTCCCAATTCTCGAACTGAACACCAGTGCAAAAATGCTTTCAATTGTGCCACTCATGAATGGCGGTGGCTTATTTGAAACGGGTGCCGGCGGTTCTGCGCCTAAGCACGTGCAGCAGTTCGTTGAAGAAAACCACCTACGCTGGGATTCATTAGGTGAGTTCTTGGCCTTAGCCGCTTCTTTAGAGCACTTAAGCCGCGTTACTGGCAACGATCGTGCGCAAATGTTGGCCGATACGTTAGATCAAGCCACTGCTAAATTCTTGGAAACCAACAAATCACCGTCACGCAAAGCGGGTGAAATTGATAACCGTGGTAGCCACTTCTATTTGGGTATGTATTGGGCAGAAGCCTTGGCTAACCAAGATAGTGATGCTGAGCTAAAAGAACGGTTTGCCAAGCTTGCCGAAAAGCTGCACAGTAACGAAGATGCTATTGTAGCCAAGCTGAATGAAGTTCAAGGTGTAGCGGTTGAGATTGAAGGTTACTATCAACCAAATACTGATTTAGTAAGTAAAGCAATGCGTCCAAGTGAAATTCTAAACGATGTATTGGCAAGCTTATAAAATAGCGAACTCAATCACTCGCTAGAATATAATGACTAGGCCCCTTGATTAAGGGGCCTTTTTTATGTGCTTATATCAATTGCGGCCATCGAATTTTCGAACCTTTCATGTTGGGCGGTTTCGGTTAAACTAACGTTCATGCAGTGCCGCCCCCTGCAACCGTAAATATTGTGTTTTTTCACCGTAAATAGCAGAAAGGTTAACTACTCAATGTTAGTAAGAGCTGATTTTGAAAAACGCGAAGTAATTACACCCAAGCAATACAACTATGTGGATTCACCATTACCTGGCGTATCTAGAATGATGCTTGACCGCCAAGGTGGTGAGGTTGCCCGTGCAACTAGTGTTGTAAAGTATGCTGCCGGCGCGGGTTACACTGCGCATACCCATGGCGGTGGTGAAGAGATATTTGTGTTAGAGGGTGTTTTTTCTGATGAACATGGTGATTACCCTGCCGGAACCTATATACGGAATCCCCCGGGAAGTTCACACACACCATTTAGTAAACATGGCTGCACAATACTAGTAAAACTCTGGCAATTTGCTAGTGGCGATAATCAACAAATGGCTTTAAACACCACTGAAATGGAATGGCGGCCCGGCCTAGTTCCGGGGCTATCGGTTCTGCCATTACATGAACACGACGGTATTAGCACAGCCCTTGTGCGCTGGGCTCCGAATACCCAGTTTAATCCACATGTGCACCCCGGCGGAGAAGAAATTTTCGTGCTTGAGGGCTTATTTCGTGATGAACACGGCGAATACCCAGTGGGTTCCTGGTTACGCAGCCCACGCTGGAGTAAACACACTCCCTTTACCGAATCTGAAGGTGCGCTTATCTACGTTAAAGTTGGCCATATAGGCGCAGATTTCATGCAGCTTCCCGCGGCTGATTAGTGCTCGAGTAAATAATCCTCGAGCATTAACCTAAAGTCGAATTCCATTTTTCTGCGTTCCGAGTAGATTAAGTTGCATTGAAAATTAATTTTCAGTGTGAAACTTTTGGTGTGTTCACTAAACCCATCAATCCTTACGGAAAAAACAGCTCACCCGCAACTGGAGCGCAGAACCATGAATTATCAGCAAACACATCAGCATTCTATCAATGATCCAGAGCAATTTTGGCGCGAGCAAGCGTTGAAATTAGCATGGTTCCAGCAACCTGAAACGATTCTAAGAAATAATCCTGAACAGCCCAGCGGTTACGAATGGTTTGCTGGCGGTAAGCTGAATATCTGCTACCTCGCCCTTGATTATCATGTGGAACAAGGCCGTGGTGAACAAGTGGCGCTCTATTACGATTCACCAATCACTGGAAATAAATACTGCTATACCTATTCAGAGCTACTTGGAGAAGTTGCTAAATTTGCGGGTGTTCTCCAGCAGCAAGGCGTAGGTAAAGGTGACCGTGTTGTTATTTACATGCCTATGATCCCCCAAGCCGCTATTGCAATGCTTGCCGTAGCTCGCTTAGGCGCTATTCATTCGGTTGTATTTGGGGGGTTCGCTGCTCATGAATTAGCCGTGCGCATTGATGATGCCCAGCCTAAATTGGTTATTTCCGCATCTCACGGCATTGAACCGCATCGCGTTATTCCTTATAAACCGTTATTAGATTTGGCCATTACTAAAGCTAAGCACAAACCGCTAGGCACTATAGTTTATCAGCGGAACAACGTACCAGAAGCGAAAAAAGTAGCGTGCAGCATGCGCGAGGGCTTTGATATTGATTGGCAAAGCGCCATGGAATCTGCAACGCCGGCTAATCCTATTGCTGTCGCTAGCAATGATCCGCTTTATATTCTCTATACTTCGGGTACTACCGGCAAGCCGAAAGGTGTGGTGCGCGATACTGGAGGTTATGCCACCGCCCTGCATTACAGTATGAAGGCGATTTATAACCTTGAACCCGGCGATGTCATGTTTTCTGCCTCTGATGTTGGTTGGGTGGTAGGCCACTCCTATATCGTTTATGGGCCCCTTCTTGCCGGTTGCAGCACCGTTCTTTACGAAGGAAAACCCGTATTTACTCCTGATGCCGGGGCTTTCTGGCGAATATGTGAAGAATATAAAGTGAACGCTATCTTTGCCGCACCAACAGCTTTTCGAGCGATTCGTAAAGAAGACCCTGAAGCCGAATTCCTGCAGAAATACGATATAAGTAGTGTGAAAAATATTTTTATGGCGGGAGAACGATTAGATCCAGCTACTTTTGATTGGGCCTGTGAAAAAACTGGGAAACCAGTTATTGATCATTGGTGGCAAACTGAATCTGGCTGGCCAATTTGCGCAAGCCCTGCGGGTATTGAAAGGCTTAGCGTAAAAGCAGGTTCTTCTTCATTACCCGTACCTGGCTATAATGTTATGGTACTTGATGATTCGGGTGATCCCATTGCAGCGAATGAACAAGGAAATATAGCCATTCAACTTCCCCTTCCACCGGGCTGCTTAACCACAATTTGGGACGATTCCGAACGCTTTCAAACGAGTTATCTGCAACAATTCCCCGGCTACTATGCAAGCGGTGATGGTGGCTACATTGATAGCGATGGCTATGTATTTATCATGGGGAGAACGGATGATGTAATCAACGTTGCTGGCCATCGATTATCTACGGGTGAAATGGAAGAGGTAGTTGCCAGCCATCCTGCAGTTGCCGAATGTTGTGTGGTAGGTGCAAGCGATAGCTTAAAAGGACAGCAACCTATTGGGTTGATTATCATGAAAAATGGTCTGGATATTACACCAGAACAATTAGAGAAAGAGTTAATAGCGCTGGTTCGGGAAGAAATCGGTGCCCTGGCGTGTTTTAAGAAAGCGGTTACCGTAAAGCAATTACCAAAAACGCGGTCGGGTAAAATTCTTCGTAACTTAGTGAGAAAGATTGCCGATGGACACGATTATGTTGTTCCATCCACGATAGACAATCCTGAAAGTATTAACGAAATAAAACAGGCTTTGAAGAGTTCACACCTATAATCGAGTAGAAGGAGGCCTCACGGCCTCCTTCTATGCGCCGTGCCCGGCACACAACTAAAAAGGGTAGCCACAACGGCTACCCTTTATTATTTATTTCACGTCCGTTTAACCGAAGTTAAACTAGGCAGAAATCATGGCAAATTAAATTGCTACGATGTTCTCAGCCTGAGGACCTTTCTGGCCTTGAGTAACGGTGAAAGAAACTTTTTGGCCTTCAGCCAAAGTTTTGAAACCGTTGCCAGAGATCGCGCTGAAATGAGCGAATACATCTGGACCGCCTTCGCGCTCGATGAAACCAAAACCTTTAGTTTCGTTAAACCACTTTACGGTACCAGTAACTGTATTAGACATAATATTATCCTGAAATTTTAAATGTTAAATGTGCACTCCAGCTGGTATCAGCTCGGATAGTGCGGTCATGCGGGAAAAATAAACTGAAACTTAAGAACTACAGGACGAAGATTATGGTAATACGACGAATTGGAGTGTTAAATTGTATCTTTCTTGCATTGAAATGAAGTATACAGCATCCGTAACGAAAAGATAGCTATACTTTAAAAAACAAGATAAAAACCAGCTATTAAGTTGTAAAACTTATAAAAAAGGACCGTTATGTACGCCCCTATTATTACATTTACTATGAATCCGGCTGTTGATACGTTCGGTGAAACTGAACGTATTTTTGAAGATAGCAAAACTCGCTGTCAACAAACACGCCAAGAGCCAGGCGGTGGAGGTATTAACGTAGCTCGCAATATAATCCGTATGGGCACTCCTGCCCTTGCGATTTTTCCTGCTGGCGGGCTAAATGGCGAATTGCTAAAGCAGCTTCTAGCACGTGATAATACCCCATATCAATCAATATCAATAGCCAGTGATACTCGGCAAAATTTAGCTATCACAGAGCGCTACTGTGGAAAAATGTATCATTTTGTCTTTCCGGGTCCAGAGCTCACTAAAGCCGAGCAAGATGCCTGCCGAAACGCCTTACTAGAGCACCAACAGTTACCTGAGTTTCTTGTATTGAGCGGTAGTATTGCGGATTGCGTTCCTGCAAGTTTCTATGGTGAGATTACCAAAAAGGCAAGCGCGTTGGGGATTAAGGTTGTGCTCGATACCTCGGGCGCTGCCTTACAAGGAGCTCTTTATAACGGGGCTTATGTTGCCAAATTAAATCGCAAAGAGTTCTCTTCACTCGGCTATTCTGAGCTCGATGATATAGCTACCCTGCGCGCGCAAATGCGCGAAATCATGGCAAAAGGGGCGGTTAGCAACCTAATCGTTACTTTAGCCCAAGGCGGTGCTCTGCTGATTACCGAAAGTGGCGAAGAGCTTGCCTATATGCCACCGAAAGTTGAAATAATAAGCCATGTGGGTGCGGGCGATAGCTTTGTATCTGCGCTAACGCATCAGTTGTACCAAGGCAAATCTTTAGATGTTGCTTTTCGTTACGGTGTTGCTGCTGCAAGCGTTACCGTGCAAACCAAGGGTAACCAGTTATACGATTTAGATTTATTAGAAGTCACCTATAAAAAAACGCAGCCACTTGCTTGAACACGAGTAGGCTGCGTTTTTAGTTCGCAATAAATTACAAGTTGTATTCTTTCGACATCAAATAGGCATAAGCTACTGTAAATGCCGTTTCTTGAAATATTTTTAATCCTGTATCTGCGTAATCAACAGGAATCGGGTTACGTTTAATGATCTCTTTTTGAATTGAACCCGATAATAAATGTGTTTCTACATTATCAATTAGCTGTAATGCAGCTTCGATTTTGAAACCCACCGCCGAACCCGAAAATTTGCCCTTTTGCATCCGCTCTTTAATGATTAAGCGTTCTACTTTGTAATCTTCAATTAACTTGCGAAAAGTGAATTGAAAACGGCGCACTTGCTCTGCATCGTTATCTTTCAATAACTGGAAACGTACTTGCCGACAATCTGGGATTTGCAACAACCCATCTTTCATTTCCATCAAGCAAATAATCGCTTCATTACTTTTTATTTCGATGCCGCAAACGCGCATGGTGCTTTCTCCGATTCAACTAATACATACCCTTCTGCGCGCATTGTACAGTAAGCAATGGTTACAGCAAGTTTACATGTTTGGTTTAGCCGAGTTAATTATCCGTTATTGCTGCGAGTTCTTTTTCTAGACGATTACTTTCATCAGCACGCGGTTTAACTAATCGCGCTAACGCTAAATACAGTACTGGCGTAAGATATAACGTAAACAATACTGATATACCTAATCCACCAAATACCACCCAACCGATGGCATTGCGAGCCTCAGCGCCAGCTCCTGAGGAAAGAATCAACGGCAACGCGCCAAGCAAGGTTGATAACAGTGTCATTGTGATCGGGCGTAACCGAATGCTCGCAGCTTCTTCAACCGCTTCACGCACCGAACGGCCACCATCACGCATTTGATCAGCAAATTCAACCAACAAAATTGCATTTTTGGCAAGTAAGCCGATTAGCATTACCAAGCCAATTTGCGAGTAAATGTTAATTGAGTTACCGGTTAACAGAAGTGCAAAAAGAGCCGCCGCAATACCAAATGGAACCGTTGCCATTACCACCACAGCGCTATTAACACTTTCAAACTGCGCTGCAAGCACCAAAAATACAATTAGTAACGCGAACACAAAAGTAAGCGTTACATCTCGGGTCGTTTCTTCAAATGCTAGCGCTTCGCCAAGAAATACTAAACCAATATCGGATGGTAACTCGGTTTGCGCTAATTCTCGCAGCCTAGATACCGCCTCATTTATGGTAATGCTATCCGGTAATTCCATATCCATGTTAATAGCTCGACGCTGTGCCTGACGCTCAAGCTCCGCAGCTACGCCCTCTTCGCTAATGCTCGCTAAACTCGATAATGGCACTAAGCCACCATCGCGAGAGCCCACATACAAATTAGTTAAGTCAGAAGGGTTCTCAACCAAGTTCCGAGATGCCTGCAAAATAATAGGTATTGATTGATCACCTACATTCAAATCAGCTAGATCATCACCATTGATAGCTACCCGCAAAGTAGTTGCTATATCCGCTAGCGGCACGTTAAGTTCTTCGGCACGTAACCGATCGATGTTCACACGTAATTGAGGCTGCGTGGGTTGATAGCCAATGTTTGGTACCCCAAGTTCTGGAATTCGATCTTGAATTAATCCCGAAAACTTAAGGGCTGCCGCATAGATTTCTTCATAATCTTGGCCTGTAAGGGCTAAATCTAAACCACCGCCTGTGCCACGAAGGTTTAGGCTATTAGCTCCAGCCGCCCGTGCTGGTGCTCCGGGAATTTCAGAGAGCGGCCCGCGAATTTCATTAATAATTTCTTGCTGGCTACGAGTACGTTCTTCCCATGGTTTTAACGGCACAACCACAAACACGCGATTCGGATCCCACTGCCCTACAACCGTTACAATATTTTCAATCTCACCAGCTTCAACATAAGGTAACAATACCGCTTCAATTCGATCCGCCTGGCGGTCCATGAAATTCAAACCAACGCCATCTGGGCCTGTTGCAAAAATCGCGATTCGGCCACGGTCTTCTGGAGGTAACAGTTCATTATCTAATGTTTGATAAGCCCAAACCGATGAAATAGCCGCCAATGTACAAATTACAAATACTATCCACGCGTGATTTAATGCCCAATGCAAGCTAGTACTATAACCATCTCGTAGTTTATTTCCGAATCGAGCTAAAGCACTATTACTTGGTTTGGCTAAAGGCAATCGAGCGGTGAGCGCTGGCACCATAGATAACGCCACAAACGAGGATATAATTACTGCAGCGGCAAGCACACCACCAAATTCGCGGAATAGGCGCCCCGCAGTGGAAGGAAGAAATGCGATCGGCACAAACACTGCTACTAACACTGCCGTGGTAGCCACCACCGCGAAAAAAACTTCTCGCGTGCCGATAACTGCAGCCGCTCGAGCTCCAAGCCCCATCGCTCGGCGGCGCTGAATATTTTCTGTAACCACAATAGCATCATCAACAATCAGCCCCGTAGCTAACACGAGAGCAAGCAGCGTTAAAATGTTGATAGAAAAGCCAAGAACCCATAGAGCGGCTAATGAGCCGATTAAAGAAACCGGTATCGCTAACGCAGGGATAATCGTAGATCGAAAATTACCAATAAATAGCCAAAGAGTAAGAACTACCAAAAGCACCGTTAAAACAAGCGATGTCAGCACTTCTCGCACCGAGCCGCGAATAAACTCTGCATCATCAGAGGTAATCTGCACTTTCAAATCAGGGAAACGCTCTGCAATTCCCACCATCTGGGCTTGAATTTCATTCGATATTTCAATCGTATTGGAGCTTGCTTGGCGAATAATAGAAAGCCCAATAACAGGGCGGCCATTCAAGCGCACAAAGTTGCGAGCATCAGCAGGGCCAAAATATACATCGGCTACATCGCCCACCCGAGTATCACCGCGAATAACAATATCCGCTACCTGCTCGGCAGTCACTGAAGTAGCATCTGCCCGCACTATTAATTGTTGGTCGGTTGAACGAATACTCCCAGCAGGAACATCAAATGGCGCTTGCCGCAACGCATTAGCGATATCAGTTACCGCTAAATCAAAGCTGGTTAGCCTGAGCGGGTCAATCATTACTCGTAAAACTCGTTCACGATCACCATTCAAAGCAATATCTGCAACGCCGGGAATATTTAAGAGTAAGGGAATTAAATCGGTTTCTACTCTATCGGTCATCGTTTCGAAATCAAGCGTTTCACTCGTAACGGCTACGCGCACTACCGGATCGGCATTGTTGTCCGCCTTAATAATCGCTAAACGTTCCACTCCGGGTGGTAGTTCACGCTCAACCCGAGCCACCGATTCGCGTAAATCATTCGCCGCGTTATCTAAATCGATGCCAGGCCGGAATTCAACAACAATACGCGTGCTATCTTCTTCACTTGAACTACTAATTGATTTAACGCCGTTTACACGTGCTACAGCACCTTCTAATAAACGCGTTACCTCAGTATCCACAGTTTCCGGTGCAGCTCCGGGGAATGCCGCGGTAACAGTAACCACAGGGCGATCTACATCGGGTAACTCACGCACTTCGATAGCATTTAGTGCGGCGAATCCGGCAATGATTATCAGCAGATTAAGAACAATAATAAGAACTGGCCGGCGAATTGCCAAAGAGGGAAGATCTTGCCGAGCCTTATTTTGGGTAATTTCTCCTTTGCTGATACTCATAGGTTCACCTGGGAGTCGTCGGTAAAGCGTAAAAGCTCACCCTCTCTTAGTGTTTGAATACCTTCGAGAACCAGTAAATCGCCTTGCCTAATTTCAGAATCAACTAGAATACGGCCCGCTAATCGCTGTTTAATTTGCACATTCACACGTTGTGCTCGAAATTCATCATTATCGGCTACCGCCAACCAAACATAGGCGCCCGTTGCGCTCCAGAGTAAAGCGGCTTCAGGAATCGCAACGTACTGTTGCCCAAGAGCCTTCATATTCACGCGAAAGCTCATACCAGGGCGATACAAATCAGCGCTGTTATCCAGCAATGCCCGCACCCGCAAGGTGCGGTTCAATTCGTCTATTCTTGAATCAATCTCAGCTATTTCTACATCAACACTTACATCCTGGCGCTGCCAAGGTTGTACGGTAATCTCTGGATTATTGGCGAGAATTTCTAACGCCGCTTCTGGGGCGCGGAAATTAATAAACAGTTGGTTTCTATCATCGAGGCTGGTAATTGCCGTTTGTTGCGTTATGCGATCGCCCACGTTCACATCGGTTAAACCGACTACCCCAGTATAGGGTGCGCGCACAAATCGGTCTTCGAGTTCTGTTTGCGCTTCTTGTAATGTAACTTCTAATAGATCGCGAACCGTTATTGCATCATCAAGCGCGCTTTGCGCCACACCACCCTGCTCGCGCGTTGTTTGTAATCGGCGCACAGTACGTTCAGCATCGGCCAACTGAATGCGCGCCCGAGCCACAGCCACATTTTGCCGGCGGGCATCAAGTTCAACTAAAATTCCATCCTTCTCTACAAGCTGCCCCGGAGAAAAATGCACTGCCGTTACGATATCGCCTACCGCAGGAAATAACATGATCGATTGCACCGCTTGAGCCGACCCCACCGCTTCAATAGTGCGGCTTTCTCGCTCAATCTCTACCGGTTTTACGAGTACAAGCGTTTGGTTAGTGCGGCCATTTTGCTGAGCATTTGCAGTGTGCGAAAATAAACACGCTATACCGAGCAGTATAAGAAAAAATGATCGATCCCAGCTAGCACTCATTGTGTTTCCTTTCATGGTTATCAATAGATTATAGTTTTGGCACGAACTTTATGTACGTAAAAATCACCTAAATGATCACAGTTTCGCCGAATCTTTACCTATAGCTAAGCACACCCTGCCCTTAATCAAATCTGTTCCGGCTCCAAATAGAACCAACGTTCATTTTCGCGCACAAAATTAGATTTTTCCTCCATCATTTGTAGGCTGCATTCATCTTTATAAAAAGCGCGAAAATGGACAAAACCTTTAACACCGCGCTGCCAACTATCTATAACCTGAAGCTGAACCCACTCAGGGTTACCCTGCAAGTTCAGCTGTGGCCGCGTAGTTGCATGCCAAGTTTCCTGCAAATAATTCAGATTTGCTTGCACAAAAGCTACATATCGCGAGCGCATTAACGCCTCTGGTGTTGGCGCAGGGGTTCCTTGATGAAAAACACCACAGCAAGTTTCGTACGTTTTTTTACTACCACAAGGGCAAGCATCATGCTCTAACATTCGTTTCTCCAAAATATTCGATACGTTGCACCAAAGTGCACTATTACTTTTCAAAAGTATGAATGTAAAGCTGCTCAACTTGCTCGCGGGCCCACGGGGTTTTGCGTAAGAATTTTAAGCTCGATTTCACTGAAGGATCATTTTTAAAGCTATTGATATTGATTTTAGTGGCCAATAGTTCCCAGCCGTAATGTTCTTCAAGGCGCGTTACAACTTGCTCTAACGTAACGCCATGCAGTGGGTTTTTCGGTTGTTCATTTATCATTTCAAGGTCTCTTTAATTGAAGTTCCAGCTTATCTTGGTATCGTTGCAAAATAAGGAACAGGTTCATTCCTTGCAAACTTTCGAGAAAACCAACGAGAATACTTCATTATGCCTTTCTCGTATTAGGCTGAACAACTATTTCGTCGGCACGGAAATGCCTATACAATGCGCGCGCACTCGCTAATCGTTATTTGAGAAGATGTATCGGCTTAATCGTCACTAAAGCCCCTATCATTACTGTGCGTTGCAGTTTATTGCCTATGAGAAATTATCCATGAATTCTGTACATCAAGCCTCCGAACATATCAGCCGCGGCATTATCTTTATGGTGCTCGCCGTGTTTTGTTTTGCACTGATGGACGTAGCAATGAAGCATCTCGCCGCTCATTTAAGCGCTTTTCAAGTAAGTTTTTTCCGGGGAGCTACTTCACTGCCTTTCGTTCTTTTGTGGCTTGCAAGTCAGCGAACCTTACATAAAATCAAACCCAACAACCTATTTCTCCATGCACTTCGCGGCGGAATTAGCATTGCCTTTTTGGTTCTTACAGTAATTACGCTCCGAGAACTTCCGCTCGCCAATGCCTACGCCATATTTTTTGCGGCACCCCTGATAATTACCTTGTTATCCGTGCCTATTCTTGGTGAAAAAGTAGGTATTCATCGATATACAGCCGTGTTAGTTGGGTTTATTGGCGTAGTGATTATGCTTAATCCAAATGCTATGGGCTTTGCATCTGTTGGTGTTATATCCGGGCTATTCGCTACCGTTGGCTACAGCTTTGCAATGATTTTAGTTCGCTATATGCATCGCACCGAAACCTCTGAATCATTAATGTTCTTCTTTGTACTCAGTTTAACGCTTGGATGCGGAATTTTAGCACTGAGCGATTGGCGCGCCCTATCGAACAGTGATTTACCATGGCTTTTACTGTTAGGAATATCGGGGGCTATTGCCCAATATTTGTTAACTGAAGCCTACCGTCAAGCACCTCCATCAGTGCTTTCTTCGTTTGAATATACCGCCATGATCTGGGCTCTTTTGTTGGGCTATATATTCTGGCAGGAACTTCCAGATGTATGGGTTTTAGCTGGGGCGTGCGTTGTTATCGCCAGCGGCGTTTATATCAGCCACCGCGAATCTATTCGCAAGAAACAAACGCTCAAGCCACCGCAATAGCCTTGATTCTAACGCCGAAATACAGCATGGTTATGGGCGAAAAATTAGAATAAAAATATCAATTAACGCTCAGGGACCTACTATGAAATCAATTTTCCAAGCCCTACTTACCATAGCATTACTGTTAAGTGCATCATCAGCAATAGCTACCGATACCAAGACTATTGCTGAGTACACGGCTGAGATGCAGGGAAACCAAGGCTTTTATACTTTCTACTTTGATTCCAAAAACGATAAGATTTACCTTGAAATACCCTCTGATAGCGGAGAATTTATCTTCCAAAGTAGTTTACCTCGGGGCGTTGGTTCAAACGATCTTGGCCTTGATCGCGGCCAACTTGGGGCTACTCGTTTGGTTGAGTTCAGTGTTCATGGCAACCGCGCACTATTAATTGAAAAAAACACCGCATTTCGCGCTATTACTGATAACGAAATGGAGCGCAGAAGCGTTGAAGAAGCCTTCGCTGAATCAGCTCTGTTTGGCTTTAACGTGGTGGCTGAAAGCGAAAGCGCTGTGTTGATTGATTACACCCCATTTCTATTTACCGATATCAATAATATCGAGCAGCGCTTACTGCGCATCAATGAAGGTACGTTTAAACCCGATACATCGCGCTCGGTATTGTGGCCCGAGCGCATGAAATCATTCCCCAAGAATACCGAGCTTGAGGCTAAAGTAACCTTTGCCGGTAGCAACGCTGGCCGCTTTGTTAATTCAGTAACGCCGGAACCTTCAGCAATAACGGTGCATTTACATCACTCATTAATTGCGTTACCTGATGATGGTTATCAAACTCGTGCATTTCACCCAAGCAGTGGCTATTACGCCCGTGGCTTTCAAGATTACGCAGCTCCTTTGCAAGAATCGATGAATCAGCGCTTCATTTCTCGCCACCGCTTGCAAAAGAAAAACCCCAATGCAGCTATAAGTGAAGCGGTTGAACCCATTGTGTATTATCTCGACCCCGGTGTTCCTGAGCCAGTTCGCACTGCATTACTTGATGGCGCGAGCTGGTGGGCCGAGGCCTTCGAAGCTATAGGCTTTAAGGATGCGTTCATTGTTAAGGAACTACCAAAAGATGCCGACCCAATGGATGTGCGATACAACATTATTCAATGGATCCATAGGGCAACTCGGGGCTGGTCTTATGGTGCTTCGGTAGCAGACCCACGTACCGGTGAAATTCTAAAAGGCCATGTTTCTTTGGGATCACTGCGCGTTCGCCAAGATATGCTAATTGCTCAGGGGTTATTAGCGCCGTTTGCAGAAGATAAAGATAGCCAACAACTAATGGCCGATATTGAAGCAATGGCATTACATCGTATTCGGCAGTTATCAGCACACGAAATCGGCCACACCATTGGTATCGCTCATAATTTTGCTGCTAACTCACAAGATCGCGCATCAGTGATGGATTACCCTCACCCGCTAATCACAGTTAACAATAACGGTGAACTAAGTTTGAATAATGCTTACGCTTCCGGCATGGGCGAATGGGATATGTTTACTGTGGCCTATGGCTACACTGAGTTTTCATCACCTGAAGCTGAAGTTGAAGGCCTTGAGAACTTGATTGCCGAAACTTACGCAAAAGATATGCATTTTATTTCCGACCGCGATGCTCGACCAATTCATGGAGGTCATCCTACCGCGCATCTTTGGAATAATGGCGAAAGTGCTACAGATGAGTTAAACCGCTTAATTCACGTTCGTGAAAATGTACTTGCGCGTTTCAATCAAGATAACTTAGCACCCGGCCGCCCTTTGGATGAACTACAACAGGTATTGGCGCCTATGTATTTGTTACATCGGTATCAAGTTGAAGCTGCGGTTAAGCTCGTAGGTGGTGTTGATTATCGCTATGTAGTGAACGGTGAACCTATTATTAATGAGGCGGTGAGTGCTGATGAGCAACAACAAGCGATTGCAGCGCTTATGAATACTCTCAACACTGATTTTTTGCAGTTGCCCACAACTATCGAAAACCTTCTCGTACCGAAAGCATACGGCTCTTATGACAGCCGCGAAGATTTCCCCACCCGAATGGGGTTATTCAGCGATCCAATTACTATGGCGGAAACGAGCGCAAACCACACCCTTAGCTTACTGCTCAACTCTCAGCGCTTGAACCGTTTAAACTGGCAGTTCGAACGCGGTGGCAATAAGCACACCTCGCCGAGAGCCCTAGCGCAGAAGCTAATTGAAAACGCGAGTAACAACATAAAAACACACAACAATAGCCAGATCAGCCAACGCGTAGCTTACTTAACGGCATACCACCTAGCTGCAAGCATGCTTAACTCGGCTACCGCACCAGAAGTTCGGAGTCAGTTTGAATGGGCGTTGCACAATTGGAAAGCTGCACTAGAAAATGAATCTGAGGATGCTTATTTTGCTCACTATTTAATGCGCCGTTTGGCCCATGTACTAGAGCATCAAGAGTGGTTGGATTCATTCAGCCCGGCACAAATGCCACCGGGTTCACCTATTTAAAAAAGAAGTAGCGCCTATGCATTGGTGTAAATTTTGGCATCAGTGCAGGCATCGGCATCGAAGAGCGGTTGGTAAAACTCTATTTTAAGCTGTTTTAGCAACCGCAGTACGTGCTGCAAACCAGGCAAGAATCAACGCCACCACTGTGCCCATAAGCCACAGGTGCATGGGCACTTCTAGATCGATGAGAAAGCCGTATAACATCGGCGACACCGCAGTGGCGAACACCATCAGCGCGTGATACAAAGCACGCACCGTGCCTAAGCTCCTTGTGCCGTAAATTTCAGCCCAGAGAGTTCCAGAAATGGCTGAATTGAAGCCCGCAGCAAAGCCAGAAAGTAAAAGAAACACATACCATCCCCAATACGATTCAACATAGGCCAGCACGATAAGCCCCAATGCAACCGGTAATATATTCACGCCTATCAGCTTTTTTGAACCTAGCTTATCTACCCAGCTGCCAGCAATAATTGAGGTAGCAACGCGGCTTACTGAAAATGCAGCAATACCTAAAGCAATAACTTCGATCGCCCAGCTACGCTCACCTGCAAACCACAGTTGATTAATTAATACACCGGTAATCACAAACGGCAGTGCAAGCATAGCCGGTAATATACCTAAGAAACGAGGATCGCGAATAAGATCTCGTTGCCGTAAAAGCGCTGGCAAATCCTCTACTGCTTCGGGATCATCTTCAGCTACCGAAACCTTCGGATGCCGGCTTTGTAAAAATACTAAAAGTGGCCAAAAAACCAGTAGCAATACGGCAGTAAACACCCACCAGGTTTGCGTAAACCCAAGGTGGAGAAGTAGAAAAAGAGCAATACTTGGAAAAATAATTTCTGCCGCAGGAAAACCAATACCGGAAAAGGCGACCGCGCGGCCACGAAGCTTATCAAAATAACGGCCCATGCTCGTGATGGCCATGTGCCCCATCAAGCCTTGGCCAAATAAACGCAAGCCAAATAAGGCAATAAGTAAGCCCAAAAAATGCGAAGAAGAAGCCATAATCGCAGCGGAAAAGGCCAACCCAAGCACCACAAAATGCGCAAACTGGCGTAATGGAACGATATCTAGCTTTTTACCTAAGCGCATTAAAAACACGCCACCAAGTGCAGTAGTTAAAGCGTAAATGGTTCCGAACTCACCATAGCTTAGCGAGTGTACTTTGATGATATCGTCAACAAAAAGCGAGATAAAAAAGGTTTGTCCAAAGCTAGATGCAAACGTAGCGAGAAACCCGAACATTAAAAATCCAGGGTAGCGTTGCAATAGGTTCCAATAATTCATAACAAGTAAGGTTCTCAAAGTTCCGGGCGAAAGTTCAAAGTAATAAAAACGGGAAAAGCCGCACAATAAAATTTGGACAAAATATTAGCATGGCCAGAGTAGCCCTACTGTTATGATTTTGTGAGAATATTAGCCTTTGGGAATTCGCTAGCGGCAGAACATCTGCATATAATTAACGTTTGGGGTAGCTTTTACTCGCCATTCTTGAACTAAAGGATTAAAGGCAAACCCTTTCTGTCTGAAGGGTTTAAAACCATGCACTGAGAGCTTGTCGATCATTTCACTCGGCTTCACAAAATAGCGCCAATCGTGAGTGCCGCGTGGCAGCATGTTCAGAACATATTCCGCTCCAACAATCGCCACTAAAAATGATTTTATGCTTCGATCTAGTGTGGCCATTACCAACATTCCACCGCTCGTAACCAAGTTGGCGCAGGTAGCAATGAGCTCATTTTGATTTGCCACGTGTTCAATCACTTCGGTATTCAGAACCACATCAAAGCCTTGTCTGCCAGCATTATCTGCTAGCAGATCTTCCACCAGGGCATGATGATACGTAATGTTGGCACCAGAACTTTCTGCGTGTGCACGCGCCACGGCTATGTTCATTTCGCTACCATCAACGCCGGTAACCTCTGCGCCCAGTTTTGCCAACGGCTCACAAATTAGCCCCGCGCCGCAGCCTACATCAAGAATTCGAAGCCCCGATAGAGGCAACTGCGCTGCTTTATTACGTTGAAAGTGCTCACAGATTCCGGCAATGATTACATCTACCCTAGCGGCATTAAACGCTAATACGCTTTTAAATTTACCATTTGGGTTCCACCATTCTTCTGCAAGTGCATTAAACCGTTCAAGCTCGGCTTTGGTATGCTCAGAAGCTCTGGTAGCAATGTAATTCTTCTCGCTTTTATCTAGCATTTAAAGCCTCTAAAATAATTAACGCTTGTATTGAGTAGGACAATACCCACGCGATACTTCCGGAGAGCGCAAAGCCTTATGTTTAGTTTTGCGGCCAGTTACGCGCGCACGCCACAACCTAAACGAAGAAGGCTTTAATGATGCTCGCATTAACTTAATTACTTCCTTTTCCGCATAACCAAAGGTTTCTTCAATCGCTTCAAAAGGCGTTCTATCTTCCCACGCCATCTCAATAATTCTCGATTTTTCATGCTCCAACATTGCTTTACCTGCCCTTATCAGGTTATTGCCTTAACATCACTCATGTAGCTATTAGATGCTGTGAACAATAGCTGTGAACGCGTCATATTAGTCTAAAGGTTACGTAAGCGCGCTCAGTTAAGTTCATGGTTAATTAATTTCGAAAATAAAAGTGTAAATTAGCCCTAGGCTACTTCAGATTGGAACCTTCATGCCGATAAGGTAACGTAGATGGGTATTAACACTCATAAAGAGAAGCACTAAAACGACATATTCGGAACGGTTAATATAAGCTACTTTTTTCCCCGTCGTTATTGCGTTATAGTGCATTTATTGATGATTATTTGTAAAGGCGAAATGAATGCGTACGAACTTCCCAAAAGATATGGAGCCAGTGATCGGCTGTAACCGTTGTGCTGTTGATCTCCCTTTCAAGTTCACTTTTGCATTTCAACCCATCGTTAATGTTAAAACTAAAACCATGTTCGGCTATGAAGCATTAGTTCGTGGTTGTGATGGAAGCTCGGCTTGGTCCATTCTCAGCCAAGTAAACGATGATAACCGATACATGTTTGACCAAGCTTGTCGTGTTACTGCTATTCGCCTTGCTGCTAAGCTTGAGCTTGATTCGATTCTAAGTATCAACTTTCTACCAAATGCCGTTTATGAACCTGCCCACTGCATTCGCAGCACTCTTCTTGCGGCGAAGGAATATAATTTCCCAATCGAAAAGTTAATGTTTGAGATCACAGAATCAGAGCAAGTACATGATGCAGTTCATCTAACAAAGATTTTTAAGCACTACGCCGAACAAGGCTTTGTAACTGCTATCGATGATTTTGGTGCTGGCCATGCTGGTTTAAATCTTCTTTCGAGTTTTCAACCTCGAGTGATGAAAATCGATATGGAGTTAGTTCGGGATGTTCATGAAATTACCGTGAAGCAGATTATTGTCGATTCTTTGCTCACCATGTGTATGCGTTTAGGTATTACGCCACTAGCTGAAGGTATTGAGAAGCTAGAAGAAGTTAATTATTTTAAATCGCGTGGCGTTGAATTAATGCAAGGCTTCTTTTTTGCTAAACCTGGTTTCGAAACATTACCTGAAGTTGATTACAAATCCTTCTAGTGATTTAAAGTGCAATGAACATCAAATATTATAAACTATCGCTCGTTGCACCCCACCATCAAACCAATTTAAACGGGTTTGCTGGCCCCAGCCTGCGTTGCTCATTTTAGGGTAAGAAGCGCCATTCATCGTAATTTCTGTTATCACTCCAAAGCATAATCCTTAAAAAAATATACATTTTTTATGTTTATATAACATCTATCATAGTGGCAAAGTATACAACTTAACCTATTTTAATATGAGGCTAGCTCTTTACTTAGCCTCACACTTATAGGTGAAGGTTACCGAATTGTAACGTGGTCATTCGGAAGCTATTACCGATTTAAAACTCAAATATGACCATTACATACTGAAGGTAACACCATGATGAAGATCAATTCATTCCTCTTACCCGTTGTCTCCGCTGGCATGTTAGTTTTTGCTGCTCAGGCTGATACGGTTTACACAAGCGATTCATCAGTAACAGCGTATGACCCGATTTTTCCGTCTACCGCTTACTCTGATTGGGTAAATCAAGCCTGTACTATCAATCCTGACGTTGGGCTCGATGCAGATTGGGAAAACCCTCATCCTAGTTATCAGTTCGGCACTAACGTTCACCCATGGCAATCAGGCTCGTTTTTAAATGCTCAGTGGATAAATGCTTGGAGTGATATTAACGCTCGCGGCCCTCTAGGTCAGAGCTGGACGAAATATTCTACCGAGATTTCAGGGCAAGGCGAGTTTGTGCTCGACCTTCTCGCTGATAACTGCTCATGGATTTACATTGATGGTACGTTAGTTGGCTTTCAGGCAGTAACCAGCCTAGCGCAGAAATATCCGGTGACGTTAAACGGTGATCATACTTTAGATTTTTTAATTTTTGACGGTGGTGGATTAGCTGGCGGAATGTTCCGTCTCGAAACGAATACCGGAACTGTATTCGTGGATTCAGATAATGATGGGTTAACAGATGCTGAAGAAGCTCTGTATGGAACGGATCCACTTAACCCGGATAGCGATGGTGATGGTTTCACTGACGGCGAAGAAGTTGCTGCGGGCACAGATCCTAACGATCCAAATGATTTCCCAGTGTTCGATACAGATGGTGACGGAGTTTGGGATATTGATGATGCATGCCCTAATACCTCTGAGGGAGTCCTTGTAGACCAATTCGGGTGTTCAGGAGTGCAAAACATTGCCCTCGCTTGTTCATGTGAAGGAAGCGATGACAACTCTCCGTGGAAAAATCATGGTCAATATGTTAGCTGTGTAGCTAAAGCAAAAAATAACGAGGTAAATAACGGATTGATAACCGAAGCTGAAGGCTCTGAACTTGTGAGCGCCGCGGCACAAAGTTCGTGTGGCAAGCGCGACAATGGAAATAAAGGTAAAAATAAATAAACTATTTTTACTAGGATATCCTTTTGAAAGCCGAGCTCCAGCTCGGCTTTTCATTGGAATTCTATTAAGGCGCTAACGCTAGTTAGGCACTTTTTCAACAACATAGAGTGAAAAACCAAGTTTTCCGAATTGGCGTTTCTCAAACTCTAAATCTTCCATTAATACTTTATCCGCTAGAGCAACATCAGTTAGCGATATTCGCAGCGCAGAGCCGTTTACCGAGATATTCGTAATCGGTGATAAATGCTGACGATCGTTATTGAATACAATAGCTAAGCGCAGAAGCACTAATAACGCTAGAACTTTTGATGTTTCAAATAGGGTAAAAGGAGGAAATGCTCTCGGATCAATTTTTTTCCGAAAATAACGCGCCAATAGAGCAGTAGCTTGCTGTTCTTCACGGTTAAAACCGGGCATATCCGTATGCTGCAATATATAACCGGCATGTTTGTGGCGGCTGCTAAAGTTAATATGAAATCCGATTTCGTGCAGTAGCGCCGCCCAACTCAGTAAACGGCGAAATACTTTTCCCTTTAATTGCCATTCCTGTTTTACTGCCGATAGAAGCTCGAGCGCTGTTGCTTGCACCCGTGCCGCTTGATCCGTATCCACACTATAGCGCAACGCCAAGCTATCGATGGTGCGCTGCTGTACGTCTTTGTCTTCCAATACCTGTTCCGCCAGCTGATAAAGTACCCCCTCACGCAAGGCGGCATCATGAGCATGAACCTCGCTCACGCCTAACTCTTCCATCACCGCGATAAGAATTGCGATACCGCCGGGGATAATAGCCGCCCTTTCCGTTTCTAAACCGATAAACTCCGGCGAATTAATATCAATAACCGAAATACTTTTCGCCTCAATCAGCGAATCAACCAAAGAATATAATTGCTCAAGTTCAATTGTATCCGCAGCATTATTAAAACGGCTAGCGCACCAACCACTCAAAGCTTTAATGGTGCCGGAAGTGCCATACACCTTGCCTGACGCAAAGGGCCGAAAATCGGCTTGCATGGCTTCAAGCTCACGCCGAGCAGCAATGATAGATTTATCAAAACGCTTACGAGTTAGTTTACCTCCGGCAAAGAAATGTTCCGTGTAAGAGATACAACCCATACTTACAGAAGCAACAATCTTCGGATAAACTTTATCGCCAGCTGCGAGCTCGGTGCTACCACCACCGATATCAATAATAAACCGAGAGCTATCCATCGCGGTTGTTTGCGCTACGCCGTGATAAATTAATCGTGCCTCCTCGTGCCCGGAAATAATTTCAATGGGAAACGGAAAGATAGCTTTCGCACGATTCAATAAGATATCGCTATTTTGTGCTATGCGTAGCGTATGGGTTGCCACCACGCGAACTTGCTCAGGGCTAAACCCTTGCAATCGTTGCGCGCAACCTTGCAAGGCGAGAACTGCACGTTCAATCGCTTCTTCGGTAAGAATACCGGGAGCTTTCAAACCTGCGGCGAGCTGCACTTTTTCTTTAAAACGCAGCAATGGAAGCATGGTTCCTTTATCAAACCTCGCGGTTAACAAATGAAACGAATTCGACCCCAAATCTAACGTGGCGAATTGCGGAGCGTCCTCCGGCATAGCGGTAAATGCAGGATCTGAAGGTTTAACCATTAAATGTGTACCTATTCCGGAGGTATTACTGCTCGCATTTTTGCGGCTAAATAATTGTAGATTTCAATTTGGCTACGCACTTTTTTCTTGTTACCTCGGGTTACATATTCGTTGCGCTGCTCAGCATCGATTACCCTTGCTTTGCAATTATCTTTCCACTGCAGTTGCACAATATCCATAACTTGTTGCTTGCTATCTGTATCTTCTAGAGGGCACGCTACCTCAACTCGATGGTCGATATTACGCGTCATTAAATCAGCAGATGAAATGTATACTTTGTTACCGCCATCTTGATGAAACCAATATACGCGAGGATGTTCCAAGAAGCGATCAACGATACTGCGCACTTCAATATTCTCACTTAAGCCTACAACACCAGCGCGCAGTGAGCACATTCCCCTAACGATGCAGCGAATTTTAACGCCCATACGGCTGGCTCTGTAAAGTTGCACAATAATAGCTTCATCTACTAAATTATTTACTTTCAGGAAAATCTCAGCGCGTTTACCCTGCTGAGCATTCTCAATTTCAGTTTCAAGTAAAGCAACAAAACGCTCGCGTAAATTTACTGGTGAGATCATCAACTTATTGAATGAGTGACGTAAATAAGGAGTATCCAAATAAGAAAATACGCTTTCTACATCGCTACAGATACCCGGATTACAGGTCATTAGGGCGAAATCGGTGTAAACTTTTGCAGTTTTCTCATTAAAATTACCAGTGCCTATATAAGCATAACGGCGAATATTGTTGCCTTCTTCGCGGTGAATTAAGAATAGTTTCGAATGCACTTTTAAACCGGAGATTCCGAATACTACGTGCACGCCCGCATCAGTTAACTCCTTAGCCAACTCAATATTAGCTTCTTCATCAAAACGAGCCTGCAATTCTATGGTTACCTTTACCTGTTTGTTGTTATGCACAGCTTCCATTAACGAGCGCATGATTCGAGAGTGTGGAGCTACTCGATATACACAGATTTGAATTTTCCGAACCGCGGGATCGTAAGCGGCTTGCCGCAATAATTCAGTAACGTGAGCAAATTTATGGTATGGAAAATATAGCAGCACATCACGATTAGATATCACATCAAAAACATTACTATCGCGAAGAAACCTCGGGTGTTCCAATGTTTGCAAACTTGGGTATGCTAACGATTTGCGGCCCAAATTTGGGAATTTTTGATAATCTCGAGTGTTTCTATAACTACCCCCGGCTACTCGCGAATCATATTCGTTCATATGCAGCTTTTTACTCAGAAACCGCAGCATCGCTTTAGGCATTTCTCTATCATAAACTAAGCGAACTGGATCGGCTTGTTCCCGTTGCTTGATACCCTCTTCCATTCTCTCAAGCAAGCCTTGGTCAATATCATGAGGCAAACGATAATCAGCATCGCGCGTGAGCTTAAAGGAAAATGCACGTATCTGTTCGCAATCAAACATCAAATGCATCACCTGCCCCAAACACATAGCGATAATGTTATCGAGTAAAATAACATCTTTGCGCCGTTTGCTTTTGTTGTGCGGTAAACGTACGAATCGCGAAACTTCTTCGGTAGGAACTTCTATTGCAGCGTATAGAACTTCCTTTTCAAAACTCATCTCAACACCAAAGTAGATGCGATCTTCTTTCAAATGCTTTAATAAATTTGATTTCGGCGAGATGATTAGTGGAATAATATAGCGCTTAATTTTATCGTGAAAATAGCTAACAACCCAATCGCGCTGGGTGTCTGAAAGCTGATGCTCGCCTAGAATAAAAATATTTTTTCGCGCTAGCGAAATCACAACATCTTTTTGTATTTCATCAAACTTGAGTTGTAAGGCAATTACTTTATCTTGAATCTGCTTTAGTAACAGTTGCGCCGATTCTATCTCTTCCGCGTCTTTAGCGAAAAATATTTTTCGGCGTACATCAGCCACTCTAACTTGGAAGAATTCATCCATGTTGGCCGAAAATATCCCCAGAAAACGCACACGTTCAATTACCGGAACCGTTCGATCAGCTGCTTCCTGTAATACCCGCTCGTTAAACGATAACCAGCTCAGTTCTTTAGCAAAAAACTTCAAAGATGAATCCCCTAGCAGTAACAAAAAAGCACGCAATACAAGCGTATTAGCGCACCGCTACGCTATAGAAGTTTTATGACGTTTAAATGACAGGGAGCAAAAGCTAATACGAAAATCAGATACAAAAAAATCCCGCAACACAAGAGTGC
Source organism: Idiomarina sp. A28L (assembly GCF_000218785.1). Classification (GTDB taxonomy): domain Bacteria; phylum Pseudomonadota; class Gammaproteobacteria; order Enterobacterales; family Alteromonadaceae; genus Aliidiomarina. The sequence goes on from NZ_AFPO01000020.1 coordinate 114,976, forward strand.
AGCAGGATCTTTGAAATTATTGGTGCGTCCTAGTGGACTCGAACCACCGACCCCCACCATGTCAAGGTGGTTAAGAGTGTTTTACATTATTAGACCTCAATGGACAATGATTGCAACTCATTGTTATTAATAATATTAATTAAGAATTGCAACTGTGTATTTTAAAGTCGAACAACGTACTTTATCTCGGTCACAATCTTATTTGGTCACAACTTTCTGACATGAATTCATGCATTTAGTCTAACGCTGATAAGCATCAACTCATTCTTATCTCAGCAGTTATCATTCAATTTTCACCGCATAAGCAAGTATATAACAACTGAGCTATACAGCCTCAAGAAGTCAAATCTGCGAAGCTCTAAAACGTGACGTGTTCAGATTATCTCTATCTTTATTTCTTTATGGCTTTAACCATCAAAAACCTGCCAGAGATACCGATGATAGGGCTTTACTGAACAGTGCCCTAAGTATTGAACAGATCTCGGATTATTAAACCGAGTGTTCATTACTGCACCCAACGTGCATTATTGCACCCAATGTGCATTATTGCACCCAACGTGCATTACTGCACCCAATGTGCATTACTGCAGCGCCTTTTCATGCTCGTGTTTAGAAAATATTAAGAAGTGTTCATTGAGAGTTTGTGATGTAGCCGTCGTTAGGTGATTAACTCCCATGGCATCCAATAATTGGGTTCGTAGGCACCCGGAACAATCATCGATTCTTCCTCCATTGCAAGGTTACGCCATGCCTTATCAGCTCTTGCCGGCAACCAACTTGCAATACAGCCCAATATAGCGTCTCGCTCATGTTCGGAATATGTGCGGCCGCTTGGTTTTATGTAATTAGAAAAATGTTCAACTGTCACATTAGAAGGTTGAACAACTGAAGAGGCTAGCCCGAGCAAAAACAAGAATGCTTTCGGGTGACTTTCATTGATACTGGCTTCGGGAAAAGACTCAGCTATTAATGAGGCAATCATGGCTCCCTGAACCAAACACGCGCCACGCAAGGAATTAATCTGTTGAACTGTCCCACTAGGACTCCGAGCACCCAATAGCTTGATTGCATCTCTCACTTTCTTATCTGCAGCTCGCCCACCGTTAGCGACCCAAAATAGAGGCGCATCAATACCGACAGCAATAACGTCATCTGAATCTGATATATGTTGCCTTACAGCCTCTAGTGCCCCAACCGCATGATTCGCATTGCCAGTTTTGTGCACAACAAGGCATTCATCGCTTTCAGAGGAAATAGACCAGCCAAATTGCTTTTCACCGCCCGGATCAAAACCTAGATAAAGATTCATTTATGACACCTATCGTCTCAGTTCTAAGGAATTTTAGTGAGTTGAATCGCCGCGTTTTGCAACATTAAAAAGGTGTGAGAATTGAATATTCTTCAACGATTTTTCAAAATAGTATCTCTGCAATGCCACCATATATTTCGTATAAAATATTGTAAACATCCCCCGGTTAGTGCCACACATTTTTAGAGGTCTGTTCGTTCGTTTTTACCAATCGATACTCTGACGGTGTCAGATTACCAAGTGATTCATGTCGCCGCTCATCGTTATATTGTGGCAACCAGTTATCTGTTATGTCTCGAACTTCTCTCAGGCTTCTGAATACATAGTAATCAAGTACTTCATTTCGATAAGTTCGGTTAAAGCGTTCAACATATGAGTTCTGGGTCGGCTTTCCAGGTTTAATAAACTCGAGGTGAACTTTGTTTTCCTCTGCCCATTCAGCTAATGCGATTGATATAAACTCAGGCCCATTGTCCATGCGAATCTGCTTTGGATAACCACGCCATGCTGCGAGACGGTCTAATGTTCTGATAACCCGTGCTGCCGGTAAGTTTAAATCAATCTCTATCGCCAACGCTTCGCGATTAAAGTCATCCACCACATTAAAGGTTCGGAAGCGTCGGCCGCAATACAATGCATCACTCATGAAATCTACAGACCAGCTTTGGTTTAAAGACTCCGGAACAGCTAACGGTTCAGGGTTGCGACTTGGAAGTCGCCTTTTCCCTTTTCGTCTCATGTTTAGCTTTAATGCACAGTACACACGGTGCAAGCGTTTATGGTTCCAGCGATGACCTGCTCGGCGGAGCACATGAAAAAGCTTTTTAAACCCATAACGAGGGTAGCGTTCAACCGCCGACAGTAGTGCTTCGATAACCTCGTCGTCTTTGCTGGTATCAGGTTGATAAGTGTAAACGGAGCGGCTTAGATTCAGTGCTTTGCAACTCCGCCTGACACTCAAACCGTACTCTGATACTAGATAATCGACGGTTTCGCGCTTGGCTGCCGGCGTCAGAGCTTTTTTCAATAACATCCTTGAGCGCTGTATTCTCAAGTGCCATATCGGCATACATACGCTTAAGCTTGGAGTTCTCTTCTTCAAGTTCTTTCAGCCGCTTGATGTCCGAAACTTCCATGCCGCCATATTTCGATTTCCAGTTGTAATAAGTCGCATCAGCAATGCCGTACTCGCGGCAAACATCTTTCACTTGGCGACCTGATTCAACTTCTTTCAAAACTTTAAGGATCTGTGTTTCAGTAAAACGTGATTTACGCATTATCTTGTCTCCGTGGTTAAGGCTATTATCCACAGACACACTAAAAAATCACTGGTACTATTTTAAGGGATGTTTACAATGCTAACGATGAGGAAAAATGCCACTAGAGAAAGTATTCCGTTAGTAGTCTTAAAAGCTTCCCGGAAGTTCTTTATTATCCGATCCGCATCAGGATAATTATGATTGTCCATACTAAACCTCAACTTATTGACTTCATTACAATGGAATCTGAACTTGTTTTTCAGTTCGTTGTTATTTCATTCATAAAAATCCAAGATTTAAACCTGAACTTCATATCCACTGAGTAAACAGTTAAACCTCTAAAGCCAGCATTACACCCATGGTTCTATTATTCTAGAATCATAATATATGAATCTTTATAATCTCTCTAGACAACCTAGCACCTCAAAGTTGAGTACCTATGGAGCGCTTTGTAACTAACCCATAAGATAATACATCTCACACGTAGAATTTCTTTTAAACTAAAACAAAGGAGTTTTACGATGAGCAAACGCATGACAGAAAGCCAGACCGTGGCAATTTCAGAAGAAGTCAGAATGCTCGTTATCAACTAGAAATAAGCAAGTAGAAACTGATGAGGTAGGCTCTTCCCTGTGGAATACTATCTGAGCAGGCTCAATAATAGGTTCTTTTTGCCAAATCTCCGTGGCGCAAAAAATAATCAGTGATTTAAAGCTACTAAATCATCAGAAATTAAGCAAGTAGTCGATGCACAACTAGCAATGAGGAGTTTAAGGATGCGCTTATCTATTTCTAGATTTCTGTGAAGGTCGAGAAAGAGTTAAAGGTGGTAAACGATATCTGAAAAATACGATGGTCACGATTTGGTCACGATTTGGTCACGTTTTTTAAAGTGCAGAAAATCACATCTAAACCTAGAGAGCAAGTGCAGGGCTAAGTAACTGATTTTAATTGTTATTTATGAAGATAGAATTGGTGCGTCCTAGTGGACTCGAACCACCGACCCCCACCATGTCAAGGTGGTGCTCTAACCAGCTGAGCTAAGGACGCACATTTGATGCTCACGAGTGTGAGCGGCGGGTATGATAGTGCCACACCCAAAAAGCTGCAAGTTTTTTTGCCCTTTTAGGTGCTTTTTTATGGTGAAAAGTATATAAATTTATCAATTAATTTAAATTTACTGGGGCTCAGCTGTGGGATTCATCAAAAAGGCATTTTCGGCGTTGTGGCGCTCTTTAGTAACTCTTATTGTTACCCTGTTTGCATACATATTTATAGCTTTTGGCTACGATTCCATGGAAAGCGACAAAGCACGTGTTGAGAATTTTGCTCAACTAGAACAACTCTTCGATCGCTATATTATTAACCCAGAATATCAGCCCACAGAACTCACCATTCAGTATGTAAATTTACACGATGAATATTACACACATAGCGCGAATACAGAGTATCAGCGCTATTCATTCACTTTTAATTATCCAAGTGATTCGCGTTACGCTTCAGCTCGGGAGGTATTTAGCTACGAACTTCCCACTAGTTTCCAGCAAACCCCTATTTTCTCGCTTACCGATGCACCTACAATTTATGCCCTCAGCCCGCCAGCACAGTTCGATCATGAAGAGGAAAAAGCAACTGGCCTTGGCTTCTTCATATTTATATTCGTCTTAATCGCTTTTCCATGGCTTGTCTTTGTTATTTGGTTATGGCAAGGGCACAATGCAACGGCTAAATAGAGCTTTAGTGAAAGCGCCAGGTATTAACCGCTAAGTACTAGATGTTTTTCACAGAGCGCTTTGACCGCAGTATCTTCTCAAACTCCAAAACTGCGAATATCAAGATACCAACGGCTACACAAATCAGGCCATGCTCTATTGCGAGCCCTTCGGTTGCAAACAAACGCTGCATAAAAGGTGTATAGGTGAATATGAGCTGCAAAACAAACACGGTGCAAACCGCAAGCAAAACAGAGGGTGTTCCGCGAATACCCTTAAGCGAAAATGATTTTCCGTGTAAATAACGAACACTAAATAGATACCAAACTTCCATAGCTACTAAAGTATTTACCGCCATAGTTCGGGCATAACTTTCGGAAAACCCTTGTGCTAAAGCCCACTGAAAAACGCTAAAAATACCTAGGGTAAATAGTATCGAAACCATAATTATGCGCCAAAGTAGCAACCGCGAAATTAATGGTTCTAAAGGATTTCTGGGCGGCCGTTGCATGGCTCCTGGCTCACTCGGTTCGAAAGCAAGTGCTAATGCCAAAGTAATCGAACTCACCATATTCACCCAGAGAATTTGCAAAGGCAGAATCGGCAACGTAAAGGCGAATAATAAGGCTAATATTATGGCAAGCGATTCGCCACCATTAACCGGAAGCAAAAAACTAATCGCTTTTTTTAGGTTATCGTAAACAGTACGCCCCTCTTTCACTGCGCTTACAATCGTGGCGAAGTTATCATCAGTAAGCACCATTTCACTCGCTTCACGAGCCGCTTCCGTTCCCCCTAGCCCCATTGCAATACCTACATCAGCGCGTTTTAGTGCTGGCGCATCATTCACACCATCACCTGTCATTGCCACCACTGCACCATTCTTCTGTAAGGCACTTACTAAACGTAATTTGTGTTCTGGTGTTGTTCTAGCGTAGATGTTTACTTTGCCAATAATTGCAGCGAGCTCATCATCACTAAGGTTATCGATATCAGCTCCGGCTAGCGCATCATCAGTGTTCTGAAGCCCAAGCTGAAACCCTATTGCTCTTGCCGTACCCAGGTGATCGCCGGTAATCATTTTTACCTGAATACCTGCTTTCTTACATTCTATAATAGCCTGCTTGGCTTCCTCGCGTGGCGGGTCTATTAATCCGGCAAACCCTAAGAACTGCGCATCATGCTTAATATTTTCAGGTTTGATCTTTGCATAACTGCTATCAACGAGTTTATAGGCAAAACCCAACACCCGCATACCCTGCTCTGCCAAAGTATTAATTTGCTGATGTAACTGTTCGTGTTCATTTTCACTCAGGTTTACCATGCCGAGAACACGCTCTGGAGCACCTTTTATAAGAATAATACGCTGATCACTGGTTAGTGCTTCTCGAGGCTCTGCATCTCCGCTAAAAAGAAAGCCAGCATCGTGCAAAGTAGCCATATATTTATGACGTGCATCGAATGGAATGGAATCAATACGTGGCGCGGAGCGAAAAAGCTGCTGATAATCTAAACTTGCTTTACTAGCAGTAACAATAAGCGCTCCCTCCATTGGATCACCTACTACCTCCCAAGCTTCATTCACCTCTTTTAACTCGGAATCGTTACATAAAACCCCAACCTGTAACAGCTTCATTAACTTCGTATCAGCGTTAGTTTCAGAGTATTTAGAGTGCGAAAACTCCCCCCCTTTGGTGTAGCCACTACCAGAAATCTCCCACATCTCATTTCCAGTAGCGATTTTTGCCACCATCATCTCATTGCGCGTTAACGTGCCAGTTTTATCAGAACAAATGGTAGATACCGCACCCAGTGTTTCTACTGCAGGAAGTTTGCGAATAATACTTTTCCGTTGGGCTAGCCGAGTTACGCCAATAGCTAAAGCTACCGTAAGAATCGTTGGTAATCCCTCTGGAATTGCCGCCACAATAATACTTACAACGGCCATAAATAAATAAGTAGGATCATCACCACGTAGAAAGCCAAGTAAAAATACGAGCAAGCCTATTCCAACTACAACTAACGTAAGGTACTTGGCGAATTGCGCCATTTGTTGGATTAACGGCGTAGTAATAGTAGTCACTTTGTTTAGGAGCCTATTGATACGGCCAAGCTCGGTATCACTGCCCGTTGCCACTACTACACCAATAGCTCTGCCTTGCGTAACCAAGGTACCAAAGTAAGCCATGTTGTTGCGGTCAGCCAAAACCGTTTGGTTATCAAGAGCGCCACTAGCTTTCTCTACTGCAACTGATTCACCCGTTAAGGGCGCTTCTTGAATAGCTACACTATGGGTGCTTACTAGACGCAAATCAGCGGGTACTTTATCGCCAGCATCAAGTGTAACGATATCGCCAACCACCAAATTACGAGCGGGAATTCTAATGTTTTTACCAGAACGACGAACAGTGCACTGAATTTTCAACATTTTTTGAATTGCATTCAGAGCTTTTTCAGCACGGCCCTCCTGATAAAAGCCGATACTCGCATTCACCAACACAACTACGAATATAACTGCCATATCTAGCCATTCAGCGAGTACTCCGGCAAGTAGCGCAGCCACGATCAACACATAAATTAAGAGATTATTAAATTGTTGGAGAAAACGCTTCCAAGCTGGCACTGCAGCTTTTGTGGGCAGTTCGTTAGGCCCATTTTTTTGGAGTAGTTGTTCAGCAACCTCAGCACTCAAGCCTTCATCAAACGAAGTACTGAAGTGTTGATAGGTTTCCTTCGCTGATTTCTCATGCCAAGCGGCCATTTAATTATCCTTTAATGTATAAACCCCAATCATTTCTCGCTTCACGCGCTAACCGTTCTTGGAATTGCGGTGCCGCTATCTTTATAAGCTCAGCGGCGCGTTCACTCATGCTCCGAGCTCGCAGATTAGCTACACCGTACTCAGTAACAATATAATGCACATGTGCCCGCGTAGTAACTACGCCTGCGCCTGGGCTCAACATTGCACTAATACGCGATATTGAACCTGCTGCAGCGGTAGACGGTAATGCAATTACCGATCTACCACCTTCTGATAAACTCGCCCCGCGAACAAAATCCATTTGCCCACCTACCCCAGAGTAAATTGAAGTGCCGAGCGAATCAGCACATACCTGGCCGCTTAAATCTACTTGCAAAGCACTATTGATCGCCATTACTTGGGTATTCTGGCGAATCACCGAAGTATCATTAGTATATTCCACATCGAGGAAAGCTACTTCTGGATTATCATCAACAAAATCATAAAGTGCTTGGCTACCCATCGCGAAAGTAGTAACAATTCGACCGCGATGCTTACGCTTCTGGGAATTATTAATTACACCTGATTTAACTAATGGTAGTACACCATCAGAAAACATCTCGGTATGAATACCCAAATCACGGCGGTCGCCTAAACACGCCAAAGTTGCATCCGGAATTGCACCAATCCCCATTTGTAAGCAATCACCATCACCAATTAAACTGGCTACATTTCTGCCAATTTGCTCGGTTACCTCATTTTGCTTGGGCTTAACGTGCAATGGCAACGGCGCACTATGTTCAAAATAGCGGGTGAATTTGTTTATATGTACGAACGAATCACCATGTGTTCGCGGCATTTTCGGGTTGATCCAAGCAATTACCTTACTTGCCATTTGTAACGCAGCTCGCGTAGCTTCAACTGAAATTCCTAAACTACAATAACCATGAGCATCCGGCGGTGAAACCTGAATTAGAACGGCATCTAAATGCTGTTCTTTGGAACGAAACAGCTTGGGTATCTCCGATAGAAACATGGGTACATAATCGGCTAAACCTTGCTTTACTGCGCTCCGTGTTGCCGCGCCCACAAAAAATGCTCGTTGCCGAAGATGGCCTTGTAAATCTGGGCTACATAACGCAGCGCTTTTTTCAGTATGCAGTTGCAGCAAGGTTAAATTTTGCCGGTCCATAGCTACCGTTGCTAATGCATCGAGAATTAAATAAGGCGTTGCCGCCATTGATTGACACCAAATTACATCGTTATCCGCAATTGCAGAAACGGCTTCAAGGGCTGAATTCACCCGCATTTTAAACTCCTTATTCACGCAAACCAGCTGCGGTTGGCAATTACCGCCCATTGAGCGTTTTAACTTTTTTTAATTTATTCGTGATTTTACAGTTCAAATTGGCTATATATTAAACAACTAACAACAAAAAGAGTAACTATCATGAAAACATCCACTCTTACGGCTTTAGCGCTTACCCTTCCCGGATTCTTACTTATATCTGGGTGTGTTGATACCCGACCAATGTATGAACGAGCAGCCATGCAAAGTCTCGCAAATGCCGCAAATTCCGCAGTTCCCGGCGGTAAAGCTCAGCCGGCTTTAAACGTTGATGAAATGCAGCACTACCATGCGGTAGTTGCTCACTATAAATCGTGGGCAAACAACATGGAAACCTTCAATACCAGCAATGCTATTCCTTGTGATATAGATCAAAACACTGCCTACATTATTGCGCAGAATGTTCCTATGAACGTAACCAAAAGCCTTATGCGAACCGGCGATCGAAGCCTTAATAGAACTAGCACCATGTCGCCTATTTCAGCACACCTTATCTCTGGTGAGTGTAATGAGGGTAAAATATCAGGGCCATTTGAAGCGATTGTGCAATACAGCATGCAAATTCGTTTGCCGAATAATACCCAGCAAAGCGTAACCTACAATGCTCGCATTGCAGGAAACTTAAACGACAACGTTCAGCGAGGGCAGTGGCAATCTATATCTAGCGTGCGTAGCCAATCTGAATATTTCGGTAGCGATCAAACGACTTGGTCGGCACAACGATATGGTTTCGAAAATAATCAAATTGCAGGTACACAAATAACCTACGCTGAGTTTCCTCAGCTTAATAGTATTACCGTTACGGATAGCCCTTATAATAACGAAATGCGCAGAGTAAGAACCTTTACAGGTAGCAACTTAAGTAATATGTACACCACTTTCCAAGGGGCCATTTACGGGTGGTTTTACACTTATCATAACAACCAAGTACTAGCCACTTCTTGCATGTGGCAAAATCAAAATATGGCTGAATCAGTTTGTTATCGCTTTTCTGTCAATTCACCACTTAGTGAGTTCGTAGGTATTGGCATTATTTTACCGCCCGATTTGCGTGGGCGTTTTCAGGTGCATGGTTTGTTTCACCCAAGTTCTGCTTCGAAAGAAGGTTTAACTGTAGGCGATACAATATTGGCAATTAATGGCGTGGCGCTCACCGAAATGCACGATACCACCTACGTACAAAGCAATCTGCGTGGGCCCGAGGGAAGTACGGTTACGGTTACCGTTCTTACTGAAGGTGCTATACAAAGCAAAGAAATAGAATTAACTCGCTCACGAATCAGAAACCCAACATTGAGTAATTAGGTGCTAAATTGGCACTAGCACATACGATAGAGCCGCCACTTCAATTATACGAATTGGCGGCTCCCTAGTTTATTCAAGCTGGCTTTACCTAAGAATTCATAGCTCGTAGTTCGTGTTTTAGCACTTTACCATTTGCATTATGAGGAAGCTCTTGCATTACCTCAATGTGCCGAGGAATCTTGTAATCAGCAAGCAAAGGCTTTAAATGCTCTTTTAAGCTAGTTTCAACGTTAATTAACTCAGCTTTTAATACCACACATGCTTTCACTGATTCTCCCCATTGCTCATGAGGAATCCCAATTACCGCGGCCTCAAGAACCGCCGGGTGCTTAGCAAGCGCATCTTCGATCTCGCGAGGATATACATTTACGCCGCCTGAGATAATCAAATCTTTCTGCCGATCTTTGATCCAATAAAAACCATCTTCATCGCGAATAGCAATATCGCCCGTACGCAGCCAACCATCACTAGTGAATGTATCTGCTGTGGCTTCCGGTTTGTTCCAATATTCAAGCATTAAACCTTCACCTATAATCTGCATCTCGCCCGGCTCATTATCACCCACAGGGTTGTTCTCTTCATCGACCAACCGTACTTCAGTAAAAATAGCCGCACGTTTACCTACAGAACCAGCTTTTGATGCATGCTCTTCCGGCAAAAGTAATGAACCAGTTGGGCCCGCTTCCGTTAGGCCATAAACGCAATAAAAACGTTCTGAATGGAATGCTTTTTGCGCCAGTTTCGCATGGTCGCCAGCCAGAGGCCCGCCACCATAAATCCAATGTGTCATTGAGCTGAGATCACGATTAGCTACATCCGGATGTTGTGCTGTTAGCAAATACGCCACCGGCGCGCCAAAGAAATGCGTTGTGCGCTCTTTTTCAACTAGATCAAGTAATAAATCTGGCGTAAATGTGGGTGCTATCACATGCGTACAACCTACTATGGTGCCACCCACTAAGGAAAGATTTAAGGGTGCTGAGTGGGTAAAAGGCATTAAGCTTAATAGACGGCTTTCCGGTTGATAATGCATTTCCACCGCGAACATCATACCTACATGCAATAATGCAGAATGATTAAACAAAACCCCCTTTGGCCGACCGGTAGTTCCCGATGTATACAACAGGCAACAGGGATCTTCTGGGTCACTATCACACACAATAGCATCTGCAGGTAAGCCATCAAGCATAGCATTTACATCATCAAGCCAAAGCGAAGCGAAGCCATTTTCGTGAATTGGTTTAATTGATCCATCGGTATGCATGCATGTGATTGCCAACCGAGCACCGCTATCGTCCAATATATATTCCAACTCAGGCGTTGCTAATCGAACATTAATCGGAACCACAACAGCACCAAGGCGCTGAATTGCGAAATAGCTAACTACAAAGGCGTAACAGTTTGGCAGTAACAGAGCTACCCTATCACCATCTTGAATACCCTGTTCATCGCGCAAATAACTCGCTAGTTGATTAACGTGAATATCAAGCTCCCCCCAAGAGTGACGTGAGTTTGGTGTTATTACCGCCTCATTACGCGTGTATTTCCGACCATTTCTGGCCACATATCCTGGGATATTCATAAGTTTCCCCTCTCGTTATTTTTAATTATTAGTTGAGTGAGTGTATCGATATTAAAGCTGCACTCTCGCACGGTTAATAATAGCTTCACAATCCACATTAATTGGCAGGTTGCCGTAATTCAAACCCGTGTGTCCAGATAAGCGCCCTGCGCAGAAGCCTTCAGCCACAGATTGCGGGGCGTGCTGCAGTAGCAAAGCCCCTTGCAATGCAAGAGCCATCCTATCGGCGATGTTACGCGCTCGATACTGTAAATTACTCGAATCCGTGAAGCTGTTTTTTAAATCGGCCATAAAGCTATCAAAGCGCCGGTCGGCACCCTGAGCTCGTTTTAATTCTTCAAAATAAGCATCAAGAACCTCAGGTTCTTTATCTATCGCACGCAAAATATCTAAACATTGCACATTACCACTACCTTCCCATATTGCGTTTATCGGCGATTCTCGAAACAACCGTGCCATAATGTGAGTTTCCATTACGCCAGTACCACCAACTACTTCCATAGCCTCATAAGAATGATTTGGTGTGCGTTTGCATATCCAATATTTGCCAATCGGCGTTGCAATTCGTGATAGCAATCGTTCATGCTCGTTGTCTTGATTATCCATCGCCCGAGCTATCCGCATCATGTAAGTCATTGCAGCTTCGCTTTCAAGAGCGAGATCCGCGAGAACATTTTGCATGAGCGGTTGTTTGCTCAAAGTTTCTCCAAATGCAGCTCGATGATCGCAATGATGGATAGCTTGCACTAACGCTTGCCGCATACCCGCTGAGGAACCAATCATGCAATCGTAGCGAGTCATGGCCACCATTTCGATAATAGTATTTACGCCACGCCCCTCCTCCCCAACCATCCAAGCTAGGGCACCACGCAGCTCAGTTTCACTAGATGCGTTGGCAACGTTACCCATTTTATCTTTCAGTTGCTGAATCTGTAATGGATTTTTACTTCCATCTGGGCGCCAGCGTGGCAACAGAAAGCAGCTCAAGCCCGATTCTGTTTGCGCTAACACCAAAAAAGCATCGCACATAGGAGCAGATACAAACCACTTGTGCCCCACTAATTCGTACGCTTCACCCGCTCCGCCTTTACCTAACGGGTATGCGCGAGTTGTATTACGGCGAACATCAGAACCACCCTGTTTTTCTGTCATTGCCATGCCAATGGTTAGCCCTGCTTTTTCGTTCTCCGGCACATTTCGTGAATCATAGTGAGGCGCCATTATTCGAGCCCCAAACTTGGTTAATAATTCGGGTTGGTGTTTTAGTGCAGGAATAGCCGCAAATGTCATGGTAATCGGGCAGCCATGTGCCGCTTCAACTTGCGTATGCATGTAATATTTTGCAGCACGCGCTACATGTGCTCCAGATTTCGGGTTACTCCACGGGCTGGCATGCAAGCCATTCTCAATGCCTATTCGCATCAATTGGTGATAAGCAGGATGAAATTTTATTTCATCCACGCGATTGCCATAACGATCATGAGTTCGAAGCTGCGGCTTCTGCGCATTTGCATCAAATCCAAGTGCTATAGTTTCACTACGACCAGCCAACTCACCGAACTTTGCAACATCAGCCAAAGCCCACTCGGCTCCCTCTCTCACTAACGCCTCTTGTAATGCATTATCCGCCAAAAAAACATTGTAGTTTTCTAGAGGCTGCGGCTGATTCTCAACCTCATGCGTACTTGCTAGAAAACGGTCGACCTTAAATGGCTTATTCATCATTGTTTCCTCTGCAAACACTCGGAGCGATCTCAACAGTTATGCAAACGTTACCAGCCCACGCCACCCAAAACTTCTTCCAACCATTTATGTAATTGCTGTGGAGACATAGCACCAGAAACCCGCGCCAGCTCTTGTTCGTGATGAAAAATAGCTATTGTTGGAATACTCCGAATATTATAACGCTGGCCCAAAACCGTTTCGTTTTGAGTATTGGCTTTTACAAAGCGTGCTCGTTCCGCAAAAGGTGCCGCAACCATTTCAAATATCGGTGCGAACTGTTTACAAGGCCCACACCAAGGCGCCCAAAAATCTACCACCACGGGTAGATCGCTGCTCATATGTGCCTTCAAGTTATTTAAAGTTAAATCAAACGGAACACCGGTAATTAATTTTTCTTTACAGGCACCACAATGAGGGTGTGCTGACAGTTTTTCTTTTGGAAATTTATTGCGCTGCCCGCATGCTGGGCAAGCCACAACCACGCTGTTATTCATATATCCCCCGCACAACACAAATCGGAAAAGTTAAGCACTCCAAATACTCCAGATTAAACCTGCAACTGCGGCAGAGATTAATAACAAAATATAGAAGAGTGCAGTGATACTGTACTTAATAAATGTCACTAAAACGGATTGTCGATAGAAGCGCTTTTGTGCCAAAAATAGATAAACCGGTAGCCATATCCAAAGCACATTTACCACCCATGGTAATGGCCACGTGAGCCAACTGCTGATGCCATATTTTACCAAGCTTGAATGAAATAAATTAATCGCCAATATTGCCAGCAGAGATATCAGCATAAAGGCATGAGTATGCAATGCCAATACTACGTGCTCAATGTAGTAACGCTTGCTACCGATATACATTAACTTCAGAAACAGTGCGAATATGGGCACACTGATGACAAAAAGGTCCATTGAGTTCGGTATTACAATTCAAACACAAGCGCTGATTGTCGGCATCCATACTAACGCTTCTTTTCTTCATTGCGGAAGAACCAAATAAGATAACCGGCAATCAACGCGATAAACGCAACCGGGATAAATACGAGCATCAGTACTGGCAACAACGACATTCAACTACTCCACATTTTAAATATTTAGCATGCAACTAGAACACCATAAGAACTTAAGCATTACTCAACCAGAGTTTGGCAAATTCTTCGGCTGGCACAGGTTTCCCGCGCAAAAAACCTTGCATACAATAACAGCCCATATCCTTTAAAAGCCGCTCTTGCTCTACAGTTTCTACGCCTTCCGCTACTGTATCAAGCCCTAATGCATTAGCCATAGCAAGAATCGTAACTACAATTGAATGTTGATGATTACCGGGCTGCATATATTGAATAAAAGACCGATCAATTTTTAGCACCGAAATTGGAAACTGGCTTAAATATGAAAGTGAGGAATAACCAGTTCCAAAATCATCCACTGCAATGATAAAACCATTGTCATGCAAACGCTTTAACTGCTGCATTCCCTGATGTGGATTTCGCATCATAATGCTTTCAGTTAACTCTACTGCGAAAATACCACGGGGAAGCTCTGAAACCTTATCAATTAAATAGTTCGCCATGAAGGGATCGTCAAATTGGCGAGCAGAAATATTCACGCTTAGCGTTCCCTGAAACGTTTTATAATCTCTAAGCCAGCTTTTAAGTTGTGCCACCGCAGTACGCACCACCCAATCACCCAATAAGTGAATAAGGCCACGATCTTCAGCTAAAGCGATGAACTGCAAAGGCGATACAGCTCCTAATTCCGCGTCATTCCATCGGCATAAAGCTTCAGCACCGCAAAGTTCACCTGTTCTTACATCAAACTGAGGCTGGTAATATAATTCTAAGGTTTCTTCTTGCAACGCTAACTTTAAACGCTCGAGCATGTGCTGTTCATTTAAAAGCTCTTGGCTCATTGAATCATCATAAATTCTGCTTTGCGTTGTTACCGTTCTAGCATGATTTAAAGCGATACTTGCCCGTTGTAATAACGAGCCTGGCATAGTTGAATCGGATGGGTAATGAGCTGCGCCAATTCGAACACTAACGTTAAACAAACGATCTCCGGCAAGTAACGGCTCATGGAATGCAGCTTTTATATTTTCAATTGCTTGTGGCAGCAACCCTGGGCGAACAGCAGGTAGCAAAACACCAAATTCATCGCTACTAAAACGGGCAACAAAATCTTTTTCTTGTAGGAATTCACGAAGCCTTTCGGCTACCGCCGCTAACAATGCATCGCCAACTCCATGGCTGTAAGTATCATTTACTTCTTTGAAGCGGCGTATATTTACAACTAATAAACTTAAGCCTTCTTGATTCGCATCAGCCTTGTTAATTTCATTTTCTATCTGCTGCATAAACGCAGTTCGATTCGGTGCCCCCGTCACTGGATCGGTATACGCAAGCTCCTGCACTCGGCGTTCATTAGTTCGCCGCTGCAGCTCGGAACCTATCTGAGCTCCGGTGATACGCAATACTTCTCGGCACAACTCAGTATCCTCTATTGGCGTATTAGCCATAATCGCAATTAAACCAAGTTTATTGCCTTTTCTATCGATAATGGGAAAACCAAGATAGCTTTCAATACCGAGCTCAACCAGCATCTTATCTTCAGGAAATGCTGCGGCTACTTTTGAGGGATAAACGCATGCTTCACGGGCGGATACTTTTTCACAGGGCGTGCCCGCAAGTGGATAATTGATATTCTCAGAATGCTGACCATTGGAAAAGAAAGAGCGCACACTGGCTGTTTTGCCATGTTCCTCAACGCGCGCTATAAGCACATGCTCAACGCAGAGGATTACAGAAAGCCTCTGCGTTAGGATATCGAAAAACTCTTCTTGTTCACTCATCGTGAACACATCGGCTAATCCTTGAAAAACCGAATTGGTAACATTGTTACTGGGCATATTTATCTCTCATCGAGAAAACCTAGTTATCGAACAACAAAGTGCCCAAGGCAAACTGGAGCAGGAACACCTATCAACCTATAAGTTATTACTATAACTGCGATTTTTATGTTTCGATAGTTTGCTTACCTAAGATTAGGGGAAACCCCCACAGCGCTAATGCGCCTCGTTAGAATAACTCATCACGACACATTTTGACGTAAGTACTATAGTAGCCAATCGATAGGTAAAAGCGAGAAAAACCATGCGGAGCTTCGCTGCAGCCAGCTAGTTCCTGGCTCGATATCATGCCGTTGAACGCGCCCAGGGGAGCGTTCAATCCAATATAAACGCCCACTCGCAGAAATTTTTAATTCATAGGCTTGCTGCGGCATTCGCTCTTTAAAGGTTTCATCAATAACCTGCGCTATATCAGGGCTATCAATAACAAAACCAAGTTCGGTATTAAGAGCAACCGACCGAGGATCGAAATTAAACGAGCCCACAAACACACGCTCGCCATCTACTGCGAAGGTTTTTGCATGTAAACTTCCGGCCCCGCTCCCAAAACGAGCAAGGCGATTATCATCATTGGCTAATTCACCTTCCGGTTGAATTTTTCGCATTTCAAAGATACGTATACCTGCTTTTAAAAGTGGTTTCCGCCACTTTGCATAACCTGCATGAACCATGGCCACATCAGTGGCCTCAAGGGAGTTGGTTAAAATAGTAATTTCTACCCCACGTTTTGCCATATTAATTAACGCTTCTGTTCCGGCCCTTGTGGGCACAAAATAAGGCGAAACAAGTTCTAAGTATGAGCTAGGTTCACCTAATATTTTGGCTAATTGATTGCTAATAAGCTGTTCGCCTGTAGCATCACCCAAGCCTTTACTTGGATCATCGCTAACCATGGTGATATCAACCCAATCAAACGCCACTTCTCCCGCTAACACAGACCCAATAAACGCCGTATCCATTACCTCTGTCATGTACGCCAATAATTCAGCCTGCTCGTGCAAAATTAGGGAAACAGGCTGTGGCTGATAACGCGAACGCGGAGAAGTAGTATCAATAATTTGATGAAGGGGGTAAGAACTCGCACTATGCCAAAACAAATCAAAATCAGCGGAAACTTCTCGCACCACTGGGCCAACCGCAAGTACATCTAAGTCATTAAATAGCATGCCCTCACCAGCGCCAAAATAGGCATCGCCAACGTTTCTTCCGCCCACTATAGTAGCCACGTTATCAGCTGTGAACGATTTATTGTGCATGCGCCGATTGGCTCTATCAAAATCGGTAATAAAGCCCAAAATACGGGAACGTCGGTACACGAAAGGGTTAAATAAACGAACTTCGAAGTTAGGATGGTTGTGAGCGTATTGCAAATAGCCTTCAAGAGCTGTTGTATTTAAATCATCGAGCAATAGCCGAACTCTTACACCACGCTCAGCCGCTTCATATAACGAAGAAAAAAGTAGTAAGCCGGTATCGTCCGCACGCCATATGTAGTACTGAACGTCTAAAGTTTTTTCCGCTTCCTCTGCTAACAAAATACGAGCGGCAAATGCATCCCAGGCATCGGCCAATGGAATAATTCCAGAATGATCATTACGTTCATTTTGTTCGGCGGCAATCGCTCGGCCAATTGTGGTATTCGCTGCTTTCTCAGGGGAAAGCGCTTGACTCAGGCTGCGCTCATTCAAGGGCGGTAAGCTTGCGCACCCTGCTACACTAAAAATGCACACTAAGCACAATGTAAAATGCAAAACTTTCACTAATCCAACTTCCTTTTGGCAAAGCCGTTGAGCAACTCGAAGCTTTCGGGAGAAATAATTGGATGATTCTACGCGTTTACCGATCGGTTATGCAAAAAAGCTTCTAAATCAATTAGCGGCATAGGTTTGGCTAGTAAGTAGCCTTGAAAATACAAACATTGGTGCTCTTTTAAAAATAATAGCTGATCCTCGGTTTCCACGCCCTCAGCTACCACTAGAAGTTGCAACTCTTGTGCAATCGCGAGCATTGCACGGGTAATGCCTTCGTATTTTTTGCCTTCGCCAACATCATTCACAAAGCTTCGATCTATTTTCAGGATATCAATTGGTAATTCTTGCAAGTAGCGCAAGCTAGAATAGCCGGTACCAAAATCATCAATAGCAATTTTAAAGCCCATGCGATGCAATTCATTCAACGTATTAGAGGCATTGGTTAACTCACTTACCAAAACGTTTTCGGTAATTTCCAAAACTATTTGGCTCGGGCTTACACTGTAAGCTTCCAAAATCGCTTCTAAATCGCTACTAAATCGGCTTCGGCTAAGTTGCAGTGGAGAAAGGTTCACCGAGATGGTAGGTATTCCCAGCGCCTTGAGTTGCGGCATATCTCGGCATACCTGCTCAATAACCCAGCGGCCTAATGGAATAATTTGCCCTGTGTGCTCTGCCAAAGATATAAATTCAGCCGGCGAAATAATCCCTTGCTCAGGATGATGCCAGCGGAGTAATGCCTCGGCGCTAGCAAGCTTTCGATTGCCATCAAAAATCGGTTGGTAAACCAACGAAAATTGCTCATGCTTGAGCGCCTCTTGTATTTCATGGCGCATTAACACATGCCGTTCTACCTTTTCATTAATATCGCTCGTAAACCATTCAAAATTATTATTGCCTCTTCGTTTAGCCTTATACATGGCCATATCAGCTTGCTGAATCAACACCCTTGGGTCGATTAAATCATCATTACCAATCGCAATTCCGATACTGGCAGTAAGCGTGAGCTCTTTGCCAGCAACTTTGTAGGGCTCAGCAATGGTAAATAGAAAGCGCTCTGCAATTTCATTAATATCGGCTTCGCTTCCAGCATTTGGTAATACAATCACAAACTCATCACCACCAAAGCGCGATAAGGTATCACCATCGCGAATGGCCGTTTGCAATCGCTCCGCCACCGCTTTTAATAACGCATCGCCAACACTGTGCCCCATCGAATCGTTCACCGGTTTGAAGCCATCAAGATCAATAAACATTATGGCCAAACTTCGTTTATAGCGGCGGCTAAACAGAAAAGCTTGCTCTAACCTATCTTCAAGTAACGAACGATTTGGAAGGCTTGTAAGGGGATCATGCGTAGCGTGCCACGCAACCTGCTCTTCTTGTTCTTTACGGGCGGTAACATCATTTTGAATACCGATATAATGAGTTAGAACACCATTTTTATCGCGCACGGGTGCGATATATAAATCATTCCAAAACGGCGTGCCATCTTTGCGATAGTTTCGAATAATGGTTTGCACATCACGCTCTTTCTTCAAACAATTGCGGATTTGCTCTATCGCCCGCGAATCGGTGCCCTCGCCTTGCAAAACTTTACAGTTATTACCCAACATTTCTGCCGCGCTATAACCAGTGATCCGCTGAAACGCTGGATTAACATACACTAAAGGGTAACCTTGCTGGCGAGCATCGGCGATAACTATGCCATTCACACTTGCTTCTACACTTCGCTCCAGTATCTGCAATTGTTCCTGATCGCGCCGACGTTGGGTAATGTTGGTGGCAATACCGTGAACCCCGGTGATCTTTCCGTTCACTACAATGGGCATATTGGTTATATCTAGATCGATAACGGCACCAGATTGACTACATATCTGTATCTCGTAGCGCTGAGCTTGGCCACTTAACGCTGTGTAAAAATGGCTATCCGTTCGTTCTCTATCTTCTTCTTTCACTACCGCTGAATAATGCTGCCCCAAAACAGTTTCTTCAGCGAGTTCCAACATGCGCGTGCCCGCCCCATTCATTTGTACAAAAAAACCCTCGGTATCGAGCGTAAACACGGCTTCAGGATTATAGGTATGCAATGAACGGTAATGTTCTTCGCTTTCTTCGCGCCGCAATCGTTCCATGTGCTGCGCATACACCAAACCCACTAATTCGCGAGTTTGTTGAATTAAACGAAGTTCTTTGGGGTTTGTTTTTCGTTTAGTGTGAAAATACAACGCAAAAGTGCCCGCTACATCACCATTACTGGCAGTAAACGGGAAGCTCCAACAGGCGCGTAATTTGTGCTCATTGATAATCGGTAAAAAGCGTTGGAATCTTGGGTCTGTTAGCATATCAGCAACAATAACCGCCTCGCCGCTAGCAACGGCAGCTCCGCAGGCTCCTCCTTGGTCACCTATCGGTATAGTTTGCAGTTGCTCAGAAAAGCTGGGCGGGAAGCTGCTACTCGATATCACGTTCAGAGCGTTTGCTTTAAAATCCCGAATCATTACGGTGCAATGTGCACCCGGGATTTGCTGCTCAATCAAGTTACACACGTTATCTAACTTTGTTTGCAATTCGGTATCTTGCGCAACCAAAGTTAAAACCTTTTGCTCATTTTCAAGCAACATATTTTGCTTACGGTTTTTTACAAACAACCACGCAGTGGCTATCACTAAACCTACAACAGCTATGAACAAGGTAACTAATTGAACAGCTTCTTCCATTTACAAAGGCCTAATACGTTTGCGTGCTTCATTGTTGTTCACGCCCCATAACCGTGAAGCACACCATTATTTTTATTATTCGAGCTAAGGCTCCCTGTGGCATCCACATCCTCAACATGTTCATCAATACATCACTACTTTATTAAACCCTTAATATACTCATGTAATCGGGAATATCAACGTCAAACTTTGTGTTTGCTAAAAGGAAATCACGAAAAGTTTCTAAAGTATTGGGTTCGCCATGAATTAATTGAATATTCATCGATTCTGTTAATTTGGAATTGGCAAGCCAATCGGCTAATTCTTGATAATCAGCGTGTGCCGAAAGCCCGTCGAGAGAACGTATCTTGGCCTTCACCGGCAACCACTCACCATGCACTTTAATGTGTTGAACACCCTGCATCATTTTTGCACCGCGAGTACCACCTGCTTGATAGCCGCTGAATAAAACGGTGCACCTATGATCACCTAACCAATGTTTGAAGTGATGAAGAATTCGTCCGCCAGTGGCCATTCCAGAGCCAGCGATAATAATATGCGGCCCTGCTTGTTCAGCAATCGCCTTTGAATCATCGATACTTTGCGTGTACTCAATAATCTGCTCGGAGCGTGCACATTGCTCGGCTGTTAAGCGATGATACTTGTTATGGCGCCGATAAATATCCGATACACGGATAGCCATTGGGCTATCTAGAAACACTGGCATACGCGGTATTTTGCCACTATCCATTAAACTTACAATTAAGTGTTGAACCAGTTGCGCTCGGCCTACCGCAAAGCTGGGAATAAGCAAAACGCCCCCGGCCTTAGCTGTTTCAGTGATAATTTCTGCCAAATCTTGGAGCGGATCAGTATTATCGTGTAATCGATCGCCATAGGTTGATTCTAACAACAACACATCTACTGGCGGCATTGGTTCGGGTGGCAGCATTAAAAGATCATTACTACGGCCAACATCGCCAGAAAAACCGATACGTTTGCCATCGGCTTCAACTACTACGCTGGCCGCACCTAGAATATGCCCCACCGGGGTTAATTCGATACTTATATCGCCAACTTGAAACTTAGTTTTAAAGTTTACCGAGCGGCATAGTTTGTGAGCTTTATCAGCCTGTTCTTCGGTATATAACGGCTCCGGCTTCTCATGTTTACTAAGATTATGTTTACCTAGGTATTTTGCATCTTCCTCTTGAATACGCCCTGAATCTGTCCACAGCACCCAACACAAATCAACCGTGGCGTAATGTGCATAAACTGGGCCACGAAAGCCATTTTTATAGAGCACAGGAACATAACCGGAATGATCGAGGTGAGCATGGGTAAGAATAACTGCATCTACATTGGCGATATCTAGCGGCAGCGGCTGCCAGTTTCGTCGGCGCAGCCACTTATAGCCTTGAAAAAGGCCACAATCAATAAGAATACGTGTGTTTTCAGTTTCAACTAAATACTTCGAGCCGGTAACCGTTTCTGTTCCACCTAAAAATACAACCCGCATTATATTTATTCCTTTTTGCTGAAAACCTTATAACTCTCACTATAGCCGCAAACTCTTAATATTTTATTGTTTTTGAACAAAGTTTTTAAAAGTATGAAAAATGAACACTCGCGCATCCTTTGCGATGCCATAATAAAAAAGGCGAGCAGATAATCTGCTCGCCTTTCCAAATACATTTCAATTTATGATTATTGCCAGTTACAGTTAACGCAGATTACTCGCATGAAACCGCAAGTGTTCCTCAATGAAGCTAGCGATAAAATAATAGCTGTGGTCGTAACCTTCCTGAAACCGAATTTTAGCACCTGCACTGGTTTCATTGTTTACCGTTATCAACGCTTCCGTTTGCAGTTGATCAGGGTAAAAATTATCCGCATCCCCTTGGTCTATTAGAATCGGTGGAATATCGTGGCTACGGCTATCGCGTTCCTGTAATAACACGGTTGCATCATATTGCCGCCACAGGCTCTCATCAGCACCCAAGTAGCCGCTAAATGCTTTCTTACCCCATGCACAATTAATTGGGTTAACGATCGGTGAAAACGCAGAAATCGAACTGTAGCGCTCGCTATTTCGCAAGCCAATCACCAAAGCACCGTGGCCTCCCATCGAGTGGCCGCTAATCGCCCGTGCTTGGTTTACCGGTAACCCTGCCTCTACTAATTTCGGCAGCTCATGCACAATATAATCATACATTTGATAATACTTAACCCATGGCTTTTCCGTAGCGTTCACATAAAAACCCGCACCTAAACCAAAATCGTATGCACCATCAAGATCATCTGGCACACCTTCACCGCGCGGGCTAGTATCAGGAATAATGAGGGCCAATCCAAGCTCTGCAGCTACCCGCTGGGCACCGGCTTTACTGGAAAAGTTCTCATCAGTGCAAGTGAGCCCTGAAAGCCAATACACAGCAGGAACTTGGCCCAACTTTGCTTGCGGCGGCAGAAATACTGAAAAATCCATATCGCATTGCAACACGCTTGATGTGTGGCGAAAACGCAATTGTTGCCCGCCAAACACTTTTTTCTCATCTTTCAATTCAACTGCTGAATGCTCAGTAAAAAATGCCATCTAGTTCTCCTAATTCCCGCAACTCAGTAATCGCCAACTCGATAAATATTTTGGTTTAGTAGTGTATTACGCTGCGAATAGATTTGCCTTCGTGCATTAGATCAAAGGCTTTATTGATATCTTCAAGGCCCATGGTATGGGTAATAAAGGTATCTAGTTCATACTCGCCAGCAAGGTAACGATTCACATAATCAGGTAATTGAGTACGCCCTTTCACACCACCAAAAGCGCTACCACGCCATACTCTACCTGTAACTAATTGGAATGGGCGAGTAGAAATTTCTTCACCGGCGCCAGCAACACCAATAATCACCGATTCACCCCAGCCTTTATGGCAGCTTTCTAAAGCTGAACGCATTACTTTAACGTTGCCAATGCACTCAAACGAATAATCCACACCGCCATCGGTCATTTCTACTATCACTTCTTGAATTGGCTTATCGTAATCATTTGGATTAACGCATTCAGTAGCACCGAGTTTTTTCGCAATATCAAACTTTGATTCATTAATATCAATAGCAATAATGCGGCTTGCCCCGGCCATAACCGCGCCGATAATAACTGAAAGGCCAATGCCACCAAGGCCGAAAATAGCAACCGTATCGCCTTTTTCAACCTTGGCCGTGTTCTTCACTGCGCCCATACCTGTTGTTACACCACAACCCAGCAAGCATACTTTTTCTAAAGGTGCATCTTTACTGATTTTAGCCAAGGAAATTTCTGGAACTACTGTATGCTCCGCAAAAGTAGAGGTACCCATGTAATGGTAAATAGGCTGGCCGTCTTTCGAAAAACGCGTAGTGCCATCGGGCATTACACCCTTACCTTGGGTTGCACGAATCGCTTGGCAAAGGTTAGTTTTACCAGAGGTACAAAACTTGCACTTGCCACATTCTGGCGTGTATAGAGGAATAACGTGATCGCCCACTTCTACTGAGGTTACGCCTTCACCAATCGCCTCTACAATACCTGCGCCTTCATGGCCTAATATTGCTGGGAATATGCCTTCAGGATCAGCACCTGAAAGCGTGTAGGCATCGGTATGGCAAACGCCAGTTGCAACAATACGCACTAACACTTCACCTTTTTGCGGTGGCATTAAATCAACTTCTTCAATAGTAAGCGGCTCGCCTGGGCCCCAGGCAACAGCTGCGCGTGTTTTTATGGTATCCATAGGTGATTCCTTGTCATTAATTTAATAAATACATGCTTCTATTCTAATTGTTTCTCATTGGATGATAATATCAATTAGTTAAATTTACTTTTTCATATGTGCAATAATAGGAACCTAGCTTTTTAACCTAATTTTCAAAAATAGCCACACCGAGAGCCGTAATGACAAAGATCTGGCAAGGAATTAGTGAATTTACCGCTGTAGCTGATACAGGCAGTTTTACTGAAGCCGCCCGTTACCTTGATATATCTGTAGCCCAAGTAAGCCGAAACATTAGCGAACTAGAAGCTCGGCTTGATATCAAGCTGCTGTATCGCTCTACCCGCCGAGTAAGCCTTACTGAAGAAGGTAGCCTCTATCTACAGCATTGCCGCAATCTTGTTAGTAGCCTTGATGAGGCGAATCGCAGCATTACTGATTTAAAATTAACACCACGAGGGTTAATAAAGATCACCGCGCCAGTGTATTACGGCGAGTATCATTTAGCGCCGCTGTTAAACCAATTTCTTGTTGAATACCCTGAGGTAGAACTTGATTTGCAACTTACCAACAATCGATTAGATCTAATTCAAGGTAGTTTCGATCTTGCTGTTCGCTTAGGGCAGCTCGAAAGCTCTTCGCTTATTGCCCGCAGGCTAGGTTCACGCACTCAACACATAGTTGCAACACCGGCGTATATTGAAAAGCATGGGCTGCCGAAAACGCCTGCGGAACTGGTCAACCATCAATGCTTACTAGGCAGCGTAGATGGTTGGCGAATATTGAATGAACAAGGAAAACCATTCCTGTTTCGGCCTCAAGGGCGCTTACGCTGCAACAGCGGGCCCACACTTCTCGATGCAGCATTAAGAAGTTTAGGTTTAGCGCAACTACCCGATTACTACGTGAATCAGGCCATTAAAAAAGGTAAGTTAAATATGATTTTAGAAGATTACCGCATGCCCGATGATGGCATTTGGGCTGTTTATCCGCAAAATCGCCACCTTTCAGCAAAAGTGCGCCATTTAGTTGAGTTTTTGATAAAACGCCTCTAACCATAAATCCATAGGTTCGGGGCGATGAAATAAGAAGCCTTGAAACTGAGCCACGCCTTTAGCTTGCAAGTAGTTGAACTGTTGCTCTGTTTCCACCCCTTCAACAACAGTGGTCATTCCCAAACTTTGGCTCATCATAATAATGGTATCGAGCAGCGCTTGGCCGCGCCCACCTTCCATGCCACCTTCTACAAATTGGCGATCGATTTTCAACTCACCCACCGGTATCCATTGCAGCCGTTTCAAATTAGAATATCCAGTGCCAAAATCATCTACTGAAAACTCAACGCCAAGGCCCGCTAACCTCTCCATGATCCCATTCACTTTTTCAATATCGTGCACCAAAAGATTCTCTGTAATCTCTATCTTTAAGCCAGATAATTGCGCTCGTTCCTCAGCAAATATTCGACAAAGATTCACTACAAACGCCTCGTGCATAAATTGCCGCGGGCTCACATTCATCGCAATTTGAAAATCAGGTACTGTTTCTCTAGTTTGTCGAATAGCACGAGCAACATAGCGAGATATAATTTCACCAATCTCATTGATTAAACCTAGGCGTTCAGCCAGCGGAATGAAACTATCCGGATTAATCGTTTTACCACGATGACGCCAACGCGCAAGTGCTTCCGCTGAAATCACTTGTTGATTTCCATCTACCTTGCTTTGTAGCCAGCATTCAATTTCATTGGCGTGTATTCCGCGCCGCAGTTTTTGTTCGAGTTTAAATTCACTGATAACTTGTGCAGTCATTGTTCGTTGATAAACCGAAAACTGATCTCTACCTTTGGCTTTTGCTTGATGGCCTGCGGTTTCCGCTTGGGCAATAATTTCCGGTGCGCTACCGCCTTTTTCCATACTCGAAACACCCACACTTGCTGTGAGTTTATAATGGCGGCCATTGATAATAATTTCTTCTCGCAACACGGCCAAAAGCCGCCGCATACGCTCTTGGTTGTAGCCTGTATTTTCATCTTCTGAAATATTCAGACCAATCCAAAATCGATCTTCAATATCTTTAGCTAATATACCCCGATAATCGGAAACCATATAGCTCAAGCGGGCCGCAATTACTTTCAATACTTGATTGCCTTCTTCCTCTCCCGCTGAAATATTGATGCGGTTAAAAAAATCCATGTTGATCGCAACAACACGAATATTGCTGTAATACAGTTGATGTTGCATCAGCTTTATAAAGTGAGCTCGGTTCGGCAGGCCAGTAAGAGGATCAAACATTGATAGGCTTTCGATGGTTTGTTCAGCCTCTCGCCGTTCAGAAATATCGCGGATAGAGCTAATATAGCAGGGCTCGCCAAGCCACTCAGCTTCGTTTAACCCAATAGTAACTGGAAACAGCGTGCCATCTTTTCGTTCTGCCTCAAGTTCCCGCAAACGCCCAAGCACACGAGGGCCAGAACCCGTTTTTGAATTAAGCATATATTGGTGATGCTGCGCAGCCATAGCACTTGGCATAAGTATTGCTACATTCTTACCGATTACATCGCGCGGATGATAGCCAAACATCAACTCAGCAGATTTATTAAAATCGATAATCGTTCCCTTTAAATTGGTAACTACAATGGCATCAAAAAGATTATCTACAACATTGTGTAACCAAGCGTGGTGTTTCTTTCGTTTATTCTTTTCAGAACTTTCGATCTGATTCATACGCGGATAGAGCCTCATTTGATACCAAAATGTAGGGTTGGCAGCGAATTGGCCATCAAGGGAAATTGGTTAGGGTTGTTTTTTATAGATACCCACAGTGTAGTAGTTCTCGGTAAGCAGAGCGAACGCTATCAATCAGAAACTGTTTGATCCAGATTAACAAGCGCTCTGCACAGCTCGAAATATATGCAAAATTTAGGTATAGCACACCACAACGCTATAAATAGCAGTGCAAGTGTGGCAAATTAGCAGAAGTTAATATTTGCGGAGCCACTATGCAAAACAGTAATGTTCAAGTTCAGGCGTTTTTAGATAACGATAGCGAAACTTTTACCTATGTTGTCTACGAAAAAACCGGCGGTTTCGGTGTGGTTATCGATCCAGTTTTAGATTTTGATGCAAAATCAGGGCGCACAAGTACCGATGGTGCCGAAAAAGTTTTAGGATTTATAAAAAGCGCTAACCTTCAGGTGCCGTGGATCCTCGAAACTCACGCGCACGCAGATCACCTATCTGCCGCTCCGTTTTTGCGTAACGCACTCAATGCAAAAATTGGTATTGGTAGCAAGATCACCGAAGTACAAAAAACCTTTAAGGCTATTTTTAATTTAGAGAAAGAGTTTCTACCTAATGGTAGCCATTTTGATGCACTTTTCGAAGATGGCGATGAGTTCGAAGTTGGTAGTTTGCGCTTTAAAGTAGTTCACACGCCCGGCCATACACCCGCTGACCTTACCTACGTAGTTAACGGTAGTGCTATGTTTGTTGGCGATACACTTTTCATGCCCGATGTAGGCACCGCCCGTTGCGATTTCCCAGGCGGCAGTGCGCATATCTTATACAGATCGATTAAAACCCTACTAAACTACTCGGCCGATACACAAATCTATATTTGCCATGATTACCCGCCAGAAGGCCGAGAACATGAATTTGTTACCACGGTAGCTGAGCAACGTAGCAATAATAAACATGTACGCGATAAGATTACCGAGGCCGAGTTTGTAAACATGCGAGAAGAACGTGATGCCACTCTGGCGATGCCAAAACTTATTTTACCGGCAATCCAAGTGAATATTCGGGCGGGTAAAATGCCCCCAGCCGAAGAAAACGGCACGGTATATCTAAAAATACCTATTGATCAATTGTAATCACAACGCACTTTACACCAATAAGAACTATTAAATAGAAGGTAAGTTATGTCAGTTTCATTCGGTCCGTTCGCCATGGGTATGCTGCAGTTTATATTTATACTGGCGGTGGTTATTACCATGCTTGTGGCATGGCTAGTTAGCAAACGTTATAAAATATCGGTGGGTGATTCAGTATTCCATGTGCTTGCTGTGGGCATTCTTGTTGCTCGGGTTAGTTTTGTTGTTCGTTATTTCGAGGTATACGCAGAAGCGCCATGGCAAATTGTCAATATCCGCGATGGCGGTTTCGATCTTTGGGCCGGTGTTCTCGGTGGTATTTTAATGGCTGCCTGGGAAATTAGCCGCAACCGAAAAATTTGGCAGCCACTTGCTATTGCCTGTGTATCCGGCGTAATCGCTTATGCAGCGATGAGTGGTTATCATGAGTATCGCTACGGTGGTGAATTGTTTGTACCTAACGTACAAGTTCAAACCCTTGATGATCGGTCTGTGTATCTAAATCGCGAATACCTAGGCAAGCCAATGGTGGTAAATCTTTGGGCTACCTGGTGCCCGCCCTGCGTACGTGAAATGCCACTTTTGCAAGATGCGCAAGAAAAATGGCCTGACGTAGCAATAGTTACGGTAAGCCAAGGCGATAGTAAGCAGCAAGTGCTAGATTTTGTTGCCGAACAAGGTTTGAACTTAGATGATATGTTACTTGATCACACCAACCGATTAAGTAATGAAATTGGGTCTTTTGCGCTTCCCACTACCCTATTTTTTAATGCCGAAGGTATGTTAATTGATACTCATGTAGGTGAATTTTCACCCGCGCGATTACAACAAGCAATTGAGCGAATTCGAGCGGAATAACCAACAAACTGCGCTAGAGCTTTCCTGCTCTAGCGCAGTTTGTTAATGGCATCGCCTAAACCACCTAATGTCAGCGGGAACATTCGATTCTGCATAATTTCCCGTATCATTTGCACAGAATGGTAATAATCCCAGCGGTTTTCCGGTTGTGGGTTTAACCATACTGCTTTTGGATAGTGATTTAGTAATCGTTGCATCCACACTTGGCCAGGCTCTTCATTCCAGTGCTCAACGCTTCCGCCCGGATAAGCTATTTCATATGGTCCCATGGTGGCATCGCCAACGAATATTAGCTTATAATCGCTACCGTATTTATTCAGAACTTCTAACAATGGCGTAGGTTCTTGCTGCCGGCGCTCGTTACTCTTCCATAGCCCTTCATACACGCAGTTATGAAAATAGAAGAACTCTAAGTGCTTAAACTCAGAACGCACCGCCGCAAACAATTGCTGGCATTCATAAATATAGTCGTCCATTGAGCCACCAACATCGAATAGAATCAGAACTTTCACCGCATTATGACGCTCTGGCTGCCAGTGTAAATCAAGCATACCCTTCTTACCGGTAGCTCGAATTGTTTCCGGCAAATCAAGTTCACTGGCGGCACCTGTTCTGGCAAATTTACGCAATTTTCGTAGCGCTAATTTAATGTTGCGATTACTCAACTCAGCATCGGTATCTAAATCAGCGAATTCGCGTTTATCCCACACCTTCACTGCTCGCCGGGCGTTACTGCCCTCTTGGCCAATTCGAATACCTTCAGGGTTATAACCATAAGCACCAAACGGCGAGGTTCCGCCCGTGCCTATCCATTTGTTGCCACCCGCATGGCGCTTTTGTTGCTCAGCCAAGCGTTCATTGAATTGCTTTAGTAATTCATCTAAGCCGCCTAGTGCTTTTAATTTCTCTTTATCTTCAGCACTCAATTGACGTTGCAAGCTCTTCTCAAGCCATTCTCTTGGAATAGACGATGCAATATCTACCTCATTCACCCCTTCAAAATACTCAGCAAAGGCGCGATCAAAGCGATCATATTGGCTTTCATCTTTTACCAAAACCATGCGTGAAAGCGAATAGAAATCATCGATGTTAGCAAAAATCACCTGCTGCTCTAATGCATTTAACAAATCGAGCAACTCAGTAATACTAACTTTCAGGCCATGTGCCCGTAATCGGAAAAAGAATTCAATTAACATAGGGATTAACGCGAATTCCGGCGCGCCATAAAGGCAAGCTTTTCAACGAGTTCAACATCTTGTTCATTCTTCAATAATGCACCAAACATCGGCATTAAACCGCCTTGGCTATTGGCAAGGTCGCCAGGGGTAACATCTTCCACCAACAGCAATTTGAGCCAATCAAGTAATTCTGAAGTAGAGGGTTTTTTCTTCAAATTAGGTACTTTTCGGAGATCAAAAAACACTTCCAGTGCGGTAGCTAAAAGTTGTTTTTGGATATTTGGAAAATGCACAGCCACTATAGCAGCAAGTGTTTCGGCATCTGGAAAACGAATGTAATGAAAGAAACAACGGCGCAAAAATGCATCCGGTAGCTCTTTTTCATTATTTGAAGTAATAATCACTATGGGGCGTTGCTGTGCTTTAATTTGCTCGCCCGTTTCATACACATGAAATTCCATTTGATCTAGCTCGTGCAGTAAATCATTAGGGAATTCAATATCAGCCTTATCTATTTCATCAATCAACAGCACCGGACGCTTCTCGGCAGTGAAAGCTTGCCACAACTTACCTGGTTTAATGTAGTTGCTAATATCATGCACACGTTCGCTGCCTAGCTGGCTATCACGTAAGCGTGAAACCGCATCATATTCATACAGGCCTTGTTGTGCCTTTGTGGTTGATTTTATATGCCAGCGCAGTAATTCTGTATCAAGGGCAATCGCTAGCTCTTCTGCTAGGCGTGTTTTACCCGTACCCGGCTCACCTTTGATAAGCAAGGGCTTTTGTAGGGTAACCGCTGCATTAACCGCCAAAGCCAATTCACTCGATACAATGTAATTTGCCGTACTCTGAAAGCCATTCTCGTTTAGGCCTTTTGTTTCAATTCCTGCCATTATATTTCTCACTTTTCAAACGCCCAAAAAATTAGCGCCATGATAACAAATCATGGCGCTAATCGCAGAACCTAAAAACTAGTGCTGTTATCTTTTCTTTAAGCCAGTTAACACACCGCCGATACCAACGATGGTAAGTACCGCACCAATGATTAGAAACCAAAGTGCGTTATCCGTAGGTTGCCCCGTAATCGCTTCTGAAGCGCGGCCCAACGCAGATTCACGTTCTTGCCAGCCGAAATATAAAATAATCAAGCCAGCAACTAAGATAGCGAGAGATACAAATTTATTCATGAACACTTCTCCTGTGAGTTGTTCTAAAACTTCTTTTTATGTTTGTAACTACTTCTTTTTCCAATCAATTGCTTCTGAAGTACAGTTTGAGCTTAGAGCAAATCCATTAAAAGTCCAGTTTGCTTACATAACTTTACTTACAGCCGTTTATGCTTCCCCGATAACAATAGCAGCAAATGAACAACGCAGTATCACCATAGTTGAACATCCTGCTTTATCTTTCCAGTAGCGATGCTTTCTGCAACTTCCTCCGCTAAGCGATAACCTGAATCAGTTGCTTGCTGCCAAAATTTTTGTCGCGCAGGAACATCGAGCTTAGCAAAATCGTGCCGATCTGGAATTTTTCCATACGGCAATGCATCAATAAATGCTTGGCTCGGCATAATTAGTACCGTGTTCGGCCAATTAGCTCCAGTTGTGCGACGTTTAGTATTTTTATCAAACCACCCAGGAATTACCTCACGCTGGAAGTGCGGATAGAGCACTAGCCCGCGCTGATCATCGAGTGGTACATCAAAATGGTAATCGGTAACGCCACCATCACGATACACACCACGAGGCGCGCCAGGAATATCTCGAACACCCTCCAGAACCATTGGTATAGAACCGGTTGCGAGCAATGCTTGGCGAAAATTATCTTTACTCAATGGAACATGAATTGTAGGTAAATCCAGCCAATTTTTACCCATTATCGGCTCTGCTTTCGGATGGTGAAATATCACGCGTTCATAACTGCTGCCAAGAGTTTTACGCGATAGCATGTTCAAACCAGCGGCTTTTAATAAGCCTAGGCCCTGCCCTAAACGCCCCTCAGCTGCATTCAAGCCCTTGCAACGTACCACAATCATATGATGTAAAAAGGCTTCTTGTTGCAGAATTTCGGTAATTGCTGAATCGGGTACGTACTCATGTAGTAAATCAATAGCTTTATCGGTAATTTCTCGCACATCCGGCTTTTTCGAGTAAACGGTAGCACGATAAAGCTTACTAAATAATGCACTAGCTTCAGCCGGGTTAGATCGGCCCAAGCTCGCAAAACGCCAGCCCCCTGCCGAGGTACCAAGCAGATTCAACGGCTGCGTTCTGTTAGCAAAGAAATCAGCGAATAGAAAATTATCCAATCCTTGCAGCACAAACCATTTTGGGCCGCCCGAAGCTCCGAGCATAGTGCTTACATCATCAGCCAATAAGCCATGCTCACGAATATGAGCAAGTGCGTTAGCGCCTGCTTTTATCTCTGCCCATTTCATCATTAAAGCCCAAAATCCTGATTAAAAAGTGTGTTTACGCTCGGCAATAATACCCAGCGATAGCATAATTCCAACTACTAAAATACCTAAGTAGCGTGCCGATACTTGGCCTAATTGAAACTGAATAAAGGGTGCCATCCAATTCATCAGAATGCCGTAGCCAAATGCACAAAGAAGCACAAAAATAATGGTTCGAAAAATAAAGTGATACTGGCTAATTTGGCGACTAACGGCGCGGTTAATATCATTGCCAAAGATCACCAGCAATGTTGCGGCAATCATAACGCTTATATAGGCCAAGTGCCCCCGCATCCATGTGCCAAGCTCCACTAATAATTCGTTTATCACTGCTAATTCCTAAACGCTGATTATTGTTAGTATGTTTTCAATTTTTCGCGCCACAGTATACCCCGTGTCACCCTGATGTACAGATGCACAGGGCTACTTTTGCCGGTTACAAAGCTGGCTCTACTAGTCTATGTAGTTAAGATGCAGTTCCCTGCTGCATCCTTCGCTCGGCAATGGTATTCTTTTAGCAACAATCATTCGAATCTATTCACTTAGAACACTATAAAGAATTATTTTATGAAATTAATTAGTTTTAACATCAATGGTATTCGTGCACGTTTACACCAGCTGCAAGCATTAATCGATAAACATCAACCCGATGTAATTGGCCTGCAAGAAACCAAAGTGCATGATGACCAATTCCCTCTCGCCGATGTTGAAGCCATGGGCTATCAGGTGCTCTACTTTGGCCAAAAAGGCCATTACGGTGTTGCCATGTTAACTAAACTGCCATTTGAGGATGTTTGTTACGGTTGGCCTGGTGATGATGCGGATGCTCAGCGTCGCATGATCATGGCTACGGTAACCGCTCCGAGTGGGGAAAAAATTCGCGTTATGAACGGTTATTTTCCGCAAGGTGAATCGCGCGATCATCCGCTAAAGTTTCCAGCTAAAGAGAAATTCTATCAAGATTTAATGCATTACCTTGAAACCACACAATCACCTGAGCAACCGCTTGTATTAATGGGCGATGTGAACATTTCCTCAACTGATTTAGATATTGGCATTGGTGAAGCGAACCGCAAACGCTGGTTAAAAACTGGAAAGTGCAGCTTCTTACCTGAAGAACGGGAATGGATGCAAACGTTGATGGATTGGGGCTTCACCGATACATACCGAGCCGCCCACCCTGAGCGCGATGATCAATTCAGTTGGTTTGATTACCGTTCACGCGGATTCGATGATAACCGTGGGCTGCGAATTGATTTAATTCTAGCAACAGCGCCTCTAGCCAGCCGTTGCATAGAATCAGGCATTGATTATGAACTTCGCGGCATTGAAAAACCCTCTGATCACGCGCCAATTTGGAGTACCTTTAAACCAAAGTAAGTAAATCAGAGTAATTGGATTAGTATAAAAAAGGCATCAACAGATGCCCTTTTTTAGTATTTGATGATGTTCTAAGTTATTGCTCTTCCGGCGGAAGCACTGCTAATGCCTTACGTAATACTCGTGCTAAATCTACATAACAGGGGCCTTTTCTGTGCCCCGGTAAACGAATATCTTCACCAGCCGCATTTAACTTATTCTGTAGCTCGAAATACCAACTATTCAAAGCTGGTGGCAGTAACTGATAGGCCCGTTTACCTAACCAATAATAGCCTTGTATCGGCAGCACCAATAGAAATAATGAAGCACCCAGAATTTGCGGGAGAAACTCAGTACCTAGATACTGAATTTGCACAAAGAAATTGGCTATTGCAGCAAAGGGCAAAACTTTTACCCCAAGTTTAGTTGCCGGAATAAACTTACTTTCCGGCAAATTGCCAACCACCGCATGGTTTGGCCATAACTTTAAGTAATCAGCCCCGCGTTTTAAAGTTGTCCACATGGAGCACTCACCTATTTGCTTAACATTTAGATATATTCTCATAAAGTACTAAATAAGATCAAAAAAACAGCATGTGATGAAAACTCGCACAATCGTTTTAATTTATTTATTTCAATAAGATACCGACTTCACTCCAGCTAATTAACAAGGTTATCCACAGAAAAAGTGGATGGAATTGAATAACCTAAGAGAAACTTATCGATACTTCCGTTTTTTTCGGTTCTGTGGCACTGTAAGCGCATCATTTTCTGTTAATTTACTGGTAAGAGAGCGATCATGAGCATTGTTGTTTTTGGTATTAAAAATTGCGATACCGTTCGTAAAGCACTGAAGTGGCTAAAAGAACATGATGTGGATTATCAATTTGAAGATCTGAAAACGGTACAACTAGCTGCCGGTACTATCGAACACTGGGTTAACGCGGTCGGTGTCGATATCCTAATTAATAAGCGCGGAACCACGTGGCGCAAACTACCCGACGACGACAAAGGCGAACTTACTTTGCCACGCACGGTTCACCTTATCCAAAGTCACCCTACACTTTTAAAACGCCCTGTGGTTGTGAAAAACGGTGAGCTCACTGTAGGTTTTAATGAAGCAGAATGGCAGGAGCGTTTCAGTGCCTAAAGAATATGATAGCAACCACCCTACCTTAGTTTTAGCACGTGAACTGATAAGCCGCCGTTCGGTAACTCCAAACGATGCAGCTTGCCAGAAATTAATGGGCGAAAGGCTTTCTCCTCTGGGTTTTGACATCGAATCTATGGTGTTTTCTGATACTACTAACATGTGGGCTCGGCGCAATCAAAACGGCCCGTTATTTTGTTTTGCTGGCCACACCGATGTTGTTCCTGCTGGTGATGAGAATGATTGGGATACACCACCATTTCAGCCAGTTGATAAAAACGGTACGCTGTACGGCCGTGGCGCGGCGGATATGAAAGGTAGCCTCGCAGCTATGATCGTAGCTACCGAACGCTTTGTTGATAAACACCCAAAACATGCGGGCAGTATTGCTTTTTTGATCACCAGCGATGAAGAAGGGCCATTTATCAACGGCACCGTGAAGGTAATCGAAACCTTAGAGAAGCGTAATGAAAAAATTGATTGGTGTTTGGTGGGCGAGCCTTCAAGCACAAACTATTGCGGTGATGTGGTTAAGTATGGCCGCCGTGGCAGCCTTACCGGCTATCTCACGGTAAACGGTATTCAAGGCCATGTTGCTTATCCCCACTTAGCTCGAAACCCGGTTCACCAGGCTGCACCAGCGCTTGCGGAGCTAGCCGCTGAGATTTGGGATGAAGGAAATGCCGCATTTCCACCTACGAGTTTTCAAATTGTTGATATTCAAGCTGGTACCGGCGCTACTAATGTGGTCCCCGGGAAAGTAAAAATCGCCTTTAACCTGCGATTTAGCACTGAATCAACTGCCGATACGCTAAAAGCCCGAATATTGCATATACTAGATAAACATTCACTCACATATTCGATTGATTGGACACTGAACGGCCTACCTTTTCTTACCGAGCAAGGGCCATTAGTAAACGCTACAAAGGCTGCAGTTAAGCAGGTGATAGGTGAAGAGCCGGAACTATCCACGGCAGGTGGCACTTCTGATGGCCGGTTTATAGCGCCCACCGGAGCACAAGTTATTGAATTAGGGCCGGTGAATGCCACTATTCATAAAGTAAACGAGAATGTGAGCCATAGTGATTTAATCGATCTTACCGATATGTACGAAGCAATATTGGTAAACATGCTCGTTAAGTAGGTTCGGTTATAGCATTGAAACCCTAGTAGTAATCCAAGCTACATATGGGTAAAGAGGAAAAACCATTGAGCCAGGATAGATTGAAACAGGCCATCGCAGCGATTAACGCCGAGCAACTTATTGGCGCTACAAGCGATCACGTTGTGGTGGTTTCAACCGCTGATTCAGAAAAAGTGAAGCTCCAACCGCTTGTTGTTGAGGCTTACACCAACATGCGCGAAGCTGCTTTGCGTGCTGGCTTTGAACTGCAAATAGCCTCTGGATTTCGTGATTTTCAGCGGCAACAGGCTATTTGGACAAAAAAACTAGCGGCGAGTAATGAAAGTGAACGAGCGCTAGAGAAAATATTGCATTGGTCTGCCTTGCCCGGCACAAGCCGCCATCACTGGGGTACTGAGTTTGATTTTTTCGATGCGCACGGTTTTTCCAGCCAAGAAGGCACGGAAAAGAAGTTACAATTAGTGGCGAATGAATACGAGCCTGGTGGGCCATGTTATAAACTCTATCAATGGCTACAAGATCATGCTGGCCAATTTGGTTTTTATTGGCCCTATAAAGGCCGTGGTAATGGTGTAGCCGCAGAACCTTGGCACTTGAGCTACGCGCCACTTGCTAGCCATTATCAAGCGTTATGGCAGCAACCTGAATCGGTAATCTACTTAGGTGAGTTTTTACGCGCGCAAAACCTACTGGGCTTGCCTTTGGTTGCATCGCGCTTGCAGAATATTATTCAACGTTACAGCTTACAAGTTGAAACACCACCAGTTGAGGCTACAAAATGACAATGCCACTTTGGGCCGTAATTTTAATTATTGTTTTGGTACTGGCGGTTATCTTTAGCAATGTAATGCTAATTAAGAAAACCGCGCATATGAAAATGCCTAATCTACTCAGGAAGCACAAAGATGGTTCAAAAGCTGCCGATGATTGGGAGAAAGATGAATGGGACAAAGATAATTGGGGCGATGAAGATTGGCAAAAAGATGACGATTCAGAAGAACGGCCAAAAAAATAGCGCTTAACCGAAAGCTAAGCGCTATTTAGTAGTTCAACGTTAGTAAGTTACGTTAATCGAATTTCATACCCAAACGCTTACCTACTTCTTCGTAAGCTTCCACTACGCCACCTAAACCTTGGCGAAAGCGATCTTTATCCAACTTAGTGCGGGTTTCTTTATCCCATAACCGGCAACCATCGGGGCTGAACTCATCGCCTAAAACAACTTCCCCGGCAAAGATGCCAAACTCAAGTTTGTAATCAACCAAGAGCATACCGCCTTCGGCAAATAACGGCTGTAACACTGCGTTTACCGCAAAGGTTAGCCGCTTCATTTCAGCTAATTGCGCTTCTGTTGCCCAACCAAAGGCAACCGCATGGCTTTCATTCACCATAGGGTCGTGCAATGCATCATTTTTCAAGAATAACTCAAAGGTGGGTGGGTTTAACGCAATTCCTTCTTCCACTCCCAAACGGCGCACTAAAGAGCCCGCAGCAATATTCCGCACTACACATTCTACGGGGATCATATCTAGCTTTTTTACCACGCATTCAGTATCTGAAAGCAATGATTCCATTTGTGTAGGAATACCCGCTGCCGCTAATTTTTCCATAATGAAAAAATTGAACTTATTATTTACCATGCCCTTGCGATCTAATTGTTCAATACGCTCACCATCAAACGCTGATGTATCATCACGAAATTGCAAAATTAGATACTCTGGGTATTCTGTAGTAAATACTGTTTTCGCTTTGCCACGATAAAGCTCATTTAGTTTTTTCATTAATCTAATCTCAATTAATCTTCAGTTTGTTCACGAAACGCACGAGCAAATACCGGCATCCATTCAGCTACTTGTTCAGCCGAAGCTGGCTCTTCATCAATGTATGGAATCACATAAATCACACCATCGCGATCATCAACATTGAATTCAATTTCAGTACCTACAGTAATTGGAAGTTCACCACGTTCTTTGGCCTGCCAAAACGCCAAACGGCGGAAGAAGCTGCGTTTACCTGCAGGTTCGTAACTAGTGTAATAAACACCTTCAGATTGGTTAAAATCTTCGATTACAAAACCTGAGCTTTCCAATACGCCTGGCATTAAACTCCACGCCACGTTGAAGTTACTATCAAACACGATAGCCGCAAAGCCATCAGCCGTTTCACCTTGGCGTATTTCCACGCCGCGGCGAGCATCAGCAATTTGGTCACTGGAGTAATTACGCGCAAGATAAGCAGAAACATCGTTTAGAATACCTGCTTCAAGTTCACGCTGTAACATTACCGGAGTATCTTGTGCTGAAGCTGGAGTGCCATTCTCAAACCAAGTAATTTCCGATGCACGAGCATCAATTACTGCACTACGGCGATGGCTCGCCGCTTGCATTTCAATCGTAAGCACCTGTTCAGAAGTATATTCATCGCGTACGCGGCGTAAGCGATTGATGAAGCCCTCGCGGCCTAAAGTGTAATGCTGTTTGCTAAAACGAGCCGTTACAATCCGTTCTTGCGGATTATGTTCGATAACCTCTGCATCAAGTTCATCAATTACAGCAACTACTGCGCGCCAAACCCAATCAGGAAGATCTGTTATACCTTCTACAGCGTCAAATGCTAATCGCGTTTCGTTCGAGCCTTCATCCACTCGGCTTCCGGGCGCGAGCGTTAGCATTTGCCGTGGCGAACGAACACTAACGGCTTGACCGATAGAACCTTCTCGTTGCTCAGTAGATAGCGTTGGTAAACGATATTGTGCGCGTTGTTGCGGAACATAAAGCCCTTCAGGGGCTGTTAACGCACCATGATCTTCCACTTCTAAATAATCGAAGCTGCCTTCGGCTAAATCACGTTGTGCCGCGCAACCACTTACTATCACCGCGCCTAAGGCTACTATCAATACTTTATTAAACTTCATCAAAACTCCGTTATTGTAAATATCCAGCATCTTTGAGTGCTTGTTCGATAACTTTTTCGTTCTCAAGTTCCGGAGCCGTTAAAGGTAATCGATAATTAGGTTGGATCCAGCCCAATCTCGCCATCGCCCACTTCACAGGAATCGGGTTTGCTTCAACGAATAAGGCTTGATGCAATGATGCCAATTTCTTATCAAATTCTTCGGCTGATTCGATATCGCCACGGCGAGCAGCATCTACCATTCGCTTCATGGTTTGTGGCATTAAATTAGCGGTCACGCTAATAACACCGTGCCCCCCCGCAAGAATAAAATCTCTTGATGTGGGGTCATCACCACTAAGTAATAGAAAATCTGGCCCACATAATCGTTGTAGCTCGGCAACACGTTCTACTTCACCGGTTGCTTCTTTAATACCAATAATGTTCGGAAATTCAGCTAATTCCGCTACCAGCTCCGGAAGCATATCACAGGCCGTTCGACCCGGAACATTATAAAGAAATTGAGGTAGATCGCTGGCTTCACTCACGTGCCGATAGTGTTCAACAATGCCTTTACGGCTGGGCTTATTGTAATAGGGAGTTACATTCAAAAAACCATCAACTCCAAGCATAGCAATGCGCTCGGTAAGCTGAACAGCTTCATGAGTTGAGTTTGAACCATTGCCCGCTATCACATGAATACGTTTGTTAACGAGTTCTACCGTTGCTCGCACTACATCAACGTGCTCATCATGGCTTAAGGTTGGTGATTCCCCGGTGGTTCCAACAGATACAATGGCATCAGTGCCATATTCAACGTGAAACTCTACAAGTTCAGCGAGGAGTTTATAATCAACGTTACCGTTGCTGGTAAATGGGGTGACAAGCGCCACCATACTGCCGGTCAGCATAGATTCTCCCTCATAAAATAAGGCCACAATCTTACTCGTGCAGCCAGTGAATGACAAGTGTACAGCACTAGCGATTCGCTACAATCTATGCTTTCATAAAAATATAGTTTTTAATTTCCGCAATGAGCGGCGAGTGCTCAATGATCGATCCTTAATCTTAAAAGCGTAATTATTAATGGTTTTGAAACTATAAGTATTGATGTTTTATCAATTCGATTCACTATCGTGTTCTAACTTTTAGAATTTGCCATGGAGCCAACATTATGAAAACTCTGCAAGCCGGTGATAAAGCGCCGTTATTTACCCTACCCAACCAAAATGGTGAGGCTGTTAGCCTTGCTGATTTACTAAAATCGGCGCAAGTATTGGTGTACTTCTACCCTAAAGCCATGACACCGGGTTGCACTGTGCAAGCGCAAAAGTTACGTGATAGCCGCGATGAACTAGCAGCCAAAGGCGTTACTGTGGTTGGCATAAGCCCTGATGCGCCGAAACGATTAGCCAAATTTACCGAACGTGATGAATTAAATTTCACCTTACTTGGCGATGAACAAAACGAAGTTGCAAACGCATTTGGTGTATGGGGCCCGAAGAAGTTTATGGGCCGTGAATACGATGGTATTCATCGAATTAGCTTTTTAATTGGTAAAGATGGCAAGGTTGCGCAAGTGTTTGATAAGTTTAAAACTAAAGATCACCACGAAGTTGTACTGAATGCCTTAAATTAAAACCTTTTAGCACCGCAACAAAAAACCGCCGTCAGTGATAACCTCGCTGAAGGCGGCTTTTTTTAATATTACCTAAACATCAATTATGGCTGGTTAAATCTTCTTCAGTATCCGTTTGCTGAGATAATGCTGTTATCACCGCTTTTACCAAGCTCGCCAGCGGAATTGCAAAGAACACGCCCCAGAAGCCCCAAATGCCGCCAAATACCAATACTGCGGCAATAATGTATACCGGGTTTAAGCTTACTGCCTCCGAGAACAAAACAGGCACAAGCACGTTACCATCTAACGCCTGTATAACTAAATAGGCAAAAATAAGCCAGAACAGCGTTGGTGAAATACCGAACTGGAATAAACCTACAAGAGCTACCGGAATGGTAACTACCGCCGCACCAATGTATGGCACCAACACGGATAGCCCCACTAGCGTGGCAAGTAATGCTGAGTAACGCAGGTCGAAGAGGCTAAAGGTGATATAAGTTACAACACCAACAATTACGATTTCAGCCGATTTCCCACGAATATAATTCATAATTTGCGAGTTCATTTCCGTGCCTACTTGGCTAATCAAGCGCCGCTGTTCCGGAAGAACACGGTTAAAGTGAGCCAATAGTAATTCTTTGTCTTTCAACATAAAGAATACCAACAGCGGCACAATAATCATGTAAACCAAAAACACAGCAAGTAATACAATAGTATTCCACGAGCGTTCCAAAATTCCTTGGCCAAACTGCAAAAGCCTATCGTTCACTTTATCAGTGAACATTTGAATCTGTGAGCCGTCTATAAATGCTGGGGCGATTTCCTCAGCACTTTCCATCAGATCGCGCCATGCTTGAGCAATGAGGGGCAACTCGCTAAGTAAATTCACGCTCTGTTGCCAAATTACAGGTACCAAGAAAAACACCAGTAATAATGCAAAGGTTATAAAGAGCAAAAACACGATGAGTACTGCGTACAAACGGCCAAAACCAACCCGTTGTAAGCGTGCTACCGGCCACTCAAGCAAGTAGGCTAAAGCAATGGCTACTAAAATAGGGGCTAGAATTTGTCCGGCAAAAATGATTAATGCGAAACCGATAATCAGCAAAAGGGTAAGTGTTACAGCATGCGGGTCAGAAAAGCGACGTTGAAACCAGTTCCGTAAATATCTCAGCATAGCTATTCATTGTCCTTAGAAATATATCGTGGCGTAGTCATTGATTCATACATGATAGTATCAAGCTGATTGCATTTATACCATCAAAGCCCGCAATCACAGCAGCCCAAACCTGTAATTTAAATACTTTTTAAGGGAACCTGACCTAAATTTTACAATCCTATGTAATATACAATA
The DNA here is from genome assembly GCF_000218785.1 of Idiomarina sp. A28L. Classification (GTDB taxonomy): domain Bacteria; phylum Pseudomonadota; class Gammaproteobacteria; order Enterobacterales; family Alteromonadaceae; genus Aliidiomarina. The sequence goes on from NZ_AFPO01000020.1 coordinate 156,950, forward strand.
AGAGTTCTGTTCGATAGGCTAAGATGGTTGAGGGTTTAATCGCGATGCCATGGAGTATTATCAATACATGTTAAGAATATTGGGCAGTACCATAGGTACCCTAGCCGTTACCGCCAGTTTTGCGTTCGCTATTGGCGCTAGCAGTATCCATACAGCTAATGCGCAAAGCCGCACTGAGGTTCCTACCATAGGTACCGCGGGTGGCGCTTTTATGTCGGTTGAACGTGAACGATTATACGGTGAGCACTATCTGCGCGAAATTCGCAGAATCGCGCCGATTGTTGAAGATCCAGTTTTGAAAGAGTACCTCAATAGTGTTGGTAATCGCCTAGTTCGCCATGCCGATAATGTTCAATATCCGTTTCATTTTTTCTGGGTTCGCGATGATAGTATTAACGCCTTTGCATTTTTAGGCGGCAATGTTGGTATGCACACTGGCTTGCTGCTTGAGGCCTCTGATGAATCAGAAATGGCCGCTGTACTTGCCCACGAAATTGCACACGTAACTCAACGCCACATTGCTCGCAACATGGAGCGAATGACAGCCGCTGCCCCACTCACCATTGCCCAGATGCTTGGTGGTATTGTAGTAGGCCTAATCAACCCTACTCTTGGTATGGCTGTGCTATCAACCGGGATAGCCGGTGCGCAGCAACGGCAAATTAATTACACCCGGCAATTTGAGCGCGAAGCCGATCGCGTTGGCATGGCTGCACTTGCCCGCGCTGGTTATGATCCGGAAGGTGCGCCACGTTTCTTCACCAAACTGCAATCGCGTTACCGGTACGCTACGCAAATACCACAGTTTCTAATTACTCACCCACTCCCTGAATCGCGTATTGCAGATACCCGTTCGCGAGCGCAGATACTGGGAGCTCTGCAATTAGAACCTGCATTAGATTTCGAGTTGGCACGTTCGCGTGTACTAGTAAGGTATACTAGCCGAGCATCAAGAGATTTGTTGCTCGATTTCGAACGCAATGAACGCATTGCAAATCACACTCACAAGCGCCAAGCAGCACAATATGGCAGAGCTTTAGCGCTATTCGCATTGGAACAGTTTGATGAAGCCAACGATATTATTGATGCGTTAATTGCCATCGAGCCTTTTAACTTGTTTTACCTCGATACCAAAACCGATATTCTGCTCGGTTTGGAACGTTCTGATGACGCGGTAGAATGGTTAACCCGTGAATATATGCGCCGCCCAAATAATCAGGTTGTTACTCTCAACCTAGCCTATGCTGGCATTAATGCCGGCGAATACTCGTTAGTTCGCAGTATTTTGAATGATTACATATCGCACAACAAAACCGATATAGTGGCTTACCAGATGCTGATTGAAATGCATCAAAAAGCTGGAAACTCTGTTGCGATGCATGAAGCGCAAGCAGAACTTCATACCCTAAGAGGCAATTTCCAGATGGGTGTTGAAGAGTTACACTCAGCCTACGCTAAAACGAGCGAAAATGATGAGAGTAACCGCCAACGCATCCAAGCGCGTATTTTTCAATTGCGAGCATTAGAGGCCGAGCGCAACCGAGTTTTTGACATTTAGCGAAAACCTTGTAGAGTTCGCAACCTGAAAATCATGGAGAAACAAATGTCTGCTTTTACTATTTATCACAACCCGCGCTGTTCGAAGAGCCGAGAAACGCTGAAGCTTTTGCAAGATAACGGCGTGCAACCAACCGTAGTGGAGTATTTAAAAACCCCACCGAGTACCGCTACAGTAATTGCGCTCAGCAAGGGGCTAGGAATGCCAGTATCTGAATTCCTTCGAACTAAAGAAGATGAATATAAAACATTGAATTTAAAATCGTTCACCGGCAGCGATGAAGCATTAGCGGAAATTGTTACCCAGCACCCGAAAATTTTAGAGCGTCCTATAGTAGTGCGCGAAAGCGATCAGCATGCGCGTATTGGCCGCCCCCCTGAAGCTGTATTGGAGCTCCTGTGAATACCGATTTTATAAAAACGGCTAGTTTCCACCGTAAACTCACCTTGGTTTGCTACCCAGGCTTACTATTATTTGTAATTCTTTGGCATGGTGTTTTAGCACCTAACGAGTTCTTGAGTGTATGGCTTACCATGGCCATTTGGGTTGTACCCTTATTATTTCCGTTGAAAGGCATTCTGCAAGGCAATGCATACACTCATGCGTGGGCTAATTTCATATTGATTTTCTACTTTATGCATAGCCTTACCGCACTTTACACGAATCCTGGTGAGCGTTGGTACGCGGCTATTGAGCTTTTACTAACCACCGGCGCGTTTATCGGCGCAACCTATTACGCACGCTATCGAGGGCGTGAGCTAGGCTTAGGAATTAAAAAGAAAAAAGGTGAAAAGGTAGTAACCAACGCCGGTAAAATCGATTAGTTAAAACTGCAATATTTGCTTTATAAATGGCAAGGTTAAGCGTCGCTGCCTTGCCATTGATGCTTTATCAAGATCATCGAGCACACCCATTAATTGATGCATATCTCGGCTCAATCGTTGCATCATATACTCGCCCACATCATTTGCTAGCTCAAGCCCGCGTATCTTCGCGTGTTGCTGCAGCGCCTCTACTTTTTCGCCATCACTTAATGTTTTTAAATGAAAAGTTACCGCCAATTGCAATCGCGAGCGCAAATCGGCCAATGCAATGGGTAATCGCGCGGTGCTTTGTAACGCTGTACATACCAAGTAACTATTGCGTTTATCGGTAACGCGGTTAAACAAAGCAAAAAGTGCATCCGCCCATTCGGGTATAGCAATAACCGCATGAATATCATCAAGAGCAATTAAATCGTAACTTTCAATGCCATTTAACGCGGCTACTGCTTCCGGAGTAGCTAATTCAGTAAGCGGTAAATAGATACTTGAATGCCCGGCATCAGCAAACGCTTCACACAAAGCACAAAGTAAATGGGTTTTACCCCGCCCACTGCCACCAAATAGTAAAGTAAATTGATCTTGCGGCTGCCATTCGGCAAGCGGCAAACGCCGCAAATGGGCATGCGCTTGTGCATTATCACCCACAATAAAATTACTGAACTGCGCGTGAACAGGCAACTGAACAGGCAACGGCAGCTGTTGTTCATGCAACATTAACGCAGCCACCTATACTCCAAAACCGAGCTAGATTGGGAATCATCATCATTGCTATTATCTATGTTTATTAATAAATCGTTTGCAGCAATACGTTGCACACGCCGTTCAAACTCTAGCGCCTGAGCTAACCAAGCAGCTCCGCCATTAACCTGAACTGAAAATTCAGCAACACCACGTTGATAGCTTGCCAAGTGCACGCGATAAACCTGACCTTGTTGCTGCAGCATTTGTTCAGCAGCCAACAACTGGCCAATATCGTTAAAGCCACTAAAGCGCACGGCGATAACATCGGTACCATCATCGGTTTGGCCAATAAAAAGCGCGGCCACCCTATCCGTTATTTGGTTTACAAAATTTCTTGCCAAGGCTTCCTCGTCGGCGGCCGTAACGTATTCAATAAACTCCATATCTCCGATAATGATAGTTGTTTCTAAAACCAAGCCGGTATCTAGAGGATCAACCAATGTAGGTTCAGGCTCATTCTCGGCTGATGTATCAACGCTTTCTATCCCCCCGGAAGCGGCTGTATACATGCGCGCGCTTACCACACCGGCTACAGGATAACGGGCTGAAGCACTCATTACCTCACGTTGAAAGCGCCCCCAAACATCGCGGGCGCCAATGGCCATTTGATCTTCAAGGTCCATTAATGGCATCAACATGCGAATACCACGGCGCCGAGCTTCGCTATACAAACCATCAAGAAAAGGGCGTTCTTCTGCTCGGCCCACCAAGCGTACACCGCGATCTGCACTGCTCTCAGCCACCCACAATAATAGTTGCGGCCGATCCCCCGTCCAAACCGGAAACCCTGCACGCTGTAAGAGTTCACGAATGCGGCGCTCATCAAAGCTGGCTTGTAATAACATAGTATCGCCGCTGCCTTGGTAACCAAACTGCAGCAAATAATCATTAAAAGAGCTTATTTCGTTGCGAATAATGCTGTTTTCTAGCACTTGTGTAGTACCAGAAGCTCGAACCAAAACCTGGCGAAATAGATTCGGTAACTCTCGTTGCCGCTCCGCCCGAGTTTGATTCGCCACCGCTGTTTCCGCGCGTAATAAATCCGCAAACGTGTTATTTGCTTGTGCCGGTGAAGCACTGCTGGTAAATCCAGCCACAGCGATCATAATTAACATTAAATAACGCACACAATTCGCCTTAAATTAAGTTTAGATATGGATAATAAACATCCCCATTGCTTGGGGCAAGTGACAACCTGTGGATAAGCCTGGGGGAATTCTGGCGAAAACTCAGTTTGCCTGATAAAGTATGCACATAATCACCCACCCCAGTTATTTGGAACGCACTCAGAATGCTACGACAACAAATTCGCGCCGTCAGTTCGTTACTTTCCACCATGACACTTATCGGCCTTTGCGTAGGAATGACAAGCACCCTTTTAAGCTTACGCGGCACAATGGAAGGCTTTTCAACCATAACTATTGGTTTGATCATGTCGGCTTATTTTGTTGGTTATTTATTTGGTAGTACCCGCGCCGCTAAAGATATTCGTAGGGTTGGTTATATTCGTGCCTTCGGGGGCCTTGCAGCGCTCGCATCGGTAGCCGTTCTAGTACAAGCCATTTGGATCGACCCTATCGTTTGGTTTGTAATGCGCTTTATCAGTGGTTTTGCTATCTCTGCGCTATTCGTAATCTCTGAAAGCTGGTTAAACACTATGGCAGATAACCGCAATCGCGGCGCTATGCTATCGGTATATTTAGTATTAATTTACGGTGGTTTAGTAGCCGGCCAGCTCATTCTTGGTTTTGCTGATCCAGCAACCTTTGTGCCGTTTGCCATTATCGCGATGCTCATCAACGTATCGCTCATTCCAATTTTAGCAACCGTAACAGTAGAACCTACTACGCATGAATCGAAGAAAGTGCCACTGAAATTCCTCATTGAGCAGGCACCGTTGGGTATTGCTACGGCATTTATCGTACAAGCATGTAGCGCTATGTTTTATGGTGTTGGCCCGGTTTACGCAACGCAAATTGGCTTATCGGTTGGGCAAGTAACTATTTTTATGGCCGCCTTTATCTTCGGTGGCATGATTTCGCAAACGCCGATAGGGCTACTTTCCGACCGTTATGATCGGCGTGTTGTTTTGGCAGGCTGTGCTTTAGCTGCCTCTGTTTTGGCGGTTTTGTTAGCCTTTATTCCAGGAACTCAGCCATTACTCGTATTCTTCGTAATGGCTGCACTTGGCGGTGCATTATTGCCACTCTATTCACTTGCGATGGCGCACACCAACGATTACTTGGAAAAAGACCAAATGATTGGTGCAACGGGTGCGATCATTAAAGTAGGCGGAATTGGCGCTATTATTGGAGCCCCACTTGCTGCTGCATTAATGCAGTTTGGTGCGATTTATATGTTCTTTATTCTAATGGCAAGCTTTACCTTCCTTGTGGCGATATATGCTTTTTATCGGGTTACGCAACGGGCGAAGGCTGCAGAACAAATTCACTCTCCCCTTACCGCATTGGCACCATCACAGCTTTCTGAAGAGTTGTTTGCCAGCATAGTTGAGGAAGCGAACGAAGATTACGAAGAGCCTAGCGGGAGCATTCCGGTGAAACCCGGTTCGAACGGTGTAGTGTAGTGCCCGTTGTTTTATGAGCGTTGTTTTATGAGCGTTGTTTTATGAACGTTGTTTTATGAACGTTGTTTAATAAGAGTTTCATAGCGCCTAAGCACGGTGAAGAAAAGAAATGCCCTGTTACTAATCCCAAAGACAAGTAACAGGGCATTAATTTCTAATAACTAACTTACTTCTTATAACTAACTTGCCAGCCAAGTATCAAGCAATGCCTGCGCTTCACGCTGAATCAACGCCAAATGCTCAGGCCCGGTTAGGCTTTCTGCATATATCTTATAAACGGGCTCAGTGCCCGAAGGCCGCACTGCGAACCAGCCATTTGCCGTATTCACTTTAATACCACCAAAGCCAGCATCGTTGCCCGGCGCTTTATTCAACACTGAAGTTACCGCTTCGCCAGCTAATTCGGTGAGCGTAGGTGGGTTTTCTGCTAAACCAGCAAAAGCTTCCATTTGTGCTGTAGTGGCTTGGCAATCAATGCGGGCATAACTTGAATTACCATATTTGGCTTCTAAATCACGATAATACGCACTTGGCGATTTACCGGTAACCGCTTGAATTTCCATCGCTAACAAACACATGATAATACCATCTTTATCCGTGCTCCATGCTTCGCCAGCTTTATTTAAAAAGCTTGCTCCGGCGCTTTCTTCACCTGCAAACGCAAGCGAACCTTCAGCTAAACCTTGAGCGAACCACTTAAAGCCAACTGGAACTTCCATCAGCGATAAACCCACGCCAGCAACTACACGATCAATCATGGCACTTGAAACCAAAGTTTTGCCTATGGCTACACTTTTGTTCCAATCTCGATTGCGGGCCAGATAATCAATAGCAACCGCTAAAAAGTGATTCGGGTTCATCAGGCCATCGGGCGTTACAATGCCATGGCGATCATAATCAGGATCATTACCCACGGCTAAATCGTAATTATCTTTCAGCGCAAGCACACCTGCCATTGCATCAGGTGACGAGCAATCCATTCGAATAGCGCCATCTTTATCCAAGCTCATGAAACGGAATGTTGGATCGGCAACATTATTCAAAATATCAAAGTTCAATGCATAATGCTCGGCGATAGCCTGCCAATATGCGCCACCGGAACCGCCCATGGCATCTACACCAACGCGAAGGTTTGCTTTCGCAATTACCTGCATATCTACCACTTCGTTCAGCGCTTCTACATATTCTTTAATCCACTCGCGCTTTTTAACACGTTTTGATTTCTTTGCTTGGGCAAACGAAACAACATTCACACCAATAAGTTCAGCACTTAAAATAGCATTCGCATATTTTTCGATAGTTTTAGTAACATCGCCATCGGCTGGCCCACCATGCGGCGGATTATATTTAAAACCACCATCTTGCGGCGGGTTGTGCGAAGGCGTAATTACTACACCATCGGCCAAGCCATCACTACGGCCTTTGTTGTAACTAACAATTGCATGGCTAATTACTGGTGTTGGTGTGTAGCCAACATCGGCCTGAATATGCACTTCGATACCATTGCCAATAAACACTTCAAGCGCACTAATAAACGCAGCTTCCGAAAGTGCGTGGGTATCTTTCCCCAGCATGAGTGGGCCAGTAATGCCCTGCTCTTCGCGATACGCAACAATAGCTTGGCTAATGGCGAGAATATGGGCTTCATTAAAAGAATGTTTTAATGAACTACCCCGATGCCCTGAAGTACCAAAGCTTACTTGCTGTGAAGCCTTACCCGGATTTGGTTCATTCACGTAATACGCCGACATCAACGCCGGAATATTGCATAAATCTTCGGTAAGTGCTGGTTGGCCAGCGCGGGGATGTTTACTCATGATAAAAAATCTCTAATTTTTTCTGCATCAACAGTACTGTAGCCAAGTTCTAATGCTACTTCGGTAAGAATCGATTTCTTCTTCGTGGTGTTGTTATTGGTTACTACCCAAAAATCCGTATCCGGAATCTGTTTCGGGTTCGTGCTATTACCGGCGGCTAGTAACTGTGCTTCAGATGCAGCGAAATATAATCGGTTGCGCCCACGAATATCTAACACTCTTGAAAAATCATGGCTATGGCAACGATGCAACATCGAAAGGATAAACAAAAAGCGGCCTACAGCGCCCTTTTGGTTGGCTAAATCAGCCAAGGTAAGAATATCGAACAAGGTACGGCTACCCGACATTGCTCGGGGCTCAGCTGATTTAGTTGCTGTCGATAAATTATTCATGTTCTCATCTAGCATTGCTGATAAATCAGCGTCAGAACCGGGTTTAAATCCCAACAATCGGCGAAGAATGCTCGATGCGCTCTCGCCGATATGCTGCGTATGGGCGGCAATAAAAGTGTAGAGTTCATCGTCAATATCAATTTTTTTCATATATACATGCTCAAAAACAACGTGGGGGAATTGCGCTTACAAAAAAGTATGGGCTTCCCATAATTGGAGTTTATTATAACTGGTTATCGGCTTCATGTAATGGCTGTATATCAGCACATAAGATTCTTATCTGCAAAGGTGTGGTAGAGCATTCTGAGATATTAAGGCCAATGATGAATTTACAAATGTTATTCTTTCCCTGAAATACAAGGTTTGCACAGAACAACTCACTGGGCGAGAATAGCCCAGTTATAATTTTCTAGCCGAGGGCAAATAGATGGTGCAAGCAGTTGAACTAAACTACGAAGTAACCGGTGAAGCAAATGCAGAGCGAGCAACCGTAGTGCTCATTCATGGTCTTTTTGGCGATTTAGATAACTTAAAAAGTATTAGCCGCGAGCTTCAAGAGAATTACCAAGTTGTAAATATCGAGTTGCGAAACCATGGTGATTCACCATGGTGCGAAACCATGACCTTTATTGAAATGGCGGCCGATCTTGAAGCTCTTCTCGATAAACTGAAATTAGATAAAGCGCACATTTTGGGCCATTCGTTAGGCGGTAAAGTAGCGATGGAGTTTGCTCTGGAGCACCCCGACCGTGTGCATTCTCTGGTGATCGCTGATATTGCGCCAGTAGCTTACGATGCTCGCCATAATACAATTCTTGATGCCCTTGAGGCCGTGGATATTAGCAATGTGAATAGCCGCCAAGACGCCGATAAAGCCCTTGCTGAATCTATATCTGAAAAAGGCGTGCGCCAGTTTTTATTGAAAAACCTACAAAAAGATGGCGATAAGTGGGTGTGGCGCATGAACTTAGAGGGCTTGCGCAATTGTTATGAAGATCTGATAGGTGCGCCTGCGCAAAAAGGCGAATTTGATGCGCCGGTATTATTTATCCGCGGTGGTGATTCCGATTATATTCAAACCCAGCATCGCGATGCCATTTTGAGCCGTTTCCCGCAAGCTGAATCAAAAACTATCGCTGGCACTGGGCATTGGCTACATGCTGAAAAGCCAAGTGTATTTAATGGTTTAGTTGAACGTTTTTTAGAACAGCACTTTCCACTAAACGATGAATAGCGTTTGCACCCATTTCTTCGCTAATTTGTACGAAAATTTAACACTTTTCATAAGCGGAATTACGTATACTGGGTATCTTAGGATATTCGCGAAAAACAGCCCTTTATGCTAGTCTACAGGCGCATTTATTGGTGCGGCAGGAGCAAAAATGTTTGCTGAAAACTTTGAACAAATAGAAGCACTAATGACAAACCTTGCTATTGCTGTGCTGTTTTTATTGATCGGCTTAGCTATTCACGATGTATTAAAGAAAGGTGATGTGCCAAAGTTTGGCCGCTATGCGGTTTGGCTGGTGTTGTTTCTTGGTATGGCGGGGTTTCTCGCCAAAGGCGTGATTCAATTTATAATTGAAGCCAACCTGCAATAAAGATCATTACCTTATGGCTAAAGAAGCGAACGATAAAATTACTCCAGATTTATTTCAAAGTGAACGCAGGCCAGGGCGGCCGCGAAGTAATCCATTAACCCGTGAAGAGCAAATGCGCTTGAACAAGCGCCGGCAATTGCGCCGCGATAAAGAAAAAGGCCTTCGGCGTGTTGAATTAAAGCTCGAAGCCGCCATGTATGAAGAATTGAATCGGCAAGCAGAAACGCTTGGCCTGAGCCGAAGTGCTCTAATAGAAACATTGCTAAAACAAGCTTTAGCGAACAAGTAATTATCCACCCATATTTATCCACTTAAGCAGATTGGAACACGTTAACTATGGCAACTGTTGGACTATTCTTTGGCAGCGATACCGGTAATACCGAAGCTGTTGCCCACATGATTCAAAAAGAACTGGGTAAGCATTTAATTGATGTTCAAGATATTGCGAAATCGAGTAAAGAAGAGATCGCCGAATACGATTTACTGCTTTTCGGTATTCCAACTTGGTACTACGGCGAAGCCCAATGCGATTGGGATGATTTCTTCCCAGAGCTTGAAGATATCGATTTTGAAGGCAAAATCGTGGCGATTTTCGGCTGTGGCGATCAAGAAGATTACGCTGAATACTTCCTTGATGCTATGGGCATGATTCGCGATATTGTAGAAGCTCGTGGCGGTATTATTATTGGCCACTGGCCTACCGATAGCTATCACTTCGAAGAATCGAAGGGCATGGCCGACGATAACCATTTTGTGGGTTTAGGTATCGATGAAGATCGTCAGCCTGAACTTACCAAAGAACGTGTTGAGCAATGGTGTGCGCAATTGCGTGATGAAATGGCCCTTGATCAACTCGATTAGGCTTTGTGGCGGTTTCAATAAGCATTTCAATCCAGAACGAGATGTGGCTATAATTGTTGCCAGATTGTTATTAAAGAGGAACTGAAATGAGCAATGCTGATGTTCAACTGAAAAAAGCCGGTTTAAAGGTAACATCGCCACGAATTAAAATTCTAGATGTTATGAAAAACCCAGATCACCAGCATATCAGTGCCGAAGATGTGTATAAAATTTTACTTGAGCAAGGCGATGAAGTAGGCCTTGCTACGGTTTATCGGGTGCTGAACCAATTTGATGATGCCGGTATTGTTACCCGCCATCACTTTGAAGGTGGCCGCTCGGTGTTTGAACTAAGCGCCAAAGCACACCACGATCATTTAGTTTGCCTTACATGTGGCCGCGTTATTGAGTTTGAAGACGATACTATCGAGCGCCGTCAGCTTTCAGTAGCGAAAGAACATGGCATTAAGCTTACCAATCACAGCCTATATCTCTACGGTGAATGCAAAAAACCAGATACCTGTGAGCACAACTCCGAAGATGCCAATCATCAACGAATCGAGTTATCACAATGAAATATATGATTTACGGCGCTACCGGTTATACCGGTGAATTGATCGCCAAAGAAGCGAGTGCACAAGGCCAAAAACCACTATTAGCTGGGCGTAACCCTGAAAAAGTGGCCGCTATGGCTAAAGAATTAGGTTTAGCCCACAAATCGTTTGCTTTAGAGAGCGTATCGCAAGTTGCTGCAGAGCTTGCCGATGTAGATTTAGTTATTCATTGTGCCGGGCCATTCGAGCTCACTGCAGAAATCATGATGAAAGCCTGCATTGAAAGCAAAACCCACTACCTAGATATTACCGGCGAACTTGATATTTTCGAACTTGCGTTCAGCTTTCATGAACAAGCAAAAGCTGCCGGTGTTGTGCTCTGCCCTGGTGTAGGTTTCGATGTTATACCCACCGATTGCGTTGCCGCACAGTTAAAGGCGAAAATGCCTGATGCTACGCATCTGCAATTAGGTTTTGATTCTCGCTCACGTATGAGCCGAGGCACTGCTAAAACCAGCGCGCGGCGCATTGGTGAAGGTGGCGCGGTTCGTAAAAATGGTAAAATCACCAATGTTCCTTTGGCATATAAATCGAAGAAAATCGATTTTGGTGGTGGCGAGAAACTGGCCATGACAATCCCTTGGGGCGATGTTTCCACCGCGTATCACAGTACCGGTATCGGTAATATTGAAGTATTTATTCCAGCAAGCCCAAAACTTGTGAGCCGCATGCGTAAAATGAATTGGCTGCGTTGGTTATTCCGTATGGAATTTATGAAAAACTGGTTGATGAAGAAAATTGATGCACAACCAGCTGGGCCGAAAGATGAAGAGCGTGCGAAATACTATACGTGGGTGTGGGGCGAAGCGCGCAATGCCAAGGGCGATGTTGAAACCATGCGCAAGCAGGTGTTGAACGGCTACACGTTAACCGCCAAAGGCGCAGTAACCATGGCCAACCATGTGCTTACCACTGAGCATGAAGGCGGCTTTAGCACCCCTTCTAAGCTTTATGGCGCTGATTTAGTTGAACAGTTTTTATATACACCTGAAGCTGAATAAATACATTTATTCAGCACAGCCATAACAACAAAAAGGGGCCTTTGGCCCCTTTTTCATTCTTACTTATTTTAGTGCTTATTTAAGTGCTTGTTTAAGTGCTTGTTTAAGTGCTTAAGTAAGCCACTAATCAGCGATTTTCGCCCAACTATCGCGCAAATCAACGGTACGATTAAAAACTAACTTTTCGGCGCTGGAATCTTTGCTATCTAAGCAAAAATACCCCATGCGCTCAAACTGGAAGCCCTGCTCCGGTTCGGCTTTTGCTAGTGAAGGCTCTACAAAGCCATTCATCACAATTAGCGAATCTGGATTTAGCGCTTCATCAAGTGTTTCCGCAGCACCCGGATTTGGAATGCTAAACAAGCGATCGTACAAGCGAATTTCAGCTGGAACACCATGCTCTGCCGATACCCAATGAATAACGCCTTTTACTTTACGACCATCAGCAGGATCTACACCCAGAGTTTCAGGATCGTAACTACAGAAGATAGTTGTTATTTCACCATTCGCATCTTTTTCTACACGCTCAGCTTTAATCACATAAGCATTACGCAAGCGTACTTCTTTTCCTAACACCAAGCGCTTAAATTTCTTATTCGCTTCTTCGCGGAAATCTTCACGCTCAATATACAGCTCACGAGTAAATGGAACATCGCGCGTACCCATCGCATCATTATTCGGGTGATTTGGCGATTGCAGCGTTTCCGTACTGCCTTCAGCAAAGTTCTCAATCACTACTTTTACCGGATCTAAAACGGCTAACGAGCGCGGTGCATTTTCGTTTAAATCATCACGAATACACGATTCTAAAATACCCATCTCAACCATGTTATCCATTTTGGTAACACCAATGCGATGCGCAAACTCACGAATAGAGCCCGGCGTATAGCCACGGCGGCGTAAGCCGGCAATCGTAGGCATACGCGGGTCGTCCCAGCCACTCACGTAGTTATCGGTAACCAACAAGTTGAGCTTACGCTTACTCATTACCGTGTATTCCAAATTTAATCGCGAAAACTCAATCTGCTGCGGGTGACAAGGAATGCTGATGTTATCGAGTACCCAATCATACAAACGGCGGTTATCTTGGAACTCTAAGGTGCAAAGCGAATGGGTAATGCCTTCAAGGGCATCCGAAATACAGTGGGTAAAATCGTACATCGGGTAAACACACCATTTATCAGCGGTTTGGTGATGGTGTACATGACGAATACGATAAATAATTGGGTCGCGCATACACATAAACGGCGATGCCATATCAATTTTAGCCCTTAGTGAACAATGGCCTTCTGGATATTCACCGGCTGTCATTTTGGCAAATTCCGCTAGGTTTTCCGCCACCGAAGTATCACGGTATGGGCTGTTTTTACCCGGTTCTTTTAACGTGCCACGCAGTTCACGAATAACTTCCTGCGGTGAGAAATCAACATAGGCCAAGCCCTTTTCGATAAGCTCAACAGCAAAACCATGCAAGGCATCGAAATAATCTGAAGAATACCGTTCTTTCCCTTCCCACTCGTAACCTAACCAACGCACATCAGCTTTGATCGCACTCACATATTCCATGCTTTCTTTTAGCGGATTGGTATCATCGAAGCGCAAATTACAGGTACCTTGATAATCACCAGCAATACCGAAGTTTAAAACTATCGATTTAGCATGGCCAATATGCAGATAACCATTAGGCTCTGGCGGAAACCGAGTATGCACCATTGTATGCTTACCCGATGCCAAATCTTGATCGATGATCTTACGAATAAAATTGGTTGAGCGAGAGGCGCTTTCGGCCATTCAGGTATACTCCAAAAATCTATTGTGCTGAAATTGTGCATTGCCTACTAAGGCGCTCACGAAAAAGCGCTGGCAAGGCATCATAAAACGCTATGATCGCAATATTATGCGCAGCTTACAAGCCGAAAAAACGAAGATATCGGCGCATTTGCTGCTGGCCCTCGGCAAGGCTCATAGGTTGAAAGCGAATTTTCGCCCCAGGCGTGCACTGCGCTAAGCGAAAACCATCGAGTGGAAGAATATTACCAAGCTTTGGATAGCCGCCAAGGGTTTGCCGATCTTCCAACATAATAATCGGTTGGCCATTTGCCGGAACCTGCACTGCACCATAGCTAACCCCCTCAGAAAGAAAGCTTTGCGCTGGGGTTTTAACTTCAGGCCCCTCTAATCGAGCACCCATGCGATTGCTATTTTGGCTCAAAGTAAATTCACTATGCCAAACCGTTTGCCACGCTTCTTTACCGAATTCGTGTTGTTGATAACCAGGTATCAAGTGCAACACTAATTCTTGGCTGATTTCCGGTAAATATTGCATCGGTATTTCGCGGCTCAGGGTTTCTTCTTGCAAATGCCCACAAGGCAGTTCATCGCCGGCTTTTAACGCCGAACCTTTGCCACCCACCCCACCGAGATGATCGCGCTGCACGCTAGAACGGCTGCCCAATACTAGTTTAGTTTGAAAGCCGCCACTCACTGCAATATAGGCACGAAAACCGTAGCGTGGTGTAGCGAATTTTAAACGATCCCCTTGTCGCACCCAAAAGCTACGCCAAGGTGGTTGTGGCTCACCGTTTACAGTAAGGTTTAAATCACCCCCAGTAACTGCCACCATGGTTTGGGTCCGCGATTCAAGTTCGAGGCCACCCGCAGTTACTTCAATTACTGCAGCATCGGGATGATTATCGAGCAAACGATTTGCCCAGCTTGCAGATTTAGCATCTAAAGGGCCACCACGAGTTACGCCAAGGTGCTGGTAACGCAGCCGCCCGGTATCTTGCAGCAGGCTTAAAATTCCGCCCTTAATTACTCGAAAGCCGGTCATGCTGAACCTCCCTGCTCTGCTTCATATTGCAACCTAGCCTTTTCATATTCGGTTTTCGACATTGGTTTGAAGCGAATACGATCCCCAACCTGCACAGGCGTTAGTGGCAGTGTTTTCTTTGCTGTGGAAGCAGCTTCAGCACTACCTTCAGGGTTAAACCAAACAAAGGGGCTAAAGCCTAATATGTTCCATCCACCGGGTGATTCTTGCGGATAAACAGCAGTTTGCCCCTCAGCAATACCTACGCTGCCCGCTGCAATGCCTTTCCGCGGATTCGCTAACCGTGGAAGTTGAATACGCTCATCAAGGGCGCCCAAATAAGCAAAGCCAGGCGCAAACCCTAGCGCATACACTTGATAATCGCGGCCACTATGAATGGCTATCACTTCATCGCGCGTTAACCCGGATATTTCACAAATTTTTGCCATATCATTTTCGGCCGCGCTATCGCTTTCTTCGTAATAGTAAACCGGAACCTCTACCAATTTACCCGGTGCTTCTGCATCAGCCGACCAAGGGCTGCATAGCCAAGGTGTGTTTTCGGCAATAGTATCGAGCGCTTGTTCTAAATCATAAGTACGCACAGCTCTTGGCTCGTAATACACCAATAGGCTGGCATACGAAGGTACTACTTCGTAAA
This sequence comes from Idiomarina sp. A28L, assembly GCF_000218785.1. GTDB lineage: Bacteria > Pseudomonadota > Gammaproteobacteria > Enterobacterales > Alteromonadaceae > Aliidiomarina. The sequence goes on from NZ_AFPO01000020.1 coordinate 172,398, forward strand.
CCACTTCACCAAGCTCGGCAATAATGGCAGCTCGAATACTCGCTAAAAACCCAGGCATACATGGGTCGAGTTTTTGCCCAAACTGCATTAACAATGCATCAATGCCGGCATTCACAAAAGTGGGCTGCGGACGCTTCGGCGCTTGCTCGCTTTCCGAACTTATTGGTTGCGTTGCATTATTCATGAAAATTCCTTACTTGCACGAATAGCTTGCACTGCGGCAAGCGCTTCTGGTGTATCACCATGCACACAGAGCGTATCAACATCTAATTGTATTACCTTACCGGCAAGGCTAGTTACCGAGCCTGAGCGAGCTAATTGCAGCGCCTGGCTAAGCATAGCCGTTGCATCATGAATTACCGCTCCTGGTTCACTACGAGGCACTAGTGCCCCACTATCGGTGTAAGCACGATCAGCGAAAGCTTCAAACCAAAGTTTAACGCCAAATTTTGCGGCTAATGCTTGCCAATGTTCAACGTTCTCTTGCGCCAATATTACCAGAGGCAAACTGCTATCAAACGCTTGAACAGCTCGCAAAATAGCCTTAAAGGTGGCATCGTTTTGCAACATATCGTGGTACAGCGCACCGTGTGGTTTTACATAAGCAATTTTGCTGTTTTCCGCTCGGCAAAAACCATCAAGAGCGGCTATTTGATAAAGCACCGTAGCTTCTACTTCCGCAGGGCTCAACGCCATTGAACGGCGGCCAAACCCAAGCAAATCAGGATATGCCGGGTGGGCTCCTACTCTCACCTTGTGTTTTGCAGCCATAGCTACCGTTTTCTGCATAATAAGCGGATCGCCAGCGTGAAACCCACAGGCTATATTTGCGCAATCAATGAACGGCATTATTTCGGCATCATTACCCATGCGCCAAGGCCCAAGGCCCTCGCCAAGATCACAATTGAGGAGTATTCGTTTACTTGCCATCGCTCTTATTGCCTTTTTGATATTTCTCAGAAAAGCGCACTTGCATCAAGAAGAAAGTATAAATACCAATACCTAAGGCAGCTATCCACATGGTGGGCCACCCCAGATACCAAAGCCGATGCTCAAAGAAAATCGCTATCGTGCCTACTAAACCGAAAGTGGTAAGTGCTGTAGCTGCATAAGTTCCATATACGGCGCCTTTTTGCACTGTATCTAGGCGCATTAAACCGGCAATAGTGCCCAAAATAATTCCCCAAGCAATTGGGTTAAACGCTTGGTACCAATTGAGGCCAGTGTTAGCAATCAAGCCCAATAAATCTTGTGGGTCTGATAATAATAAAATCAATCCAATCGGGGCGGTAACCAAAGCAATAATACGTTGTATGTTCATTTTTAATCCATACTGTTAAACCTAAGCATTGATAATGCCAGATACGCAATTAGAAACAAACCAGACCATGGTAGGGGGAGGCTGATTGATCTGCGAATTCGGCACCCAAAGCGGGAATTTTCGCGTTAACATCAGCCCTAAACTGAAAAGCGCCAACATCGTTCATATGTTGGCACTTTTTATTTTGCGGTTTTCTTTGTGCTAATGAACATTCATTGTACGCTTCGAAGAAACTCGAAAATACGCTGATTCACCAATTCAGCCCGTTCTAAATGCGGCGTATGCCCTGCACCTTCAACGGTTAAGAAATCAACCACGTTAGCATCAGCCAACACACCTTCCGAGTAACTGTAAGGCACAACCGCATCTTGTGTTCCCCAAATTAATTGGATTGGTTGGTTATTTTCCCGGGTTTGCCGATAATATTGCGGGTGGTTTTCGGTAGTAAACGCATAAAACGAGGAAGTTAACGCTTGCGTGAATCCTCGAAACGTAAGCTGCGCACTGTAAGCCTTTTTCATCGCTTCGGAATCTTGTGCAAGCAGGTATGGCGCTTCGAAGCTTTGTTGAATAGTAGGCACATAAAACCCAGAAAGCATGTAATAGCCAATTCGTTCAGGCATCGGCGGCGGCTGTAACGGCTGATGCAGCGGTGCAATCAAAATGTTTGCCGCTACTCGTTCCGGGTGGTTTGCTGCAGTACGCATCACTATCGCCCCGCCCATGGAAAGCCCAGCTAACACCACCGGCTGCTGAATATCTAAAGCATCTAAGAGCTCAACCAGCTGCGCTTCAAACACTTGGCCGTTGTATTGCACACGAGGCCTATCAGAGTATCCGCGGCCAAGAAGGTCGTAACGCAATACGCGGTAGCCGGCATCGCGCAACGCGCGATATGTACCGCCCCAAACTTCCATAGGGATACTAAAACCATGAACCAATACAACCACTGGCCCATCTGCAGGGCCACTTAATTCATAGTGAGTAAAACCTGAGCTCAGCTCTACAAATTGCCCTGGTGCCTCTGCACGAGTTTCTGGGTTTAAGCGTTTTGATTCTACAAAATTCTGCTGATGGGAAATAAATACATAGCCTAATATCGCCAGTAACAGCACTACCAATGCAATACCGAACCACTTCAAAACTCTCATTATTCATTCCTTTAATGTAAGGCTCTAGTGGCCTAAACGCGAATACTTGGCAATCCATTTCAATACTAGAAACTAACTGATAGTAATCATACCTTGCATATAATCAGCAGCTTGGCCTGTTAGCACAACGCGGCCACTACCCTCTGCATTGGCAATAACCTCACAACGAACAATGCCGCCTCGCGTTGATAGTTGTGCCGCAACGAGTTTCTCTTTACCCAACTTTTGCGCCCAAAATGGAGCGAGCTCACAATGCGCGGAACCAGTTACCGGATCTTCGTTCACTCGAAGCTTTGGAAAAAAGCAACGGCTCACAAAATCGTGAGTATCACCCGGCGCAGTTACTAATACACCGCGGCCGTCGAGCTGCGCTAAAAGCGTGAAATCAGGCTTTAGGGCCGCTACTTCTGCTTCAGAATCAAGCTCTACAACGTAATCATAAGCTGCGAACACTTTTGCACTCTCTAGGCCCAACCCACTAAGTAAAGCCTCTGGAATACTGCTTACAGGCTCAGGCATTGAAGCAGGAAAGTTCATACTCAAACCATATTCGCTTTGTTGCACACGCAATTCGCCGCTACGGGTGCGGAATACTAATTCAGGCTTGTTGTAATTCAAGTGTTTAAACAATACATGTGCGGTAGCTAAGGTAGCGTGGCCACACAAATCCACTTCTGCTTCAGGTGTGAACCAGCGCAAATGAAAAGCAGCGCCTTCAGCTATGAAGAACGCTGTTTCTGAAAGGTTATTTTCTTCGGCTATTTTCTGTAGCAAGGAATCTTCCGGCCAACCACCAAGCGGACAAACCGCGGCAGGATTTCCACCAAATACGTGGTCGGTAAACGCATCCACTTGGTATAGTTTTACTTCCATAATATCCTCGCAAAAATCAACCTACTACCCCATTTTCATCACGATTCTTAAGGGTAAACGTTTAATTAAAAATGCTAACACATTCCATGGCCAGCCCGGGCAGTAAGCCGTTTTCTTTTCTTTTTCAATTGCTTGAACCATAGATTTAACACCGGGCACAGTATCGCACATAAATGGCGTATTTTTTACTTTCTCATTTATTTCCGAGCGAATAAAGCCGGGCATAATGCAGCTTACTGCAATGGGTGTGCCGCTGCGTAACATATCAGCGCGAATACCTTCGGTTAAGTTTACTAACGCGGCTTTACTTGCTGCATAAGCACCAAGCGCTCGCGGCATTCCTCGTAGTGCACTTACCGAGGAGATGGTTACTAAATGGCCATTGTTTTGCGCGCGGAAAATTTCTAAAGCAGCTTCACACTGCGCCAATGCGGCAATAAAGTTGGTTTCTGCAGTTAGCTTATTATATTTGAATAAACCGGTGCCTAGGGAACCACCCTTGCCCATACCCGCATTTACAATCACGCGATCGAGGCCACCGAACTCATCTTTAAACTCATTAAACACCCGAAAAACTGCATCGTGATCATTCACATCGAGGGCTTTTAAACTTACTTTTACCTTTGGGTATTTTTCTGCGATTTCAGTTTTTAGCGCTTCCAAACGCTCTACTCGGCGCGCACAGAGCGCTAAATCATGGCCTTTAGCAGCAAATTGCCGCGCCATTTCTTCGCCTAGCCCAGAGCTAGCGCCAGTAATTAAAATACGTTTACGCATATTCTTCTTTTCCTAATGGTTTTATCGCTCCGCTCAAAGTAGCGTTAGCGATAACTTAATAAGTGTTTATAGCGACCTGTAACATGGTGATGCTCGTTTAAACTCAATAAACGCGGTGCTTGTTCCGGTTTATAAAGAAATCGGCTCACGCCCGAATTTACCAACCGTGCATTAATTTCCATCATTTGCGCCGATGGCATTCCCAAACTCCCCATAGTAGTCAGGGCGATGGGGCCACCTGAGGTAATAACCGCTATGCGTTTGTGTTCGGCTAATTCAGCTAAACTTTGCCATGCTAGCTCTACACGCGCTACGAAATGCTGCCAAGGCTCTTGATAATCCCCATCGTAGGCACCCGATTGCCAGCGTGATACTGCTTTCATAAACAGCGCTAAAACCTCTGTTTCACTGATATTCGGCTTGCCATCGCTGGCAAATAACGCCCGTAATTCTGGCGCATCGTGTGCTAGCGCTCGCATTACCGCGCGGTGATCAAACTCGTTCCATTGCGCCTGCTCCACCACTTCTAAAGGTTTCGTGTAACCTTGTAAAAATGCCTCAGCACTTTGCTTATGGCGCTTTAGGCCCCCACGCACCAATATATCGAAGCTTTCTTCTTGGTCATGCAGCATCGAACCTAAATGAGTAAGCTGCTCAAAGCCCAATGGTGAAAGCTGATCGTAATCAGCTGCTCCAAATGAAGCTTGGCCATGGCGAATTAAGGTAACTAACGCCATATTAACCTCGCTGCGCCCGCATTAATTTGCGGCAGCGACGGTGCAAATAATGCACTACGAACCAAAAGTTTTTAAATGCCGGGTTGCGAGTTTGTTTATGGTAATAACGATAATAAATTTGCTGAGCAATAACCGATAAACGAAACAAACCAAATACTTGGTAGAACGTCATATCAACCTTACCCAGCCCCATTTCCTCGCAGTAATAATCAATTACTTCATCACGGGTTAGCATACCTTTTAAATGCGAGGGTTGCCTGCGTGTAGCTTTCGCCACGCGATCATCATCGGCTTGCACCCAATAAGCTAGTAAGTTGCCAATTTCTACTAATGGATCACCAATAGTAGCTAGCTCCCAATCCAGCACCGCTAAAATCTCGGTTGGGTTTTCTGGGTTCAACACTAAATTATCAAAACGAAAATCATTATGAGTAACGCATAACACTTCTTGCTTCGGCTTATTCGCTTCTAGCCAGCGCATAATTTTTTTACCTGAAGGCACGTTCCACGTTTTTGCTTTACTATAGCGTTGGTTCCAGCCCGATACTTGGCGGTCAATATAACCTTCGCCTTTACCAATAGAATCGAGCCCGGCCTCAATGTAGTTTACTTTGTGTAACGCAATGAGTTGGTCGAGCATATTCGTGCAGAGCTTGCGCACCTGCGCCTCGCTCAGCTCTAACTCCCTCGGCATATTTTTACGCGGAATAATGCCCTCTACCCGCTCCATCACGTAAAAATCAGTGCCGATTAAGTTGCTATCTTCACAATAACCAACCATGTTTGGCACCACCGCATAATGCTTCTTAAGCATGAGCTGAATATCGTGCTCTCTTTGCATGTTATGCGCTGATTTCGCTTTCGTACCTGCTGGTGGGCGGCGGAGAATTAAATCAGCGTTGCTGTACGCCAACCGATACGTCCAGTTTGAAGCCCCACCCGGAAACTGGGTAAGTTCTGGCTCGCCCTTTATATCTGGGCGTTTAGCTTTAATCCAAGCATCTACCGCAACAACATCAAAAGCTTCCTGCTCTCTTACTGCAACGCCGGTATCGATTACTGAACTCTTACTCATGATTTATCCTGTCGATATTTCTTAAGTTCTTCACGCAACACCATCGCCTGATGCACCTCATCTGGCCCATCGGCTAAACGCAAAGCGCGCGCTACCGCGTAAAAAGCGGTGAGCATGTAATCATGGCTCAAGCCGCCGCCACCGTGTATTTGAATTGCATCATCAACCACATTTTGTAATACCGTTGGCACCACTGCTTTAATACCGGCTATCTCACTCGCTGCTGCGCGCACGCCTGCCGAATCAATTACTCCCGCAGTATACATGGTATAAAGCCGCGCTTGGTCGATTGCCATTCTGTGTTTCGCCACGCGTGTGCCATTATCACCGAGCTTCAGCAGCGGCTGGCCAAAGGCAACCCGGCTCATGCCACGGGTAATCATGAGCTCGAGCGAGCGTTCAGCCGCACCTAAAGCCCGCATGCAATGGTGTATGCGCCCGGGGCCTAACCGCCCTTGCGCAATCGCAAACCCAGCACCTAACTTACCTATTACATTACTTTTCGGCACCCGCACATTATTGAAGGTTACTTCGCCATGGCCATAGGGTGCATCGTAATCACCAAAAACACTCAGCATACGCTCAATGTTCACACCCTTAGCATCCAAAGGAACTAACACCATACTATGGCGTTGGTGGCGATCTCCATCAGGATCAGTTAACCCCATTACGATCGCTACCTTCGCTTTCGGATGGCCAAGGCCAGTTGTCCACCATTTACGCCCGGTAATCACCACTTCATCGCCATCAGCAACAATTCTAGTTTCCATATTAGTGGCGTCTGAAGAGGCTACTTGTGGCTCTGTCATAGCAAACACCGAACGAATTTCTCCGCGCAATAAAGGCGCAAGCCAAGTTTCTTTCTGTGCTTCCGTACCGAAATGGTAAAGCACTTCCATGTTTCCGGTATCCGGCGCATTACAATTAAATATCTCAGGCGCAATAATGCTTCGCCCCATTTCTTCCGCTAGCGGCGCATATTCGCTGGTAGAGAGCCCCGCGGCCAAATCTGCATCGGGCAAAAATAAATTCCATAAACCTTCCGCTTTTGCCTTCTCTTGCAAAGCTTCAATTTTCGAGGGAACCTGCCACTCACGCCAATTCGGGTGCCCATGCTTGCGAGTTAACTCGGCTAAAATTTCGGCTTCAACCGGATACACATGCGCTTTCATAAAAGCTTTTAAGCGGCTCAGATATTGCTGCGAGCGTTCTGATAATCCAAACATGGCAATTCTCCTAAAAATAAGTGGCTACATCCTACGAATTTTCTTAACATGAATGAAGTGAAAGTTATTAAAGGCCTAACATGAATCAAATTCACTCTAATTTACTCAGCAAGATAGATTTAAACCTATTGCGCGTTTTGGTGGCCATTCATCGTGAACGCCAACTCGCGCGCGCAGCAACAGAGCTCTCATTAACGCCTTCAGCTATTAGCCATGCGCTGAGGCGATTGCGCGATATCTTTGATGATGAATTATTTGTTCGCCGAGGCCGTTACTTGCAACCTACAGCCTTGTGCGAGAAGCTAGCACCAGAGCTAAATGAAGTGTTGGCGCGCATGCAGGGGCTTATCAGCCGAGGCGTAAACTTCAGCCCAGCCACTACTCAACGTATATTCCGCATCGGCATTCCAGAAGCTATTGAAGCGGAGCTTTATCCTCGTTTATTCCAACACTTACAAAATTTCGCACCCAATGCGAAATTTGAGAGCCTAGCAGTGCCACATTCACAGGTGGGCGATTATTTGTTAAATCGGCAAGCCGATGTGGTAATTGATGTGGCAATTACTGCGCGTGCGCCTGTGATGCAAAAACCGCTGTTAAAAGAACCGTTTGCAGTGCTAACTCGAGAGCATGATAAGCACCAACTCACACAAGAGCGTTACCTAACGAGCAAGCACATTGCCGTGTCTACCCGCTCTCGAGGCTCTGTTCTCGAAGATCTCCTATTAAAGGAACTAGGTATAGAACGCGATATACAAGCGCGAGTGCAAAGTTATCAAACTGCAGCACAACTGGTGAGCCAAACCGGTGCATTACTTACCCTACCCGAACGCATAGCCAAGCGCATGGTAACTCAGTATTCCTTGCGTTGTTGGCCCATGCCGATCGATGTACCAGCAACTCGCTTGCAACTCTACTGGCATTCAGCCTATCAGAACGATCCGGCACTGAGCTGGTTGTTGGCGAATCTAGAACTCGGCTTCCACAAACAAATCAGCTAAAACACATTTGGTTACATTTTTCGCTTTCAAAATGGCATCGTGAGGGCCACGAAGACGCCAGAGCCTTATCGCGGCAGTTAGTGGCTGAGATCGATCGAAGCGCACGCGCAAGTGAAGAGCTCGATAGTGATACCACAGCCATCGCTGATAGATTACACACATCTGCCAACATGGAGCGAATTGAGGTTACGCCTCTTTCTTTTGGCAAAACGCACTCGGCAATTTCTGCGGTTACCTTTGAAATGGACCGCACATTCAACCGTGGTGGTTTGTCGCGTATCAGAACCCAAGTCTGTGGCTTTGAAACAGGTTGTGTAAGCGTGCGGCCAGATTCGCGGCATTCAAGTTTGGTAGATATGCTTTCAGAACCAGGCAATTAATTAAATGCTAGTTCAACCAGCATAAAAAAACGCTTCCCGGGGGAAGCGTTTTTATTTGGTGCACCTTTTTTAAAAGGCATTGGCTTAGCAATAAATGCTAATTACCAACCTGTTTTCTCGCGTAATGCTTTGCCGATATCAGCAAGGCTACGAACAGTTTTCACACCTGCAGCTTCAAGCGCAGCAAATTTCTCATCAGCCGTACCTTTACCGCCAGAGATAATAGCACCGGCGTGGCCCATGCGCTTGCCTGGAGGAGCAGTTACGCCTGCAATGTAAGAAACAACTGGCTTAGTTACATTGTTTTTAATGTACTCAGCAGCTTCTTCTTCAGCAGTACCACCAATTTCACCAATCATCACGATTGCTTCAGTTGCTGGATCTTTTTCGAACATCTCAAGGATATCGATAAAGTTAGAGCCTGGAATTGGATCGCCACCAATACCAACACAGCTTGATTGGCCAAAACCTTCATCTGTAGTTTGCTTAACTGCTTCGTAAGTAAGGGTACCAGAACGTGAAACAATACCTACTTTACCTGGCTTGTGAATGTGGCCCGGCATGATACCGATTTTACATTCGCCTGGCGTGATAACACCTGGGCAGTTAGGGCCGATCATACGAACGCCCTTGTGCGTAAGGTATTCTTTCACGTAAAGCATATCAATTGTTGGGATACCTTCAGTAATACATACAATCAGTTCGATACCTGCATCAGCAGCTTCGATGATTGAATCTTTACAGAAAGGAGCTGGTACATAGATAACTGATGCAGTTGCACCCGTTTCAGCTACCGCTTCTTTTACCGTGTTAAATACAGGTAAACCTAAATGCGTTTGACCGCCTTTACCCGGAGTTACACCGCCAACCATTTTTGTTCCATACGCAATTGCTTGCTCAGAGTGGAACGTGCCTTGGCCGCCAGTGAAACCCTGACAGATTACTTTGGTGTCTTTATTAATCAGGATGCTCATTATTGACCTCCAGCTGCTGCAGCTACAACTTTCTGAGCTGCGTCAGATAAGCTGGTAGCAGCTTCAATGTTCAAACCGCTTTCCGCTAGCTTCTGTGTACCTAGCTCTGCATTGTTACCTTCTAGGCGAACAACAACTGGTACTTTCACGCCAACTTCTTCAACAGCACCAATGATACCTTCTGCGATCATATCGCAACGAACGATACCACCGAAGATGTTCACGAATACGGCTTTTACATTTTCATCAGATAAGATGATTTTGAACGCTTCAGAAACACGTTCTTTAGTAGCCCCGCCACCAACATCTAAGAAGTTAGCTGGCTCGCCACCGCTCAATTTCACGATATCCATGGTGCCCATTGCTAGACCAGCACCATTAACCATACAACCGATGTTGCCATCAAGTGCTACATAGTTAAGCTCGAATTTAGCTGCGTGTGCTTCGCGCGAATCTTCTTGCGAAGGATCGTGCATTTCTTTAATTTTTGGCTGACGGTAAATCGCGTTGCTATCGATGTTAATTTTGCCATCTAAACAGTGCAAATTGCCTTCTTCGGTGATTACCAACGGGTTAATTTCTAACAGTGCAAAATCGTACTGTTCGAACATTTTCGCTAGGCCCATGAAGATCTTAGTGAACTGCTTCACTTGCTCTGGGTTCAGGCCTAGTTGGAATGCTAAATCCCGGCCTTGGAAAGGCTGTGGGCCAACAGTCGGGTCGATAATTGCTTTTAGAATTTTCTCTGGAGTTTCTTCTGCAACCGTTTCAATTTCCACGCCGCCTTCAGTAGAGGCCATGAAAACAATTTTACGAGTTGCACGGTCAACCACAGCACCAAGATAAAGTTCTTTATCAATATCGGTAAGGCTTTCAACCAAGATTTTTGCAACCGGTTGGCCTTTGGCGTCTGTTTGATAAGTTACTAGGTTTTTGCCAACCCAGTTGTCTGCGAATGCGCGTACTTCATCTAGGGAAGAAACTAGCTTTACACCACCAGCTTTACCACGTCCACCTGCGTGAACCTGACATTTAACTACCCATTTATCGCCGCCAATTTTCTTGGCTGCTTCTACGGCTTCATCAGCAGTGTCTACCGCGTATCCTTCAGATACTGGTAATCCAAACTCTCTGAAAAGCTGTTTTGCTTGATACTCATGCAAATTCATTATGCTTATTCCGTTTGTTCATTCAAAACGAAAGCAGCCGAGGCTGCTTACCCGAATTTTCGCGCGAGAGTATACATTTTTCCCGCTCAAAATGACAGCGGTAGCCCTAAATGGCTACCGCCGAAGTGCCTTTAGATATCCAGCAATAAACGCTGAGGATCTTCTAGCAGGTTCTTAACGGTAACTAGGAAGCCTACCGATTCTTTACCGTCAACGATTCTGTGATCATAAGACATCGCCAGATACATCATTGGCAGAATTTCAACTTTGCCATCAACCGCCATTGGCCGATCTTGGATTTTGTGCATACCCAAAATTGCGCTTTGTGGTGGGTTTAAGATAGGCGTTGAAAGCAATGAACCAAACACACCACCGTTAGTGATTGTAAAGTTACCGCCTTGCATTTCATCCATAGTTAGCTTGCCATCGCGGCCTTTAATCGCTAACTCTTTGATGCCTGCTTCAATTTCAGCCAAGCTCAACTTATCGCAATCGCGTAACACAGGTGTTACCAAACCACGAGGCGTTGAAACCGCAATGCTGACATCGAAGTAGTTGTGATAAACAATTTCATCACCATCGATCGATGCATTTACTTCAGGGAAGCGTTTTAATGCTTCAACAACTGCTTTCACGTAAAAAGACATGAAGCCTAGGCGAATGCCATGGCGCTCTTCAAATTCTTTTTGATACGTTTTGCGAAGGTCCATGATTGGTTTCATGTTCACTTCGTTGAACGTCGTTAACATTGCTGTTGAATTTTTCGCTTCAAGCAAACGCTTAGCAATGGTTTTGCGCAAACGGGTCATGGCTACACGTTTCTGTGTGCGATCACCGCTTACTGCAGCTGGCTTGCTTTCTGATTTAGCTTCAGATTTACTCTCAGATTTTTTATCACCGGCTGATTTCACGTGTTTTTCAACGTCTTCTTTAGTAATACGGCCATCTTTACCAGTACCTTTAACATCGCTTGCGCTTAAATCTTTCTCAGCAAGCAAACGGCGCACTGAAGGGCTTACTGCATCGGAATCTTTATCTGAACCGCTATCGTTCGAGCTCTCTTTAGTGCTCGCAGATTTGCCTTCAGATTTAGCCTCGCCACCTTTGATGATTTTACCAATCACATCTTTGGCACCAACGTTAGCGCCTTCATCGTGAATAATTTCACTAAGCACACCATCAGCTTCAGCTACAACTTCCAAAACAACTTTATCGGTTTCGATATCAACTAAGTTTTGATCACGGCTTACTTTATCACCGGCTTTTACATGCCAAGCTGCAATCGTTGCTTCTGATACTGATTCTGGCAACTCAGGAACTTTAACCTCAATTTCTTCGCCAGAAGCATCTTCATCAGAGTTTTCTTCATCAGAGCTCTCTTCGTCTGAGCTTTTTTCTTCTGAAGAAGTATCTTCTTTATCAGCGGCTGCTTCTTTCTTTGATTCTTCTTTATCATCAGAATCAGAGCTTTCGGAAGCATCACCTTCTTCAATACTGCCGATAACTTCTTTAGATTTCACCGTAGCACCCTCTTCTGCAGAAATCTTACCGATCACGCCGTCGGCCTCTGCAACTACTTCGAGTACAACTTTATCGGTTTCGATATCTACCAGGTTTTGGTCACGGCTTACTTTATCGCCTTCCTTAACGTGCCAAGTTGCGATAGTGCCATCCGCTACGGATTCCGGTAATTCTGGTACTTTGATTTCAATCGCCATGATTTCATCTCACCTGTTAAATACTTAACGCTTCGTTAACGAGTTTTTCTTGCTGTTCTTTATGCACCGATGCGTATCCTACCGCTGGTGAAGCAGAAGCAGCCCGTCCGGCATACTGTAACTTACCACCATCAGGAATCGCTTCCCGGAAATGATGCTGGCTACAATACCAGGCGCCTTGGTTCTGTGGTTCTTCCTGACACCAAACAAACTCTTTCACATGTTGGTAATCTTTCAAAACCTCTGCCATCTCTTCATGCGGGAACGGGTAAAGCTGTTCTACCCGAATAATAGCCACATCAGTTTGCTCATTCTCACGGCGAGCAGACAACAGATCGTAGTAAACTTTACCACTACAGAACACGACGCGTTTTACTTTTTTCGAATCAAGGTCATCGATTTCACCGATAACATTTTGGTACTTACCAATTGCTAATTCATCCAAGCTCGATACTGCATCAGGATGGCGCAATAGCGATTTTGGTGTCATTACAATCAACGGGCGACGCACAGGGCGAAGCTGTTGACGGCGCAACATATTAAATACCTGAGCTGGAGTTGTAGGTACACAAACCGACCAGTTGTGATCAGCTGACAGCTGCAAGAACCGCTCTAACCGCGCTGAACTATGTTCAGGGCCTTGGCCTTCATAACCGTGTGGTAGCAATAGTGTTAACCCACACAAGCGGCCCCACTTTTGCTCACCCGAGCTTAGAAACTGATCGATAACAACCTGCGCTCCATTGGCGAAATCACCAAACTGCGCTTCCCAAATAACCATTGTATTTGGTTCAGCGGTTGCATAGCCGTATTCAAACGCCATTACTGCTTCTTCCGAAAGCACCGAATCATAGATTTCGATCGGCGCTTGATCTTTATCGATCGCAGTTAGCGGTAAAAATGTGCCTGCATCTTTCTGGTTATGTAACACCGAGTGCCTATGGAAGAATGTACCTCGGCCACAATCTTGTCCGGTCATGCGAATACGATGCCCTTGCTTCACAAGTGAAGCATACGCCAACGTTTCTGCCATACCCCAATCAAGCTTGCGCTCGCCTTTCGCCATTTTTGCGCGTTCTTCGTAAACCTTTCCAACGCGAGAGTTCAATTTAAACTCTTTCGGCACATGGCTTACTTTTTCTCCAAGCGCATGCAGTTCGTCTTTGGAAATGCTGGAATCGTAATCAACATCCCATTCATTCCCTACGAAAGGAGTCCAATCAACTGAATGCGCTTTCATTGGCCGCCACTCATCTACTACGCAATCACCTTTATCAAGGGCATCACGGTAATCAGCAACCAACTTTTTAATATGATCTTCATCAACCACTTTTTCATCAAGTAAACGCTTCGCGTAAATTTCCCGCGGAACTGGATGCTTTTTAATTTTCTGATACATCAGCGGTTGCGTTGCATTGGGCTCATCAGCCTCGTTATGGCCATGGCGGCGATAACATACTAAATCAATCACCACATCACGTTTGAACGTGTTGCGATAATCGATAGCTAGCTGAGATACAAATAGAACCGCTTCTGGGTCATCCGCATTCACATGAAATATCGGAGCCTGAACCATTTTAGCGATATCAGTACAATATTGTGTAGAGCGAGCATCTTCGCGTTTCGAAGTAGTAAAGCCAACTTGGTTGTTCACTACGATGCGAATGCTACCACCTACTTGATAAGCACGCGTTTTCGAAAGGTTGAAGGTTTCTTGCACAACACCTTGGCCCGCAATAGCCGCATCGCCATGAATAGTAATTGGCAGCGCTTGGCTACCATCTTTACAGCCACGGCGATCCATACGAGCGCGAACTGAACCAATAACTACTGGGTTAACGATTTCTAAGTGCGAAGGGTTGAAAGCCAGTGCCAAGTGAACATTGCCACCTTCAGTTTCAAAATCAGAAGAAAAGCCCATGTGATATTTTACATCACCGGCTTTATCTGTGGTGTTCTTACCGGCAAATTCATCAAACAACTCATTTGGGTGTTTGCCCATCACGTTGATCAATAAATTTAAACGGCCACGGTGCGCCATACCAATCACAACTTCTTTCGCGCCATTAGCACCCGCTCGGCGAATTAAAGATTTCATTAATGGAACAAGTGCATCACCACCTTCTAATGAAAAACGCTTAGCGCCCGGAAACTTTGAACCCAAATATTTTTCGAGGCCATCAGCGGCTATCAAATCTTTTAGTGTCTTCTTGCGCTCTTCTTCGGAAAACTTTGGTTTGCCGAGTTGTGATTCCAAGCGCTGTTGAATCCAACGTTTTTCTCCTGTATCAACGATGTGCATATATTCAGCACCAATAGAACCACAATAAATGGCCTCTAAAGCTTGCTGAATATCTTTTAATTTGGCGGTATCTTTGCCGATCACTAAAGAGCCTACATTGAACTCGGTGTCCATGTCGTCTTTGGTGAGGCCATGAAACTGGGCATCAAGATCTTGCACGGTTTCTTGCTTCCATAACCCGAGAGGATCGAGCTGGGCGTGTTGGTGGCCCCGAAAGCGATAAGCATTAATTAGCTGTAATACGCGAACCTGTTTTTCTGCGATATCCGAATTAAGCGAGCCTGACCCCGCCTGTTTCAACTTCTGTTTCGCAGCTTCACGGAATTGATCACGTACTTCACTATGTTTAACGTCGATAGCTGAGCCATCGCTAGGTAGGCTATCAAATAGCTCTCGCCATTCCGAAGGTACTGCTTCGGCGTCGTCTAAATACAGCTCAAATAGTTCTTCTATGTAAGCTGCGTTTCCTCCAGAAAACTGCGAGGACTCAATCCAGGCTTGCATTGCGCCTTCTTGCATTGCTTTTCCTTTCACTGGTTTGAACTGCGAAAAAACAGCAGATACGCGTTGATAAAAAAGGTTTCTTTTTTAAAAAAATAGCCATCCGTAGCGGGATGGCTATCTTTACAACTCACCACTACTATATCAGAAAACCTGCGGTTTCGCTAAACCGCGCGGCTCAGTAGCATTGATTTGATGTGTCCAATAGCCTTGGTTGGGTTTAACCCCTTCGGACAAACATTTACGCAATTCATAATGCCATGGCATCGGAATACACTAAATGCATCGTCAAGGTCGTCTAAACGCTCTTCGGTTGCCGTATCACGGCTATCCGCTAAGAATCGATAGGCATGCAGTAAGCCTGCTGGTCCTACGAACTTATCAGGATTCCACCAGAACGATGGGCATGAGGTT
Organism: Idiomarina sp. A28L; assembly: GCF_000218785.1. Lineage (GTDB taxonomy): Bacteria > Pseudomonadota > Gammaproteobacteria > Enterobacterales > Alteromonadaceae > Aliidiomarina. Next base: position 188,017 of record NZ_AFPO01000020.1, read on the forward strand.
GAACAACATGCACAAAGAATACACTCGTACAGGCCATCTAACTTTTCACGCTCTTCAGGGCTCTGCAAGCGTTCGCGTGCAGGTGGCGTTTTATCATCATTGATCAGATAAGGCTTAACTTTCTCATATTGCTTGTAGAACTGTGTCATATCCACAATCAAATCACGGATTACTGGTAACCCAGGTAACGGGCGAACCACAACCTTGTTTGATTTTAACGACGATAAACTAGTAATACAGGCTAAGCCATTTCTACCATTAATATTGAAACCATCAGAACCGCAAACACCTTCACGGCATGAACGACGGAACGAAAGGCTTGGGTCGATTTCTTCCTTAATTTTAATGAGTGCTTCAAGCACCATCAAATCTTGGTCGTCCTTAAGCTCTAACGTGTAATCCTTCATGTGTGGCTTCTCATCCACTTCAGGGTTGTAACGATAGATCGAAAATGTAATTTTTTTCATCGTTTGAACCTTTTAGTAAGTGCGCGCTTTCGGCGGGAACGCCTCGCGCAGCTTAGGCGCCATATTCACATCACGATTTACCATAGTTTGTGATTCAGGACGATACACTGTGTGTACCAACCATTTCTCATCATCACGCTCTGGGAAATCGGCACGGCTGTGAGCTCCACGGCTCTCTTCACGATAACTTGCAGAAACAGCCGTTGAGTAAGCAGTTTCCATTAAGTTATCGAGTTCTAAACATTCAATACGCGTGGTGTTGAAGTCCATACTGGTGTCGTCTAAACGAGCATGGTCTAAACGCTCACGAATTTCGCGAAGCTCTTGCAAGCCTTCTTTCATTGCATCGCCTTCACGGAATACCGAGAAGTTCATTTGCATACAATTCTGCAAATCTTTGCGAATTTTGAACGGGTCTTCGCCTTTCTGCGTATTGTTCCAGCGGTTTACACGGGCCATTGCAGCATCTACATCAGAGGCAGAAGCATCACGGGCTTCAGTGTTCGCAGCTAACGCATCAGCTAAATGTAAGCCTGTTGCACGGCCAAACACTACTAAATCAAGTAGTGAGTTACCACCTAAGCGGTTCGCGCCATGAACAGATACACAGGCAATCTCACCACAGGCAAACAAGCCCTGAATCGGTGAAGTATTCCCTTTTGCATCTACTTGCAAACATTGGCCGTTCACATCAGTAGGAATACCACCCATCATATAATGGCAGGTTGGAATTACTGGAATTGGTTCTTCAGCTGGATCTACGTGAGCAAAGGTTTTTGCCAAATCACACACACCTGGTAGGCGTGATTCTAGGGTTTCGCGCCCTAAGTGATCTAGTTTCAACTTAATGTGTGGACCCCAAGGGCCATCACAACCACGGCCTTCGCGAATTTCTGTCATCATTGCACGGGCTACAACATCGCGGCCGGCAAGATCTTTCGCGTTTGGCGCGTAGCGCTCCATGAAACGTTCACCATCTTTATTCAATAGGTAACCACCCTCGCCTCGGCAACCTTCTGTTACCAAAGAACCAGCACCTGCGATGCCAGTTGGGTGGAATTGCCACATTTCCATATCTTGCACTGGAACACCGGCACGAAGTGCCATACCAACACCATCACCGGTGTTAATGTGCGCATTAGTGGTTGAGGCGTAAATACGGCCAGCACCACCGGTAGCAAGAATTACAGCTTTGGCTTTAATATGAAAAACTTCGCCACTTTCGATATCAAGGGCAGTTACACCTGTAACCGCGCCATCTTGGTTTTTTACCAAATCGAGAGCGTACCATTCAGAAAGAACAGTAGTTTTATTCTTTACGTTTTGCTGATACAACAAATGCAATAAAGCGTGGCCTGTGCGGTCAGCTGCAGCTGCGGTACGCGCCGCTTGCTCACCACCGAAGTTCTTAGATTGACCACCAAATGGACGCTGATAAACTCGGCCATCTTCAAAACGAGAAAAAGGTAAACCCATATTCTCAAGTTCTAAAATTGCTTCTGGGCCAGTTTTACACATGTATTCGATAGCGTCTTGGTCACCGATATAATCAGAACCCTTAACAGTATCGAACATGTGCCATTGCCAATCATCTTCGTGCGCGTTACCTAGTGCAACGGTGATACCACCCTGCGCTGATACAGTGTGCGAACGAGTTGGAAATACTTTCGACATCAGCGCACAGCTCATGCCGTTTTCTGAAATTTGCAATGCAGCACGCATACCCGCGCCGCCAGCGCCGATAACTACTGCATCAAATTGAAGTTCTTTCATGTTGCTCACTTAGACACCCCACAATACAAACAAACCGGTGAACCAGTACGCGAGCAGTGCAATCACAAAAATAAATTGAATAATGCCGCGTAGGAGAGAGTGCTTCACATAATCAGTGAGAACTTGCCAAATACCAATCCAGCCATGAATAAGCAAACCGGTAAGCGTAAGTAATGTGAAGATTTTCATGCCAAGGTGGCTGTATAACGTTACCCACTCGGAATAACCCACTGCAGGATTACATACGAGCCAAGCAACCAAAAAGATTGTGTAAGCCAGCATGATAACTGCAGATGCACGAACTAAAATGAAATCGTGCGTGCCGCTGCGGCCGAATGTAGATGCTATTTTTACCATAACCAAACTCCTGCCAGGATAGCGAGTACAACCCCACCGGCAATTGCTAGCACTGCTGTAATTTTACCAGATTCTTTTTCTTCACCGAACCCAAGGTCCATGAAAATGTGGCGAATACCGGACAGCACATGATAGCCGAGAGCAGCTAGGAAGCCCCATACAAGGAAACGTACGAGCGGATGCGCAAAAATTGCCTGCGCTTCTGAGAATCCTTCAGGAGAGGTTAACGATTTTGCGAGTAGCCAAACCAAAAGGCCGACTAACACCAACATAATCACACCAGAAACCCGGTGTAAAATGGAGGATATCGCTGCGGGTGGGAAGCTGATTGTGGTCAGCTCCAGGTTAACAGGTCTTTGTTTTTTCACAACTGTTTGCCTTATCTGAAAACGCTGTTGAAATCAGTGTGCCCAAGTATATCTACCACAGCACACAATTACAATTACTCACTGCGCTTAAATATGGTTCAACGAAAAAGTTAAAACCCTGTTAAAATATGGCCTACAATCATGCAATAAGTAATTCAACTAGACTAAAGTAGTAAGTTCGTAACATTACACATCCATTATTCTAATCCTTACGTAAAATTGACAAACCACCCCTAAATCAAGTAAAACTAGCGCTCTTTTCTAGACCACTCGTTTTAGACCACTCGCACAGAATACAAGGAGATTTCCATGGCTGAGCGTAAAGCCACTATTCAAATCGATGGCAAGAGTATCGAGCTGCCGGTTCTATCAGGAACTGCTGGGCACGATGTAATTGATGTACGGACCTTAGGCAAGCACGGTTACTTCACTTTCGACCCTGGCTTTCTCGCTACTGGCTCTTGCGAATCGAAAATCACCTATATTGATGGCGAAAACGGCGTGTTATTGCACCGTGGCTATCCAATCGACCAATTAGCAACTGAAGCTGATTACTTAGAAGTCTGCTATATGCTAATCCATGGTGAAGCACCTTCTACAGAACAGTACACTGAATTCAAAGAAACCATCACCAATCACACTATGGTGCATCAAGGTATTCATGAATTTTTCGGTGGCTTCCGCCGTGATGCTCACCCAATGGCTATGCTTTGTGCGGTAACTGGTGCTTTATCATCTTTTTACCATGATGATTTGAACATCGCTGACCCCGAGCAACGTATTCGCAGTGCCTACCGCTTAATTGCTAAGATTCCAACGATTGCAGCAATGAGTTACAAGCACAATATTGGGCAACCATTCGTATATCCTAAAAACAGCCTGAGCTATTCTGAAAACTTCTTAAACATGATGTTCTCAGTACCGGCTGAAGATTACGAAATAAACCCTGTTGTTGCTAAAGCCATGGACCGCATTTTCACTTTACATGCGGACCATGAGCAAAATGCATCAACTTCAACGGTTCGCTTAGCAGGTTCTTCAGGCGCTAACCCATACGCATGTATTGCCGCAGGTGTTGCATCATTATGGGGCCCTGCTCACGGCGGTGCTAACGAAGCGTGTTTGAAAATGCTCGCGCAAATCGGTTCTGTTGATCGCATTCCTGAGTTCATTGCGAAAGCAAAAGATAAAGATGATCCGTTCCGCTTAATGGGCTTTGGCCATCGCGTTTATAAAAACTTCGATCCCCGCGCTAAAGTAATGCGTGAAACATGCCACGAAGTATTAAGCGATTTAAACATTAAAGATCCATTACTCGATGTTGCTATGGAATTAGAGCGTATTGCGCTAGAAGACCCATATTTCGTTGAGAAGAAATTATACCCGAACGTAGATTTCTACTCAGGTATCATTTTGAAAGCTATCGGCATTCCTACCAACATGTTTACCGTGATTTTCGCACTATCACGCACAGTTGGCTGGATTTCACATTGGCATGAAATGCTAAGTGAAAAAAGCCAAAAAATCGGTCGTCCTCGCCAGTTGTACACCGGTGAAGCTCAACGCGATTTTTCAGCCATAAAGAAATAACCGCAAGGTTGTAGAGGAGCCGCTCAACGCAATCGTTGGGCGGCTTTTTTTTTACAAATTCATTCGTAAAAATGGCTGCAAAACACTACACTCTTGCCGATAATAATCACTAGTGTCATCATACAGTTACATTTATGATGAATAACGCATTTGGGAATATACACTAATATGCCAGTAATTCTGCATCGGCCACTGCCGGCAATTGAAGAGCTACAAGCTGAAGGGCTTGCGATTGCCTATACCCCAAATAAAAAAGGCAAGCATTCGATTGGCATCCTCAACTTAATGCCGAATAATGCCGAAACAGAACGTCATTGGCTGCGTTTATTCGCGAATTTAAAAGAGAGCGTGGAAGTTCATTTTATTCGTTTATCAACTTGGCGCCCAAAAACAGCACAAGCAAAGCATATGGCCAAATTCTACGAGCCATTAACACTGGAAAGTGATTTCGATGGCTTATTGATTACCGGAGCGCCCCTTGGCCATAAAGAATATGAGCAAGTGCCGTATTGGGATGAGCTAAAAGAAATATTTGATATGAGCTCTTACTACGCAACCAGTACTCTCTACTCGTGCTGGGCTGCCAATGCCGCTCTGCATCACTACTACAATATTCCTCGGCGCTTGCGCGGCCGAAAAATTAGTGGCATCTATGAACATCGAATTGTAAGGCGCCATCCACTCGTTGAGCATATGGAACCTGGCGTTCAATTCCCGCATTCACGTTTCGCCGAAGCGAGGCAAACCCAACTATTCGCTCACCCAGAAGTTCGGGTGATTATGCAAGCACCTAATGCCGGCGCTTTTTATGCAGTAGATGAGCCGCGCCGCAGAGCTTATATTTTTGGGCACCCAGAATACGAAGCCGATACGTTACAGAAAGAATTTAAACGGGAGTTCCAAAAGGGCTTAGAGCCACTGCCGCCTGAATACTATTTTGTTGATAGCGAAACGTTTGAGTTACCGCTGCCACAATGGCAAGAAGAAGGTACCAAACTACTGCAAAACTGGATTAATTATTGGTTGAAATAGGCTAAGAAATCATCGATTTTCAGGCGAAAAATTAAAGCTTTTTATTAAAAACGGCGATTTAGTAAAGTTTTCTTTACCAAACCGCCGTTATTTACAACCACATGCTTTTCAAAATAAAAATTTAAACCGCGAGCGCTTGTTCTATATCCGCAATAATATCGTCGATATGCTCAATACCAATCGAAAGCCGAATCAGATCTTCGCTCACTCCTGCTTTACCAAGCTCTTCGACCGATAGCTGGCGGTGGGTAGTAGAAGCTGGGTGGCACGCCAATGATTTAGCATCACCGATGTTTACCAAGCGTAAAATTAACTGTAGTGAATCGATAAATTTTTCCGCTGCAGGCAACCCACCTTTAATACCAAAACTAAGGATTCCTGAAGCTTTGCCCGAACTAATCTTATGCGCCAACTGGTGATACTTATCATTAGGTAGGCCAGCATATTTAACCCAAGTAACTTGCGGGTGCTGAACAAGATATTCCGCTACTTTTTGCGCGTTCTCGCAATGGCGCTCTACCCGTAAAGCCAAGGTTTCTAGCCCTTGTAATAAATTGAAAGCACTTTGTGCAGAAAGCGCCGCACCGGTATTTCGCAGTGGCACTACCCGAGCCCTACCAATAAATGCAGCTTCGCCAAGCGCCTCTGTAAATACCACACCATGATAGGAAGGATCTGGCTTGTTCAGCTGCGGATAACGCTCGGCTTGCGCCGACCAATCGAATTTTCCGCTATCAACAATTATGCCGCCAATGGTTGTACCGTGGCCGCCAATATATTTGGTTAGTGAATGCACAACAATATCGGCCCCATGATCAAACGGGCGGCACAATACAGGGGTTGCTACCGTATTATCTACTACTAGCGGAATTCCGTGGGCATGGGCAATCTCAGCAAGCTTTTGCAAATCAACAATGTTGCCACCCGGGTTACCGATTGATTCACAAAACAACAATTTTGTTCGTTCATCAATTAGGGCCGCAATACCCGTAAAATCATCGGCATCAGCAAAACGCACATCAATCCCTTGATGCGGTAACGAATGTGCGAAGAAATTATAGGTTCCACCATATAGCTGGCTGATACTTACAATATTATCTCCAGCACTGGCCAAGGTTTGAATCGTATAGGCCGTTGCCGCCATACCCGAAGCCACCGCTAAAGCACCTATTCCGCCCTCAATCTCAGCAATGCGCTGTTCAAGCACAGCATTGGTGGGGTTCATAATTCGAGAATAAATATTTCCCTCAACTTTTAAATCAAAAAGATCAGCCCCATGCTGGGTATCTTTAAACGTAAACGATGTTGTTTGATAGATCGGCACCGCCGCGGCACGGATAGTTTCATCAGCAGTGTAGCCATGATGCAAAGCGAGTGTTTCTAGGCGCATAAAACGTTTCTCCAAATCATTAATAACGGCACATTTTTATTAACATAAAGCCTATACTTTAATTGATTTTAGAATTCTATATGTTTAGACGTCTAAATGTCTACTTAAACATGGATATTTTTATTTTCCGCACCCACGAAATTTTTTCGGCGTAAAAACTCAACTTTCCAACGCGAACGTTAGTGAAATTCACTAAATGTTTTTAAATGTTGTGGTGAATTCGCCACTTAAACAAAAGTAAACTTTGTGTAAAAACACAAAAGCAATTAAAAACAACAGTTTACATGGATTGGCACGAATTTCGCATTATCTAAGTAATGTTGGAGAGTAGTGTTAACTTACTTAATGGACCTAAACCAAATGAACACTTTTAATCTTAAAGTTTTTGCCATCCTAATCTTTATTCCAGTTGTACTCTCTGGTTGCGGTAATGCAGGGAGCTCAGGCTCAGTTGCATCTGCACCCGTGGAAACTGAGCGCGGCGTGCCCGTAGAGGTGGTTAACGTGGCTCAAGGAACCGTGCGCGCCAGCATTCAAGCCAGTGCCATACTTGAAGCCGAAGAAGAAACCGATGTAATTGCCCGAGTAAGCGGCATCGTTGAAGATATTTTGGTAGAAGAAGGTGATTTCGTTGAACAAGGGCAAGCTTTGGTGCGCCTTGAATCTTCGCGCTATCGCTACAGCCGTGATCAAATAGCCGCTGAACTCCGCGGTGTTAGCCAAGAGCTTACGCGTATGCGCCAACTAGCGGGCCAACAAATGATAAGTACCGAGCAAGTTGAGCGCTTGCAATCACGCCACGATGCGCTCTCTGCCCAGTTACAAATTGCTGAACTCGATCTAGCCGAGGCGGTTATTCGTGCGCCTATTTCTGGCCATATAGCCGAGCGTTTCGTGAAAACCGGCAACATGATTCAGGCGTATCAGCAAAAAGCCTTATTCCATATCGTTAACGATACTACCCTACGCGCTACCGTGAATCTGCCAGAACACGCACTTGCGAGCATCAAAGCCGGCCAAGAAGCGGATTTAGAGCTACAAGGCGCCGGCACTCACAACCGAATTTCTGCCAAAGTAACTCGCATAAGCACCGTAGTTGATGCTACTTCAGGAACCTTCCGCGTGGTGCTCTCGATACCAAACGCTGAGCAAAATCTTCGCGCCGGTATGTTTACCCGAGTAAACCTTCATTATGCGCAGAAACATAACGTAGTGCGCATCCCCCACCACGCACTCGTGAGTGTGGATCAGGCAAGCTATGTGTTTATCGCTAGTGAAAATAAATCAAAACGCTTAGCGGTAACTACCGGAATTCGCGAAAACGGCTGGATCGAAATAACCGAAGGGCTCGAAACCGGCATGCAATTGATTGTTACCGGCCAAAATACCCTTCGCAACGATGCGTTACTGGAAGTGGTTGAACTTTAAAACAACCGCCACATAACAACAATAATTCAAGGAAGCACCACATGAACGCATCAAACCCTTCAAAAAAAGGTATTGCCGCGCTTGCCGTTCGCCGCCCTGTTACCATTATTATGTTTACTCTCGCCATCGTTCTGTTTGGTTTCGTTGGCTTGGGCCGGTTGCCGGTTAACCTATTACCTGATTTAAGTTACCCAACGCTCACGGTTCGCACTGTTTATGCAGGTGCAGCCCCCAGCGAAATAGAGCAGCTTATTAATCGCCCTATTGAAGAAACGCTCGGCACCGTGAAAGGCGTACGCACCATTACATCGTATGCGCGCTCGGGCCAATCCGATATAGTGCTGGAGTTCGTTTGGGGCACCAACATGGATTTCGCCGGTATCGATATCCGTGAAAAGCTCGATATGGTAATGCTACCGCTAGATATCGAGAAACCAACGCTACTGCGCTTTAACCCTAATCTTGAGCCTATCATGCGCCTTGCTCTGAATCGTGAGGCTAGCAACGGCAGCCCTTGGCAGCTCCAAGAGTTGCGCCGTTACGCCGATGATGAGCTTAAACGCCAAATTGAAAGTATTCCCGGTGTTGCCGCCGTGCGAACCGGTGGTGGTTATGAAGATGAAGTACAAATTCTGGTGGATGAATATCGCATTAGCCAACTGAATATTGATATGCAAAGTATTATCAATAGGTTACGTGCAGAAAACATGAATCAATCAGGTGGCCGCATTGAAACCGGAACACAAGAGTTTTTAGTGCGCACGGTGAATCAATTTCAATCGCTAGAAGATATGGAAAATATCTATATTGCCAGCCGCGATGGCACCCCCATTCAACTTAAAGATATAGCGCAAGTACGTAGTGGCCACAAAGATCGCACCGCTATTAGCCGCGTAAACGGCCGCGAATCTATTGAGTTAAACCTCTATCGTGAGGGCGATGCAAATACGGTAACCGTGGCTGATGCCGTGCGTGCTCGTTTACCACAGATAAACCGGCAATTACCAGCTGATTACAGCCTTGAGCTACTTTCCGACCAATCAACTTTTATTCGCAACGCTATTTCGGCGGTAAAACAGAACGCGCTATTTGGCGGTTTGCTGGCCATGGGCGTTATCTTGCTATTTCTGCGAAAAATTGGCCCCACTATCATTATTTCGTTGGCGATTCCGGTATCTATTGTTGCCACCTTCCTATTTATGTTCATGGGCGGATTAAGCCTAAACCTAATGTCGTTGGGGGGTATTGCTCTAGCTGTAGGCCTATTAGTAGATAACGCCATTGTAGTGCTAGAAAATATCGATCGCCGCAAACAACTCGGCGAAGATAGCCGCGCCGCAGCCATCACCGGCACCCAAGAGGTAACCGGCGCAGTAATTGCCGCAACCCTCACCACATTAGCTGTATTTGTGCCCTTAGTGTTCGTGAGCGGCATGGCTGGGCAGCTATTTACCGATCAAGCTTTAACGGTGAGTTTTGCTTTAATCGCATCACTTTTCGTTGCTTTAACACTGATACCCATGCTTGCGAGCCGCCAGTTCCGCCAGCACTACATTGAAGATCAACAGCAACAACTTGAGCAAGAAGCCACTCAGCCAACAACACCTACTGCGCCCCCAACCCGCGGTGGCGTGTTGTTTTGGCTGGGCTGGCCATTTCGTACAATTTCAAAAACCCTGTTCTACTGGATACCGCTATTCGTAATACGTGTTTTTCGGTTGATATTTCGCGCGCTAGCCAAGGTTTTAAGCTGGTTAGCTCGCCCCATCATTTATGGGTTCGATAAGGGGTTAGCGGGTGTTAGCAAAGTGCATTCCAACAGCCTTACTCGCATGCAGCATAAACCATGGGCTTTTTTCTCTGTGTTTGCAGCGATTACCATTGCGTGTTTCGCGTTAGTACCGCGCTTAGGTGCAGAGCTTATCCCGCAAATGGAGCAACGTGAATTCTTTGTTGATATCGAACTTCCGCGCGGCACCCCAATTGCTCGCACCGATGAGTTCTTAGCAAGCGTAGCTACGCATTTAAGCCACGATAACCGTGTAGAACGCACTTATTCGGTAGCTGGTTCAGGTTCATTGATGCAAGTGCAAGCTAATCAAGGTGGCGATTTCTGGGGCCGATTCCACGTAGTTACCAAAGCCTCTGTTACTTCTGAGGCGCGCGATGAACTGATTAGTGAATTACGTACTTATTTAGATAGGCAACCCGATGTACAAGCCCGTATCGATTTCCCCGAGTTGGTGAGTATTGATATGCCCATGGTAGTTGAGCTCTATGGCTATGAACTCGATCGCCTGCTAAACAATGCCGAGCAAGTAGCTGCGCGTTTAGAAGAAGATCCAGCATTTACTGATGTGCGCAACGGCTTAACTCGAGGCCAACCTGAATTAGAGATTATTTTTGATCACGCTCGTTTGGCATGGGTTGGCTTATCTGCGCCCGATGTAGCTCGGGTAATTAGCACACAAATTGGTGGCCAAATTGCTACTCAATATAGTTTACAAGATCGGCAAATTGATATTCGTGTGCGCTTGCCCGATCACGTTCGGCAAAATCCGAATTTAGTTTCACAACTTATTATTAATCCTGGTAGCCCTGTTGAGCTACCCCTTTCGGCTGTGGCTGAAATTCGCAGCACCGTAGGCCCAAGTGAGATAACCCGCTTATCACAACAACGTGTTGCTTTAATTAGTGCCTCTGCTGCCGGTGATTTACGCAACGCACAAGCCAAGCTGGAACAGATTATTGGTGAAGTACGCTTAGCGCCCGGTGTTACTGCCAATATTGGTGGCCAAAGCGAACTGCTCGAACAATCGTATAACTCTCTGCTACTTGCACTGGGTTTAGCCGTGTTCTTGGTTTACCTAGTAATGGCCTCGCAGTTTGAAAGCTTTGGCCACCCGCTGCTGATTATGTTCTCAGTGCCATTAGCCGCCGCCGGCTCCATTGTTGGCTTGTGGCTAACCAACACGCCATTAAGTGTGGTGGTGTTCATTGGCTTGATAATGCTTGCAGGTATCGTTGTAAATAACGCCATAGTGCTTATCGATCGCATTAATCAACTGCGCAGTGAAGGTACCCAAAAGCTTGAAGCTATTCGGCAAGCAGCGGCTCAGCGGTTGCGGCCTATTTTAATGACCACCCTCACCACAGTGCTTGGCTTGTTACCATTGGCCTTAGGGATTGGAGAAGGCGCTGAACTGAGCGCCAGCATGGCTATTGCAGTAATTAGTGGTTTGCTATTCGCTACTCTGCTCACCTTGCTGTTTATCCCATTGGTTTATCAGCTCTTTGATCGCAAACACTTTGCACCGCAAGGTAGTGAAATAAATGGAGGCGCTCATGAGTAAAATTTCCGAGCTCAGTGCCCCATTAGCTAGCTTTGCATTAAAGCGGCCAGTAACGGTTTGTATGTTTTTCCTCAGTTTTCTCATTCTGGGGTTAGTATCGAGCCGGCTACTACCGTTGGAACAATTCCCCGGTATCGATATTCCACAAATCGTGGTTAACGTGCCTTATCGCAGCTCCACACCCGCTGAAGTAGAGCGGTTGATCACACGGCCACTAGAAGAAGCTTTAGCTACACTGCCCGGTATCGAAGAAATGCGTTCAAACTCGGGCGAAAACGGTGCAGATGTGGTACTTAATTTCGCCTGGAAAGATAGTATTTCCGCTCGCAGCATTGAAGCGCGAGAGCGTGTTGAAAGCATGCGCCATACATTACCGGACGACGTAGAACGCGTATTTATCTTCCAATTTAACACCGAAGATATGCCGGTAATGCAGCTACGAATTTCTAGCCAACAAGATTTATCCATGGCTTGGGAATTGCTTAATCGCCAATTAAAACAGCCACTAGAGCGCGTGGAAGGCGTTTCCAGAGTTTCTTTATATGGTGTGCAACAACGCGAAATCATGATTCGCTTAAACCCGGAATCACTCAGCGCCACAGGCCTTACTGTGAGTGCGATTACCGATATTCTGAATCAAGCCAACTTCACCATGTCGGCTGGATACTTGGAAACTGATTATGATCGAATACTGGTAAAGCCAGCAGGTGAATATCGCAACCTTGATGATATTCGCACGCTACCTATCACTACTAACTTAGCGCTTGGCGATATTGCCACCGTAAATTACGAGCTGCCGCGCCCAACCGATGGCCGCAGCTTTAATCAAAGCTTCGCCATAGGCCTCGATATATTTAAAGAATCAAATGCGAATTTAGTAGATGTAGCCCGCGCTGCTAGCCAGTTGATTGATGATGTGGCTAATAGCCCTGAGTTTTCCGGCATCAACTTGATGATGATGGATAATACGGCCGAAAGCGTTACTACATCATTACGTGATTTGTTAAAGGCCGGTGGCTTCGGCGCACTGCTCTCCATTATTGTGCTGTATTTATTTTTGCGCGATTGGCGCACCACGCTAATCATCGTAGTTTCTGTGCCTATCGCTATTTGCTTAACGCTAGGTGCCATGTATTTGCTAGGTTATAGCTTAAACATTCTCTCTATGATGGGGTTAATGTTGGCGATCGGAATGCTGATTGATAATGCTGTTGTAGTTACCGAAAGCATCCAGCAAGAACAACAAGCCACCGGTAAAATTCAAGATAAAGATACTGTAATTGCTGGCGCTAGCCGAGTTTCGCTGGCAATTATTGCCGGCACCCTCACCACGGCAATTGTGTTCTTACCTAATATATTTGGTGAAACGGATCAAATCACCATTTTCCTTGAGCATGTAGCCATTGCTATTTGTATTTCTTTGCTAGCTTCATTACTTATTGCGCAAACGTTAATCCCTATGTTGCTCAGTAAAATTAAGTTGAAAGTATCCGCTGAGCCACCAAAACCTGGGCTATTTAAACGTGGATATTTGCGTAGCCTACGCTGGTCGCACCGCCACCCAAGGCTTACAACATTATTTACGCTTATTATTATGGCCAGCACCGCCCTGCCTTTTAGTAATGTAGGCAGTGATGAAACCGATGTAGCCTATAATGATCGTTTATTTATTAACTACCACATTACTGGCCAATACAAACTCGATGAAGTAGAGCGAGAAGTAAATGCGTTAGAAGATTATTTATATGCTAATAAAGATGAATTCGAACTAGAGAATGTGTATAGCTACTACACCCCAGGCTACGCCATGTCTACGTTACTATTAAAGCCAGAGCGCACGCTTTCTGTTGCCGAAATTCAGCGCCGAGTTCGCGAAAATATGCCGCCACTACCCCGCAGCAAGCCGGTTTTTGGCTTCCGCGGTGGTGATAATAGTGGTGTGCAAATCACGTTACAGGGCCGATCTACGCAAGAACTCGAAGAGCTCGCCAACGATTTAATTCCTATGTTGGCGCGTATTGAAGGCTTAACCGATGTACAAACCGCTACCAGCAACGCTAAAAACGAACTACGTATTCGCATTGACCGTGAGCAAGCCGAACGTTTCGGTTTGAATAGTAGCCAAGTAGCGGAACAGATTGGTGTTGCTCTGCGTGGCCGCAACCTACGTTCTTTCCGGCACAACCCTGAAGGTGATATGCGCATTCGTGTTACCTTCCCAGAATATTTCAGCCTTTCTTTGCCGGAATTGCAACAAATGGTGGTGGCGCGAGTGGATAATACCCTCATTCATTTGAATCAAATTGCTACCATCGAAGAAGTTGAGCAACTGGGTAATATTCGCCGCTTTGATCGACAAACTGCTGTGCGCATTAATGCCAATTTAAGCGATATGTCGATGCCCGATGCTCGCACCGCCATCAACCAGGTAATGGGTAATGTGCAATTGCCCGATGGCTATCGTTGGAGCCTCGATGGTGGTTTTCGCGCCCAGCAACGGCAGAATTCCATAATGTTAATCAACATGCTGTTAGCTGTAGCCATGGTTTACGTGGTAATGGCTGCGCTGTTTGAATCACTGCTGTTGCCTTCAGCCGTTATTGGCTCACTTATCCTGGCTATCACCGGCGTATTCTGGGGGCTTTGGCTTACCGGTAACGCGCTAGAAATGATGTCCCTAATTGGTATGCTGATTCTGATGGGAATTGTGGTGAACAACGGCATTGTATTAGTTGATGCAGTAAATCAGCTAATTGATGAAGGCCAGGCGCTGGAAGAAGCTATTGTTGAAGCTGCCTCGCGGCGTGTGCGGCCAATTTTAATGACAGTAGCCACCACTATTCTCGGCATGCTGCCATTAGCCTTAGGCGATACCCAAATCGGTGGCGATGGCCCTCCCTACACACCGATGGCGATTACCATTATCAGCGGTTTAGCATTTAGCACGCTTACCAGCTTATACTTCGTTCCCCATGCCTATAGCCGCCTGTTATACTGGCGCTCACATTGGGGAATGGTGTGGGAGCGCTCAGGCAAACCATTACTGAAGCGTAAACAAATCACGTAACTTACGTAACTTAAGTAAATACACCAAAGCCATATAGCTGCCGGCAGATTCTGGCTAGCTATATGGCTATTTTGGAGAACAAGCATGCCAGTATTAATTCTCATCACTATCGTGTGGGCGTTCAGCTTTTCGTTGATAGGCGAATATTTATCACGCGATGTTGATGCTTATATTGCGGTATTCGTGCGTATGATTCTCGCATTGTGTTTACTATTACCTTTCTTAAAACTTAAAAATGTATCTCGGCCTATTCGCGTGCGGCTGATGATTATTGGCGGAATTCAAATTGGCCTTATGTATTTACTGCTCTATCATGCGTTTCTTTACCTTAGCGTGGCAGAAGTATTACTGTTCACAATTTTCACTCCGCTCTACATCACTCTAATTGATGAGTTATTACTAAACCGTAAACCCTTGCCAAGAATCTGGTGGCTGGCGGCCGCGCTTTCGGTTGTGGGCGCGGGATTAATTCGCTATCAAGGTTTAAGCAGTGAGTTTATTACCGGGTTCTTTCTTATTCAGGCTGCTAATATTTGCTTTGCTACGGGCCAAGTTGCCTACAAACGATTACCTCTTGGCGAATCAAAGCAACAAATTGGCGTATATGCGCTATTTTTCCTCGGTGCTACCCTAGTATCGGGTATTGGCATGCTGTTATTTGCTGATTACACCCGCTTACCCAACACGTGGGTGCATTGGTCGGTACTATTATGGTTGGGATTTGGCGCCTCTGGTATGGGCTATTTAGCCTGGAGCATTGCCAGCAAGAAAGTAAACATCGGCCAACTCGCTACTATGAATAACGCCCTCATACCCGCAGGGTTGTTGGTGAACTTCCTTTTGTGGGGGCAAAACGTGCAATGGGGTTCGCTCATTTTTGGCGGCGCTATTATTCTTTTTGCGGTATGGCTCACCTCACGTAAACCGCAAAGCAAACCTTGAACAAACAGCGCTGTTGATTGCGCTAAACCTGCTTCTGCTGTATCCTTGCGGCTGTTTTGAAAGGTTCATTTGAGCCTTTCGCAGCGGGCGGAGCCAAGAAGTTCTCAGCGCTCGCACTCACCAAAGAGATTTTGTATTTAATGAGTTTTGCTTCTCTGGGCCTTTGCGCCACTATTCTCGAAGCCTTGCAAGCCGAAGGCTATACCACTCCAACACCAATTCAAGAACAAGCTATTCCCGCAGTGCTCGCGCGCCGCGATGTAATGGCCGCTGCACAAACGGGAACAGGAAAAACCGCTGGTTTTACCTTACCAATGTTGGAAATTCTTAAAGATGGCGAACGCGCAAAGCCAAATGAAGCGCGGGTGCTTATTCTTACCCCTACTCGCGAACTTGCCGCGCAAGTAGGCGAAAGCGTTGAAACCTATGCAAAAGGCTTGAAATTAAGCTCTGCAGTAGTGTTCGGTGGCGTAAAAATCAACCCGCAAATGATGAAACTACGCCGCGGCGTGGATATTTTGGTAGCTACCCCGGGCCGCTTGCTGGATCTTTACCAACAAAATGCGGTGCGCTTTCCAAAGCTAGAAATCCTTGTATTAGATGAAGCCGACCGCATGCTCGATATGGGCTTCATTCACGATATAAAACGCATCATTAAAGCCTTGCCGGCGAATCGCCAGAATTTGCTGTTCTCAGCAACCTTCTCTGATGAAATACGCGATTTAGCCAAAGGCCTAGTAAACGACCCGGTAGAAATATCAGTTAGCCCGCGCAATACCACGGCGGAGCGCGTTGAGCAGGTTATTTACCCAGTACTCAAAGCCGATAAGCCGAATATGCTTATGGCGCTTTTGCGCCAGCTTGATTTACCGCAAGTGTTAGTGTTTAGCCGCACCAAACATGGCGCTAACCGGCTCGTAAAACAGCTCGATAAAGGCGGCTTTTTGGCTACCGCTATTCACGGCAATAAAAGCCAAGGTGCGCGCACCAAGGCATTGCATGAATTTAAAACCGGTAAAGTACAAATTCTAGTAGCTACCGATATCGCGGCTCGTGGCCTTGATATTGATCAACTTCCATTTGTGGTGAATTATGATTTACCACAAGTAGCTGAAGATTACGTTCACCGTATTGGCCGAACAGGCCGCGCGGGCGCAAGTGGCAATGCCATATCACTTGTGGAAGGCGATGAAGTGAAGCTGCTTAAAGCTGTTGAACGTTTAATTAAGCAAGATATTCCGCAACAGTATATGGAAGGCTTTACTAAAGTAGATTTATCGAAAGCCAAGCCTGCACCAAAACCTGCACGTGGCGGCCAACAACGGGGTGGCAGAGCACAAGGCTCTGGTAAACCTGGTGGTTCTGGTGGTTCTCGCTCGGGTAACCGCAGCCAAGGTGGCAGAAGTTAAGGTAGGCTTGTTAACGCTTTAGAGCGGCAACACTTATGCAGCACTAACGGCAACACAAGCAAACTATCTGGCGTTTTACTGTAACTCGCACTTTTGCGCTTGCATTTTCGTAAAATAAACGCCATAAATAGAGTATGAGTTTTATCCAAGCCGCCTGATTTAATCGGGCGGTTTTTTATTATGTCTATGGCTTATTATCTGTTTAGTTTATAGCCTGTAACGGAATGTTATTTGGCAACACCCAATAGTGCTGCCTTTGGAGAATTAGAATGCCAGAACCGAATGCTAAACCTACTCTTATTTTATCTGAACTCGATGTTATTCGAATTGAATCGCTTATCGAAAAAACGCCGGGCTTGAATAAACAAGTAGCCGCGTTAGAAGCCGAACTCGGCCGCGCAAAAGTAGTAAAGCCGCAAGAAATTCCGGCCGATGTAGTAACCATGAATTCCCGAGTACGCTTTCGTATTTTAGAAACTCACAAAGAATTTGAAAAAACCTTGGTGTACCCGAAAGATCTTGCTAACGTTGCTGAAAGTATTTCAATTTTCGCGCCAATCGGTAGCGCCATACTTGGTGTCCGCGTAGGCGAAACTATTGAATGGCCTACTCAACATGGTATTAGCCACGTTGAAGTAATGGATATCGTATTTCAGCCGGAGCGTGATGGTGATTTCACCAGCTAATTTATTATTCAAGCCTCTTTTTCAGAGGCTTTTTATTCTGTGTAAGCACAATTATTCTGATCCACCGCCGAAAATGAGCAGAAAAACTCATTTGCAGTTATTCATGCTAATGGCGGCTACATTGTTCGTGAGTGCTTGCAGCAGCCCTACTCTATATCTTACTACTGAAGGTTACAGCGAGGCGCAGCAGGCAGAATTACGCGCGCAACTAGAGCAGTTAAATTACACTGTTGAAACAACCCGCATTCAGATACCCGAAGCCTTTCCAGATACTACTATTTCAGTGAACCCAGCGTTTCGCGATATACCCTTTTTAGAACGTTTAGAGGCGCTACTGCAAGCTACTACCGGAGTATCTGTGCATAACATGCGCTTTGGTGAGGGAAATCACGCCTATTTTGGCAAAAACATTGGCATCTACATTCGCAATCCTGAATCCAAGCAACAACGTTTTGCAAATCCATTTCTACGCAGTGCCCAATGCCCACAACAAGATGGCTTGCTGAAAATTGAAACCGATGGCAGCTTCCAGCTCGAATACGTGTATTACGCCGATGATGAGCAAAATCTAAACTATTTAAATGGCCTTTGGCGTTGGCATGAATCAACTTTAAGCCTGCTATTTTCCGATGGCACAGAACAACACTTAGAGCACCGCCGTAGCGAAGTAGCCACCTACCAAGGTATGCGCCCAAGCGATATCTACACACCGGTAAACGAACACTCGGAAGCTATTGTGAACTGCAATTACCAAGTTATTCACATGCGCTAACAACGCGCTATTGCCTGATGCCCGTTGCCTGATTAACCAATTGTGTGCTGCTACCTGATTGATGGCGCAAAACATCAATGCGATCTGGCAAACGCTCTTTCAGCTCGCGCACATGAGAAATAATCCCAATAGTTCGGCCATGGGCGCGGAGCTCGGCTAATACCGCTATCGCCGCATCAAGAGCCTGCTCATCTAAGCTTCCGAAGCCTTCATCAATGAATAGCGTTTCTAAGCGAATACCACCCGCGTAGCTTTGCACTACATCAGAAAGGCCAAGCGCCAAGGCTAGCGCTGCCATAAAGCTCTCACCGCCCGATAAGGTATTTACCGGCCGTGTGCGCCCGGTATAGGCATCATCCACTACCAAATTAAGGCCTGCTGCTGAACGTTTATCCGCTACTTCTAAATCACGGCGCAATAAATAACGCCCACCGGACATTTTATCTAACCGCACTGAAGCTTCATGCAACACATCATCAAGCAAAATACTTAGCACGAACCGGTGCAAGGTTAAACGCTGCGAATTATTCCCCGCAACCGCATCAGCCAATGTGCCTAATACCTGATATCGCTCAGATAATTCGGCACTGCTGGCTTCTTTGGCTTTTAACCGCTGGTCGATATTCTGCAGGCGCTGGTATTCGCTGTTCAGTTGCTGCATAGTTTTCAACGCAGCATTCACTTCTTCTTCAAGCACTTTCAATTGTTCGTTGAGCTTTTCAAGTTCCGGCCGTTCTTTACCCTTCGTGGCTTGTTCTATTTTCTCCCGCAATGTGGCATTGCGTTGTGTGCTTTCTTGCCATTGCTGAACCTTCACACTGTATTGCTGTTCTTGCTCGCTGTTTAGCTGTGCCTGTGTAAACGCTTCGGCATCAGCAAATTCACTTTCTTGCAAAGCCTGGGCCCAAGCTTTATCGGCTTGAGCTAAATTCGCTTGCAACTCTTCACTTTGGGTTTGCGTATGTTGCAGTGCCGCAGCTGAGCGGCTCGCCGCTTGCCCTGCTTTTTCATACTGCTGGCGTGCCTGCTCTAGCTCACTTTCAAGCTTACCAATAACTGCGCTGATATGCGCTATCTTACCTTCTATTTGTTGCGAATTACGGCCATCTTCTGGTAGTTGCTGTGCTAATTGCTGCGTTAGTTGCTGCGTAAGCTCCTGCACTCGGGCTAAATTCGCATGCGCCGCATGCTCTGCCGTTTGTAGGGCGTTTTGTGCCATTTGTTGCTGTTTACGTAACGCTTCAAGTTGGTTGGCCAACTCGCGAATCTGTTGCTTCATTTGTTGCAGCTCTCGCTTTTGCTGCTCATTATTCTCAGCATGCTCTTTCAGGGCATCGCGTTCTTGCTGCAACGCACTAATATCCTGTTCAGCCGCTTCGCCAAGTGCTGATCGCAAGCTTTCAATGCGCTTTTTCTCATTATCTAATTCTGTATTCACTTGCAATAAGGCCTGCTCAGCTACATTCAGAGCCTGCCGATATTGGGCCGTTACCGCTTGCGCGGCATCTACCGCTTCTTGCTCTACCACCTGAACATCACTGCCTTGCTCATGAGCTAATGCTGGGTGCTGCACACTGCCACACACCATACAGGGTTCGCCATCGGCTAAATCTCGCGAAAGCAATAACGCTTGGCTTAAGTGCCAACCTCTTACCGCCTGTTTCTCCGTACGCTCGGCCTCTGCAAGATTGCCATTGGCGGTTTCAACATCGGTTTTTGCTTGAATTTGTTTTTTTACCAACAGCTGTTCTTGCGCTTGATGCTGGCTAAGCTCCTGGTGCTGGGAAATCTTCGGTTCTAATTGCGCTAAAATCAGCGCTATATTCTCATGCCCCGCTACCAACGTTTCTTGAGCATCAATCGCTTTCTCAAGCGCCTTATAACCTTCGGTTGCTTGCGAAAGTTTCAACGCACTCGTTTCCGCCTCTTGTTGCTTGTTATCTTTGTTAGCATTCAGGGCATCTTGTTCGCTCTCGGCGTGTTGTAACTTTTGCGCATTCACTAATGCTTGCTTCAACGGCGCTAGCTGCTCACGTAGTTCCGGTAATTTTTTTGCAGCTTCCTGGGCATTTTCATAAGCCACGAGCATTTTTTTACGTTGCTGCTCGGCCTTTTCTGCCGCCTCTTTAGCTTCAAGCTTTGCAAGTTCAGCTCGTTTTAACGCATAACGCTGATCTACTAAACGTTGCCATAACGGCTGAATTTTTGCGGCTTGCTTAGCATGGGTTAGTAACTCTTCAAGCTCAGCGATTGGCACTTTCTGTTCATCTAAAACGTTTTTCTCATTCAATAGCTGTTCTTGTTCAATAAACTGTTTTTCTAACAACGTTGCACGATCAACATTCCGCGCTGCCTCAACATATCCCTGATTTAAACGTTTATACTCGCTTTCAGCGGCTTCTCTTGGTGCTTTTGCTGCGGCGAATAAGGCGGCTAACTGCTGTTCACGGCTAACAAACTCATCGTTTTCGTCGGTGCTATCTGCAGTGATCCCAGCTTCAGCATAAATGCCCGAAATGTCATCTTTCACCCGGCTATATTGGCTTTGTAGTTCTTTCGCTTTTACCCGAAAACCTTCTTCAATCAACTGATACCGCTGTGTTTGAAATAAGCTGGCAAATACTTCTTCGCGCTGGGTTGAATTGGCCGTAAGCAGTTCACGAAACTTTCCTTGCGGCAATACAACAACTTGCCGGAACTGCTTAGCGTTTAAGCCAATGAGTTGGTTTACATACTCATCGAACTCACGAATTTTCTTATCTACCAGCAGCTTTTTAGGCCATTCTTGCGGTGGAACACCCGCTTCTTCTTCCAGCAGCCAAATACTTCCGCTGGCGTTGCGTTGCGTTACCCCTTCACCCCGTAACTTTGCCAACGTTTGCGTGGGCAAACGCTCAATGCGATATACTTTATCGGCCAAGCGAAATATAAAGCACAGTAAGGTTTCCGTGCCAGCATCGGCATGATCACAGCGCATTTGCTCACCACTCCTATCGCCAGTGGTTTCGCCATAAAGTGCATAACTAATGCCATCAAGCAGGCTGGTTTTACCCGCACCGGTAGGCCCGTTAATTAAAAACAGCGGATTCTCGCCCAAATCAGTAAACTGCACTTCTTCGGTGCCGGCAAAAGGCCCAAACGCCTGCATTTTCAAATACAACGGCTTCATGCTTTATCACTCCCTGAATCAGCATTACTCGAGCTCTCATTAAGGCTTTCACGAATTAAATCTTTAGCCAACGATAACTGTTCCGCAGAAAGCGGTGCATCGGTTACTTGCTGATAGAAATCGGCCAACATATCAAGTTCTGTGCGTTTCAAATGTTCACGAGCAAGCGAAGCCCCCTCGCCTAAACGATGGCTAAAACGCTCTTTTTGCAAATCAAGAATGTTCGGATAAACCGCACGTAAGCGCGCCAATGGTTCAAGAATTGCATCGGTATCGGTGAGGGTTATTTCAATATAATCATCGCGCTCTTTATCTTGCTTGCCATCGGCCAATAACTGCTCGAATTTACCCGATAGGCGCCGCACGTTTCGTTTGGCCTTTAATGGCAGTAAATCAAAGCCAGCAAAACCACTATCATCG
This sequence comes from Idiomarina sp. A28L, assembly GCF_000218785.1. GTDB lineage: Bacteria > Pseudomonadota > Gammaproteobacteria > Enterobacterales > Alteromonadaceae > Aliidiomarina. Next base: position 210,240 of record NZ_AFPO01000020.1, read on the forward strand.
AGTGTAACTAGCGTTACACTTTTATTCTGCTGATGTTCAGAAAAGCTATATTTCAACAGTGAACCACTGTAGCGAATGTGTTCTGCACTTTTATACTGCGGCTGGTGTAAATGGCCAAGAGCCACATAATCAAAATCAGCAAAAGTTTTTGGTGAAACTTTATCAGCCCCACCAATCGAGAGTGGCCGCTCGGAATCTGATTCACTCCCCCCATCTAAAAAGCAATGGCTCACCAATACATGCCGGGCTTTCGTTAAGCCTAATGTTTCCTTTGCCTGTTCGATTTTCGCCACCAACAGTTCATGGGCGTGCTGATAACCTTTCACTTCGGTTTGCAAATAATCGGCCACTAGGTTCGGATCATTATAGGGCATGCACCACACTGCTACTTCACCGTGCTCATCTTTGAGCATTACCGGGTTCAACATTTCCGTAAACGAAGTAATAATACTCAACCCCGCTTGCCGAAGTTGCCGAGCGCCAAAGCCGAGGCGATCAGCCCCATCGTGGTTACCCGAAATCATAATTACCGGCACTTTCAGTTCATGCACCAGCCTATGCAAGGTATCATCAAGTAGCTTTACAGCTTCTGCAGGTGGCAAAGAGCGATCGTAGATATCGCCAGCAACAATCATGGCATCAGGTTTTTGCTCATCTACATATTTCTCGATTTGCGCCAATACAAAGCGCTGATCATCCAACAGTGATTGCTGGTGAAAATAGCGCCCTAAATGCCAATCTGAGGTATGTAAAATCTTCAACCTAATGCTCCTTGCTGATTTTCTGATTGTTTTTTTGTTTAGCTCGCATGAGCCTATTCGTTGAACAACGTATTTACGCGCAGATTTTGCCGCTAGAAATAACAGAAACAGTTTAACAATTTTTTCGCTCTGCGTATGATGAAAACAATAGCGTTTTCACCCCAATACGCATACCGTTTTTTTAGCACATTGGAGAATATCATCGGCATGGATTCTAAAAGTAATGTTTCTAAAAACGCATTGGCCGAAGGCTTCGATATCATCGGCGATGTGCATGGCAAAGCCGATAAGCTTTTTGCTCTGCTAAAAGGGCTCGGGTATACAAAGCAAGGCGGTGTTTACCAACACCCCACCCGTAAAGCCATTTTTGTGGGTGATTTAATTGATAATGGCCATCAAACGTTGGCGGTTCTGGAAACTGTAAAAGCAATGGTTGATAGTGGCAATGCGCTAATTACTATGGGCAACCATGAGCTAAACGCCGTAGGCTGGGCCACCATGCATTCAGTTACCGGCAAATACTTGCGCGAACATTCCGCTACCAACCAAGCACATCACCAAGCTTTTCTCGATGATTTACCCACGCTAGAAGATCGCCGACCATGGCTGGAATGGTTTAAAACACTACCTTTATATCTTGATCTCGGTGATTTTCGGGTAATTCATGCCTGCTGGCACGAACCATCGTTCGCTGTTATCAAACCCTATTTAAACCCGGATAATTCGTTACGGGCCAACGCTTGGGAAACCATATTTGAAGAGGGAACAGCCCCTTTTAATGCGGTTGAAAACTTATTAAAAGGTGTTGAGGAATCGATGCCTGAAGGCGTGAGCTTCGTTGATCATAAAGGTAAAGAACGCTGGGAAGTGCGTATCTCATGGTGGCTTCGCGAAGCTGAAACGCTTGCAGATATTGCCCATATTCCGGTGCCAGGGCAAAACCAGCCAGCTATCGATGCGCTAGGCAAGGTAACTGCTGATAATAATTTACTGAAACGTTTAGCCTATCAAGGTGATTGCCCAGTATTTTTTGGCCATTATTGGTTAGCAGGTACCCCAGCAATTCTAACACCCAAAACTGCCTGTGTTGATTACTCAGCGGGCCGCAACGGGCCTTTAGTTGCGTATCGATGGAGTGGCGAAAGCACCCTAACGAGCACTAACTTTGTGACGGCAGGTGCGGGCTAATTTAAAGCCCATCGCGGCGAATATTAAACTGCCGTTGCTGGGCTTCTTCAAGCTCTGTATAGAAATCGTTTAACGCCAGCTCATAAAAGGCCTGTAGCTCGGCAATGGCTTGCGCTTGATCATTTTGCAACGAGAGCAGCATTTCTGCGCGCATTCGTTCGCGGTTAATGGCTTCATCGGTTTTATTTAAGCCATAATCCACTGCGAACCAAGTGCCGGCAATTATAGCTGGAGTACAAAGCCAAAAGGCGGGCCCACAAAGCGCTCCTGCACTGCCCGAGCCTACAGCTCCTGCTCGGCTAGCAGAACGCGTGAATAACGCAGCAATGACTCGGCGTATACCGGCTCTGCCTGCTGCTCGTGTGCCAGCGGCTGTAGCAAACCGCAAAGCCACCGCGCCACCCGCAATTCCTAAACCCACCAACGATTTATCCATATACTCACCTACGCTAAACGTAAGCTCTGGCTGCTCAAAGCACTGGCTATTGGCCAATAGCTCATCTAAAAAAGCGCTCTGCGCGGCCCCAGCTCGGCGCATTTCTGCTGCAAAGGTTTCATTCAATGCAGTATTCGCCTGCAACAGTGCGGGTGAAAGCTCAGCACCAATAAATTCATTCATTCTATCGCTTAAGTAATCATTGAATTTGGCAGAGCTCACCGTGGCGCCAAGAAGATAACCTAGCTGTTGATACTGCCCTTGAATACTAAAGTTCCAATCTAAGAATGCATCAACACCCCGTTCCGCGTGGCTAAATGCCTCCGTTACCGCCACAGTAACCTGTGCCTGCATGCGTTCGCTAGAATTCACCTGCTGCACGCTCAATTGCCGCTTTACCTGTTGTTCAAGCTGCTGTTGCTCGCGGGCCACAAATACTTCTGCACATGGGTCGATTATCACCACTTCCGGCGGCACACTCACTGATTGGCGCAACTGTTGCCAAGGTACATGATTCAAACTTACATAGAGAATTAACAATACAAACAGTGTAAATATATAGCTTTTTCTAAATATCTTTTTGCCCGCAGTTTGCCAGCCGTGTAACTGCATTTGCTGCGCAATACTCGGTATACCGAGTAGCACCACCTGCAAACTAGCGAGCTTTAACGCATTTATGCTTAAGATCAAAAACCAAGCACTCGCTTTCAGGCCCATGCTTGCTTCCACTCGGCTTGCTTGCTGCAACAAATGCCAGCTCACATCCTGCAGCACTGCTGCGGTGCCCAGTAACCAACCCACAAAAGGAATAGCTGCTTCTACTTGCCAGCTCTGCTCGGCAACCTCAAATACCGTTAAATAGCGCGTATCGGGCACTTCTAACCAAAATATCTGCACTAGCGCGAGGGCCACCGCGAGCAAGATTAAATTAATCCAAGCACTTACCCGTAATACAATGGCAACATGATACTGCGGTTGGGTTTCGTTACTGAGCAGGCGGTATACCAGTAGGGCTATAAGCACAAAGCTAACAATGCCAGCGAGCAACACCCACCATTCAAGCGTTTGCAATTGCGCAATGAGCATCAGCGCGATGAGTGCGGAAATCACCGAAATCACGGTATATAAGATACGCAGCCATAGGCTATCCCAAAACAACCGCCGCACTCTGCCTTCGGGTTTGTAAACATGGCTAAGAAAGGCTTGGCGGCGCAGCATTCGCACCGCATCAAGATATTGATAGGCAAGTAGGCTTAATGCTATCAGTAAGGCAAGAAACACTTGCTCGTTTACACGTTCTAACGGTAAAAATTTACCGCCGAAAAGCACAATAACAACGAGCAATATTGCTATTGCATTGCTTATTAAGCGAGTTCTCGTGTTGCTTGTTTCATTGCCCAATAACACTAACCTCTTGATTGTGTTTGCGTGTTTAAAACTAGCTCTGGGAAGCCAAAGCGCGCGCTGCGTGCAGTTTCTTATAACTTTCGATTAAACGTTGGTGCTTCTCAAGGCCTTCAAGCTGCATATTCGTTGGCGTTAAGCCATGGAAACGCACACTGCCCTGCACCGAACCTACAACCGCCTGCATGGTTTCATCACCATACATACGGCTCAGATTGTGTGTATAGTCATTAAGTTCAAGATCATCCGCCAAGGTTATTTCCAATACCGCCTGCATGGCACGATAAAACAACACCCGAGCAACCGTGTTATCGTTGTATTGCAAGAATTGCTCAACCAAATCAAGTGCTTCCTCGTGCTCACCCAAGGCTAAGTAAACCAATAACTTAAGTTCAAGAATAGTAAGCTGGCCCCATACCGTATTCTCATCGAACTCCACACCAATAAAGGTGATGATATCAGTGTAGTTATCGAGTTGGCTTTCTTCTAATCGCGCAACTAAATCAGCCAGTTGCTCATCACTTAAACGATGAAGATTAAGAATATCCTCACGGTATTCCAGCGCCACATTGGTGTTATCCCAAATGAGGTCTTCTACTGGATACACTTCTGAATAGCCCGGCACCAAAATTCGGCATACCGGCGCACCTAAATCTTCATGTACCGCCATATACGCCTCTAGCCCCATTTCATGCAAAATCGCAAACAGGGTTTTTGCTTCTTCGGTATTTGTTCCAGAGAAATCCCATGGCACAAATTCGTAATCTGCACTGGCACTAAAAAAGCGCCAAGAAACCACACCGCTAGAATCAATAAAATGCTCAACAAAGTTGTTCGGCTCTGAAACCGCCATAGAGTTGAACGTAGGTAGTGGTAAATCATTCAAGCCTTCAAAGCTTCGGCCTTGCAATAATTCCGTAAGGCTCCGCTCTAGCGCGATTTCAAAGCTTGGGTGGGCGCCAAAAGAAGCAAACACACCACCGGTGCGCGGGTTCATTAAGGTAACGCAAGCCACTGGGAACTGGCCACCTAACGAAGCATCTTTTACTAATACCGGGAAGCCCTGTTCTTCTAGAGCTTTTATACCTTCCAGCACATTCGGGTAATTCGCTAATACTTCAGCAGGTACATCAGGTAAGGTAATTTCTTCTTCAATAATCTGCTTTTTAACCGCTCGCTCGAATATCTCGGATAAACACTGCACTTGCGCTTCAACCAGTGTGTTACCTGCACTCATACCATTGCTCAAGAACAAGTTCTCAATCAGGTTAGAAGGGAAATACACCTCTTTACCATCGGATTGGCGCACAAACGGCAATGAACACACACCGCGATCAACGCGGCCAGAATTGGTATCAATCAGGTGATTCCCTTGCAGCTCACCATCTGGATTATAAATAGCTAAACAGTGGTCATCTAAAATTTCAGCTGGCAGCTCATTATTCGGGCCTGGCAGAAACCATTTCTCGTTCGGGTAATGCACAAACTCGCTGTTGGCAATTTCTTCACCAAAAAACTGATCGTTGTAAAAGAAATTACAGCTTAAACGCTCAATAAATTCACCTAACGCCGAACACAGCGCGCTTTCTTTGGTAGCGCCTTTGCCGTTGGTGAAACACATAGGTGAAGCTGCATCGCGAACATGTAGGCTCCAAACATGGGGAACAATGTTTCGCCACGAGGCAATTTCAATTTTCATGCCTAAATCAGCCAAAATCGCCGACATATTGGCAATGGTTTGTTCTAATGGCAGATCTTTTCCGGCAATAAAGGTAGCCGATTCTGCTTCAGGCTTAACCATCAACAGCGCTTGTGCATCTTCATCAAGGTTTTCAACGGATTCAATTTGAAACTCAGGGCCAGTTTGTACTACTTTTTTTACTGTGCAGCGATCGATAGAGCGCAAAATACCTTCGCGATCTTTCTCTGAAATATCTTCCGGAAGCTCAACCTGAATCTTAAAAATCTGGTTATAACGGTTTTCTGGGTCAACAATATTGTTCTGGGAAATGCGAATATTATCAGTAGAAATATTCCGCGATAAACAATATACCCGCACAAAATATGCTGCGCACAGTGCCGAGGAAGCCAAGAAGTAATCGAATGGGCTGGGTGCAGAACCATCGCCTTTATAGCGAATAGGCTGATCGGCGATTACTGTAAAATCATCGAATTTCGCTTCTAATCGAAGATTATCCAGAAAGTTAACATTAATTTGCATGAGCGGGATACCGAGTGTTGAATAATAGAAGTGAGCTGTCACTATGTTTTTCGCAAGCACTATTTATAAACGCTAAACCGAAACAAAAGCACAAGCAGGAACTTACTACCAAGAAATGAGGCGTGCATTATCGCTTTTTTACCGGCTTTTGTCTTGTTTTGCTGGTTAATCTTCGTGCAAATTCTTCTTCTTTCCTATTGAAATTGATACCTAAGGGTTATATATTGATACCCTTAGGTATCATCATTTGATTAAAATTAACTTAGTTCAAACTAACTTACTCACATTTAACCACGCACAAGAGAGCCCGCTATGAAGGAACTAGCTAAAAACCCTTACCACGCATGGACACCCGATTTACAAGTAAAAGCCCTAAAACGCCTAGGCTTGAGTATTTTTGTAGCTGCTTTTGGGGTATTCATAACCTTTGTGTCCAACTGGTTCGAACTGCCCTCGGTTTTCATTCTAGTAAGCTTCATCGGGGTTTTTGTTTCAATAACCGTAGCGCCTATTATATTTTTTAGCAGCGGCATTCTTTCCAGTGAAAACCCAAATCGCTTACCTACGTTCACCGATGAATTTTGCCGGCACGTTATTTATCAAGCATACCGTGCAGTTGCTTGGGGCTTAATATTACTCTCGTTATTTGTGTTTCTATTGGCCGATTTATTACTAAGTACTTTAAGCACGGTAAGTGTTTCTGTAAGCCAAATTAGTGGGTTATTTGCATTATCCGGCATGCTCATTTGGGCTATTACCGTTGTGCGCTTGGTAAGCGACGAAGAGCAGGATGAATAATGGAAGAAGTTTATAACCGTGTTGCTATTGAACGCAGGCTGCGAGGGTTATCGCAACAGCAGCTTGCGGATGCTATTGGTGTGTCTCGTAAAACCATAAGCACTATTGAAACGAGGCGATTTACGCCCTCGGTAGTGGTTGCGTTAAAAATAGCAGGCTATTTCGCGGTTCCTGTGGAATCAATTTTCTCACTCGCACAGGAAGCCGCTAAAGGTTTTACGCAAAGCTAGTTAAACGTTACGAGGTGCACGCATATTGCGATTGCGCGATACAACGTTGCTCAGCTTCTTCCGGGGTTCCTCCGCCCATACAAAAATCGAGGCGTATTATTTTCTCTTCCGCCACGTTGGCTTCGCCCGATACATTCTGCCATTCCCATTTGCGAATGATATTAGCTACTGGCCTTTCAATGCCCCGCTCCGGCACAGAGCTCACTAAATCAACACTTTCAGTTTCGCCGTTTTCATTCACAACTACGTTAAACACCCCACAACCAACAATACCTTCTTGTGCTAACTCCCGCGGGTACCTAGGCACAGCTTGCACAGCGCGTAACCATACAGAATCTTCTTTAACAGGATCTAAATGGGATAAATGCACATGTCCATAGCCAGAAGCATTGGCGTTAGCCGTAAATGACGCGAGTGCGAATATTGCAACTAATCCTAATTTTTTCATGCTCTACTTTCCTTGTTTAATTATTATTTTTATTTAAAACTAAACTTATGCAGTGGTTAAAGTAAATGCAGCTACAAGCTATGTCAAAGAACACTAGGGAAATTCATGAATATATTCGATAAAATCACCAACGAATGGCAACGGCAATGGGCTGTGGTTTGGTTTGTTTGCGGTGCGCTCGCTTTGTTTGCCGGCTTTTGGTTCACAACCGAGCGCGGTGGCTTAGAGATATTCATGCTAGCTGTAGCGCTGATCGGCCTTATTTGTGTAGTTTCGCTCGCTTTTCGGCGTAATTTAACCGGCAATGGCTTAGGCATCACCGCCAATATTGGTGAAGTGCTAGCGCAAGGGCGAAGCGGTGCAACCGGCCTTATGCTCGCGCCTATTTTCTATTTAGCTACGCATGTTTATGGGCTCTTTTATTGGCGTAAAAACCAAGATGGCGATGGCAATATGCTGCCGCGCCAAGCCACTGTTAGTGTTTGGGTTATTACGGCGGTATTTATTGCCATTGGCCTTGCGGTATTCCCATGGCTCAATGAACAGTTACAACAGTACAGCTTTATCGAATCGAGTAGCGATACAGCAATGAGCGCATTCGGTGTTAATATTAGCTGGTATGCCATCAATGTAACGGCGTTTGTGCTTGGTGTAACCGCGCAAACCACCATGATATTGCGCTACTCATTCAGCTGGAGTATTTGGATCATCGTAAACTTTGTATGGTTAAGCGTGAATTTAGCCAACAACAACTACATATTCGCTATTCAAACCATGGTGTATCAAGTGAACGCCTTTGTAGGATGGTACGGTTGGCGACGTTCCATTCGGCGCTAAGCCAGCAAACCCTTAATCCTCAGGCCACTACACCAAACAGTGTTCCTACGCCAGCGGTTAGCGCCATTGCCAAAGCACCCCAAAATGTAACGCGGGAAACCGCAATAAGTACTGGTGCACCGCCTGCTATTGCCGATAATGAACCTAGCAAGGCCAGAAATAAAAGTGCACTACCTGAAACAGCCCACAGCAAAGTAGAAGCAGGGGAAAGAAAAACCACAAGAAGCGGAAGCAGCGCGCCTACCGAAAAGGTAGTTGCCGAAGCAAATGCAGCCTGAATCGGGCGCGGCGCGAGCGTATCCGAAATACCTAGTTCATCACGCGCATGGGCGCCAAGCGCATCGTGGTTCATCAATTGAGTTGCCACCCTAGCTGCCAGTTTAGAATCTAAACCGCGCTCAATATAAATATCACGGAGTTCTTCATGCTCATGTTCAGGAGCAGTAGCTAACTCTTTACGCTCTCTTGCCAAATCGGCGTTTTCAGTATCCGCCTGCGAACTTACCGATACGTATTCCCCTGCAGCCATCGACATCGCGCCAGCCACCAACCCAGCAATTCCAGCGGTTAGCACCCCCCTGGCATCAGCCCCTGCCGCAGCCACACCCAGTATTAAACTAGCGGTTGATACAATGCCATCGTTAGCGCCAAGAACTGCCGCTCGAAGCCAACCAATTCGCTGTGTTCTGTGTTTTTCAACATGAATCATTTTGGGTTCTCTCTCATGGTTTACAGAATACTAAGTTATGTGCAGATTATTCTGCCCACATTATTAAAGTGAAAATTAATTAAGTTATGAAACTGGTTTAAGCTCCGGTTATTCTCCAAAATTAATTCCACTTACTAAATCTAAAAACCGTAAATTCTCTTCTATCTTGATCTCAATCAAAATAACTGTGTAATTTTTAACCACCCTCAATATCTTCAACTAAGCTTAAAAATTAAGGGCGTGGTTTCTTCTTACTAGCAGTAAGCTATTAGCAGCCCACACTTCGCTTCGAAAGCATCCATCAGGTGGGTTATTACCATGAATTTACGCCAATATTGCGTTTCCTTTAAATATAGAAACCAAGCGTTATGGAAAAATCGTGAGCCCATTCGCGAAGAAATGTTTGGCATTGAACGGCTTGAGCACCATGCCGAAAGTTTAGCTCAGGCTCAAGGTGTTAGCGAAAACCCACTAGCGGTTCTCTCCCTTAGAGATCGATTAGAACAAAATGCCTCTGCACTGATTTCAATTTATGGTGATTGCGTTAAAGATATGGAAGCTGGCAAAGAAATGGTGCCCGCTGCAGAATGGCTCTTGGATAATTACCACCTTGTAGAAGCGCAAGTACGCGAAATTCGTCAAGATTTACCCGCCGGTTTCTACAAGCAACTACCCAAGCTCGCCAGTGGCCCGTTTGCCGGATACCCTCGTGTATTTGGCTTAGCTTGGGCCTTTATCGCCCACACCGATAGCCACCTTGATCCCGACGTTCTAGCTTTATTTATCTCCGCTTATCAACGTGTGCAGCCACTTAGTATTGGTGAGCTTTGGGCAGTACCGATAACTTTGCGTATCGTATTAGTAGAAAATCTGTGCCGGCTTGGCGAACAAATTACACGCGAGCAAGCTCGGCGCGATAAAGCGAACAATCTTGCCGATTGCCTGCTACGCAGCGATGGGGCCGATGCCGCTTTAGAAGCTTTTTTACGTGGCCATGATCATCAACGTTTATCAGAAACTTTTGCCGCGCAGCTAGTAACGCGATTACGAGCTCAAGATCCGGTAACTACACCCGCCTTACGCTGGTTAGATAAAGAACTGCAACAACTAAACCTTTCGGTAGATGTAATAGTAGAGCACATTGAGCGCCGCCAAAGTGGTGCCAATGTATCGATTCGGAACGTGATTTCTAGCATGCGCCTAATTTCTGATATCGATTGGGCTGATTTATTTGAAAGTGTGAGCTTAGTGGATGCACGCTTACGTGCCAGCAGCAATTTCGCTACTATGAATTTTGCTACCCGAAACCTTTATCGCAACGCAATTGAAGAACTGGCTCACCATTCTGGTTACAGTGAATTAGCGGTAGTAGATAAACTGAACGAGATTATACCCACCAATACCGATCCTGGATTTTATCTAATAGGCCAATATCGCCCTCAGTTTGAGAAAGCCATTGGTTTCAAAATACCTTTTCGAATTAAACTCGGCCGCGCAATTGGTGATTTCGGGATTGGTGGTTTTGTAGGCACTATTATTGGCATCAGCATAGCACTGCTGATATTTGCGCTATATTTATTGCAGCAATATGGTTCCATGCCATTCATAGGCTTGGTGTTATTTTCATTGTTTGCTTTTTTGCCGGCCACGAATATTGCCATGGTGCTTATTAGCCGGGTAATCATCTGGGGCTTCAACCCAACTATTTTACCCAGCATGGAATTTAAAAACGGTATTCCTGATAACTACCGCACGCTTATAGCCGTACCTACCTTGCTCAGCTGTTCCAACGATATCATTAAACTTGCCGAACGCTTGGAGGTTCATTACCTAACCTGTGCAAGCAATAATTCAAATAATTTATATTTTGCCCTTATCACCGATTGGGTGGATTCTGATAATGAACTGAACGAGAGGGATACTGAGTTGCTTGATTTAGCAACCCACGCTATCGAAAACCTCAATAAGCGCTACGCCAATAACAAATTTCTTCTTCTTCATCGCCGCAGAGTTTTCAATGAATCTGAAAATGTTTGGATGGGGTGGGAACGAAAGCGCGGCAAGCTGCACGAACTCAATCGCCTACTGCGCGGCGCAACCGATACTACCTTTATCGAAAACCAAGCAAGCATTGCGCAACTCCCAGATAATTTCCGCTACGTAATCACCCTTGATTCAGATACTCGCATTATCAGCGATACCGTAACAAGTTTAATTGGCAAAATGGCACACCCACTAAACCAGCCCTATTTAGATAAATCTAAGGGCCGCATCACATTGGGTTATGGAATTTTGCAGCCTCGAGTTACCCCCTCGTTCCCAAATGAGCATCGCGGTTCTATTTTTCAAATGATCTATTCCGGCCCCGGTGGTATCGACCCCTATGCCGCAGCTACCTCTGATCTCTATCAAGATTTATTTCAAGAGGGTTCCTACACTGGCAAAGGTATTTACGATATTGATGCTTTTGAAGCTGCACTAGAAAACCGTATTCCTGAAAACACGCTTCTCAGCCATGATTTGTTTGAAGGTATTTATGCGCGAGCCGGGCTGGCCTCAGATGTTGAAGTAATTGAAGATTTCCCAGAGAGTTATGATGTGGCCGTTAAACGCCAGCATCGGTGGACCCGCGGCGATTGGCAGCTCATTACCTGGATTCTTAATTTAGGCTCCTCGAGCCCACGAACCGGCTCGCAAGCAGTGCCCTTGCTCGGCCGCTTTAAAATGATTGATAACCTGCGGCGCTCATTGATTCCACCCTTTACCTTCACCGCTATTCTTTGCTGTTTTCTATTTCCGTGGCCGTTGAATGCCATTGCCATCGGGTTTGTGTTAATCAGCATAGTATTGCCGGCATTCATGCCTATTCTTTACAATCTTTGGCCGCGGCGGCACACTAGCTCACGAAGTTACCTAAATGCAATGCTTGCAGATACCAAATTAGCAATTGGGCAAACTATATTAACAATCGCCTTTTTGCCAGATCAAGCTTGGCGTATGGCCGATGCCATTGGCAGAACTCTAGTTAGAATTTTTATTACTCACCATCACCTACTAGAATGGACAACATCAGCACAAATAGCCGCTAAACCCTGCCAAACCGTTTTTGAGTTTTACCGAGAAATGGCCGCTAGCACGTTCTTTTCTGTGGTAGTTATCGCCGCTGCCATAATGATTACCCCATATTCTTGGCCGCTAATTTTGTGCTTTGCTGTTCTTTGGTTTAGTGCACCATGGTTAGCCTTTGCAACCAGCCGTACCGCCCCTATTGAACACAAACTTGCTTCGCCACAACAGGCTACTGAACTGCGGCTTATTGCCCGGCGCACCTGGCGCTATTTTGAAGTGTTCGTTGGTAAAGAAGATAACATGTTACCCCCAGATAACTTCCAAGAAACCCCCAACGAAGTTGTTGCTCATCGCACATCGCCAACGAATATTGGGGTGTATTTGTTATCTGCTATTGCAGCCCGTGATTTTGGTTGGGCGGGAATGGTGCAAACGATTGAACGGCTCGAAGCCACCTTTGCAACAATGCAGAATTTAAAGCTTTTTCGTGGTCATTTCTTTAATTGGTATTCCACCAACACGCTAAAACCACTTACCCCAAATTATATTTCCTCGGTAGATAGCGGCAACCTTGCTGGCCATTTACTGGTAGTAGCTAACGCCTGTGAAGAGTGGATAAGCAACAACGAACTAACTTGCCCGCTTGATGCATCACCCACACACATGCTCGGCGGCCATATAGATAATTGCCAGTTAGCTCAACAAGCCTTTAAAAACGTGTGGAATGCACCCGTTGAAATCAGATTTTTACTCGAAGAAATAGAACAAGTAGCCTCCGAACCGCCAGCAGCTATCCCAAGCACCGCCCTGATCAACGAGTTGATATCTTTAGTTAGTAACTTGCCCGATGATAGCGATGAGCACTCTAGAGTTTTTGAGCTTCGATACTGGGTGCAAGCGATTGAAAAAAATATACACGAATACGAACGAGATACTCTGCAAAGAAAATATAGCGAACCCTTATGCCAGCGCCTTGAAACGCTAGCATCTACTGCGCGTGAATTTGCCTTAAACATGGATTTCGGCTTTTTAATCGACCCGCAACGACAGCTACTGGCGATTGGCTACTCTCTTGATACCAATAGCCGAGATGAAAGTTGCTACGATTTACTGGCTTCTGAAGCCCGATTAGCGAGCCTATTTGCCATCGCTAAAGGCGATGTAAATAGCAAGCATTGGTTCCGCCTTGGCCGCTCTGCAACGCCAATAATGAATGGTTCAGCGCTTATTTCTTGGTCTGGCTCTATGTTTGAATATCTAATGCCCTCACTCGTTATGCAAACCCCAGCCGGAAGCATACTCTCTGGCACAATGGAGTTTGCGGTAAAACTACAACAAAGCTACGCAAGTTCATTGAACATTCCCTGGGGAATGTCTGAATCGGCATTCAATGCGCGCGATCATGAATTTACTTATCAATACTCAAATTTCGGTGTTCCCGAACTTGGCTTCAAGCGCGGCTTGCGTTCCGATAGAGTTATTGCGCCTTATGCCACCGGGCTGGCCACCATGATTGAACCTACGAGAGCCCTTGCAAACTACAATACACTTACGAAGCTCGGTGCCTTGGGCCGTTTCGGCTTTTACGAAGCACTCGATTTTACGCCTAGCCGGCTTCCTGAAAATAAAGAGTATGTCATTATCAGAAGTTTCATGGCGCATCATCAAGGCATGACTATTGCTGCCATCAGCAATGCGCTGAAGAACAACATTATGTGCAAACGCTTTCATCGCGAGCCGATCATTCAGGCCTGTGAGCTACTGCTCCAAGAACGCATGCCTCGCGACATTGCAACACCCCATCAACTTGCGGCAGCCGTTGAATTACCGATTAATTACAACATTGCAGGTTCATCAACTCGGCGCCAAATTAAAGTTAGCAGAACAACACCACTTATTACCCACATGCTCGGGAATGGGCAATATTCAGTAATGCTCACTGCTACCGGAAGTGGTTACAGCCGTTGGCGTGATATCGCTATTACCCGCTGGCAACCAGATGGTTGCTTGGAAAGTTATGGCACCTTTATATTCCTGCGCGATATTAAAACAAACCAATGCTGGTCGATAGGTGACCCACACTACGCCGATAGTGATGTAAATGGTGATAGCACAGTTGAATTCAACGAAGAACATGCCGAATTCGTGCATCACGATGCTGAACTAAAAAGCAGCATGGAGGTAGTTGTTTCAATGGAAGATGATGGCGAAGTGCGGCGCCTTTCGTTAAGTAACTTCGATAATAGAGCTAAAGAAATCGAAATCACCTCATATGCTGAAGTAGTTTTGAACACCTTAGCGGCAGACCAAGCACACCCCGCTTTCAGTAAGATGTTCGTGGAAACCGAATACCTGGATAAATTCGATGCTCTAATCGCTACTCGCCGCACCCAATCTTCTGAAGATAAACACATATGGGCTGCACACTTAGTAGTGGTTGAAGCTGAGCTAACTGCTACGCCTGAGTTTGAATCAGATCGCGCTCGATTTTTGGGCAGAGGTAGAACCTTGGCAAACGCCGTAGCAATGCAGCCAGAAGCATCACTATCAAATACAGCTGGTACCGTTCTAGACCCAATTTTCTCGCTGCGCCGGCGCATTATAATCGAAGCTAGAAGTGAAGCACGCATAACGTTTTGGACATTAGTGGCAGAATCTAAAGAAGCGCTCATTGCGTTACTTGATAAGCATCACGATCGAAATGCATTCGCGCGCGCAAAAACGTTAGCCTGGACCCAAGCCCAATTACAATTACGCCATTTAAACATAGGCAATTATGAAGCCGTTGATTTTCAGCGTTTAGCTACACCTTTACTTTATCAAGATGCGCGTTTTCGCTCATCAGCAAGGCTTATTCGGCAAGGCGCAGCCCCACAATCAGCGCTTTGGGAAACTGGAATCTCTGGCGATTTGCCGATAATTCTTATCCACATCGATAACATCAAACACATTAATCAGGTTTTGCAACTTATAAGAGCCCATGAATACTGGCAACTAAAACAACTCTGTGTCGATTTAGTGATTTTTAACGAACAACCATCTTCGTATATTCAGGAATTACAAGATGCTATTGAAGCAGCAATACGCACCAATTATCTACGTGCAAATATTAGTGCGCCTACCCGCGGAACTATATATGCCTTGCGGTCTGATCAAATAAGCCTCACTGCCCGCGCCCTACTTGCCTCTGCCTGCTGGGTGAAACTCTATGCCGCAGCGGGTAGTTTGAGAAATCAACTCAACCGCATACCACCTATGGAAACTCCAGCTATTTTCCTACAAGAACCGATAACACCGCGCCAGCGTAAACAAAATGAAACTAATGCTGAGATTATAGATAGCGCAACTAGCCTCCTGAAAATACCAGAGCTAGAGTTTTTTAATGGCATTGGTGGTTTTGCCGAGAATGGCCGCGAATATGTGATTAGCTTATCTGAAGGTGAAGCCACCCCTGCACCTTGGATTAACGTTATTGCTAATCACCACTTTGGTTTTCAGGTTTCGGCCGAAGGCAGCAGTTACACTTGGGCAAAGAATAGCCGGGATAACCAATTAACCCCTTGGTCTAACGATCCGGTTAGTGATCCTAGTGGCGAAGCTCTGTATGTTCGTGACGAAGATAACATGGCCGTTTTCGGTGCCACCATAAATATTAAAAACTTTCCTGCTAATAGCGAGTATGGTCATTCCGATGCGCCATACATTGCCACGCACGGCTTTGGTTACAGCCGGTTCCAGCACCAAGCACACGGTATCGAACTCGATCTGTTGCAATTTGTGCCACTTCAGCACGCGATTAAAATTTCTCGTTTACGGCTGCATAATCATTCAAAAACAACCCGGCGATTATCCGTAACTGCTTTTGTGAGCTGGGTGCTCGGGGCCTCTCGCAGCGGCAGCGCGCCTTTTATTTACACCGAGCATGATAGCAAGGGCGCCATTTTAGCCCGCAATCCTTGGAGCCTGAACTTCTCAAGCCGAGTTGCATTTGCCGATATGGCCGGCAAACAAAGTAGCTTTACCGCCGATCGCTCTGAATTTTTGGGCCGTGCGCATGCACGTACAAATGGCATTAGTAGCCTGCCTCCTTTAGCTCTCGCTAGCAAAAGGCCACTATCGGGAACTACCGGTGTGGCGCTTGACCCATGTGCAGCAATGCAGCAGCTCATATGGTTAGAGCCGGGCGAATCAACTGATGTGGTATTTCTTCTTGGCCAAGGTGAATCTGCAAGCGAAGCAAAAGAGTTACTTGCAGCCTATCGGCAATGTGAAATTGATGAGTTGCTCGCGGAAGTAAAACAGCATTGGCAAAGCATTCTTGGTGTGGTTCAGGTAAAAACACCCGATAGAGCCATGGATATAATGCTCAATGGTTGGCTTACCTACCAAACTCTAGCTTGCCGAATTTGGGCGCGCTCAGGGTTCTATCAAGCCAGCGGTGCTTACGGTTTTCGCGATCAATTACAAGATGGCATGGCCCTCACTTTCGCCAAACCCGATGAAACTCGAGAACATATTTTACGTGCTGCTGCACACCAGTTTGTTGAAGGCGATGTACAGCATTGGTGGATGCCCTCTACCAACAATGGCGTTCGAACACGCATTTCCGATGATAGGGTTTGGTTAGTTTACGCCACCGCTCGATACATCGAAAATTCGGGTGATATAGCCATTCTTAATGAGCAAGTGCCATATATCGAAGGGCCACAGCTCAACGATGATGAACACGATAGTGTATTTCCAGCTAAAACCACAAAGTATACCGAATCGCTATTTGAGCATTGTGCTCGTGCATTAGAGCAAAGCATTGAACTTCGCGGCGTACTGGGGTTGCCATTAATTGGCACTGGCGATTGGAACGATGGCATGAATCGAGTAGGACCCGGAGGTAAAGGCGAAAGTGTTTGGTTGGGTTGGTTACTTTTAAAAGCACTGAAAATGTTCGCGCCGCTGGCAAAATTGCATAACCGCGAACGCGCACAAGTATGGGCGAATTACGCTAAAACCTTACAAAAAGTTATCGAACAAGTGAGTTGGGATGGAGAGTGGTATCGCCGAGCAACCTATGATGATGGCAGTTGGTTAGGCTCGTGGGGGAATCAGGAATGCCGCATTGATTCTATTGCTCAATCGTGGGCTGTATTATCGGGCGGTGCCGATAATGCGCGGGCGGCACACGCTATGTCGTCGCTCAACAAGCAACTCATTTCCGAGAAGAACCAATTGGTAATTCTATTTACACCACCTTTCAATTATGGCGGCCAGCACCCCGGTTATATACAAGGCTATCCGCCGGGCTTACGCGAAAATGGTGGCAATTATAGCCACGCTGCCATGTGGGTAGCTGAAGCCTACGCTGAGCTGGGCGATGGCAATCAGGCAGTGAAGGTATTTAATATATTGAACCCTATTAACCACGCATTAACCGCTGAAGAGGCTACCAAATACAAAGTTGAGCCTTACGTAGTTGCCGCAGATATCTATTCGGTAGCACCTCACATCGGCCGTGGTGGCTGGACATGGTACACCGGTGCTGCCGGCTGCATGTATAGAGCTGGATTAGAAGGCATACTTGGCCTGAAAAAGCGCGGCGATAAGCTTGTAATCAAACCCTGCATTGCTCGGTGCTGGCCAAAATATGAAATTGCCCTAAACCTTGATAGCGGCCAATACCAGATTACTGTTGAAAACCCACAGAAACGGAGCCAAGGCATTACTCATGCAGAACTCGATGGCGAGCCGTTGCAACACAACGATGATAGTGTAGAAGTGCCGCTTGATGGCAAAGCACACCTGCTGCTGATTCGAATGTAGATTATTGATACAGCCTTCAGGTTTCTGCATTAGGTTTTCAGTTGTTGCTAATCACATTTCTTCTACCTAGGATCACGCTTATGTATAGTAATTTTAGGCGCTGGGGCTACTCCCATTTTATAAACATCCCACTCACGATCGGAAGGTGGCAACTCATCGTCACATACAATGGTGTATGCAAGATGACCATCTAACCGGCAAATTCGCCACGCGGTAAAACCAATAGAATAGGAAATCGCTGGGCTTCGTTCTGCTTTACCGTCAGCACGATCCCAAGCCATTTTGCCATTCCAATAGCCGATACTCGACATCACATTTGCATCAGATTTAGTGGGTGGTGCCGTTGAAGGTACATACAGGCCATCAACCTCAGGTAAACCGGAACCAGTTACTTCAATATATAAGGTATTGCTTGGAGTTTTGTCACACTCAGCCATATTAATTCTCAAATTAGATTGTCAGTTAAAACACAGATAATCGATGGATCGACGCTTTTGTATCATGAATTATCAGTTGATACTTCTTGGTTTTCTAGTACCGTATTGGCGTCGGCACGTTCAATTATTTTCCAAATCACCGATTGAATGGCTTCATCTTCTCGCACATCATGTTTACTCACAAATTGTTGTTTTTGAGGCTCTGCATTCTCTTCAGATAAAAACGTTACCACCACTTTATTCGCAAGATCGGGGGTGGTTCCGAAGTACTCTAACGAAATTTGTGGAAAACCTTTGAAACCGCGCTGAACTCTTTTTGCGATGCGCTTTTTTGCTTTATCTACATTCATTGTAAATACCTCACTTTCGCGCCCCTGATTTCAACTCATCGGCGAAACCGTGGTTTACATCACGATGCTTTGCTTCATCAGCTCTTACCGCAATAATCACTTCGCGTAATCGGGCATCTTCAGGCAGCTGCCAATAATCAATAGCAATCTGCGGTGCAGGAACATTTTCGTATTTGCCGCTATCTACGCCTGCGAGATATTCGGTATAACTGTAAACCGCTTCTTCTTCCAAATAGCCAACAACGCGATGAGCCGTTTTGCTTGAGAAAAGGTAAAGCACAAAAAAGGCGTTGTAAAAAATACCTTGAGCAATAATCACCAACGTACGTTCTAACCAATTCGGTTTTGCCACTTCAATGAAGGTTAGCAAGTGCATGCGTTCGTTTTCTGCTTCTTCGAGCAACGTGTGAATCCAACCATCGTCATTCTTCATGCGGCGCAGTGAATGTAAATGTTGAATAGCGCCACCCACCATGCCTGGCACAGCAGCCACGGTTTCCAAAACTACCGCGCGATTGCCATAACGCCCAGAGAAAAATAAATCAGCAAAAAAACGTAAAAACCTCACTGTTCCATAGGCGATACGATCAGAAATACCTTGTGGCTTGTGGTGTTTAGGCCGTGCTTCATATTCTTCGCTCATCTTAACTCCCACTATTGAGCACCCGCCACCGATACACTCGGTTTTTTGATACCCTATTGGCATTTACGCACTCAATTAGCTTCTAGATTATCAATTGAGTGGTTTCATTTTCTTGCACATTGGTTTCACTATTACATCTTTAATGTGAATACTACCATCGGCAGCACAACAGGCACAGAAGCTATTCATTTAATTAGAGGTAAACCGAGCATTATTGAGGCTGAGAAAATAGAAGTAATGTAACTTATTTATTGTGCCGAAGGTTACTACAGTTAGCTTAAAACAAAGAGCCCAGCAATCCATGCTGGGCTCTTAACTACGCAATTTACTAGCCTTTTTTGCTTGGTGCTTGCTGAGATTTCTTGTGGTCTTGTTGACCTGGATTAGCATGTTTTTGCTGATCTTGTTGCTGTCCTTGCTTTTGCTGTCCTTGCTGTTCTTGCTTTTGCTGCTGGCCTTGTTGACCTTGCTTTTGCTGTCCCTGCTTTTGATGATCTTTCTGTTGCTGATCTTGTTTACTAGGCACTTGCGAACCTTGGGGTTTTTGTG
>NZ_AFPO01000019.1 GCF_000218785.1 Idiomarina sp. A28L
GTCGGCGCAAATTGTCAGGACAATGCCCTGACAATGGTCACGATGTTGTTGAGGCCATTGAAGAGTTAAAAGGGTTGATTCTGAAAGCAATCGAACTTTATCAGCCTGACAGTTTTCGCAAGCTTCAAAACAAACATTTTGTTCAAGGGAGTTCGCGCGAGCAAAAATAATCTTGATGAGTAAACAATCAAATTAACGCCAATAGTAAGGAAAAACGTATGCAAAATCTAAAACCACAAACTGAAATTCGCTTTGATTTCGACTTAACAAAACCGCTTCGTGAGCAATACCCATACGAATCATTAGGCATTCCCGAACTGTGCTCACTTCACTTTCCATACCCTTTCTCGTACAGAGATATTGACGAAAGCACCTATAAATCAGTTCTTATAGAGATATACCATCAAATAGAAAATGACCTAAAGAAAGAGTCATTCCTCGACATCGAGCACCTTTTTCCTGAGCCTCTAAGCTTAGCTTTCAAACACGCTGCACTTTGTTGGATCCACATTAATATGTTTAATAACGATAGGCTGGTTAGTCCAAGTATCGCCCCTCAAATACTCAAAGAATTCAGAACTGATATTCTAGCCACTCGCCGCCCGAGAAGCTTTAAAGACTTAATGAAGCTATAGCTCACGATAACGACAGCTGCCCTAATCGGCTGCTGTCGTTACTAGCCAATTAGCATTCTCAGTCGATTAAACCTCTCACTATAAGTAACGCCACTATTCTCACGAACGTCCCGCAACTCTGGAAACACATCATATAATTCGAGCTCTAAAGCACACGCGATTGCTCTCGATACTCTGAAAGAGCGGGCATTGCGACTGATGACTTCACTGATAAGGCTTGATAAACAACCTAGAACTGTTGGTACCATTTTTTGATTGAAACCACGCTGAATTAACATAGTGATAATGCCTGAGGTTTATCTACATTGTTACTAGCTAACATACCACTACCTCTGAGGACATAAAGAAACCCATAAAATGTCGAGAATATCTAAGCCTTACCAAAGTAAGGGAAAAGAAAACAAGAGGAAAAAACGGCCAGTTCATTCGTTGGACTTAACAGCTAATTACCATCAAACCTTGACAAAGCCTATAGTGATTTATAAATTGAATAAGCGGCTGCAGAGTCGTTCGTTTGCGCTGCAACGAGAATGTAATACTAAACTTAGACATTCTGGCATATTTTAGATGAGTCATTCACAACCAGACGGCCATGATTTGCAGCGCTGATTAATCTTTCATGGCCTGAAGGAACTATTATGATGACTACATTTAACAACCACCAAACCAAATACCGTGTTTCTGCTCTAAAAGCGCGCTCATCACTGCAGCACCAGTCGTGCAAGCAGATCATTGATTCATACGTTCAACATTCGGCACAACCCAATATTTCAAGGGAAGAAATGAACTCGCCTGACTTTACGGCGCGCCTTAATTACATAGCTCGTGCATTAGCAATAAAAATTGACTGTCATGAATACAATCCTCTGGCCATTCTGGGCAACAAAAACTTTAACGCTCTGTTTACAGACGAACTCTGGAAATTATATGACTTCTTTTATGAATCAGAGTTAGAAGAGGTTGATGTGGAAATGACCATTAAAATGTTAGGCACATTAGAGCAATACTCATCTGTTTTGATAGAGAGCCTGGATTCTGTTTCGAATTTTTGGAACTACGATTTCCGGCTCTTGTACACAGCGTACATAAACACCTATAAGCTCACTAACAAAAAAATCGCCATTGTATTTCGTGAGCTCGACTCCTTAGCGCCAAAAGGTAAAATCGCAAATACTCTCATGAATAAACAAATGATTAGCGTGACGAATCATTTAATTGAAGCCGCACAACGCTCTCCTGTAGTCGATATAATAGCGTTTGAAAACATAAATAATATCAACTCTCTGCACCAACGTTCATCTTATCTTGCTGACAATATCTACCAAGATCTTGATGATACATTGCAACAAACAATGAATAAAATGTCAGGCTGCAATGTTGTTGCATTAAACTCGATGTAGCGATCTCTATAGGCTCACCACTCAATCTTTTTTGAAATGGTGGGTGGTGAGCCTTGTCAGCCCTTTACGTGACAAACGACAACATAACAAAGGAACCAATGAGTAGACTCAATCACAGAATTTCACAGCGTATCGCACATACAAAAATCAGCGAAGGCTATTGTCTGATTTGTGGTCAGTATGGCTCACTATCATGGGATCATGTGCCTCCCAAAGGAGCGATAGCAATTACTAGAGTTGAGCAACGCCATATAACCGAGATGATGGGTACAAATGCAAAAAAAATTAAAGGCATCAGATCAAGGAATGGCAGTAAATTTCGGACGATCTGCCATAATTGTAATAACAATCATATTGGCAACTGTGACCAAGAGGTAGCAACTGTATTTAATTTTTTAAGCTCCAAAGTTAAGACCTACTTCGAGTGTGCGAGCAGCCCTCATAATTTTGTTTCTGAAAATGTAAACGCCACCAAGTTCGCTCGTGCAATGATTGGCCACATATTAGCTGCAACCTCGGTTAACGAATGTCTTAGGGCACCTCAAGAGACGCCTTACTTTACCCCTCTTCAAAAGTTCGTACTCGGTGACGATAAAGCAATTCAGCACACACACAATATTTACTATTGGTTTTATCCATACACAAAGCACTTGAGTGCAAAAATCTTGAGTTTTTGGAACAACGGAAATTTGTCTGTCGTTAGTCTTCTTAGTTTTTTTCCCATTGCATTTATGGTTGTAGAAAAAGGAACAGCTACCTATCCAGCACATGCAAGGCAGCTCAAATTGAACGATTCAAAGCTATACTTGGATCTGTCCTCTAGAGGGTTTGAGTTTGCTGAGTTCCCATTTCATGGTCTTAAGGGTGATCAAATGATGGCCCTATCCGACCAAATGGCAATCGTGAGCTACCCTATAGGTCAATAGGAATAACGCTTTATCAGCGTTCCAAGCTCAACTTATATAGGAATCAAAGAAAGATTGTAATCGAGTGCTTTGAATACCTCTGCCCTTTCTCGCTTAAACGAATATCGACAGCCGACAGCAAGTAATAACCACCCTCAGATAAGGTTGGCTAACTTCGTTCTGCAGTCTAGAAAGTGTTTTCAAAAGATATAAACACATTATAAGACGTCCTACCTGATAGTGGCTTCCCAC
>NZ_AFPO01000018.1 GCF_000218785.1 Idiomarina sp. A28L
GGGTGACGCTCGCAAGCTCGTGTCCATGTGCGTGGCGTTAGGCTACTCGAAATCTCATCCGTAGATCGATAACGGGCAAGGAAACGCAATTACAAATGAACAAATACACCCTGCTTATGCCGCTGCTCAGTGGGCTCACCATTTCAGCCGTTGTCGACACATTGCCAATGTCGGGGCTCGAAGGCCCCATGCAAGCTCAACTTCAGCAGCATTGGAGTTGCTATACTGCGAGTGATGCACAAGCGCGCAAAAATCAGGTCGAGGACGGGATGCTGCCACATGTGGTGTTTGACGGCGAAATAAACCCCGTTAGCGTTGAAACGCGCATGGCCATGTCCAAGACGCCTGCGCTATCAGTGGCAGTAATCCACAAAGGCGAGTTGGATTGGAGTGCAGCTTGGGGGCAGCTGCAAAAAGATGGCACCGATGCTGATTGTGGGAGCCTATTCCAAGCCGGCTCCATCGCCAAGCCTTTTACTTTGCTCGCTGCGCTGCGCATGAATACAGCAGGACTGATCGATTTTGACGAGAACATCGAAAATTACTTGTTATCCTATGATCTGCCGCCTGGCCGACAAACCAAAGCCAACCCGGTTACCTTCCGTAACCTGCTCGCACACTCGTCGGGCATTGCACGGGGCGGCTACGCCGGATATGCACAGAACGAACCGATACCGACAGACCACCAGATCGTGCGAGGTGAAACACCGAGCAACTCCCGCAAAGTGGAGGTTCTGAACGCGCCGGGGACTTCGCTCGCGTACTCAGGTGGTGGTTATACCGTTATAGAAATCGCCCTGCAGGATCAACTGCATAAACCTTTCGATCAGATCATGCGCGAGTGGCTGCTCACCCCTGTGGGCATGAAACAAGCGGATTTCACCATGCCGTTGCCTACTTCTAGCCATTCACATACCGCTCGCGGACATCAGATAGACGGTGCTATCGTTGCAGGAGGTTGGAACAACTATCCCGAGCAGGCTGCTGCTGGCCTATGGGCAACGGCCACCGATTTAGCTATGTTTTTGCTCGAAATTCACAAAGGTTACGAGGGCAAGAGCAGCTTATTCACCCAGGCCAGTATCCGCGAGATGCTTGCCAACCCCATCGCTAACCATGCGTACGGCTTCAGATTAATGGGTGAAGGTGATCAGCTCTTTGTTACCCATTATGGCGGCACTGTTGGTTATAGGGCAGGCATGACATTGAATTTGCGGACCGGCGATGGTGCGGTGTTTCTAGCCAACTCCGATAATGGAGCTAATCTCGGTGAAGAATTCTTCAGCGCAGTGTCCCGCGCCTATGATTGGTCAATATTCCGCGAGGAGAGGGTTAAACGCGCGGAGCAACCCGATGCCGTCTTGAAGTCACTGGCTGGAACCTATGTTTTCCCGGATCAGGGTTGGGAGGTTTCGGTGGTTTACGCACAAGATTCACTCACGCTGGTATTTCCGGCTGGAAATCGTCTTTCTCTTGTCATGGTTCCGATCGAAGGCAGGCCCAACGTGTTCGTTCATGAAAGCGGAGTATACGCGAACTTCGATGGCGACAGTGAGAATATGAATATTCAATTGTTCGGGCAAATAGGACAGCGGCAGGCGGGCGTGGAATAGAGTGATTTTGGAGAAGCTGCTAACAAACCGCTTCGCTAATGACGCCACATGCGGAGGGTTGGCTAGGATTGCTTTACCCGGAAAGTGATACTATAGTATCACTTAAAGTTTAGATCAGGGTGAACCTATGAAAGTTGAGCTAGTTACGAACCTCAAGCGCCAAGCCACAAAGATTCTGGCAGATCTGCACTTGTCGAAAGAGCCCGTATTGATTACGGAGCATGGCCAGCCATCCGCATACCTTGTTGATGTTCAGGATTACGAGTTCATGCAGCGTCGCCTTGAGTTGCTTGAGGGGCTCTCAAGGGGAGAGCGTGCGGTACTTGAGGGAAGAACATGCAGCAAAACTGAGGCCAGGGAGAAAATGAGTAAATGGCTGAAGTAATCTGGACCGAGCCAGCCCTTCAAGAACTGGATGCCATAGCTGAGTACATTGCTCTCGATAAGCCTACTGCCGCAAGCGCTTTGGTTCAGGAAGTGTTCGATAAAATCGAGCGTTTGGAAAATTTCCCCAAATCCGGGCGGATTCCTCAAGAGCTCCCTGATTCGGTATACAGGGAGGTAGTTGTTACCCCGTGTCGCATTTTTTATCGTGAGGATGGGCAGCGGGTTCTCGTGCTCTATGTTATGCGAGAGGAGCGGCAGCTTCGTGCGTACATGCTTGGAAACAGCTAACAATCCGGGTTTTTCGGAGCCTTCAACCCCTGCAACACTCTGCCGGCGTGGATAGCGCTATAAGTTCCAGAGCTTGGTTTAAAACTGCCATTCAGCGCTATTGGCAGTGGTTATGCGAAACGGGATTGAATCTATGGGTAGGAGGTAGGCGTTGGATATTCTCATTTATATAGCCACAGGTTTAATTGTGGTAGCCACGCTACTTCCTTTGTCGCGTAACCCTCATTGGATTATAAGGGGTTTCGATTTCCCAAGAATGCAGCTCGCATGTTGTGCGGCGTTGTTGATATTGCTGCAGCTGATCGTTCTTAACCTTGCTGAGTTGCCATCATGGGCCGTTATTGCTGCAACCGCGCTATGTTTGGCTTGGCAGCTTTGGTGGGTTTTGCCTTATACCAAGCTCTGGCGAACGGAAGTGCGTACGAGCAAAGATGTTGATGAGAATAGGCAGCTAAGTATTCTTACTGCCGTTGCATGGTCACGCACAACTCGCTTATCGTTTACTCCGGCAAAAAGCGAGGAGCAAGATGGGTTGAACGCAGATCAAGATGATAAGGCATTCGCTTCTTCAGTTGCCAACGCTCAGAATGTTAATAAGAGCGATGTGCCAGAACCAAAGCGCTGAACATCTAAAGCGAAGTGTTTACCACAAACACGAGTAGCATAAATCGAATGGGAAGCTAGCTGTTACAGCTGGCGTTTCCAATGGCGAGGGCATGGGTTTTATATCGTTGGCGTATTGGTATGGAATCCATTGTTCGGTTTCCATGCGATTGAGTACATCGCGCCAAAAGTATGGTGAAAGGCCATTGATAGCTGTGCTTTCGGCATTGATTAAAATAACCAACCCAATATCGTAATCAGGTGAATAGGATATTTCGGCTCTAAACCCTTCTACCCAACCACCGTGGTAAAGCAATGTTTTTTCTTGTAAATCGTAGATTCGCCAACCCAAGCCATAATGAGCATCGGAAAGCAGTGGCCGCCAATTACGGCGGCGCAGATCGCGAGTAGTGCGCACTTGTGGGGTACGAATTTGTTCTAAAACCGATAACGGCAGAACATCGGGCTGATAACCCATGTGCGCTATTAACCATTGCGCTAAATCAGTAGCGCTTGCGTTTACCCCGGCTGCGGCAGCATAGCGATAGTAGTTAGCGTTCACTTCCCGCGGAAACCAGCCATTGCGCCCTCGAATATGGGCAGCAGCGCGGTTATCACTGCCGAGGTAGCCTTGTAAGCCAATGGACGCATCGCTCATTGCTAAGGGTTCAAAAATTAAATCAGTTACTAAGCTGCTGTAATCACGCCCAGTTTTTTGTGCAATAACATCTTCAACCAAGCTAAATAAAACGTTCTGATAGCCGTAACAAGCACCGGGTGTGCACATTGGGTTAATACGATTGAAGTGCGGCAAAATCCGTTCACGCGGGTAATTAGCTTCTATTAAATTATCGTAGGCATTCGGAACAACGCCTGAACTATGGGCCAAAAGATGGCCCACTTCTAAATCAATATTAAATTGTGGATTCTTAAATTGCAGGTCAGGTACGTATTTGCTTACCGGCTCAGATAAGTCAAATTGGCCTTGGTCTGCCAGCATACTAGCTAAAGTGCCAGCAAAGGTTTTCGATACCGAAGCAATACGAAATACAGTATGTTCATCTACCGGCGCAGTGCCGTTGAGTTCGCGAACACCAAACGCCTGCATTTCTACAATTTGATTGCGATGCACTATGGCGTATACGCCGCCTGGCACTTGCTCAAGGTTCAACGTGTTTTGAAAAAGCTCGTTGAACTTCGGGTGCAACGGTTTTTCATTTTCTGCTATCGTGCTGGTTGCGGCGAAGCCAACAACGCAGAGCGCAGCAGTAATGATTAATCGATAAATCGAGCGCACTAAGTTACTACCTCTGTTCTCTAATACTGCGAACGTAAACTGTTAACGCTTTTCTGAAAGCACTTGATCAATGAGTTTTGTAAAGCTCAATGTTGCTTCAGCAGTGATACGGAAAAATGCCTCATCGGCCTTATCTGAAGTATCGGTTGGGGCGTGGTAATCTGGGTGATCGGCTACGCCAAAGTAAATGAAAGGAATACCTTGTTCATGAAATGGGCCATGATCAGAGCTCAGTGTCCAATCATCGGTGTGGCCAGCTTTAAACCACGGCCGATCATGGGCCATAACAATGCGAGCACCATTTTCTGCTTGCACGCGTTGTACTAGGCGAACCAACCACGGGTGGTGATACGTACCTACCGCATACAACAATTCATCGGTGTTGCGGCTAAGCATATCCATGTTTACGTTGAAGGCAATTGTTTTCGGATCAAGGTGGCCGCTAGTAAATAGTGCATGTGCGCCCAACAAACCGCGTTCTTCACTATCTAGGGCAGCAAATAGCAAAGTATGTTGTGGCTGGTTTTCACTAAAATAACGTGCCATTTCGAGTAAAACTGAGGTTCCTGAAGCGTTATCATCGGAACCATGGTAAATCTGGCCATTGCGCACGCCAAGGTGATCGTAATGTGCGGTAATAACGATAGTGCGCAGCGTTGGATCTTGCCCCTCAATAGCGCCAAGTATGTTTACGGCTCGTTCCACGCGCTCATGAGTGAACGCCTGCTCGTAGCCTTCGGTTCCAGCGGGTGTTAAACCAAGTTCCTGAAACCGTTCGATAATATAATCGCGGGCAGCTTGGCTACCATCAGTTCCTGGGGCTCGGCCTTCACGCTCGGCATCAGCGAGCCAGTGTAAATCGGCCATGATGCGTTCTATGCTTAATCGTTCAGGTGTAGTTGCCGCGCCCTGATCTGGGGTAATGCTAGCGATACGCTGCGCTTCACGCTCAGTAAGCGTATTCATTAAAATGCTGCGGCCAGGCCACCAAGCAAGAATAACAATAATAATCAGGAGCCACAGAGGCCATAAACGGCGATACCACGAACGATGATTGTGCATAAAATTTCCATATTCGTTAAATTTGATGGGTATATTACCCTATGCATGCACTGCTGCAAAATCTTAGCAAATAACATACTATGCTACGCCTATACGAATAGGCTTTCGCCGCGTATTATGCACTCTGCACGCAATTGCTTGAACACCACCATTAACCTAGAAGTTACTTATGCAAGAATATCGAAATCAAACATCAAAGAAAGAAATTAAAGAACCCGGCCTAATGGTTAATATGCTATTTAATATTTTCCTGCCCGTTATTATTCTAATGCAATTGAGCAGTGATGCGCGGCTGGGAGCGCCCACAGCGCTGGTGTTAGCGCTCGCATTCCCCTTAGGTTTTGGTTGTTGGGAATTGTATCGGCGTAAAAAAATTAACGGCTTTTCGATTTTAGGCTTGGTAAGCGTGTTGCTTACCGGCGGCATTGGCTTGTTAGAGCTTGATCCTGCGTATATTGCGATTAAAGAGGCCGCGGTACCGGGCATTATTGGGTTGGTGGTATTTGGCAGCCGCTTTACTCGTTTTCCGTTGGTAGAAAAAATATTGCTGAATCGCAAAATACTTGATCTTGATAAATTAAATGCGGTGCTGAGCAAACGTGGGAAAACACAGGAATTCCAAAAAACGATTAATAATGGCGGTAATGCGGTAGCCGCAGCATTTTTTCTCTCTGCGGTGCTAAATTATATTCTGGCACGAATGATTGTAGTAAGCCCTGCTGGCACTGAAGCATTTAACGGCGAAATTGCGCGCATGACAGCGCTAAGCTTCCCAGTTATCGTATTGCCCACCATGATCATTTTGATGGGTGCTATATTCTATATATTCAAACGCATTGGCACGCTCACCGGAGAATCGGTGGAAAACTTCTTACAGGCACAGGATTAATAAGCACGCGTGGTTACTGTAGATAGCAATGATTCGTTTAGCTTACGCATTGTGCGAAACCTAGGTGATTACCCAGAGCACAAGTTAGATATTTTCTTGTTTGTGCCGGGTGAGCTGGGTTTATCTGTTGATGTGGTTACCGAGCGTTCGCTTTACCATCAGGCTTTTCATATTAGCCGAACCTACCACAGCCAAGTTCAGTTAGAACCGTTGGTGCGTAGCCGTTTGGTTCAGCGTTTAGCAAAACAGCAAGAACGGCCCACGCCGGAATACCGCCTGAGTTTAAGTTTGTATGCCTATCAGTATGTGAATGCAATTGAGCAAGAAGTAGGGCGTATTTTGCGTGAACGGCCGGAAAATTTGCGTGAAACATTAGCGGAATTGCTCGATTTGAGCGCTACCATTATGCGCCGATTACGCCGCACGGCACCTAAAGAAGATGCCCTTCGGCGTTATTACACCAATATCGATAACTATTTATCGTGGTTTTCAGAGCAACAGTTTTTGCGCTTAGCTGCTGAGTTGGAATTCGCCAGTGATGAACAAGATATTCGCGAGTTGTTGTTGCGTATAGCACGCCGAGAAGCGAAATATAGAAATGAAAATGAGTACAACTCTGATCGAGTGCAAACCGATAGCACGCGGATGTCGAATAAAATGCGCCTATTGCGCCGGCTGATTGAGTTTCCGGTTACCTTGCGGCGGGTAGGGCATGAGCTAGGGAATATCGAAGAGCGCTTTGTGAAGGCCGGTGTAGCGGCAGTAGTAATGACAGCCGTTTCCTATGCGGTGCTGCGGGCGCGGGATACCTTGGGCGATGTTACCGCCGTATTTATTGCTGCGGTGGCGCTGCTATATGCGGTTCGGGAAGTTTTTAAAGATGATATTCGGCAAAAGCTTTGGCTTTGGCTGCGTAAAGGCAGGCCGAAGTGGCGCCATGAATTTGTTGATCCGAATAACGAAAATGTAGTGGGTAAATCGGTAGAGTGGATTGATTATAAAAACTTTGAAGATTTGGCTACCGAAATTAAAAAAGCGCGCAGGGCATCAACACCTCAGCGCGGCGAAACCGTATTGCATTACAGTAGTTGGTCGAAAATGCTGCCTTCACGATTTTTAAGTGGCTATGCAACTACGCGTGAAACCTTGGTTTTAGATTTAGAAGTATTAGCGCCATTATTAGAACAAAGTACTTACCCCATTTATCGGCAAGAAGGTAACGAGGTAGTGCGTGATATCGTGGAAAAGCGTTCAGTATTAAATTTAGTTATTCGTGAGCGTTGGGGTGATAAAGATGATATCCAACGCTGGAAAGTGGTGCTTAACCGGAACGGCATTGTAGAAACCGAAGCCGCTAACTGAAGGGCTTTAAAAGGATACTAACGATGGAAAGCTCCACAAGTTCGGCAGCAATTCAGGTAAAAAAGAACGCGCCAAAGCGGCAGATATTTGGTTGGGCTATGTACGATATTGCCAACCAAGCCTACACCACCATTGTTATTTCCTTCGTTTATTCTGCGTTTTTTGTGGCTTACATTGTTCCTGAAGAAAGCCAGTGGCGCGATGCCTATTGGTCGATTGCTATTATCGGCTCTACATTAATTGCCATGGTTCTCTCACCTATGGTGGGGCATTGGATCGACCGCGGGGTTTCGAAAAAGAAGCTATTGGCATGGTCTACCCTTATCTGCGCTAGCTTTACCTGCCTACTTTATTTTATCGGCCCCGGCGATGTTTGGTGGGGCATAGCTATTATTTTGATTACCAACACTGCATGGATGGTGGGTGAAGCCATTATGTCGGCATTTTTACCCGAGCTTGCCAGCCGAAAGAACATGGGGTTGATATCCGGCCTTGGTTGGGGCCTTGGCTACCTCGGTGGCTTTGTGAGTATGGTAATGGTATCGGTGATTATTATTCGTGCTGATCCTATCGCCGAACGTGGCCTTTATATTGCGCAGCATCAGTGGGCCATGATCGCGATTTCTATCTACTTCGTGTTAGTGGCCATTCCTACCTTTATGCTCGTTAAAGATAAACCTAAAGGAACCAATCTGGTTCCTCGTGAGCATTGGCGCGAGAGCTTGAACTTATTCCGGCAACAGCGCTTGCAACCTGTGCTCTTCCGATTCTTTTGGGCCTTTTTGTTTTATATGGCGGGTGTGCAAACCGTTATTAAATTTATTGGTATCTACAGCACCGGCGAGCTCGGGCTTACCCAAACCGATTTAGTAGCTGTATTTTTGGCCACTCAATTTAGTGCGTTATTTGGTGCCATAGGATTCGGTGTCGTTGAGCGCTTTGTGGGGGCCCGAAAAGTATTATTCGCAGTTATTGGTTTATGGATTATCGCAATAAGTGGCATGTACGGTATTCATGATATTGCGGCTTGGCTGAATATGAGCGTGCGCGATGTGTTTCTTATCGTAGCCTTGCTCGCCGGTACCGGTATTGGTTCTATTCAGGCATCGAGCCGCTCATTAGTGGGTTTGTTAGCCGCGCCTGAACGCGATGGCAGTGCCTTCGGGCTTTGGGGTGTGTTTAATCGAATGGCGATGCTGCTAGCGGCTACGTTCGGGATTGTCGCTGATTTGTTTTCTCGGCAAAACGCGTTGTTAATGGTGATTGCGTTCTTCATTATCGGTGCGGTGCTTTTAGCGCGGGTAACACAGTTATCTGCACTCAGCCGCGCGCGGCACTAACACTTTTTTACCAACGCCATAAATATCCGTGATTGCCGTGTGTGCTGGTGTTATGGCTGAACAGCCGTGCATCTTGCGGGCTTTGTATTAGGCTTTGGGAATACTCCCACTTAATCCGGAACCGCTATGAATGAAAGCTCGCCGCCGCTAAAAACGTTTATTCAAGAAAACCTTTTAAGCGCTATGCAAACCAACCAACTGTGTTTGTATTATCAACCGCAATTTTCCCTTGTGGAGCAAAAAATTACCGGTATTGAAGCCTTATTGCGTTGGCATTCACAAGGTTTTGGCTGGTTAAACCCGCAGGTAGTTGTTGCTGTGGCTGAGCAAAGTGAATTGATAGTGCTACTGAGCGAGTGGACACTACGGCAAGCGCTGCACGATTTCTCCCGCCTTCAGCCTATGATAAAACGAGTTTCGGTAAATTTATCGGTAGGTTATCTGCAAAGAGTGCCGTTAGTTACCGTCGTGCAACGATACCTTGCTGAAGCGGGTGTTGCGCCGCATTGCTTAGATTTAGAAATTACCGAAACTGTGGTGTTAGAGCCCGCTCCGCTTTTACTTAATGCGTTACGGCAACTGCGGCAAATGGGGATTTCGTTGAGTATTGATGATTTCGGTACCGGTTATTGCGGGTTAAGCTACTTAAAAAAATTGCCATTAAACACAGTAAAAATTGATCGTAGCTTTTTACGCGATGCTACGAATCGAGCGCGTGATGCTTTGCTGTATCACGATATTTTGCAGCTCGCCCGAAACCTCGATTTACGAATTATCGCTGAAGGGGTAGAAACCCAGGCGCAGCTAGAATTTTTGAAGCTAACCCATTGCCACGAAGCGCAGGGGTATCTGCTGGGTAGGCCAATGCCGCTAACCAAACTTCAGCATTTTACTAAAGCAATTGCACCCCCCGATGTTTTAGCAGTGGCAGAGGATATGCATTTTTTGCTACCTTGATACCCAATATTAATAACAACAGGGTTTCATTATGCTTGGGAATCTAGGGTTACTCGTAGGCTTAGCACTATTGATTGTGTTGGCGTTACGGGGCTGGAATATTCTACTCGCCGTGCTGCTAGCTATTTTGGTTATTGGCCTTACCAACGGCATGGCGCTGCAAGAAGTGTTTCTTCAACACTTTCCGTTTGGCCCTTCTGGGGCATTCAGTTTCGCCGGTAATTTTCTGCTGTTGTTTCTTTGTGGTGCTTTGTTTGGCCGTATTATGGCTGCCAGCCAAGCTGCGCAGGGCGTTGCAATGGCAATTACGCAATGGTTGGGCGCTAAACGCGCGTTGCTAATTGCCATGCTGGTATGTGCCTTGCTTACTTACGGCGGTGTTGTGGTATTTGTGGTGATTTTCACCATGTATCCGATAGGCGTTACCCTGATGAAAGAGGCCAATATTCCTCGGCGTTTATATGCAGCGGCTATTGCTTTGGGTGCGGGTACTTTCACCATGACAGCGTTGCCGGGAACACCCTCCATTCACAACGTAATTGCGGCTAATTCACTGGGAACCGATTTATTCGCTGGCGGTTGGTATGGTGTTTTGGCCGGTGTGTTAATGGCAGGTTTAGGTATTTGGTACTTACAACGCCAGTGGCACCTTGCCTTAGCCAATGGCGAAGGCTATGTTGCAACACCAAAAGATGAGCAAATGGCCGCAATGGCAGGTGGTTCTGGTGGCAATCTTCCGGGCTGGGGGCGCTCGATTTTTCCGGTTCTTGTGGTGCTATCCCTTATCGTATTGCCGCGCTTACTCATGCAGTTTTCAATCGAAGCTGGCTGGATTAATTTTGCCCTCACGCAACCAATATTGTGGGCAAGCTTTGCGTTGCTGATGGGGGCAGGGGTTTGTTATTTGCTGTTCCCGCCGGTACGAAAAGATTTTATCCGCACGGCAGGCCAAGGAGCTGATGATGCACTATTGCCGTTGATTAATACTGCTGCGGTTATCGGTTTTGGTGGCGTAGTTATCCAAACCACAGGTTTCCATGCCTTTGCAGAATGGTTGCTGGCGCTGGAACTGCCGGCTTTGGTATCTGTGTTCATTTCTGCAAACTTAATTTCAGGTATTACAGCTTCAGCTTCGGGTGGGCTACAGATATTTATGTCGAGCCTAGCGCCGGCCTACATTGAACTCGGTGTTTCGCCAGAGCTGCTTCATCGTATTGCGAATTTAGCCGCCGGTGGCCTTGATTCGTTACCGCATTCCGGGGCAGTAATTGCGCTGTTTACGCTAATGGGGCTTACTCATAAAGAAGCCTATCGCGATATTTTCGTGGTTACCGTGTTAGTGCCCATGCTCGCCGCACTTGTGGTGGTGGCAGTGGCAATGATGTTGGCTTAATCGCAAGCATTAGTGAGCTCACCGCGATGGCATAGACATTGCCTTCGTGGTGGTTTACAACAAGGTAAGCAAAACCTACCAATGAAGTAGGTAAACCATAAGTTATCAGCTTTTATTTGATAACAATGATTAGGGATCCTTCATGTTTAAATTAAAAAAACTAATTCCGATTGCCGGCATCGCCGCTACATTGTGTGTTGGCGGTATTGCTAGCGCCGAAACAGAGTGGCGCGTTAGCGAGCCTATGGGCGAATTCAGCACTGTAAGTATCAATACCGATAAAGGCACTTGGATGAGTGTAGATGTAAGCCCGAATGGCGCTTACATAGTATTTGATATGCTTGGCGATATTTATCGTATGCCTGCCGCTGGCGGTGAAGCTGAGTTGATTCGTGGCGGTATTGGTTGGCACATGCAACCAACCTACAGCCCTGATGGCCAGTATATTGCATACACATCTGATGAAGGTGGTGGCGATAATATTTGGATAATGAAAGCTGATGGCAGTGATGCTTGGCAAGTTAGTAACGAAAGTTTCCGCTTATTGAATAGCCCTGCGTGGAGCCCCGATGGTGAATACCTCGTTGCGCGTAAACATTTCACGGCCCGCCGTTCGCTTGGTGCCGGTGAGATTTGGATGTATCACAAAAGTGGTGGCCAAGGTGTAATGTTAACAGCGCGCCCGAATGATCAAAAAGATCTGGGCGAGCCAGCATTTTCTCCCGATGGTAAATATGTGTATTACTCACAAGATGATACCCCCGGGCAAACCTTCCATTACAACAAAGATTCTATTTCTGGCATCTACAGCATTAAGCGTTATGAGCTAGAAACTGGCGATATTGAAACAGTTATTTCAGGCATGGGTGGTGCCGTACGGCCAGTTCCTTCGCCTGATGGCCGTTATTTGGCGTATGTAGGCCGCGATGATTTCCAAAGCAAGCTGTATCTGTATGATTTAGAAACCGGTGAAAGCAAGGAAGTTTATGCTGATTTAAGCCGCGATATGCAAGAAACGTGGGCGATTCACGGTGTTTATCCAAGCATGGGCTGGAACACCGATGGTTCTGAATTGGTGTTTTATGCCAAAGGACAAATACACCGTTTGAATATAGCGAATGGGCGTACTGCGAACATTCCATTCAATGTTTCAGTTGAAAAAGAAGTGCAAAATGCGGTTCGTTTTCGCCAACACATTGAGCATGACGATTTCGATGTGCGCATGCTACGCAGCGCAGTAGTATCGCCAAATGCCGATAGAGTTATTTATGAAGCATTAGGGCATTTGTACACCCGTGGCTTGCCGAATGGAAATGCAGAACGGTTAACTGGGCAAAGCGAACGCTTTGAGCAGTTCCCATCATTTTCTCGTGATGGCCGTTATTTGGTTTACACCACTTGGCACGATCAAGAACAAGGGCAAGTAATTGTGCGTGATTTGCGGAATAATCGCGAACGCGTGTTACCAACAGGCCCCGGCAAATTTGTTGAACCGGTGTTCTCGCCAGATGGCCAAGCCATTGTTTACCGTAAAATTAGTGGTGGCTATTTAACTAACCCGCAGCATGGGTTACAAGCGGGTATTTATCATTTACCTCTGAATGCTGATGCTCCTGAGCGTATTGCTCGCAGTGGCAGTTCAGTGCAGTTTGGTGCGCGTAACGATCGTATTTACGTGAATGGCTTTGGCGCCAGTGGCCCAGAACTTCGTAGTATTGAAATTGATGGCGGTGAAACCCGTACGCTATATACATCATCACATGCTACTGAGTTCAAGGTTTCGCCTGATGGTAAATATTTAGCATTTGCCGAGCGTTTCCGGGTTTTTGTAACGCCATTTGTTGAGCGCGGTGCGGCCATTAACATTGGCCCTAACGATCGCCAGTTCCCGATTGAGCAATTATCGCAGCGAGCGGGTGATAACCTTTCTTGGACATCGGATAGTAATAACCTTTATTGGACACTAGGCCCAGAGCTCTATTCAGCAAACCTTAGCGGAATGTTTGATATTGGTGGTGAAAGTAACTTTGAGAAGGTAGCTGATGGTACTAATATCGGTTTCACAACCGCTACGCATATTCCTGATCAGGTAATTGCGTTTGTTGGTGGCACAGTAGTAACCATGAACGGCGAGCAAGTGATTGAAGATGGCGCAGTAGTTGTAAGCGGCAATAAAATCACAGCGGTAGGCTCTCGCTCAGAAGTAAATATCCCGCGCGGTGCAGAAGTAATCGATTTTACTGGAAAAACCATGATTCCAGGCCTTATCGATACTCACGCACATGGTGCGCAAGGTGAAAGCCAGATTATTCCGCAGCAAAATTGGGCGTTATATGCAGGTTTAACTTTCGGGGTAACCACGATTCACGATCCTTCGAATAACACCCAGCAAATATTTACGGCCAGTGAAATGCAGAAGGCTGGGGTAATTGTAGGGCCGCGTATCTTTTCTACCGGCACTATTTTATACGGCGCGAATAGCCCGTCGGCAACGGCGCACGTTGATAGCTTAGACGATGCTCGTTTTCATCTTGAGCGCATGAAGAAAGTAGGTGCGTTTTCGGTGAAAAGTTATAATCAGCCGCGCCGGGATCAGCGCCAGCAGATTATTCAAGCCGCTCGCGAACTAGAAATGATGGTAATGCCTGAAGGTGGTTCATTGTTCCAGCACAACATTAGCATGGTTACTGATGGCCATTCTGTGATTGAGCATTCGATTCCAGTTGAAACCATTTTTGAAGATGTGCTGCAGTTGTGGGAGCAAACAGAAACAGCTTATACCCCAACTTTGGGTGTGGCTTACGGTGGAATCTGGGGTGAGAACTATTGGTATGCCCATACTGATGTATGGAACCACCCTCGATTAAGCACTTATGTTCCTGAGCGTGTTTTACGCCCGCGTTCTATGCGCCGTGAAATTGCACCTTCGCATCATTACAACCATATTAATGTAGCTACCGGAGCTCATGCTTTACAAGAACGCGGTGTAAAAGTTACTGCGGGTGCGCACGGGCAACGTGAGGGCTTGGCTCAGCATTGGGAAATTTGGATGATGGCGCAAGGTGGTATGAATTCGATTGAAGCACTGCGCACAGCCACTTACGATGCAGCAGTAAGCCTTGGTATGGAACATGCTATCGGCTCACTAGAAGTGGGTAAACTTGCTGATTTAGCAATTATCGATGGCAATGTTTTAGAAGATATTCGGGTGAGTGATCGAGTAACTCATACCATGGTGAATGGCCGTTTATTTGATGCTGAAAGCATGAACGAAATAGGCCGAACTACACGTGAACGTAAAGTATTCTTTTTTGAATAGAAAACTTCACTTGTAGAACCTCTATTTGCGGTATTATAGTTAAAAGGCACCTTCGGGTGCCTTTTTAGTGATGCCGAGATTACAAAGCGTGTACGCATGTTTGATACGATGATTTGGCTTCCCCTGAAAACATGAATACGCTAGAGGTTCAAGTATATGAGCAAACCGAGTTTAATTATCTTAGATGATGATGAGCAAACCGGTGTAACTATTCAGCACATTGCTGAATATGCTGGTTTAGATAGTTATTTTACTGATTCTCCCGATGAATTTCTTACTCGTATCATTGCTACGCCTCCCGATTTCATAGTGTTAGATTTAATTATGCCAGGCATGGATGGCGTTGAAGTTATTCAGCAGCTTGCCGGGCTGGATTTACAATCGCAAATCATTATTACCAGTGGTGCTGGCCAGCGTATTCTCGATGCAGCTAGCCGTTCAGTTAGTGCCCATGGTTTAAATGTACTTGGCACGTTACAAAAGCCGTTTTCGCCAAAAACGTTTCGTGATCTAGTGCAAAAATCTACAAAAATGAGCGCTAAAGATAACGCTAAACGAAGCGAAACTAAGGCTCTTTCAGCCACACCCGATTACAGAACCTTAGTAACACTTGAATCTGTGCGAGAAGCAATTGCAAAAAAACAAATTACTATCGCTGTTCAGCCTAAGTTTGAGAGCCGATTTCATTTAGTGAATGGTTTTGAAGTGCTGGCACGTTGGCATCATGCTGAATATGGAAATATTCCGCCTTACTATTTTATTGATATAGCCGAGAAGCATGACCTTATAGATGATCTTACTCGTTTGGTAATGCAGCAAGCGGTTCCGTTTCTTGCGCAATTAATTGAACAATCAAGCACTTCTGATTTTACTGGTGACGCGCGCAGCCTAACTCTCGCGATTAATATTTCTGCGTTATCATTGCACAGTAATGATTTATTTTCCGAACTTGAAGCCTTGCTGAAGGAATATAAATTATCACCTGAACGGATTATCTTGGAGCTCACGGAAACTGGCGCGATGGCCGATCCAGTGGCTTCACTCGATTTATTAACGCGTTTGCGCATTAAAGGCTTCCGTTTATCCATTGATGATTTCGGTACGGGTTATTCATCATTACTGCAACTCGTACGCTTGCCATTTACTGAGGTGAAAATTGACCGTTCGTTTGTGCATAGCGCGGTTACTTCAGATGAATCTCGAAAAGTAATCAAAGGTATTGTCGATTTGGCACATGCACTCGATATGGATGTTACTGCCGAAGGCGTTGAAGATGCAGAAACATTGGAATATTTGCATGATGTTGGGTGTGATTTAATTCAAGGTTTCTATTTCGCCCGGCCAATGGACGTTGAGCAAGCTATGCGCTGGCTGCTGCAACGAGAGCCTGCTGCCGAAGAGCATTTTCGGGTGAATGCACTGCATGCAATGCAAATACTCGATACGCCACAAGAAGAGCGCTTTAACCGATTAACGCGTTTAGCAAAAAAAGTATTCCAAGTACCAACAGTTATGATTTCTTTGGTAGATAGCGATCGGCTTTGGTTTAAATCTTTTGAGGGCATAAGTGGGCCCGAGGCTCCGAGAAAAGATAGTTTTTGCGATATAGCGGTACATGATCGGAATATTTTATTAGTGCCAAACGCCTTAGAAGATCCTCGGTTTTCCGATAATCCAAATGTGTTAGGCTCGCCGAATATTCGTTTCTATGCCGGCCAACCTATTGCTAGCCCTTATGGCGAAATGGTGGGTAGCTTCTGTGTGATAGATATTGAGCCAAGAGATATCACTTCTACAGACCAACGGTTACTGAAAGCCATTACACAGCTTGTAGAAACGGAACTGCTCAGTGAACCGCCGCGTGAAAGCGAAATGAACCAGTTTGTGTTTCAACACCGGCAATTTGAAACTCGAGCGAACGATCTTGTATCACTCTGTAATCGATTCTCGTTAGGTGTGAGCTTATTTCATTTTGAAGTGGAAAACATCGGGTGCGGCAATGCGTGGCGAGAGCGCGTATTCCAATCAGCGTTAGAGCGGGCTTTTCATGATGCTGATTTAATTGGCCGAGTAGGTGATGGTGAATTTATGGTGCTTCTGGTGGAAGATAGCAATTCAGCAACCAGCGCAGCGAGCCAAGCTGATACTCTAATACATAAACTCCGCAACTTGTTGATGATTGCAGAGCTGAGTGAGGATGGCGAAGCCCCAAGCTTTTACTACGGAACTTGCTCATCTACCGCCGAGGCTGCCAAAAACCTACAAGAACTTTATAGTGCCACCGATGAAATACTGCAAAATGCACGGAAAAAAGATGGTTAGAACATCTATATTCAAATGTTAATTAAAGCTTTCAGCGGCAACATCGGCCACTAATTGGCGAAACCAGCGGTGCCCTTCATCGTGTTGTAACAGAGGGCTCCAAATCATTTGTAAATCAATGGCTGGAATCGGAAATGGTGGCTTTCTCAGCACTAAATCGGGGTTATCCGCATATAGTTTTGCCGCGCGCGTGGGCAGGGTAACAATTAGCCCTTCGCGTGCTAAGTGCATTGCTACATGATAGTTGCGGGTGAATACACGAATACG
Source organism: Idiomarina sp. A28L (assembly GCF_000218785.1). GTDB lineage: Bacteria > Pseudomonadota > Gammaproteobacteria > Enterobacterales > Alteromonadaceae > Aliidiomarina. The sequence goes on from NZ_AFPO01000018.1 coordinate 17,100, forward strand.
CCTCTGGTGGCCAATCTTTGCCAACGCTTCATCAACCCAGCCTAACTTTTGCACGGCATCAGGTGTCATGCCAATACCCACGCCAAAGCCTGTTTTACTTACCCAACAATGTTGGGCTGCTAGATAATTTTCCAATGAGTACTCTTGAATAAGAGGGTGCTCATGGTGAATCAAGCAGGTGAAATCATCGCTCCATAAATTTTTCTGATGAAATGATTGCGGTAAATCATCGAACCGATTGATAGCGATATCAACTTTACCGTTCTCAACATCATGAAAGCTAACATCGCTTGGTGTCATTAAATCAATAGTTACTTGTGGTGCTTGATCACGTAATGCCTTCAGTAGTGGCGACATCAAAGTAGAGGCGGCATAATCAGATACCATAATACGAAAAACTCGCTCGCTGCTCTCGGCAGTGAAGGTTCGCGAAGGCTGAATAACTTCCTCTACTGAGTAGAGAATTTGGCGAACTTGTTTTTGCATTGATAATGCGCGCTCGGTAGGCACCATACCTTCGCTTGTGCGCACTAATAGCGGATCGTTTAGCAAGTTACGTAAGCGTTTTAGGCCATTACTCATGGCCGGCTGGGTAATATTTAATTGTTCTGCGGCACGGGTAACATTTCGCTCCCGAAGTAATGCATCAAGATAGATCAAAAGATTGAGATCGATATTTCGAAAATGATTCATCAGATGAATTGCCTATTCTGATTATAATAAATAAGATGAATGAATTATAAAGAAGCAATTCAGAACTGCAATGTTAGTTCCGGTATTTTAGGAGAATAGTTTATGGCGGAGGCTCGCCGCATAGCACGCTTGATATTGCAGGGTTTTCAGCATCACTATCAACTCTTTCAAGATATCACTAATACTGCAGAAGAACATTTTACTGCTCGAGCTTGGGATAAATTGCAGGCAGCGGCGCGGGATCGTATTTCCTTTTACGATTTGCGAGTTCAAGAAACTATTGCGCTGTTGAATCAAGAAATTGTTACTGATGAACCCAACACCGAGCTTTGGCAAGAAGTAAGAAGTATTTACGAAGAGCTACTGCAGTTTCACCCACAGGCAGAACTTGCCGAAACCTTCTTCAACTCTGTATTTTGTAAACTTTTTCACCGACGGTATTTTCACAATCAATTTATATTTGTGGAATCAACGTTAGCGCGGAGAATTCCTTTACCGGTAGAAACCGAGTACCAAAGTTATTTCCCGGTTGCTGAAGGTGTTCGTGAAACCTTGCGTAGAATCATTCATGAAATGCATTTCACCGCTAAATTTGCAGATTTAGAGGCAAATATTTCCCAGTTAATGCGCGCTTTTCAGCGTCAGGCTAATATAAGAGCGCTTGCCGCCCATCAAATGCGCCTTGATGTACTGCAAAACCCCTTCTACCGGAATAAAGCGGCTTATGTAGTAGGGCGTATTGTTACGGAAAGCCAGCAATATCCGTTCATTGTGCCCGTGTTAGTAGATAAACAAGGTGAGCTTTTTCTGGATGCATTGATTACTGATGTGAATCAGATGACGATTATTTTCAGTTTTTCTCGTGCCTATTTCATGGTGAACACGCGAGCGCCATCGGCGTTGGTTCGTTTTTTAAAAGGGCTCATGCCGCGAAAAACACTTGCTGAGCTTTACTCTGCTATCGGCCTACATAAACAAGGCAAAACCGAGTTTTATCGTGAATTATTATCCCATTTGGCAGAATCTGATGAGCAAATGGTAGCAGCGCCTGGTATTCGTGGTTTAGTAATGATGGTGTTCACACTGCCTTCGTTTCCCTATGTGTTTAAGGTGATCCGAGATGAGTTTGGTGAGAGCAAACCCTTTGGCCGCGATACGGTGTTAGAACGTTACCAATTGGTTAAGCGCCACGATCGAGTGGGGCGAATGGCAGATACCATAGAGTATTCTAATGTAGCTCTACCTCTAAGTTGCATTTCTGCCGATTTGCTTGCGGAGCTAAAAACTAGCATTGGCAGTTCTTTGGAGTTCGAGGACGATTTGCTGATAATTCGCCATCTCTACATTGAAAAACGAATGACACCGCTGAATATCTACCTAGAGTATGCCAATGAGGCAGAAACCGAGGCTATCATTCAAGATTATGGCCAGGCCTTAAAGGATATGTTGGCGGCAAATATTTTTCCAGGCGATATGTTATTGAAAAACTTTGGTGTAACGCGCACCAAGCGTGTGGTTTTTTATGACTATGATGAGGTTCAATATCTGCATGAAATGAATTTTCGCGAACTACCAAAATCCCAATCAATGGAAGATTCTTTGCAAGATGCCGGTTCCATATCAGTAGCACCAAACGATGTATTCCCAGAACAACTGCCGCAATATGTGTTCTATAACCCGAAACTTCGCGGGCGTTTCTTAGCGCTATATCCCGAGCTGGCTTATGCGAGTTATTGGCGCGAGCAGCAAGATAAAATTAAAGCGGGCGTTATCGCCGATATATTTCCTTACCCGCAAGCCATTCGCTTTCTTCATGTGAGGTATGATGAGGCCACCTAGAAAGTTTTCTTTGTGATATCAAGGTATTCGAACTAAGCTAAATTGAATTTAATAAAAATAATAACGAGGTGTTTATGGTTCGCAGTATCATTTTTTGTGTACTAATCGCATGCGCGTGGCCTGTTCAGGCGGAGAAAATAGCACTAGTTGGGGGGCGGCTGATCGATGGCACCGTTGCTGAACCCCTTTTACGCAGTGTTGTTTTAATTGAAAACGGTGTTATTCAGCAAGTAGGTACTGTGGATACGTTGCAGGTTCCAGAGGGATATCGAGAAATAAATATGGGTGGGCATGATTTACTCCCCGGGCTTTGGGAAAACCATGCACATTTGATGTTAGTTGGGCACGCAGATTACCCACATTGGAATGCAACATATTCAGATCGCTTCGAGAGCGAGATTATGCCAGCGGCAGCGTTGCAACTTCTTCTTGCTGGCGTAACGAGCACGCGAGATTTGGGCGCGCCCTTGGCGGCTTCTAAGAATGTTAAGGAAGCTATTCGAAGTGGCCGAATTCCCGGTCCTCATTTATATACTACGGGGCCGTTTTTGCAGCATGAAGTAGCTGAATGGCAACGCGATTACCGCTGGGAAGTGAGAACAGTGGCCGAAGCCCAAGGCCGCGTTCGCCAGTTACATGAAGCAGGCATGGAAATGGTTAAGTTAATTGACCACGACGATATGGAAAGAGAGGTTGCCCAGGCTATTGTGGATGAAGCGCATAGATTGGGTATGAAGGTAGTTGGGCACGCCCATAAACCGGATGAAATTCGTGTTGGTTTAGATATCGGTATTGATAACTTCGAACATACCGGGCTGACAACGGCACCGGGGTATCCGCAAGATATTCTCGATGCCCTAATTGAGCGAACTGCAACAGGCATTTTTGATGGTTTATTGTTTTGGACGCCAACCGTAGAAGGTTTATGGAACTACACAAATACTGTTCAGAATCCTACGCGTTTGGACGATCCATGCTGGGAGCAGGGATTATCAACCGATATTATTGCTGATATTCGTTCGTCGATTACGCAACCTGCACAGCTTGGCTACATGCAACTCACGCCTTTACGCCGTTCAACGTTAAGAAACAAAATCGCCCAGTTGAAAGAAACCGGAGTGGTTATGTTGATTGGTACTGATAGTGGTATTCCAATGAAATTTCATTGCCAATCAACTTGGCAAGAAATGGCTTGGTGGGTAGAGGTTATGGAATTTGATGCCATGGAAACTATCCGCGCGGCAACGTATTGGCCGGCAGTGATGATGGGCGTGCAAGATCGTTTCGGCTCTGTTCAAGAAGGGAAAGTGGCCGATATTATCGCGGTACGAGGTGATGTTCTTCGTTATATTAATTTACTGCAACGAGTTGATTTTGTAATGAAAGAAGGCGTTGTTTATAAACAGGAAGGGCAAGTACAAGAATCAGCTTTATAGTGTAAATAAAAGATTGGGGAGCAGCCTCCCCAATCTCTTTTAATCAGAGCAGCAGGTTAAGAAAACTGCTCTTCTTCGGTAGAGCCTTTAAGTGCGGTTACTGAAGAAATGCCACCTTGAATTACATTGGTTACATGATCAAAGTAACCCGTACCCACTTCTTGCTGATGCGCTACGAAGGTGTAACCACGATCTGCTGAGGCAAACTCCTCTTCTTGTAGCTTCACGTATGCCGACATATCGTTGCGAGCATAATCATAAGCAAGGTTAAACATGTGATACCACATGTTATGGACACCGGCCAAGGTAATGAACTGGAACTTATAGCCCATAGCGGCGAGCTCCCGTTGGAATTTGGCAATGGTGGCATCATCAAGATTTCGCTTCCAGTTAAACGAAGGTGAGCAATTGTAAGCCAACAGTTTACCGGGATATTTAGCGTGTATGGCCTCGGCAAACTGGCGTGCTTCTTCGAGATCAGGTTTAGCCGTTTCGCACCAAACCAGATCAGCAAAAGGAGCATAGGCAAGGCCGCGAGAGATAGCCTGATCAATACCAGCTTTTACTTTGTAAAAACCTTCCGCTGTGCGCTCACCGGTTAAGAATGGTGTATCGTTGGGATCTACATCATTGGTTAGTAAATCGGCAGCATTAGCATCGGTGCGTGCCACAATTAGGGTATCAGTGCCAGAAACATCGGCGGCTAAACGAGCTGCAATTAATTTTTGCACTGCTTCTTGCGTGGGTACTAACACCTTACCGCCCATGTGGCCGCATTTTTTCACGGAAGCGAGCTGATCTTCAAAGTGAACTCCGGCGGCACCGGCTTTGATCATACCCAGCATGAGTTCATAGGCATTGAGTACTCCACCAAAACCGGCTTCAGCATCGGCAACGATAGGCGCGAAATAATCAACATAGCCTTCATCTTCTGGGCCAATGCCTTTCGACCACTGAATTTGATCGGCACGAGTAAAAGAATTATTAATGCGCTCTACTACTTTCGGCACCGAATCTACTGGATATAGCGATTGATCCGGGTACATACTTGCCGCTGAATTATTATCGGCAGCTACCTGCCAACCCGATAGGTAGATAGCTTGTAGGCCAGCTTTTACTTGTTGTACGGCTTGGCCTCCGGTAAGAGCACCTAAAGCGTTCACATAGTTCTTACCGAACTTATCCTGTGCTGCGCCATTAACTAACCGCCAGAGCTTCTCGGCACCCTTTTCTGCGTGAGTGTGCGCGGTTTTCCGCGAGCCTCTTAAACGAATAACTTCTTCGGCTGAATAAGTTCGTTCAACGCCTTTCCAACGCTCCTCGGTAGCCCATTTTTGCTCCAGCGCTTCCACTTCTTTTTGCATGTGCTTTGGTGTTGTCATGGTTGTATTCCTTGTTGAATATAGTAGTTAAGTTCTGATTTCTATAGATACTGGTAACCGGTCAGCGTAAGGAACTCGGTGAGTTCATCGGCTGTGGTAATCTCGTCGAGTAACGTTTTCGCAGTAGCAAAATTTTCGCTCTGCCAGCGTTCTGTTCCTACCTCATCAGCAACAACCTTTGCTTCCTCTTCTAGCATGCTGCGAAATAGCGCTTTGGTAACAGTTCGGCCATCGTTGAGTGCTTTTTGATGGTGAATCCATTGCCAAATTGATGTGCGTGATATCTCTGCGGTAGCGGCATCTTCCATTAGCCCGTAAATCGGCACGCAGCCCTTACCGGATAACCAAGCCGCGATATATTGCAATGCAACGCGAATATTAGTGCGCATGCCTGCCTCAGTGCGTTCACCTGCGCTCGGTTCGAGCAAATCTGCTGCGCTGATTTCTGCATCTTGATCCCGGCTAACATGCAGTTGGTTCGGGTAATCGCCAAGGTATTTGGCGGCAACATCGCGAACGGTTGGCGCTAAGCCGGGGTGGGCTATCCATGTACCATCATGGCCATTGCTAAACTCAAGTTCTTTATCGGCTTTTACTTTATTCAGAATTTCGGTATTTTCACTTTCGTTTTTACTAGGAATAAATGCAGCCATGCCACCCATAGCCAAGGCACCGCGTTGATGGCAGGTTTTTATGAGTAAACGAGAATAAGCGCTTAAGAAGGGTTGATTCATGCTCACTACTTGGCGATCGGGGAGCACGCGATTTGGGTGTGCGCGTAAGGTTTTAATATAGCTAAATATATAATCCCAGCGGCCGCAATTTAGGCCAACAATATGGTGGCGCAAGCTGTGCAATATTTCGTGCATTTGAAATACGGCGGGTAATGTTTCGATAAGCACAGTACAACGAACAGTACCGCGAGGTTGTTTCAGCTTATCTTCTAAATAGCTAAATACATCGTTCCACCACAGGGCCTCTTGATGATGCTGAAGCTTGGGCACATACAGATACACACCGCTGCCTTTGGCAGCTCGAGATTTATAGTTGTGCAGGAAATACAGAATAAAATCGAGCAGGGCACCTGGAACCGCTTGGCCATCAACTAACAAATGCTTTTCGGGAAGATGCAGGCCTCGCACACGGGCAATCAACATGGCGGGTTTTTCTCTTAATACATATTGTTTTCCGCTAACAGGATCGATGTGCTCTATGCTGCCAAGGTTGGCATCGCGTAAATTGATTTGCCCTTGAATCAAGCCTTCCCAGGTAGGTGATTGGGCATCTTCGAAATCAGCCATAAATACATCAACATCGGCATTTAAAGCATTGATAATCATTTTTCGCTCAACTGGGCCAGTGATTTCTAAATGACGTTTTTGCAAATCTTTTGGAATTGCAGCCACTTTCCATTGGCTAGCTCGAATAGGAGCCGTTTCTGCTGCGAAATCCGGCAGGGCGCCTTGATCGTAGTGTTGTTGTGCCACTTCACGGCATGCGAGAAGCTCTTGCAAGCGAGGGCGAAATTTTCGAGTAAGCTCAACAATAAGTGCTTGCGCTTGTTCGGTGAATATTTCCTGAAATTGAGCCGGTAGCGTTTCAGTAAAAACTAGTTCGTTTAGATTATTTTTTTGCTTGCTCATAATAAAACCTAATTTGTTAGTTCAATGTTAACTTGCAAATTAGTATGAGCTTACAATTAATATTCATCCAATCTATGCAAAAAATTATAGGCATTCACATAATGAATGAATAGGGCGCATTAGTTTTCTGAATAGTGAAGCAGAGGGCATAAAAAAAGCGAACCCGGAGGTTCGCTTTCTTCTGCTAAAGCATATGAGCTATTACACGGTGCCGTAAAGATCAAACAAGCTTGCATTCAGCCATAGGTGCATAAATATACTAGCTATGTAACCTAAGAATATTGCTGGCGCCCACTTTAAGTGCGTCATAAAGGTATAGTAGCCTCGAGCCTGCCCCATAAGTGCAACACCTGCTGCAGAACCTACTGAAAGTAAACTACCACCGGTACCTGCGGTTAAAGTAATTAGAAGCCATTGGCCATGCGACATTTCCGGCTGCATAGTTAACACCGCAAACATAACTGGAATGTTATCGATAACCGCAGAGGCAATACCTAAAACTACGTTAGCGTAGGTGGGGTTCCATTCGTTGTAGAGAAAATCTGACATCAAGCCTAGATAACCCAAGAATCCAAGGCCACCTACACACATTACAACGCCATAGAAGAATAATAGGGTATCCCACTCAGCTCTGGATACACGGCTGAATACATCGAACGGCACAACACTACCCAAACGCTTTAAACGTTCCTGATCGCCAACTCGCTCGGCCATGGCCTTTTTGCGAGCAAGAGAACCAGGAAGTGTCATGCGTAAGAAGTAACCGAAAAATTGTAGGTAACCAAGCCCCATCATCATACCTAAAACCGGCGGAAGGTTGAGGAAGGTGTGGCAAGCCACAGCGGTGGCAATAGTAAGTAGAAAGAGCGCCATAATACGGAACGCGCCGCGCTTTAACTCAACGCTTTCACTCATTGCCGATGGCTTACGGTTTTCGATAAAGAAGCTCATGATTATCGATGGAATAAGGAAGTTAACTAGCGCTGGAATCATGAGTACTAAGAATTCTTGCGCTGCAACCATACCTGCTTGCCAAACCATTAGCGTGGTAATATCGCCAAACGGGCTGAAAGCACCACCGGCATTTGCCGCTACAACAATATTCACGCAGCAGATACCAATGAATTTTTTATCACCTTCGGCAACTTTCATTACCACCGCACACATCAGTAATGCCGTAGTAAGGTTATCGGCTATTGGTGATATTACAAACGAGAGAATGCCGGTAATCCAGAATAGTGAGCGGTAGCTAAACCCTTTACGAATCAACCATGAGCGCAAGCCATCAAATAAACGACGTTCTTCTAAGGCGTTAATGTATGTCATTGCTACTAGCAAAAATAACATCAACTCAGAGAACTCTAAAAGCGTTTGCCTAAATGCGTGTTCAGCCGAATCTTGCATGCCTTGTTGGGTATAAACCCAACCAATTAAAATCCAAATTATCCCCGCAGCAACTAGAACAGGTTTAGATTTACGCATATGCAGCTTTTCTTCACCCATAACCAAAATATAGGCAAGAACGAAAATACCGAGCGCAAAAAAGCCGATGGTGGTGTTGGTCATATCAAGTTCTGGAACAGCGGCATAAGCGGGTGCGCTTAAAAATGTTCCAAAAATTAGAGCTAGTATTCCTATTGCAATTTTCATTTCTAAAACCTGCATATAATAGGCATGCACTTGGGTGCTGGCCGAGCTTAGACTTCGAAGGGAGGGGCTATTTTTTTTGGGGCTATCGCGGCTAGAATTGGATATTCTTGCTTGAACCCCTAGAAAAAGCGCGGCAAGGGTAACACAAATTTTGAAAATTGCGAGGGGAATATCAAATTTTTATATACTAACAGTAGATATTAGCTGAAATGGGTATTTTAGATATTAAAAAGCCCCGCTATTGCTAGCGAGGCCTTTCAAATAATGGTGCCCGGAGGCGGAATCGAACCACCGACACGGGGATTTTCAATCCCCTGCTCTACCGACTGAGCTATCCGGGCAAATCTTGCTTTACGCTGCTGCGTAATGTGGGTGCAATTAAACGTTTTCTGAGAGTTGAAGTCAACCGCTTTTTGGCGTTTGCCGTTCAACTGCTCAGGAAATGCCCATTTCTAATGCTTTTCCTGAGCAAAGTGCTTCTTTAACCTACTTTCGCTCATCGCGCAGGTAGGTTGTTCCGGCCAAACAGCTCTCATAGAAATCACTCCAGCGCACACCTTCGCGAGGTGCTAGTGCGCCTTTACGAATTTGCTTATCAATCGATTTCTTAACCATTTTGGCCATGTAATCGGTATTGTACTGCATGGTTTCCAGCACTTTCTCAGCTGAATGCCCAGGAACTATTTCTTCTATATAAAAAGCGCCTGGTTCGTCATCATGGCTGAAAATATGCACTTCGGTTAAACGCCCGAACAGGTTATGCATATCGCCCATAACATCTTGGTATGCGCCAGTAAGGAACATACCAATAGGGTAAGATTCACCCTTGCGTAAGCGGTGCATTGGAATGTTATCGCTAATGCTATTGCCTTCAATATACTTGCCAATTTTGCCATCGCTATCGCAGGTTATATCGGCGATTGAAATGCGCACTTCCGGCTTTTCGTGCAAGCGAGTAAGCGGAACAATTGGCAACAACTGGCCAATGGCCCAGGTATCAGCAGCCGATTGGAAAATCGACATATTCGCTAAATATTGGCTAGCTAAAGTATCTTCGAGCTCTTCAAGTTCTTGAATTTGCCGAGTTTCGCTATCTAAACCGTGGTGAATATCGGTTAATACACGCCAGTAAATGGTATCGATTTTGGCCATTTCCCTAATCGATAAGATACCTAGCTTGAACGCTTCATACGCACTTTGCTTGTAGGCGGCTGCATCGTTGTAGCGCTCTTGCGGGTGTATATCATGGCCGTTTACGAGCTCGCGCATGTTGCTCACAAGAACGTGTTCGCCTTCTTCCGCGCTAAAATCAAACTCGGTAGCACCCGGGTTTACTTCGCCAACCACGTTGGTAACCACAAGGCTATGGTGAGCAGTAATGGCGCGGCCACTTTCACTTACGATATTTGGGTGTTTAACGTCTTCCAAATCACAGATTTGTTTCACGCCATAAACAATATCGGCTACATATTCTTCGGTAGAATAGTTGCGCGATGAATCGGTTGTAGTACTGCTGCCATCGTAATCAATGCCTAAACCACCGCCAATATCGAGATATTCGAGTGGAACACCCATTTGTACTAGTTTTGCATACAGGCGAGCGCCTTCAGTAACTGCTTCTTTAACCTTACGGATATCAGAAATTTGGCTGCCAATGTGGAAATGCAACAGTTTCGCGCAGTGCAGCATATCGTGGCTTTTCAGATATTCCATGGCGTTAACGATTTCGGCAATGCTTAAACCGAACTTTGCTCGATCACCGCTAGAGCTCGACCATTTACCAGTGCTGCGTACCATCATTTTTGAGCGCAAGCCGATCATGGGGTCGATTTTGTACTTTTTCGATAACCGCACCAGCATTTCAAGTTCAGAAAACTTTTCTACTACTACAATCATATTACGGCCAATATGGCGGCCCAAGAGTGCAAGCGTAAGGTAATCTTCGTCTTTATAGCCATTGAGGATAGTGAGCGCTTCAGGGTTTTCATTATACGCCAACACCGCCATAAGCTCGGGCTTAGAGCCTGCTTCAAGGCCGTAGTTATAGGCTTCGCCCGCATCAAGAATTTCTTCAACTACTTCGCGCATTTGGTTTACCTTGATCGGGTAAACACCTACATATTTGCCATTGTAGTTCGCAGTTGTAATGGTATCGCGGAATGTTTCATTAATGATTTCAACTTGTGAACGCAATATATCGTGAAAGCGAATTACCGCGGGAAACTCTATACCCTCGGCTTTCATTTCAGCTAACACTTCGTTCATATCAATATACACATCAGGCTTGCGATGATTCGGCGAAATTTGAATATTGCCGTGTTCACCAATACTGAAATAGCCGGCGCCCCAACGTTTTACACCGTAAAGTGCTTCCGCATCTTCGATATTCCATTGCTGTGTCATGCGCGGCTCTCCTCAAGTACAAGTAACAACTCGCGAACAATTTTTGCCGCGAATACATCTGAATTTCCAGTAGGGTCGATTTGCGGAGAAAGTTCTACCACATCACAGCCAACAAAATTACGTTCTTTCAATAACTTAATCAAACTTACAAAAGAATGGAAATCTTCGCCGCCGGGTTCTGGTGTGCCAGTACCTGGTAGGAATGAAGGGTCGAAGTAATCCAAATCTAAGGTTAAATAAATGGGGCGATCGGCCGGAATAGCGGCAACACTTTCTAAAAAATCCTTGCGTGAAGTACGCACTGTTTTGTGTTCGCGCATGTATGCATATTCTTCGCGAGTACCGGAACGAATACCATATTGAATTAACTCGTGCTGAGGGCCGAAATGGTCGAGTGCACGGCGAATAATAGAAGCATGCGAATAATGATAGCCGCTAAAGCCATCGCGCAAATCAGCGTGGGCATCTAAATGCAACAACACTAGATTCGGATACTGCTCTAAATATTTCACAATCGGGGCATAAGAAATTGAATGTTCGCCGCCAAGTGTTAATACTTTTACTTGGTTTGCGGCTAAATCAAGATTATTAAAAATGGTTTTAAAATCATCGCTAGCATGCTGCCACTGAGCTTCAACATCAGTGCTATCACCAAGCTGCAAATTACCTAAATCGTAGAATTCATAATCTTCTAAATCGCGATCTAAATAAGGCGAATATGATTCAATATCCTCAGATACAGCGCGCAAGCCATCTGGCCCATAGCGTGTGCCTTTACGAAAGCACGCAGTGCCATCGAAACCAAAACCAATTACGTAGGTATGCTTTGCCGTAATCTCGGTTGCCAAATCAGCACCAAAATAGGCACGTACCGGCTCATCAAGGGTTACTGAGATAGGGAATATATTTGCCAATTGTTTAACCACCTTTAGAAATTTAATTATGCTGTATAAAAAGGGCCGCCATTATGCGGTTTTCGTGGTGCTTTTTGAAGCTAAATTTACACCTTGCAAGCCGAGCTGTAATTGCACCAAACGCTGATCGAGCGGCTTGTCGCGCGCGAAGGTTAAATGCAGCGGAACTTCTACTACGTGTTCTTGTTCAAGGCCGATCATAATCGTTCGCTTGCCTTCAAGAATAGCAGATACGGCAGCAGCACCGAGTTGCATAGCCAAAATACGATCTTGTGCATTTGGCCGGCCGCCTCGCTGAATATGACCAAGCGGGCAAGGGTGGCAAGTTACGCCAGTTGCTTTGGATAAATTATTGCCAAGTTCGTGAACGCCTCCGGGCCATAAGTTTTCGGCAACTACCACAATATAACTACTATCTGGGAATGCCTCGCGAGCGCGTAGAATATTATCAGCCATATCGGCAAGTTTTGGTTGCGGTTCTAGTTCAGGAAGCAACATGGCTTCTGCAGCGCCTGCAATGGCTGCATGTAAGCCTATAAAGCCAGCGTGGCGGCCCATAACTTCAATTAGAAACACCCGCGCCATCGCTTCTGCTGTTTCGCGAACCTTATCGATTGCATCCATGGCAGTATCAACCGCCGTAGAGAAGCCAATTGTGGTATCGGTGCCGGCGATATCATTATCAATGGTGCCAGGAATACCAATTACTTGTCCTTGCCAGTGCGCTTGTAGGTGCGCTGCGCCGCGAAATGATCCATCGCCACCAATCACAATAAGAGCACTTATATCATGGCTATCTAACACTTTAGCGGCCGCTTGCGCTGAGGCAACTTCACGAAATTCAGGATAACGAGAGCTTTTCAGGAATGTTCCGCCTCGCTGGCTTACTAGGCGCATATCATCAGGGTGCAGTGGTTGCGCTAAATCTTGAGTAATTCCTCGGAAACCATGGCGAAAGCCGATAACTTCAACGTCATCTTGCCATGCTGTATTCACAATAGCTCGAATACAGGCATTCATTCCCGGCGCATCGCCCCCGCTGGTGATCACAGCGATTTTATTCATCTTGTCTTCCTTTCCTCAGGTATTCGAAAATCTGATTAATCTTACAGCTTAACGGACGAAAGGGCGCTGACCAAGTATGATTTAGCGGTTACACTATATTTTTTATGAAAAAGGTTGGGTTATGACGCAAGTTCGAGTAGCAAAAGAACAATTATTACAATTTGCAACTTCCTGTTTTGTAAAAGCAGGAGCCGATCAGGAAATTGCTAAAAGTATGGCTGAATCGTTACTGTGGGGCGATTTACTGGGTTTTCGTACTCATGGTATGCGCCGGTTGCCATATAACGTAAAGCAATTACAAAGCGGTGCTGCACGCGGTTCTGGTGAAGTTTCGGTAATTAATCACAGAGCGGCGGTGGAAACCTGGGATGCAAACGCGTTACCCGGTTTATATGTGGCGCCTTTGGCGGTAGAGAAGGCGTGTGAAATGGCGTTGAATGCGGGAACCGGAACTGTGGTTGTTCGCCGTTGTGAGCATGTGGCTAGCCTTGCGGCATATTTACAAATTGCTACGGAAAAAGGTTTCCTAATAAATATGATGGCAGCAACGCCAGCACAATCGAGTGTGGCTCCAGCTGGCGGCATTAGCCGTGTATTCTCCCCAAACCCTTATGCGATAGGGGTTCCGACATCCTCGGAACCTATGTTATTGGATATGAGCTTTTCGGTTACCGCTGCGGGCAAAGTGCGGCAAGCTTACGATCGTGGTGAGTTATTGCCGTGGCCTGCGATTGTTACGCAAAAGGGTGAAATAACTAATGATCCGAAGGCGTATATCGAAGAAGGGGGTGCGCTATTACCCTTAGGTGGAGCCGATTTAGGATACAAGGGTTATGGCCTATGTTTGCAAAGCGAGCTATGGACACTTGGTTTAACTGGATATGGCCGTGCGGATGCAATGGATGATGGTGAACAAAATACTCTGTTTGTTCAAGTTATTGATCCCGAGGCGTTTGCTGGTAAAGAAGCGTTTGAGCGTGTAGCCGAAGATTTAATGCAACGTTGCTTAGCTGCGGCACCAATCAGTAAGGAACATCCGGTTCGAGTTCCTGGAAGCGGTGCGCTTGCACAGGTAAAAGAACAAACGGAACGTGGCGTGTTACTTGATGAACTCACGTGGCCCCGCTTGCAGTATTGTGCAGAGAAGTTGGGTGTTGAACTGCCTGTTACATTAAGGCTGTAAGCGCTCTAATAGCCAGCCTGTTGCGGTATTTTGATAGCGAAAACGGTCGTGTAAGCGGCCGCTTCGGCCCTGCCAAAACTCAATAGTTTCTGGCACAACACGAAATCCGCCCCAAAATGGCGGCAGAGGTAACACCTCTTCTGAAGCAAAGCGAGATTCTACTTCAGCTAATTGTTGCTCTAAACTTTTTCTATCAGCAATTACTTCACTTTGTGCGGAAGCCCAAGCGCCGAGTTGGCTGGCTCTTGGGCGTGATTGAAAGTAGCGCGTGTTTTCAGCGATAGATAAACGCTCTGCGGTTCCGGTTACGGTAATTTGGCGTTCTTGCGGCAGCCAAGCAAAATGCAAACTACAGTTCGCATTCGCGGCAAGTTGTTTGCCTTTTTGGCTCTCATAGTTGGTATAGAAAACAAAGCCGTTTTCAGCAATGCCTTTTAAAAGAACCACACGTTGCGTAGGTTTGTTTTCTGCGCAGGTGCTGAGAACCATTGCGGTTGGGTCGGTGCCGCAGTTGTTATTCAAGGTATCATCAAACCACTGCTGAAATTGGCTTATTGGGTTTGCTGATAAATCACTGCGCTCAAGAGAACGTTGGGTATAATCGCGGCGAATTTGGTCAATGCTCATATGGCTCACATTATTAACGAGAATGGTTTAATAGTATTGCGTGTTCAAACGCAATAGCGGTGTTGTTCATAAATAAGCTTAGCAAATGCTTATCGGTATCACTTAACTCACCAATACCTTTGATAAACAGCAAGTAATATTGCGATTGCGAGGTTTTATAAAGCCCATAGTAAGTATTATTATGGATTTCATAAGAAACGGTTTCTTTGCGCTGGCGCAACTCATTCACAATTCGTTGCGCATCATTATTTTTGAGCAATTCACCTACTCGTTGTTTGTATTCACCTGTGGCGGCAATGATTTGTAACGGCTCATCATTATCAGCACTAGCGGTGTAGCCTTCAGGGTTGAGTTTACAATAAGCTGCCGTTTGCGTTCGGGTTAGTAAAGCAACGAGCTGCTCTAAAATCCCTTGGCTCAACTGGTTTACCGATTGTGCTGAAAATATTTCCGCTGATGCTTTTATAATTCGTTCTAAGCCTGATTTATAGTGCTCAATCGCCTGTAAATCGCGAAATGCCCGCAAGCTTGAATACATCAATGTCATCAGCTTGCGGTAGGTTAGCTCGGTTTTTTCTTTGTAATCATCGATATCGTATTTGGCAATCACCTCTTCCTCTGGAGCTTGCCCCGGCTGGCCGGTGCGCAAAACAATACGAATAAGCTTGTTCTTAAGTTCTTCTCGAGTCCAGCGAGCAACATCAAGGCCAGCATGATCTGATTCCATAACCACATCGAGTAGCATCATGGCAAAATCGTTACGGGTGCTGAGGATCTCTTTTGCTTCTTTTGCTGAGTACGCTGAATGAAACTCTAATGGCCGCTTATCGAGTTTAAAATCAGATAATGCCATTTTGGTAATCACATGAATTTCTTCATCATCATCAACAACGAGAATATGAAACGGCGGATACGTTTCTTTTGGTTCCGAATCGGCCGCTTCATCGGCAAATAAAAATTGGTCTGCCATAGTTATCCTTATAACAACACTAATTACAGCGCTAGGTGGCTATATTCTCTCGCTAGAATCTAAATATACGTATGGTTACGCGCAAGATAGCGATTAAATTGGACGTTTATAAACTTTTTTTCCGGCTACAAAAGTATATTCAATACGAATTCGCCATAAATCTTCAGGCTTGATACGCATTGGGTTCTGATCGAGAACAATAAAATCAGCCCATTTACCGGGTTCTAAGGTGCCGGTTACGTTATCCAAATGGCCTGCGTAAGCAGCATCAAGGGTAAAGCTTCGCAATGCCTCTTGTAAGCTCATGCGTTGCTCAGGATACCAACCTTCCACTGGCTGATTATCACGATCTTGCCGTGTTACTGCAGCATGAATGCCATAAAAGGGGTTTGCTAGTTCCACTGGGAAATCAGAGCCAGCGGCAATTAACGATCCTTGGTCTAAGAATTCGCGCCAAGCATAGGCGCCGGCAATTCGCTCAGAACCAACCCGATCTTCAGCCATATTCATATCACTGGTGGCATGAGTAGGTTGCATTGAAGGAATGATATTTAACGCTAAAAAGCGTGGGATATCGTCCATACTCACAATTTGCGCGTGTTCAACACGGTGGCGATATTCATGCTCCGAGGCTGGCAAACGTTCAAACTCATTTAGAGCTAAGCGGTTGGTGTAATCGCCAATGGCATGATAGTTGATTTGAAAGCCACTATTGTGGGTTACGGTAAACAACTCTCGAACCCGCTCTTCGGGGTTAATTAATAGGCCAGTGTTCCCCTCATCATCACTATAAGGTTCAATCAAGCGAGCTCCTCGGCTGCCCAACGCACCATCGCCATATACCTTTACGCTATTGATTTGCAGCATATCATCAGCACTACGAAACGTGCCTGCCGCAAGCAGTTCGGCCAACGTTGGTTCGCTTGAGGCAATCATGGCATTTACCCGTAGCGGTAATTCACCTTCTGCCGCTAAATCACGGAATATCCCTAATCGGCGCGCGTCTACACCAGCATCGTGAACTTGAGTGATACCTAAAGAAAGTAGATGTTCAAATGCTTTATTATTGATATCAGTAAGTTGCTCATCAGTTGCAATGGGCAAAGCTTGTTGAACCATAGCCATGGCGGTATCGATTAAAACCCCAGTAGCTTTACCTGAACTATCACGAATGATCTGGCCACCAGGTGGATCCACTGTATCGTCGTTGATGCCGGCCATTTCTAAAGCTTTTGAATTTGCCCAACCCGCATGTGCATCTACCCGAACTAACCAAACCGGCCGGTCGTTAATTACTTCATCTAAATCTTGCCGAGTTGGAAAGCGGCGGTCTGGCCAAAGTTCTTGGTTCCAACCACGGCCTACAATCCATTCGTGATGTTGGTTCTTGTGTGCGTAATTTGCTACCGCAGCAACCGCTTGAGTGCGGCTGGTTGTGCCGCGAACATCAACTAAGCTTAAGTTCTCTCCTAAGCTAGAAATATGACCATGAGAATCGATTAACCCAGGAAGCACTGTTCTGCCGAGCAGATTAATTTTTCTAGCACCTTCATATTGCTCGATTAGCTGTTGGTTTCCTGTATCTACAATTTTTCCATCGGCGATCACCATTACTGTGAAGCTCAGCAGGCGCGCAGTTTTGCCTGGGCTACCTGTGAAGGTATAGCCGTTAAAATTATGGAATACCGTATGATTTTCAAACCCACTTTCTTGTGCAGAAGAAACAGCTTGTGCAGAAGAAACCGAGAGTGCGCCAGTGAATAAAAATGCTGATGCAATCACAGCAAAGCGAGATTTTAAACTGGGCAAGTTGTATAGTTTTTTACAACCATCATTCGTGGAGCATAGAGCGAGGCTTAGCACGCTCGAAAGAAGTTTAATTGCCTTCATCGCAGACCTTTTTCAATAACTAAAATAATTGTACTGGTTAATATACTCGTTTTTTAACTCTAGTACAGGCTCTGATCGGTAGAGTGCTTAGATAAATTTCAATCACGTGATAATTACATTACATAGCGGTCATAATATGATATTCATCTCATAAAGCCATCAAGTGACCCTTATTTACACACTCAGGCCTAACACTTGTCTAATATATTTGTTAAAGTTTGTGTAATAATAGAGGAACTCGACATCAATATAGTTCTTGCCGAAAAAATGTTGTTACTGTTTGAGAGCACAAGAGAATATGAAGATTTTAATTATTGATCCGCAGTTTCTAACGCGAACCGGGCTTATCCATGTGCTAACGTCGCAACCTGGATCAATTGCAATTTATGAAGCCACAAGCCTTGAAGTAGCAAAAAGCTACCTTAATTCAGGTGAAATGTATGATCTTATCTTCGCGGAGTTAGATCTGCCCGATGCCGATCATCGTTTCGTTACTAATACATTGCACAGTTTGGCTCCAAATTCTCATATCGTTCTATTCACGTGGCGCCGCGGTACAGCTGATATTCAAACTGGAATAGCTCAAGGAGCGCAAAGTTACCTGCGTAAAGATGCTAGCGCCGAAAGTGTAAAATTAGCGATACATGGCCTCCTTCAAGATAAACCGTATTTACCTACCGATGATTTGCCTTACCGCAAACAAACTGAGGCCGATAGAAAGCTATCTCCGCGGCAACGCGAAATAATGCAGCTGTTGGCACAGGGCTTATCAAACAAAGAAATCGCGAATATCCTTGGTATCACTGAAGGTACTATTCGAGTGCATTTATCCGCAATATTTAAAGCTATCAAAGTATCTAACCGAACTGAGGCAACACTTTGGTATTTGTTGCGCCAGAACTAGGCTTTATCTATGGATTTAAGCAAACTTCAAGCTAGCTTAGAACATCAACATAGAGCCCCAGTTGAGCAATGGAATCCACCTTTTTGCGGTGATATTGATATTCGTATCGCTGCGAATGGCCAGTGGTTTTACATGAATTCGCCAATTGGCCGACAAGCACTAGTAAAGCTTTTTGCGAGTGTACTTAAACAAGAGAACGGCGAATACTTTCTAGTAACGCCGGTAGAAAAAGTACGGATAAAAGTAGATGATTTGCCATTCGTAATTACTGCATGGCAGCAGGTACAGAAAAATGAGCTGCCATATCTGCAAGTATCGAGCAACGTTGATGAACGCTATTTGATTTCTAAAGCCAATCCACTAATTATTGATAATAGTTTACCCGCCGTGGTTGTTCGCGATCAATTTCGAGCGCGAGTGCACCGTAATGTCTATTATCAATGGGCAGAGATCGCTGAGCCGGAACAGGGTGAAGAAATCACTGGTTTTTATTTAACCAGTGGTGGCGAAAGGTTTCTACTCGCATCAAGCTGAAGTTTGCGAGGTGCTTGAGGTTGCTATATTATTCGCAGCATTATTTGCTGCATTATTTGCTACATTATTTGCTACATTAGAGCGCAAATAACGTTCCTCCCTTTTGCTTTGAATTGGATATCGGCATGCATTTACCGTTAAATATTACCTTGGCGCAATTAAACCTCACTGTAGGCGCGATTCAAGCGAATAAAGAAAAGATACTAGCTACCATTGCTGAGCATCAAGATTCTGATTTGATTGTTTTTCCAGAGTTAGCAATCACCGGTTACCCGCCTGAAGATCTTTTATATCGCCCTGATTTATACCAAGTAGTATCCGCTGCGCTGGATGAAATTTGTGCGGCTACAACTAATGTAGCCGTTGCTATAGGTTTTCCGCAAACCGATGGCGTAACCTTTTGGAATGCCTTGAGTGTTTTTTCTGAGCAGCGTGAAATTGCAACTTACCACAAGCGCAAGCTTCCGAATTATGGCGTGTTTGATGAACATCGCTATTTTACTGCGGGTTCAAAACCGGTTGTGGTTGAGTTGCAGGGTGTGCGAATTGGTTTACTTATTTGTGAAGATTTATGGAGCCCTGAAGCGGCGAGAGAAACCCGAGAAGCAGGTGCTCAGATTATGGTTTCGGTAAACGCTTCGCCATTTGAGGAATACAAATACTCGCAACGTCTGCAAGTTCTATCGGCGCGTTGTAAAGAAACGCAACTGCCTTTGGTGTACGTGAATACCGTTGGTGGGCAAGATGAAGTTGTTTTTGATGGTAATTCCGTGGTGTTAAATGCCGATGGCGAAGTGGCGGTGCATTTGCCTCATTGCGAAGAAGCGGTGGTTACCGCACATTTCCAGGGTATGCAGGCGGTTAAGCAAACCCTGCCTAGTAATCTTGATAACTCAGCAAGTATTTATCAAGCGTTGGTGCTAGCGCTCCGTGATTATGTGCAAAAAAATGGTTTTCCTAGTGTATTACTTGGCCTATCCGGCGGAATCGATTCTGCGTTAACCTTGGCGCTAGCGGTAGATGCGCTTGGTGGCGATAGAGTAAGGGCTGTTATGATGCCATATCGCTACACAGCCGATATCAGCGTAGCGGATGCCGAAGAGCAAGCGCAAACATTAGGTTGTGAATTTGATATCGTTCCTATTGAGCCGATGGTAGAAAGTTTCATGGCAACGTTAACGCCACTCTTTGGTGATACTGAGCGCGATACCACCGAAGAAAACTTACAAGCCCGGTGCCGCGGTGTTTTGTTGATGGGGTTATCGAATAAACATGGTAGTTTATTGTTAACAACAGGTAATAAAAGCGAACTCGCGGTGGGTTACTGTACACTGTATGGCGATATGTGCGGTGGCTTTGCGCCGATTAAAGATTTACCAAAGAGTTTAGTGTATCAACTTTCGATTTATCGAAATTCGCTAAATTCGGCAGAACAACCTGCAATTCCCGAGCGTGTAATCACTCGTGCACCTTCGGCAGAGTTAGCGCCGGATCAAAAAGACCAAGATTCGCTGCCGCCGTATGATGTACTTGATGAGATTATTGATGGCTACGCAGAAAGAGATTTATCCATCGCTGATCTCGTTGCTTTAGGATATTCGGAAGAAGTAGTAAAAGATATTATCCGCAAAATCGAGCGTAACGAATATAAGCGTCGGCAGGGAGCTGTAGGCCCTAAAGTTACCCGCCGCAACTTTAATAAAGATCGCCGGTATCCAATTACCAATCATTATGTGCATACACTAATGCATTCATTTGCGAGCAATAAAGGTTAACTTCTATGAAAAAGATTGAAGCAATTATTAAACCTTTTAAATTAGATGATGTGCGTGCTGCTTTGTCTGAGGTGGGTATAGCGGGAATGACCGTTTCTGAGGTAAAGGGCTTTGGCCGTCAGCGCGGGCATACGGAGTTGTACCGTGGCGCCGAATATATGGTTGATTTTTTACCGAAGGTAAAACTTGAAATCGTGGTAGCCGATGCTGATTTAGATCGATGCTTAGAAGCTATTACCGAAACCGCGCAAACGGGTAAAATTGGCGATGGTAAGATTTTTGTTTCGGCGGTAGAGCGAGTAATAAGAATTCGTACTGGGGAAGAAAATGAGGACGCTATTTAAATAGCGCCCTCAATGTATTAAAAATTAGTGTTTAATACTTGTCTTGCATCGCTTGCTTCTTGGGTTAAATCGAGCGCTTCGTAACTTACCACCATAATTTCTAAAGCACGTTTGGCTTCAATTACATTTGGAAAGTTTTCTACGATGTAAACGCCACGCCGGGCTGCGGCCATATAGGCTTCTCGGCGCAAGTAATATTCTGCAGCTGCAAGTTCATGGCTGGCAAGGCGCGATTGAATCCACACCATGCGTTGGCGTGCATCAGCCGCATATTTGCTATCAGGATGGCGCTGAACTAATTCAGCAAAATCATCAAAAGCTCGTTCTGCGTAAACTGGATTTCTATCACTACGATCTACACCAAATACATCTTGGAAGAACGCCCCTTCGGCTTGCAAATGAACTAAGCCGCGCATGTAACGAACATAATCGTTATCTGCATGGTTAGGGTTTAATGATAAAAAACGGTCAATAACAGTGAGAGCCTGATCTTGTCGGCCCACTTTATATTGTGCGTAAATTAAATCGAGCTGAACTTGCTGGGCGTAAGGGCCAAACGGGTAACGCGTATTAATTTGGCTTAGCAGCGTTGCCGCATCGGCAAAGCGCCCATTTTGCAGATAGCTTTGTGATAATTCGTATAAGTTTTCTAGTTCAGAACGTTGTATATCGTCGTTTGAACGAGATGAACATCCGCTTAAAAATAACACTGCGCAGATGGCGATCGAAAGAACTACTCTCATGATTAACCTGATCTCTTTTATTTTTCCGTTGAATTCCCTGGGATGTTTATCATCATCTGAAGTACACTAGGCACTAATTCCAGATTGTAACGTACTAAAGCAACGATGCACAGCACGAGGATGCATAACGCAGGTTCTATGACAGATTATGTGAAACAAACAGCAATTATTGCTGATCACCTTCTAGGTGCGAGATTAGACCAAGCATTAGCCGAGTTGTTCCCAGATTTTTCACGTTCGCGTTTAAAAACCTGGATTCAAGAAGGCAATGTTCGGATAGATGGTAATGTAGTTACTAAACCCCGCGAAAAAGTTATTGCAGGCCAAGAAGTTGTGCTCGAAGCAACGCTTGAGCCTGAGGTGTTTTCTGCGCCCGAAGCTATTGATTTGAACGTTGTTTATGAAGATGACGATCTGTTAATTATTAATAAACCTGCTGGGTTGGTAGTACACCCCGGAGCAGGTACACCCGATGGAACGCTATTAAATGCGTTGCTACATCATTGCTCTAGCCTTGAGCAATTACCTAGAGCTGGCATAGTTCATCGTTTGGATAAGGAAACAACCGGTTTGATGGTTGTAGCTAAAACTTTGCCAACTTACACGGCTTTAGTAGCAGCATTGCAAGCTCGAGAAATTACTCGTGAGTACGAAGCTATTTGCACGGGCGTGATGACAGCAGGTGGTTCGGTGGAAGCTGCTATTGGTAGGCATCCTACAAAGCGTACCTTGATGGCGGTTACTCGCTCAGGTAAACCCGCGGTTACACACTATCGGGTAGCAGAACGTTTTCGTGCCCACACGCGTTTGCGTTTACGCTTGGAAAGTGGCCGTACCCATCAAATACGGGTACACATGGCGCATTTAACTTACCCGCTCGTAGGCGATCCTCAGTATGGCGGGCGGCCTCGTCCACCTCGGCAAGCAAGTGAGGCCTTTATCACCCTTCTGCGCGGGTTTACTAGGCAGGCCTTGCATGCTATCCGTTTGGCCTTAGTTCACCCTAGAACAGGCGAAATGATGGAATGGGAAGTGCCATTACCAGAAGATATGCAAAACCTACTCGCCGCTTTGCGTGCCGATAGCAAGGAACATAAAGAAGTATGATTCGTGGATTGCTGCCGAATTGGCCGATGTCTGATCGGGTTCAAGGGTTTAGTAGCCAACGGGTTGGTGGTGTAAGTGTGGCTCCTTATGGAAGTTTGAACCTAGGGGCTCATGTGCACGATTTACCTGCGGCAGTGAAAACGAATCGAAAGCGGTTAACCCATCATTTGAAACTACCGAAAGAACCATGTTGGTTAAATCAAGTGCATGGAAATGGCGTTATTCGTATTTCTGAAAATGGATATAAAGATATTCCAGAAGGTGATGCAGCTTACACTGATTGTGCAAATACACCTTTGGTAATCCTTACTGCTGATTGTTTGCCGGTATTACTAGCGAGTGAGAACGGTAAAGAACTGGCCGCTGTTCATTGTGGTTGGCGCAGTTTGGCAAGTAATATTCTCGGCAATGTTTTAGCCGAGTTTAAATCCCCTCCTAATAAGATACACGCATGGCTTGGCCCCGCAATTGGCCCAAAGGCTTTTGAGGTGGGTGAAGATGTGCGTTCAGCAATGCTATCTTTGCATCCAGAACTCGCGTGTGCATTTATTCCGCATGAGGCTAAGTACCTCGCTGATATCTATGCTATTGCAGCCCAGCAGTTGCAATTTCATGGTGTTAAATCGATTTCAGGCGGAGGTGAATGCACTTTTACCCAGCCTCGGGATTACTTTTCTTTTCGCCGTGATGGAAAAACTGGCCGCATGGCTACGTTAATCTGGCGCACGTAAATAAATCTTTACAATTTTCCTTAGATATCCTTGAAATAGCGAAAAACGCACCTACATTACTTGTACTGGCATTACTTTATGCTTTGAGTGAGGTAGATCATGGGTATGGAACGATTCACAAGTAAATTTCAATCTGCTATCGCGGAAGCGCAATCATTGGCGCTTGGCCGAGATCATCAATTTATTGAGCCTGTTCACATTATGCTTGCCTTAATGAATCAAGAGGGTGGTTCGATACGGCCGTTACTTCAACAGCTCGGTGTAAATATAGCCACTTTTCGGGCGGAGCTTACTAAAATTCTCGATGCGGCAGCGCAAGTGCAGGGCACTGGTGGTGATGTACAGATTTCGCGTGATAGTTCTAATCTACTGAACCTTTGCGATAAGTATGCGCAAAAGCGCAAAGACAGCTTTATTTCCAGTGAATTATTTGTTCTTGCGGCTACTGAAGATAAAGGTAAGCTGGGTGCCTTATTAAAATCTCAAGGCGTTCAGAGCTCGCAAGTTGAGCAAGTAATTCAAGATTTGCGTAAAGGCCAAAGCGTGGATGATGCTAATGCGGAAGAGCAACGCGAAGCGTTGCAAAAATATACTATCGATCTTACCGAGCGAGCCGAGCAAGGTAAGTTAGATCCAGTGATTGGCCGTGATGAAGAAATTCGTAGAACACTGCAAGTTCTGCAGCGAAGAACAAAAAACAACCCAGTGCTTATTGGTGAGCCGGGCGTGGGTAAAACTGCAATCGTTGAGGGTTTGGCGCAGCGAATTGTAAATGGCGAAGTGCCGGAAGGGTTAAAACGAAAGCGTGTGCTCTCGCTTGATTTAGGTTCGTTATTAGCTGGCGCGAAGTACCGAGGTGATTTTGAAGAGCGGTTAAAAGCTGTATTGAACGAGCTTCATCAAGAGGAAGGTCAGGTAATTCTGTTTATTGATGAATTACATACTATGGTTGGGGCTGGTAAAGCTGAAGGCGCCATGGACGCGGGCAATATGCTAAAGCCTGCCTTGGCCCGTGGTGAACTTCATTGTGTTGGCGCTACTACTTTAGATGAGTATCGACAATACATTGAAAAAGATGCTGCATTGGAGCGTCGTTTTCAGAAGGTCTTAGTTGAAGAGCCTTCGGTTGAAGATACTATTGCGATTCTTCGTGGCCTCAAAGAAAAGTATGAGCTGCATCATTCGGTGGAGATCACCGACCCGGCGATTGTTGCCGCTGCAACTTTATCTCACCGCTATATTAGCGATCGACAGTTACCCGATAAAGCTATCGATTTGATCGATGAGGCGGCATCGAGTATCCGCATGCAAATGGATTCGAAGCCAGAGGAGCTAGATCGGTTAGAGCGAAGAATTATTCAGCTTAAAATTGAACAACAGGCGCTAGCGAAAGAGAAAGACGATGCGAGTAAAAAGCGTTTGGAAACGCTCAGTAATGAATTGAGTGAGCTGGAAGGAGCTTACGCTGAGTTAGAAACGGTTTGGAACAGCGAGAAAATGGCTGTGCAAGGGCACCAGCATATAAAAGAATTGCTTGATCAGGCTAGAAATGATCTTGAAATTGCAAATCGTGCCCGTGATCTGAATCGTATGGCTGAGCTACAGTATGGAAAAATTCCTGAGTTAGAGCACCAACTAGAAGCGGCTTTAAGTGCTGAAATGCAGGAAATGACATTGTTACGAAACAGAGTTACCGATGAAGAAATTGCAGAGGTGCTTTCGCGATGGACAGGTATTCCTGTGTCGAGAATGCTCGAGGGAGAGCGCGAGAAGTTGCTGCAAATGGAAGATAACCTTCATCAGCGTGTTGTGGGGCAACATGAAGCAGTGGTTGCAGTAGCGAACTCAATTCGGCGTTCCCGTGCAGGGTTAAGTGACCCGGACCGGCCAATTGGTTCGTTTCTATTCCTTGGCCCAACGGGTGTAGGTAAAACTGAACTTTGCAAAGCACTTGCTAGATTCATGTTTGATTCTGATGATGCCATGGTGCGTATTGATATGTCGGAATTCATGGAAAAACATAGTGTTTCAAGGCTTGTTGGAGCGCCTCCGGGCTATGTGGGATATGAAGAAGGCGGATATCTAACCGAAGCGGTTCGCCGGCGTCCTTATTCAGTGGTGTTGCTTGATGAAGTTGAAAAAGCGCACCCCGATGTATTCAACATTCTATTGCAGGTGCTTGATGATGGCCGCCTTACCGATGGCCAAGGGCGAACTGTTGATTTTCGCAATACGGTAATCATTATGACCTCTAATTTAGGTTCACACCTAATTCAAGAGCATGCGGGTGAAGTGCAATATGAAGAAATGAAGGCAATGCTGGGAGATGTTCTGCGAACCGCATTTAAGCCTGAATTCCTAAACCGCATTGATGAAACGGTGGTGTTTCATCCACTTGCTGATTCCGATTTGAATCGAATTGCAAAAATTCAGCTCCAGCGTTTGTTTAACCGCCTTGAGGGGCGAGATTACAAGCTTGACGTATCGGAAGCAGCGATTACTCAACTGGCTAAAGTTGGATTCGATCCATTGTTTGGTGCACGGCCTTTGAAAAGAGCCATTCAAAATGAGCTTGAAAATCCGTTAGCACAAAAGATTCTTGCTGGAACCTTGATACCGGGAAAAATTATCAAAGTGGATGCAGGAGAAGATGGCTTAGTTATAACTCAATAGCTTAACAGAGCTCATATTTCACGCCATTTGCAAGGAAAAGCGCTACCTTCGGGTGGCGCTTTTTATATATAGTAGGCAGTTATGATATGCTTTGTAGCTAATGAATAAGATCCTTTTTGTAATTACAGGAAAAACTATGCCAGACCAAAATAAACATCGGGGTATATATCTATTACCAAACTTGCTGACAACTGCCGGCTTGTTTTCGGGGTTTTACGCCATTGTCGCCTCGATGAATGGAAGCTTTGAGTTAGCCGCAATTGCAATTTTCGTTGCCATGGTATTTGATGGCCTCGATGGCCGAGTAGCGCGTTTAACCAATACTCAAAGCGAGTTTGGCGCTGAATACGATAGCATGGCAGACATTGTTTCTTTTGGTATTGCTCCAGCTTTAGTAGCTTATAACTGGGCATTACATGATGTTGGTAAGCTAGGATGGTTAGCAGCGTTTATTTTTGTGGCTGGTGGTGCATTGCGATTAGCCCGATTCAATACCGCGAGCGCGAGTTCAGATAAAAAGTATTTTCAAGGCCTAGCGATTCCAAGTGCAGCAGCTATTGTTTCGGGATTAGTATGGGTAGGAGCGAAATACGATTTCGACCCCGAGAGTATGAGCTTAGTGGTAGTGTTGTTTACAATTGCCTGTGGCCTTTTGATGGTGAGTAACTTTAAGTATCACTCTTTTAAAGATGTTGATTGGCGTGGCAAGGTAAACTTTCTTGTTATTTTATTAGTTGTGCTTGTGTTTGTTATTGTAGCTACGGAACCAGCTCTGGTTCTATTCATATTATTCACCGCCTATGCTATCTCTGGTCCGGTCATGACAATCAAGAATGTAAATAAACTAAAGTTAGAGCATGTGCTCGGTGATCAAAGAGAAGAAAAAGAAGAAGATGTAGAGCCAAGTGCTAAAAAAACCAAAGATGAGCAATCTACTGATTCGTCGAATAATGATCAAAGTAAAAGCTAAGCATACTTAGCGAAGCAATAAATAGTATTCAAAATTAGCTAATTTTGCCTGTTAAGAAAATAAACAGGATAAAAGAACAACTTTAGTTGCAAGATTTAAAGTGAAAACTGAGGCTCGCTATTGAAAGATAGCGAGCCTTTTTGTTGATTAATTGTAGCTATAATAGCGGTTTGCTTGCGAAATAAACGCAACTTGGTGAAAGTTCGAGCGAACGATTCATTTTCTGCTAAAAAAGTGCTTTTGGGGGTTGCGTGATCAAATCTGATCTATATAATTCGCCTCCGTTGTCACCGAGGTGGCAGCAAGTAAGAAACAAGCAGGCTGGTTCGATAAAAAAACAAACCAAGCTCTTGACTTCTTCACCGGGTCGCGTAAAATTCGCTTCCCTGCTACGAGCTCCACTGAGCCGAGCAAACGTTCTTTAACAATATATCAAGCCAAGTAATCTGTGTGGGCACTTGCGCAAGAAAAGCATCAACCAAACGCCATTTCGGTGGCAGTTATGAAAGTTTACTTTTATAACAAGGTTCAGCTTTCGAGTGG
>NZ_AFPO01000017.1 GCF_000218785.1 Idiomarina sp. A28L
AGTATCGTATTCTACGTGTGAAGTAGAGATAGTGATACCACGCGCTTTTTCTTCTGGCGCGTTATCGATTTGTGCGAAATCACGAGCAGAGCCACCGTAGTGCTTTGCTAGTACAGATGTAATCGCTGCCGTAAGAGTAGTTTTACCGTGGTCAACGTGACCGATAGTGCCTACGTTTACGTGCGGCTTAGAACGTTCAAACTTTGCTTTAGCCATTGCTATTTCCTTAATAAAAGTTAGAAGCCCGGCCCTTCAGAGCCGGGACAAGAACTCAACTATTAATCTTTAGTGTTGCGCGCAGCGATTACTGCTTCTGCAACGTTGTTTGGAGCTTCTTGATACTTCAAGAATTCCATCGCATATGATGCACGACCCTGAGTTTGTGAACGCAGGTCAGTTGCGTAGCCGAACATTTCAGCTAGAGGCACTAACGCACGAACCTGCTTCAAAGCGCCTGGAGCATCGTCCATACCTTCGATCATACCGCGACGACGGTTCAAATCACCAACTACGTCACCCATGAAGTCTTCTGGAGTTACAACTTCAACCTGCATGATTGGTTCTAGCAGGGCAGGTTTCGCTTGCAGGGCACCTTTCTTGAAGCCCATGCTACCAGCGATTTTAAACGCCATTTCGTTAGAGTCAACATCATGGAATGAACCATCAAACAAAGTAACTTTAACGCCAAGTACTGGGAAGCCAGCGAGAACACCGTTCTGCATCTGCTCTTGACAGCCCTTGTCTACTGCTGGGATATATTCCTTAGGAACAACACCACCTACGATTTCATTTACGAATTCATAGATTGCAGCTTCATCACCTTCTTCGGTTGTACCTTGATCAAGACTGAGAGGTTCCATACGCAACCAAACATGACCGTACTGACCGCGACCACCTGATTGACGTACGAATTTACCTTCGACTTCAACTTTTTGGCGAATAGTTTCACGGTAAGCAACCTGAGGTTTACCAACGTTACACTCAACTTTAAACTCACGCTTCATCCGGTCAACGATGATATCCAAGTGTAGTTCACCCATACCTGAAATAATCGTTTGGCCTGATTCTTCATCAGTTTTAACACGGAAAGATGGATCTTCTGCCGCTAGTTTACCTAGTGCAATACCCATCTTCTCTTGGTCGGCCTTAGTTTTCGGCTCAACCGCTACAGAGATTACCGGCTCAGGGAATTCCATCCGCTCTAATACAACGATCCGATCGTGTGAACATAAAGTATCACCCGTGGTTACGTCTTTTAGGCCGATCGCAGCTGCGATATCACCGGCACGAACTTCTTTCAATTCCTGACGATCGTTTGCGTGCATCTGCACGATACGACCAAAACGCTCTTTCTTCATTTTCACAGAGTTGTAAACAGAATCGCCTGTATTAACAACACCTGAGTAAACACGGAAGAACGTTAATGTTCCTACGAACGGGTCAGTTGCGATTTTGAACGCTAGTGCAGCAAACGGTTCAGCATCGTCTGATTTACACATAACTTCAGTTTCGTCTTCCAAGATGCCGTTAATATCTTTTACTTCAGTTGGAGAAGGAAGATATTCAATTACCGCATCTAGAACTGCCTGAACGCCTTTGTTTTTAAACGCAGAACCACAGAATACTGGAACGATTTCATTGGAAAGAGTGCGAGTACGGATACCGAATTTAACTTCTTCTTCCGTTAAATCACCTTCTTCCAAATATTTGTTCATCAGTTCATCGTTTGCTTCAGCAGCGGCTTCAACTAACTCGTTGTGCAACTCTTCTGCTTCGTCAACTAGATCTTCTGGGATTTCACCGTAAGTGAAGCTTAGACCTTGATCTTCTTCATTCCAGTGAATCGCTTTCATTTTCACCAAATCCACAACGCCTTTGAAATCTTCTTCAGCGCCGATTGGAATTTGTAATGGAACTGCAACCGCCGCTAAACGAGTTTTCACCTGTTTTACAACGTTAATGAAATCAGCACCCATACGGTCCATTTTGTTAACAAATATCATGCGTGGAACTTCATATTTGTTAGCTTGGCGCCATACAGTTTCTGTTTGTGGTTGCACGCCTGAAGAGGCACACAATACAACAACAGCTCCATCAAGTACTCGTAATGAACGTTCTACTTCAACGGTGAAGTCAACGTGACCTGGAGTATCAATGATGTTAATGCGGTGTTCAGGGAACTGCTTATCCATACCAGCCCAGAAGCTTGTTACAGCTGCTGAAGTGATAGTGATACCACGTTCCTGTTCTTGTTCCATCCAGTCGGTAGTAGCCGCGCCGTCGTGCACTTCACCTAGTTTGTGTGACAAACCAGTATAAAAAAGTACACGTTCGGTGGTAGTAGTTTTACCAGCGTCTACGTGAGCAACGATACCGATATTACGATAGCGTTCGATCGATGTTTTTCTTGCCACAATAGCTTCCTCTTAAATTAGAGTTGAGAGCGTGTTCTTACCAGCGGTAGTGAGCGAATGCTTTGTTCGCTTCAGCCATACGGTGTACGTCTTCACGCTTCTTCACAGCAGAACCTTTGTTCTGAGAAGCATCTAGCATTTCACCAGCTAGACGTTGGGCCATAGATTTTTCACCACGACCACGTGACGCATCAACCATCCAGCGCATTGCTAGGGTGTTACGACGAACAGGGCGAACTTCAACTGGTACCTGGTATGTAGAACCACCAACGCGACGAGATTTAACCTCTACCGCAGGGCGAATATTATCAAGTGCATCTTCAAACACTGACATATGATCTTTACCAGCTTTTTCCGAAACAATGCTTAACGCACCGTATACGATTTTTTCAGCGACTGATTTTTTACCATCAACCATGACAACATTGATGAATTTTGCCAACAACTCTGATCCGAACTTAGGGTCCGGTAGGATTTTACGTTGACCGACGACGCGTCTTCTAGGCATAGGAATTCTCCGATATCTTCAGGGGTTACCCAAAACTTTCAATTATTTAGTTTGGCCTTACTTGCAACGGAGAACCGTTAAGATTTAGGCCGCTTCACGCCGTATTTAGAACGGCCTTGCTTACGATTATTTACGCCAGCGCAATCGAGTGCACCGCGTACTGTGTGATAACGCACACCTGGCAAATCTTTTACACGACCGCCACGAATCAAGATAACACTGTGCTCTTGCAAGTTATGGCCTTCACCACCGATGTATGAAGTTACTTCATAACCGTTGGTTAAACGCACACGACATACTTTACGCAATGCTGAGTTAGGTTTTTTAGGGGTAGTAGTATATACGCGAGTACATACACCACGCTTCTGTGGACAAGCTTGCAGAGCCGGTACGCTACTCTTTTCAACCGGCTTCTTGCGACCTTTGCGCACTAATTGGTTTACTGTTGCCATGGTTTCTCCAAATTATACATTTTACAACAAGGCGAAACGCCCGCATGGCCTTTGCCACCCAAGCGCACTGCCTAATTTTATGGTATCAGTCGCTAATTCTGTACCATAAAAAAGGTTGAATCCCCGGAAATGAGGAGCCGGAATTCTATAGGTTATTCTTTGAGCCGTCAAGTAAGGTGCGTTACATAGCAGGAACTGAATAAATACAAGCGGAATTGATAAACCCCCCTCGTTGATTAGTGGGGGGTTGAGAATAATGATTAACTTCTAGCGAGTAAATGGGTTATTTTTCTTCAACGTCGCCACGAGGGAATCTTACCTCACTTACCTGAACGTCAACTATATCGCCATCTGCGTTGTAATATATATAGGTGGTGATCACAATAATTTCCGTCGATGTTACATACGTTCGCTCAGTACTATCTACATTACCTGCTTCTGATGAAGCTGAGGTGGAAAGGTACTGCGAAGGTATAGATTCAGTTACGCCTTGGCTAACCGCATCGGGTGGTATATCTAACGACTGAACAAAAAATACATCACCTTTTCGATCTACGGCAACCACCACGTACTGTGAGCCTAGGTGAATAACTTCAGCACAATTATAATTGCATGTGAGATTGGCTTTTAAACTTTGTGGAGCCGAAGCGTTCGCTTTGCTTAACGACATGGTAAAAATAGGCATGAATACAAGAGTAATGAATAAAACGAGTTTGAAATCTTTCATTTCCTTTTCCTTTTCCTTTTCCTTTTCCTTTGAATATTAAGTTCTATTTATGTTGCATGAACACCATAGCTTATGTGATCACCAATAGCAAAAAACCCCCAACGCTGGTTTATTCAACGTTGGGGGTTTTGATTCACTAAGCTTCTATATTACTCAGCGTCTGATGAATCTACTTCATCGTTACCTTCATTTAATGCTTCGCTTAAAGCAGCTTCAGCATCTGCAGCAGTAACTGTAGGAACTGCTAACATCTCGCGGCGCTTACGCTGCCGTTCTTGATGATAAGCAAAACCAGTACCTGCCGGAATCAAACGACCCACAATAACGTTTTCTTTCAGGCCGCGCAGAGGATCTTCTTTACCCTGCACTGCTGCTTCTGTAAGTACCCGCGTTGTTTCCTGGAACGAAGCCGCTGAAATAAACGATTCCGTAGACAGTGACGCTTTGGTAATACCGAGTAACTGGCGGTCGAAGTTAGCAGGCATTTTGCCAGCTTCTTCTAATGCACGGTTAACTTCGATAACTTTCGAGAACTCAGCTTGTTCACCTTCAAGTAACTCAGATTCACCTGGGTTCATAATAATTACTTTACGCAGCATCTGACGAACAATTACTTCGATGTGCTTATCGTTAATTTTTACACCCTGTAGGCGGTAAACTTCTTGAACTTCGTTTACGATGTAGTTCGCTACTGCTGGTACACCACGTAAGCGCAAGATATCCTGAGGCGCTTCAGGGCCATCGGCAATAACTTCACCGCGGGTAACCTGTTCACCTTCGAATACGTTCAACTGACGCCATTTCGGAATCATCTCTTCGTAATGATCGCCACCATCAGCTGGGGTAATCATTAAGCGGCGCTTGCCTTTGGTTTCTTTACCGAAAGATACCGTACCGGTAACTTCTGCAAGAATCGCTGGCTCTTTTGGTTTCCGCGCTTCGAATAAATCGGCAACACGCGGTAGACCACCGGTAATGTCTCGAGTTTTCGAACCTTCTTGCGGAATCCGCGCTACCGTATCACCGATACCAACAGTTGAACCATCGTTCAAGCTAACAATCGCGTTACCTGGTAAGAAGTACTGAGCTGGCATATCGGTACCAACGATGTTTACGTCGTTACCTTTAGCATCAACTAGCTTCACCATTGGGCGCATATCTTTACCAGCGCTTGTACGCTGACCAGTTTCAAGAATAACCGTACTCGTTAAACCGGTAAGTTCATCTGTTTGAGTGGTGATCGTTACACCATCAATCATATCAACGAACTTAATGTTACCCGCCACTTCCGTGATAATTGGATGCGTATGCGGATCCCAGTTAGCTACCGTTTCACCAGCGGTTACTTCGTCGCCATCACGTTTCTTCAAGATTGCGCCGTAAGGTACTTTATAACGCTCGCGCTCAGCACCGTATTGGTCGATCAAGGTTAACTCGGTAGAACGTGAAGTGATAACTAAGTGCTTATCACTATTTTCTACGCTCTTCGCGTTATGTAATTTCACGCGGCCAGGGTTCTTCACTTGAATCGCGTTAGCCGCAGAATCTCGAGAAGCCGCACCACCGATGTGGAACGTACGCATGGTTAACTGTGTACCTGGTTCACCGATTGATTGCGCAGCGATAACACCTACTGATTCACCATCGTTCACCAAGTGACCACGCGCCAAATCGCGACCATAACAGTTAGAACATACACCGTGAATTGAATCACAAGTAATTACTGAACGAACTTTAACTTCATCCACTGAATGCTCTTCCAACAAATCACACATTTTCTCATCGAGAAGTGTATTTCGTGGAACCAATACAGTTTCAGTGCCTGGTTGCATTACATCATCACAAACCACACGGCCAAGTACACGCTCACGCAATGGTTCTACTACATCACCACCTTCGATTAACGGCTTCACGATTAAACCTTCGTGAGTACCGCAATCGGTTTCAGTGATTACTAGATCTTGTGCAACGTCTACTAAACGGCGTGTTAAGTAACCAGAGTTCGCAGTTTTAAGTGCGGTATCCGCCAAACCTTTACGCGCACCGTGAGTTGAGATGAAGTACTGAAGTACGTTCAAACCTTCACGGAAGTTAGCAACGATTGGCGTTTCGATGATTGAGCCATCTGGCTTCGCCATCAAACCACGCATACCGGCTAACTGACGAATCTGTGCAGGGGAACCCCGAGCGCCAGAATCGGCCATCATGTAAACAGAGTTGAACGATTGTTGCTCTTCCTGCTCACCTTTAGCGTTCGTAACCATTTCTTTCGATAAGTTATCCATCATCGCTTTCGATACTTTCTCGTTAGCGGTAGACCAAATATCGATTACTTTATTGTATTTCTCACCAGCAGTTACCAAGCCTTGCTCGAACTGCTCTTGAATTTCCGCAACCTGCTTATCAGCATCTTCAATGATTTCTGCTTTCGCCGTTGGGATTTCCATATCGTTGATACCAACAGATGAACCTGAAACCATCGCAAAATGGAAACCGGTGTACATCAATTGGTCGGCAAAGATAACCGTTGGCTTCAAACCACAATCACGATAAGTGCGGTTTAGTAAGCGCGAAATCTGCTTTTTACCCATGTTCTGGTTGATAGCTTCGTATGCGATGCCTTCAGGTAGAATCAATGAGAAAATTGCACGACCAATAGTGGTATCTACAATTTTAACTTCTTCAGTGCGTTCACCTTCTTCAGTGAACAGAACTTCTTTGATGCGAACCTTAACGCGAGCATGCAGTTCAGCAGCACCAGTACGGTATGCTTTTTCTGCTTCTTTCGGGCTCTTTAACACCATGCCTTCACCACGCCCATTTACTTTCTCACGGGTCATGTAGTAAACGCCCAATACAACGTCCTGTGAAGGAACGATGATTGGTTCACCACTTGCAGGCGATAGCACGTTGTTAGTTGACATCATTAGTGCACGTGCTTCCATTTGCGCTTCAAGCGTTAATGGAACGTGTACTGCCATTTGGTCACCATCGAAGTCGGCGTTGTATGCCGCACAAACGAGTGGGTGTAACTGAATCGCTTTACCTTCGATCAATACTGGTTCAAAGGCTTGGATACCCAAACGGTGAAGTGTTGGTGCACGGTTAAGAAGCACTGGATGCTGACGAATTACTTCATCAAGGATATCCCATACTTCTGGTAACTCGCGCTCAACCATTTTCTTCGCAGCTTTAATCGTTGTCGCAAAACCACGCGCTTCTAATTTACCGTAGATAAATGGTTTGAATAACTCCAACGCCATTTTCTTCGGCAAACCACATTGGTGCAAACGCAGTTTTGGACCAACCGTAATTACTGAACGGCCTGAGTAATCAACACGCTTACCTAACAAGTTTTGACGGAAACGACCTTGCTTACCTTTGATCATATCAGCCAAAGATTTCAATGGACGCTTGTTAGAGCCTGTTATTGCACGGCCACGACGACCGTTATCTAACAGCGCATCTACCGCTTCTTGTAACATCCGCTTTTCGTTGCGCACGATAATATCTGGCGCTGCCAAATCTAAAAGGCGCTTCAAACGGTTGTTGCGGTTAATTACCCGACGATATAAATCGTTCAAATCAGAAGTTGCGAAACGGCCACCATCTAGTGGTACCAATGGACGCAAATCTGGCGGTAACACTGGAAGTACTTTCAAGATCATCCACTCAGGCTTGTTGCCTGATTGGTGGAACGATTCAAGTAGCTTCAAGCGTTTGCTTATTTTCTTCCGCTTAGTTTCAGAATTCGTTTCTGGCAATTCTTCCCGAAGCATTTTGATTTGAGCTTCTAAATCAATGCTTTGCAATAGATGTAAAATTGCTTCCGCACCCATTTTTGCTACGAATTCATCACCATGCTCTTCTAGTGAATCGAGGTATTCCTCTTCACCTAGAAGTGAACCTTCTTCTAACGATGTCATACCTGCATCGATGACAACATAAGATTCGAAATATAAAATCCGCTCGATATCACGCAATGTCATATCTAGCATCAAACCAATCCGGGAAGGCAATGATTTCAAGAACCAAATGTGGGCAACTGGGCTTGCTAATTCAATATGGCCCATACGCTCACGACGAACTTTAGTGAGGGTAACTTCTACGCCACATTTTTCACAAATTACACCACGGTGCTTAAGCCGCTTGTATTTGCCACATAAACATTCGTAATCTTTTACTGGCCCGAAAATACGCGCACAGAAAAGACCATCACGTTCTGGTTTGAACGTACGATAGTTGATGGTTTCTGGTTTCTTTACTTCACCAAATGACCAGCTCCGGATTTGATCCGGTGATGCCAGTGCTATACGAATGCGATCAAACTCTTCGCTATCTTTTTGTGGCTTCAGAAACTTTAGTAAATCTTTCACGTTTCATCTCCTGTCGGAGTTAAGCTTGCCGAGGGTCGAAACCCTCGGCGGCGCTGACTCTATGCCTTTCGCTAAGCGAACAATGGCTGCTTATTCGTCTTCTAACTCGATGTTAATACCTAACGAGCGAATCTCTTTCAGCAACACGTTGAACGATTCAGGCATACCCGGATCCATTTCATGATTGCCATCGACGATGTTTTTATACATCTTCGTCCGGCCGTTCACGTCATCAGATTTAACCGTTAGCATTTCCTGCAGCGTATATGCGGCACCGTATGCTTCGAGGGCCCACACTTCCATCTCACCGAAGCGCTGACCACCGAATTGCGCCTTACCACCCAGCGGCTGCTGAGTAACGAGGCTATACGAGCCAGTTGAACGCGCATGCATCTTATCATCCACTAAGTGGTTAAGTTTCAGCATGTACATGTAACCAACAGTTACCGGACGCTCGAATGTATCGCCAGTACGGCCATCGAATAATGTAACCTGACCTGATTCTGGTAAATCAGCCAGCTTAAGCATTGCCTTGATTTCCGTTTCGATAGCACCATCAAATACTGGTGATGCCATTGGTAAACCTTTCTTAAGGTTTTCCGCTAGACGCATTACTTCATCATCGCTAAACGTGCTTAAATCAACATCTTGCCGACCTTTACCAATATCGTAAGCTTTCTGGATAAACTCACGTAGCTCAGCGGCTTTCTGTTGCGCTACCATCATTTGCTCGATCTTACGACCGATACCACGAGCAGCTGCACCTAGGTGGGTTTCCAAAATCTGACCCACGTTCATCCGTGATGGAACACCTAACGGGTTCAAAACGATATCAACTGCTTCACCGTTTTCATCGTAAGGCATATCTTCAACAGGAACGATGGTAGAAATTACACCTTTGTTACCGTGACGGCCGGCCATTTTATCGCCTGGCTGAATACGACGCTTAACAGCTAAATAAACTTTTACGATTTTCAATACGCCTGGTTGCAAATCATCACCTTGGGTGATTTTGCGGCGTTTTTCATCGTAACGCTTATCGTAATCTTCGCGCAGCTCTTCATACTGCTGAGCAATTTGCTCAAGATCTTGTTGTGCTGATTCGTTGTTCAAGCTTTGCGTTAACCATCTGCTGCGGTCCATTGAAGCAAGTTTCGATTCATCAAAACCATTTGCTAACAACAAACTACGAACACGGGCATACAAACCTTCTTCAAGAATCTTGAACTCATCGGTAAGATCTTTCTTCACCTGAGCCAATTGCATAGCTTCAATATCAAGTGCACGCTTATCTTTTTCCACGCCATCGCGGGTGAATACCTGAACATCTATAACAGTACCGTTTACGCCGTTTGGCACACGCAGTGAACTATCTTTAACGTCCGAAGCTTTCTCACCGAAAATCGCACGGAGGAGTTTCTCTTCTGGTGTTAGTTGTGTTTCACCTTTAGGGGTTACTTTACCAACGAGGATATCGCCACCATTAACTTCAGCACCAATATACACAACACCTGATTCATCAAGTTTACCAAGGGCTGATTCACCAACGTTCGGGATATCAGAAGTAATCTCTTCTGCGCCAAGTTTGGTATCACGAGCAACACAGTTCAATTCTTGGATATGAATCGTAGTTAAGCGATCTTCTTGTACTACACGCTCAGAAACTAGGATTGAATCCTCGAAGTTGTAACCATTCCAAGGCATAAATGCTACGCGCATGTTCTGACCAAGTGCGAGTTCGCCTAAATCCGTTGAAGGACCATCAGCAAGCACATCACCGCGCATAACCGGTTCACCATTTTTTACGCATGGCTTCTGGTTAATACAGGTATTTTGGTTAGAACGCGTGTATTTAGTTAGGTTATAGATATCAATGCCCGCTTCACCAGCAAGCAACTCTTCTTCATTAACCTTAACTACGATACGGCTAGCATCTACATAATCAATAACACCGCCACGTTTCGCTACCACAGTAACACCAGAATCTACCGCTACAGTGCGTTCGATACCGGTACCTACAAGTGGCTTATCAGCGCGCAACGTTGGCACAGCTTGACGTTGCATGTTTGAACCCATCAAAGCACGGTTAGCATCATCGTGTTCAAGGAATGGGATCATGCTCGCTGCGATCGATACGATCTGCTGCGGCGCTACGTCCATGAATTGCACTTGTTCTTTCGAAGTTAGTGTAAATTCATTATTGAATCGGCTTGGTACTAGCTCTTCTTGAATTTCACCTTTATCGTTCAAAGTGATATTCGCCTGAGCGATTACATACATGCCTTCTTCAATAGCTGATAAATATTCAACATCATCAGTAACAACGCCGTTTGCTACTTTCCGATATGGCGTTTCTAAGAAACCATATTCGTTAGTACGCGAGAACGTTGCTAATGAGTTAATCAAGCCGATGTTTGGGCCTTCTGGAGTTTCGATTGGACACAAACGACCATAATGCGTTGGGTGTACATCTCGAACTTCGAAGCCTGCTCGTTCACGAGTAAGACCGCCTGGACCTAAAGCAGAAATACGGCGTTTGTGCGTAACTTCTGACAATGGGTTATTTTGGTCCATGAACTGCGATAACTGGCTTGATCCAAAGAACTCTTTTACAGCAGCAGAGATAGGTTTAGCGTTGATTAAATCTTGCGGCATAATCGCATCAAGATCACCTAAGCTTAAACGCTCTTTTACAGCACGTTCAACACGCACTAAACCAACACGGAATTGGTTTTCTGCCATTTCACCAACTGAACGAATACGGCGGTTACCCAAGTGATCGATATCATCGACAACATCAAGGCCATTTCGAATTTCGATCAGTTTGCGCATTACCGCTACGATATCTTCGCGCGTCAATGTGCCTTGGCCAGTCAATTCTTCACGGCCTAAGCGGCGATTGAACTTCATGCGGCCAACAGTAGAAAGGTCATAGCGATCTTCCGAGAAGAATAAGTTCTCGAATAGGCCTTCCGCTGCTTCTTTAGTTGGTGGCTCGCCTGGGCGCATCATGCGGTAGATTTCTACCAATGCTTCCAAACGGTTGCTGCTAGAATCAACCCGCAAGGTTTCACTTACATAAGGCCCATGGTCTAAATCGTTAACGAATAGAGTTTCAAACTTCTTGAAGCCCGCTTCACGTAATTTAGCTAATAATTCAAGCGTAATAATATCGTTTGCTTTTGCAATTACTTCGCCGGTTTTCTTCGCAACATAATCTTTAGCAAGTACTTTACCTACTAAATAATCTACCGGCACTTCCATCTCTTTAATATCGAGATCGGTAATTTGCTTGATATGACGCGCCGTTACACGGCGTGCTTTATCAACAATAATCGAGCCGTCTGGTCCTTTAATATCGAACAACGCAGTTTCACCGCGCAGGCGATCAGGCACCACAGCCATGTAAATTTTATCTCGGCGAACTTCAAAGAAACTGTTCTCAAAGAACATCTCTAGAATTTGTTCATCGGTGTAATCAAGCGCACGAAGAATTATGGTGGCTGGTAATTTACGACGACGGTCGATACGAACAAACACATTGTCTTTCGGATCGAATTCGAAATCTAACCAAGAACCACGATAAGGAATCACTCGCGCGTTATATAAAACTTTACCAGATGAATGCGTTTTCCCACGATCGTGATCGTAGAATACGCCTGGCGAACGGTGTAGCTGAGAAACGATTACCCGCTCAGTACCATTGATTACAAAAGTACCGTTATCGGTCATGAGCGGAATTTCGCCCATGTACACTTCTTGCTCTTTGATTTGTTTAATCGTACCTGCAGGCGCGTCACGGTCATACATGACCAGACGTAATGTAACCCGCAAGGGAGCAGAATAGGTAACACCCCGGATTTGACATTCTTTAACGTCAAACACTGGGTTGCCTAAACGGTAACTGACATACTGCAATTCAGCATTGCCGGAATAACTGGCGATAGGGAACACAGAGCGGAATGCCGCTTCTAGTCCATATCCACCTTCAGGATCGGCATCAATAAATTTCTTAAATGAATCGAGCTGAATCGAGAGCAGGTAAGGCACTTCAAGCACCTGTGGGCGCTTTCCAAAGTCCTTACGAATACGTTTTTTTTCAGAGTAGGAGTACGCCATGGGGTTCCTCAGCTAGCTGATTTCTGACCCTAGCCACCAAAGGAGTTTGGTAGCTGCCAACGAATGTCGTCACCATTCGTTCGCCTGTATTATCACTGTCGATATACCCACAAATACAGGAAAAATGGGTGTATCCTTTTTAGCGCAAAAAGCCTGGTGACAATTAAGTCACCAGGCCAAAGCCTTAAAGGCCTCGCTGAAGATCAAGTGTATTACTTGATCTCAACTTCTGCACCAGCTTCTTCAAGCTGTTTCTTCAGTTCTTCAGCGTCCGCTTTCGCGATGCCTTCTTTAACAGCTACTGGAGCTGATTCAACCAAAGCTTTTGCTTCTTTCAGGCCTAAACCTGTAGCTGAACGTACTGCTTTGATTGCGCCAACTTTGTTAGCACCAGCAGATTTCAACATTACGCTGAATTCAGTTTGTTCTTCTGCAGCTTCACCAGCGGCAGCAGGACCAGCAGCAACTGCAACAGCAGCAGATGCGTCAACACCGAATTTTTCTTCAGCAGCTTCGATCAATTCAACCAATTCCATAACTGGCATTTCAGCGATCGCGTTTAAGATATCTTCTTTAGTCAGAGCCATTTCTCTAAACTCCCGGGTTAAGGATTAAAAAATTTAATTTATATTGCCGCTTATTTAGCGTCTTTGATTGCACCAAGCACACGGACAAATTTAGTAGGTACTTCATTGATAGTACGAACAAATTTGGTAACCGGAGCTTTGAAGGTGGCAAGCAATTTGGCCAATGCTTCGTCGCGTGTCGGAAGTGATGCTACTGCGTCCAATTTTTCTGGACCCATCAAACCATTACCGATAGACAATGCTGTTACTTTCAAATGCTTTGACGATTTCTGTGCATCTTTGAACAGGCGAGCAGCGCTGCCTGGTGCATCGATCGAGAAACCATATACCAAAGGACCTTTCAGTACAGATTCAATGTCTTCAAACTTCGTACCTTCCAATGCGCGTTTCGCAAGAGT
Organism: Idiomarina sp. A28L; assembly: GCF_000218785.1. GTDB lineage: Bacteria > Pseudomonadota > Gammaproteobacteria > Enterobacterales > Alteromonadaceae > Aliidiomarina. Next base: position 13,582 of record NZ_AFPO01000017.1, read on the forward strand.
GTTCCGAATAACTTTCAGATACACGCCTTGTTCACGAGCTTGGCGGCGAAGTACGGTTAGTTCCGCAACTTCCATTCCACGATACTCAGCCACAGCGACGGATAGTGCTTCTGAAGCAACATCGTTAATTTCTTTAACGATTGCTTTTTTTGCTACTAAACCAAGTGCCACTAGCATCACCTCGTGTTAAGAGTTTCAAGCTTTCGCTTTCTACTCGTACGTTACAATTTGGCAAGTTTGTTTATAAATAAACGCCCCTACCGCTTTGTCACGGTGAATCTCTACCCAGAGAGTCTGAGTCGGATATCACCATCTGCGCTGGCTTTCATTGATTAAGCAAATACCTCTCGGTATTTGCGCCTGCGGTCTTGGATGAGAGCCACATCATTTAAAAAATGAGAGGCGACTCCAACCCTAAAACTGAAACAGATTTTAGTATTTACCAGCCCCAGTATTTAAGCTGGCAAACCTAAGCTATTAGCCTTCTGCTATTAGCTACGCGCTTCCAATGTAGATTGATCTACACGAACGCCTGCACCCATAGTGGTGGATAAGCTAACACGGCCAATATAAGAACCTTTTGCATTGGCTGGTTTTGCTTTTTTCAAAGCAACCAATAATGCTTCTAAGTTCTCTTTCAATTTACCGTCTTCAAAATCCACACGACCGATGGTGCAGTGAATAATACCGTTCTTATCGTTACGGTAACGTACCTGACCAGCTTTTGCATTTTTAACTGCAGTTTCTACGTCTGGAGTTACAGTACCCGTTTTCGGGTTAGGCATCAGGCCACGTGGACCTAAAATCTGACCTAACTGACCAACAACGCGCATTGCGTCTGGCGATGCGATAACAACATCAAAATTCATTTCGCCTTTCTTCACGAGCTCAGCAAGATCTTCCATACCTACTAGTTCTGCACCAGCAGCTTTGGCTTTCTCAACATTCGCACCTGAAGTAAATACTGCTACGCGTACATCACGACCAGTACCGTTTGGTAGTACAGTTGCACCACGAACGTTTTGATCTGATTTACGTGCATCAATACCTAGGTTCACTGCAACATCTACGCTTTCAGTGAACTTTGCAGTTGCTAACTTTTTCAGTAAAGCAATTGCTTCGTTAATATCGTAATCACGGTTGCCATCAATCGCTTCACGGATGGTGCGCATACGTTTGGTTAAACGTGCCATATCTATTACCCCTCTACCTTCAGGCCCATTGAACGAGCAGAACCTGCGATAGTACGTACAGCTGCGTCAAGGCTAGCTGCCGTTAAATCTGGCTCTTTAGTTTTAGCAATCTCTTCTAGCTGAGCGCGGGTAACAGTACCTACTTTCTCAGTGTTAGGACGGCCTGAACCACTCTTGATACCTGCTGCTTTTTTCAATAAGAATGCTGCAGGAGGAGTTTTAGTAATGAAGGTGAATGAACGATCTTCAAATACTGTAATTTCAACTGGTACTGGAGCGCCCTTTTCAAGTTCGCCAGTAGAAGCGTTGAATGCTTTACAGAATTCCATGATGTTCACACCGTGTTGACCCAATGCTGGACCAACTGGTGGTGACGGATTAGCCGCACCGGCTGCTACTTGCAGCTTGATGATGGCGGAAACTTTCTTAGCCATGATAAAACCTCTGTGTTAAGGGTTATACGCCTCGTAAGCCAAGAGGAGACTTACTCAAACGGCTTCCCAAATGTAAAAAACGGAGGCGGATTGTATAGTAATCCGCCTACGCGATCAAGCCTTTTCGACTTGGCTGAAATCTAAATCAACCGGGGTTGACCGGCCAAAAATAGATACAGAAACTTTCATGCGGCTTTTATCGTAATCGACTTCTTCCACAGTACCGTTGAAATCTGCAAACGGGCCATCGTTGACACGTACCATTTCACCTGGTTCGAATAGGGTTTTAGGACGCGGACGATCGGCGTTTTCAGTTAAACGGTTCAAGATAGCATCGGCTTCTTTTTGCGAAATTGGCGCTGGCCGCTCTGCAGTGCCACCAATAAAGCCAAGTACCCGAGGAGTGCTTTTCACTAAGTGCCATGAATCTTCATCCATAGACATTTCTACCAGCACGTAACCTGGGAAAAATTTACGCTCAGCATTACGACGCTGAGAACCACGCATCTCAACTACTTGTTCAGTTGGTACCAAAATCTGACCAAACTTCTCTTCCATGCCTTGTGTTTTAATATACTCGGCTAGAGTTTTCGCAACGCGGCCTTCGTAGCCTGAGAATGCTTGTACGACATACCAACGTTTTTTCTTTGGTTCGGTCATGATGCTAACTCCTTAGATGCGAATACCGGTTGCTAGGCCAACGACACGAACTAAAATGCCATCTAATCCCCACAACAGCAAGGCTACTAGTACAGTAGCGGCCAACACAATTAAGGTTGTTTGCGTAGCTTCTTTTCGGCTTGGCCATACTACTTTACGAACTTCGGTACGGCTTTCTTTAGCAAAAGTTAAGAAAGTAGACCCTTTCTCAGTTTTTGCTGCAACAAAGCCTGCTATAACAACAAGAATCACAACAGCTAATGCACGCAATGCTACGGACATGTCACCATAAATGTTGTTACCAATAACCGCAGCAACAAGTAGAGCTACTACAATAATCCACTTAACGATATCCAGTGGATTTCCCTGGTTTTCTGTATTTACACTCATTATATGCCGGACCCGCGTTGATTCAGCTGAAACTGGCAGGGGTGGAGGGATTCGAACCCCCAACCATCGGTTTTGGAGACCGCTGTTCTACCAATTGGAACTACACCCCTAGAAATTGTTCTAAATTCCGATACTAAACCAACCTTAAGCAAATGAAAGCAAGCTGGAGGAAGATAGGCATCGGAATGGACGCGTCATTATACCGATCAAAGGCTCAAAAGCAAGCCATCAAGTAACTAAAAAGCCTTCTGCGGTAGCGCTTTGTAGTTTTCGGAGTTGCGGGGCGTGATTCGTTAAGAGTTCATCCACACCTGCGGCTAAGGCTTGTTCATGTTGTGCGGTAGTTTCTGGTAAATAACCAATAACATGGGCGCCGTGGCGATGGAAGCGCTTAACCATATTTTTGGTTAAAATGGGAACACCTTTTAAACGCGGTGGCACTGCATAGTACTGCCCCTTCTCTATCCCACCCAATACTGGCAATCCAATAAGTGCTGCGGTACCAGCCCGATAGCATTCCTCTTGGCGCGCCAAACAAAAAGCATCATTGAATACTTGCGAAAGAATTTGTTGGTGGCTGTTTTGCCATAGAAGATAGCGCGCTTGGTTCGTTAAAAAGCTTTCTACTGCTGCATCGACTGATAATTTTTCAAGCGCCACCAGGGTTTGCTTTGCTTGTTCAGGTTTAATATCCAATATCCAACGATATTGACTGTAATTATCTAAGAGTTCATCAAAGAATAGTAGTGATTCACCACCTCTTAAACGCTCCTCTGTAAGTTCCCTACGAGTGAGTGCGTGAATCGGAACCGAGGAACTGCCAACACGTGATAAATCGGGATCATGACAAATAACAATATGGCCATCACGACTACAACGTAAATCGGTTTCAAGGTGCTCAAAACCTAAATCAATTGCAGCGTCAAAAGCTTCCGCAGTATTTTCGGTAGCTGTTTCTGCATAACCCCGATGGCTTATCCAAGTTGTCATAGGTAATTATTCATCATGTTTTCCTATTGCGAGTTTGATACCTGAACAGCATAGCTTATCTTCATGCGAATAGAATAATGATCAAACTTTTCATAGGCAATAAAAAAGGCGCTCTAAGGCGCCTTCTTGTCGAAGTGTTATCTAAAATTAATCAAGAATCTTAGATACAACACCT
>NZ_AFPO01000016.1 GCF_000218785.1 Idiomarina sp. A28L
TGTCCACTTCCCCTAAACTGAGACAGATTTAATTAGAGTTTTCTGCGATAGTAATAGCAGGAGACGACTATGAAAAAATCACGATTTACTGAAACGCAGATCATCGCGATCTTGAAAGAAACTGATGCCGGTATGAAGGTTGAAGATATCTGCCGAAAACACGGAATCAGCAACGCCACCTATTACAACTGGAAGTCCAAGTACGGTGGTATGGAAGCGTCGGACATCAAGCGTATTAAAGAGCTTGAGGAAGAAAATGCGAAGCTGAAAAAGCTGTTTGCAGACGTCAGTCTTGAGAACCACGCGATGAAGGAGCTCTTTGCAAAAAAGGGTTGGTGACAGCAGACAAAAAAGACTGCGCGAAAACGTTGGTTGACGCAGGCCTGAGCATCGTAAAAGCATGTACCTTAACGGATTTGAGCCGTTCTAGCTTTTATCGGGTTGAGCGCGACTGGCGTAAAGCAGATGCTGCTGTCATTGATGCCATTAATGCCGTTTTGGAGAAATCGCCACAAGCCGGCTTCTGGAAATGTGCTGGACGCATTAAATTTAAAGGATATCCGTTTAATCACAAGCGTATTTATCGCGTGTATTGCCGCATGGGATTGAACCTAAAGCGCCGCGTGAAGCGAGTGCTCCCAAAACGCCCGGCACGACCGCTGGAAGTGATTGAACAGCCGAATCACCAATGGGCCTTAGATTTTATGCACGATACGCTTTATTGCGGGAAACGCTATCGAACCTTAAATGTGCTCGATGAGGGCACTCGGGAGTGCTTGGCCATTGAAGTAGATACATCGTTGCCAGCTGAGCGCGTTGTTCGTACGCTAGAGCAGTTAAAGGCAGAGCGAGGGTTGCCAATGCAACTTCGTGTCGATAACGGCCCAGAGCTAATCTCGGCACGTTTAACGGACTGGTGCGACGACAACAATATTGAGTTGGTTTATATCCAACCCGGAAAGCCGCAACAAAATGGCTTCGTTGAACGGTTTAACGGTTCGTTCCGGCGTGAGTTCCTGAATGCATATTTGTTCGAATCACTGAGCCAAGTTCGCGAAATGGCTTGGTTCTGGCGGTTGGATTATAACGAAGAGCGAACCCATGAAAGCCTTGGCAATTTACCGCCAGCGGCTTACCGGGCAAAACTGGAAAACTCTAGTTTAAAGTTGTGTCATTAATGGGGAAGTGGACA
>NZ_AFPO01000014.1 GCF_000218785.1 Idiomarina sp. A28L
CCTAGATTCAACTAATAACTGCAACACTCGCTCTGCGCGTACTGCAATTGCTCTTTAAAAATTACATCAGGTTGTTTAAAGCCAAGTACCTTACGAGGTCTTAGATTTAATCGCTGCTGATATTTGCTCAACTGTTCATTTGTCAGTGAACGTAAGTTACTTCCTTTAGGTACATATTGGCGCAGTAACCCGTTTGCATTTTCATTCGCGCCACGCTGGTATGAAGCGTATGGATCAGCGAAGTACACATCCGCATTCAAGCCTGCGGCAACCCGTTTGTGCTCGGCGAACTCCAAGCCGTTGTCTGCCGTGATTGTATGAACAAGTGATTGAAACGGTTGTAACATTTTAATCAGTGTATCGGCAACATCGCCTGCGTGTTTACTCGCTAATTTTCGGGTTAAGTAGAAACGGCTCTTTCGCTCCAGTGCGGTTACGATAACGCCGGTTCCACGCTTACCGATAACCGTATCAATTTCCCAATCGCCGAAGCGTTCACGATGTTCAACAATGCGTGGCCGTTCATGAATCGAGCGTCGCTCTAATATGCGGCCTCGCTGCTTATGTAAGCGTTTCTTGTACCGTTTCAGCCTGTGCCGCAAGTGTGCGTGTAATTGACCACCTTGCTTGAAGTCGGCGAGTATGTGGGTGTATACCCATTCATGACTCACTGGCCGACCGATACGTTTGCAAATCGCCGATATCTGCTCAGGGCTCCAATCGAGCTCTAACATGAACTCAACCGCTATTTTGGTTTTATCGCAGATACGTTTTTTAGCACTGCTTGAACGCCGCTTTAGCGTTTTTAAATGCGCTCTTGATGGCTCATAAGAACCCGATGTAATCGAGTTTCTTCGCAACTCTCGGCTAATCGTTGAGGGTGCAACGTCTAATTTTTCTGCAATCTTTCTGAGTGAAAATTTCTCTGAGAGAAGCAACGAAATCTGGTATCGTTGTCCCTCGGTCAGCTGCCGATAACTCATGTTGGAACTCACTTTTTTTGGTCGAAAAGTAAGACTACCACATGTCGGTAGCTGACCTCCCTTCGACCTACCCCATTACATGAGTGTTGCGGTTATTATCTGAATTCAGG
>NZ_AFPO01000013.1 GCF_000218785.1 Idiomarina sp. A28L
CCCCAGCTTGCGGTGGTTTAGTGCTGCACATTGTTAGGCTTGGATATGTGCATATAAAGCTCAAGTAATGATTTAAGTTTTAATCATTGCCTGTAAACATCTACCGTGTTGATCTTCCATGATTCCCCCTTGAGGAATCCAGCCTCGCTTTATGAGATCGTTAACCTCTTTGATTAATCCTGCATATGTAACTGTTTTCACGAGTGTATATTCCATTAATTATCTCCTTCGAGGTTGTTATTAGACAAGAAGCCTAACGCCGTGCTCAACGGCAGTTTGCGATACAAAATACAACGAGATAAATTTGGAAGCCACAAGCAACGCAAAACCCAAAAATAGAGAAACATTTCTCACTAAAAAATAGAATTGATAGCGACCACCTAATTTGCCTAACCCTTGCGTAGATTTGGTTACAAACTCTTTCAAAATTTCTTGATGCTCTTTGGTTTCAGCCTGGATAATTTCGCTGCCCGAATTTAGATCAATATTTCTATAAGGCATATTAATGATCTTATTTACGACATCAAGACGTTCTTGGGCTTGAGTTTTCCGATAGTCTGTTGATTGAATTGTAATTTCACTTTCCAGCCGAAGAATGCCAAAAAAAATAGACACCAAGAGACAGGTCAAAGCCGCAAGCTCAAATGAATTTTGTGATAATGACAACGCTCCCGGCGTAAAATTTGAGCCGAGATATGCAAATAATGCACTGCTTAAGCCTACGATAAAATAATCATATTTCTGCTGTGTTTGCTTAACACTTTTCCATGCCTCCAAGCTTAAATTTGACATGTTGCTCCTCTCGCATAACGCCCGGCTCTGCGGCTTGTGAAAGTAGAGGCGAAGCCAGAGCCTTTACAAGTCCGACAGCAGTCGCTTATTACGTGTTTTTTATAGGTCGTTATATACAACATTTAATATCTGCTCCGCTAATGACCTAGTATTTTCAAGTGGATCACCACCAATTTCATGCATTGGAGTATTGAGGGAATTTATGATTGAAGTAACCCGCGCCTCAACATCTGGTGAAATATTACCGTTATTCTTCAAGGCTTCGATGCATGGGGATAGGTCACTTAACGTAGACTTTCCAAGCTCGACTAACGCCTTCTTAAATCGAAACCGAATCTCACTTTCTAAAAACGGCCGTAAACTTGTTCTAATATTGATATGCGTCTCGCGATCTACAAATGCTTTAATCGTATCAAATGCAATATCATGATCTGAAGCAATCATGTCCGCGATACCTACTTCGTTTATCGAGCATGTTTGCTCGCCATGTACTAAGTTAATTGCTTTAGCACAGTGCCTAAATTTTTTTGCTGTTTTAGTAGCCATCCCTTTATAGTGAGTTGTGACGATGAGCTGCTTAACGGTCCTATGCAGTTCATCAAGCTTTATTAGAATAAGCTCGATACGCTCGTTATCAAAACTTGTTACTGGATCATCCAGCACTAATATAGCTTTAGCCCGTTCTTCGGCCGAAAGAGACATTACCTTAGCTAAAAATATACAAAGTGCTAGTGCCCTGCGATCTGACTCACTAAAAACGGTATTAATTTTATCAGCAGGGATATCCTCACCTTTAAACTTAACCCTAAGGTCATAGATAACTTGTCTGCCACGATTGTTAGGCACTTTAAGAATCTCAAAGTTACTTGAACCAAGCTGACGGAACAGATCATTTATCAAATTAAAGTATGTATCTAGATACGTTGTTTGTGATTGTTCTAGGCTCTGCTTTTGTGCTCTGTAATTAGCATCTAAGTCATTAATCTTTACTAGTTTCTGCCTATATTGAACACAAAGTGGTTCTAATGCGATCCTCTGTAGAGCCAGGTCAGCTTGGTTTTTCTGATGTGTAATTGCTGTCAATTGACTATTCAGCTGTGCTTCGTTAAGCGAGCTTTTATACGCATTGAAGATTGCATTGATTTGTTCTGCAACTACCCAATAATCATAAACAGCTTGGTTGTATGCTCCTGCGGCGAAAGTCAGCGCATCAAAGCCGACGAGTTCAGCTGGCTCATATGGTGTAGCAAACTTTTGCTCAAGTCTCGGAGTCCAGAATTCCGTAGCTCGCTGGCTATTTACAATTACGGCATCAAAAGAAGAGATAATGGCCTCATGCTTTTGTTCTAAAGAGGCAGCTAAAGGAGCAAGTTCTTGATTAGCCGTGATTTGAGGCTCCACATACAACTGAAACACCTGTTTATTGACTTGATGCTGTTGAAAAAGGCTCTCGCGAGTATCAGGGATACTAAATGGTTGGCGAAGGTTGTTTAAGCTTTGTCTTGTTTGATTGTTAAATCTATCAAATTCAGCATTGAATGCCTGCTGGTATGCAGCAATGAGACCTTGAGCATCAGCATTTAAAGTCTGCCCGCAGAAAGGACAATCATCTTTAATTTGAGCGACGCCCTGACTAGCCCAGCCTTTGAAAGCTGCTGAGTTGTTCACGTGGTTGGTCATATGATTTTGTAATGACATCAAAGAACCTTGGTGAACATTTTGAAGATTAGAAGCTAGTACAGTATTTATCGAATCACATACTTTGGAAAAGTTGACCTGTGTACCTACGGCACTTAAAACATTACGTCGCTTGATTTGGTCGATGTTCTGAATAGTCGTTTTGATTTGCTGGATTGTAGCATCGTGTGCAGCCACGCTTTCTTCCAACTGTTCTTTAGACTCAGTAGGCAACGCGGAATTAACATATATAGAAACATCACCAACTGCGTAAGGATTAAATTGGTCTTCAATACGGGATAGAAGCCTTTTTTCTTCTCTAAGATTGTTATTCATTTCCGCTAAGGCAGCGAACAAAGCTGTGTTACTCTCGCCAAGAATAAAACTCGTCATACTCTCAGAATTTGGTCGCTCTTGCTTCTGACCAGTAATTACATTTCGATGTATAAAGCTATGATCAAAAACATATAACCTTGAGCACTCAGGAGCTTTTACTTGCCATTGGGAGTTTTCAAATTTTGACGTGACATTTCCTGCACCAGTACCAAACATTAATTCAACTTTCTGTGGTTTGTCCGGGTAATTTGGTATGCTTTGGCGATTCAATATGTAAGCAGGACTATCTTCGGCCAATGAGTGTAAGACGTCGCACAAAGTACTTTTACCATACCTATTCTCACCATATATCACAGTCACGTCTGTCAATTCTATACCGCTGGCCCTAGTTTGCGTGAAATTACCTACACCTTGAACAAGCTTAATTCTTTTTAACACCTAAACTTAATCCTTATACTAATTACTGAGACCAGAAATTTGATTTATCTATAAGCGATCAAACAATAATAATCTGACTGATACACAGTGATGACAAGCTCCTGAGACACGTAACGCCGTGCTCTGGGGCAAACCGAAGCGTCGCGAAGGTTTGTCCCTAGCAGCACATTGCTAGGCGCCATCTTTTGACTCTCTTCTAGCTTGTCTTCTTATCTTTGCCATTTCCAGTCGTTGAGGCTCAGTGTAGAGTCTTTCTAGTAGCATGTAAGTGAAATCAAGAATATCGGCTGCATCTTCCTCAGAGAGATTACCCGTATGTGCTCCATCATTTCCGTCTTCTTTTATACACGTAGAAAGGTCTTGTAGGGCTGCCGGTAATATATTCTTCTCAAACAACCATTCAAGCCTCAATCCCAAACTGCGGCGGATACGATTATTCAGCCCATTCTCATTTTCTACTGGCAACATTGAACTTGTTGCTAGATCTATACAAAGTCTGAACATGGTAGCCCCCGCATTGTGACAACCAATTGCCATGCAAGCGGCACCTTCAATAAATATGGAATTAATATTTTCTGGAAGATGCTCAGGTGGTTGCTCCGCGATCTCATCTTTCTGTGAAACATGCCCTTTGACAATTGCAACTTGATTTACAGAAGAATCTAACTCAGGCAATGATTTCTTTCGCAAGTAATCACAGTCGTCATAGCTTTTTTGCTGCAAAACAAAAATGGTAGATCTAAAGCAGTTTCTACAGATACAGAATGCTTCCCAATTCTTTTGCCAGCCATGATGTTCCACCGTCGGTAAAACTTGAACAAGATCAAATGTCATCTGCTGTGATTTGCACCTAGGACAATTTGCAACTAACTCTGACATCTATCAGATCTCCATTTCGCCTAACGCCTTGCTCACCGGAAAATGATGAGCGCCAGCGAGTTATTTTTCCGGGGCAGTAACTTGTTATTGTAGTTGCCCCCGCTAAAGCTTACCCTCAAGTTTCTCCCGCTTCTTCCGCAGTTTTTCTCTTGCCTTACCAAGATCACCCAATTTTACTAGCGAGCGGAAATACGATAAGCATATTGCGGCAGCCGCACCCCACATGGCGACCGAAAAGAACCTTATGTTCTCAGCCAAAATTTGTGGCAAGGGAATTATCGCCACTGCCTGCAACGCAGCTCCTGAGGAAAACACTAAAAATAGAGCGAATGATAAGCTCCGGAATGCAGACCTAAGTAATTCAACATTTCCCCTGCTTATCTTTTCTAAGAACTTTTCCTCATAATCAAGCTCTGCAATTCTTTGACGTATCTTCTTCTCTCTGCCTCGTACGTAGTAGAAAAAAATCAGGCTTCCAAAAAAAGATGTAATTATGGCGATGATGAGTGTAACGATTGAGACCTGAGTATCCATCAACTATATCCTTTCAATCTTCGCAGCCTACTGCATAACGTCGCATTCAGCGGTTTATCCGCTACAATGCTTTGTTAATTTATTATTACTCGGTATCAATCACTATTCTTAATTGTTCGAACACAGTTCTGAAGTTCTCAAACGATTGTGGTGCCTGATTAGTTACCCAGATTGAAAATTGAGTTTTAGTGCTTTTTTTTACTTTTCTAGCAAGATATTCACTTCCCTCTGGTAACTGGTTTGCGTATAGCTCACTCACATTGATAGTGGTAGGAAGCTCAGGGTCATTTGCTTTCGCTATTCGATCTTCAAGCTCAATTACCCTCTCATCTATTGCTTGACTCACAACTTCCGCTGGGAACATAAATTCAATGGGTACAGGTAGATTGATATCATGACCTAGATTATTTTTTATATCCTCCTCAATTATATGCAGTTCCTCAGGTAGCGGTAGCAGGCCAGCATATAACATTCGTTCTGAAGATACTTCAAAAAACTCAGTGCCCTCTAAATGCCTATTGGAGGAGAATTCCTTCATTTGTTTTCTGCCTTCCTGATCCCTATCAAATAATCCAATAACAGCGTGAGAGAACTCTTTTGACAGTACTTTCGCAGACTTAAGATACGGTGGGATATTACTAGCTCCACCGGCATGTAAGAACTCGCAAAAAGGCTCAGCTCCTGGGTAAAGCTTACGGAATGCCTCCTCCATAATTGTTTTATCAGTAACACCTTCAACAATCACATGAGGAATTGCATGTTGTACCAGCTCTGCATCTAGTCTACTTACCGTAGCCTTTAAGGTTCGTACCTGTTCATATGCTTCTCTTGCCCTACCAGCAACCAATGCCGCGACACCGAGCTTACGATCTAATATATCTTCTGAAGATACTTTTTCAGCATGTGTTTCGTTCCCGCTCTGCGTTGGGTTTTGAAATACATACCATTTAGAAATGTGATCTCCAGACAAATCATAAAACGCTGGAGAGTGGGTTGTAAGGAAAATTTGGTTATCTTCACAAAACTCTTCCTTGAACTGTTGCGCAAGCTCAAATGCCGGACCAAGCTCTAAAGATGTTTCTGGCTCTTCATAAGCCCATATATGATGCTTGTTTGTGTGCTTAGCGATGAAGTCAAGAATATAGGGGATATGCCTACTTTGTATGCCGTCCCCTCGCTTTTGAAGAGGGATACTGTGTTCACCATACCCAGTTGAGAAATCCAATGCATTGAATAGTATTCGCAGATTTGTTGGAGGTTGTATGCTACTTTCTATACCTACCCCTTCCTTTATTCTATCGCTCATATCCTGAGTACTATCATTCAAAGTATTCATTAAGTCATCTGTTGAGGTAATCAACCCCGCCTTCTCATCCTCAAGTAAGGCGTCATGGAGCAGAGATAAGTAGTGACTAAATATATCTCGACCACGAACAGCGGGAACATAATGAAAAGATATTTTATTCAAGAACCTAGCAATAGCGGTCGAAGGTAAGCTTTTAGGGTATGTCACCTCTGGTTCAGTGGCATAGCGGTTCCAAACCTTTTTTATGACAAACTCATTTGGAAGCGATTTCCAATTTAAAAAATTATAAAAATGAACCTTGATCCATATGGTTGCTCGCCCCTTTGCATCTCGTGCCTCTTGCTCTCTCTTTCTCGTGAGGTCGTCTGAAAAGTAATAATCCTGGCCTAGCTCCGTCTTGTTGTTAAAGAATAGATTAAGAGACTTTAAGATGTTTGACTTCCCACTGTCATTTCCACCAATCAAAATATTAAGATCATCAATATCTTTTAAGTCTATTGAATACGCGGATCTAAAATATCGGACTTCAACTTTTTTAATTATTTTCATAAATTAACTTTAGATATGAACCTAGAATTTTGAGCATTCACCCAAGTGATTTAACATTTTAATAATAAGAGCGCCGTATATCCCAATCCATCGAGTATTTACAATAATCGACAAACCGTGGGTTCTTATAATCTCAACTAACAATCTCTCTAGCTCTTTATTTCCAAAAAAGCTCCAGAGTTAACGTGCGAAATTTGGCTCGGAGCCAAATTAGAAAACAAGAATGGTTTCAACGAAAACGAATCTGAGGAAGGCTCTTCCCTGAGGAGACAACGTGAGCAGGCTCATGTTCAGTTACTTTTGCAACTGTGTTCGCTTCGCCATAATCCATCGGCGTGCGTTATTTCTTATTTAATTAACTTATACGATTGTAAAGAGCTAAACAAGCAAAAATGGCAATGTCCAGAATGAGGGCATCCGAATCAGGATTGGTCGAAAAACCTAAGGGGAGGATTTCGCAATATAGATTGCTATATGGCGCATAGAAAAAGAGCTCTCTTTTCACAAAGAGAGCTCTTTTTGTTAGCTGTTACACACTTTAAACAGCCTATTCCTGATAAGCCGATAACGGTGGGCAGCTGCAAACTAAGTTGCGATCGCCATATACATCATCAATGCGGTTTACGCTTGGCCAGAATTTGTGATCGCGCAGCCATGTTTTCGGGAAGCATGCTTCTTCGCGAGTGTATGGGTGCTCCCAATCGCCTACTACATCGGCCAAGGTGTGCGGTGCGTTCACTAGCGGGTTGTTATCCGCTGGCCATTCGCCTGCCGCTACTTTCTCAATTTCAGCTTTAATCGCGAGCATGGCATCGCAGAAGCGGTCCATTTCTGCTTTTGATTCTGATTCCGTAGGCTCAATCATTAGCGTTCCGGCTACTGGGAAGCTCATGGTTGGCGAGTGGAACCCGTAATCTTGCAGGCGCTTAGCAATATCAATTTCCGCGATACCGGTTTCTTCTTTCAACGGGCGTAAATCGATAATACATTCGTGCGCTACGCGATCGTTTCGGCCGGTATACAAAATTGGAAAATGTTCACCCAAACGTTTGGCCATGTAGTTAGCGTTCAAAATCGCAACTTCTGTGGCTTCACGCAAGCCGGCGCTGCCCATCATGGCAATGTACATCCATGAGATAGGTAGAATGCTGGCACTTCCGTAAGGTGCGGCAGAAACCGCGCCATTGCCTTTCGCTAAACCGTTGCCATCGCTTAACACGTGGCCCGGTAAAAATGGCGCTAAGTGGCTTTTCACACCGATAGGGCCCATGCCCGGGCCGCCGCCGCCGTGCGGAATACAGAAGGTTTTATGCAAGTTTAGGTGAGAAACATCAGAGCCAATATAGCCTGGCGATGTAACCCCAACTTGCGCGTTCATGTTGGCGCCGTCCATGTAAACTTGACCACCGAATTCATGCACGATATCGCAAATTTCACGAATTTGTTCTTCGTATACGCCGTGAGTAGAAGGGTAAGTAACCATTGCACAGCTTAGGTTATCGGCTACTTCTGCAGCTTTCGCACGCAAATCAGCGATATCTACGTTACCTTTTTTATCACAGGCTACTACCACTACTTTCATGCTCGCCATTTGTGCTGAAGCTGGGTTGGTTCCGTGTGCGGATTCTGGAATCAAGCAAACGTTACGGTGCGCTTCGCCACGGCTTGCGTGGTAACGATGAATAGCTAACAAACCAGCATACTCACCTTGAGCACCCGAGTTTGGTTGCATCGAAAGGTTATCGTAGCCAGTGATATCAATTAACCAATCAGAAAGGGTTTCCAGCATTTCTGCATAGCCCTGCGCCTGATCTAATGGGCAGAACGGGTGCAAACCACCAAACTCTGGCCACGTAACTGGAATCATTTCAGCGGTAGCATTCAACTTCATGGTGCACGAACCCAACGAGATCATGCTGTGGTTCAACGCTAAATCTTTACCTTCAAGCTGGCGAATATAGCGCAGCATTTCAGTTTCTGAATGATATTGGTTAAATACTTCGTGGGTTAGGAACTTACTTTCGCGCTTGAGTTTAGCTGGAATAGAAGCGCCTTTATCGGCACAAGCGGCATCTAAATGATCAACATCTAAACCATGGCCTTCGCCCAAAATTACATTGAACAAGGTATCGATATCAGCACGGTTTTTCGCTTCATCTAAGCTAATACCAAGGAAACCTGGACGATCGGTGCGGAAGTTAACTTCGGCAGCTGTTGCGCGCTCTAAAATAGCGTTGCGCACATCACCGCTAGCCTTAATGGTAATGGTATCGAACCAAGTTGAGTTTACCGGTGTAAACCCTTTTTCGGTTAAGCCTGCGGCCAAGATATCGGTTAAACGGTGAATGCGGCCAGCAATGTTCTTCAAGCCTTCAGGGCCATGATAAACCGCATAGAACGATGCGATATTGGCTAACAGCACCTGTGCGGTACAAATATTCGACGTCGCTTTCTCGCGGCGAATATGTTGTTCACGGGTTTGCATGGCCATGCGCAGAGCCGTTTTACCGCGTGAATCTTTTGATACACCGATAATACGGCCTGGTAACGCACGTTTGAATTTTTCACGGGTTGTAAAGAATGCGGCGTGTGGGCCGCCGTAGCCCATAGGTACACCAAAGCGTTGCGCTGAACCGAACACCATATCAGCGCCCATTTCACCCGGTGATTTACATGCAATTAAGCTCATTAAATCGGTAGCTACTGCCACTAAACCTTTGTTGGCTTGTACCGCGGCAATTACTTCGGTTAAATCTAAAAGCTCACCGTTTTCGGCTGGGCTTTGTAGCAATGCACCAAACACATCGTAGTTCGCCGCTTCGTGCCACGCGCCTTGCACGATTTCAAAGCCGAACATTTCTGCCCGCGCTTTTACTACATCAACGGTTTGTGGAAACACGTTATCGGCAATAAAGAACACGTTAGATTTTGATTTACTAACGCGCTGCGCCATAGCCATAGCTTCTGCAGCTGCGGTGGCTTCATCTAGCAACGAGGCACTGGCCATTTCCATACCAGTTAAATCAATAGTTACCTGCTGGAAGTTCAAAATCGCCTGTAAACGGCCTTGCGCAATTTCTGGTTGATAAGGTGTATAAGCAGTGTACCAACCCGGATTTTCTAAAACATTGCGCAGAATCACATTCGGCAACAAAGTATCGTAGTAGCCCATACCAATGTAGCTAGAAAATACCTTGTTTTTCTTTGCTATTTTGCGCAATCGTGCAAGGGCATCACGCTCTGTCATGGCGCCGCCAACCTGTAAAAATGGTTCGCGCAAAATTGAGCCTGGCACTGTTTGTGAGGTCATTTCTTCAAGGCTTTTGGCCCCTACAAGCGCCAGCATATCTTGCTGTTCTTGGGCATCTGGGCCGATGTGGCGGGAAACAAATTCTTCGTGATTTTCTAGCTGGGTTAGCGTTTTACTGCTCATTTGCCTGATCCTGGTTTACTGTAATTATCGCTACAGTGTTTAAGAAATTACGGGCGTTAATATTTTTCTTCCTATTTCAGGGGCAGTTAGCGATGCATAGCGCTTAACCTGCACATTTAATTTCCTGAAATAATAAGAAAGCCCCAGCAATCTGCTAGGGCTTATCGTGCTTAAAGGCTTATTCTTCTTCGATAGAAGCAGAGTAGCTTTCTGCATCAAGTAAGCTTTCTAACTCACTTTCATCATCAGCTTTAATCTTGAACAACCAGCCATCGCCATACGGGTCGCTGTTTACCAATTCCGGAGAATCTTCCAATTCTTCGTTAACTGATAAAATTTCACCGGCGATAGGGGCATAGATATCAGAAGCGGCTTTTACCGATTCAGCAACGGCTACATCATCGCCGGCTGATACGTTATCACCTACTTCAGGTAGCTCAACAAATACCATATCGCCTAATAGTTCCTGAGCGTGCTCAGTAATACCTACGGTGTACACGCCATCGCCTTCATTGCGAATCCATTCGTGTGAGGATGCATACTTTAATTCGTTTGGTACATTGCTCATGATTTAACCCTTACCTAGGCCTATGCAGGCACTGTGTTGTTATTAATTGAATCAATTTTAGAACGCTTGCCAACCAAATGGTTAGCTAACCGCTTTGCCGTTACGAACGAAAGACGGCTTCACAACCTTTACTGTAACTAGTTTTTTGCGCATTTCCACCTGAGCAGTTTCGCCAACAGGTTGTGGTACTCGCGCCATGGCTACACTGTAACCTAAAGTTGGTGAGAAAGTACCGGAAGTAATCACGCCTTCGCCACCTTCAACTATTACCTTCAAGCCTGCACGCAGCACGCCTTTTTCTTCCATAACCAAACCAACCAGCTTTTCAGTGCCCGCTGCTTTTTGTGCTTCTAACGCGGTACGGCCAACAAAATCACGATCGCTAGGTTCAAACGCTACCGACCAAGCCATATTGGCCGCCAATGGAGATACGGTTTCATCCATATCTTGGCCATATAAATTCATGCCGGCTTCTAAGCGCAAGGTATCGCGCGCACCTAAACCACATGGCTTCACGCCTGCAGCTACTAATTTTTCCCACACAGTGCCCACGATATCATTTGGAATAATAATTTCGTAGCCTGCTTCACCGGTATAGCCGGTAGTGGCTACAAACAAATCATCGAGCTGCAAACCCACAAATGGCTTCAGTTCGCTAACTTGCGCGTGCTGCTCGGCGTTCATTAATACCGCAACTTTCTCTTTCGCTGCTGGCCCTTGCACCGCTATCATCGCAAATTCAGTACGTTCGGTAATGGCTACATCAAACTCGCCGCTTTGCGTTTCAAGCCACGCCATATCTTTATCGCGTGTAGCCGAGTTCACTACTAAGCGATATGAATCTTCGTTAAAGAAATACACAATTAAATCATCAATTACGCCGCCATCGTTATTCAACATAGCGCTGTAAAGCGCTTTGCCTGGCGTTTGTAATTTTGCTACATCGTTCGCTAATAAATGGCGCAAGTATGGCTTCGCATCGCGGCCGGTAACATCCACAATAGTCATGTGCGATACATCGAACATGCCAACATCGCGGCGAACTGCATGGTGCTCTTCAATCTGAGAGCCGTAGTTCAACGGCATATCCCAACCATGAAAATCAACCATTTTTGCGCCAGCGGCCAAATGATTCGGGTAAAGCGGAGTACGTTTTGTCGCAGTTAATGCCATAAGTTGCGCTCACTTCTCTGTAGTTTTTTTGTGCAATCAGAATGGGCATCATTATAGAAGCCAAGTGCCCTAGCAACAAATTAAAAACGACAATAACACTATTTATAAAACTTATACTTTAGCTCGTGAAATTGATATTATTAATACTGTTGGCTGCCAATAGAATGCTTTGAGCCTCTTGGCAGAGTGAATTATTAATGCACAAACAGCTAGAGTATGCCGCAATGAACAGCTTATCGTTAGAAAGCCTACGCTCATTTATCACTGTTACCGATTTGCAAAGCTACACCCAAGCCGGCGAGCGGCTGGGCCGTTCGCAACCCGCAATCAGCTTACAAATAAAACGGCTGGAAGAGCGCATCGATCATGCGGTATTTGAACGCCAAGGCAATAAGCTGAAGCTTACACCGGCAGGGCAAGATCTTTACCAAGGTGCCCGACAGTTACTAGCGATGCACGATCAATTACTAGCGCGTTTTGCCAAGGCACCTATTTCAGGCCAGGTTCGTTTGGGTATTCCAAGTGAGTTTGCTACGGCATTGTTGCCGCGAATTCTTGGCCAATTCGCCAGTAGCTACCCGCAAATCACACTTGAGGTTACTTCTGCGCTAAGCCGAGAGCTGCGCTTAGGCGCCAGCCGTGGCCAATTTGATATTATTCTCACGGTTGCCGAACAAGCCCCGGAAGATTCCGTGAAGGTAAAAGAAGATGAATTGGTTTGGGTTGCTGGCCGCCCTGAATTTCAGTGGCACGGCGCAGTGCCTTTGGTATTGGCCGCCGAGGGCTGTATCTATCGGCGCCGCGCATTACAAACCTTAAAGAGCGCCGGCAGTGCTTGCCGAATTGCCTATACCAATAGTGATTTAACCGGCATTAGCAGCGCACTGAAAAGCGATTTGGGTATCACAGTTCTTGCTCGCAGTTCGCTGCCTAATGATTTAATTGAAATGAAAGGCGCTGAGCTACTACCGCAATTACCACCCCTTGGCACCGTAGGTATTTACCTAGAGCGCCATGGTTCGCGTAAAAACGATGCCGCGGAGCATTTATTGGAATATCTGCACGATTACTTGAACCCAGCTTAAGCTAATTCATTGGCCTGGCGGAGGAAAAAATCTTTCACTGGGTTGCTCTGATTCACCAAACTTAACCCCAACGAACGCCCCATTTTTAAAATTGGGTTGTTGCCGGTAAAGAGCTGATGAAAGCCTTCCATGGTTGCAATATGGCGAACTGCAGCGGCTTTTCTGGCCCGCTCGTAGCCGCGTAATGCGCGCTTTAATTCGGTGTTATCCCATTGGCCATTCAATGTACCCAGAGTGTTTAACTGTTTCGCCAGATAAAAGGCATCGCCAAACCCCAAGTTTGCGCCTTGCCCGGCCAAAGGGTGAATGGTGTGTGCCGCATCGCCTACTAACACTTGCCGGCCATGCACCCATTCTTGGGCGTATTGCATTATTAACGGAAAGCTCGCGCGCTCGCTCACCGGTTTCAGTAACCCAATACAGTTGTTGCTCGCTACAGTGAGTTGCTGGCTGAATTCTTCCTCGGATAACGCGCACATTGCCGCGGCTTCAACGCTGGGCAAGCTCCAAACAATAGAGCTCTGATGAGGGTTCGCCATTGGTAACAAAGCTAATGGGCCTCCGGCGAGAAACACTTGCCGCGCAATGCCTTGGTGCGGTTCACTCGATTCAATCGTAGCTACCAAACCCTGTTGTTCATAATCACGGTGAATAACCGGCGTGCCTACTTCTTCGCGTAATTGTGAACGAGCCCCATCGGCGGCAACCAGAAGCTGCGCCAAAATCACATTGCCGTTATCTAATTCAACGCTAACATCGCTCTCATGGTATTCGGGCTTGCTAATACCAACGCCAGCAAGCAACTCAACACCCACACTTTTCGCCTGTTGCCAAAGCGCCGCCACCAATACTTGGTTTTCTAATATGGTACCAAGCGCCTGCAAATCCGCTTGCGCTGCTGTGAATTCTATTTTTCCGAAGCTATCATGTTCCCAAACCGACATGCCCTGATATGCCGCTATTCGATCGTTCGGTAACCGTTCCCAAGCGCCAAGCTCAGTGAGCCACTTTTGCGCACCGGCGTTAATGGCACTTACCCGCAAACTTGTTTGTTCTGGAATTTTTTCGGGGTGCTCATTGCGTTCCACCACCACAACACTTCGGCCCGCCTTTGCCAAAGCAATAGCAAGCGCGAGGCCAACCATACCGCCACCTACAATTAGAACCTGCGTGCGTTGTAATGCCATTCGAACTCCAAAAAAATAGTGATCACAGGGTAAGTACGCTTTACCACAACGAGCGAAAGCCCATGGCCTTGCGCATTAATGGCTTTTTCAGCCCCGAGCATGCTCTTAGCGCATACAAACCTTTACTACGTAGATTTCGCCAAAGTGGCTCTTGATTAGAAAACACCGCTACCAAGCCATGGGTTAAGCCAACAATTTCTGCGTAATCACGTTCGCGCAATGCTTGATAGCGATTAAGGCCTTCTGCGGCACCAAAATCATTCGCTTTTATATTCGCAGCCAAATCAAGAATATCACGTACGCCTAGGTTGTAGCCTTGGCCTGCCACTGGGTGCAAAGTATGGCAGGCATTACCCAGCACTACCGCCCGATAGCCAATAAACCGCTCTGCCATAGCCAACTGCAATGGGAACGTTGCCTGATAATCTACCTCAGCTATACGCCCAGGCGCCGCACCAAAAATATCCTGTACTGCACGCACTTGCGCTGCGGCATTCGCCGTTTGTAGTTGCTGTGCGTTCTCTGGGTGCATACACCACACTAAGGCGGCTTCTTGGGTACCTTGCGGTAACAATGCTGCTGGGCCTTCAGCGGTAAAGCGCTCATAAGCCCAATTTTGATGTTGCTTGGCAAATCGCACCTTGGCCGCCACGGCAACCTGCGGGTATGTTTGTTGCTGCATCGCAATACCGAGCTTCGCCCGCGTTGCTGAATTTGAGCCCTCAGCCACGATCACCAATTTTGCTGCTATTTGCTGCTCATCGCTCAAACCAAGCACCAATGCCGAGTTTTCAGCGTTAATACTGGCTACCTGCACACCTTGCAAATGTTCGAATGCGGCTTCTGCACAACGGTTTGATAATTCCTGCTGAAGCGCACCCGCCATAGCTACATAACCGAGTGCTGGAAGGCCTTCTTTGCTTGCATGCATGGTTGTGGTGCCAGGGCTGTTGGCATCTGAAACATGAATATGCTGAATGGCTGGGCTCTTTAATAAATCGCCCTGCCATACCCCGTGTTCGGCTAACACTTGTTGGGTTCTTAGCGCCAACGCCAAACCACGCGGATCTTGCTGCGCTAAGCCTTGTTGCTGGTCTAGCAATACAATTTTTGCGCTCGGAAACTTTCGTTGTAACACTAACGCCGTTAAACAACCGGTTAAGCCGCCTCCGGCAATCGCAATATCAACGTTGCGCCGCATGGCTATGCTCCTGCTGCCGGCGCGCTTGCGCCATCAACGCTTCTATTCCTTCAATACTCTTGGGCACGCCTGCGGTAAGGTTTTCGTGGCCTTGTGCGTTTATCAGTAAATCATCTTCAATACGCACACCAATACCGCGGTATTGCTCAGGAACCCGCGTATCATCAGGCGCAAAATATAAGCCCGGCTCAACCGTTAATACCATTCCCGCGGCCAATTTCACTGGTTTATCGCCTTTTTGATAAAGGCCTACATCGTGCACATCAAGGCCTAACCAATGGCTTAAACCATGAATAAAAAACTGCCGACAACTTAATTTATCGATATGTTCGCGCACGGTGCCACTCAATATTCCTAGCTTTACCAAGCCCGCTGTAAGCACTTCAATGCAAGCTTCTTGCGCTTTTACAATCGTAGAGCCCGGCTGTAAATGTTCAAACGCTGCCGCTTGCGAAGCTAACACTAACTCGTAAATTTCTCGCTGAGGTTTTGTGAACTTACCATTCACAGGAAAAGTGCGGGTAATATCGCCAGCGTAACCGGCATATTCAGCACCAGCATCAATTAAAATTAAATCGCCATCGGCTAATACATCAGTGTTTGCGGTGTAATGCAAAATGCAGGCGTTCGCCCCGCCGCCACAAATGCTCTCATAGGCAAAGCCACTAGCGCCACGCATGGTAAATTCATGCTGTAATTCTGCCGCCACTTGATATTCGTAAACACCCGGTTGCACAAAACCCAGCGCGCGGCGGTGCCCAGCTACACTTATTTCTGCTGCATGGCGCATCACTGCTTGTTCTGCTGGTGATTTAATTAATCGCTGCTGATGTAGTTGCGGGCGTGGATCATGCAAGCGATCTGGGGCAATTTTACTGCGCTTGGGTGCATTGCGAAGCTCGCTAAGCATGCTCCGTAAGCTTTGTTCAAATACCGGGAATTGATCAAACGCCACATATAAATCGCTATGGCCATTAATCAAACTTGGCAGCTGAGTAGCCAAAGTGCTGGTATCGTAACAAGCCGAAACACCACTTTGTACCTTTGCCAGTTCTGTGCCTAATCGGCGGCCATGCCACACTTCTTCATGAGCATCTTTTGGCAACACAAACAATATTTCGCTGGTTTCTAAATCTGGCGCTAATACCAGCACCGCATCGGGCTCGGTGATGCCAGTTAGATAAAAGAAATCACTATCTTGGCGAAATGAGAAGTGCGTATCGCGGCTGCGAATCACTTCACTGCTGGCAGGAAATATTGCAATACTTCCTGCTACCATCGATTTCATAAAAGCAGCGCGGCGCGCCTGCAATTCAGATACAGCTATCATAATGCTCTCAATGCAATGTTGAATTACTTGGAACCGCTGGCGCAGGTGTTGAGCCTAGCTCGTTAAAACACATAATGGCCGTAATTCGCACGTATTCGCTTACTTCGTAGTAAGCACGCTCATCTTCTTCATCAGTAGCTACATCGGAAGATAAGCGGGCAATTTCTGCCAAATCTTGTATCGCTTCTTTAAGATCATCGGAAGCTTTGGCTAAGTTTTGCTGATGGATACCAAAACCAACCAAAAAACATTGCGCCCATTCAGTAAGTGCCGTTAAACGTTCAGCAAGTGGCTCATCATCACTGGGTAATATTAGTTGGAAATCTAAATCATGGCTGGCCAAATCACTAGCGGTTTGCTGTTGTAACACTTCCAGGGTGTTAATCATTGCATCACTGAATTTGTGGCCTTCATTAGCAAGATCAGCCATTGCCGCCAACCATTCTCGCTCTTTCGCAGGCGCGCTGCTGGCTATCAACCCCGTAAGCATTCCATGTATTTCGGCCGCACTTAGAATAATATCCTCTTCCTGCAATTGCCGATTTAACTGTTCAAACGTTTGTGCTGAAGTTTCACTCATAAAGAACCCGCATGTTTTGCTAAATATATGCTTATGCTACCACTGCAATAACCTTGCAGCCAGAAAAGCTGTGTTAATCCCGTTGCAAGTTGCGAGCGGGATAGTTATGCTTCGCGCTATAGGAAACAGGTAATCGCTAAACCGCATTGAGCTAGAAGGAAACTCGCATGGGTAGTAATGTTGTGGATATTAAAATCCTCGATCGTAATTATCGAGTGATGTGCCCAGATGGGCAAGAAACAGCTTTGCGCGATGCTGCTCGCCAGCTTGATGAGCGCATGGTAGATACGCGCACCTCAACTAAGCTAACCAACATGGAACAGATTGCCATCATGGCGGCACTGAACTTATGCCATGAATGGATTCAAGAAAAAGCGGTTGAAACGAAAAAGATAGCCGCGCTTGAAGATAAGATTGGCTTGTTGCAAGCCACCATTGAAAAAGCGATTGGTAATCCGAAAGCTGCCGCAGCTGAAATAAAAGCCATTGAAACTGCGGCAAAACCTGATTCAGAATAGTTTATACTTAGTTAGTTAACACAAATATAGAATACAAAATCAATGTTCTCTGGGGTGTTTGCCAGCATGTGCATGTCCCTGAGCCGATACCGTTAGACCAGGGTCCTGTCGAGCTACCAGTGCGCAAGCCCACCATGCAGTGGGAAGCCTGCGGTAGTTTGTTCAGCACCCGCCTTGAACCTTTGGGTTCAAGGGCTACCACGATGCAGCGGCACCTTGGAGAACACCCTATTCTTGCTCTTCGGCCTTAGCTTGCCGAACCATTTCCCGAACATTCGCCAACATTGCTTGCGCATCATAAAGCACGCCATCGCGCATGGTATAAAGCACACCTTGGCTACGAGTTGCTTCATTCTCACTGTTGAGCATGTAGTGCCCCGTTCCATACAACACTTTGAAATTACGCAATGGGTTCTCTTTTACAATCACCAAATCAGCTTTTTTACCCGGAATAACACTACCAATTTCATCTTCCAAGCCTAACGCTTCAGCACCCGAAAGCGTTGCCGCCCGAATTACTTCTAATGGGTTAAAGCCAGCTTCGCGCAATAATTCTAGTTCTTGCACATAGCCAAAACCATAAATCTTGTAGATATAACCCGCATCGGAACCCGTGGTTACCCGGCCACCATGATTTTTAAAATCATTCAAAAAGGCCATCCACAAACGATAATTTTCACGCCACGCAATTTCATCATCGGTTGTCCAATCAAACCAATATGAACCGTGAGCATATCGGCTCGGAGTAAAAAAGCGTTCCAGCGTAGGCAAGGTATAATCCGCGTGCCATTCAGCATTGCGCTGGGCACTGGCATTGCGGCTCGCTTCATAAATAGTAAGGGTTGGATTAATAGTAAAATCCATTTCTATCAACGTATCGCGAACATAGTTCCAGCGTTCACTGCCCGGTTTTGCGGCTTGTGCCCACAAACGCCCTGCTTCACTGAAACGATCTTGCTCATTTTGATAATTGTAATCGGCAGAGTAATCTTGAATCACCCGATCGGTAAACAATGCTTCCGGTAAGCCATACCAATGTTCCATACTAGTTAAGCCCATGGCGGCAGAATCAAGCACATTGGTGCGCACTACATTTAGCTGAGCATGGTGCATCATAGTGCCGAGCCCTAATGAATTCGCTGTTTGAATAGCCGCTGCAATTACCCGTGGTGGTGCGCCAAAAAACTTCACGCCTTGCGCACCTTTCTCGGCCGCTTGCTCAACCCAAGCCGTGGCTTGCTCGGCAGAAATAATCGGCTCACTCGAGCCCATACCAAATCCAGCATAAGGAATAACTCTCGGGGCTACAATTTCATGAGCCGCCGCTTTACGAGCTTCTTCCACTGTCCATTCTAAGCCACGAAAACTTCCCGGCTCACGCACTGTAGTAATGCCATGGGCAAGCCACAGCTGATAAACATACTCAGGGGGAATATTCGGTGCTGAACCGCCGGTATGGCCATGCATATCAACAAAACCGGGCAACACGTAATGGCCACTAATATCTATTTCGCGATCACCGGGCCGCGCTTCTGGGCGGCGGTTTTCCAAAATCGGTACTCCGGGATAACCCACCACATCAACACGAACTATTCTATCGCCTTCGATCACGATATCTACCGGCCCTACCGGTGGTGCGCCTTCACCATTTACTAGCGTGCCACCGCGCAAAATTATGCGCTGGAATGGCCCTTCGCTCACAGATTCCTCTGCGTACACAGGCGTGCTATTAATGCTGAAAGCAACCACAACAAGCGCAAAGCTCATTGCAAAAACCGACATAATCCGTGAAGTACTCATGGGGAAACCTTGTATTTGAATGTTATATTGTGGTTATTATCTGAATTCAAGCGAGCTTAGTTTCGCAAGCTCTGTGATGGCTGTAAAGCAGCAACCGATAACTGTGCGTATAAATCGGTTCTATGGCATCTTCACCTTAATACTAACGCGGCCGCGGCACGGGCTACAGAAACCAAGCTAAATTCAACTAAACATGAGTAGAACTGTGAGTAAGAACTTAATCAGTACACCACCCACAATGAGCCGACAGCAATTACGCCACCATTTTCGCCAATGCCGAAATGAGCTTAGCGCCAGTGATAAACGAACTGCGAACCAAAATATTACACAAAAACTTACTCAGTTCATTAGCAAAAACCCCGGTGTGCAAACGGTGGCTGCTTATCTAAGTAACGATGGCGAGCCTGATCTAAGCGCATTTATCGAGGCCATGTGGGCAGCCAATATCCGTGTGGCCTTACCGGTACTTCACCCGGTAGTAGCCGGGCATTTGTTATTTCTCAACTACACTTCACAATCGAAAATGCATCAGAATCAATTTGCTATTGCTGAGCCGAAACTTGCTTGCCAGCAAATAATTCCAATTGCAAAAATCGATTTGATTTGCATGCCTTTGGTTGCCTTTGATTCTCAAGGCAATAGGTTGGGAATGGGTGGTGGTTTTTATGATAGAACCTTAGCGGGCTGCCACCGAAATGCATATCCAAATTTGCAGCTTATGGGTATCGCTCATGATTGCCAACAAGCTACGCAATTGCCAACAGAAAAATGGGATATTCCGCTAGCTCATGTAATAACGCCCAGCAAACATTGGCAATTTTCAACGCACAGCGCTTTTAGCACTGACAGCTCAGCTGATTAGCCGTATAATATCTATCCATTCTCGCACGCCGTAACTATTTAACTTAACAGCAAGGATTCCGAGCAATGGCAGAGCCTACCAACCCGCAAGATCGCGCAAAAAAACAAGCCGCTGAAGCAGCCATTGAATTCATCCAACCCGGAATGATTGTTGGCGTTGGCACTGGTTCCACGGTGAATTACTTTATTGATGCCCTCGCTAATATTAAGCAGGAAATTGAAGGCGCAGTGAGCAGTTCTGAGGCGTCAACTCAGCGTTTAAAAAGCCATGGCATTCCGGTTTATGATTTAAATGGCGCCGGCGCTATTCAAGTATATGTTGATGGTGCCGATGAAATTACCCCACAACTACATATGATTAAAGGGGGTGGCGGCGCGCTTACTCGTGAAAAAATTGTAGCCGCTGTTGCTGAAACCTTTATCTGCATTACCGACGATTCCAAACAAGTAAAGGTGTTAGGTGATTTTCCCCTGCCCGTTGAAGTGATTCCGATGGCGCGCTCTTACGTTGCCCGCGAAATCGTAAAGCTGGGCGGCGATCCGGTTTATCGAGATGGTGTGGTAACCGATAACGGTAACGTTATTCTCGATGTTTATAATCTGCATATCGATAACCCTATAGAACTTGAAGGCAAACTCAATCAAATTACCGGGGTAGTAACCAACGGGTTGTTCGCAGCCCGCGGCGCCGATATTGCGCTAATAAGTAATGGCGATACGCTAACAACACTGCGCAAAGAGAATGATTAGCGGCGATAACTAATTTCTGGATAAGGATTCAATATGGCACCCGTTTTATCGCTAGCGAAAAAGAAGATAAAAATTCTCTTGCTCGAAGGGGTGCATGAAAGCGCCGTTACCTGTTTTCAGCAGCATGGTTACCATGAAATTGATAGCAAACCCACAGCAATGAATGAGAATGAACTTGCCGATATTATCGGTGAGTATCATTTTGTGGGCATTCGTTCTCGCACCCAGTTAAGCCGAAAAGTTCTCGCCAAAGCGGAAAAACTAAATGCCATTGGCTGCTTTTGCATTGGTACCAATCAAGTTGATACCCAAGCGGCCCGTGAGCTTGGTATTCCAGTATTTAATGCGCCGTTTTCAAACACCCGCAGTGTGGCTGAATTAGTGCTCGCAGAAATGATAATGCTCCTGCGCAAAGTGCCAGAAAAAAGCGCGGCTTGCCATCAAGGTGGCTGGCTAAAATCAGCGGCGGGCTCTCATGAGGCGCGCGGCAAAACGCTGGGCATTATTGGCTATGGCCATATTGGAACACAGCTTGGCATACTTGCCGAACAGCTTGGTATGCGCGTGGTGTTTCATGATATTGAAACTAAATTATCGCTCGGCAATGCTTTGCCTATGCCCTCACTCGCAGCGCTTTTGCAAACCAGTGATGTGGTGAGTTTACATGTACCAGAAACCGAACTTACCCAAAACCTAATCGCCGCCAGTGAACTTGAGCTAATGAAGCCAGGTTCTTCGCTGATTAACGCTTCGCGCGGCCAAGTGGTAGATTTAGAGGCATTAGCGAACTCGCTAAAAAATGGACATCTTGCAGGTGCCGCCATTGATGTATTCCCAGTAGAGCCGAAAGGTAATAACGATACCTTTGTTTCACCGTTACGCGGCTTAACGAATGTAATTCTCACTCCGCATATCGGTGGCTCTACCCAAGAAGCGCAAGAAAACATTGGCACTGAAGTAGCCCATAAGCTCATTAAATATTCAGATAATGGCTCTACGTTATCAGCAGTGAACTTCCCGGAAGTAAGCTTGCCAGTTCATGAGGGCAGCAGCCGCTTATTACACATTCACCGTAATCAACCCGGTGTGCTAACGCGGATCAACCAAATTTTTGCTGAATTAGGTGTGAATATTTCCGGCCAATATTTGCGCACCGATAGTGAACTCGGTTATGTGGTAATGGATGTTGATAGCGAGCAAGCAGATACTGCTTTAGAGCAATTAAAAGAGGTGGCGGGTACTATTCGTTGCCGGGTTTTACACTAAACCTGCGTTTACACTAAGCACGCGTTACAGTTATGCAAATACAAAAGAGCCAGTTCAGTGAACTGGCTCTTCTATTTTCAATCGCATTTAAGTTAGCGGCCGCGAACCGTATTTTCCATCATTTCCGGTGAAATATGGCGAACATCTTTACCGCGCACAAAATAGATAATGTACTCAGAAATGTTTTGGCACCGATCGCCAATACGCTCTAACGAACGAGCCGACCACATTACATCCATAATTTTCGGAATACTGCGTGGATCTTCCATCATGTACGTCATCAGCTGTCGCGTAAGGGCTTCATACTGACGATCCGCATTCGCATCCATTTGGTGAACACTGTAAGCCGCCTCTTCATCCATGCGCGCAAAGGCATCGAGTACATTACGCAGCATTGAAAGCACTTGTTGGCCTAAATTCTCCAGGCTCACCAACAGATCTTCTTGGTTTTTATCAAACGAAGCTTTCGCCACATGTGCTAAGCGTTCAGCTTCATCACCAATGCGCTCTAGATCAGAGATAGTTTTAATTACCGCCAGCACCAAACGTAAATCACTTGCAGTAGGTTGGCGCTTAGCAATAATCTGCCCACAAGCTGCATCGATTTGCATTTCCATGGCATTAATTTTGCCATCATTATCTAAAACGCGATCGGCAAGCTCAGTATCGTTGTTTTGAATGGCCGTAAGCGCATCGCTAAGCTGCTTCTCTACCAAGCCACCCATTGTGAGTACTTGATTACGCACACTGCCAAGCTCTTCATTAAACCTACCGGAAATGTGCTTACCAACGTTAAATTTATCCATTTTCTGCCTCTACTTTAGCTGCACTGTTTAACCGTAACGGCCGGTAATATAATCTTCGGTTTGTTTCATACTTGGCGTAGTAAACAACGAGTTTGTATCAGTGTATTCAATCAACTTACCCATGTATAGAAACGCTGTTTGATCTGATACACGTGCCGCCTGCTGCATGTTGTGCGTTACAATCACTACGGTGAATTGCGATTTCAGTTCTGTTATCAATTCTTCAATTGTTAGTGTTGAAAGTGGGTCGAGTGCTGAAGTTGGCTCATCTAGCAGCAATACTTCAGGCTCAATGGCAATTGCGCGGGCGATTACCAAACGCTGCTGTTGCCCACCCGATAAACTAAACGCGCTTTCTTTCAATCGATCTTTTACTTCGTTCCAAAGCGCTGCGCCTTTGAGCGAGCGTTCCACCACTTCATCAAGGGTGCGGCGATCATTTACGCCCATCAGGCGCAAGCCATATACCACATTCTCGTAAATTGATTTTGGAAACGGGTTCGGCCGCTGGAATACCATACCTACTTTACGGCGCAATGCAGCCACATCAACACTACGATCATAAATATTATCACCGTGCAGTAAAATTTCGCCATCTACTCGGCAGGTTTCTACTAAATCGTTCATTCGGTTGATACAACGCAACAAAGTTGATTTACCGCAACCTGAAGGCCCGATAAACGCGGTTACCCGGCCTTTTGGGATATCCATGGTAATGCCATCAAGCGCTTGCGTTTCACCGTAGTATAAATCTAAATCGCGAATACTTAGCGCTATCTGTTCTTCAGATAACGCATTTACATCAATTTTATCTAACTTATTCTCTGTATTTACAGTGATCATAGTTATTCCTATCGAAATTGAATTCGGCGGCTTGAGCTTAGTGCTCAAGCGCTCTGAATTTTTCACGTAAGCGGTTACGCACGCCGATTGCCGTTAAGTTCAAACCTACTATTACCGTGATAAGTAAGAATGAAGTGGCATAAACGAGTGGCCGTGCTGCTTCAACGTTCGGGCTCTGGAAACCAACATCATAAATGTGGAAACCTAGGTGCATAAATTTGCGATCTAGATGCAAGAACGGGAAGTTACCATCAACTGGCAATGCCGGAGCTGATTTAACTACACCTACAAGCATCAATGGCGCTACTTCACCGGCTGCTCGCGCTACCGCTAAAATTAGGCCTGTCATGATGGCTGGCGATGCCATTGGCAAAATAATGCGCCAAATTGTTTCCGCTTTAGTAGCACCTAGCGCCAATGAGCCTTCACGAACGGCACTCGGAATACGCGATAAGCCTTCCTCGGTAGATACAATAACAACAGGCAAGGTGAGTATCGCCAGCGTTAACGCCGACCACAATACACCCGGTGTTCCAAACGTTGGGTTCGGCAACGATTCTGGGTAGAAGATCTGATCGAGCGTACCACCTACCATGTAAACGAAGAAACCTAAACCAAACACGCCATAAACAATAGAAGGAACACCCGCTAAGTTAATAACCGCAATACGAATCAGTTTAGTAATCGCGTTTTTACCTGCATATTCGTGCAAATAGATAGCAGCAATAACACCAAACGGAGTAACAATCACCGACATTAACAATACCATAAACACGGTACCGAAAATTGCTGGGAATACACCACCTTCGGTGTTTGATTCACGCGGATCTTCAGTAAGGAACTTACCGATCTGTGAAAAGAAGTAGCCCCACTTTTGCAGTAAGTTAATATCATTCGACCAAGTAGCATTAAGCACCATGTTCATGCTCATGCGAACTTGCTCACCGCGCATATCAATCATTACCACGCCATCGCGTTCGCTTTCTGCACGCACGGCGAACAAAGCTTGCTCTACTTCGCGATATTCGTTGCGCAAAGCCTCTTCCTGAGCTTGAATTTCCGCTTCCGCCTCATCGGTGTAACTATTATTTAGCTCTAAACGGCGGCGATCTAAGCGCAGTTGATCGAGTTGATAATTAATCCGTGCGATTGGCCCCTTAGAGATAGCCTCTGCTTCATTGCGAAGTTCTAGGGCACGCTGCATTCGTTTGCGCAGCTCAACCTTAATATCCGCTTGATCAGTTACCACTGATTCGCCGTTTTCCAACACATCATGCAGATAGCCGTAAAAATTACCATTTCGTGCCCGCTCAAGCACCACCAAATCTTTCGGTGTTTCTAAGCGCACAACATCGGGCTCTAAAACCCAAGTAAAATCCAAAGGTACAAATTCACGGTTACCAATTTTAACGAGATAGCGAACTACGAACTCATCATCGATTTCGCTAACATCAACGCCCGCATCTGATAAACGCGTAACTGGAATACGCTCTCGTTCGTAGATTTCGCCAATCAGTGTTTGTCGTTCTGTATCGCTGAAATGGAATTCATAGATATCAGCTGGCCAAAAGAAACTTAAGCCACGCCAAGCGATTAAGGCTACAAGGCCAAGCACCGCTATCAAGGCAACGCTTACGCTGCCCGCTGTCATCCAAATCCAAGGAGAGCCTGATTTAAACCAATTATTCATCATCGCGCCCCTTATAACGAACTGTATTTTTCACGTAAACGCTGGCGCACAAATTCCGCCACCGTATTAAACGCAAAAGTGAATACAAACAACACAAACGCAGCAAGGAATAGAATTCGATAGTGAGTACTTCCCACTTCCGATTCCGGCATTTCCACCGCAATGTTTGCAGATAAGGTGCGCATCCCTTCGAAGATATTCCAATCCATAATAGGCGTGTTACCGGTAGCCATAAGTACGATCATTGTTTCTCCAACCGCGCGGCCTAACCCCATCATTACCGCCGAGAATATTCCGGGGCTTGCTGTGAGTAAGATAACGCGTGTTAGGGTTTGCCATTCAGTAGCACCTAAGGCTAACGAACCGCTAGAAAGATGCTTAGGAACGCTAAATACAGCATCTTCCGCAATAGAGAAGATAGTAGGGATAACGGCAAAGCCCATGGCGATACCTACAATCAAAGCATTTCGTTGATCGAAATTAATACCTAACGTATTGGTTAAATAGCCGCGAGTATCACCTTCAAAAAACCAAAGTTCTAACGTGCCACTCATGGCGAATGAACCCCAACCAATAAACAACACTACCGGAATAAGCAACATTGCTGCACGGCCATCGGTAACTTTGTTGCGTATGTTGGTTGGCAATAAATGCCATAAGAACGCAGCCAAAATAATAGAAATGGGCAACAGCAGCACAAACGCGAGGAACCCTGGTAGCTGGTTCTCAATCAACGGTGCCAACCAAAGGCCCGCTAAGAAACCTAAAATAACCGTTGGCAAGGCTTCCATAATTTCGATGGTTGGCTTTACTACTTTACGTAGCGAGGGTGTCATGAAATACGCTGTGTAAACCGCGGCAGCCAAACCAAT
The DNA here is from genome assembly GCF_000218785.1 of Idiomarina sp. A28L. GTDB lineage: Bacteria > Pseudomonadota > Gammaproteobacteria > Enterobacterales > Alteromonadaceae > Aliidiomarina. The sequence continues at coordinate 26,475 of NZ_AFPO01000013.1, forward strand.
CGGCACCGCAATCAACATCGCGTAAAACGCTGCTTTTATGGTGCCGAATGAGATTGGTACCAATGAAAATTTTGGTTCAAAATTATCTGAGCCTGAAGTAGATTGCCAAGTATAACCGGGCTCATCGTAATTTTCGTACCAAACTTGCCCCCAAATACCGCTCCAACTTACTTCTGGATGCTCATTGTGCAGTGTCATTACATTCAGCTCGCCATCACTAATGGCCACTAAATGATTAGCTCGTGGGCCAACCGCTGCTTGCTCTACCGCAACACCTGCAGGGTTGCCTTTAAATAGCTCACGGTTCGATGTGGTATGAAATATACCAATTTCTCCAGTTTCCGCTATCGCATAAAAGCTCCGGCGATATTGTTCTGGAACGATATCTGCAACGGCCGCACCTAAATCGAAACTACGAATCGGCTGAAACTGCCTCTCACCGCCACCACTTACTTCGAACCACTGGCTGATGTAGCCAGAATCATGGCCAATCATTAATGAGCTTTCACCCGCAAGCAAGGCTAACGAGGTAATAGCACCACGGGTGCCATCTGTTGAAATAATTTGGCTTTCGGTAATATTGTTCATATCTTGCAAGTTAAAGATGTGAACCCGTTGATCACCACTGCCATTAACCTGCACCATCAACTGCCGCAAATTCGGAGTAAGTAATAACTCACCTACTTCACCGCGCACTGGAATTTCTGCTCGCTGGCTGCTCCAGGTGAAACGCCGGGTCATCATGTTTTGGCGACCAGTAACACGGCTCACCACCAAGCGTTTATCTTCTGTAACTGCCGCGAACATCATACTTTCGCCATCGCGCTCAAACGCCAACCGCTCAATACTTGCCCCTTCACTATCGACAACCATTGGCTCGCTGCCATACGGCTTGGTTAAAGAAGGTTCGATAGAGCGAATATCATTTGGGTAGGTAATCTGAAACTCGGGCCGAACAACTAGGGCAGAGCCATTTGTATAACCTACTGCATAATCACCAGTAGCTTGGCTAGCCCGTGCTATTGCCGAAAGGCCAACTTCAGGGCTTGTTCCATGAATGACACTTGTATCTAATAAAATTTCGCCAGCATTTCGTTTTACCGCGGAATCAGCATCGCGATCGTTATCAAGAGTGCGTAAATGAAAGAACACAAAGCGGCCATCAGTGGTTACTCGATAACCTACTTCAGCCCGTGCTTCCATTCCCAACATAATGGTTTCTGCACTACCACCGGGAATTGCATAACGTTCACCTTCTTCTATGGATGCTGATTTAAAAATCGGTAGCACCACATAAAGTAGGTAGAAAAAGATGAGTAAGAGCGCAATTAAAACCAAACCGCCGCCAAGGGTTACCCCAAAGCGAGCGGCACGGTCTTTAATTAGGCGCGTCCGACCAGCAGAAAACTGCGAGGAGGTCTTCGACATTGCCATATCTAAATTAACCTTAATTTACGTGTTAACTTATTCTTCCCATAAACCTAGGGCGCGTAAATCTTCTTCAGCAACGGCAGCAGGAAGCGGCACGTAACCATCGTTGTTTACGATTTTCTGGCCTTCATAAGATAGTATTAGCTTAACGAACTCAGCTGTTACTGGATCTAACGGACGATTTGGGTGTTTGTTCACATAAACGTATAAGAATCGAGATAGTGGGTATTCACCGCTACCCGCTGTTTCAGCGTTTACTTCAACATAATCGGTGCTGTTACCCCATGCTAACGGTAGCGCTCGAACACCTGAGGTCAAGTAACCAATACCTGAATAACCGATAGCGTTAGTAGAGGTAGAAATTGATTGCACAACAGATGCAGAACCTGGCTGTTCATTCACACCGTTTTTGAAATCACCACTGCAAAGCGCAGTATCTTTAAAGTAACCATAGGTACCTGATACTGAGTTACGCCCGTATAACTGAATATCACGAGTAACCCAGTTACCAGTTAGGCCCAAATCACCCCAACGAGTAACATCAGCGTTTGCACCACAACGGCGAGTTGATGAAAAAATAGAATCTACTTGTTCAATATTAAGGCCTTCAAGCGGATTATCTTTATGTACAAATACTGCAAGCGCATCAATCGCTACACGAATTTGTGTTGGTGGATAACCATTGCGATTTTCAAAAGCTTCTATTTCGCGAGGGCGCATGGCACGGCTCATTGGCGCCATATTTGAAGTGCCTTCAGCTAATGCTGGAGGAGCTGTTGAAGAACCCGCAGCTTGAACTTGCAAGGTTACATTTGGATAAGAACGTTGAAACTCTTCGGTCCAGTAAGTCATTAAATTAGCAAGAGTATCCGAGCCCACCGAGGAAACAGTGCCGGAAATTCCACTCACACTTTTATAATGTTTTAAGTTTTCATCCACTTCAGCATTTGCTGTTCCTGCAATCAACACCGCTACTGCGGCAACACTAAGCATCGTTTTAATTTTCATGGCCATCTCCGATGGGTTATTGAATTGACGATTATAGTTTATGGCGTAAATGTGACAGCATTGTGACAATTATGACAATTTTAATTCATATCGCTTACGAGCAGGTAAATCTCAATACTATTAAGCTGTTGAAGCGCTAACTAGTTCAGGCGGAATACGGAAATAAAATTTACTGCCAACTCCTAAAGTACTCTCAACCTGCAATTTTGAACGGTGGTGTTCAAGAGCATGTTTTACTATCGATAATCCTAGTCCAGTTCCACCCGATGCGCTATTACGATCTTTTTCTACTCGATAGAACCGTTCAGTTAAGCGCGGAATATGTTCTGCTGGAATACCAGGGCCAGAATCAACAACAGAAAACTCAGCAAACTCCCGAACTAATTGCCAAGTAACTTTAATAGCGCCACCTTCGGGGCTGTACTTAATCGCATTCGTAAGCAGATTCATACCTGCACTACGTAATTTATCTTCATTGCCCCACACAGATAAATCGGGCGCTATCGAAACCTCTAGGTGCAGGCGTTTTTCATGCATTACTGGCGCTAACTCAGAAATAATATCAGTAAGTAAGCGGCTCATGGGAACGCGCTTACTAAAGTTATCCTGCGTTTGTACTTCCATGCGCGAAAGTTCAAGCAACTGATTTACCATTTTTTGCATGCGTTGGGTTTGCCCTTGCATATCTCGAACTGCTTTTTCCATCATTTGCGGTGGCAGGCTTTCGCCATCTTCAAGCATCTCGAGATAGCCATTCATTACCGTTAACGGCGTTTTCAATTCATGAGAAACGTTCGCCACGAAATCTTTACGCATCCGCTCGAGCTTACGAAGCTGAGTTACATCTCGAGCAATAACTAAAAGTTGGGTTCCGGAATAAGGCATGATTCTAAGCTCGAGTTCGCGTTGATCACCTGTAGGGGAAATCAATGTTATCGCTTCGCGAAAATCGCCTTTTTCAAAATATTTGTTGAATCGTGGGTAACGAATAAGATTAGTGATACGAATATTTTTATCGGCAGGCCAGCGAATACCGAAGTATATTTGCGCTAGTTTGTTGGTCCACTCCAAGCTACCTTCAGCACTGAGAACCATACCCGCATCAGGTATCGCTTCGGCTGCTTGTCGAAAGCGTTGTAGTAGCACAGATAACTGCCTGCGCTTAACTTGCGCCCGCCGCAATGTACCGTAAATACCATCGTAGATGTCACTCCAAGCGCCAGGAGCCCGGGGCGGCAGTGTTGTTCGGCTTTGCCATAACCAACGGTTGAGGCGTTGAAAAAAGAAAAAATTCCAAGCAACCGAACAAGCAAGCCCTACGGTAAGCGCCAACCATAAATAATCAAACACCCAGCCTATGATTAAAAAAGGCAGCAGCCACAAAAGCAGCCTCTTAGCTAGGCGATAGAGATTAAAATGACGATCCATTACCGAGTTGAGAACCTGTAGCCAACTCCACGTACGGTTTGTACCAACCGATCATGGCCATGTTCAGAGATAGCTTTGCGCAAACGGCGAATATGTACATCTACCGTGCGATCTTCCACATACACGTTGGTACCCCAAACATGATCAAGCAATTGCTCGCGGCTGTATACGCGTTCTGGGTGGGTCATGAAAAAGTGTAATAAGCGAAATTCTGTAGGGCCCATATCTAATGAATCACCATTAGCAGAGATACGATGCGAAACAGGATCGAGCACTAGGCCTTCAATATCAAGCAGTTCATCTAAACTCGTTGGGTTCACTCGGCGAAAAACGGCACGCATACGCGCGATAAGCTCTTTCGGAGAGAAAGGCTTTGTCATGTAATCATCGGCGCCTACTTCCAAGCCTTTGATTTTATCTTCTTCTTCGCCACGGGCCGTTAGCATAATGATAGGGATATGGCGTAAATGCTCGGTAGTTTTAATTTTGCGCGCAAATTGGATGCCACTTCCGCCGGGTAGCATCCAATCAAGTAGGATCATATCAGGGTATGGCTCAACAATCAGTTCAAGCCCCTGCTGATAATCCGCCGCTTGCACCGGCTGATAGCCGTGCTGTTCAAGAACAAACGCGAGCATCTCGCGAATCGGTGCTTCGTCTTCAATGATCAATACTTTACTCGGCATAAGGTTCCACCTATCCACTTGTCAGTGTTGCCATTATGAGAACCATCCATGACATTTTTATGACGAAATAACGTTTTTCTAACGATATGACACATTTACTTCGCGGAAACTTGTTGGAAGTTCTCTCTTAAAAACTCCAAACAATACCCACTGAAACAGCAAAAGGATCGTTACCCGGTATGATTGTAAGTGTTTTACCATGGCCACCAGCAGAAACATTTGCAACAGACAGTTCCGAATTATCGGTACGCGATACAGTAGCGTAGAGTTTAACCGCCGCATTTACTTGGCGATTCACACCTAAGGTAATCATAGTGGCATCAAGTTCATCAGTTTCTTTTGCAGTGCGGTAAAATATCTGCCCTTTCAAACTATATTCCGCATTCAACGCGTAGGCAGCTACAACCGCAAACGCTTCTTGAGTGCCCGTTTGCATACCACTTGCATGCTGATAAAACAGGGCGTTTGTCCATGCTCCCTGTTCGCGAATTAGCGCCACCCGAGTACCCTCTAAGGTTTCTAATCCTTCGCGGCTTTGCTGCTCAAAACCAATAATAGCTTTCCATTCATTTAAGCTGTAGGCCAAGGATGTACTAAACGCATCATTATCTGTATCAGTATTAGCGCCCGCTTGTTCGCTAGTGCCGTATTGCGCCATCCACGTTAAGTTATATCTCGTTGGTGACGTGTAATGCACACTACTTTTTAAACGGCGATCAAAGTGCATTTCACCACTACGAACAATGTTTCGGCCTTCACCTACTTGCTCACGAAATTGATCCACTGCATTCAATATTCTTTTCACCGGAGAATCATAATAACCCGCTCTAACGGTACCCCAATCACCCTGCAAGCCGATGAAAGTGTTTCGTGCCGATAATGTGCTTCCACCTTCTGATATATCAACGGTGCGTTCTATTTGCCCTAATAGGGCTAAATCGGAATTTAATTGATACTTCAACTTCAAGCCTATTCGGCTACTATTACTTGAAACGTTTAAGCCGCCATCGTCGCCATCGTGCAAGTAATCGCCCGATACATGTAAGCGGCCATAAAAAGACAGATCAGGCTCGCTTTTAGTATTTCCATAAGCTGATAATGGCATAGCGCAAAGCAACACGCATACGCCGGCAGTATTGAGCGCCGTTGATTTTGTAAGCATCATTTCAAATCTCCAGAAGAAGCCAAGCAGTGAGCGAATTTTAAATTGTTTTAGTTTTTATGACATAAGTATAACGTACAGATGAATTTTGTATAACTATATCGTTATGCTTTTAAGTCTATTTTATGCACTAATTATTTCATTTATATTACAGCCTGATAATACTTGCTAACATCACGCTATTGCTTTTCAAAAGATGAACCTGCAATCTATAGCTCTGACGAATTATTCCACTTTTAGATATCCGTACAAAGGCCATTAAATTCACGTGAAACGCTCAAAGAAACAATCTCAACCGTTAGCGACACGAAGCATTTCTCGTACTTTGCTAACCAGCGTTCTCACGGTGTATTTTTTACTTACGCTGGTGATTACCACCGGCCAAATCGCGGCGGAATATCAAAATACTCGAAATAGCCTGTTAAATGATCTGCGCAATCAGCACTACACCTTTGCAGCAAGTATAGCTCGCTCGTTGTGGGAGTTTAATGAATTACAAACAGAAGCTCTCGCAGAGGGCCTTATTAATGTGCCCGCTATTAGTGGTGTATTGGTTCGTGATGATCAACAGCGTATTTTAGTAAGAAAAGGAACCATCAATAGTACATCGGCGTTCGAACGCCTAGAGAAAGCTGGGCCCATTGCCGAAAGCCAAGGTACTTTTGGCTATTACAGCCCACTTACGTTTGAGTTCGGCAGCACTTCAGAAGTGGTTGGCGATGTTATTTTGTTTTCCAGCCGCGATGTTACGATTGAACGCCTGAAGCCAAGCTTAATTTTGCTTATCTTCGCCGCCATCTTCAAAAGTAGCTTGTTAATACTTCTCTTCTCATTAGCATTTCGTTTTTATTTACGTGCTCCTTTGGAAGAGCTGATTCGGCAAATTAGAAACTTCGACCCCGAATCTATTAGCACATCAAGTATTCAGTTGCGGCAATTAGAAACTAACGAATTTAGCTTGCTTGAAGATTCTTACAACGATCTCTTGCAACGCTTACGCGAGCACCAACTCGAACTGGCCAACGCGCAACACGAACTTGCACGAGCAAACCGAAAGCTTGAAGATCAGAACTTGATATTGGCCCAAGAAGTATCAGAGAAAACCATGGGAATTAGTAACCTCATGCTCGATCTTGATCGCCGCCGCCATGATTTAGAAGTTCGTCAGCAATCACTGGAACATGAAATTCACCAACGGCGTATTACTGAATCGAAATTGAAGCAAAGCAATAAGGATTTAGAAGAAAGCGTTGAATTTTTACAGCAAACCAGAGAGCAGCTACTAAATAATGAAAAAATGGCAGCTCTAGGCAATTTGGTTGCCAGCATTACCCACGAAGTAAGCACGCCACTTGGCGTTGGTATTACCGCCTCTTCCTTTTTAAAGGAAGAATTACATAAAATTACTCATCACGTTGCACAAGGCGCTATAGATTCAGAGCAGCTCAAGCGCTATTTAGCCAACACAATAGAATCGGCTGAGCTAATTGAAAACAATTTAGAGCGTGCGAACGAGCTTATGCATGGCTTTAAGCAAGTTGCCGTAGATCAAAGTTCTGAATCGTTACGAAGTGTAGAGGTTGGTGAATACTTGCAACGAATCATTAAAACTTTAAAACCAAAGCTGCAAAAGCACAATGTTAACGTGCTTGTTGATTGCCCTACTATTCACGCTCAGTTTATTACCGGAGCGTTAGCGCAAGTGCTCACCAACATGATTGTAAACAGCCTCAAGCATGGCTTTGCTGAACGGAACCAAGGCGAGATAACGATTTCTGTAACGCTTTCATCGAACCAACTGGAATTCAGTTATTCCGATAATGGCATTGGCATGAGTAGTAATGCCTTGGAACGTATCTTCGAACCCTTCTTCACTACCTGCCGAGATAATGGCGGCAGTGGCTTAGGTACGCATATTATTCATGATCTGATAACCGAAAAGTTGCACGGCACCATCACGGTAAACAGCCAGCCAAATCAAGGATTACATTATCAGTTCGCTTTTCCAGTAACTTTAACCAACGCAAACTGACAGGCTGCAGATACTCAGGTATTATGCGGCATAATTTATTACCCTAGCTTATTTGGAGCACCCGCAATTATGTGGTTTAAAAACTTGCGCGTTTATCAGTTTACGCAACCGTTCACTTGGTCGGAAGAGGCTGAAAAGCAGCTCGAAGAACGGCGTTTTACGCCTTGCTCACGGCAAGAGCCAGCAAGTTTTGGTTGGGTTCCCCCAGTTGGCGAAGATGATGGGCCACTATTACATCGAGTGGGTGATAATCTTCTTTTTTGTGCAAAAAAAGAAGAGAAAGTGATGCCCGCTAGCGCTGTAAATGCTGAGTTGGAAACTATTCGCGAACAATTTCAGCAAGAGAACGCTCGGCCAATGCCGAGAAAAGAGCAACAAGCAATGAAAGAAGAAATCATTCATCGCATGTTGCCACAAGCGCTTAGCCGTTTTGCCGCAACTTGGGCTATGATTGATTTAACCAATCAACGATTAATGGTTGATACTTCAAGTGCAAGCCGCGCTGAAGATTTAACAGCATTGTTGCGCAGTTGTTTGGGCTCATTGCCTATTAAGCCTTGGGGCGCAGAGCAAACTGCTGAAGTGTTTTTTACCGAATGGTTAAAACAGAAATCAGCGCCGGCTCCATTCGAGCTTGGCCTTGAAGCAGAACTTCGAAGCTTTGGCGAAGATGAATCCATTGTGCGGTTCAAACAGCATGATTTAACCACCGATGAAGTAAGCCTGCATTTGCAGCATGGCAAACTAGCAACACAAGTTGCGCTAGAATGGGATGAGCGTTTAAGCTTCTTGCTAACCGACGATTACGCGGTAAAACGAATTCGCTTTAGTGATGTATTAAAAGAACAGCGCGATGACCTAAACCCAGAGAGCCGCGCTGAACAACTTGATGTTGATTTTACCCTGATGAGCGGCGAACTGAACCAATTAATTATAGAATTGAACCGCATTTTTGCGGTTTCCGATAAAGCTAGCACGGAGTTGTCAACGAATGAATCCTGAGTGGGATCAGCTCGAACTTGATTCGGCCTTAGTGAATACCTTATTGGACGCGGGTTTAATGAAACCCACCAAAATCCAACAAGAAGTTATTCCATTAGCGCTTGATGCGCGCGATGTACTTGCTGCATCTCCCACTGGCACCGGTAAAACGCTCGCGTTTTTACTGCCTGCTATTCAACATTTGCTTGATTATCCACGCCGTACACCGGGCTCAGCCCGTGTTTTGGTGTTAGCACCAACACGCGAATTAGCGGAGCAAATCGGCCGCCAATCAGAAATGCTTTGTGCCGCGGTAGGGTTAACTACATTAACAGTTACCGGCGGCGTGAACTTTGGTAGCCACACCGGCGCGTTCAAAGAAAATTTAGATATCATAATCGCCACACCAGGCCGCTTATTAGATTACTTGGGCGATGAAAAATTTAGTGCCGAAGAACTCGAAATATTAGTGCTTGATGAAGCAGATCGCATGCTCGATATGGGGTTCCGCCAGCCAGTGGAACAAATTATCAATGAAGCGGCAAACTTGCGCCAACGCTTGTTGTTTTCTGCTACCGCTGATCACCACACACTTGCCACCTTTAGTAAGCAAGTGTTGGCAAAACCAGAGTTTATCAATGTTGAACCACCACGCCGCGAAAAAGGCAAAATTCATCAGTGGGTTCACATCGCCGATGATGTAGAACACAAACAAGCCCTAATTAAACATTTATTGGGTGAATTCAACGGCCGTGTGTTGGTGTTTGTACGTAAACGCGAACGTGCTCATGAGTTAGCTGAAGTATTACAGCGTATGGGCTATGGTGCCGTAGCTATGGAAGGTGGTTTACCTCAAGATGAACGGCAGAAACGCTTAAAATCATTCTCAGATGTGCGCCAACGTATTCTTGTTGCAACCGATGTAGCCGCTCGTGGTTTAGATATTCCTGATGTGGAATTGGTAGTGAACTTCGATTTACCACGCAAAGGCGATACTTTTTTACACCGCATAGGCCGAACTGGCCGCGCTGGTAAAACCGGTACCGCAATTGCTTTGGTTGAAGCTCACGATGCAGAAAACCTTGGCCGCATTGAGCGCTATTTAAAAGAGAGATTAGAGCGCCGATTTGTACCTGAACTACGGCCGAAATTTAAGTTTCCAGAACCGCACAAGAAATCAAAAGCGAAGAAAAAGAAGAAAGGCGCTAAAACTGATAAAGCGGGTACTAAAAAATCAACCAAGCAAAAAGGTGCTCGGCCAAATTTAAGTACAGTGAAAGGGAAAGTAGAACCAATCAAAAAACGCAGCTCATAGGCTGCGTTTTTTACTTTTCTTGTAAACCGCTCGCGCTAAATAAAAGCCGAGCACACCTACCATATCCGCAATTACATCCCAAATATCAGCACCACGCCCCGGCACATAATGCTGCACGATTTCAATGGTAACCGCGTAGATGAGCAATATAGGCAATGCTAACCATAAGCGCGGCCGAAACGCCAAATGCATGGTAATTGCTAAAACAAAAAATAAGCCAAAATGCACCACTTTATCTGCATGGGCAAAATTTGCTACTGATGGTGAAGGAGGTGTTTGCATTAGAAACAATGCCGAAACGACAACCACAACAATAATAAAAAGAATACGCCAAAACACGCGTTTATTAATCCTTATTCAAATTTGTTTGCTCATAAACACCCGTATGCACAAACCCTTGTTCTTTTAGATAGATTGCTTGCAAACGGCTCATCACCCCCTGCTGGCAATACATTAAGTAAGTAGTGTTCTTATCTAGTGTATCTTGTTTACGGGCAATTCGGAAAAAGGGAATGTGTAACACTTTGTGTTTTGCCAATTTTAAAGGTGCCAACTCTTCTTCGTCATCGGTACGAATATCAATTATAACCGCATTATCTGGAATACTATCTTGATATATCGCTGGCCCGGCAACCGGATTTACTCGAATTTCACGAATATCTACCGCTACGCTATTCGCAACTACCTGATTAATTAAGCTATCTGGCAGAACGCTTTGCTCGGTTGCGAGAATTAATTCTGGATTTACTCTAACCGAAGGTTGCTGAGAAATCACACCGCAACACTCAGGCACCACGGCCGATAAATGCTCTACGCCAATTTTTCTTGCTTGATCAACAATATCTTGTTTATCGCTAACAATAAGCGGCCGCAATATAAGCGCATCGGTTGCGCTATCAATAACCCGCAAATTACTCAGAGTTTGGCTGGCCACCTGCCCAACCGCTTCGCCGGTAACTAAGGCGTGCGCTTTTACTAGTTGGGCAACTTGGCCCGCAGCTCGCATCATCGCTCGTTTTAACATAACGCCCATAGTGCCGGGATCAGCGTGTTCAAGAATGCGTTCTACAACTTCTGAGAAATCTACCGTTACAAACTTCACCGCGTGGGTTCGTGAGTATTTTTCCCAAAGGAAGTAAGCGATTTCTCGCACCGCAGCTTCGTGCGCATCAGCGCCTAAATTAAAAAAGCAAAAATGCGTTCGTGCGCCGCGACGAATCATTTGGTAGCTGGCCACCGCGGAATCGAAGCCACCGGACATCAATGAAAGTACAGTTTCCTGAGTAGGCAAAGGAAACCCACCAAGCCCAGGGAAGCGATGCTCAACCAAGGAAACCACATCATCGATAACATGCAGCACAACTTCTTCTTGCGGGTTCTTCAGAGCTACATCGGTGCCGGGAACCCGCGCTCTAATTCCGCCGCCGATGTAACGCGCTAAATCAATTGAAGAAAACTCATGATTACCTTTGCGTTTTACCCGCACAGCAAAAGTTTTATTCTGCAAACGCTGAGTTTGGCTGGCGAGAATCCATTCGAGCAGAGTTGCAAACTCAGTTAATGGATGCTCGGAAACCTGTTCAAAGTATGCGATACCCGGGGTTTGCTGAAGAAATTGAATTATTTTTGCAGTAACTTCCGCACCTGCTGAATGATAAATATCAATGCGATCCCAGCGGCTATTTACCCGAACCGAACTATCTAACGGTTTCATGAGCGTGCGTAGATTACCGGTTAAAACTTTTAAATGGCGCTGACGCACCGAACGGCTCTTGATCGTAATCTCAGCATGTAAACGTACAATAAACTTCATGAAACCCTCAAACTTATATTCATTACGTGCGCTGTCGCTTTGATAACGCCGTGGCTTTGACTTACAAACGCCGTGGTTTTTACTTGCAGAAAAACAGCTGGCGATTATAGCCGATCTGGCCATTCGCAACCAGAATCATTCAAGATCAGCGATTTCCGCTGCAAAAGCGGTGCCGATTCAATCCTAGCTGTGGTATTTTAACGATATTAAAAGCAACCTCGGAAACGCACCTATGAGTACTAAAGAGAACACCGAAGCATTGGGGTTCGAGCAAGCCATGGAAGAGCTAGAAACAATCGTGAGCGCGCTTGAAGAAGGTGAATTACCCTTAGAAGAATCGCTAAAGCAATTTGAACGTGCTGTATTTTTGTCGCGAGTTAGCCAACAAAAGCTGCAACAAGCCGAACAAAAAGTGCAAATTTTACTTCAGCAAAATGGCACAGAAAGCCTAGAACCGTTCGCTGATTTAAATACACCAACCAGCGAGTAATCGCAGTTTTCTATCGCTTATTGAAAGGCTTAAAAAATAATGTCTGCTGAAGGTCTATTATCTGAGCGTCTCACCTATTATCGCCAACGCCATGTGAGCTACTTGGAGCAAATTATTGCTCAGCAAGCGCCTGCAGAAAATCTTCGAGCAGCCATGGCTTATTCCGTTCTTTTGGGTGGTAAACGAGTGCGGCCATTCTTGGTTTATGCCACCGGCGAAATGCTCGGTGTAAAAGAAACCGTTCTTGATGCGCCAGCAGCAGCCATTGAATGCATACATGCCTATTCACTGGTTCACGATGATTTACCAGCTATGGATAACGATGCCTTACGGCGTGGTAAAAACACCTGCCACATTGAATTTGATGAAGCCACGGCTATTTTGGCAGGTGATGCCCTGCAGAGCTTAGCATTTGAATTATTAGCAAAACCGCAGCAGGCGATATCGGCAAACCAGCAGGTGGCAATGCTAGCAACTTTGGCCAGTGCCGCTGGGTTACAAGGAATGTGTGGCGGCCAGGCTTTAGATATTGCAGCCACAGGTAAACAAGTTAGCCCCACTAACCTTGAGCAGATTCATCAATTGAAAACCGGTGCTTTATTGCGCGCTTCAGTTCGCCTTGGTGCCCTTAGTGCAAACGATATTGATGAGAAAACTCTAGTATTGCTAGATAAGTTTGCTGAAGCAATTGGCCTCGCGTTTCAAGTGAAAGACGATATTCTTGATGTTACTGGCAATACAAAAACCTTAGGAAAAACCCAAGGCGCTGATGCTGCGTTGGAAAAATCAACGTACCCTGCTTTACTGGGCCTTACAGGTTCAAACGAATTACTGCAGAACTTACACGAAAAAGCGCTACACGCGCTTTCGTTGATCCCGTACAATAGTTATATGTTAGAGCAATTCACTGAATATTTGGTAACACGAGACCGGTAGTATATATGACGCAAGCAAAAAACAATCCTTTTCCATTGTTGCACCTAATTGATTCTCCAGCAGATTTGCGCGGATTACCGAAGCAAAAGCTAAATCAGGTGAGCGATGAGTTGCGTCAGTTCTTACTCAGTTCTGTAAGTAAAAGCAGCGGCCATTTAGCCAGCGGGTTGGGCACTGTAGAGCTGACCGTTGCGCTGCATTATGTATTCAAAACACCCTTCGATCATATTGTTTGGGATGTTGGCCACCAAGCCTACCCGCATAAAATACTTACCGGCAGGCGTGACCGGCTGCACACAATTCGCCAAAAAGACGGCTTACACCCATTCCCTTGGCGTGAAGAAAGTGAATATGATGTGCTCTCGGTTGGCCATTCGAGTACTTCAATTAGCGCCGCGTTAGGCCTCGCTATCGCCGCTGAAAGAGAAGGTGAGAATCGCAAAACAGTTGCCATCATCGGCGATGGTGCGCTTACTGCCGGTATGGCTTTTGAAGCTATGAACCATGCAGGTGATGTTGCCCCTGATATGCTGGTGATTCTGAATGATAACGATATGTCGATTTCAGAAAACGTAGGCGCTCTTAACAACCATTTTGCCCGATTACTATCAGGTAAAGTGTATACCTCGTTGCGTGAAGGCAGTAAGCAGCTACTTAGTGCATTACCTAGCATGCGCGAATTAGTAAGTAGAGCCGAAGAGCACGTTAAAGGCATGGTTACCCCAGGCACTATTTTTGAAGAGTTAGGGTTTAACTATATCGGCCCAATCGATGGCCATGATGTTGATGCACTGGTTGATACATTAAGCAACATGCGCACTTTGAAAGGCCCGCAGTTACTGCATGTTGTTACCCGTAAAGGCAAAGGCTATGGGCCTGCTGAAAAAGACCCTATCGGCTATCACGGGGTTCCAAAATTTGATCCAAGCATTGATTCGCTGCCAGCAAAAGCCCCGAGTATTCCTTCCTATTCAGCTGTATTTGGCGAGTGGCTGTGTGAAGTTGCGCAAGGTGATAATAAACTTATGGCAATTACCCCAGCTATGCGAGAAGGCTCTGGTATGGTTGAGTTTGCCCGCCGTTTCCCGAAGCAGTATTTTGATGTAGCCATTGCTGAGCAGCACGCAGTAACCTTTGCCTCGGGTTTGGCAATCGCCGGTATGAAGCCAGTAGTAGCAATCTATTCAACCTTCTTACAGCGGGCATACGATCAACTTATCCACGATGTAGCACTACAGAATCTTGATGTGCTCTTTGCAATCGATCGTGCCGGCATAGTTGGTGCTGATGGCCCAACCCACCAAGGCGCCTTCGATTTAAGCTTTATGCGCTGTATTCCAAACCTAATTATTATGACCCCAAGCGACGAAAATGAATGCCGCCTAATGCTTTCTACAGGCTACTTACACCAGGGTCCTGCCGCGGTTCGATACCCACGAGGAAATGGCACTGGGGTTGATTATAGCCCTCTAGAAGCGCTTACCATTGGCAAGAGCCGCACAGTACGTAGCGGTAAGAAAATTGCTATCCTAAACTTCGGCACTTTGCTTGGCGAAGCGGTTTTAGCCGCTGAAAAGCTAGATGCCACCGTAATTGATATGCGCTTTGTAAAACCGCTCGATATTGAAGCTGTGCTAGCTGCGGCTGAGCAACACGATATTTTAGTAACCTTAGAAGAGAACGCGGTAAGTGGTGGTGCCGGTAGCGCTGTAAGTGAGGCGTTAGCTGCAGCTCGCGTTAATCAAAGCGTTTTACACCTAGGCCTGCCTGATAGCTTTATTAAACATGGCAGCCAAGACGAAATCAGAGCTGAACTTTTGTTAGATGCAGAAGGGATTGAAGCACAAATAAAAGCCCGAATATAATTCGGGCTTTATACTATTTAAACCGTTAACTTTGCCAACCGAAAGTCAATCGCTCTTAGATTGGTAACCACCCGAGCGTTAATGCAATGTGCATTAACACTAGTGTGAAAAATCCTGCTAATACATCATCAATCATGATTCCGAAGCCACCATCAACGTGCTTATCTAACCAACGAATTGGCCACGGCTTTAAAATATCAAAGATACGGAAAAGTACGAACGCCAATAACAACGCTTGCCAACTAACCGGTATAGCAATCATAGCAATCATGTAACCCGCAATCTCATCCCAAACAATGTGTGATGAATCATGCTCACCCATTGCTTTTGCTGTGGCTCCACAAAGATAAATACCAATAATAGTAACAAAAGCTACCACGCCAATGTATGCGGCGGTATCCAACGAAGCAAACAACCACACCAATACAATGGCCGGCAAAGTTCCGAAAGTGCCCGGAGCTTTAGGTACTAACCCTGAACCAAATCCAAACGATAAGAAATGGATAGGCTGCTTAACTAGTTCACGTTTACTTTGTTTTCTTGCCATAGAGCGAGCCCCTTAAATTACTTAACAAACACTATTCATCGTTAGCGAAATGGCTGTAACTGTGTAGATCAATAACACGTTGCTGATTTTTTTCATAGAAGCGCAGTTCACGATGGCCATCGATAATACCAATACAGGTTACTTTTACACCTGCTTGCAAAGCCAAGGTTTCCAAACCACCACAACGGCTTTCCGGAATAGTGAAACACAATTCATAATCATCGCCACCGGCAATTTGATATTTCCAGCCCTCAGGCCCAGCTATACTGCCGGCGAAAGCTTTCGAATGTGGCAATGCATCTAATTGAATACGTGCTCCCACTTTCGATGCCACTAAAATATGCTTTAAATCACCCAATAAACCATCTGATAAATCGATAGCGGCGGTTGCTTGGTTTCTAAGTAATTGGCCTAAGCCAACTCGAGGTGTGGGGTAGAACAAGCGCTTTTCTAGTTCAGCGCGTAGATTATCAGGAATATCTACTCGCCCCTGCTGTGCGGCTAGAGCAAGTGCTGCATCACCAAGAGTGCCGCTGACATAGATACGATCGCCAGGCTGTGCCCCACTTCGCTGTAAATAACGATGCGCCGGCACTATTCCTTGAGCAGTGAGTGTGAGCGTTAATGGCCCTTTGGTTACATCACCACCAATTAATGCGCAGCGGTAGTAATCGGCGGCCGCAAAAAAGCCGCGGCTAAATTCAGCAAGCCAAACTTCATCAATTTCAGGTAGCGAACAGCTCAGCGAGAGCCATGCTGGCTCTGCACCCATTGCCGCTAAATCGCTTAGGTTTACTGCTACTAATTTATGCCCGATAGCTGAGGCAGGTACTTTTTCATCAAAGTGAACGCCCGAAACCATGGTATCGGTGGTTACTGCTATACCACAATCAGCAGGTGGAATAACGATTGCAGCATCATCGCCAATACCCACAGCCACATCACGCCGACTTCGATTTTGCGAAGTAGCAGAAACAGCAGAGCCGGTATCATTACCGGCTCCCGGGGAACGTTGAAAATATTTCGCAATTAACGAAAATTCATCTGGCTGGATATTCATGTGCGTGGCTAAGTTATTGGCGAGTTGCGCGCAAAGTATCAATGGCTTTATCAAGCACACCGTTTACAAAGCGGTGGCTATCATCAGCACCAAAGGCTTTGGCTAACTCAATGGCCTCATTCATCACTACTTTGTAGGGTACATCTAAACGGAATTTCAATTCGTAACCCGCTACTCTGAGCACTGCGCGCTCGATTTGATCGAGGTCTACAAACGGACGATCTGTAAATGGTGCTAGCGCTTGATCTAAGTTTTGATGATTGCCAGCTACACCACGAACTAAATCGAGAAAGTAATCAACATCCACTTTACTCACATCATTCTCTGACAGGAACTCAGCTTCAATATCAGAAATACTATTTTCTGATAGCTGCCAAGAATACACCGCTTGAAGCGCTAAACGGCGTGCTTTACGACGAGCTGCAGGTTTCACTCTATTCTCCTTAAAGCTGTTCTAGTACGTTAATCATTTCTAACGCACTCAACGCCGCTTCCGAGCCTTTATTGCCATGCTTAACACCTGCACGGTCGATAGCTTGTTCGTCGGTATCCGTAGTGATCACACCAAATGCTACTGGAACACCAGTTTCTAGTGCTACTTGCGCTAAACCCGAATTTGCTTGGCCAGCCACTAAATCAAAATGTGGTGTGCCACCGCGGATTACCGCACCAATAGCAATTACGGCTGCGTATTTTCCGCTAGCTGCGGCTTTTTTTGCCGTTACCGGAAGCTCGTATGCACCAGGAACTTTTACAATAGTAATATGTTCAGGCTTAATTTGGCCGATGCGAACTAGGGTATCAACAGCGCCTTCCATCAGCTTTTCAACGATGAAACTATTAAAACGAGATACAACAATAACTACTTTTCTTCCGGGTGCCGCAACACCAGCTTCAATAACGTTCATGATCAATCCTTTCAACTCACCGAAGAGTTTGTTCGCACTATGCTGACCCTATTCAAACGAACAGGTAAAGCGTGTTTTCAATCAGGCGCGAAGAATAGCATATTTTACCGATAATCGGTAAACATACCCGCGCAGAATTAGGCATTTACTGAAGCTCAGGGTTCTTGCCAACGGCTTTATTGGTAAAGTTCTTAATGCGCGTTAACGCCGCTTCTGTATCGTCATCAACGTCCATGGGCGCGCTAATTAAAATTGAGCGCGTAGCAAAACAAAAAGCTACTGGTACCACGGGTACCTTTGCATTACTTGCCATGTGCAAAAAGCCTTTCTTCCATTCTGTTACTTTACTGCGGGTGCCTTCCGGAGCTATAACCACAACAAGCTGCTCACGCTGTTTAAACTGATCAACGATTTGCCCTACTATCCCTTGGGCGCTGCTGCGCTGCACTGGAATTCCACCAAGCCAAGTTAAAACGCCCTTCACGGGAAACACAAATATAGAATGTTTACCTAGAAACGACAAACGCAAACCAAGCGCTAGTTTTACGCAAAGGCCAACGAAGAAATCCCAATTCGAAGTATGCGGTGCTACCGGGATAATAGCCTTGGGAATATCAGGCATTTCGCCAATAATCTTCCAGCCTCCAAACACCTTAAGCCCTATACGGCCAACCCAACGGCTGAATCTGTTGCCGCGGGTGGGAAGTAATTGATAGGTTGATGGTTTGCGTATCACTGCTGCTGAAGCCTCTGCCGAATTTCACGAAGTTTTGATTTTACTAACGCGCGATTATCTGGGCCCATGCGCAGCATTTGCTTCTGCGCGGCCGCTAAGTTTTCTAATGCAGGATCAGCATAGGTGTACATTACTTGTTCATCGCTTAACGCTAAAAGGCCACGAGGTTCTGGCGTATCAAGTAAGATTGCAATGGCATCTAAAATACGGTCGTCGAAGTTTGCGCCCGGTTCTTTAATTTCACCAAAGGCTTCTTCAAACAAAGGTTGAAAGCGTCGATATTGAGAAACTAGAACATCGGCATCCATTTCATAGAACCAACTCACAATATCGTTATAACGTGTGTAACTACGCTCATCTACGTATATCTGGCCATCAATATGTTGGACAATAAAGCGCGATTGCGGGCCGCTAATCACCGCAGCTTCGCGAACAACATCACCGCGCGCAACATTATCTACGAACACCACAAATTTTCTCAGCATATTTTCAGCTTGCACTGGCTGGGTATTAATATCTTGCTCAGAAAGCTCTTGCAAAACCACATCGCTACCTTCATTTAACGAAGGTAGAGGCTCCGGTTCTGGTTCTGGTTCCGGTGCTGGAATAGGCTCAGGCTCAGCTAATGGTTCAGGCTCTGGCTCGGGCTCTGGAGCGGGTTCTGGAGCCGGCTCAGGCTCGGAAACTTGCTCAACAGGTTGCGGCATGGGTTCAGGTTCTGGCTCTCCATCACGAGTTAACCAAAGCGCAATGATAACGATAAGAATTACGGCGATAGCAACACCGATAATGCGCTGCTGTTTGCGTCTACTATCGTTGTGTTGGATATCTTCTTGCTGATCTTGCGTATCCATAACTACTCCTGTTGCAACCTAATCTGAACGAATGCCAATATGCTTAAGATAATTCATCTCTACGGAAAACAAGCTCTTTATCCGAATACATCGCTTCATCAAAGTAATACCCTGCCTCTGAGAATGACCGCAAATCTGCTAAAGAGTTCGGCTTCTTCTCGATAATATAACGAGCCATTAAACCACGAGCTTTCTTAGCATAGAAGCTGATTACCTTTAATTTGCCATTTTTTGTATCTTTAAATACTGGGGTAATCACTTTCGCTTTCAGTTTTTTGCTAACCACACATTTAAAGTATTCATTCGATGCCAAATTAATCAATACATCGGAATCAGTTTGTGCAATAGCCTCATTCAATTTGTCGGTGATACGTTCACCCCAGAAACTGTATAAATCTTTTCCACGTGGGTTATTCAGTTTCGTACCCATTTCCAAGCGGTAAGGCTGCATTAAATCTAGAGGTTTTAACACGCCATAGAGGCCTGAGAGAATTCGCATATGCTGTTGGCCATACTCCCAGTCTTCATTCGATAACGATGCAGCGTCGAGGCCAGTGTATACATCACCATTGAATGCAAATGCCGCTTGCTTTGCGTTATCTTGAGTAAATGGCGTTGCCCATTCAGTGAATCTAGCAGCATTTAAGCCTGCTAGCTTATCGCTGATACTCATCAAAGAACCTAATTCTTGGGGTGATAAGGTTTTGCAAACATCCACCAAAGCTGCTGCATCTTCGAGCATCTCTGGCTGACTAAAGTTATCAATTGGCGCTGGTGTTTCGTAATCTAAATTTTTAGCTGGGGAAACTACAAATAACATAACTCTCATACCTCGTTACATATTATGGCTAAAGGTTACCACAGGAAAAAGCAAAAAACCCCCAACACCTTGGGCATTGAGGGCTTTATCTAGGCTAGGAGCATCAACTATAGATAGTTATCTTGCTCCTCACCTTCTTTCTCAACTTCTGGCGGCATTAAATCGTCGCGTGAAATACCCATAGCTAATACTAACGTACTGCGAGTAAATACGGATGAATAAGTACCTACGATAACACCCATCGATAAAGCCACGGCAAAACCAAATATCATCTGGCCACCGAAGAACATGAGTACTAACAAAACTAAAAGTGTTGTCAGTGATGTTACTAACGTACGGCTCAGAGTTTGGCTTAACGATATATCGATAACTTCTTCCGGAGTATTTTTGCGAAGTTTTCGGAAGTTTTCCCGAATCCTATCGGCAACAACAATACTATCGTTTAGGGAGTAACCTATCACCGCCAGCAATGCAGCCAAGATGGTTAAATCTACCTGCATTTGTAGGAGCGAGAATACACCCAAGATTAAAATAACATCTTGTGCCAAACCGGCTACCGCACTGAGTGCTAAGCGCCACTCAAAGCGGAACGATACGTATACTAAGATACAGATAAGCGCCACGAGCATCGCCAACCCGCCAGCTTCAGCAAGTTCTTCACCTACTTGCGGGCCAACAAATTCAACGCGGCGAACATCAATGCCACCTTCGATGTTGCGTTGCAACACCGTTAGCAATTCGTTACCGATAGTATCCGATGCGGCTTCTTCACGTGGAGGAATACGCACTAATACATCGCGTTGTGTACCGTAGTTTTGCACTACCGCATCACCGAATTCGTTTGCTTCTAGCACAGTTCGCAATTCAGCTAAATCAGCTGGCTGCTCAAACCCTACTTCAACCAACGTACCGCCGGTGAAATCTAGGCCCCAGTTGAGTTTATTAACCGCTAATGAACCCAACGATAATAAAATTAACACCACACTCAGTATCGTTGTCCATTTATTAATGGACATAAATCGTAAGGGGTTATTCTCATCAATTTTCGTAATCTGAAACATGATTCGTTCCCCTTATATCGATAGCTTGGTGAGGCGTTTTTGGCGGCCCCAAACTAAGTTAATAACTGCACGAGTACCTGCGATTGCTGTAAACATCGAAGTAACGATACCGATAGCAAGAGTTACTGCGAAACCTTTGATTGACCCTGTACCAACTGCAAACAGAATTAGCGCGGTAATGAGCGTTGTAATGTTCGCATCGGCGATAGTTGAGAACGCATTCTCGTAACCACGCGCAATGGCTTGCTGCGGGCTTCGGCCTTCGAGCAATTCTTCGCGTATCCTCTCGAAGATAATAACGTTCGCATCAACAGCCATACCAACTGTGAGTACAATACCCGCCATACCTGGCATGGTTAGCGTAGCGCCAGGAACTAGCGACATAATGCCAACGATCATCACCAAGTTGGTTAAGAGTGCTAAATTCGCTACTAAACCGAATTTACGGTAATAAATACCCATAAATAGGAGAACTAGAATAAAGCCAGCAACGATAGCCGTTAAACCCGCTTTCACGTTTTCGGCACCAAGGCTTGGGCCTACTGTTCTCTCTTCAACGATTTGAATAGGCGCGATTAGTGCACCCGCACGAAGCAACAAGGCAAGGTTTTGCGCATCTTGCGCCGAGCCCACACCAGTAATCCGGAAGTTACTACCCAGCACTGCTTGAATCGTAGCTACACTCACTACTTCTTCAACGCGCTCGAACGCAATCCGGCCCTCGTCAGTTGTTTCACCTGTGGCGATAAATTCAATGAATACCGTTGCCATGGGCTCGCCAACATTGCCACGGGTAGCTTGTGTCATTAAACGGCCACCTGCGGAATCGAGCGAGATATTTACTTGCGGACGATTACTTTCATCGTAGCCTACACTTGCATCTACAATATGATCACCGGTAAGAATAATCTGATTTTGTAGCAGAACCTGCCCACCACCACGCATATCATACAAGCGGCTGCCAAACGGAACTCGCCCAGCCATCGCATCTTGCAAATCATTTTGCGTATCTTGGAAACGGAATTCTAGCGTAGCTGTTGCGCCTAAAATTTCTTTGGCTCGAGCCGTATCTTGAATGCCCGGCAATTCAACTACAATACGATCTTGCCCCTGCCGTTGAATTACCGGCTCAGCCACGCCAAGTTCATCTACCCGATTTCGTAAAATGGTTATGTTTTGGTCGATAGCATTGGCACGAGTATCTTGTAAGAACTGGTCGGTCATTTCCAAGGTAATGGTGTTTTGCGAAGCATCAGTTCGCAAATCATAGCCTTGGTATTGATTCCGCAACGAAGTTACTGCACTTTGGTAATCGTCGGCATTACGCAATTCAATAACAACATCATTACCCGATTCTTCAACCCGACGATAACGAACACGCTCATCGCGTAATCGATCCCGCACTGACGTAGCCATTTGATCGCGAATTTTCATTAACGCTTCTTCCATGTCCACTTCCATTAAGAAATGAACACCGCCTCTTAAATCAAGGCCAAGCTTTAATGGTTCACCACCAATAGCCGCTAACCAATCAGGTGTTGCCGGCGCCAAATTTAACGCCACAACATAATTGATGCCAAGTTCTGAAACGAGCATTTCTCGTGCCGCTAGCTGATCATCGTCCGAATCAACGCGTACTAGAATTTGCCCGCCTTCATACTCAACACCAATTGGCTGAATACCGCCGCGCTCAAGGGTACGCTCTACTTGTGAGAGCGTATCGAGGGTTACTTCGCCACTTCGGGTTGCAGAAATCTGTACGGCATAATCTTCACCGTAGATATTTGGTAATGCGTATAGGCCTGCGAATAGCACCACAAACAAAATTACCAGGTTCTTCCACAACGGATATCTGTTTAGCACAAGTCCGTCCTTACAAGATTGAATCGATTAAAGTGTTTTAATAGTGCCTTTTGGCAACACTGCCGCAACCGCACTTTTCTGCACAGTAACTTCAACGCCTTCAGTAAGGGCAATCACCATGAAATCGTTATCTTCAGCTACTTTAACGATTTTCCCGATTAAGCCGCCTTGTAAAAGCACTTCATCAGTTTTCGCTAGCGAAGTAACCAATGATTTATGCTCTTTTACACGTTTAGCTTGTGGGCGATAGATTAAGAAATAAAAGATCAAACCGAACAATAGCAACATGATTACTAATGAGAATGTGCCGCCTTGTTGGCCAGCTTCTTGGGCATAAGCGTTGGCAATTAGAAAATCCATAACTCTTCCTCTTTATATTTAGAATCAATACCTTAACTCGGTATTATTGATTTATAGGGCAAAATTAACGCTGTATTGTAACTGAACAGGCAAAGAAGCGAAACGTTCGCAACTCACAGATATCGTATCAATAGCGCTAGATATCGCATGCAAACGCAGAAAAACCACGATTTACATTAACTATGTTATTCATATGTGGCCGTTTTCGGGTAAAAACAACCTTTTGCCAAACAATTAATTGAATTGTTATACGCTGAACTGAGCTTTTGCTAAACTCTAGCCATTCAATTTCGCCACATTGCCAGCTTTCGGAGCCCGCTCAACATGGAATTATCCTTTTATATTGCAGATTTGATGGGAGTGGCTGTGTTTGCAATTGCGGGCACACTGCTAGCTTTTCGTAAACAGATGGATGGTTTTGGTGTAGTTGTACTTGCATCAGTAACAGCCATTGGTGGCGGTACTACCCGAGATTTAATTCTCGATGTTCCGGTATTCTGGCTGCACGATGCCACCTACTTTATTGTGATTGGCGCCGCAGCACTTGGCACTATTATTTGGCTACGTTTCAAAGCTTATATTCCGCTAAACAGGTTATTAATTGCCGATGCGCTCGGTATCGCGTTCTTCACGGTTTTAGGTACTGAAAAGGCATTGCAAGCCGGCGTTAGCCCAATGGTTGCTATTATTCTTGGTACGATGACAGCAGTGTTTGGCGGGCTGTTACGTGATGTAATGGCGCGCGATATTCCAATGGTGCTGAAAAGTGAACTTTATGCCACTACCTGTATTGCTGGGGCTATCGTGTTTGTGGCGCTTTATGATTTCAATCAAAGTATTGCCATGGTTGCGGCCATGCTTACCACGCTCATTTTGCGGTTCGGCGCTATTCGCTACCATTGGTCGCTTACCGTGTTTAAAGAGCACCGTTAATAAAAGCGGCGCTTGTGCGCCGCTCTTCTCAAACTCTGAAAATTAGTTACCGCCTAGTCTACCTCGAAGCGAATCACGCAAGCGATCTTTCAAGATATCGCCTAATTCTAAATCATCAGGTTCAACAGAGAACAAATCATTTAACGTTGCATTTTGTTCGCGAGCACCGGCTAATGTGCCCAAGAGCTCTTGCAAACGCGGATCCCAAGTGGCAGTAGCTGCGCTCACGCGCGCTTCGAGGTCGCGGCGAAGCTCACCAAGTTTTGCATCGGCTTCCGCTGTTAATGCCGCCGTTAAACCTCGTTGAAGTTGCCGGTCAAGATCAGAGCGAATGCTCAGACCAGGAGCGCGCATATTACCGGAAACACCTACATTTAAATCAAACGCCGTAATGCCTGCAAGCACATCACCTAAGATTTCAGCCCAACGCGCATCACCCTGCATTTGCAGGGCCACATCTTGCAAGCGAACTAGGCCACTACCACTTATTTGGCCCGCTTCAACCCCAACCTCACCCTGGGAATTCAAAACCGCACTGAGCAAACGAGCAACCACGTCATTTTGGGCAAATAAACGTTGTTCTGTTAAGTTAACACCCTGCACCTGCCAACTTTGACTACCCGCAAAACCAGCTAAATCACTTAGCGTAAAACGCCCATCAAGTGCTAGTGATTGCCAATATTGCGAGGCGGAAGCGGCCAGCGAGTATGTTGAAGGCGTTCCGCCGATACGATCGTGCTGCCAAGTTAAATTTTGCCATTCAACACCAATATGCGTGTTAGCAAACTGAATATCTGTTAGCGCTTGTTCAATTAAAAATACTGGGCGCTGCTGGCGATCGAAATCAATGTAACGGCCTTCCCAACGGCTTGGCTTAGTTTCATCATCTTCAGAACGGGTTAACATTGGCCCGATAAAATCAAATGCCATAAACGCATAATGGCTCCATTGTTCAACAACAGGGCCAAACAAGATTCCACTCACTTCAGTTAAACTATCAGGGTTTAACGTAAGCAAGGAGCGAACGCGGGCAATATCTTGCCCTGGAGCTGCCCGGAGTTCAGTTAAATCGGTACGCATAACGGCAACCGCTTGCTCCGAAACCGATACAAATGCTCGAACCGCATCACGATCGGCTCGCATATCGCTGCGTAATGCTTCTAAATCTCTTCGCAACCGGGCCAACTCTTCAAGCGTACGTGGTCGCGTTTCCGTAATTACTTCCAAGCGCTCTTTATATTCATCAAGCGTATCGCTTTCGGGTAAGTTTTCACGAGCGCTTTCAACTGCTGTACGCTGCTGTTTAAAGTTTTCTTGTACTCTTTCCACCAGCATGGGCGTGCGTATTTCACTGCGTTGTAAAATTTGATCTATCGAAGGAATATCGATGTTTAAATCAGCAAAGGTTTGTCGCCAATCGCGTAGTTCACGCTCAGCGATATAATCAGCGCGCACTTTGCCCGGTTGCTTGCGGGCAACGCCCATAGCAATGCCTGTCATGCGCAAATCAGTGATATGAATTCGGCCAATTACTGCATCCCAAAAATACAATTCAGCAGCTGCAGTATCTGCTTGTAGCCGATTCTGTTTCGGTTGTTCGGGGTCGGTAAATTGAATCTCTTCCATGCTCACAGCAAATGGTTGCCAGTTAATTTGTAGTTGCGCAATATTAACTTCCGCACCGTTTGCTCTGGTTAACCCATACTCCAAGCCTGATTTCACCAATGGGCCAGCGAATGTACGAATAGTTAGTGCTAACAAACCAACCACAACTACAAAGGTAATCAACCCCGGCCAGCGAATAATGTTTTTCATAGTGAGCCTCCTCGTAAACCGCTAATCCGTTGGTACACCACGAAAAACTTTGTGCCCTTTATAACTTGCACAAAGCGCAAACGTTCGAACCAAGCTTTCACGCGACCACGATAAGCTACGATGAGGTAATAACTAATAAATAACCAAGGTATTGCGAACAATAGCGCGAACACCACACTACCCATCGTTATGGTGTGATTGTATTGCAGTAAACGCGCCAGCGGGTTTTCGTATAACCCAATCCAAAAGCCCTGCAAGGCCTCGGCTTGCAAAATACTCTCGCCTAAATAATCAAATAGAGGGTCGATTATATATGCGATACCCGAGAAAATAATAAACGCAACAATAAAGCCAGTAAGGTTAATGCGTAACGAAAGCGCCAAAAAGAGAATCAGTATATTGTGCAAGCTAAATAAAGGCGTGAGCCCGAGAAACATTCCTAGCACAAATGCCCAAGCAAGCGCCCAAGGGCTTGTTTCCGCATTCAATGCCTTCAATAACTTTGCTAATAACGTAATCATTCATGTGCTCCTTTTGATACGCTTTGCGCCACTAACGTTATAGCTTAGCACCCAGTTCCTTGGCTAGCTCAGCTGTTTGCGCACTTTTTGCAGAATTGCCTGCATGCCAGCCGTGTAAGTTCTCTTGTAATAATGAAGTGAGCGCCTGAATATGCTGCTCATCGGCATTTAAACATGGAATATACTCAAATCGTTCACCGCCGCTTTCCATGAAGTATTCACGGTTTTCCTCACCAATTTCTTCAATTGTTTCCAAACAATCGGAAGAGAAACCCGGGCATACCACTTGCAGTGATTTCACTCCTTGTTCAGGCAGTGCTTTCAAGGTCATATCGGTATAGGGCTGCAACCACTCTTCACGGCCAAAACGAGATTGAAAGGTGGTCATGAATTCATTTTTATTCAGCCCTAGGTTCTCTGCCACTAAACGCGTGGTTTTATGGCATTCGCAGTGGTAAGGGTCGCCGCGATCAAGATATTTTTTCGGCACCCCATGATAAGAAAATACCAGCTTATCCGCTCGCCCATTAGTATCCCAGTGCGCACGAATTTTATCGGCCACGGCTTGAATATAAGCCGGATAATCATGGTAATGGCTAATAAAGCGTAGATCAGGGAGCCAACGGCGAATCGTAAAATCGTGGCTGATAGCATCAAATGTAGAGGCACTAGTTGAGGCCGAGTATTGCGGGTATAGCGGCAACACAACTAACTTACGCACCCCTTGTTCTAGCAACTTATCAATGGCGCTATGAATCGAAGGGTTGCCGTAACGCATGCCAAATTCAACAACAACATCGTTACCATAAATTTCTTCTAATTCAGCACGCACGCCATCGGTTTGTGCTTGCGTGTTAAACAACAACGGTGAACCTTCCTCAGTCCAAACCGTGCTGTACGCTTCTGCTGAACGGCGCGGCCGAATGCGTAAAATAACGCCATGTAAAATTACTTTCCAGAGCAAGCGCGGAACCTCTACTACACGCGGATCGGAAAGGAATTCAGCTAAATATTTTCGTAGTGCTTTTGGCGTTGCAGCATCTGGTGTGCCAAGATTAGTAAGTAGCACGCCAATTTTTGGAACCTGACCATGGCTGAAGTTCTTAGAGCCTTGAAATTTCATCTAAAATATTCCTTATAAAGCGCTTGCTAATAACGCAGTTTTCAGCGATAAATCGCCCCGACAAACGCGGCGTTTGTTAACTCAGTACAAGGTACACTATGCACAATGCACCCCTAATTATTATTGATGATATAGCAGATTGGCAGCCCTATCATCCAAGCCAATCTATCATCAGTGCGGCTGATTACATTCAGCAAGCCGGTAAACACCGTGGCCCCATTATCAACCTCTGTGGTGATTTGAGTTATTTATCCACTGGGTATTACGTAAGCCTGCTTGCTGAAGCTCGCAGCCAGCGCGCCTTGCCATCAGTTTCTGCGATTAACGATCTCGCGAATCTATCGCATTATCAACTATTTCGAAGTGATGATACGAAAATATTGAATCGTTTCGTTGCTCAGCATCAACCAGAAAACACAAAGCATGTGCGCTTATTATTATGCTTTGGCCGCACGGCCTATCCAGAGCTTGAAGATCTCGCTCGGCATACTTTCGAGGCTTATCCGTGCCCATTGCTGGAAGTTGAATTTTCTTTCGAAGGCCGTTGGCATCTCAATGCAATACGTAATAGGGCTCTTTCGGATCTGAGTGACGATGAACAAACCTTATTTGGCGAATCGTTAGAATATTTCTCGAAGCGAGTTTGGCGTAAAGCGCGAAGCCGGAAAGAGTATCGTTATGATATGGCGATTCTTCACGACCCGAATGAACGTATTCCCACCAGTGATAAAAAAGCACTGCAGAAATTTATTCGTGCTGCCCGCGAAAATGATATTGATGCGGAGCTTATTACTGCTGCTGATTTTAACCGATTATTAGAATTTGATGCGCTTTTTATTCGTGAAACTACGCGAATAAACCACTATACCTATCATTTTGCCAAAAAGGCGGAAGCAAATGGTTTGGTGGTAATTGATCACCCAGATTCGATTTTGCGGTGTGCTAATAAGGTATTTCTAAATGAAATGCTGGAAAAAAACAAAATACCAAAGCCGCGAACCGAGTTATTGGTAATGGGAAATAACATTGATTATGCAGCTATTGGTGAACGCTTCGGTTACCCGGTAGTTTTGAAAATTCCTGATGGTTCATTTTCAATTGGCGTTGAAAAAGCCCGCGATGATGAAGAGTTTCAGCGAGTAGCGGAAGAGCTCTTCTTAACCTCTACTATTTTGTTAGTGCAAGAGTTTTTGCCTACCGATTTCGATTGGCGAATTGGTGTTATTAACAACCGAGCAATTTACGCCTGCAAATATTTGATGGCGCGCAACCATTGGCAAATTTACAACCACAGCAGCGAAACTTCGCGCGGAAAAAGCGGCGGCTTCGAGTACTTCGGTGTTCACCAAGTACCAAAAGAAGTGGTGAAAATTGCCTTACAAGCTACACGCCTCGTTGGCGATGGCTTGTATGGTGTGGATATTAAAGAAACCACGAATGGCCCGGTTATTATTGAAATCAACGATAACCCTTCTATCGATAGTGGTGTTGAAGATGGGTATTTAGGTGATGAGCTATATCGAATAATTATGGACGATTTCTTACGCCGTATTGAAGATTAAGGCAAAAATATGAGCTTTCGTATTAGGCGCGCTACTTCAAAGGATTTAGATGCATTAGTAGCGTTAGAAAATAGTTCTTTTAGTTACGATCAAATTGGCCGCCGTTCCTTTGCACATCTATTGAAACAGCGTAGTTCGTTGCTTTGGTGTGCCGAATTTGAGAATAGGGTTATCGGCTACGCTATTATTCTAACGCGAAAAAATAGTCAAAAATGGCGTATCTACTCGATTGCAATAGCACCCGAAGCTCGAGGGCAAGGCCTCGGTAGAGCGCTTATGGCCGAAGTATTCAAAAGTGCCGAAGCCGCTTCGGTTGCCGCGTTTTCACTTGAGGTAAAATGTGAGAACAAAGGTGCTATTGAGCTCTACAGGCAGTTAGGCTTCGAGGTAATCGATGTTCTGCTCGGATATTATTCCGATGGCACCGATGGCTATCGAATGCAATTAACCTTATCAGCATAACGGTAGGAACACGCTGGGGTGATCATTTGCGCAAACCCCAGCGTATCCGCTATTCTGTTAATCTAATTCATCTGCAGCAACGGAGTACTGATGAACAACTTCAGTTTTTACAATCCAACCAAAATTCTTTTTGGTGAAGGGCAAATAGCTAATATCGGCAACGAAATTCCGGAAAATGCCCGAGTAATGCTGGCCTATGGTGGCGGCAGTATTAAAAACAATGGTGTGTACCAGCAAATCATTGATGCTATTGGCAACCGAATCGTATGTGAGTTTTCTGGCATTGAAGCAAACCCAGAGTTTGAAACGCTATGCCGCGCAGCCGATGAAGTAAATGCACACAAAGTTGATTTCATTCTGGCCGCTGGTGGTGGTTCTGTAGTTGATGGCGTGAAGTTTATTGCTGCTGCAGCTAATTTTGCTGGTGATCGCTGGGAAATCCTTACCAAAGGTGGCAAAGGTATCGAATCAGCTATCGCCTTCGGTAGTGTTTTAACGCTCCCAGCTACTGGCTCAGAAATGAACAGTGGCTCTGTAGTTACTCGCGCTGAATATAAGGCAAAGCTGCCATTCGGTAGCCCGTTGGTATTCCCACAGTTTTCGGTGCTCGATCCAACCACTACTTATACTTTGCCTATCCGACAGGTGATAAATGGCGTTATCGACCCATTCACTCACGTAATGGAGCAATATCTTACTTACCCAGTAGGTGCACACCTGCAAGATCGCTTAGCAGAAGCTATTTTGCAAACGTTGATTGATATTGGCCCAGAAGCGTTAGCGCAACCGGAAAACTATGAAATTCGTGCCAACATTATGTGGTGCGCCACCATGGCACTGAACGGCTTGATTGGCGTAGGTGTTCCACAAGATTGGTCAACTCACATGATTGGTCATGAGCTCACTGCATTATACGGTTTAGATCATGCGCAAACTTTGGCGGTTGTGTTACCGGCAAACTTGCGTGTGCGCAAAGCAGAGAAGCTAGCAAAATTAAGCCAATATGCAGAGCGTGTTTGGGGCATTACTGAAGGTAGCGATGATGAAAAAGCTGAAGCGGCTATTGCTAAAACGGAAGAGTTTTTCCGCAACTTAGGCGCTGGCACCCGAATTGAAGATTACGATTTGGAACCTACAGTAATTGATACCATCATCAAGCAACTAGAATCGCATGGCATGGTAAAGCTTGGCGAAAACAAAGATGTAACGCCCGAGGTGAGCCGAAAAATCCTAGAGGCTGCGCTTCGTTAAGCTCGCACTTACCCAGTGAAAAAACAAAAACGGGGTGCTCATGCACCCCGTTTTCTTTCCTAAACTTTAATCTAACCAATATTGCCGCTCTACTTTTAAAATACGCTTAGTATCGGTTTTATAGCGTTGCATTAATTTTTCGATAGGCTCGGCTACTTGGCTAATATCTCGGCTTTGTAAATAATCAGGGTTATAAAGCTTCGAAGCACTTCGCTCCCCTAAATCACAGGCAAAAGTAACAATAGTTTTGCCCGGCTCCCGGTGCAATGCCGCAAAGAATGCGGCGGCCACGTTCAATGCTGAGCTACTACCTAGCACAATACCTTCTTGCTCCCGCACAAAGTTCGCGATGCTCACCAAATCTTGATCGGGCAGGTTCACCGCATAATCGATTTTAGCCTGCCGAAAGTTTTCAACCAAACGCATGATGCCGATTCCCTCTGTCATCGAGCTGCCTGCCGATTTATATTCACCGCTACGTAAAAATTCATAACTACCAGAGCCATCTGGGTCGGCCAACCAAACTTCGATGTTTGGGTTTTGCTCTTTTAAATACTGAGAATTACCACCAATAGTGCCGCCAGTGCCAGAAACCGATACTAGAATATCGATTTCACCTTTAGTTTGCTGCCAAATTTCTGGGCCAGTATGCAAATAATGGGCACGCATGTTGCTGGTGTTTTCAAACTGATTCGCCCACCAGAAATTATCATTCTCTTCAGCAATGCGCCGAGCAGTATGATAGAAATGCTCGGGGTTTTTGAAAGGCACTGGTGGCACCGCTTTTAACCGCGCACCATGCAATTCGATCATTTTTGTTTTTTCTGGGGTTTGATCATTGGGCATCACCACCAACAAATCATAACCAAGCGATTTTGCCACCACCGCTAAACCAATTCCGGTATTCCCTGCCGTGCCCTCAACAATGCTCATGCCTGGCTGTAATTCACCGCTATCAATTGCATCTTTCACCAATTGCAGAGCCGCGCGATCTTTAATTGAGCCACCCGGATTCTGATACTCACATTTCACGTAAATATCAGAACCTGTAAGCTTTGATAATGACTGAATTTTTAATAAATCTGTGTAGCCAATCATATCGGTTTGGCGTTCTACTACTCGAGATAGCATTTGGTTTTCCTTTTATCTTAACCCTTAGCCAGAACACTTGCGGCAGGCCCAAGCTAAAGCTTGCATAAGCTGAGCGCTTGCGAAAACATCTCACTGCGCAAAAAGTATGGCGCATTATATCGGTTTTAAATATTCGCTGCTGAGAACCAAATAGAATATAAAATAAGCTAGAAAAAAATTGGAAAGCTTAAAATATCCCATATATACTCAAATAGCTTGATTAACAGCAAGTGTTTGCTCAGTTTGAACGAAACCTCCTCGGAAGCTCTCGTCCCCTGCTCTAATATCTCTGCTGCTTTAAGCACTAGTTCTGCTGGCTTTAGCCAGTCGTTTTAAATATACGCAAGTTAGGAAAGATTATGTCAGATACAGTTACTGGTACCGTTAAATGGTTCAACGAATCTAAAGGTTTTGGTTTTCTTGAGCGCGAAGGCGGTCCTGATGTGTTCGTACACTTCTCTGCAATCACCGGTGATGGTTTCCGTACTTTAACCGAAGGGCAGAAAGTTCAGTTTACTATCACCCAAGGCCAAAAAGGCCCTCAGGCTGAGAACGTTGTTCCTGCGTAATTAGGTTTGTAACAACCTAGCAGTGAAAACACGAATTAGTAAATGGTCGGCTTATGCCGGCCATTTTTTATCCAGGGCTGCATAAAGGCTAGCTCACACCCCTTGTAGTACAATGAGTTGAGTGTTTTCAGTTGCTTTAACCTGAGTATTTGCTGTTGGGTTTAAAACCGTTTTCCCACCAATCTCTTGATAGCCCAATAACACTGCGCGATCTGCTAATGCATACTCCCGCAGCTCCGCAATTGATATTGTTCGCTGTAACTTTGCTGGTAAGAAACGCACTGCCATTCGCGCTCCATCTGCGCTAAGTAGGTGTTCATATACTAACCGCAATTGCGGATATACTGCTACTTGAGCCAACACGTGGCTCACTACTACCGAACTTACTAATACTTCGTTATTACTATGATTTACGTATGCTGCGTTGCTCGGATCATGAAGCTCTACCATGATATGCGGGCGAGTTTCATAGTTACCTTGCGCCAACAAATAATCGAGCAACATAAACGCCACGATACTGCGAGCATCCGCCTCTTCCCCTGATGCAGATCGGTCACTACTGAACATCATTACGGAATCAAAATCTTGCGGTTTCAAAGCCGACATTACCGATTCAGCAGTGTAATCGGCTTGCTGCCAATCTATTTCTAGCTGTTTTGAGCGCGTTGGCCAACGTTCCTGAAAAAGTTGTTGCCGCTCAGCTACCGGAGCGGATGAAACGTTTGTTACGTAATACTTGGTGCGGCTATCTTTCGCCATTTCATCTAGCAATGCGATTACCCGGTTGTTCCAACCCAACATTAAAATCTTTCGCTTAAGCGGGCGGGGAGGCGTTATTAAACGCTCATTTACCTGCATTGGCCGATGATTCGCAGCCCGTTTGTGATTTTTCGCATCTTGGTGACTCGTTGCGAGATAAAGAATTTCATCACCTTGCGCAATAACAAAATTCCCTTGTGGGGCAAGTATGGTTTCCGTACTTCCTGAACGTTTGCTTTTTTCCGGGCGAAGAATGCCGCAAGGCGTAGCTTTTTGCGCGCCAGCAAATACCTGATTCCATTGCTTACCAACAAAAGGCTCCGCTGATTCAGGCATAAACTGTGCTTGTTCCGGATCAATCAACAACGCATTTACAGCTCCCGATAAACCGGGGTATAACGCACTGCGCATCAATATTCTGGCGATAATCAAATCACTCGCAATTATCTGCAGGTTACCTTGATAGGTATGCAATGCAATCGGCACTTTTCGGGCATCTTGCAGCTCAGCTACTACTTGCGGATCTTTGCCTTTTGCATATTCTGTTTGCAACGAAAGCAGCACCTTTATCACATCGGTATCGGCACTCAAGGTTTGCTCAGCGAAATTACTGCGTGAAGGAATAATAACCGTTTTCGCATCGGCAATCGCAACCCGCAATAAATGATCAGGGTTCAAAATCGAACCCGATCTTAAAACAATTCGACGTCGATCTCGGGCACTGAAATCCTCCGCCAACATCTCTTCCGATGGGCCTTCGGTTATATCTTCTGCCAACACCGCTATTTTATTAACATTTTGTATTGGGATAATTGGGTTAGTTAGTTCGTTGATCACCGGCAATGTTCTTGATGTCCACCCCAGCAAAACGGTGTGATTACGAAAACTAACGGGCGTTTGCCCTAATTCAAAATAGCGCATCTGCCGAAACAGCCACTGCGTCATGATAGCAACTAAGGTACCCATGAAAAGCACGTATCCGGCAACTGTAAGCAGTGTGGAAATTACTCGCCGAAGCAAGCCTTCATCATCGCCAAGATAACCCGGATCGGTTAGCCGTAAAAAGCTCCACCAAAACTCTTCACTTAAACCAGCATCACCACGAGTGAGGTAAAATGCTAAAAAGCCGCCCGTAATCGCCACCAATACAACAATGCCCCAAGCTAAAAGTAGCTGTAAAAGAGCACCTCCACCGAGCATGCGTTCAATAGAAAACTTAATTTTTGCAGAAATTCGAGAGGCGATGAACATGGTTGCATCCTATTTAAAAACCATTTTTACTAGTGTACCGCGAAATTAAAAATATTGTATTTTCAATGCTTTTTAGCTTCTGATTAAATTTTAGTCAACTTGTCTTTTTTGTCACGAATGCTAGCCTAAGGGGGCTAAAGGTCCATATTGGGCTTCCTACAAAGGAGTTTGTATATGAGTGCATTGAAAGAATCGCCTTGGCGATCTGCGCTACTTTTGCCGGTTTTTATTCCCGCTGTAGCTGTAATTACTCTCTTAGTGATCGGTACACTAGTTAACCCTGAGCTTGCAGGTGAATTTTTCTCCGCCACGTTGGCCAGAATAACCGAAGATTTTGGTTGGTTCTACATGTTGGCCGTTGCCTTATTTTTGATGTTCATCGTGGTAATAGCGTTATCGAAATGGGGGCGAATAAAATTAGGCCCCGATCATGCAGATCCGGAATATAGCTTTCTTTCTTGGTTTGCCATGCTATTTTCAGCAGGCTACGGTATCGCATTATTATTCTTTGGTGTTTCCGAGCCTGTATTACATTATGCCAGCCCACCACAAGGATCTGCTCTTACCGTTGATGCCGCCAAACAAGCGATGCAAATCTCTTATTTTCATTGGGGCTTCCACATTTGGGCTATCTACGGCCTTGTGGGTTTAGTGCTTGCCTATTTTTCTTTTCGCCATGGTTTACCGCTTTCCATGCGCTCTACATTATACCCATTGATTGGGGAAAAAATTCATGGCCCAGCCGGCCATGCTGTTGATACCTTTGCCATTCTCGGCACCATGTTTGGTATTGCAACTACGCTCGGGCTCTCGGTGATTCAAATTAACACCGGCTTAAATTATTTATGGGAGGACATCCCGGTAAATAATATTGTGCAAATTATCGTTATTTTTGTGATTACACTAATGGCCATAGCCTCGGTGGTAGCAGGGCTCGATAAGGGCATAAAGCGCCTTTCAATTCTGAACATGAGCTTAGTAATGTTCTTGCTACTGTTTGTGTTTTTCGCCGGCCCTACGGTGCATATACTTGAAACGTTCTTGCAAAACACTGGTAGTTACCTGAACTACATTGTTGAGCGAACCTTTAATTTACAAGCCTATAGCCGCAGCGATTGGATAGGCAACTGGACCTTATTTATATTCGGTTGGACTATCGCTTGGGCGCCTTTTGTTGGCTTATTTATTGCAAAAATCAGCCGCGGCAGAACCATTCGCCAGTTTGTGGTGGGGGTAATGCTGGTGCCAACTATCTTTACCTTCTTCTGGTTCTCAGTGTTTGGCGATACGGCACTGCACATGATCATGATGCAAGGCTACGAAAGCTTGATTGGCGAAGTACAGGAAAACCAAGCTATTGCTTTATTTAAGCTATATGAAAACTTACCGCTAACCAGCATTCTTTCCTTTGTAACCGTGATTTTGATCATGACGTTCTTTGTTACGTCTTCAGATTCCGGTTCATTGGTTATCGATTCACTCGCTTCTGGCGGTAATTCAAATACACCAGTTTGGCAACGGATTTTCTGGGCTAGTTCAGAAGGTGTAGTGGCGGCAGTGCTATTGCTCGCCGGTGGCCTTGGTGCGTTACAAACAGCCGCCATTGCCAGTGCGCTTCCGTTTGCCATTATCATGCTGATTGCAGCCGTTGGCTTGTGGCGTGCTTTAGTGATTGAAGGGCACCAATACAGTAGTTTACGCAGCCATACGCAAATGCATCGCCGAGGTGTACATGCAGGCTCAAACTATTGGAAAACGCGCCTAGCTGGGTTGGTTGATTTCCCCGCACGTTCAAAAGTAGAAGCCTTTATTCGTGAAACCGGAAAAGAATGCCTTGATGAAGTATGTTCTGAACTCTCAGGGCAGAAATGGCAAGCTGAAGTTCAGATGGAAGAAGATCCGGTTCGCGTTATCTTGCGCGTAGATAAAGATGAAATCGATTTCACCTATGAAGTTCGCATTCGTGCCTATGCACGGCCTGATTTCGCAGTAGCGAAAAAAGCGAAGAAAGAAACCGATCAATATTATCGCGCTGAAGTGTTCTTGCGCCAAGGTGGCCAATCTTATGATATCTATGGCTTCGAGAAAGCCGATATCATTAATGATGTGCTTAACCAGTTCGAGAACTACTTACACTTTATTCATCATTCGCCGGGCAGTTTGCCTTGGGATTTAGCAAAACACGATGATGATTTAACTGATTATCAAGATAATAACGAAGATGAAGGAACCGCGAAAAGCTAACTAGCTAATTCGTAAATCTAGCAAAAAGCTCACCATCGCTACGGAATTTCCATCAGCTTTGGTGGGCTTTTTTATTATTGGCCACTTGTTACTCTTAGCATTGCTAGCCTCTTATTTTCCGGGAGTTACATTAATATGCGATATTCAGAAAAGCCTGGAATACGCTCCACAATTCGGCCTTCAGTGTCACGTAATTTTTCTAAATCAGCACACATGCTCTCACCGCGTATTTCCATTTCAGCGCCCCAACTCTCCATAGTAATTTCCAGCTGTTCACCCATTTTTTCCATACGCTCACCAAACTGCTCCATGCGTTGTTCGAAACTGCCAGAACCTGTAAACATTGCTTTGGTAACTAACCAAATCATACTACCCATAGAATCTTCTACTATTTCTTGAATTTCAGTATCTAGCGTATCGCCTAAACGATCGCCAAAGGCATCAAGCTGGCTACCCTGCACAACATAAGTGCCACCGGCTTGATAAGCCACCGTTGCAAATTCTTCTGCTAGCTTTTCATTAAGCTTCTCGATGCGGCGAACTATTTTATGCCGCTTGCCAAACATTTCAGTGAAGGTTGCCGTTAATGCATAGGAAGTCATTTCCATAGCTTCCGCCATTACATCAACCATAAATTCAGATTGTGTTGATAATCCATTTTTGTATTGAATCAACATACTGCGTTCTTCGGCATCAACGGCTACCGAATTACCATTTAGATATAAATCGCCATTATGCAGAATACGAAACAGCTCAGTTTCGCCATCGGTTACGGTTAGTGTTTCATAAGATGCATGAATATCCTTATTCAAATTAAACTGGCAGCTTGCGGTATCAGGTGCATTCACAATAGTGAGCTGGCGCGAAGGCACCTTCGTAGGCGATTCATCGTTAATTGGCATAGCTATAGTGGCGGCTAAAAGAAAGCTTGTAATCATTATTTTATTCCTCGTTTTAAGGTTACTTAGAAGAATAAGCAAGCACCATGCCAAGTGTTTTAATACATTGATTTTAATCAACATAATCAAAGTAAACAAAAAGCCCAAGAAACTAGATAGTGATTATCACTACTTATTTCTCGGGCTTTTTAGTTTTCTTCGCCACTATTTGTGTTTTGTATTAAACACGGTGCCATCCAGCAAAGTGGTTAATATTGCTGCCTTAAATTACAAGCCTAATACCGATTTACCTTGCTCAAATACGATATCTACCGGAATGTTAGCGCTATCAATACGATCTAAATCGCCCTGCAAACCCGCATTTACACTGCCCATTTCAGAGAATAATTGCGCTACACCAGCGTAATCGCCATCGCCCTGTAAACGTAAAATCAAATCAGATAGAGAATTCATAGCTGATCGCATGTTCTCCATATCTACCGAATATTCGCCTTGTTCATTGCGCACAAAGGCACCATGTTCCGCAAAGTAATTAAAGCGAATCATATTTGCCTGACCATGAGCACTTGAAGCCCCAAAACGCACTGAGCGGAAGATGCCCGCCAAGAAAGTAACATAGTAATCTTCCAACTGGCCTTCGGTAAGAACACCTTCTTCCAGCAGCTGAGTAACCATGTACAAACCAAGTATATCGGCTTTGCCTTCCTCGATAGGTGATGCATATTCACGCAACGCACCGCGCACTGTGCCTTCTCCGTTCACTAAGTTTTTAATACCCAAGCCATG
Organism: Idiomarina sp. A28L; assembly: GCF_000218785.1. GTDB lineage: Bacteria > Pseudomonadota > Gammaproteobacteria > Enterobacterales > Alteromonadaceae > Aliidiomarina. The sequence goes on from NZ_AFPO01000013.1 coordinate 65,137, forward strand.
GGCTACCTCATGAAACATAGTATTTGCGAAAAACGCATCGAACGTAATGTGTTGGCGCTGTTCAGGCACAATTAAAAGATCAGCAATCGGCACTAAAATTTTATCGAATTTAGCCTGCATTGCATTCTTCAGTTGCGAACGCCGGGTGCCTTTTGCTAACTGTACTTCTTCATCGTTTGGCAAATTCACCGCAATGGTTTTACTGCCTGCATTCGAATGGCCCGCATAGTAAACGATATCGTAAGCGTTAAGTTGCGCATCTGTGCCTGGTTCTTCCGCTTTATATTCATCTGCCACTGGCAACCCACGTTGCAAGCTCGGCAAGTGTTGAGCATACACTTCTAAACGCTGGCTCCACTCGGTATCTTTCACCAACACGTATGCTTCAAAGCCTGCTTTATAACCGAACAAACGATCTTCATAAGTTTCGATAGGGCCGATAATCACATCAACATCACTTTCGGTGATATCCATCCATACATAATCAGAGGCTTGGTATTCATTGGAAAGAAACGCATTCGCTCGCATTTCTAAATAACGAGCCATAGTTTCATCGTCTGCTACCGTTGCTGCTGCACGCAGTATTGCCGCGGCTTGGCTCAGTTCTTCACGATACGCTTCTGAATAAGGGATAGTGTAAAGCTCACCAGCCTCATTACGGCGCACAAGCGTGTACAAATCATCTTTGCCGGGTAAATCGGCAGCATCAAATTCTTCTCGCGTCATATCTGCTGGGTAGTAATTAGCACCCAAAGGTTTGGCTTCAATACCCTGTAAAATAGGCTGCATGTTATTGAGCCGATCCCATGGCCCGTAATTCACGTTTACAAATTCACGCACCCGCGGATCGGCAATATTGTTTAACAACATATCTTTATCGCCAGCGTAAGCTTGCTGCCAGAATAAGTTATCCATAATTTCCGCTGCATCGATAAGCAGCGAAATTAATTCTTTCTGATCGTCCGATAAATGCGATAAATCAACATCTAAACGAACCGGAACATATATATCTAAACGCCCCTCAGCACTGGCACTCGCCTGATACTCTGGCATACTGGTGCTATCTGGTGCTGGTGAACACGCACTGAGCAAAAATGCACTGGAAATAGCTGCCGCAGTGAGTTTTAGTTTTGTTTTAAAAGCCATGGCAAAATTCTCTATGTGTTTGTATTCAAGATGCTAGCATGATACACAAAAATATAACCTTTCGCTTGTTACAGGTGCAACGTGCGTTTTATGTATGGAATCATTTTTTTATTAGTTCTGGTTGTCGGATTTTGGTGGATTTGGTTAAACCCTTATAGCTTCACTTTTTCAGAAACCACATTAAATATAGACCAAGAAGCAGAACACCGGGTATTTGCGTTTGGCACCCTAACGAACCCCGTGGTTCGAACCTTGGTTATTTTCGGTTATGTACCAACAGAGCCGGGGTCATTGGAAGATTATCAGCGCCATCGGCTCGATTTATTACCAAAAGAAGGCGCGGTTACCAATGGCCAAGTGTTTTATGTAAATGCACGGCAACTTCGCCGCCTCGATCGCTACGAACGGGTAGGCGTTAAATACGAACGTTATCTGTATACCTTAAGCGATGGGCAGCCTGCTTGGGTTTACCGGCGCATAAGTGAAATTAACCCAGCACATGATTAATTAGCTTCTAATGATTCAAACTGAGGAATAGCCACAATGAATAACGTTAATTCGTTAGTGAAGCCACCAACAATGAAAACTGGCGAAAACGAAGAACGCCGAGTTGGTATTGAAATTGAATTCAGTGGCTTAAAATTACAAGAAGCCACTGATGTGCTCCTTAGTTACTTAGAAAAAAATTGTGATACATGCGAACAAAGCGAAAAAGGCCGCTACGAACACGTTATTAGTGGTGATAGTGCGGGCGATTGGATTATTGAGTTTGATTACGATTACCTCAAAAAAATAGGCCGTGAAGCCGAACATAATGATTGGCGAGATAGTGCCGAAAAAGGCTTGGCCTGGATTGCCGAAAGTGTTGTGCCAATCGAGATTGTCAGCCCTCCATTACCATTAAATCGGTTATCCGAGATAGAAACGTTGATTAACGATTTTCGCAAAGCTGGGGCAAAAGGCTCTTCCGATAGCATCGCTTATGCGTTTGGCATGCAATTAAACCCTGAGTTGCCTAACCTCGAAGCAGATACAATTTCCGCGCATATCAAAAGTTTTCTGTGCCTTTACGATTGGTTATTGATGAAAATTGCCCCCGATATTTCCCGGCGCATAAGTAACTACATCGATCCGTTTCCTAAAGCTTATCTCGAGTTAGTACTAAAAAAAGATTACTGGCCATCACGTGAACAGTTGATGGATGATTATTTACAACACAACCCAACCCGTAATCGCGCACTCGATATGCTTCCGCTCTTTCGCCACATTGATGAAGAACGTGTACTCAATACAGTAAACGATAATTTGATTAAGGCGCGGCCAACATTCCATTATCGCTTGCCCGGATCTGAAATTCATCGCCCGAACTGGGGGCTGTTTAGTGTTTGGAATGATTGGGTTCGCGTTGAACAATTGGCAGATAATCGCGAATTACTGAATAAAGTTTCTGAACAATACCTATCCGAGATCAATAAACTGTTTAGTGGTTTCAATGATGATTGGCAACACTATATTGCCAACAAAATCATTCCGGAGTTAACCCATGGGGATAGCGAAACTCTCTAACTTATTAGCCATTGCTCGGGTTAACTTTTTAACCCTCACTTTGGCTTGTTTAGTGCTTGCCATAACCTACAGCTGGCAAATCGCTGGGGCACCGAGCGGATTTTTATTATTTTGGGTTACACTGGCGGCAATTTCTGCACATATCAGTGTGAATGCCTTTAACGAATACTTTGATTTTCGCTCTGGCCTCGATTTCCTCACACCAAAAACCCCTTTTAGCGGCGGCAGCGGCACTTTAATTAAAGAGCCAAGAGCCGCAAAATTAGCATTCGCGCTTGCTGTTGTTAGCTTGCTACTGGTGGTAGGAATTGGCGCTTGGATTGTTAGCAATAATCGCTCCGAGTTGCTTTGGCTTGGCATTCCAGGGATATTGCTCATTTACACCTACACTCACTACATCAACCGCATCCCTTTTTTGTGTTTAATTGCGCCCGGCGTTGGCTTCGGTTTAATTATGACAATGGGTGCGATTTGGGTATTCACTGGCGTTCTTACTAGCACCAGCGTGTTGATTTCATCAGTTGTGATGTTGCTAGTAAACAACCTTTTGCTGCTCAACCAATTTCCTGATTGTGAAGCCGATGCACAAGTGGGCCGGCGCCATTACCCGATACTAATCGGCCGGAAAAAGAGCACGTGGATATTTGCTAGCCAGTGGATGGGGGCTTACGTATTAGTGATTTTGGGGGTTTACTTCGCTTGGTTGCCGGTGGCTACTTTAATTGTTCTTTTGTTGCTACCACTGCTGGTAAAACTGCTAATTGGTGTTCGAAAACATGCCAATCATATTGAACAGCTAGTGCCGCTATTGGGCCTTAACGTTGCTTTAATTCATGGTTTTTTGCTTTTGCTTGCAGTAGGTGTTGGCTTGGCAATTTAGGGCATTTTTAGGTAATTGCTAACCAAATACTCCGAGCTCCTAACCCGAGCGCGATAACAAACACCAAAGCTGCTACCCCGTTTTGCCGTTTGCTATTAGCAAAAGCACCCATGCGTTTTTGATTCACCACCATGAGCAAAAAGTAGGTAATCAGGGGCAGTAAAATACCGTTTGCCACTTGCGCAAATACAATCAGCGCAAAGGGCTGAATACCCAGCGATGAAACCACCACACCAATCAAAATAATACCCAGCCAAGTTGCGCGAAAGCGCCAGCCGCGCATGTTAGTGCTCCAACCCAACACACCGGTTAGTGCATAAGCAGAGGCTAAAGGCGCAGTAATAGCCGATGAAAGCCCCGCAGCAAGCAAACCAAAGGCGGTGAGATAGGTGGCTGCATTACCAAACACAGGCTGGAGTGATACAGCCAAATCAGCCGCACCGGTAATTTGTTCACTGCTACCAAAATAAGCGGAAGCTGCGGTAGAAATAATCGCAAGCGTAATCAAGCCACCGAGCGGTATAGAAGTGTAAATATCAGCTTTTGCTTCCGATAATGCAGCTCTTATTCGAGCATCGTTTGCTTCATCAGCCAGCTCACTGGCCCTGCCCCAGCGTTCGCGCGCACTAGCGGCGTGCAAAAATAGCGCATAAGGCACAACGGTAGTGCCAACTAAAGCAATAGTGGTAAGCAGCGCTCCGGCCGGAATCGAAGGTATGAAAAGGCCTTTTAGAATAGCCACTATATCGGGTTTACTCAGCGCAAATGTGAATAAGAACGCGATACTCATTAACACCACAAGCACAATCAGTATCTTTTCAATGCGTTTATAGTGGCCTTGCCATAAAATCAGGGTAGCCAGCGAACCGAGTATTACCGCCCACGGATTAATACCAATATCTTCGCGGAAAAACTCCACCCACGTGATATCACCCCATAACGAGCGGGCTCCCAAGCTAGCACCGGTTAAGTTGCCACCTTGATAGGCGCTATTACCAATAACTACCGCAGCCACAACCAACAAAATGAAGAGTTGACGAAGTAACGGCTGCTGCACCGCAACTCGCAAGTTTTCACCTAACCCCTGCTGGGTAACAACGCCAATACGCGCCGCCATTTCTTGCAACACAATAGTAGCAGCGATTGCGAATAGCAGAGCCCAGAGCAGCGCATAACCATAGTTAGCACCGGCTAACGAAGCGGTAACTACGGTTCCTGGACCAATAAAAGCGGCCGCAACTAAGGTAGCTGGGCCGAATTTAAGTTTCATGATAGATATACCAAGAGTACAAATACCAAATTAAGCACTCGCTCGTTATTATTGGCGTAAATCGAAGGTTCCGGCAGCGCCAGGGAATACCACTGGGCTTTCAAAGCCATCTTTGCTTACACTGGAAACACCAAAGAAATAGTTATCAATTACTACATTTTCTAAAGTGAATTCAGTTACATTGCCCACATCGCGGCTAAACTGCCAGTTTGGCGCATCGGTATAACGCCAATAAATACGGTAGCCTGCAATGATATCTTTTTCTTGCTCACTCGCCTCAGCCCAACGTAATGTGGTGTGTGGTTGAACCGCACCGCGTATTTCTACTTCACTAGGTGGTGCTGGTGCCCACGCCATACTGGCCAAGGTTACCGCGTTTAATGCCGTGAGTTTCGCCGCATAATCGAAATCCATAAATTCAATGGTGTCACCAAAGTGGCGGCCATCTTCATTGCGTAAATCTTGATGCTGGCGATCGTAATGTTCGTTGGTTTCCATAATTCGCACACCTGGGTAACCTACATCATTGAACGGCCGGTGATGGCCCCCACGGCCAAAGCGATCGAGCCGATAAACCAGCATTACATCAAGATTTTGAATATAGCGATCGGCCATCCAAGAAATATAGCGGCCTAAATTGCGGCTTGGGGAATCAACCTCTCCGCCAGTAAAACGGCGTGCGCGTGCATCGGCGGCCGTTTCATTTTGCCGCGTGCCTTCAGCAAACACCCGCGCAGTAGTGTTATCGATCACGCCATTAATGCCGGCAATGTTGGCAATCATATCGTTGTTTAACACCGCATGTAGCCGCCAGTTTTCTTCTAGTGCTTGTTTGGCTAAAATTTGGCCACCAAATAACCCTTGCTCTTCACCTGCTAGCGCAGCGTAAACAATAGAGCCGTTAAATTCATATTGGCTCAGCACCCGAGCCGCTTCTATCGTTCCGGCTAAACCCGAAGCATTATCGTTTGCTCCTGGCGAAATCGAAGTAGAATCCATTACATCGGTTACCCGCGAATCAATATCACCCGCCATAAGTACATAGCGTTCAGGATCAGTTTTACCACGCTGAATCGCTACCACGCTTACAACTTCTGTGGCTTCTGGAATACGCGCTTCGCCTTCAATTACGCCAGTGCTGTAGTAAACTTCTAAGCAACCGCCGCAAGCAGCAGAAATACGTTCAAATTCTGCAAAAATCCAACGCCGTGCGGCACCAATACCTTGGGTTTCAGATTCTGTTTCTGAAAGTGTATGGCGAGTTCCGAAATCAACTAAGGTTTGCACATCTTTGCGCAAATTCTCAGCACTTGGTGCGGTGGCAATCGCATGTAATTTCGCTTGGTCTTTGTAACTCACCGCTTGCCCTTGGCTAGCTGCTGGCCCGGCAATGCTTGCGGCCACCAGTAATGCTGATGAACTCAGCGCTAACTTCGTAAATAATTTCTTCATGTGGGTTTCCTGTTCGTTGTAAGAGATTTTAATATCGGCGCAAATCTTCATTTCTGATACCAATACATACTCTCTTTTTCTGTTATATTTCCCCTAGCTTACCTGAGGCGAGGCTCAAGGTTAACTAAACATACAAACAAGTTCGTTAAGTTGTATGTTTTACTAGCCAAAAGGCACAGTTCTTGGCATTCTCCTCGAGGTGAAGTTTCCACAAAAACTTTGCCAAAGTGATTATTCACAGCGCCCACTTAGCACACGGAAGGCACAGCGCACGGAAAGAATTTTCCAACACTAATTCTCGAACAATAATTATCGAAAAAAAAGAAGAGGAATAAACCGTGAAATTAGCCATTCAATTTATCGTTGGTGCGAGCATATTATCGCTTGCAGCCCTGCTTAGTGGATGTAGCCAAGAACCAGAAGCGATAGCACCCGCAGATCCTAATTGGACAAATGCTGCCGATGTTCAACAACAATTCGCAGATGGAAGCCTTACTAGCGTTGCGTTAGTACAACATTACCTCGATGAAATTGAACGTAACAATCATCAAGGCCACGATATCCGCGCAATTATTGAAGTAAACCCAGATGCCTTAAGTATTGCCGCGGAACTCGATCGCGAACGCGAACTCGGCGTAATTCGCGGGCCGTTACACGGCATGCCTGTGGTGTTAAAAGCAAACATCGCTACTGCTGATAAAATGGCTACCACTGCTGGAGCCTCGGTGATGGCTGGCTTTATATCGGCGAGCGATGCACTCCACATACAACAACTACGCAACGCCGGTGCCATTATTCTTGGTAAAGCGAATCTATCGGAGTGGGCGAACTTTCGGGGTGCAAATTCAATCAGTGGTTGGTCGGGCATTGGTGGGCAAACGCGTAACCCCCACGTTTTAACCCACAATCCATGTGGCTCAAGTGCTGGCTCTGGTGCGGCCGTAGCTGCTGATTTTAGCTTGCTAGCTATCGGTACCGAAACCGATGGTTCGGTTATGTGCCCTGCCTCAATTAATGGCGTGGTTGGTGTGAAATCAACGCGAAGCTCAGTATCGGGCCACGGCATCATTCCTATTGCTGAAGCTCAAGATATTGCCGGCCCAATGACTCGCTACGTTTACGATGCAGCATTGCTGCTTGATGCTATGGCAACGCCAGAAGCGAAAGAGCGTTTTGGCACTTCTTTAGCCACTGCCGCGCAAAGTGAGTTTCAAGGCGAAACTGTTGTGTTAGTGCGTGCCTACGATGAGAGTTTTACCGGCGTAGAGGAAATGACAAACCGCGTAGCTGAAGCATTGCGTGGGCATGGCATTAACGTTATCGAAGTGATGGAGTGGAACTTACCTCGCCAGCTTTACGCTGATGAAATAGAAGTACTGGTTTATGAATTCAAACGCGATCTAAATAATTGGTTAGCGGATTTCGGTGCACCAGCTGTAGATATGCAAGCTGTTATTGATTACAACCTTGCCAATAGCGACACCGAACTCGCACTTTTCGGCCAAGAATATTTTGAACAAGCCGTTGCCGTTGATTTAGAGGCCGATAAAGCAAGCTACGAGAACGCGCTTGCAAATGGCCGCCAATTAGCCGAGCAACACTTGAATCGCTACTTAGTTGATTTGGGCGCCTCGGCAATTGTTATGCCTTCTTATGGCCCCGCGTGGCCAACCCCGCCGCTTGAAGGCCCAGGCTATAGCTTCGGTACTTCAACTGCCGCGGCTGTTTCTGGCTACCCTTCAATTACCTTACCCGCAGGTAAGCAAGGCCCACTTCCTCTTGGTTTGAGTGTTGTAGGTATGCCTTGGAGTGAAGCACAGCTATTTAGCTTAGCAGGCTTCTTAGAAACAGAAGTGGGTGGCTTTAAGCAACCTGAGTTTCTCCCTAGTTTGGAAGCAAACTAACTTAGAAACTAAATTCGAAAATAAGCAAGGAACCTAGTTTGAACGAGCCCATGGCGGGCTAGCCTCGCGAGAATGCGCATGGGAACGCACGCCAAAAAGACGTGAAGATATGTGTGGGTTAGAAACATTTCGTTGCAATTTTGCAGCTCGAATTGAATTGACTCTAACCCACACAGCATTCACATTAGGCCTGTTTTCAAACACCCAGAGGTTCACATGAAGCTACCCGTATTTAAAAGTGCCATTCTTGCCACCAGCATCACGCTGGCATTGGTAGGTTTTTCTGCAGTCAGCCACGCCCAGCCAAACATGGCTGCAAACGCATTTTTAACAGCAGCTAGCCAAGCTAGTTCACCCGTGTGTGATAGTTCCGAATGTGAAGCCGAAATGCGCCGCTTAATTCGCCTCGCTCGCAATGGCAGTGGCGATGCCGCTGCTTTAGTAGCCATGGCATTTGCCAGTGGTGATGGTTTAGAACAAAGCGATAAAGAAGCAGAACGCTTTATTCGTACAGGCGTTCGTTATCGCAGCGCAATCGCTACCTTTTTGATGTCTGATTGGTATCGCAATGGCTTTATTCTCGAGCAAAATGATGAAGAAGCCGATAAGCTTTTAGAACAAGCCGTTGCCCTGAACCACCCGCCGGCATTGTATCAAAAAGCCACGCAACTATTCGCCTCAGATAACCCCGAAGATTTCGAAGAAGCGCTTACTTTGTTGGAGCAAGCAAGTGATCAAAACTTAGTGAACGCTATGTTTTTGCTTGGCCGCATGCGCCAGATAGGTGCCGGTGTTGAGCAAGATTTAGTAGGTGCTGGTGAACTTTACCGCAAGCTTATTATTGCCGGTGTTGATGATGCTCGCCCATACTTACGCGAAGTAACCAAAGATTTGGAAGCTACCGGTGCAAACGATGAAACGGTTGCCCGCTTTGCTTCTACACAAAATATTGAGCGTATTTCCGTAACTGGTTCAGCGTTTCGGGTGAATACCCAACTAACCGGTATAGTGCGCCGCTTAACCGCATCAGGCCAATACGATAGCCGCTCGATCGGTAGCCGCATTCGTGGTGTTACCTGTGAGGAATCGGGCAGTAACTGTGCTGTTACACGCCCAGGTTCAGAAGCCACATCGATAAGCGATATTGTGAACAGTAATTAATTTTACGCTTTAGTTTACGTTTTATGAGAAAGCCCAACCTTAGTGTTGGGCTTTCTCTTTTTCAGCTTGTTTACGTTTTTGAATCGCCTCGGAAAAGGCCGAAGCAAGAATACCGGCAGGCATCGCCACTAAACCCACGCCAAGCATAGCTGTAATTCCTGCTACTATTTTGCCCAAAGCAGTTACTGGCACTACATCACCATAACCCACAGTAGTAAGCGTAGCCACAGACCACCATAGCGCTCGCGGAATGCTGCCGAATACCTCAGGCTGGTTCTCAGCTTCGAGCGCATACAGCACACTTGCGCCCAACACCATAAGCCCGAGAGCGATACCAAAAGTGAGCGCCATTTCAAATTTCCGCGAAGATACGGCTTCAAGTATCAAATCAATGGCTTTTGAAAAACGGCCAAGCCGAGCAATTCTTACAATGCGCAGCAACCTAAATACGCGCACCAAGAAGAATGTAGCACCGCCCAACATCAGCACGAAAGACACCAACACAAGTAAATCGAGCAGCGCCCAAAACGTAAAAACATAACGAATGCGCCCGCGAACATTGCCCTGTAAATCAGGATAATTTGCGGTATATACTCGACCAATGTACTCGGCAAGGAAGAATAGAAATAGAATTCCTTCAAACACAACAAACAACGAGCCCCAACGCTCACTGATAAGCGGCTCGGTTTCCAGTATCGCCACTAGAGCACCGAATAAAATAAGCACAATCACAATGGAGTTAGTTCGCGAAAGCCCATTCGCCACCCGCAAATCAGGCCGCAATTCCAAAGCTAGGAGTTCTTTTAAACGCACTGATTTTTTCCTATTTTCTGGGGTTGAGGTTTTCTTCTTACTAAAGGCTTTTTGCAATTAACTCCGCTTTTAGTAGGCCCCCCTTACTGAGGAGCTTCGAAGAAAAAATAGCTTTTCGTTTTGCTTTAAATGCGTCATAAATCATCTTCAAACCATCAGCTGTGAGCAGAGATATGTTAATCTCTGGGTCCATCTCCGCTGAACGTACAAAATCATCAGAGAAACTCGGGGCGACAATCAATACTTGAGCCACTCGCTTTCCGAAATTTTCGCATCGATTAGCATAAGCCTTAACTTGCCGAGATGTTGTTGAATATTTTGCAAAATCACCATTTTTACAAGTTTTAGCTTCACCAATAATGATGTCGTCTTCACTAATCGCAAGAATAATATCTACTTTATCTTTGGCTGTGTTAATTTCTTTACGAAGATCTTCATCTACAGCAAGCTCTAAACCTTCGAGCATTGTTTTTGTTGCCTCTTCAAATTTCAAACCAACTTCAGCTTCAGTAATTTCAATTCCATTATCCCGCAGCGATTTCATATCACGACGTGATAACGCTCCATAATGTTCAATTAAACGATCATTCGCGCTCTCAAAGTTTTGAATAATCAGGCTTCGAGGATTTCCTCTTTTCGATAAATTGAGTTTATCCCGTACATCTTTAATTTCATCATTACTCAGTGCATAAAGGACATCAAAAGGAGTTATAGACAATGCCCGCAATCTCTCTGGGTTAATATCCTCAACATCCTCAAGCTCAAACTCTCTTCGTAGTCGAGATTGCAAATTCTCAGCCTTCCCGTTTGCATCTCTCCCACAAAACAAAGTACTTAGCACATCAAACATCTCTTTAAAGCTCGTAGCAGTGAGCATGTTAAACTCACGCTCCGATGCACCACGTAACGATCCCAGAATCACTTCTATTCTTTCGTCTATGGTAGTTCCAACTCTATCTACCTGAATTCCAAGCTCGCTAATTAATTCTTTCAAACGCTCTTTTCTTAAGTTCAAACTATCACTATCCGCGAAGATATCACGCGATAGAATGTTGTTAACGCTGATACCTGAATGCAAACATATTGATATTTTCTCGATGCGACTAACACCTCTTATTCGCTTACCATAAGTTTTCAGGATATTAGATAATTCAGCATCAGAAAGTGATCTTAATATTCTCACTAAATGCTTGTCTGAAAGCGCTTTGCCTTGAATCTGGTTTAAAATCACAACCACTTCATCAACGATAATTACCTCCGAGTTTTTACGATTAATAAAGATAACTCCGATCTCACGTAAACCTTGTAGGCAATTATCAACAGTATCCTTTCCTGCTTTAATTGGATTAGCTAAATGCTCAATTGCAGCAACTTCATCAGTAGATATTTTCAAATGGCTAGCAAGAATATTCAAAATCCCACGCTCATCATCAGAGATCACAGCATCCCGATTTGATCGAGTGTCATTGAGATAGGCTTCATCTAAACAATCTTTAAATATTCGCAAACGATGGGCATGATCAAATTCTTCACTCTGCTCATTATTAATTTGCTGCTGAATATCCTCAGCCAAGTTATTCAGAGTTTCCCACTCCTGCATGTATAACTTCTCTATCCATGACGTTCTTGCAACGCCATTGCCATCGCGAGAAAGAATGTTAACCAACAAAGACATGGAAGCTCCGGCCATAGAAATCTGCTCAGAGATGGTTTTCTGAAAATCATTGTTAACCGCAGTAAATAACTGGGTAATTTCCGTCCCTGTGGCATCTTTTATCTGACGGTTAACTTTATCGAGGGTTTGAGAAACCATTTCATTGCAGCTTTCTGCAGAGCTACATAGTCGATCTAGGCAGTTAATAAACTTAGATTTTTCTATTTGATTTAATGAAGAAAGTGCTTGTTGAAGTTTCATTGGTTCCATCCTATTATTTTTATTTGGCAGCTCTGATTTTGATTGTTTTTTGAGCTGTTTGCAAATAATGGATATATAACAGTTGGTTCCGAAAATTCTAAAGCGAAGTATAAATATCAAGAGTCAAAAAGATACTAACGAAATGGTGGCCACTCCCCGATTTGAACTAGGAACGAACCGATTCTGAGGGTTCGGCCGCAGTTCGACTTCAGGCGCGACGGTTTAGGTGCAAGCATGCAATCAGGAATGACACAAAAGACTGCACCAGCTGGAATTAAGGTTAGATAAAGCTTCGTGCACAAAGGATTAAAATCAATGACGTACAACAGACCATGGAAGTCGTTCCCTGAGCAATTAGAACTTTTAAAATCAAGAGGTATGATAGTCACCGACGAAACTGCTGCACTGGATTACCTTGAGCGTGTCGGATACTATCGATTGAGCGCCTATTGGTATCCGTTTCGAAAGTTTGAAATCACTCAAGGTAATGAAACAGGAAAGCTTTCGACAAAGGCTCTTAATGAATTTCATGCGGACACTCAATTCGTCGACGCTGTTCACCTTTACCTTTTTGACAAGAAACTTCGTTTATATCTCGCTGACGCACTTGAACGAATTGAAGTTTCTTTGCGCGTGGATCTTTCCTATCTACTCGGAAGCCGCGATCCCTTCGCTCACGTCAAGAATATCAAAGAGCATTTCCACCCAACATTTTCTAACCGCCCTTTTTATAAAGGAAGTCAGCAATCCAATTTCGATGCCTGGCTCACAAAGTATCGCGGCTTAGTCTCTCGCTCTAAAGAAGATTTTGTTCGACACTATCACGATCACCACGGGAAAGAGCTACCTGTCTGGGTTGCCGTCGAACTACTCGATTTTGGTGCTATATCTCAGCTATTCAGTATGCTCAATGTAAAAGACCAAAAAACCATTGCACTTCGTTACGGAGTCCCTAATTGGCAAGTGTTCAAGAGTTGGCTCTATAGCCTTAGTTATCTACGAAATTTAGTCGCTCACCATAGTCGTTTATGGAACCGAAACATTACATCGAAGCCAATGCTACCTCAACAGGGAGAAATCTCTTGGTGTGATTATTTTATCGGTACCGCAGATTATAGCTTCAAACCATTTCTGCTACTGTCCATTACACGCATGCTCGTCAAGTCGATTTGCCCCAGAACTCAATGGCACAAACGAGTTTTGGAGCATTTGAAAGAATTCCCTGAGCAACACTCTAATAAAAAGCTGAACTTAAACGGAATGGGGATAACGGAAGAGTGGGAAGAATGGTGGTAGCCGAAAAATAAAAACCCCAGCGTAGGTTGTAAGCAACCAAGAGGCCGAGGTCATGTTGGGATTAAATATAATACGGTTAACAAGGGAAAGCAATAAGCTAGAACGAAAATAACCACATAGGTAATTGAGAAAATGGTGGCCCCTCCCAGATTTGAACTGGGGACCAACCGATTATGAGTCGGGTGCTCTAACCACTGAGCTAAGGGGCCATTTTGGAAGGTTGCTTGGAAAGCGCTGCGAGTATACGGAAGTGGGCGGTTTGTTGCAACTATTTTGCTAGTCTTTTAAAAACAAGATGATAGTAATCAGTGTGTTATGGTGTGAAAAGATACAAAAACGCTCAGCATTTGCTGAGCGTTTTAATTTAACTATTAGCTTAATGTTGCGCTTACTCGTCGAGGAAGCTTTTCAGCTGTTCGCTGCGGCTTGGGTGGCGCAACTTACGTAACGCTTTAGCTTCGATTTGGCGAATCCGCTCACGGGTTACATCAAACTGTTTGCCTACTTCTTCAAGCGTATGATCGGTATTCATATCGATACCGAAACGCATGCGCAATACTTTCGCTTCTCGTGCTGTAAGGCCACCTAGAACGTCGCGTACCGCGTTTTGTAAACTTTCTGATGTGGCAGCATCTACTGGCAAATCAAGCGTGGTATCTTCGATGAAATCGCCTAAGTGCGAATCTTCATCATCACCAATCGGCGTTTCCATAGAAATCGGCTCTTTGGCAATTTTTAATACCTTGCGGATCTTATCTTCAGGCATTGCCATGCGCTCTGCCAATTCTTCTGGCTGCGGTTCACGGCCCATTTCTTGCAGCATCTGCCGCGAGATACGGTTTAGCTTGTTAATGGTTTCAATCATATGCACCGGAATACGAATAGTGCGTGCTTGGTCGGCAATTGAACGGGTAATTGCTTGGCGAATCCACCAGGTTGCATAGGTTGAGAACTTATAACCACGGCGGTATTCGAACTTATCTACCGCTTTCATCAAACCAATATTACCTTCTTGAATCAAATCCAAGAACTGCAAACCACGGTTGGTGTATTTTTTCGCTATTGAAATTACCAAACGTAAGTTTGCTTCAACCATTTCTTTTTTCGCTCGGCGAGCTTTCGCTTCACCAATCGACATCCGGCGGTTGATATCTTTTACTTTCGCAATAGAAAGGCCGGTTTCTTCAGCGATAGCACGCAACTTACCCGAACAGCGCGTAACTTCATCACGGTGCTCTTCAAGTGCTTCAGCATATTTCTTTTCTTTAGCTATAACGGCATCGAACCAGCTCATCGAGGTTTCGTTGCCAGCAAACGCTTGCACAAAGGTACGCTTCGGCAGTTTCGCTTGCTCTAAGCAAAGCTTCATAATCAAACGTTCTTGCACACGAACTCTGTCCATCATCTCGCGCATATCTTTAACAAGGCGATCGAACTGTTTCGGTACTAAACGAAAATGCTTAAATAATTCACTTAACTTTTCAATTTCTGCGGTAGTTTTATCATCACCGCGGCCATAGGTTTTAATGGCATCGCGTGTTGCTTCATACTGCGCGCGCAACTCGGTGAATTTTTCTCGCGCTTCTTCAGGATCAACGCCAGTATCAGTTGATTCTTCTTCGTCTTCATCATCGTCATCGTCGTCGCCATCTTCGAGCTGATCATCGCTCAATTCAGAACCGATGTGGGTAGCACTCACAGGCGCTTCTTCCACTTCGTTCGGATCGATAAAGCCAGAAATGATTTCAGTTAAACGAATTTGCTCTGCTTCATATGCATCCCATTGCTCCAATAAGAAATTGATAGCTTCTGGATATTCAGCAACAGAACATTGAACTTGGTTAATGCCTTCTTCAATACGCTTGGCAATTACAATTTCGCCTTCGCGGGTAAGAAGTTCAACCGTACCCATTTCACGCATGTACATGCGAACCGGATCGGTTGTACGGCCAATTTCACTTTCAACAGTGGCAAGGGCAGCCGCAGCTTCTTCAGCTGCATCTTCATCGGCGGCATCTTCGCTCATCATCAAATCATCGGCATCAGGTGCGGTTTCGAACACCTTAATACCCATATCGTTGATCATTCGAATGATGTCTTCGATCTGATCAGAATCAACGATATCCTGTGGTAAGTGGTCGTTAACTTCAGCGAAGGTTAAGTAACCTTGCTCCTTACCTTTTGCGATAAGCAATTTAAGTAGCGACTGACGAGTCTGCATACGGGCGTTCACCTCAGTAAAAACGATTTTAAATTCGTGCGGAATAGCCGCTCAGTATAACAAAAAGAGCATGATTCAACCAGTTTAGTTTTAACTACGTTTCATCATGCGCACAAGTTCATTCAACTCGTGTAAACGTTCTTTTGTCATCTCGGCTGCGGGTAGTGCTTTTAATTCTTCGTAGCGTTGCTCTAGGTAACGATCGATCAAGAACATATAGGTTTCAGAAAACTCGCGTTCTAAGTTTTCTTCAGTTACCTGATGCTCCCAACGCGCTAACTGCCGCAAGCTTTCTTCAAACCGAGTACCACGCCAAGCTTCTAATACTTGCGCACTAGAAAGCTGCTGTTCACAGGTTTGCCGGTGTAGCCCCATAAATACCTTGATACCTTGCATGTTTAAGCTATCAAGTTCGTTATGCACCGGAATACTCCGGCCTAATTCTGGATGTTGCACAAGCAACCCAATCGCTCGGGTTACTGGTGTTACTTTTGGCCCTTTGGCCGCGCTCTTTCTCTCACTGCCACTGTTATTGGGGCTCGGTACCATTTTTTCAAGCTCTTGCACCGTTCTACTTAAACGCTTGGCTAGCTCTTCCATTAACATGCTGCGATAAAAATCACTGGCTACTCGGCCTATAAGTTCTCGAGCTTGCGCGATTAATTCAGATTTACCAGCATCGGTGCGCAAATCGATACTGCTGGTTAGGTGATCAAAAAAGTAATCGCGGAACGACATCGCGCCTTCAACCCGCTTGTTAAAACCTTCCGAACCTTCAGCACGCACAACCGTATCGGGATCTTCACCATCGGGTAAGAACAAGAAGCGTAAATCGGTGCCATCGCGTAGTAACGATAATGCATTTTCCAGCGCTCGCCACGCGGCATCGCGGCCCGCTCTATCACCATCAAAACAACATACAATTTGCTTCGCTTGGCGGAACAGCAACTGCAAATGATCGGTGGTGGCAGCTGTGCCAAGGGCGGCAACTGCATTGGTTACACCATGCTGCGCTAGAGCCACTACATCCATGTAACCTTCAACAATAATTACCCGTTCGAGATCTTTGTGTTGCCGCCGCATTTCGAAAAAGCCATAGAGCTCTCGGCCTTTATGGAATAAGCGAGTTTCTGGTGAGTTTAAATATTTCGGCTCACTTTTCTCAATCACTCGGCCACCAAAACCAACTACGCGGCCACGGCGATCACGAATCGGGAACATAATTCTATCGCGAAAGAAATCGAAGCGTTTGCCACGATCATTCTCGGTAATCATTTTTAATGCGAGTAATTGATCTTGTTGGTTGCGGTTCTCGCCGAATTTACGTAAAACCGCATCCCATTCTTTCGGTGCATAGCCGATACCAAAATCGCGCACTACTTCACCGCTTAATCCTCGGCCCTTTAAGTATTCAATTACTTTATCTTTATCTGGGTTTTCTTTTAGCTGCCGCGCAAAGAATTTGGCACAAGCTTCCATGAGCGCAAAATCATCTTCAACTTCGGCTTTATCGCGAGCCGGCTTACTGCCGGGCCGTGTTTCCCTTGGCACATCGAGGCCGAGCATGCCTGCAAGCTCTTCAACCGCATCGGGGAATTCTAGGCCATCGTATTCCATGATGAAATCGAGCGCGTTGCCATGCATGCCACAACCAAAGCAATGATAAAACTGCTTATCGGGCGCTACCGAGAAAGAAGGTGTTTTTTCATTGTGGAATGGGCAGCAAGCCTGATAATTACGGCCTGCTTTTTTCAGGCGCACACGGCTTTCAACCACGCTAACGATATCAGCGCGGGCTACTAGATCTTGAATGAAATCTTTTGGAATTAATCCTGCCATGGTTATTAATGTACTCTGCTGCGATGCTTAAGAAAACCCGAAATATAATTTCTGCTTGGAAATTCTTTTAGCCATAAAAAAACCGTGCTGAGCACGGTTTCTTTATATAGATTCTGGCGCTCACTGCTTGAATACTCCAATTACAGAAATATCAGCAAGAGCTGCGCTAAATCTTAATGCTTTATTTATTCTTAATAAAGGCGAGTGCGGCGAGCGTTTTCACGAGACAATTTCTTGGCGTGACGCTTCACAGCAGCTGCTTTCTTGCGCTTACGCTCAGCAGTTGGCTTTTCATAAAATTCGCGGCTACGAACTTCAGATAAAACACCTGCTTTTTCGCAAGAACGCTTGAAACGGCGCAAAGCGACGTCAAATGGCTCGTTTTCTTTTAGTTTAACTATTGGCATTAACCGATCACCTCAAAAAATTCATTAGTACGCAGGCCACTCAATGACCATGCCGGATAAAATTGGTGCTGAATTTTAAACAACCTTGAGCTCCGTGTAAAGCCCAAGATCAATTTAATCACGCAGATTCCGGTACATTCTCGCCACGCTTGGCATAAAAATCGCTAACGAATTGATCAAATTGATCGTTTTCGATCGCATCACGCATGCCCTGCATCAACGCTTGATAGTAGTGCAAGTTGTGAATTGTGTTCAAGCGCGCACCTAAAATCTCATTACAGCGATCGAGGTGATGTAAATATGCCCGTGAGTAATGTTTACAGGTATAACAATCACAGCTGCTATCCAAAGGTGCCGTATCGGTACGATGGCGAGCGTTGCGAATTTTTACAACGCCTTCCGAGGTGAATAAATGACCATTGCGAGCATTTCGAGTTGGCATTACGCAATCGAACATATCGACACCGCGGCGCACCGCTTCTACTAAATCTTCTGGCTTGCCCACACCCATTAAATAGCGTGGCTTATCTTCTGGCATTTTCGGAGCAATATGATCCAAAATGCGCATCATATCTTCTTTCGGTTCACCTACGGATAAGCCACCAATAGCATAACCATCAAAGCCGATATCGGTAAGGCCGGTTAATGATACATCGCGCAAATCTTCGTACATGCCGCCTTGAATGATACCAAACAACGCTGCTTTGCTATCACCATGGGCATCTTTGGAACGCTGGGCCCAGCGTAACGAAAGCTGCATTGAATCTTCTGCTTGCTTCACCGTAGCTGGGTGCGGCGTACATTCATCAAAAATCATCACTACATCGGACCCAAGCTCACGCTGCACTTCCATGGATTTTTCTGGCGTTAATAAAATTTTCTCACCATTAATCGGTGAGCGGAATACCACGCCCTCTTCCGAAATTTTGCGCAAATCGCCCAAACTAAATACTTGAAAGCCACCTGAATCGGTAAGAATTGGTTTATCCCAGTTCATGAAATCATGAAGATCGCCGTGCTGCTGAATAATTTGTGTGCCGGGGCGAAGCATCAAATGGAACGTATTGCCCAAACAGATTTCTGCGCCCGTAGCTTTTAGTTCTTCAGGGCTCATCCCTTTCACCGTGCCAAGTGTTCCCACAGGCATAAATGCCGGCGTTTCCACGGTGCCACGATCAAACGTCATACGCCCACGGCGCACTTTGCCAATGCTTTTAATTAATTCAAACTTCATGTTCTGCCTGTTA
Source organism: Idiomarina sp. A28L (assembly GCF_000218785.1). GTDB lineage: Bacteria > Pseudomonadota > Gammaproteobacteria > Enterobacterales > Alteromonadaceae > Aliidiomarina. The sequence continues at coordinate 84,254 of NZ_AFPO01000013.1, forward strand.
ATCCTGTTTCGCGGTGATAAACATTGCATCACCGTAACTAAAGAACCGATATTCGTGTTCGATTGCCGCTTGATAAGCCGCCATCACTTCTGCTTGCCCGGCAAATGCTGAAATCAACATTATTAGCGTTGATTCTGGCAAATGAAAGTTAGTAAGCATGGCATCAATTACATTGAACTGATAACCCGGATAAATAAAGATATCGGTTTCTGCAGCAAATTCAGCAAGCTCGCCGCCATTTGCTTTCGCCGCCGATTCGAGGGAACGCACCGAAGTGGTACCTACAGCAATTACCCGGCCGCCGCGTGCACGTGTTGCCGCCACCGCCGCCACCACTGATTCCGGCACTACTGCATATTCGCTGTGCATCTTGTGCTCGCGAATATCATCGGTACGCACGGGTTGAAAGGTTCCAGCTCCCACATGTAAAGTTACATAAGCCGTTTCAATACCCTTTGCGGCTAACGCATCCATTACTGCACTATCAAAGTGCAACCCCGCGGTTGGTGCTGCTACAGCGCCTGGCTTCACACCATAAACCGTTTGATAGCGTTCGCGATCGCTAGCTTCATCGGGGCGGTCAATATAAGGTGGCAATGGCATATGGCCATATTCATCAAGCCATTCTAATACCGTTCGGCTTTTATCGAAGTGAACTTCAAACAAAGCATCATCGCGTTCACCAATTACGCAAGGCACAGCATTTTCTAATAATAGCTCAGTACCAGCTTTTGGTGCGCGGTTCGCTCTTACATGCGCAAGCACGCGATGCTCATCAACAATACGCTCAACTAACACCTCAATTTTACCACCAGAAACTTTATTTCCTAACAAGCGCGCTGGGATAACTCGGGTATCATTGAATACAAGCAAATCACCTGGATTTAATAAATCAGGTAGTTCACGAAATTGGCGATGGCCAACATCACCACTAGGGCCATCTAATGTAAGTAAACGGCTGCTACTGCGATCTGGTTGCGGATAATGAGCAATGAGCGTTTCTGGTAATTCAAAGTAAAAATCTGAGCGTTTCATGAGGAGCAATAGATACCTTAGGATTACAAAAATTTATTTTCAAAAACAAAGCGCTCACAGAAGCTTCGGGTGGGTATCACTTGCATAATCTTCAGTAGAAAAGTATGAAACACCCATATTTCATTGAGCTAGGAATAACAATTAGCGCTCACAAAATAGGGTGTTTCCGCTTTATTAAAAGGTATAAACGAGAGTAACGGCCGTTTCAGTATCGAGCTTCTCTGGAATACGGCCATTTGCTTGTTCATACACTGTAGAGTTATGCGTTAATGTAAGTGTTAACCGTAACGCCAAACGCGAATTCAAGTTTGAAGTAAGCGCACTTACTGCTCGTGAACGCGTATTATCATTACCAACCTCTGTAGAAACTAGCTGTGTAAAGCGCGCTGTTTCACTAATCTGCCAATCATAGTTGGCTGCAGCACGAACAATGAAACTACCATCGGTTTCACCAGTATTGCGGCGTTTATCGTATGCATAACCCGGACCGATTTCAAAATCAGTAAACATACTTTCGTTCAATTCAACGCGCGCACCATAACCAGCCGCAACGGTTGATTGGTATTCAAAACTGTTGAGCGCATCATCTTCATATGAGCCATAAAGAAAAATCGAAGAATGGCTGCCTAAATTAAATTTGCGGTTACCTTGCCCGGAAATAAAAAGCCGATCTGCATCGGTAACCGTTTCACCTTCAAAATTTTTACGTTCTTGCAGGTAATAATCGAATACTGCACGATTCCGCCAGTACTCGGTATCACGTTGGATATCGAGTTTACCTTTCCATGAACGCGAATCGGTGTTTCCTGAGCGCAATAACACACCAAGTTCAGCCGTTGCGCGCCATTTTCCATCTTGTTTGGCCGGATCAACATCTTGAATATCATCAAACATAAATGTTGATGATGATGCCACCCCTGAATATCCCAACAAGGCGAGTCCTATAATCGTTAGGCGCACAAGCCCCCCTTATGTGTTCTCTATTTTATAATTTTTAGTGTTTCCGGTGATTTTGAAACCACTCTACACTTTCGATATTGAGCATTTTAACGGAATAAGCTTAAATTTCGTACCCCAAAAAGAAACAACCATCGGCGTTTTGCAGCCGATGGCCTATTTTTTACGGGAAAACACTTATTTTATCGTTGCCGCTAACTCACCACGCTCGTAACGCATAAACATTTCTTCTAGCGATACTGGCTTAATTTTGCTGGCATTACCTGCGGTACCAAAAGCTTCATAACGCGCTTTACAGATATCGTACATAGCTTTGGTAGATGCTTGTAAATATTTGCGCGGATCAAATTCTGATTTATTTTCAGCTAAAAATTTACGTACCGCACCGGTTGAAGCTAAACGTAAATCCGTATCGATATTTACTTTTCTTACACCGTAACGAATACCTTCTTGAATCTGCTCTACCGGAACACCATAAGTTTCTGGAATTTCCCCACCAAACTCATTAATAACCGCTAACCATTCTTGCGGCACCGAAGAGCTACCGTGCATTACCAAATGCGTATCTGGAATGCGCGCATGAATATCTTTTATACGATCAATAGCTAAGATATCGCCCGTAGGTGGGCGAGTAAACTTATACGCGCCGTGTGAAGTACCACAAGCGATAGCCAATGCATCTACTTGCGTTCTTTTCACAAAATCAGCCGCTTCTTCAGGATCAGTTAGCAGCTGATCATGGCTTAACGTGCCTTCTGCACCTACGCCATCTTCTTCCCCAGCTTGGCCCGTTTCTAACGAACCTAAACATCCTAATTCACCTTCAACTGAAACACCGCAGGCATGTGCCATTTCTACTACTCGGCGAGTTACATCAAGGTTGTAATCGTAATCAGCTGGGGTTTTGCCATCTTCACGCAAAGAACCGTCCATCATTACCGAGCTGAAGCCCAATTGAATTGAACGTTGGCAAATAGCTGGCGATGTACCGTGATCTTGGTGCATAACCACTGGAATATGTGGGAATTCTTCCACTGCTGCTAAAATTAAATGGCGCAAAAACGGTGCACCCGCATATTTGCGAGCACCAGCAGAGGCCTGCACAATTACCGGGCTATCAGTATCATCTGCAGCCATCATAATGGCACGCATTTGTTCCAAGTTATTCACGTTAAACGCCGGTACGCCGTAACCGAACTCTGCTGCATGATCGAGCATTTGCCGCATTGAAATTAAAGCCATTTAATTTACTCCTAACCTTTATCCATTAATTTTGTTTTATTCGCTTCCACGAGCTTCTAAAATAGCAACCGCTGGCAATGTCTTACCTTCTAGGAATTCTAAAAATGCACCGCCACCTGTAGAAATATAGGAGATTTTATCGGCAATGCTATATTTATCAATAGCTGCAAGGGTATCACCACCGCCTGCTATTGAAAACGCTTTGCTGTTTGCGATTGCTTCAGCCAATACTTTTGTGCCTGAACCAAATTGATCAAACTCAAAAACACCTACGGGGCCATTCCATAAAATAGTACCGGCATTCTCAAGCATTCCAGCCAGCTTTTGTGCTGTTTCTGGGCCGATATCAAAAATTTGATCGTCGCCTGATACTGCATCTACCGCCTTAGTAACGGCTTTGGCATCAGCGCTAAAGCGATCACCCACCACAACATCAGTTGGAATTGGTATTTCAGCACCTCGGGTTTTGCCTGATTCAGCCAAACGCGAGGCCTCTTTTAATAGATCTTCTTCATACAATGATTTCGCTACATTATGGCCTGCTGCAGCGATAAAAGTATTCGCAATACCGCCACCAACAATGAGCTGATCAACTTTACGCACTAAAGAATCAAGCACCATTAATTTGGAAGATACTTTCGAGCCGCCCACAATAGCTACTAACGGCCGTTTTGGGTTATGCATGGCTTTGCCGAGGGCATCAAGTTCAGCCGCAAGCAATGGGCCAGCACATGCAATAGGTGCATACTGAGCAACACCGTAAGTTGAAGCCTGGGCGCGGTGAGAAGTTCCGAAGGCATCCATTACAAACACATCACACAAAGCTGCTAATCGTTTAGCTAACCCTGGATCGTTTTTCTTTTCACCCTTGTTGAAACGCACGTTTTCAAACACAACGAGTTCACCGCCGGCTACTTCCACGCCATCCAAATAATTAGTTTCTAAACGCACCGGGAAATTCAATGCTGCCGCAAGGTATTTCACTATCGGCGCCATTGAATATTCTTCGGTAAACTCACCCTCTTCAGGACGCCCCAAATGCGACATTACCATTACTTTCGCTCCCTGCTTTAGGGCGCTTTCTAAAGTTGGCAAAGCTGCCAGCAAACGTGCATCAGAAGATACTTTTCCGCTCTTAATTGGAACATTTAAATCTTCGCGGATAAGCACGCGCTTGCCGCGTAAATCGATATCGTTCATGTATTTTATGGTCATGAAATAATCCTTTTCTGCAATTACTAGATTAATCTAGCAAGGCCAAATCTTTGGCTGATTCTAACATGCGGTTGGCAAAGCCCCACTCGTTATCGCACCAGCTAAGTATCTTTACTAATTGTTTATGGCTTACTCGCGTTTGCGTACCATCAACTATGCTTGATCTTGGATCGTGATTAAAATCTGAGGAAACTAATGGTAGCTCGGTATAGCCGAGAATCCCCGGTAGCAATTTATCGGCGGCTGAATGCAATATTTCGTTTACCATGTTGATATCAACATTACTTTGCAGAGTAACGCTCAAATCCATCGCCGTAACGTTGGTTGTTGGTACGCGCACTGCAATAGCTTCAAACCGGCCAGCAAATTTTGGTAAAATTCTTTCAATACCCCGCGCTAAACGGGTATCAACTGGAATAATCGATTGCGAGCTTGCCCGCGCTAAGCGCAGATTATCGTGATAAGCATCGATTACCTGTTGATCATTCATTGCTGAGTGAATAGTAGTTATAGTGCCACTATCAACGCCAAAAGCATCATCTAGAACTTTAATTACCGGCACAATACAGTTCGTTGTACAAGAACCATTCGATACAATTCGATGCGTTGATGCAAGTTCAGTTTCGTTAATACCCTGAATAATCGTGAAATCAACATCTGGCGATGCTGGATGCGAGAACAACACCCGTTTAGCGCCAGCATTTAAATGCGCCTCGCCATCCTCGCGGCTACCAAACACACCGGTACATTCCAGCACTACATCGATATCTAACTCTTGCCACGGCAACCCTGAAATTTCAGCGCAATGCAGTAATTGAATATTGTGTTCTGCCACTCGCAAAGTATCGCTTTCCACACTAACATTGGCTGCAAACTTTCCGTGGGTAGAATCATACTGGAGCAGGTGCGCCATACCTGAGTTAGCCGCCAATTCATTAATAGCTACTATTTCAATATGCTGATGCCAACCTGATTCAAACCAAGCACGCACCACACTGCGGCCAATACGGCCAAAGCCATTTATAGCCAACCGAATCTTTCGTTCGCGCGCACTAGCTGGATGCTGATGAAACATATTACTACTGGCCGTCATGGTGCCCTCTATGTATAAACAACGCCATTAAACGAGGTTGAAGGGGCTTATAGCCCCTGCGCTACCGCCACCACGTTCTCTACGGTAAAGCCAAAATGCTCAAATAGTTGCTCTGCTGGAGCTGATTCACCAAAGGTGGTCATGCCCACTACTGCGCCATCGAAGCCCGTGTATTTGTGCCAGAAATCAGCGATACCTGCTTCAATAGCCACACGGCGGCGCACATTCGGCGGCAACACGGCTTCACGATAAGCCTTATCTTGCTTATCGAACACACAAGTTGAAGGCATAGAAACTACGCGAACTTTTTCACCTGCGGCAGTGAGCTGCTCAGCAGCTTGCATCGCTAGTTCTACTTCTGAGCCGGTAGCAATAAGAATTAATTCTGGGTTTTTGGCAAAATCTTTCAACACATAGCCGCCCTTGCGAACATCGGCAAGTTGCTGGGTATCACGTGCCATTTGCGCCACACCTTGGCGAGTAAAGATCAAACATGTTGGGCCATCGGTACGTTCAATACCGGCTTTCCATGCAATAGCCGATTCAACCTGATCGCACGGGCGCCAGCTTTCGCAGTTTGGTGTTAAACGTAAGTTGGCTAATTGCTCTACCGGTTGATGGGTTGGGCCATCTTCACCTAAGCCTATGGAATCATGGGTATACACATGAATTACTGGCTGTTTCATAAGCGCTGCCATGCGAATAGCATTACGGGCGTATTCCATAAACATTAAAAAGGTAGCGCCGTAGGGGCGAAAGCCGCCGTGCAACTGGATGCCATTCATAATCGCCGACATGCCGAATTCACGCACCCCGTAATAAATGTAATTACCAGAAAAATCAGATGTAGTTAAAGGTTTAGATTCGTTCCAAATCGTTAGGTTTGAACCGGCTAAATCGGCAGAGCCGCCCAAAAATTCAGGCAAGCTTGGGCCAAACGCATTTAAAGAATTTTGCGAAGCTTTCCGCGTAGCAATTTTTTCAGGGTTAGCTTGCAACTGTTCAATATATGCTTGTGAACTAGATGCCCAATCAGCTGGCAATTCACCGTTCACACGGCGAGTGAATTCGGCTGCCAATTCTGGGTTTGCCTTGCTGTAAGCTGCAAATAGCTCGTTCCAGCTTGCTTCTGCTTTTTTGCCGTTTGCCGCTGCCGACCATGCTGCATAAACATCGTCTGGAATCTCAAATTTACCATGTTCCCAACCCAAAGCTTTGCGGGTTGCGGCAATCTCATCATCACCCAACGGTGCACCGTGGCAACTTTCAGTGCCCTGCTTGTTTGGCGATCCAAAACCAATTACGGTTTTACAGCAAATTAGTGTTGGCTTGTCGCTTTCAGCACGGGCCGCTTCAATCGCTTTGGTTACCGCAGCGCTATCATGGCCATCAACGTCAGCAATTACCTGCCAGCCGTAACTCTGAAAACGTTTCACCGTATCATCGGTAAACCAGCCTGCAACTTCGCCATCAATTGAAATTCCATTATCATCATAAAAGGCAATGAGTTTTCCGAGGCCTAGTGTGCCCGCTAGTGAGCATACCTCGTGAGAAATGCCTTCCATAAGGCAGCCATCACCTAAAAATGTATAAGTGTGGTGATCAACGATTGGGAAGTTTTCTTGGTTGAATTGCGCCGCTAATACTTTTTCCGCAATCGCCATACCAACCGCATTCGCAATGCCTTGGCCAAGTGGCCCGGTAGTGGTTTCTACGCCGGGAGTATAGCCATATTCTGGGTGCCCTGGTGTTTTCGAATGTAATTGCCGAAAGTTTTTCAGATCATCAATGGATAAATCATAGCCGGTTAAATGCAACAATGAGTAAATCAACATTGAGCCGTGACCATTCGAAAGCACGAAGCGATCGCGGTTCGCCCAGTTTGGGTTGCTTGGGTTATGGGATAGATAATCACGCCATAATACTTCAGCAATATCGGCCATGCCCATTGGAGCTCCCGGGTGACCTGATTTAGCTTGTTGAACGGCATCCATACTAAGGGCACGTATAGCATTTGCGAAATAGCGGCGATCTGACATCAGAAACTCCTGGCTTTTTATGATCATTTGAAGGGTTTAGGGCGTAACCTTGTGCGCGGTATTGTCTACCATTCCGGCAGCTCACGCAAATTGAAAGCTCAAATTAAGAGCATTGCCGAGGCTTTTATTGATGTTCAGCTTGGGCTTAGCTTAAATGGTCTATCGAACACATATAGACAGATAGACGTCTAAAGATAGATTTAGCCGGAATTATGCGCTACCATACGCGCAAATTATTGGAGCATTGAGAACTTATGGCACGTCATTTATTTACTTCTGAATCAGTTTCCGAAGGGCATCCTGATAAAATTGCAGATCAAATTTCTGATGCAGTTTTAGATGCCATTTTAACCCAAGATCCAAAAGCCCGCGTGGCCTGCGAAACCTATGTGAAAACAGGTATGGTATTGGTAGGTGGCGAAATTAATACGAATGCTTGGGTAGATATTGAAGAGCTCACCCGCGCTGCTGTTCGCAAAATTGGCTACACTCATTCTGATATGGGCTTCGATGCCGATAGCTGTGCAGTATTGAATGCAATTGGCAAGCAATCGCCTGATATTAACCAAGGTGTTGACCGTGCCCGGCCAGAAGATCAGGGTGCCGGCGACCAAGGTTTGATGTTCGGTTATGCATCCAACGAAACCGCAGAGTTGATGCCAGCACCGATTATGTATGCACACAAACTCGTACACCAGCAAGCCGATATGCGCCGCAGCGATTTACCTTGGTTACGCCCTGATGCGAAAAGCCAACTTACCTTTGTATATGAAGATGGTAAGCCGGTGGGTATTGATGCCATCGTGCTTTCAACTCAGCATGCGCCTGAAATCGATTTAAGCACGCTTCGTGAAGCGGTAATGGAAACCATAATCAAGCCTGTGTTACCTGCTGAATGGTTAAGTAAAAGCACGCAAATTCATATCAACCCAACCGGCCGTTTTGTAATCGGTGGGCCTATGGGTGATTGTGGTTTAACTGGCCGGAAAATTATTGTCGATACATACGGCGGTATGGCTCGGCATGGCGGCGGCGCTTTTTCCGGTAAAGATCCTTCGAAAGTTGATCGCAGTGCTGCGTATGCTGCACGTTATGTTGCTAAAAACTTGGTAGCGGCAGGCCTAGCCGACCGCTTGGAACTGCAAATTTCATACGCTATTGGTGTAGCTGAACCCACATCAATTAGTGTGGAAACATTTGGCACTAGTAAACATGATGAAGATACGTTAATTCGTATTATTCGTGATAATTTCGATTTGCGCCCTTACGGCATTATAAAAATGCTCGATTTAGAACGGCCAATTTATCAAGCCACCGCGGCTTACGGCCATTTTGGCCGTGATGAGTTCCCGTGGGAACGCACAGACAAAGTGGACGCAATACGCGCTTCGCTGTAAGTACCGCTCAGTTTAAACGCCACGGCCACGGCCACGAACTAGGCGTATCACGATAACGACTAAAGCGATAACCAAAAGTATATGGATAAACCCGCCCATGGTGTAAGACGAAACAAGGCCAAGGGCCCACAAAATGATTAGTAGTACAATGATTGTTTCTAACATAATGGTTTGCCTGTTTAGTATAAGATGATGGTAAGCATGCCGCGGTAACTTTTATGTGTATGTGCGCTAGCTAACACAATGGTGTAAAAAAACCCGCTCAAACGAGCGGGTTTTTTATGCCATTAAGTAACAAAAATGGGCATTATTAGCCTGGGGAAACTCTAGAGCTCGACGAAGCGTAGTATGTATCAACGTCTTTACTCCATGCTTTATCAGCCATGTTAGGCCAATGTTTCTTATCGAAGCCAGGTGCATCTTTTAGGCTTTCCTTATCCACATTCAGAACAAATCGCTTGTTCTCGGTGTCTAGCGTTAATGCGCTCCATGGCACCGCGAATAGCTTTTCTCCCATGCCAAGAAATGAGCCAAATGAAAGCACTGCATAGCTGACGTTGCCGTTGGTTACATCCAGCATGATTTCTTTAATGTCACCTAGATTTTCGTCTTTCTGGTTATAAACATCATTACCGATTAGGGTGTCTGCACCCATCAAATGCGGGCCAGGTCCACTTAGATCTTCCTTGTAAATGCCCATTGTGTCGCGTTTTTCATAGTTCATATTAAGCTCCTAGCAAAAATACTTGCTGTCTAAACGAAGATGTTGACGCAAGTTCACTACAGAGCCTAGCCCAGTACTTTAAATAGCTCCGTGCGCTAGCACACCAAGTAAAACCTTCTTACGTAAAGATTCTTTAAAGCTATATTCCGAAATCTATAGGATACGAACCTGAATTTAACGCAAGCTATTAATATATAACAACAAAAACAACTAAAAGTTAACCCGAACAATTTCTTCTCCAGTAGCTATATGTTCGATAGCGTACAGAGCATTTTGCAGTTTCCTTTATCCTAATGGCTTACATATTTTCCTATAAGGATATAGTCATGCCGGACATTCTACGTGCCGAAAGTTCTACTCAGAACTCTCAACACCCAACGCAGAATTATTTTTTTAATGATTTGCCCGAGGGAATCCAAGATCGGCTAATTCCACATATGGAATTGGTACACATGCCTTTAGGTACTGTGCTATACGAAGCGGGTGAAGTGATGCGCTATGTCTACTTCCCCACCGATAGCATTGTTTCCTTGTTATATGTAACGGAAAACGGCTCGCAAGCAGAAATATCTGTTGTTGGTAACGATGCCTTCGTTGGTATGTCGCTGCTGATGGGCGGTGAAAGCACAACCAGCCGAGGCATTGTACAAAACGCAGGTTATGCATATCGATTACTCGGGTTAAGAATGAAAGCTGAGTTTAATCGTCACTGTGAGTTGATGAATTTAGCGTTACGCTATGCTCAGGCACTTCTTACTCAGATGGCACAGACAGCGGTTTGTAATCGGCATCATAGTATCGAGCAACAGCTTTGCCGCTGGTTGCTCCTATCGCTCGATCGCCTTGATGATAACCATCTTGTGATGACCCAAGAACTCATTGCCAATATGCTTGGCGTGCGCCGCGAAGGTGTTACCGAGGCAGCTGGTCGTTTACATGCTAAAGGTGTAATTGATTACAGCCGGGGCCACATTGTGGTAACCGACCGCACGAAACTCGAAGATATATGCTGCGAATGCTACAGCGTGGTTAAAGCTGAAACCGATCGCCTGCTCCCCTATTGTCCTCGCAAAAAATAGTTACTTACCAACAAATTACCTGTGAACGATGTACCGCATTTGTGTGGTATAGCGCACAGAGCTAAAACAACTAATTCAATACACTTCTAGTTCAAGGCAGCATAGCACCTGCCTTGGGCCATGATGGTATATCCTGTGCTTAAAGGTAATTGCTGTGTCTACATCCATAGAATCAATTATTACAAATCACCTAATTGAACTGATCCCAGCGCACGAACGTTTGTTGTTGCTGAATCACTGTGAGGTAGTTGACTTAGAGTTTGGCGTTATGCTTTCTGAGCATAACAAAAAATACAAATATCTGTATTTTCCGATGAGTGGATTTATCTCTCTGGTAACTAAACTATCTGGCCATAAACCCTTGGAAATGAGCGTTATCGGTAATGAAGGGATGTTAGGCGTAACCATGGTTCTTGGTGTATCTGAGGCACCAATGCAAGCCGTTGTGCAAGGAAAAGGAACGGCTTGGCGTTTAAATGTTGCTGAGTTGCAGCAAGTACTGCATCAGTGCCCACAACTGCGTCATGTGCTAAAAAAATACTTATTTGTTTCGCTTGCTCAGCTTTCACAAAGCGCGGCATGCGCACATTTTCATGCATTAGATCAACGGCTAGCTCGTTGGTTATTATTGAGCCAAGACCGCGCCCATAGCAATGAATTCCATCTCACTCATCAATTTTTAGCTGATATGTTGGGGGTTCGCCGAAGTGGCGTTACAGTTGCCGCAGGCAGAATGCAAGAACGCAAACTGATCGAATACAGTAGAGGTAAAATAGCGATTACCAACCGAAGCGCCTTAGAAAAAGCCAGTTGCGAGTGCTATCAGCTTAATATCAATGAATACCAACGCTTGTTAGGTGAACCTGCGCAAGATTCAGCAAAACGGTTACTAACCGAGCAAGGAACACCTTAAACGCTTACTCAGAAATATACCTCTTTTACCACTTGCAGGTTAAAGAAACCGTAAAGGCCTTGCGCTGAAAGCCCTGTTCTATAGGGCTTTAGTGAATATTCATTGCGGCTTAAGTGCGCTATCGAACCGACTACAAAACCCCCTCAGTGTAATTTCGAATCTCATCCTGAATTGCATAACGCATGACAATTCAAATCTTTCTAAGTAGCGATACTGAAAAAGGAAAACAGTGATGAAGTTGTTGTTCGAACATTTTGTTCGCATAACACATCCGATTCAAAGGAGATTTAAAATGAAAAAATTACATACGTTTGCTTTTTATGCGCTGGTTACTCCAACGCTTGCTCTGGGTGCAGGATCTGTTCTGGCTCAGTACACTGGCAACCTCAATAGTGTTGGAGCTGCGATTAGCCAAAGTGCGGCAACTGATGCTAGCAACTACGGCCAAGACAATCAGCGAAATCAGCCTCGTTCGCAAAGCCGTAGCTACCTAGATTCAGTGCCTCGTAATGGTATGCACGCAAGCAACCTAATGGGTGCAACGGTACACACGAGCAATGATGATGACATCGGTTCAGTTGATGATTTGATTCTTGATCAAAGCGGCCAAGTTATCGCTGTTATCGTTGGCGTTGGCGGTTTCTTAGGGATGGGCGAAAAAGATGTAGCCATTGGCTGGGGAAATGTAACCAAAACAGATACTGGCGATGATATGAAGTTACGAGCTGATGTATCGCGTGAGGCTCTACAAGCAGCCCCTGAGTTTTCAGCGCGTGATCACGCCAGCACTGCTCGCGACAACGCGCGCAACCAACGTGATCAAAATACTCAGCCACGCTCGGAAACCAACCAACGTGATAACCGTGCTCAAGCAAATATGCAACATCGCGGTCATATCGCTTCGGTACCAGCGAATGGTTTTCACGCTAGCAACCTAATTGGTATGGATGTTCATACCAATGATAACGAAGACATCGGTTCAGTAGGTGATTTAATTATTGATGAAAACGGTAAGGTTGTAGCTATTGTTGTGAGTGTCGGTGGCTTCCTAGGAATGGGCCAAAAAGATGTAGCCATTAGCTGGGATAATGTAACTCGCTCAGGCGCTGCCGACGACATGGAGCTACGCGTTGCTTTAACGCGTGATGATCTCCGCTCTGCACCAGAGTTTGCCAACCGCAAATAAGCGTAGGCATACACGGATGTAGAATAGATATGGATATATAGGTAAACAACGGCATCGAGCGGTTTATAGAACCTAGCTTGGTAATATAGGTTCACTGGCGAGAAAAATGATGTTCAGTTCCCTCGCCAGTATTTAAAAATTTAGCGGCCATCCCCTACCCATCGGAACAGCCGAGCGCCTACCAGAAGGAATACCAATGTCATGCCAATCAAAATAACAATCTGTGGAAGTATTTCAGTGAAACCAGCGCCATCAAACATTACGGCACGGGCCGCATCGAGCAAATGGGTAAGAGGGAATATTTGCGCGAACTGTTGCACCCACTCTGGGGAACCATCAAGTGAAAACCACACTCCGGAAAGCAACAACATTGGCCAAGCGATAAAATCGAGTAAACCCCGAGAAAGTTCTTCGCTGCGCGTGCGCGCTGCGATCAATAGCCCTAACGCTGCCATGCAAAGCGAACCCATAAACGCGAGAAGGATAAGTAATAAATAGCTACCTTCCATTACAAAACTAAATATCGCGTTGCAGATTAAATACACCACAATCAATGTAGCCAACACCAACCATACTCGCGAAACTACTTGTGCCAATAAGAACTCAAACGCGGAAAGTGGTGTAGCTTGCAAACGCTTTAGCACTGAGTTTTTGCGATAACGCACTATTACGTAACCCACACCATACAAACAACTGAACATCAGATTCATTGCCAAAATACCCGGCAACACCCAATCAACATAACGCAGCGCTTGGCCGGTTAATACTTCTTGAGCATAGGCGTCACTTCGAGCGCTAAGTAATTCCGCCGCTAAAGCACTACCGGGCGAACTTTCATTCAGCCAATAACGCTGTTCTTGCGGGGCAATCACCAGATCGAGCTGATGTTGTTGTAAACGCCGCAATGCTTGTTCTCGGTTTTCGTAAGGCACTTGCTCAACGAAGCCTAAACTAGCCAATTCGGGCACCAATATGGCGCCATTTGTATTTTGATCCTGTGTTTGTGCTTCTTGCACCACACCCACAGTAACAATCGTACGGTCATCGCTATCAAACAGAAATGCGAATGCCGCTACTAAAACCAAGGGGAAAATCAAATTCCAGCTGAGTGATTCTTTATCTCGCCAAAACTCCAGGTTACGGGCAGTAAATACACCTAAAAAACGCTTCCAAAACATTATTCACCCCGCAACTCATGGCCAGTTAACTTCAAAAACAAATCATCGAGCGTTGCCGATTCAACTTGTAACCCATTCAGCGATACGCCACTAGCAATCAGCTTACTCAGAGTGGCATCTACCTGCGTAGCCTGTAGCTGCATAAAATCACCCTGCTGTTCGGCATCTTTAAACTCTGCGGGCATGGCTGCGCCACTAAAGTTAGTAACCGGTAAACGAATCAACGCACCATTAAAGTACTGATTGAGTAACGTTCGAGGCGCGCCTTGGGTTAATACTTTACCTTTATCTAATACCGCAATTTCATCGCACAGCTGTTCGGCTTCATCCATGTAGTGGGTGGTAAGCAATACTGTTTTGCCACGGCTTCGCACTGAACGAACTAATTCCCAAAAATTTCGCCGCGCCTGAGGATCAAGCCCTGTGGTGGGTTCATCGAGGAAAAGTAAATCAGGATCGTTCATTAGCGCCAACGCTAACAACAAACGTTGCTTCTGGCCCCCCGATAATTTGCGGTGATCACGATCAAGAATATCTTCAAGGTTACACCAAGCAATCAGTTCATCGCGATTCATTGGGCTATCGTAAAAACGGCTGAACAAATTCAACACATCATTTACCTTTAGAAAATCAGGTAGTGCGGTGTGTTGAAATTGTATCCCTACATGCTGAAAGAAATGTTTATCTGCCGGCTTACCTCGGTAAAGAATTTCACCCGCATTCGGTGGCAAAATGCCTTCGAGCATTTCAATAGTGGTGGTTTTACCAGCACCATTCGGCCCCAGCAAACCAAAACAAATGCCCTCGCGAATATCAAGATCAAGCTTATCAACTACATTTACGCCATCGTAGGTTTTCGTTAAGCCTCGGGTGCTTAATATGGGTGTTGCTTCGGTTTTCTTCACAATATTATCTCGTTCGCCAAAAGAGCTATAGTTAGTTGCCGCCAAAGGCGCTGGCAGGTAACATGCTTGCTATATTTTATTAGCCACACATACAGGTATTTTATGCGTATTCCCCGCATTTATCACCCCGATTTATTACAAGTAAACGAAACCAGTGTGCTCTCCGATGAGGCGAGCAACCATACGGGGCGGGTATTGCGATTGCAGCCTGGGGCTCTGCTTGAACTATTTAATGGCGATGATCATCGCTATCAAGCGGAAATTACCGAAGTAACCAAAAAGAAGGTTACGGTAAAAGTATTAGAAAAGGTTCTTGCATCAAGTGAATCAGCATTGAATATTCACCTAGCCCAAGGTATTTCTAAGGGTGACCGAATGGATTTTGTGCTACAGAAATCGGTAGAGCTTGGCGTTACTTCAATTACGCCATTGTTTACAGAGCGCTGCAATGTAAAACTGAGCGGTGAACGTTTGGTAAAGAAACAAGAACAGTGGCAGAAAATTGTGATTAGCGCTTGCGAGCAATCTGGCCGCAATACAGTGCCAGAGGTGAAGCCAGCTATTAATCTGCAAACTTGGTTACAGCAAGAATACGAGGGGCTAGCGGTAACGCTCGATCCTTTAGCAGAAGATAGCTTCGGCAAATTACCAAAGCACGCTACATATCACTTGCTTATTGGCCCTGAAGGCGGTTTTTCCGAAAGCGAAATCGCACAAACACAGCATTACAAATGCCACCCAGTGCAGCTTGGCCCACGCATATTGAGAACAGAAACTGCCGCATTAGCTGCAATTACTGCGTTACAATCTCATTTTGGCGATCTTGCGTAAGCCTTATACCAGCTATGAAATTTTTAGGGAGTAGATAATGACCCGCGTTGCGATTGTGATGGACCCAATTGAATCGGTAAAAACATATAAAGATACTAGTTTCCGTTTGGCGCTCGAGGCGCAGGCACGGGGCTATGAAGTATTCTATTTACAGCTGGCTGATATGTTTATTGAGCAAGGCACCGCTATGGCTCGTGTGCAGCCACTACAAGTAACCGATCAAAAGGAAGATTTTTATCAACTCGGTAAAGCTTCTGTTATCCCGATGGGCGAGCTCGATATTATTTTGATGCGTAAAGATCCGCCGTTTGATATTGAATTTGTGTATGCAACCCACATTCTTGAGCTTGCCGCGCGCGATGGTGCATTAGTAGCCAACCGGCCACAAAGCCTGCGCGATTGTGGTGAGAAATTATACACTGCATGGTTCCCAGAGCTTATTCCGGCTACTTTAGTTACCCGCAGTGCGGAGCAGATTCGTGCTTTTCATAAAAAGCACAAAGATATAATTTTAAAGCCGCTTGATGGTATGGGTGGCGCCTCTATTTTCCGCGTTGATGAAAACGGCGGCAATTTAGGCGTGATTATTGAAACTCTTACCAACCATGGTAATTGCTTTGCCATGGCCCAAGAATATTTGCCGGCGATTAAAGATGGCGATAAACGTATTTTGATTATTAACGGCGAGCCTGTTCCTTATTCATTAGCTCGCGTACCTTCGGCAGGTGAAACACGCGGAAATTTAGCGGCTGGCGGTACCGGCCGGCCACAGCCTTTAAGCGAGAGTGATTTCGCCCTCGCAAGAGCGGTAGGGCCAGCCTTGAAAGAGAAAGGTTTATATTTAGTGGGTTTGGATGTAATTGGTGATCGTATTACCGAGATAAACGTGACAAGCCCTACATGTATGCGGGAAATTGAAAACGCTTATGATATTAATATCGCAGGCCAACTTTTCGACGCACTAATCGTTGATTTGCAGTAAGGAGCGAGTATGCCTGATTCTAAACCAGAGCAAGAAAACACCGAATTTAATAGCTTAGCGAATCATTTTTTAATCGCTATGCCTGGGCTCGACGACCCGTTTTTTCACCACACGGTTACTTATGTTTGTGAGCACAACGAGGAAGGCGCGATGGGGCTTATTATTAATCAGCCCATAGGCATGACAGTAGCTAGCTTGCTCGAACAGATTGATGTGGAAATTACCCATGAGCGGAATTTCGATGATTTACAGGTGCTCACGGGCGGCCCTGTGGCAACAGATCGAGGTTTCGTATTGCACCCGCCACAAGATGGCTGGCGTAGTAGCTTGGAACTCAGCAGCGAAATTATGATCACTACCTCGCGTGACATTCTTGAGGCACTTGGTTCTGATCGCGCGCCACAAAAGTTTTTACTTACTCTTGGTTATGCAGGGTGGGAAGCTGGCCAGTTGGAACAAGAAATTGCGGAAAATAGCTGGTTAACGATTCCTGCAGATCCCAATCTAATGTTTGCAACACCAACAGCGGAACGTTGGGGTAAAGCTGCGGAAAGCTTAGGCTTCGAAATCAGCCAACTTTCTAGTGAAGCTGGCCACGCTTAAAGCTCAGCGCGCTTGTTATTACAATGTGAGAATAATCACGTAGGAATCACAAAGAATGAGTATTCTTGCCTTTGATTTTGGCACCAAAAGTATTGGTGTTGCGGTGGGCAGCCGCATTACTAGCACAGCTTCGCCTCTAGCAGCGCTAGCAGCCAAAGAAGGTATTCCGAATTGGCAGCTCTTAGAAAAGCTAATCAAGGAATGGCAACCGGATTTTTGCGTAGTTGGCCTACCCCTCAATATGGATGGCACCGAACAACCGCTTACTGATTTGGCCCGCAAATTTGGTAACCGCTTACATGGCCGCTTTGGCGTGCAAGTAAAATACCAAGATGAGCGTTTAACCACGGCAAGTGTACGGGAAGAACTATTTGCTCGAGGCGGCTTTCGCGAACTAAGCAAAGGCCGAGTTGATAGTGCCGCCGCTTGCACAATATTGGAGGATTTCTTCCAAACCCACGCCTAAAGCTTTATTCCCGCTTAACGCAAAACAGCCGCAATTGGAATTGCGGCTGTTTGTTAGGGGGGCTTTTTATTGCGCGCCCACACAGCAATTTCTAGCGCTATAAATTTTCTTCCGCATACTGCGCCAAGCTTGAACGCACCACACCATTTAAGTTCATGGTTGAGCTACCATAATAGTTTTTGAAACGCTCAACAATATAAGTTAACCCCGAGGTTACAGCGGTTAAATAATAACTATCGATCTGTGCCAAGTTACCCGAGCAAATGATTTTTGTACCTGCTCCACAGCGAGTAATAATCGTTTTTAACTGCCCCGCCGTTAAATTTTGAGCCTCATCTAAAATAACCACAGCGTTTTGAATGCTGCGGCCACGCATAAAGTTCAGTGATTTAAACTGAATATTGGCCTTGTTCATAATGAAGTTAAGGCTCGATTCCATGTTTTCATCATGCTTATGCAGTACCTCAAGCGAATCGGTAATAGCCGCTAACCAAGGCGCCATTTTTTCTTCTTCGGTGCCGGGCAAATAGCCGATAGATTCAGCAATTTCAGGCGTGTTTCGAGTAACAATGATTTTCTCATACATCCCCTTCTCTACCACCTGCTCAAGCGCGGTTGCAAGCGCCAGTAAGGTTTTTCCACAACCCGCTGGGCCAGTTAAAATTACCAAATCTTGCGTAGGATCGAGCAGAGAATGCATGCCCATCGCCTGATAGATATTCTTTGGAGTAATGCCCCAAGCACGCTGGCTCATAAGCCGCTCGCGGCCAAGATCGAGAATTTTTACATGGCTATTGGTAAAGCTATCCACGCGGGCTGCAAAATTATCGGTATCGTCAATTAAATACTCGTTTGGGTATAACGCCGGAAATAAATCACGAGCAATAAAATGATAGATATCGCGGCCATCTTGCTCCGTTTTTACCTCCCCAACGGTATCCCAAAAATTCCCTTCAAATTGGTGAAAGCCCTTTGAAAGTAAGCGAATATCATCAATCAGCTGATCGGTGCGGTAATCTTCAACGAAGTTTACACCAGCGCCTTTGGCTTTTAAGCGCATATTAATATCTTTGGTTACCAGTACCACTTTGTGCGGTGATTTTGTGGCCTGTAACTGCAACGCCGTTTGAATAATGCGATGATCATTTTCATTCAATGATAAGGCTGATTCAGTTTGCCGAAGTTGAAAATCAGGGAAAATGGATAAATGCCCATTCGCTTGATGCTCACCGGCTATTCGAGTGAGTGGCACTCCGGCTGATATTTGTTCCGGAGTAGCATCGTGTAATGCTTCTTCGAGTGAACGTATGGCCACGCGGGCATCACGGCTCACATCTTTTTGCCTATCTTTAATATGATCCAGTTCCTCCAATACAACCATTGGAATCACTACATTGTGTTCTTGAAAATTAAGGAAGGCTAAGGGTTCGTGCAATAGAATATTGGTATCGAGGACGTAATACTTGGGCTCACTTGCTGGCATAGGTAGAACCTCATCTTTGTTGTTATTCTCAATTTAAGCTTAGACCAATCAGATGAACCTGCTATGACAAAACGAAAATAAATTCTGCTACAATGCGCCGCCTTGCAACTTAAGCTAAAAGCTCGCAACTGAAAAGTGATAAATGCCCATGTTTGTTTATAATCCGCCTATCTCTCCTTGGTTGGAAATTCTCTATCGGGATAATGATTTGTTGGTGATAAACAAGCCAGCAGGATTACTTACAGTTCCAGGCAAAGCCCTTGAACACAAAGATAGTTTAGAGCTGAGAGTGCGCCGCGCTCTGCCAGAAGCGCGCATTGTTCATCGCTTAGATATGGCCACCTCGGGAATTATTATCATGGCGTTAAATAAATACACTCAAGGTGAACTCGGCAAGCAATTTGAACACCGAAAAATAGGCAAACGCTATCGAGCTCGCATTCATGGTGCCCTCGAAAACGCTACTGGTTCTGTTGATTTGCCGTTGCGGTGTGATTGGCCAAACAGGCCGAAACAAATGGTTTGCCATGAAGAAGGCCGGGCTTCTCTAACTCACTACGAAACCGTTCGTGGCACTGCAGCATGGACCGACGTTGTATTGCGCCCAATTACGGGCCGTTCCCACCAATTGCGAGTTCATATGAATAGCCTTGGGCACCCTATTTTGGGTGATCGCTTGTATGGTACCGAAGCATCTAGAAAAGGCGCCACACGATTGCTTTTGCATGCGGAATATCTAGCCTTTACTCACCCAAGAACGGGCGAAGCTATGGAATTTGAATTACCTATCGATTTCGCAGCCGATTGTTTACTCTGAATTATCACTCGCTAAAAAACTAGAAAGCTGCGCTAGGCGTTCTGGTGTGCCTACATCGGTCCAGAATCCTTGGTAATGCTCACCCGTTAAACTATGCTTATTAATTGCTTGCTCAAAAAACGGCCGCAACTTTAAAAAGCCTACTTCAGCGCCAGCAAAGAGCTTTGGATGTAAAATACTGATGCCGCTAAATGTGAGGGCTGGCGTACTTTTTATAAAACTATCACGAATTGAAAAATCACCTGATGGATGATGCTCAGGGTTATCTACCATAACTAAGTGGCCGAGCTCAGTAATGCTTTTCGGCAAATTACGAAAATCAAAATCGCACCAAATATCACCATTTACCAAAACGAATGGTTCATCGCCTAAATGCGGTAATGCATTAATAACACCACCGGCTGTTTCTAAACCACCCTCGGGCTCTTTCGAATACGTAATCTGAACCCCATAGTTACTACCATCACCGAGTGCTTGTTCGAACTGTTCTGGCAACCAAGCTGTATTAATAACTACCTGCTCTATACCTGCGCGCTTTAGGTTCTCAAGGTGCCATACAATTAGCGGCTTTCCTGCTACTTTTAATAATGGTTTTGGTGTGTGATCGGTAAGTGGCCGCATTCTCTCGCCGCGGCCTGCGGCTAGAATCATCGCCCTCATTTGCTGTTCTCTGCGCTACTCGCGCTCTGGGCATTTCGTTCGCTCTGGGCTGTTTCCGCGCTCTGGGCAGTTTGCGCGCTCTGGGCAGTTTGCGCGCTCTGGGCAGTTCGTTCGCTGTAAGCATCAATCGCTGGAATAATGCGTTGCTGCAACCAATCGCTGTAATCCGTAAGTTCTGGATATTTGCTTGCCACACGCCTTAAATAATCAACCGTAGCGGGAATATCATTCAGATACCCTGATTTACCATCGCGATGATAAAGCCGAGCAAAAATACCGCTAGCCTTGGTGTGCCGCTGCAAGCCCATCCAATCAAACCAATGTTGCCACTGAGCTTCGCTTACGCTGCTTGGCAAAATACCCGCAGCCTGTAATGCTTTATAGCCGTGCTGGCTCAATTCTTGAACCATTTTATCAGGCCACACTACGTAACAATCACGCAGCAGCGATACCAAATCATAAGTAATAGGCCCACACACTGCATCTTGAAAATCAATTACACCGAGTTGCGTTTCCGGCGCATTAAGAAGCATTAAATTACGCGAATGATAATCTCTATGCACGCCAACCTGCGGCTGCTGCAGCGCGTTTTCTACCAGCCGATCTGAAAATCCTTGCCAAAGTTTTTGCTCAGCTGGTGAAAGCTCTAACTGTAAGTGAGTGCCTACCAACCAATCAGAAAACAAGGCATTCTCGCGGCGTAACAACGCCTCATCATACGCTGGAAGCGTTCCCTGCCGATGCTCTAACACCCGCATAATTGCCGGCAATTCAGCAATAGCCCGCTGGTAATATTGTTCCGGTTTATCAGCTGTGGTGGCGCGTTGGTAAAACAACTCATCGCCGAAATCTTCAAGTAACATAACACCGAGCTTGGCATCGCTTGCCAATACCTTGGGCACGCGCACATTCGCTTCGGCATAAGCTAACGCAATGGATACAAAAGGCTCTAACGATTCAGGTGGTGGCGCATCTACTAATACGAAACTTTGCGGCGGCTGCGCGTTACCGATAGCTAATTCAACCCGAAAGTAACGACGAAAGCTTGCATCACCGGCAAGAATACGGATATCTAGATGTGCCGGCAGTATGTTCTGCTTTAACAGCTCCGAGAGCCTCTTTGCCGCCCATTCGCCCAGCACTAAAATTCTATCCTTCGCCACGAAATTGCTCCCAAGTTTATTCATTTATATAGAATTACCTATTTCCGATGCTTCGCAAATAGCCCGCACGAGAAAATTGCTTTATTATACCTATCTTTGTGAACCGATTCGGATACTTTACTCAGCCTTCATGATGTTATCGCCTTCTGTATACACATGTAAGCCTCTCCGGCTTTCACTCATTACTACTGCACTATTTGCAGCACTCAGCTTGCCCGCAATTGCTCATAATGAGAAGCCAACAGAGGATATAGCAGCCCCAATAGTTAGTGGTGAGCAAATGGCCGATAACGCCTGCCACGTAACACCAAGTTGGCTGATGGATAATAGCTCCCAAGAGCAGCTTCGAGTTATCGATAGCGATAACCTTAACGATATCATTATTCGCGCTGATGATACCCAAGTTGCGGCAAATCGCTTTGCTGAGTTTAACGGGAATGTATTATTTATTCAGGGTGACCAGAGAATAACCACAAGTAGCGCTTCATTTAATCAAGTAACAAACCAATTTCGAGCCGAAGGCAGCCTTACCTACACGGATGGCTATATTGCAGTAAAAGCAGAACAGATTGAAGCTGATGCTAATGGCGAAACGGCCCTAATCCTTGATAGTGAATATTTTCTAATTCCTCGCGCAGCGATAGGCACCGCCGGGCTTATTGAAATTCAAGCCGCTGAGAACAACCGCCTCATTACTCTGCACGATGGTACTTTTACTACGTGCCCAGGTGAGCGCCCAGCATGGCAAATTCGTGCTTCTGAAATAGAAGTGAATGAAAACGAAAGCTGGGGAACCGCTCGCAACGCACAGTTCCGATTATTTGATGTTCCTGTGCTGTATATTCCTCGGTTCACCTTTCCTTTGAACGATGAACGCAAATCTGGCTTTTTGTACCCAACTATTCGTAGCTCTGCACGCAATGGTGTTGAACTTGAAGTGCCCTATTACTTTAACCTTGCAGCTAATTACGATCTTACACTTACGCCACGCTACATGAGTAAACGTGGGTTAATGACAAATACTGAATTTCGCTTTATGAATGAACGGCACGAAAGCGAAATTCAACTCGAGTTTTTGCCGGATGACAACTCGCTAGATAACAATAATAGCCGCTCATTTGTGCGTTTAGAACACAACACCGATTTTGATGATACGTGGAGTGGCTATATTGATTTCACCCAAGTTAGTGATAGCGCCTATATCAATGATTTTGGTAATCCTTATATAAATCGGGCCGACCCACATTTATATCGTCGCGGACAAGTGGATTACCATGGCAATAAAACCCGTGCGCAAATTCAAATAGAAGATTTTCAAATGCTCGGCCCTTATCGCGCACCTTATAGAACACTTCCGAAAATGAGTGTTTGGCATGATGAATCGATGCCAGGCAACTTCAGTATGCAGTTCTTTTCTGAGCTCAGCCATTTTCGTAACCCGAACGATTCAACAGACAAGGCAACTCGCTTTCACCTAGAGCCAACGCTCAGTTACGCCATGGTGAAAACAGCATGGGATTGGCGCGCGGATGTAAGCTATTTATACACCCAATACCAGCAAACTGCTGATGAGCAGCGCGATTCCTCTGTTACCCGTTATTTACCGCAATTTCGTTGGCACGGCCGCGTTCACCTTGAGCGGCCCTTTAAAAACGGCAACGGATTACAAACCCTAACGCCGCAAGTACAATATTTATATGTGCCTCATCAAGATCAAACGCGAATTGGTATCTACGATACTATTTTAATGCAAGATGATTACCATAGCTTGTTTCGCCCACGGCGGTTCACCGGCCTTGATCGTATCGCTGATGCACACCAAATAACCCTTGGCGCAACTACAAGCTTTTTTGATAGCAACGCTGTGGAACTTATGCGCTTGAGCTTAGGTCAGATAATTTATCTTGATGAGAGCCAAACTCAGCTATTTGATGAAACTAGCAGAGTAACCGCGAGTAACTCAGAACTTGCAGCGGAATTGGATTTCCAAATTGGCCGGCGTTGGTATGTGAGTTCTGCGGTACAATACGATACTGATTTAAGCCTAGCCCGAAAGGGAAGAATCGCCGTTGAGTATCGTAAAGACGACGCTAACTTGTTACAGTTGAACTATCGGCGAGTGCAGGGCTTAGTGGGTACTGATGAAGAAGTAGAACAAGTTGGTTTTACTACTTCATGGAAGATAGCTAACGATTGGTCCGTAGCTGGGCATTGGTATAACGATTTACGCACGAATCGAACCATGGACGCATTATTAGGCGTTCAATACGATCGTTGCTGTTGGTCGATTCGTATTAGTGCGTATCGCCGCGTGAATAGAAATTATGATTTAAGCTTTGCGGATGGTCCGCTACCACCTGCAGGGTTCGATAATGGCGTTAGCGTGCAGTTTATTCTCACAGGCCTAAGTAACAGCACAGGCGCAATGATGAATATGCTGCAACAGGGTATCTTTGGATACCGTAGACCGTTTTATTTAAGTAATTAATTGGAAGCTTTATGAGAAAAATTACAGCCTTGGCTTTTGGTGTGGTTGCCATGCTGGCCAGCACAATGGCGTACGCAGAAACACTTATGGACCGCGTTGCAATTGTGGTGAATGAAGAAGTTATTCTAGAGAGCGAGCTTAACGATCTAATCGCCAACGTTCGCTCAGAAATGGGTACGAGCGGTGCTAATGCTCCATCTGAAACAGCTATTCGCACGCAGGCTACTGAGCGTTTAATTACGCAGAAGTTACAAATGCAGATGGCCAACCGTATGGGAATTCAAATTGATGATGCTTTTCTAGAGCAGGCGCTTGCGAGCATTGCTAGCGAAAACAACTTGTCGGTTGAAGGCTTACGTTTAGAAATAACCTCAACTGGTGCCAGCTGGGCAGAGTATCGCGAAGAAATACGCAAACAAATCGTGATGTCAGAAGTTCAGCGCTCAAGCATTCAGCGCCGTATTTATATGAGCCCGCAAGAGATAGATTTGTTGATGAATTTGATTTCAGAGCAAGGGGCTAACAGCACTGAGTATCGCGTTTCACATATTCTTATTGGCCTGCAAAATGAAGAAGGTGAAGTAGATGAAATTGCGGCTCGTTCACGTGCTGAGCAAGTTCTTGAACTTGCTCGCAACGGCGATGATTTTGCACAGTTAGCGATTACCGCATCCAGCGCACAAAATGCACTGGAAGGTGGTGATATGGGCTGGATGTCGATTAACGCGATGCCAACGTTATTTGCTAATGCGCTGCAAAATCAAGAGCAAGGCTATGTTGCTGGGTTACTTCGCAGCGGTTTGGGTTTTCATATTTTAAAAATCCAAGATGTTCGCGGTGCACAACAAGCGGTTAATGAAGAAGTGCGTTCTCGACATATTCTCATACGCCCTTCAGTAATTCTTTCCGATAACCGTGCGCAACAAATGCTGAATGAGTTCCGCGAGCAAATTCAATCGGGTGAAAAAACGTTTGCTGAGCTCGCATCTGCAAACTCAGCTGATACCGCATCTGCAGCTCAAGGTGGTGTATTGGAGTGGGCTCCTGCTGATGTATATGTTCCCGAATTCCGCGACCGTGTGGCAAGAATGGAGCCAAATGTTATTTCCGAACCATTCAAAACTACTCACGGTTGGCATATCGTTGAAGTACTCGAACGCCGCCAGCAAGATGTTACTGAGCAGCGCATGCGAGAACAAGCACAGCAAATTCTATACAGCCGTAAATTCCAAGAGGAAATGGAAGTTTGGTTGCAAGAGTTACGTGATAACGCCTTTGTGGATATTCGCATTTAAATGATTCAACGTATTGCCGTTACTCCCGGAGAGCCGGCGGGTATCGGCCCAGATCTCATTCTTACCTTAGCTCAGCAGGATTGGCCTGCTGAGCTAGTTGTTTGTGCCGATCAAGAAATGCTTGCCGCGCGCGCGCAACAACTTAATTTGCCCATAACCTTTATTGAATATAATGCGCAACTTGAGCCAAAAGCTCAGCGTGCTGGTAGCCTTACAATCTGCCACATACCGGTAAGAGCAGCCGTAGTTCCGGGCACTTTAAACGAAGCCAATGGCCATTATGTAATTGATACCCTATACCGAGCTAGCCAAGGAAATATGAGCGGCGAGTTTGCGGCTATAGTTACCGGGCCTGTTCACAAAGGCATCATTAACCAAGCAGGTATAGCCTTTAGTGGCCACACTGAATACTTTGCTCATCAAGCAAACTGCAAAGATGTAGTAATGTTACTCGCTACTGAAGGTTTACGCGTAGCTCTTGTTACCACTCATATTCCCCTAGCTTATGTAGCTAAAGCGATTACTACTGAACGTTTAACCCAAGTGATTCATATTTTGCATCACGATTTAGTGAAAAAGTTTGGTATCGCTCAGCCTCGAATTTTAGTGTGTGGGTTAAACCCCCATGCTGGTGAAGGCGGCCATTTAGGCCATGAAGAAATTGATATCATTAGCCCTACACTTGAATCGTTGCGGCAAGAATTTGGCTACCAGCTTTCAGAGCCCCTTCCTGCCGATACTATATTCCAACCCAAGTATCTGCAAAACGCCGATGTAGTTTTAGCCATGTATCACGACCAAGGGTTACCCGTGCTAAAATATAAAGGCTTTGGTGCTGCGGTGAATATCACGCTTGGCTTGCCGTTTGTAAGAACATCGGTGGATCACGGCACCGCGCTCGATTTAGCTGGGCTTGGCACCGCCGATACCGGCAGTTTTAAAATAGCCTTAGAGCAAGCGTTAGATATGGCCGCAAAACATACGCAACACGCGCTTTAGAATCACTCTGAAAACATTCATAATAAGTTTGTGATGAACGAACTGAAACTAACCATCATTGGCGATACCGCATTGCTGCTAAAAGAATATCTAGGATACCTAACTAACCATGAGTAAAGCTCTTGATGGCCACCGCGCCCGTAAACGTTTTGGCCAAAACTTCTTACAAGATGAAATGGTGATCGATGCCATTGTAGAAGCCATTGCGCCAAAGCCTGGCGAACCTATTGTTGAAATCGGCCCCGGTTTAGCTGCGCTCACCCGCCCAGTAGCAGAGCGCGCTGGCCATTTGCATGTAGTAGAACTCGATC
Source organism: Idiomarina sp. A28L (assembly GCF_000218785.1). GTDB lineage: Bacteria > Pseudomonadota > Gammaproteobacteria > Enterobacterales > Alteromonadaceae > Aliidiomarina. Next base: position 111,315 of record NZ_AFPO01000013.1, read on the forward strand.
GTGATCTTGCAAGCCGCCTAGAAACAGCAACCGAATTTTCAGGTAAGCTTACCGTTCACCGTGCCGATGCGCTAAAGTTTGATTTTGGTAACCTTTCGCGTGAGCTAGGTAAAGAGCTTCGAGTGTTTGGCAACTTACCTTACAATATATCCACGCCGCTGATATTTCATTTATTAAGCCAGTTAGATACTATTTCTGATATGCATTTTATGCTGCAAAAGGAAGTGGTTGCGCGAATGGCTGCGGCACCAGGAAGCAAAGCTTTTGGCCGCTTAACGGTAATGATTCAACAAGCTTGTAAGGTGATTCCTGTTATTGAGGTACCACCCGAAGCGTTCGATCCTGCACCGAAAGTAGATTCTGCTGTAGTTCGTTTAGAGCCTTATAGTGAATCACCGTGGCCAGTGCTTGATAGAGCAACGTTGAACCATGTATGCCACATGGCATTTCATCAACGACGAAAAACCATGCGCAACAACATGAAAAAATTGATGTCTGCTGAAGAATTGGAGAGTATCAATATCGATCCTACAGTACGCCCAGAAACGCTAGCAGTTGAAGATTTTGTGCGCATGGCAAATTGGATTACGGAGAACGATCGAACGATATGAGCACTTATGAAGTAAGCATTCAGGTTGAAACTGAGTACCTTGAAGATCAATCAATGCCAGAAAAAGAGCAATTTGTTTTTTCTTACACTATCACTATTACCAACACCGGCGATGGTGCGGTAAAACTGTTAAATCGAAAATGGACAGTTACCGATGCCAATGGCAACACTACAGAAGTAGTTGGGGAAGGCGTAGTTGGCAAAAAGCCCCATATTCAACCTGGAAAATCGTTTACCTACACAAGTGGTACAGTGTTGAAAACACCGTTAGGCCGCATGGAAGGAAGCTATGGGATGGTTGATGATAACGGCCAATTTTGGGATCTTCCAATTCCAGTATTCACTCTCGCCCAACCCAACATTCTTCACTAGGCTATTACCATGGCGCGTTACGTAATCGGTGATATTCATGGTTGTTTAAAGCCATTACAGAACTTGCTCAAGAAGGTTGATTTCAACAGCAAAAGCGATGAACTTTGGGCCGTTGGCGATTTAATTGGGCGCGGCCCAGAAGCCCAAGGAACTCTCGAATTCCTTGCCGAACTAGGGGGTTCGTTCCGGTGTGTTCTGGGCAATCATGATTTACATGCGTTAGCAGTACTTTGCCAACTGCGAAAAGCTAACCCAAAAGACCGTACAGCCGATTTAGCCAAATCTGTAGATCGCGATCTCTGGATAAATTGGCTGCGCAAACAACCCTTGTTGTTAGCCGACGCATCCCAATCATTAGTGATCACCCACGCAGGAATTCACCCGGATTGGAGTGTTGATGAAGCAGCACTATATGCTGATGAGGTAGCCCTCTGTTTGCAAAGCCGCAACTTTGTGCAATTCCTCGATAAAATGTACGGCAACGAACCCGCATTATGGCGCTCAGATTTAAGTGGTCATGAACGCACACGCTTTATTGTTAATGTATTTACCCGAATGCGCTATGTAACCGATACCCATGCACTCGAATTTAACGAAAAGCAGCACCCCGATAATGTAGCGCCGGAACTAAAATTGCAGCCTTGGTTTAACGCACGGAAAGTATCGCCGTGGCGTATAGCATTTGGCCACTGGGCAAGCTTAATGGGCGATACAAAACGTAGCGATATTATTGGCCTTGATACCGGTTGTGTGTGGGGTGAAAACCTTACCGTTTGGGAGCCTGAAAGCAATAAAAAAATCAGCGTTACCGGCTGGCAACGCTGATTCTCAGTGTGAAATCCCAAACCAAAATTTTAAGCTAGGGTTATGCGCGCAAATTTGCGTTTACCTACTTGATATACGGCTGTACCTACAGCACAGGTAAAGCGTGCATCTTCTGCTTTCTCACCATCAATACGCACGGCATTTTGTTTCACCATTCGCATTGCTTCAGAAGTAGAAACCACAAGCCCAGCTTCTTTAAGCACATTCGCTAGCCCCCGCTGCTCTGCCGTTAATTTCAGCTCGATTTCTGGCATATCATCAGGAATCGCATTTTTCTGGAAGCGCTGAATAAAATCCTGCTCGGCAGCTTCTGCATCGGCTTCGCTATGGAAACGAGCAATCAATTCTTTGGCTAATGCCACTTTCGCATCACGCGGGTTACCACCAGCAGCAATACTCTCTTTTAATTCCGTTAAATCGCTATCGCTGCGGAAACTGAGAAGTTCAAAGTATTTCCACATCAGATCATCCGAAACCGACATGATTTTGCCAAACATATCATTCGGAGCATCGGTAATACCCACATAATTACCCAGCGATTTCGACATTTTTTGCACGCCATCAAGGCCTTCAAGCAATGGCACCGTAATTACGGTTTGTGGGCGCTGCCCTTCTTCTTTTTGTAGCTCACGGCCCATCAACAAATTAAAGCGCTGATCTGTACCACCCATCTCAATATCAGCCTTCAGTGCAACCGAATCCCAACCTTGCACTAGTGGGTAAAGAAATTCATGAATAGCAATGGGCTGGCCGCCCTGATAGCGCTTTTTAAAATCATCACGCTCAAGCATTCTTGCTACGGTTTGCCGTGAAGCTAACTTTATAAGCCCTGCTGCACCGAGTTCGTTCATCCATTCACTGTTGAAACGAACCTCAGTTTTCTCTGGGTCTAGTATTTTAAATACTTGTTCTTTATAGGTTTCTGCATTCGCCAACACATCTTCGCGGCTTAACGGTTTACGGGTAACATTCTTTCCCGTAGGGTCGCCAATCATGCCGGTAAAATCGCCAATCAAAAATACTACTTTATGGCCAAGCTCTTGGAAAATTCGTAGTTTATTAATGAGAACGGTGTGCCCAAGATGCAAATCAGGCGCGGTTGGATCAAAACCAGCCTTCACTGTAAGTTGCCGATTTTCTGCCAACTTATCTTTAAGCTCTTGTTCTACCAACACTTCATCAACACCTCGGGTAATCAACGCGAGGGCTTCTGCTACCGATATAGTCATCTTTACTCCAATTCACTACCTGGCTACTGAACTTTTTTCTAATCTGGCATTCTACTTGATTCAGCGCTACCTTTTAAGCACGTTGTTTCTGCTTGTGCAAAGAAAATGATATGATGTCCTGCAGAGTGCGAAAACAAAGTAGAATATGCGCTGTTTTTTTACTCAAAAAAATAAAGTACAAGTGAAGTACAGAGGGCCCAACCTATGGTTAAACCAATCCAAGAATTTCTGCGGCATATGCCAAAACGCCATCAGGTGATTATTGCCAGCGTAAGCATTTTGTTGCTATTACTATTGGTGTGGCCATCAGAAAAAGCTAGTGCCTCACGCGACATGGCCAAATATGAGCAACTCGAGCCAGGAGTGCGTTATGATCTAGCCTTGCAACTAGGCAGTTCTTACGCACCTGTTGCGAGCGATATGGATTACACGTGGGTAGATTATGAAATTCGATCGGGCGATAACATGGCGCGCATCTTCCAGCGTTTGGGTTTCAGCGCCCGCCAATTACATGATCTAACCCAAGCTGAAGATGCCAATATTCTGCGCCGAATTCACCCTGGCGATACGTTACGTTTTGCCAAAGGCGCCAACAACGATCTAATAGCACTACATTACCGCCTCAGTGAAACCGATACCCTTATTATAGAAAAAACAGAATCAGGCAGTTACCAAAGTAACCGAGAAGCAAAGCCTACCGATATTCGCATTGCTTTTGCACATGCCGAAATCACCAGCAACTTTTGGAATGCCGGCGTTCAAGCTGGGCTTTCACAAGGGCAAATTATGAGCCTAGCTGAGCTTTTCGGTTGGGATGTAGATTTTGCTCTCGATATTCGCCGAGGCGACCAGTTCAGTGTGTTATTTGAAGAACGCTACATTGATGGCCAATATGTAGGAACAGGCCAAATAGTTGCCGCCGAGTTTATTAACCAAGGTGAGGTGTTTCGCGCCATATTGCACGAGAATGGCAACTATTACACCGATGCTGGCCGCAGCATGCGTAAAACTTTCTTGCGCGCTCCAGTAGCATTTAACCGTGTTTCTTCTGAATTTAACCCGCGCCGCTTACATCCCGTTACCGGCCGAGTTGCACCCCACCGCGGCATTGATTACGCCGCGCCAACCGGAACGCCAGTAATGTCTTCAGGTGATGGCCGCGTGGTGGCAAGTGCATATGATAACCTCAATGGCCATTATATCTTTGTGCAACATGGCGAGCGCTACATGACCAAATACCTACACCTCAGCCGCCGGCAGGTGAACGTAGGAGATCGTGTACGCCAAGGCCAAGTAATCGGCCGCGTTGGCGCTACTGGGCGGGTAACAGGCGCACATTTGCACTATGAATTTTTAGTTGATGGTGTGCACCGTAATCCGCGTACCGTAAACTTGCCACAAGCCGAAGCCCTAGCCGCAGCCGAAATGCCAGTGTTTGAAGCTATAGCCTCAGAGCAGTTAGCCATGATCGAAGGCCGTAAACGCTTCTATTTGGCAATGGTTGATTAATGAGCGCTGAACGCTTCATTGGCGTTCTTTCGGGAACAAGCCTAGATGCGCTCGATTTGGCGCTCGTGCATATCAATAAGAGCGGAACGATAAGCCAACTCGATGCGCTCAATTGGAAACTTCCCGAATCCCTGCAACAACAATGCCATGATCTTTGCACTCCCGGCGCAAATGAGCTTGTGCGATATGGCATTGCTGATCGGTTGTTTGCGGAAACCGTAGCCGAGGGTGTGCATACTTTATTGGCGAAAAACAAACTCACTGCAGCAGATATTCGAGCTATTGGCAGCCATGGCCAAACGGTTCGCCATCATCCTGATGCTAACCCTGCATTTACTCTACAACTCGGGTGTCCGCACACAATTTCAGCGCTTACCGGCATTGCCGTAGTTGGCCAGTTTCGGCAAAAAGATATCGCTCTTGGGGGCGAAGGCGCTCCACTTGCGCCAGCCCTGCACCAGAAAATATTTCAGGTAGCTGAAGAACAACGCATTATTGCCAATATTGGTGGTATCGCCAATATTACCTATCTTCCTGCATCTGAATCGGAGCCCGTAATAGGCTTTGATACAGGCCCTGGCAACACCTTAATGGATTACTGGGTACAAAAGCACTTGCAGCACGATTACGATGCAAACGGCGATTGGGCAGCTTCTGGTATATCAGATCAATCACTTCTGGCATTGATGCAAAGCGATCCTTATTTCCAAAAGTTACCCCCAAAAAGTACAGGTAGAGAGTACTTTACGCCAGCATGGCTGCAACAAGCATTGCAACAGCACGCAGAAGCAGGGGCAACACCTACAGCGCCAGAAAATATACAAGCAACATTGTTAGAATTAACGGCAATAACCTTAACCGATGCCATCAACGCCATACCAAACCCAAATTCTGTGCCTAAGCGCTCGGTGTACGTATGTGGCGGCGGTGCGCACAACCAAGCATTAACAGAGCGTTGCCGAACACTGCTACCCAATGTTAGTTGGCAAACCACCGAGGCTATTGGCGTGCACCCAGATTGGGTAGAAGCCGTGCTATTTGCATGGCTTGCTTGGGCCCATGTTCATGGCGTGGCTCCCGATCTAACCAAGGTAACAGGTGCCAAACGTGCTACTGTATTGGGCGCTTACATTCCTGCCAGTTAGTTTGAATGGCAGTAGATTAAAAAAGGCGGCTAATCGAAATTCGATGAGCCGCCTTTTTTGTAGCTTCAGTATTGTTAGAAAGCCTGCACGATTATTTTAGCTTTTCAAAAGCATCGCGAGTTAAGTTTTCTGTACCATCAGCGGTTACTCGCACGCTATCTTCAATGCGAACACCACCGAATGGGCGTAACTCAGAAACCCGGTTCCAGTTAAAATCTTCGTTGCCTTCAAATGGCTCAAGCAATTGATCAACAACATAAATACCTGGCTCAATAGTAAATACTTGATCAACCTCTACATCACGAAGCAAACGTAGGAACGGGTGCTCAGCATTGCGTTCAAAGGAATCACCATTGGTATTCTTTAAGAACCCACCCACATCATGCACCTGCAGCCCAATAAAATGCCCTAAGCCATGAGGGAAGAAAGCACGGGTATAGCCACGCTCATAAATAGTTTCGGCATCTACTTTAAAGAAGCCAAATTCAGCAAGGATCTTTGCAATTCTCTTGTGCATGCTTACATGCAAATCAAGGTATGAAATACCTGGCTTTATTTCACCAATAATCGCTTGCTCGGCGGCATCTACTGCTTCTACCAACTCCGCATAAAAGCCGTCTTTTGCCGCGTAGCTTCGGGTGATATCAGCACAATAACCATTGTAATATGCGCCCGCATCAATCAAAAATGAGCGATGCTCGGTTGGTGCTTCTGTTTCGTATACATCATAGTGCAACACGGCACCGTGCTCATTCAACGCCACAATACTGTTATATGGAACTTCAGTTTCCCGAAACTTCATTGCCGCTAAATAAGCTTGGTTAATTTCCAGCTCTGATTTACCTGCAAAAAATGCATCGCGCGCCGCATTGTGGCCTCGGGCAGCAATTAGGTTTGCTTTGCGCATGTTAATTAATTCACACTCGCTTTTAACCGCACGTTGATAATGCAGGTGATCAATTAGCTTTTGTGGGTTATGCGCTGCAACCGGCCATTCATTCATCGGTGCGAAATCTTCGCCAATAAACGCAGTTGTGGCTAACTCATCGGCCAACTTCGAGCGAACGGTGGCAATATTATCAACTAGCACTACATCGCAAGCCTCTTTCCATTGCCCAGGAGGCAACTGTGGCTGTGCATGCCAAAAATCACGTGCTTGAAAAAGAAAAACGAGTGGTTTGCCACCTTTGCGGTAAAAAATGAAACTCTTTGGATTCTCAGTAACGGGTATCCAGTATTTGAAAAATGGATTTACCCGAAAAGGGTAAGCATTATCATCGAGGAATGCTACTCGCGGCTGGCCAGCATATATCAACACGCTTTCGAACCCATTTGCTTCTAGTGCTTCATCAAACCGCTCTTTCACTTGCTCTAAGTGTTTTAAATAATGGCTCATAGAATCCTCATCGGTGGCCGCTTTCATAATGAACAAGAAAGCCTAATGCTCTGTTAGTGTTGTTACTTGAAAAAAATAGAAGCTTTACTGATGTATCGTATATAACGCCTTAGCTACAACCAAACAGAATGGCTCAAGTAACCTTTAATTCAATACAGCGCTAAACAAAAAATAGTTGCCCATTGTAACAAAATTTGGTGCGTTTCAAAAACCTAGCAACCAAATCAGGCAAATAACGGGTGAATAGTATGCAGAGTTAAATTTGTGGAAGGCGCTCGCGAACGGCGCGAATTATTGGAGAGTTGTGATATCCGGTGGTTTCGGCCCATTCCAGAATGGAATCGCCATTTTCATTTTCTTCAAGAATCATCCGTGCCGGTAAACTACGAGTGAGTAACATGCCAGTGTCTGTAGCTTCAGCAATTACTGCGAATTGCAGAAGTGAATAGCCATTGCATTTGATTGCAGTGTACATATTGCGAATCCGTAAACCATTGCGATCTAAGATATTCTGAAATTCACGGCGATTATCCGCGCTAATACTGTAGCAAATTTCTTTAGCAACACTTTCACCACCGAAGCTTTGAACCGGCCGAGAAGCGGGTGCTGATGTAAAGCCAAAAGAATCTAAATTAAGGGTATCGGCACTACTATCAGCATGGCTTGGAATGCTTGCGAAATAAGCTGCGATGAATATTAACCATCGAGTCATAATATTTCCTTTGATCTTTGGCAATGCTGGTTATCGCGAATGAATCGGAAGCCATTTTTTCCCTTCAGTAAGCAAAACGCAAGTAGTTTAATGTAGTTAATTTGTTAAAAATCAGTGTATTGTATTACATCGATTATGAGATATGACTGAGCTGCAAGCCCTTATCTATAGTAAAACGCCAGTGCAGGAGGGGATTGCTGGCGTGTACAAATTTTCAACAGAGCTATGCAGGGAGGATTATAAACTTTATACAGAAAAGGATGAGCCACAACCACATGTAGTAGTTGCGTTTGGATTATTCACGAAAAAACGAGCTCCTTGCAAACCTTCCTCGTAATCAACAACACCACCTACTAAATATTGTAGGCTCATTGGATCTACTACTAGGGTAACGCCCTCTTTCTGAATTTCCATATCGCCCGGGTTCACTTTTTCATCAAAAGTGAACCCATACTGAAACCCAGAGCACCCGCCGCCGGTAACGAATACACGTAACTTAAGGGCTGGATTTTCTTCTTCGGAGATTAACGTTCGCACACGGATAGCCGCAGATTCAGAAAATTCAATCGGCATCGCTTGTTCTACTGCACTCATTAACCATACTCCACAGAAGGTTTCACAAAATAACACTGCTATTGTCGCTCATGGCGCCTGCACGATCAATGATACTCGGCTTTCTCAATAGAATTACCGGTCATTTCCGCCTTTACTACCTTGATTGGCATCGTCTAATATTGTTTCGGTTTCAAATAACTGCCGCCATTGGTAGGTGCGCTCGGTTTGCCGGCCCTGCCGAGAACGAACCTGAACATGCAAGGTTTCTGGCGCAAAGCCTTCAGGTAAGTTAAAGCTGCCCTCAGTAAGCGAAAAATAACTCATCACAAATTGCGTAGCGCCTTCATCAATGCCTGCCAGAGCAAGAAGGTTATATTCTTTCCGTTGTTCTTGCTCAAAACCCCGCAGCGTAAGCGTAATCGAGCCCTGGGCTAATTGTTCAATGCGCTCCATCTGTAGCAAAATCAAGCGAAAATAGTAGCTATTTTCGGCTGGCAATGAAGTTACTGAAAGAGAATCAATGGTAATGCCATCGGCATCAAGCTCTGGCGCCATTACACGTTGGTAAAATGCCAGATCTCTGCGGTTTGCCGCGTTTTCTTCTTGAGTTTGCCGCAACTCATTTTGTAACGCCTGCGTTGCTGCTCTTTCAACATCTAACTCAACCTGCAAAATATTAATGCGGTATTCTAGCCTATCTACCCGTTGATGCAGTGTTGCTCTCTGGTTTTCCAATAGTAGATTTTGTTGTTCAAGATGTATGAGGCGAATGTTTCCCACTAAGTAGCCCGCAACTACAAGTAACGCAGCTAACAACACGTAAAGTAGGAGCTGTGTTTTCCTGTAATTTGAGCCAAGGCGGCTATTACTGCCGTTTGTCATTATCTACTTCCTACTGTTTACACAATGCTTGTGGTAAATTATTAGCCATCTTACGTTACTCGAAATTAATCATACAGCCATTTGCGTAAGCGAAGCTCTAGAAACGAGCGATTACCGAAAAAAGCACGCACGACAACAGCTAAAGGCGATAACACCAATATGAACGAGTTCCTTATTTTTCAATGGTTTAAAGCACTACACTTGATTTTTATGGTAGCTTGGTTTGCCGGCATTTTCTACTTGCCGCGGCTGTTCGTATATCATGCAGAATCAACCGAACCAAAAGTACACGCCCAGCTCAAAATCATGGAGCGCCGGTTACTCTATTTCGTAACCCCTTTCATGGTGCTTACACTGATTTTCGGCTTTGGCATGCTATATATTTATGGCTTAGATTGGTTAAGAATAAGCAGTTGGATGCACATCAAGCTAGTATTGGTATTTATATTAGTAATTTATCACATCTATTGCTTCTCCTTAGTGCGAGATTTTCGCAATGATAACGTAAAGCGCTCAGGCCGTTGGTTTCGTTGGTTCAACGAAATGCCAGTTATTGTTCTATTTGTGATTATCATTTTGGCAGTATTAAAACCCTGAACAAAGCACAGCCAACGTTCCGCTAACGTTGGCTTTCTGCTATGCTACAGCCCCAACAACCTATTACGTTGGAACCGCACACGATGATGAAGTTTACCGGCGCAAACATACTTTCCGTTGACCAGTTCAACCGCGATGCGATTGAGCATGTTTTTCGAATTGCTGATCTCATGGAGCCATATGCCCATAGGCGCAAACGAACGCGTGTTCTTGATGGCGCTATTCTCGGAAATTTATTTTTCGAACCTTCTACTCGCACTCGGGTAAGCTTTGGCACCGCATTCAATTTATTAGGTGGCGAAGTGCGTGAAACCACCGGAATGGAAAGCTCGGCGTTAGCCAAAGGTGAATCGCTGTACGATACTGCAAGAGTGCTATCAAGCTACAGTGATGTAATAGCCATGCGCCACCCAAAATCAGGTGCCGTAGCGGAATTTGCCGAGGGTAGCCGGGTTCCTGTGATCAATGGCGGTGATGGGGCAAATGAACACCCCACACAAGCACTGCTTGATTTATACACCATTGAGAAAGAACTCGCCCACCATGGCAGCACCATTGATGGCATGCATCTTTGCATCGTAGGTGATCTCAAATACGGCCGTACCGTACATTCATTATCCAAACTACTGTGTATGTTTAAGCAGGTGCAAATAACCTTGGTATCACCACCCGAGTTAGCCATGCCAACTAACATTGTAGATTTACTGGAAAACGCTGGGCACAAGGTTACCCAAGTGGGCGAGCTTTCCGGTTCTATGGATGCCGATATTGTTTACCAAACGCGTATTCAGCAAGAGCGTTTTACCAATCTTGATGAAGCCGAGCAATATCGCGGTAGGTTCCGCCTTAACAGCGAAATTTACACCAAGCATTACAAACCCAACACCGTAATTATGCATCCGCTGCCGCGCGATTCGCGAGCGGAAGCTAATGAGCTCGATAATGATTTGAATCAAAACCCAAACCTAGCGATATTTCGCCAGGCCGATAACGGGGTTCTGATTCGTATGGCACTTTTTGCCGCAACACTGGGTGTTGAACACCTTGTGAGCCGCTATGATACCGATGTTATTTGGTACAGCGATAAAGCTAATAGTTAAGAGGTTTTTCCATGTCCCGTTCTGAAGATTTGTTTGCTCAAGCCCAACTTTCTATTCCTGGTGGTGTAAATTCACCCGTTCGCGCGTTTAACGGCGTTGGTGGAACGCCGATATTTATCGAGCGCGCCCAAGGTGCTTATTTGTTTGATGTTGATGGTAATCGCTATATTGATTATATCGGCTCATGGGGCCCCATGATTCTTGGCCATAACCACCCAGAAATTCGTGATGCGGCGATTGAAGCAGCTGAGCGTGGATTAAGTTTCGGTACGCCAACAGCCAGCGAAATCACTATGGCTGAGAAAGTAATTTCCATAGTGCCCTCGATTGAAAAAGTACGCATGGTGAACTCGGGCACCGAAGCCACCATGAGCGCCATTCGCTTAGCGCGTGGCTACACTGGCCGCGATAAGATTTTAAAATTTGAAGGTTGTTATCACGGCCATGCTGATTCTTTATTAGTAAAAGCTGGGTCAGGTGCACTCACTTTAGGCGTGCCAAATTCACCGGGTATTCCCGAAGATTTTGCCAAGCACACACTTACCGTGAGCTTTAACAATCTAGAAGAAGTTCGCCAAGTATTTGCTGATTTAGGCGAGCAAATTGCGTGTATTATCGTAGAACCAGTAGCTGGCAACATGAACTTAATTCTACCTGAGCCAGGCTTCCTAGAGGGCCTGCGCGAAGTGTGCGATGAATATGGTGCCGTGCTTATTTTTGATGAGGTAATGACCGGCTTCCGTGTTTCACGTGGTGGCGCTCAAGAATTCTTCAATGTGAAACCAGATCTTACCTGCCTTGGTAAAGTAATCGGTGGTGGCATGCCAGTTGGTGCTTTCGGTGGTAAACGTGAGATTATGGATTACATAGCACCCGTTGGCCCGGTTTATCAAGCGGGTACACTTTCGGGTAACCCGGTAGCAATGGCAGCAGGTTTAGCCTCGTTAAACTTGCTCAATTCAAGTGCGCTATATCAACAACTTGCAGGCCGTGTAACGGAGTTAACATCTGGTTTGCAAGAACTTGCTGATGCCAAAGGCATTCCATTCACCACCGCACAAGCTGGCGGCATGTTTGGTTTCTTCTTTACCGATGCTAAGAAAGTGAGTACTTACGAACAAGCTACTAAATGCAACATGGAGCACTTCCGCACTTTCTATCATGAAATGCTGAAACGCGGTGTTTATTTGGCTCCAAGCGCCTATGAAGCAGGGTTTATGAGCTTGGCTCACACGGAAACCGATATCGAAGAAACCTTGCAGGTTGCCGAACACGCATTTAACTTACTGTAATATTGCATTACAGTTAATCACTTAAATTACGCCCCAAGGTTAACCTTATGGTCTAGCTGCTATATGGAAGATTACACTGACGGGGCGTTCATTTTTTTCTCTGCTTTTCTGGAGCACGAGTTCAGGTTGTAATTGGAGTATCTATGCAAAATAAACGTTCTCAAGAGCCACTGTATATCCCTCACGCAGGTCCGTCTCTGCTCGAGACACCGTTACTGAATAAGGGAAGTGCTTTTAGCCGCGAGGAACGTGTTGCATTTAACCTCACCGGATTACTTCCGCCTCGTTATGAAACCATTGAGGAGCAAGTGAGCCGAGCCTACATGCAGTATCAAAGTTTTGATACTGCACTGAACAAACACATTTATTTGCGTGCCATTCAAGATAACAACGAAACTATGTTTCATCGCTTGATTGCCTCACACCTTGAAGAAATGATGCCCATCATTTACACCCCAACGGTGGGTGATGCCTGTGAGAAGTTTTCTGATATCTATCGCAGCTCGCGTGGCTTATTTATCTCGTACGCCGAACGCGAACAAATGAATGATATTCTTCGCAATGCCACCAAACGAAACGTGAAGGTAATTGTAGTTACCGATGGTGAACGTATCTTAGGTTTAGGCGATCAGGGCATTGGCGGCATGGGTATCCCTATCGGCAAGCTATCACTATACACTGCCTGTGGTGGTATTAGCCCAGCCTATACCTTACCCGTAATGCTGGATGTAGGTACCAACAATGAGAAATTACTGAACGACCCCATGTATATGGGAGCTCGGCATAAACGTATTACCGGTAAAGAGTACGATGATTTCGTAGATACATTTATCCAAGCTGTTAAGCGCCGCTGGCCAACTGCCATGATTCAGTTTGAAGATTTCGCCCAACAAACCGCTATGCCAATTTTAAAGCGCTACCAAGATGAAGTTTGTTGCTTCAACGATGATATTCAAGGCACAGCCGCAGTAACTGCGGGAACCTTGCTAGCAGCCTGCAAAACGAAAGGACAAAAGCTTTCGCAACAAAAAATTGTATTTGTGGGTTCTGGCTCTGCTGGTTGCGGTATTGCTGAGCACATTATTTCGCACATGCAAGCTGAGGGTATAAGCCGTGAGGAGGCTAAAGCGCGCATCTTCATGGTAGATCGTTTTGGTTTGCTTACCGAAGGCATGAGCGATTTACGCGATTTCCAAGAAGAGCTCGCGCAAAGCCAAAAAGCGCTGGCTGATTGGACATATAGCGGCGAATACGCCTCTTTACTCGATGTTATGCATTGTGCACAGCCTACGGTATTAATCGGTGTTTCTGGCCAACCTGGTTTGTTTACTGAACAAGTTATTCACGCCATGCAGCAATACACACCAGAACCCATCATTTTTCCGCTATCGAACCCTTCAAGTAGAGTGGAAGCGAACCCTGCAGATGTTATTCGCTGGACACACGGCAAAGCTATTGTGGCAACCGGCAGCCCGTTTGCCCCGGTGCAGTATGAAGGTAAAACTTATCCAATTGCCCAGTGTAATAACAGCTATATCTTTCCTGGTATTGGGTTAGGTGTATTAGCAGTAAAAGCAAACCGCATCACCGAAGAAATGCTCATGGCTGCCTGCCGCACACTCGCCGACGCATCGCCGCTAGCAAACGGCGCTTCTGCCCACCTATTGCCGGCTATTACCGAGATTTCAGCGTTAAGCAAACGTATCGCCTTTGCTGTAGGTAAGGTGGCGCAAGAACAAGGCCATGCTTTGGAAATTACCGATGAAATGTTAGAACAACGAATTACCGGTAACTACTGGAAAGCTGATTATCGCGATTATAAACGAGTAAGTATTTAATTACTCAGCGCCCACTTCGCTAATCATCATTTGAAAAAATCCGCCGCCACCAACTCTGTGGCGGCTCATCTTCGTTTTCTTCATTCTTTTCTGGCTGGCAATCTGCTACCTCAACACCGCCGATAATACCTGGCATTTGCATTGTATCTGGGCAATTATCCCCAACCGGCAGGCCCGTTTCGCTATCCCAAGAACGCATCCCTACAGCAGCTGGAAAGCTTAAATTTAAAGGTGCTATTAGTATGCTCTGCCAAAAATTAGTAGCCAGTGGTAAAGCACCGCGGCTGCCAGTTAACCCTATAGGTTGATTATCATCTCGGCCAAGCCAAACCGTTAGAACATGGCGATCATCAAATGAAACAAACCAACTATCGCGCAACTCATTAGTGGAGCCGGTTTTTCCACCAACAGGAGCGTTAATATGCTGGCCCAGCGCTCGCCCGGTGCCATGCTCAACTACGCCATAAGAAGCATAACGTGCCAAATAGGCAGCTTCTGGGCGAAAGCCTGCTCGCGGTTTACGTTCATCAAGGTAAACCAAATCACCGCGGTGGGTGGTTACTCCAGCAATTGCGCTTAACCGGTAACCGTTTCCGTTATTGGCCAAGTAGCCATACAACTCACTTACTTGCACTGGGCTTAAATTAATAGTGCCTAACGCCAATGAAGGGTATGCGTGGATAGCGCCAGTAGCTCCCATAGCATAAAGCCGATCACGTATTTTCGCTGGTGTTATCGCCAACGCCGTTTGAACTGCGGGAATATTGCGTGAATCTATCCAGCTTTGATAAAGAGAAACACGCCCTTTAAATTCATTATCAAAATTACTCGGTTGCCATTCGCGCCCGCGTTCATCACGAACACTCAATTCTTCATCAATAAGAATTGAGGCAAGTGAAAACTGGTTTTCATCTTCTAGCGCCAGCGCGTATACAAACGGTTTCATGAGCGAACCTATCGGCCGCCGAGCCTGAAATGCTCTATTAAAGCCACCTTGCACAGGCATTCGGCCGCCAACGAGCGCACGTATCGTACCCGCGCGATAATCGGTAACTATAGCTGCAGCTTGCACCTCTAAATCAGGCAACAATTCCATACGATCCATAACTGCTTTTTCGGTAACACTTTGCAACCACGGATCAAAATAAGTAAATACCCGTAATCCTGTTTCTTGCCATGCTTTTCCCGGCACCAGCTCACGTAATTCACGCTGCACATAATCCACGTAATCAGGCCGCGCTCTCGCTACTAGCCGATTACTCGCACGCGTTACTACCGGCGCCTCTAGAGCTGCCAAATATTGCGGTTGGTTTATTAAATCATCGCTGTACATTAAACGAAGCACCAAATCACGGCGATCCGCCGCCGTTTCTGGATTTCGATAAGGGTTATATAACGAGGGGCCTTTTACCATTCCTACCAGCATTGCAATTTCAGCCGGCGTTAAATCTTCCGGCGATTTTCCATAAAAATAGCGGCTGGCTAATCCCACACCGTGTATTGCATGGCCACCATCTTGGCCATAAAACACCTCGTTAAAATAGGCTTCGAGAATTTCATCTTTACTAAAGCGGAAATCGAGCACTAACGCCATTAACGCTTCGTTCACCTTGCGAGAAATGGTTTGTGCGCGGCTTAAATACATATTCTTAACTAACTGCTGGGTGATTGTACTGCCACCCTGAACAGTTCGCCCTGCCGCTAAATTAGCCATCGCCGCTCGGGCAATAGCCGAAGGTTTCACACCATAGTGATGATAGAAATCTTGATCTTCTACCAACAACAGCGTTTGTTGCATCAAAACCGGAATCTGCTCAAGCCCAACTAATAAGCGATCTTCGTTGTTATCAGAAGCAAAGCGGCCAATGAGTTGTGGCTCTAATCGAAGATGGCTGATTGATGTTTGCTCTGGCCAACTTTCAATGCCTACCAAACGGTGGCTTTGGTCAAAGCGCAAACGTGCACGAATACCGGGCTCGAATTGGTCGGGGAAGTTAAACGCACGGCGAAACAGCAGAATATCATTGCCCTGCTGTTGAAATTCACCTGGGTTTCGAGCATAACGGCTTTCGCGATAATCGAGAGCACGAAATTCCCGAATAATTTGTTCCCGCGTGATTAGTTCATTGCTATCTAACAATAGCGCCCTGCTGTATAGCAATGCCGGAGCTTCGTAGCGCGCGTCGGAAAAACGCTTGGTCAACATAGAATCAAGGTAAATAAGATAAAAAGCAGTAGCTACTACACCGAGAAAGGCGAGTTTCCACAGCAAAGCAAAAAACCGTTGCAGCCAAGGGTTTTTCTGGGATTTTATTCCTACTTGCTTGCTTTTTTTCTGCTGCTTCTTGGCCATTAAATTCCCACTTCGTACGCTAATAATTAATCGCTATGTCGCCCTAAAGCTCGCTTGGTTAAATGCGTAGCTTTTGCATTCACTGGATCATCAGGCCATGGATGTTTTGGATATCGCCCGCGCATCTCTTTACGAACATGCACATAACCATTTTGCCAAAACGAGGCTAAATCACTAGTCTTATGCAACGGCCTACCCGCAGGTGAGAGCAAATCAAAGCTCAGGGTAATTCGGCCTTGCGCAACTTTGGGCGATGCGGGTGTACCAAACACTTCCTGTAATTTTAATGCCACAATGGCAGTGCCATCACTACGATACTCAATAGTATGCGTTCGCCCACTTGGTGCTTCCCATTCTACCGGTAATAGCTCGGCTAATTGCGTTTCACCACGATACTCTGTTTGCATGGCAAAATATTGCTTCAAAGCCGACAACGGGTTCCATTGCAATGCTTGTTGCCGGGTTTTAAATTGTTTTACATCGTGCGCCGCCCAATCCGGCATACGTTCTAATAATTGTTCTGGCTGCCATGCTTGCACCGGAAAGCCAAGCAAATCAGCCGCAAGTTGCACTCGTGTTAGCCATTGCTCGAGCTTATTGTTCATAGTATTTTCAGTAAACAACAATTGGCCACGTTCTCGAAGCACAGCCAACATGGCGGCTACGTGTTGCTGTTCGGAAACTTCGTTTGGTGATACTCGCTCTGAGAATATCAAAGCTCCCAAACGGCGTTGCTCTACTAACTGTAATCGGCCTTGCGCACCCACCCACTGAGAGCCCTCTCGGGCTTCAACACGTTTTTCTATCCAGAACTCTAAAACTCGTTTAGGTAGAGCTAAGGCTTGCCAAATAATGCCTTCCGCTCGCTCTTCCTGCAAACTAACCTGATTTACTATCAACCATTGCCCTTTTCCAGCTGAATGGTGTTCGGTTACCGCCAGCTGCATAGCCACACCTGTTGCCATTTGATAGCGGGAATTATTACTCGCGCCTTTAGCTAACCGCATAGGCATTGCCAGCAAGAGCAATAAGCCAAGAATATCGGTATCTGGAACTTGCATTGGTAATGCTATTTCTAGGCGCTGGCACCAATGCTGCAAACGCCGGTGGCTTTGCTTAAATTCCGCTGGCCGCGCCAGCCAATAGCTTATTACATCGGTTAACTCACCTGCCACGCGATGCTCATGAGCCTCTTGATGAGCAGCGATTAACGCCGCTGCTTCTCGTATTTTGTTCTGGATATTTTGCGCTTTTTGCTCGCTTTCTTGGGCTCGCAGGTCAATATTTTCAGCAAATAAATAATCCGTAAACAAAGCGAGTGCGTTGCTATCCTGAGCAAAAGTAAGCAGCATTGCTATTTCAACATCGGTGCCCAATGCCTGTACCCGCTGCCCTAACTGCGATAAGTGCGGAATCTCTTGCTCTAACGCTATGTTGTTCGAGCTAATATTGAGAAGCTTGGCTTCCGTTAACCATTCATTCGCTGCTGCTAAAGCCCCCGCAGGTGGCTGCGTAAACCAAGCCAACGCCGAAGGGCTGCTTCCCCAAGCCGCGGCTTCGAGCACCACGCTGCGCAAATCTTCGGTTTCTAACGCAGGCTTGCTATAAGCTGCAAAGCTTTGATTCATGCTTTCTGGCCATAATCGAAAGCACTGGCCAGGCCCAGTTCTTCCCGCACGCCCTGCCCGCTGAGTAGCCGATGCGCTGGCGATATAACGTGTTTGCAGCTGAGTAAACTGGTATTTCGGTAAGTATTTCGCCTGCCTTTCACGGCCGCTGTCCACCACCACATCGATATCTGGAATAGTTAAGCTGGTTTCCGCCACATTGGTGGCCAACACTAACTTAATGTCACTACCGAGTAATGGCTTTAGTGCCCGCTGTTGCTCCTTCAATGTTAAGCCGCCATAGAGTTCAAAACATTGCACTGATGGCGGTAACTGCAGCGCCGCACGTAAACGCCTTATCTCGCGCTGGCCGGGTAAGAACACTAATACGCCTTGCTGCGCGCTCTTCAATGCTTCCATTACCACCGCAGGCAGCGCTTGTTGCCAATCCACATTTTGCCGAGGAGGCCGATAATGCAACTGAATAGGATATTGCCGCCCTTCACTACTCAACACTGCCACCGCTAAATCGCGGCTACGCAGCCACTTAGCCAAAGCTTCGGCGGGCAAAGTAGCCGACATCACTAAAAGTTGCAGCGATTCATTGAGCTCCCGCGCTTCCAGCGCCAATGCTAAGCCCAAATCACATTGTAAATTGCGCTCATGGAACTCATCAAAAATAATCAGCGCTATATTTTTGAGTTCAGGATCTTGTTGAATAATTCGCGTGAGCATACCATCGGTAACCACTAGCAAGCCGGTTTTTGCAGAATTCTTACGCTCTCCCCGCACCCAATACCCTACTCGCTCTCCTACCGGTTCATTCAGTTGTTCCGCAAGAAAATGCGCAATGCTCACCGCAGCCACCCGGCGTGGTTGCACTAAGATAATGAGTTTGTGGGGTTTAGCAGAAGCGTAGCGCTCGCTGGTAAGCAAGGTAAGTGGAATAACGGTTGATTTGCCGGCACCCGGTGGTGCTTCTAAAACAACAATCTGCTCCGTTAGAGCTTGCTGAAGCGCTGGCAATAACGCGGTTACGGGTAAGGTGTCTGTTGTCATGTACCGCTACTTTCAAATGCAGAAGATAGATAAAAAGCAACTAGCTGGCAGCTTGCCCACTAGTTGCTCATTTTCAACACATACAAACACTATTACTCGGCGGTATTAAGAATGCGCGCGATATTGCGCACACCAATTCCGGTAGCGCCAGCAGCCCACAAGCCATTTGCATTGCTGTGATAGGCTGCTGCCAAATCAAAGTGCAACCAACCTGCACCTTTATTCGGCGCAAAGCGCAACAAGAAACCAGCAGCGTTACTTGCACCACCAGCACCACCACCTTTTATAGGTTTACTATTTGCAGTATCGGCAAAAGCCGAAGGGCAATTTTCTTGGTGCCAAGGTGTTAAAGGTAAGCGCCAGAGTGGTTCAGCTTCAGCTTTTGCTGCCTGCAAGGCAAAATCAGCAAACTGTTCATCAACACTAAATAGCGCATTGTATTCCGTGCCTACCGCTACTTGTGCAGCACCCGTTAACGTTGCGGCATCAATAATTTTCTTAGCGCCCAATTCGCCTGCACGCAATAAACCATCAGCCAACACTAAACGGCCTTCGGCATCCGTGTTTACAATTTCAACAGAAACACCATTCTTGTATGTAATAATATCGCCGTTTTTATAGGCTGTACCATCAATCATATTTTCAGCACAACAAAGTAGTAACTGCACACGCTTATTTAAACCATTCTTGATGGCCAATAGTAGTGCCGCTGAAACGGTTGCTGCGCCACCCATATCGCACTTCATGGCAACCATGCCTTCATTGCTCTTTATGCTGTAGCCACCAGTATCGAAGGTGATTCCTTTGCCAATAAGGGCAAAATCAATCGGCGCTTCAGGGTCGCCCGTTGGATTGTAATCAAGCTCCAACAGCACAGGCTTACGTACACTCGCGCGGCCAACCGTGTGAATACCGAAACGGCCCTCTTGCAACAAATCATCACCTACTATCATGCGGTATTTAATGTGCTTACCGCCAGCCTGAGCCAATTTCTCTACAACACGTTCGCTCAATTCTTCAGGGTAAATTTCCGAAGATGGTAAGTTAACTAGTTCACGGCTCCAACGCACAGCATCGGTAATAGCTTGCAATTGCGGCTTATCCGCTTCTAAAAACTCAACGTGGTTGGTGTTCTGCGTATCGGTGAAACCTTGTGCTAAAGCCCATTGCCGATCAACGCTCCAACCATCGCCGCTAGGTGCAATGGCGTTGATACCTAACTGATCAAGTTTACGCCCTGCTTGCTGAATGCTACGCAGTAATAATTCTTCTTCACCTTGTAATACAATATGCATACCGGTATCGGTAAGATAGCAGCGGCTGTTGCCCCGGTAATTTTCTGGGGCTGGGGTTTTAGTTAAATGAACTTGTACTGCACTAGACATAATAATGTTCTCCGCGTATGTTGCCATCTTTTGGAAATTGAGGGATTCGGGTATCAGGTTACATCATCTGATTTTCAAAACCCTACTCTCAAAATGAAAGTATAAATCTCAAGGGATACTGTAACGGGAAACCTACCACTGATGCAATTTGATCCACCGCTACAGCGCGCTATTCTACACCGCCGTTACAAACGTTTCTTGGCTGATGTAGAAATTGAGAGCGGCGAAGTTGTTACTATCCACTGCCCAAACACCGGAGCAATGACAGGTTGTGCTGAACCTGGTAGTGAAGTTTGGTACAGCACCAGCGCGAACCCCAAGCGCAAATACCCACATACGTGGGAGTTAACCCATAGCCAAGATAAACATTGGATTTGCGTGAACACGGGCCAAGCGAACTATTTGGTGGCAGATGCCATCGAAAAAAAGCTTATTCCACAATTTGCGGGCTACAGTAAATTACAACGAGAAGTTAAATACGCAGAAAATAGCAGGATTGATATCAAGCTCTCCGGTGAAAATAAGCCGGATACCTATGTAGAGATAAAATCCGTAACATTGCTTAGCGAAGGCCAAGGGTATTTTCCTGATGCGGTATCTGCTCGGGGTAAAAAGCATTTACACGCATTAATGCAAATGAAAACTGAAGGGCACAGAGCCGTATTAGTATATGCAGTGTTACATTCAGGGATCCATTCTGTGCTTCCGGCTGTACACATTGATCCCGAATATGTAGAACTAGTAGCGCAAGCGAAAGCCGCTGGGGTAGAGGTTCTCGAGGTTAATTTTCAGTTAAGTAATACAAAAATAACTTGCAGCGGCAGTTATTTGCAGAAATAAACTTGAAAATAGAAAACCCAACCACAATTAACTGGCTCGGCGATTAAATTGCACGCCCTATTTTTTTCTGATATACATGCCCATCGTTTTTACGAAGTGGGCTTAATTTTAGGAAGGTATCGCCTCCTGGAGGATATAAAATATGTCTGATGCGGCTAAGGAAAAGAAAGCGCATGGGGTTCTTGCACAGGCGGAATTAGCGCCATACCAAGCAAAAGATGGCGAAGAGTATATGAGTGATGCTCAACGTGGGCATTTTCGCCGCATTCTGGAAACTTGGCGAGCGCAACTTCGCGCTGAAGTAGACCGCACTGTTGGTCACTTAAAGGAAGAAGCATCAAACTACGCCGATCCAGTAGATCGTGCGGCCCAAGAAGAAGAATTCGCAATTGAATTGCGTACGCGCGATCGTGAACGCAAATTAATTAAGAAAATTGAAAAAACTTTAGAACTAATTGAGCGTAACGATTTTGGTTACTGTGAATCTTGCGGTGTTGAGATTGGTATTCGCCGTTTAGAAGCGCGGCCAACGGCTGATCTGTGCATCGATTGTAAAAGCTTGGCTGAGATTCGCGAAAAACAAATGCGCGGCTCTTAATGCCACATGGCAATAAATACTGCGAATAAACCTAAGCAACACCCAATAGGTTCAAGCGGCCACAATACCTCGCAACAGCGAGAGTATCGTGGCCGTTTTGCTCCCAGCCCCTCCGGCCCACTACATGCAGGCTCTTTAGTTGCCGCATTAGGTAGTTACCTTGATGCCCGGGCGCACCAAGGCTCATGGCTTGTACGCATAGAAGATATCGATCCTCCCCGCGAAATTGCTGGTGCTGCGAATGCCATATTAGAGCAACTCGAAGCGCATGGTTTGTATTGGGATGAAAGCGTAAGCTGGCAAAGCGAAAACAGTGAACGCTACCTCGATTGGTTGCAGCAATTAAGCGCAGAAGGGCTTTGCTATTATTGCACTTGTTCACGAGCCGAAATTAAAGCCCGCGGCGAGCACTACGATGGTTACTGCCGAAAGTTACATCGCGAAGCGAATAACGCCTCGGTCCGTCTTATTAATAACAACCCAATATTCGAACTTCATGATCGCTGGCATGGGCAAGTGCACTTAGCTAAACCTCAAGCGCAAGAAGATTTTATTCTACGCCGCCGCGATGGCCTCTGGGCTTATCAACTTGCGGTAGTAAGCGATGATTACGCCAGTGGCATAACGGATATTGTACGGGGCGAAGATCTGTTACACGCCTCTGGTTGGCAACTTACTTTGTGGCAGCAATTGAATCAGCTAAATCAGCAACGCGCACATCAAAAGCCAACACCTCGCCTTGCTCACTTACCCTTAGTCATCGGCCCTGATGGCCGGAAATTAAGTAAACAAAATCATGCGCCCGCAATATTAAATCAGAACGCTAAAGATAACTTAATGGCCGCAGCTCAAGCTTTGGGTTTAGACCTTCCGAACAGCAAAGATTTTGATTCAATTCACTCATATTTAGCCGCTGCTACGGAATCTTGGCAGCAAAACAGGCTAAATACAGCAAACTAGCCGAAGAAGCGTGGTTGAATACGTAGCCCCTCTGGGAAAATTAGGTTAAAATTGCTGGCAAATTGTACATAGCCTAAGTCTATGAGGAGCACGGCAATTATTAAGCAACTCGCAACATTTGCTAAGAAAGTTTTCCCGGGAAAAACCGCGGTAAAGCCTGGCAAAACATTACCACAGCCTATTAAAATTCCGCGGTCGGAACATCCTATTTCACGTCAGGATATCTCTGAAAATGCGTTGAAGGTTCTTTATCGATTAAACAAGGGTGGCTTCGATGCCTATCTTGTAGGCGGCTGTGTTCGCGATTTACTGCTCGGTGTAACACCAAAAGATTTTGATGTTGCCACCAATGCTAGCCCTGAACAGATAAAATCTCTTTTCCGTAATTGCCGATTAATTGGCCGCCGCTTTCGGTTAGCGCACATTGTTTATGGCCGTGATGTTATTGAAGTGGCAACCTTTCGTGGCCATCACGCAGAAGATAGCAACGCCAAGCATGGTGCTGATGAGAAAAAGCATATCTCAAAGCAAGACGATGAAGGCATGCTCCTGCGTGATAACGTATATGGCACCATTGATGAAGATGCCCAACGCCGCGATTTCACAGTTAATGCGCTGTATTACTCAATTGCTGATTTCGCCATTTATGATTTTGCCAATGGTATTGCCGATCTTGAACAAGGATTACTGCGTTTGATTGGCGACCCTGAGCAACGCTATCGAGAAGATCCGGTGCGCATGCTGCGTGCCGTTCGCTTTGCAACTAAGCTAGGCTTGCGCTTAGAAAAAGAAACCGAAGCACCAATTCGAAGCTTAGCTAACTTGCTTGATAATATTCCACCAGCGCGTTTATTCGAAGAGTTCCTAAAGCTGTTCCTGAATCAAAAAGCCCAAGCGAACTTTGAGCGGCTTACTGAACTAAACCTGTTTCAATACCTATTCCCAGTGTTGAAATCGGTATTAAAGCAACAAGATAGCCTTGAATATCGCATGGCTACGCAAGTATTTGCCGATACAGATAAACGTTTAGGCCAAGATAAAGGCGTAAACCCAGCCTATTTGTTTGCTGCTTTATTATGGTATCCAATGTCGGCGCGCTCGGAAGAAATCGTGCAAGAAAGCGGCTTACCACCTTATGATGCCATGCAAATTGCCGCCGCTGATACGCTAACTCGGCAAGTACGCAGTATTGCAATTCCGAAGCGTTTTAGTATTCCAATGCGCGATATATGGCTATTACAACTTCGCTTGCAGCAAACCAGCCCACGCCGTGCCATTCGGTTGCTTACGCATCCAAAATTCCGCGCCGGTTATGATTTCTTATTGCTACGCGCACGCGTTGAAAACGATAAGGCTCTTGAAGAACTCGGCGCATTCTGGACCAACTTGCAGAAGCAAAACCCGAGTGAAGTTGCCAGCGCAGCTGCAAAGCCAGCACGCCGGCCCCGCCGACGTAGAGCGCCTCGCAAAAACACCAATGGCTAAGTGTTATATCGGGCTAGGTGCCAACTTGCAGCAACCCGCCGAAGCTATCGCTTCGGCGCTGGCCAAACTGCATGCGCACTCTGATGTAAGCAACCTGCAATGTTCATCGCTTTATCATAGCAAACCTATGGGCCCACAAGATCAGCCTGATTATGTGAATGCAGTTGCTGCCTTTGAAACCAAGCTCGAACCGCTATTACTACTTGATTTGTTACAAACTATTGAGCAAGAACACGGCCGCCTGCGTGAGCGTTACTGGGGCCCGCGCACCTTAGATCTAGATATTCTTTTAATCGATAACCGAACCATCGATAATGAGCGGTTAAAGGTGCCACATCCGGGTATAGAGCTACGTGAGTTTGTAGTAATACCTTTAGCTGAAATAGCGCCGGAGCTTGATTTACCTAACGGAAAATCGGTAAAGTCGTTGGCACTATCTATTCCGGACAATGAATTACGAATTCTTGCTCCGGCCCCAAGCTTTACGTAATAGGACACCATTATGAGCCGTATTCGCACAGCTGGATTATTAAAAATGAAGCAAGAGGGTAAGAAAATCACTGCCCTTACCGCTTACGATTCGAGTTTTGCTAAATTATTTGCCACTTGCGGTATTGATGTTCTGCTCGTTGGTGATTCTCTGGGTATGGTGTTACAAGGTTTAGATTCAACCGTGCCAGTAACCACTACGGAAGTGGCTTACCACACCCGTTGTGTGCGTGCCGGAGCGCCTGAAGCTTTTGTGATAGCGGATATGCCCTTTATGACATACCCCGATCCTGCTACCGCATGTTTTGAAGGTGCCGAACTTATGCGTGCAGGCGCCAACATGGTGAAGCTAGAAGGCGGCGAATGGCTCGTAGAAATCGTGCAAGCACTTACACGCCAAGGCATTCCAGTATGTGCTCATTTAGGCTTATTACCGCAATCAGTGAACGTGATAGGCGGATACAAGGTGCAAGGCCGTGATGAAGATGGCGCAGCAGCATTAATCAATCAAGCTCGTGCCTTAGAGGCCGCCGGAGCACAATTACTAGTGGTTGAATGTATTCCAAGTGCGCTGGGCGAGCAAGTTTCGAAAGCTATCAATATCCCGGTAATCGGTATTGGTGCGGGTAACCAAACCGATGGCCAAATTTTGGTAATGCACGATATGCTCGGCATGAACGCTGATTACTTACCTAAGTTCACGAAAAACTTTTTAACTGGCCGCGATAGCTTAAAAGCAGCTGTAGAAGCTTACATTAACGAAGTGCGAAACGGCGATTTCCCGGGCCCAGAGCATAGTTTCAATTCATAAAAGTACTTAGGCACAAAGGTGAAGCTCATGTTGCATTTAGAAAGCTTGAAAGATCTGCGTGCTACTCGCAGCACATGGGTTAACAACGGCGCCAGCATTGCTTTTGTGCCAACCATGGGGAACTTGCATCAAGGGCATTTACGCTTAGTTGAGCACGCGCGCTCTCTGGCTGATAAAGTGATTGTTAGCATCTATGTGAACCCCATGCAGTTTGGCGCTAATGAAGATTTAGATAATTACCCGCGTACCCTTGCTGCCGATATGGCGAAACTCAAGGCTGCCGGCGCCGATGCGGTGTTCACCCCTACCACCGAAATGGTTTATCCACGAGGTTTAAGCGAGCAAACGTTTGTAGAAGTGCCGCACATTAGCAACGAACTTTGTGGAGCTTCGCGGCCCGGACACTTTCGCGGTGTAGCCACCATTGTTTGTAAGTTATTCAACATGGTGCAGCCGGATCATGCCGTGTTTGGCAAAAAAGATTATCAGCAGCTTTTAGTTATTCGCCTTATGACCGAGGATCTATCGTTGCCGATTCAGATTCACGGTGTTGCCACCGAACGTGCAAGCGATGGCCTAGCCCTGAGCTCACGCAACGGTTATCTTAATGAAGCGCAAAGGCTGCAAGCGGCACAAATATACACCGTAATGCGAAGTACTGAGCAGGCTTTACAGCAGCAAAATATTGCCACCGTTAGTGATATAAAAAAGATTGAGCAAGAGAGTCAACAAAAGCTAAAAGCTGCTGGCTTTACGCCTGATTATGTAAGCATTCGCCGACAGCAAGATTTAGCGCTAGCCACCATTGGTGATAACGAATTAGTGATTCTGATAGCTGCTTATTTAGGAAAAACTCGCCTGATTGATAATCTCGAAGTTAATCTATAATTTTTCGTCGACATGATCAGAAAAGGGCCCTTCGGCCCTTTTCTGATCATATTGAAATGCTTTTGCGAACCCTATTTCGACAGGCCACAACGCTCGGCCGCATCAATAATATGCTTATTCAATGATGGCGCCGTAGCTGCAATTTCTCGCTGTTCTACAATAATATCCGCCAACATTTCATTACTAGTAAGCGGGTTTGCTAACACCGTTCGGAATACCAAAGTACCCTCACGATAATACTGGCGTGGTGTTAACTTAGTTCGCGAAACAAACGAACGGCCGTTCTCACGCTGAGTTTTTTGAATGTAACGGGTAAGAATATTTAGATGCGGTGTAACCGCAGCAATTTGTTCGGCACTGGCATCGGCCAATAACGCCTTGATTTCAGCCGGCACATATCGATAGGTTAATAGGCACAGCTCTGGGTGAGTAATAACTTCAAAGTCGTCTTGCCGCTCAATTAAGGCGGCAAAATCTTTGGCCCGTTCGATACCCGTATCAATCAGTAATTCATAGCCTTTTCGCCCCATTACATGCAATGCTGAATAAACCAGCATGGCCATGCCCGGGCGTGAGCCTTCCATGGTATGGCTACCTAGATCTTTTGAACCGCGGCGAATAACATATTCAGCATGATGCTCAATTGCGCTTACTAAAGAAGGATCTTTAAAAAGCACCATACCAGCACCCATAGGTACATACATTTGCTTATGCGCATCAATGGTTAGGCTATCAGCAAGCTCAATGCCGGCAAGTAACTTACGGTACGTATTCGACATCAAGGTAGCTCCACCCCATGCCGCATCGACATGGAAGTGCGCATGATATTTAGCTGCAATTTCCGCCATTTCTTGTAACGGATCAACGTGGCCCGTTTCGGTAGTGCCGGCAATACCAACAATAGCCATTACCCTACCACCTTCTTGGGTTACCTTAGCGGCTGCAGCCTTTAAAGCATCAATCTGAATGCGGTTATTATCATCAGCAGGCACGCTAACAATATTTTTACGGCCAATACCTAATACATCAGCGGCTTTGCTAAGTGAGTAGTGGCCGCGCTCAGAAACAAGCACTACTAAGCGGTTATAACCATAGTGTTGCAGGCCTGCTACCAGCCCTTCTGCAGAAACACCCGCAAACTCACCATCAGGCGCTAATAAATTGTTTCGTGCTACCCAAAGAGCCGAAATATTGGCAATGGTACCGCCAGAACAAAAAGCACCTAACGAATGATCGGCACTATGCATCCAACGATCGTAAAACGGCTTTTCTTGGCCATACACTAAATGGTGCATCATTCCGAGAACTTGCCGCTCCATTGGGGTGAAGGCTTTTGATGTTTCGATTTTCACCAGATTTTGATTCAAGCCCACCATAAGCTTTGCCAAAGGCAATAAGAAATAAGGCAATGCCGATGTCATGTGGCCAATGAAGCGAGGTGAAGCGGTATGCACTGATTGGGCAACCAACTTCTTCAGCAGTGTTTCGGTGTGATCAGATACGAACTCAGGTTGTTCAGGAATATCACTGTAAGCAAAATCATTCTCTATCTCGTGTAAAGGGCGTTCTTGCGTAACGATATGCGAAGAAAGAAACCCTTCGAGATTTTCTGATAAATGCTGTTCTATTTTACCGAGTGTGGAATCAGGCGCTTCAGGAACCGTGAAGATTCGATACAGCGCATCCATACTCACTTCCGCTGTGGTTTTAGGTGCCACACGCATCTCCTGGCCAAGTTTTTTGAGCGGCAGACTTTAGCACATTTGCATTAGTTTCTGCTAGCGCCGTTAATCTTGCTATTTCACTGGGCGCAACCAACTCTGCACCGCGCAAATCTGCTGTTAACTGCCATAGCCTTTGCTTGCTAGCCTGATACTTACGCTCAAAGGGCGTTATCGGATTCTGGCTCTCTGCCAGCTGCTCAAATTTACTAGCGATACCACAGCATTCAAGTGCGAGAGCAAATTCCTGCAAATAAATTGGCCAGTTACTGCGCAGCTCAATTTCACCACCCAAACGCACTAATTCGGGGAACACAGGTGCCCCATGCCAACGGCGCCCAAGGTGCTTTTTCTTCGGCCACGGGTTAGGGTATAAAACAAAATGCTTCAGCGGTTGCCATTCAGCTTCGCGTGCCAAGCGCCAAAAATCATTTAAATCGGCTCGTACTAGCAAATACTCGCCAGCGCGTGATTGACTATGAAACACATGCTTTCCAAGCCGGTGAGCCGATTTATCAATACCAACCACAAGCGCATCTGGGTAACGGCGCGCGAGTTCGGCTGTGCTTTCACCGACACCACAACAAGAATCAAGAATTAGCGGCCCATTAAAGGTTGCTAGCTTTTTCTCAACCTCAGCAAAAGCCTCAGCACTGTGTTGAGCTACCGGCTTTAGGAACGTGCTTTGCCAATACTTCGCAACTAAATGCGGAATATCAGCATGCACGCCCAACTGGTTGCTTGTAATCGCACGAGAATTCGCAGTATCCATAAGCTATTAAGTACGCGTACCTGTGCCACGGCGCAACAGCCACCAAGCGAGTACAAAGAACGCGATATTAAAGGTAACCAATACCCCAATTGCAACGGTAGGTGCAATATCAGAAACTCCGATAAAGCCATAACGGAAGCCGTTTACCATATAAATAATCGGGTTCGCTTGCGAAACGGTTTGCCAAAATTCAGGCAACAAGGTGATCGAATAGAATACGCCGCCTAAATAAGTAAGTGGCGTTAGTACGAAGGTTGGAATAATCGATATATCATCAAACGTTTTCGCAAACATCGCATTCAATAAACCACCGAGCGCAAACAGCGTAGCCGTAAGCAAAACAGTTAGAATAATCATTCCGTAGCTTTGAATATTTAATTCCACAAAGAAACCAGAAACGATGGTAACGATAACCGCAACTATCAATGAACGGGCAACACCGCCGCCAACATAGCCAAGAATAATAGTGATGTTCGATACCGGTGCCACCAACATTTCTTCTAGATTACGTTGGAACTTAGCACTAAAAAACGAAGCAGCTACGTTCGAATAGGCATTGGTGATAACCGACATCATAATCAAGCCGGGCACAATAAATTCCATGTAGCTCACGCCACCCATTTCACCAATACGGCTACCAATCAAACTGCCGAAAATGACAAAATATAACGTCATAGTTATCGCCGGTGGAACCAATGTTTGCACCCAAATTCGTAAAAATCGGGTGCATTCTTTTATCCAAATCGTTTTTAGTGCGGTGAAATGAATCGGGTTCTTCATATTACGCCTGCTCCTTCGTTTCACGGCCTTGTTCAACTAAATTCACGAACAGCTCTTCTAAACGATTCGCCTTATTCCGCATTGAAAGCACTTTAATACCTTGCTCTGAAAGTTCAGTAAACACCGAATTCAGGCCGGCAGATTTCGCCACATCAACTTCAATGGTGTGATCATCAATAATCCGCGCCGCAGCACTTTTGATATCGGGAGCATTTACGCTGGTTTCGAGATCGAGCACAAAAGTTTCGATATTGAGTTTGCCTAACAACGATTTCATCGTTGTGTTTTCAATGATTTGGCCTTTATCAATAATACCGATATTGCGGCAAAGCATTTCGGCTTCTTCCAAGTAGTGGGTAGTAAGAATAATAGTTACGCCCTGCCTGTTAATACGCGTTAAAAACTCCCACATCGAACGGCGAAGCTCGATATCTACACCTGCGGTTGGCTCATCCAAAATCAGCAACTTCGGCTCATGCAGTAATGCGCGGGCAATCATTAAACGGCGCTTCATACCGCCTGAAAGAGTTCTAGCACGATCATCGCGTTTTTCCCACAACCCTAGCTGGGTAAGATACTTTTCCGCACGTTCGCGCGCTAACTTGCGAGAAACACCGTAATAACCAGCTTGGTTCACCACTATTTGTTCCACGGTTTCAAACTGGTTAAAGTTAAATTCTTGCGGAACCAAGCCAATGTGCTGTTTCACTTCATTAATGTGGCTATCAAGATCGTAGCCAAATACTTTCACCGAACCTGCGGTTTTATTCACTAACGAAGAGATAATTCCAATAGTGGTAGATTTACCCGCACCATTTGGGCCCAACAGGGCATAGAAATCACCCTCTCGCACGATTAGGTCCACACCTTTAAGGGCAACAAGGCCACCGCGATAAACTTTCCGCAGCCCTTTAATTTCAAGTGCATTGGTCATGCGCTACTCCGGTTAATAATTCGAATATTATGAATTGCGTTGATCGTAGCCCCAGCGGCTTACTAATTGCTGGCTTAGGCCGAGATGATCAAGAATTCGAGCCACAACAAAATCAACAAGATCAGCGATCGATTGTGGTTGATGATAGAAGCCTGGCGCCGCAGGCATAATGGTAACACCCATGCGTGAAAGGGTAAGCATGTGTTCTAAATGAATGCTATGCAGCGGCATTTCGCGCGGCACTATAATCAATTGCCCACGTTCTTTCAAAACAACATCGGCTGCACGTTCAATTAGATTATCGCTTGCGCCTGTGGCGATAGAAGCTAAGCTTCCCGTTGAACATGGGCATACCACCATACGCTTCGGCGCAGCTGAGCCCGAGGCTACCGGTGAAAACCACTCTTCTTTACCATACACTTTCAACTGATTTTCGGTTACCCCAAAATGGTCGCAGAGAAACTTCTGCGCTGCATCTGGCGCACCCGGAATTTTTAGGTTTTCTTCAGTGGCAAATACTACTCGAGCCGCGCTAGATATTAGCAATAGAACTTGCTGATTTTGCGCCAGCAGGCACTCTAGCAAACGCAGCGCATAAGGAGCACCCGAGGCACCTGTGATCGCTAAGGTTACGCGATTATCTTGGCTTTGCTCTGGGCTGAAAGTTTGCCCAGCCGAACGATTTGAAAACTGTGATGTCACGCTACTACCCCATTCTATTCCGCTTTAGCGATTATGTTGGTAAGGCTATCAAGCAATAGTTGGTGTATCCCACCAAAGGCGCCATTGCTCATCACAACCCAATATTCTCTCGTTGCTTGTGCACCTTCAACACTAGATCCGCTATCGCGCACACGTTCTTGATAGGCTTGTAGCACTTCATTAGCAAGATCTTGAACGTTATCACAAACAACCACCGGCACGTTCCTCTCATTCAGAGCTTGAGTTAAAGGTGCCAGTTGAGTTGCCAATTGCCAGTTTGCGCCTTCTGGCTGCAAACCATAAACTTCATCGACATCAACAAATGCAGCGGCTAACGTATCTTTATGCACCCCAGCTTTCATGGTGTTTGAACGTGGTTCAAAAATTGCCACAATTCGCGCATCCTGCCCAACATGAGCGCGCATTGCCTGAAGTGTAGTAGCAATCGCCGTAGGATGATGCGCAAAATCATCATAAACATGAACACCAGCAAGTTCACCGCGCAATTGTAACCGCCGCGCTGGCGAAGTAAACCGGCTCAACGCTTCCGCTGCTAGCTTCGGCTCAACACCAACTTGAGCAGCCGCTACCAAAGCCATGAGGCCGTTTTCAACGTTATGCTTTCCGATGAGATCCCACGTTACTTGGGCAACCTCAGCACCATTATGTAGTACTGCAAACGTGCTACCGGCGGAATTTAACAGTTTGGTATCCCATGCCTCATTTTCACCCGTGCACACCCGCTCCGACCAACAGCCTTTTGCCACTACCTCAGCTAGCGCCTTCACAGCAGGTGGATAAATAACATGCCCATTTCGAGGTACCGTGCGTAAAACGTAAGCAAACTGCTGTTGGATTGCCGCTAGATCAGAAAAAATATCAGCGTGATCAAATTCCAGGTTGTTCATTACCAGCGTGTCGCTGAAGTAATGAAGGAATTTTGAACGTTTATCAAAGAAAGCAGTATCGTATTCATCCGCCTCAATAACAAAATAGGGGCTATCGGTTAAACGTGCCGTTTCATTATATGGTTGCACCACACCACCCACGAGGAAGCTTGGGTTTATTCCCGCTTGTTCAAGAACCCAAACCAACATAGAAGCCGTTGTGGTTTTGCCATGAGTTCCTGAAACCGCTAATACATGGCGCTCACGCAACAGCGCTTCGCCAAGCCATTGAGGGCCCGATTGATATGCAAGCTTTCGTTCTAGAACCGCTTCAACAACTGGATTTCCGCGGCTTAGCGCATTGCCTATGATCACTAAATCAGGGGTTGGTTGTAGTTGCTGTAAATCATCACCTTGGAACAGGTTAATACCAAGCTTCTCAAGCTGCGTGCTCATAGGTGGATAAACATTACTATCACTGCCGGTTACTTGGTAGCCAAGCGCTTTCGCAAGAGCGGCAATCCCGCCCATAAAGGTGCCACAAATTCCAAGAATATGAATATGCTTCATCTGCTGCCTTCGCTAAACCATAAGAACCTGTAATCATACCACTTCATTTATTCCTAAGCATCTGTACTGCGGTATGGGGAGCCTGCGCAATGAATGCGCAAAAAGGAGGCATCGAACGATGTTTTAAGGTAAACTTGCGGGCGTTTCCGGCAACACCTAAACGACAACCAGAGGCTAATCATGCAACGCTTGATTCCCGTTCTGAACAATGACCATGTTCCCTTGCACTTAATTTCTGTGATCAATACTTTGCTCACTGCCACAAAAGAAATCTCTCACTTGCTTCATCAAGGTAGTTTAGCCGGTACTCTTGGCTCAACCCTTGACCAAAATATTCAAGGTGAAACGCAGAAAAAACTCGATATCGTATCCAACCAGCTGATTAAAAATATGCTGCTGGAAACCAACCTTGTGCATGCCGTAGCTTCTGAAGAAGAAGATTTTGTTGTAATGGGCAACCCAGATGCGAAGTATTTGGTGGCTTTCGACCCACTCGATGGTAGCTCAAATATTGATATTAATGGTTCCGTTGGTACTATTTTTTCAATCCTTGAAAAACCCGATCATGCGGCCGAAGGCACCGATTTGTTCTTACAAACTGGTGATGAGCAAATAGCTGCTGGCTATATTTTATATGGCCCTTCAACGATGTTAGTGCTCACTACCGGTAAAGGTGTCCGTATGTTCACCTTAGATCATACCGTAGGCGAGTTCCTACTAACCGTTGAGCAAGTAAGAGTTCCAGAAGATACCAAAGAATTCGCTATCAATATGTCGAATCGCCGCTTCTGGACAGATCCAATGGAACATTACATTGCTGATTTACTTATCGGCAGCGAAGGTATCCGCAAGAAAAATTTCAATATGCGTTGGAATGCGGCAATGGTTTCCGATGTACACCGAGTTTTATCGCGCGGTGGCATTTTTGCTTATCCGGCCGATTGTCGGAACCCGGATAAACCTTGTAAGTTACGCTTAATGTACGAAGCAAACCCCATGAGCTTTTTAGTAGAGCAAGCTGGCGGCCGCTCGAGTACAGGTTATGAGCGTATTATGTCATTACAACCAACGGATATTCACGAGCGTGTTTCAGTAGTGATGGGTTCACGTAACGAAGTAGATATTTGCTTGGATTACTTTAAGAAATTTGAGTGTAAGCGCCCAGATGCGCCCTTTCACACAAAATAATGGTTAGATTGCTTTGAGTTGAATCACAAAGATTCGCTATAATCGAGAGATATAGCCTGAAAGCTTTTAATTTAGATTCGAATTTATTTTAGATATCAAAGGAACAATACATGAGCTTGAATGATGTACCTGCAGGCAAAAACTTGCCAGATGAAATCAATGTAATTATTGAAATCCCTGCGAATGCAGATCCAATAAAATATGAAGTAGATAAAGATTCTGGCGCTCTCTTTGTCGATCGTTTTATGACAGCTCCGATGTTCTATCCATGTAACTATGGCTATATGAACGATACTTTGTCACTAGATGGCGACCCAGTAGATGTTTTAGTTCCTACTCCACATCCATTGCAACCTGGTTGTGTAATTCGTTGCCGCCCGGTTGGCGTTCTGAAAATGAGCGATGAATCGGGTGAAGATGCGAAAATTGTAGCTGTTCCAGTGAGCAAGCTCAGCAAAGAATACGATCACATTGAAGATGTGAACGATTTACCTGAGTTACTTCGCGCGCAAATCACACATTTCTTTGAGCGCTATAAAGAGCTTGAGAAAGGAAAGTGGGTAAAAGTTGAAGGTTGGGGCGATATCAAAGAAGCGAAAGAAGAAATTGAATCATCTTACGCTCGTGCCCAAGAGAAGAAATAAGTAGCAGTATGGCTACCCAGTGCATACGTGGCCTGCAGATTAAGTTCTGCTGGCCGCGTCAATCACAACCTACCATTGATATTGCCGAACTTGCTATTGAAAGTGGCGAACGCATTTTGTTGCGTGGCCCAAGCGGCAGCGGTAAATCAACATTGCTCTCGCTTCTAGCGGGCGTACATGCGGTACAATCGGGTACCTTAACGGTTCTCGATAAAGATTTAAGCCAGTTATCACAGCGTAAGCGCGATAAGTTTCGCGCCGACCACATCGGCTATATTTTCCAGCAATTTAACCTTCTTCCATATCTCAGTGTTATTCAAAACGTTCTGCTTGCTATCGATTTCTCTAAATCGCGAGCTCAAAGGCTCGTTGGTAGAAATATATCCGCACGTGCCGAAAGTGAGCGCTTGCTAACACGCTTGGGTATAGCACCAGAATTATGGGGAAAGCCTGCAGGTAATTTGAGTGTTGGCCAGCAACAGCGAGTTGCAGCGGCACGAGCCTTAATTGGCGCTCCTGAATTAATTATCGCCGATGAACCTACATCAGCATTAGATACCGATGCACGTGATACATTTTTGAATTTACTCAATGAAGAATGTGAGCAGCAAAATATAACCTTGGTTTTTGTAACTCACGATACTTCGCTAAGCCATCATTTTGATCGTATTGTTGAGCTTGCCCAAATTAACCAAGGTAACAGTAATGGCGGGGAGGCATAATGCGAATAGCTAAACTTGCGGCTGCAAGCCTTCTGAGCCGAAAATCAAATGCTGTGCTTACGCTTATGGCCATTGCCATCAGCGTAATGTTGCTGCTCGGGGTTGAACGCGTAAGCCAAGAAACGCGCTCAGGATTTGCCAACACTATATCTGGCACCGATTTAATTGTTGGTGCACGCAGCGGCTCCGTTAACTTATTACTTTATTCCGTATTTCATATTGGTAACCCTACCAATAATATCACTTGGAATACCTACCAGCATTGGGCAAACAATAGCCAAGTAGCTTGGAGCGTGCCTATTGCATTGGGCGATAGCGTTCGAGGTTTCCCAGTAGTAGCCACAGAGCCTGCTTTCTTTGAGCATTTTCGTTACGCCCAAC
Source organism: Idiomarina sp. A28L (assembly GCF_000218785.1). Taxonomy (GTDB): domain Bacteria; phylum Pseudomonadota; class Gammaproteobacteria; order Enterobacterales; family Alteromonadaceae; genus Aliidiomarina. The sequence continues at coordinate 147,153 of NZ_AFPO01000013.1, forward strand.
AACAACCATTAGAATTCGCTGAAGGCCAAGCCTTTCAGCGCCGCGAAGCCGTTATTGGCGCAGAAGTTGCGCGCCAACTTAGCTTACAAGTGGGTAGCAACCTTATTATCGCTCACGGCACCGGCAGCATAAGCTTCCATGAACATGATGATCACCCTATGCAAATTGCAGGAGTGTTAGAACGTACAGGCACCCCGGTTGATCAGGCTATTTATATTGGCCTTCGCGATCTTGATATGATGCATGGCGGCACAGATGATCACGCTCATGATGAGCATGAAGGTCATGAACATACGGGCCATGAGCATAATGAAGATGATCACCATGAACATGAACACCAAAATCATAACACTCACCAACATCATGAACATGAAGGCAGTAGCCAAGTTGCCGAGCCACCAATTCCCGGAATAAGTGCATTTTTTGTAGGTTTGCAAAGTAAACCGCGTGCCATATTCATGCAACGCGAAATCAATACTTACCGCGAAGAACCGCTTACGGCCATTATGCCGGGTTCAACACTGCACGAGCTTTGGCGCACGCTAAGCGGCTTTGAACGGGCTCTTTCGGTGGTATCAGGATTCGTGTTGTTGGCAGGCCTACTCGGCATGTTGGCAACTATATTGGCTAGCTTACGTGAACGCCGCCGGGAAATGGCCGTGCTGCGTTCTATCGGCGCTGGCCCCGGCACCATATTCACTTTACTAGTAAGTGAAACCATGGTTTTAACTCTGGCTGGAATGGCGGTTGGTGTAGGTTTACTTTACGGCTTCATTTTCGCGTTAGCACCGTGGATTCAATCAAGCTTCGGTATCGTGGTGGAACTAAGCGGTATTTCTAATGCCGAATGGTTGCGCCTTGCTGTAGTGTTTGTTGCCGGTTTCTTGATTAGCTTAATTCCAGCTTGGCGAGCTTATCGTAATTCGCTAAGCGATGGTTTATCCATGAGGGTATAGATGAGAATTTTAAAGCAAATAGGTTTATTCAGCGCAGCTACAATATGCCTAGCGGCATTCGCGGCGCAGGCAGATGTTCGTGAATTAAAATGGAATGAACTTAAGCCTTCTGATTGGGAAGCCCCGGCGGTGCGTGACCCAATATTCTATGAACAAAATCCTGATCTGCAAGTACAAACTGAGCTTGATGCCCCGGTTGTTCCCGAATTGGATGGCTTAAAAGTAAAAATTCCCGGTTATGTAGTACAACTCGAAGGCGATGATCGCCGTATAACTGAGTTCTTACTTGTACCTTACTTTGGCGCTTGCATTCATGTGCCACCGCCACCGCCAAACCAGATCATTCACGTTACTTTTCCAGAAGGCGTGCCTTATCCAGTAACTTACGATGCTGTTTGGGTAACCGGAACCATTACCGTTGAACACAGGGATTCAGATTTAGCTCTTGTTGGATATCAAATGGAAGCCGACGCGGTAATTTCTTACTTCTAATCGTAAACTCCGAATACAAAAAAGGGCTCTTCAAATTGAAGTGCCCTTTTCGGTTTCGATCTTTAGAAACGTATCGATAAGCTAGCAAATGGCCCAGTAAAATCATACTGATAGCGGGTCATAAAAGTGGTTGTATCGTCAAAATCTATTTTTATCGAACGATACCCAACACTTAGATAACCATCAAAAGCGAGAGAATCAAGAAAACGATAGCGAACAGCGCCTTGAATATCGTGCAAATCATTATCGCCAAACGAACCAAAGTGGCCTTCGGCAACCACTGAAAGGCCGCTAAACGGCAAGCCAGCGGCGAGTTTCAAGTAAGCCGATACAACATCTTCATCAATTTCCCAAAACGGCTGATGAGTCATACCCAAGTTTGGAGCCACATAACCATCAAATTGTTTTAAACTTGCTCCAAAGTGAATAGCCACTACATCATTATCAAATGGAGCATAAAACAACGTATAGGTTTCATGGCTCAAATCGATACTAATGGTTTCAAAGGTATTGTAATCACCCGTAAACTTGAGCTCTTGGGTTTCAAATTTAAAGTTAGGAATCAAAGGTATAAAATGAGTTAGCGTAACGCCGAAACCTAGTTGTCCCGATTTTTTCCAATCATAAATATCACCGCTATCTAGCGTTTGTGCATAAGTATGATAACCACCCGCATCAGCTTGCCAATATTGTGCTTCCGCCTCTAAACTAAATAACACATCAGCTGAAACTGGTGCAGATAGCGCAACTAAACAAGTTGCAGCAGTAATACTTAACATCTTTTTCATCGGTTTAAGTTTCTCCATTTCCTAAAAGTTTTTAATTAAGCTTCAATGCTTCGAACTCTACAAGTTTACCAATTAAATGCAAAACTTTTACGAGTATTTTACTTATTAATCCGATGGTTAATAACTATTATGTTTAATCACAACACCAATTAGTGGCTACTATCTTAGTTGCGAACTAGAGCTTTTACCGGAGTTCTAATTGTTATTTCATTGCCATCACTAAATATGAGAGTTACATCATGGTATTCGCCGATAACCAATGGGGCCGTTAAGCCGATTAGCATCAAATGATATCCGCCTGGTTGCAGCGAAACAGTTTCACCCGCTGGAACCACAAGAGCTTCCATCTGCTCCATGCGCATTTGTTCACCTTCGCGCACGTGCTGATGAATCTCGATATCACCAGCAATGGGGCTGCTAGCAGCAACTAAAAGAACATCTTGATCACCACTGTTACGCAAAACACCAAAACCAGCACCATTCGGTTGCCCTGGAATACTTTCGCGTAACCATAAGCTTTCAATCTCAACTTCGGCAAAGGCCGGCGATACTGTGGCTAGTAGGCCGATGCAAAGGCTAGTGATTGCGAGAGTGAATATTTTACGCATGTTAATTTCCTGTTTGTTTTTATCAGGAAATCACTTTAACCAATTTTACGCGGTTTGGGTACGGTTTCGGCTAAAAATCCATACCACTAAGGCGATTAATAAGATTGGCCAAAACAAACTAAAGCCTACAAGCACTAACACCGCTGAAGCGATCGCTACAGCTAAAACGGTACTACCGAAGAGTGCAATACCTACCGCAAACGCAACGCCTGCAAGCAACGCAACTACGAACACCGGTACAACAACTACCGCAAGCAAGCTAATAATGAAACCAACCAGCGTTGGCCCAAAGACTGCTAGTAATGCCACCATTAATAAAATCAATAAAAACGTTTTCATGCCGTTCTCCTAGATAGGTACTACCCATTGTTAGATAGCTTTTCATTTCTAGAATAGTTACTGCAGATTCCGTGCCAAACTTAAAAATTCGATTAAGAGCCTAATATGTAACGTTTTGGAGCTATAAAACGGAAGCATCGCGAGGCAAAGCCCACTCTCTTTAGGTTTCTATTAGTGTTTTTTACTAATATTTAGTGTTTTTTACATATTAGGTTCCACCAAAAAAAAAGCAGCCTAGAAACGTTAGGCTGCTTATCATTTCGATTAATTTTGGGTAACTTAGAAGCGGTAGCTCACTTCCGCGTAGTAGTAACCGCCATTAAAGCCAAACGGCGCATTGGTATTCGGGTAAAGAAAAATTCCATTAAATTGGTTCTCTGGTAGTTGCTTATCTGGGTACGTATCAAACAGGTTTTGCGCACCCACTCTAACTGCAACGGATTCTGTAGCTTGATATCGGAACGATAGATCAGCTATCCACTTTCCGCTGAAAGTAGTTTGAGTGCCTGAGTTGTTTTCCAGAATATAATCACCGAAATAACTAAATGCTAGGTGCGTTTGTAACTTATCGTAATCATGAGTTAACGATAAAGTACCGCTGTTTCTAGGAACAGAGCGTGTCATGCGCGTTTGCTCTACACCATTAAACAACTTATCTTCCAAACCGTCCAAGATTTGCGGGAGATTTACCGCATCAATCTTAGTTTTGTTATAACCATAAGCGGCTTGGGCACGCAGGCTTCCGTATTCTGCGAGATCATATTCCTTAGCAAGCACAACATCGAGGCCACGAGTGGTGGTATCAACGGCATTAATGAAGAACCGAGCATTATCAGCACCAGCCACAGCTAATGCATCGGCAACCGCGGCAGAATCACTTGGAATCAATGAACTCGAGAGAATAATCCGGTCATCAATTTCAATTTGGTATGCATCTACCGTGAGTGATAAACCGTTGTAACCATTCCAAACTATACCAGCACTGAAGCTTTGTGATTCTTCGGGTTGTAAAGCGCCTACCTCTAGTTCACGTGCTACATCACTTAAGTTATTGAAGGTACCCGATTGCTCCGGAACTAATTCACCATCACGGTTTACGAACAGCGTAGAGATGTTAGTAAAATACAGTTGCTGTACACCAGGAGCACGGAAGCCTGTATTCGCCGTTGCTCGCACAGCTAATTGATCAGTTAACGCATAGCGCCCTGATACCTTCCAGCTGGTGTTATTACCAAAATCAGAATAATCTTCATAACGTAAAGCAGCTGCCCATTGGAAGTTTTCAGTTAGTTGGTTTTCTAGCTCTACATATAAACCGGTATTATCGCGCGATTCATTAATTTCTGAATCAGGGCGGAACCCAGTAAAGCCTTGGCTACCTGCTGCACGATTATCAAAGCCACCATCTTCATAAGAAGCAGGCTCACCGGCCTTAATTTGGTAGCCATTTTCACGATAGCTTACGCCCAGCGCCACGGATAAATCAGAGTAGTTATAGAACTCATATAAGCGTGAAATCTCAAAACTAGCATTAAGTTCATCATGTACTAATGTACCTGCATCAAACTCTGTTTGTGATGCGGCACCAAATGATGCATTTAATGAGTTTTCTAGGCGATAATTGAACTCACTTTCGCCATACACAATTGAGGCATCCGCAAACCAGCTCCCGAGGTCAAACCGATATCCAGCAGCAATAGAGGTATCGTTCGTATCTGGTGATAATAACGGCAAGAAGCCATCTGGGTATACATCTGTGACGTTACGACCATCTAATGCTCTACGATAAAATGCACCAGATTTTGTAGTGCGCTCACTAAAGCCGCCAAATGAATATAGTTCACCTGTTCCAACTTCATATTCGGCATTAAAGAACAACCCTACGTTCTCAAATTCTGCATCACCAACGTGATGGCTTCTACGATCGAAAGTTGCCTCACGGGGATCAGGTTCGCCATCAACTAGTGGGTATTGCTGGCGAGGATCTAAACCAGCACGGTTTGTTCTCCCCTTATCGTGATACTCTCCAGAAAATACAATTGACCCACGATTATTAAGGTTTACACCAAAACTTCCATGAAGCTTAACTTGCTCGCCATCGCCTTCGTAAGTTTGGCCAACACTAAGGCTGAGGTCACCGCCTTGGGCGTTGTCCTTCAATACGATGTTTATAACACCTGCTATTGCATCCGAACCATATTGCGCAGATGCGCCATCACGTAGAACTTCAATACGTTTAATTGCGGAAATTGGAATGGCGTTTAAATCGGCATTTGAGCTACCACGGCCGGTAGTACCGTTTAAGTGCACAAGAGAACTGCTGTGCCGGCGCTTACCGTTCACCAATACCAGTGTATGATCGGGCGATAGCCCTCGCAATGACGCAGGGCGAACCGCATCAGAGCCATCGGTAATAGACGATGTAGGAAAATTAAAGCTAGGCACGGCGTATTGCAGTGCTTTTGCAGTTTCTGTAAAGCCTGCGGCTACAAGATCTTCAGCGGAAATAATGTCTACCGGCGCCGAGCCCTCTGTTGCGGTACGCACACTTAAGCGCGAACCAATCACTTGAATGCGTTCAGGGTCAGATGCCTGGGCTGTGGTGTTTGCATCTTGCGAATAAGCAATTGCAGGAATGGATACAATAGATGCTATTGCGATACTAATCGTTGTTTTTTTCATGATGTTTTCCCTCACTTACATTTTATTTACTACTAATGTAAGAACAATCTAACAGGGAAAACCACAAAACAACAAGACCAGTTCAGACCAAAGTATAGCGGAAAAGTATAACAACTTAACTGCATATAGCTAAATTAATGTTTAAAAACAG